>JBPOEW010000001.1:0-740458 GCA_051251555.1 Hoeflea sp.
AGGGGTAGAGCACAACCTTGCCAAGGTTGGGGTCGGGCGTTCGAATCGCCTCGCCCGCTCCAGTTTCTCCACATTTCAGAAAATGACGAAACTGGCCTTCATGTAGCCGGCAGGCTGCTGGTCGTCTTCCGGCAGGCCTCAAGCCGCAAATTTTGTTATCTTGCGTTTGGGTTCATTTTTACCAGGCAAACCCACCGGATTTGACAAGCATCAACGCGGCAGCACCCGAAATCACCGATCATCAAACCGCATAATCCTGGAGCGGTGGCGATGCAGTTGATGTGATTGCCTTGCCGCTGGTTCGCGTTGATAATCGAAATTGCTCATCCGTCCTGGCGCCCTTAACACCTCTCAAATCGGTATAAACGCCCCATGATCACCGAACTTATCATCGGCACGCTAACTATTCTTGCATCAACCGCCGTGATGATTGCCTTCGTTCTGGTCACGCTGCGTCTGGTTCGCAGGGCGGAAACCAATTATTCAGATCACCGTCCCGGGGTCATGCAATTCTTCTGGCTGCTCTCAAGTGCGGTAGTGATGGTGCTGCTCGCCAACACTGTCTGCGTCTGGATCTGGGCCATCTTGTTTCACGTTCTCGGTGTCTTTCCGACATTCGAGGAAGCGGTCTATTTCTCCATGGTGTCCTTCAGCACCGTCGGTTACGGCGACATCGTTGTTGAACACAGCTGGCGCATTCTTTCCGGCTTCGTCGCGGTCAATGGCCTTCTGGCCTTCGGGGTGTTCACCGCAGTGCTGATCGAGATCATCCGGGGCCTGTCGGATCGCTATATTCCGCGACGTTAGAGTATTGGTCCAATTGCAGGATGATTGGCTCCGATCCCTGCCCCGTAAGATCCTGCTCTCGAAAAGGTCACTCGCTTCCCATATATGCTGCTTGTCAGACTGACCGGACAGCACTTACGGTTTGGCAGACAGAAGGATTTTTCATGGCGCGAATTGATCAGACAGGGGATTGGAAAGACCGGCATGCACCGTCACTCGCCGAGTTCGAATCACTCGCCATAGATGCTTATGCACAGCTGCCTGAAAGCTTTCGGGCGCATACCGGCAATGTAACCATCATCGTTGCCGATTTCCCCGATGACGAGATTTTCGAGGACATGGGGCTTGAAACCCCCTTCGATCTTCTCGGGCTTTTCGAGGGGCGGGGCCTGACCCAGCGTTTCGCAATCGAAACCGGCGAACTCGCCAACAAGGTGATTCTCTATCGTCGTCCGATCCTCGACTACTGGGCTGAAAACGACGAAACCCTGGGCGACATCATAAGCCATGTCCTGATCCACGAGATCGGCCACCATTTCGGCCTGTCCGACGACGATATGGAACGTCTCGAAGCTGGGGTGGAATAAGGTTCTCATCCCTTTCGCCGTCAGTCCGCGGCCTGCGCTCCGCAGATGTCTCTTGTGATCCACTCGAACATCGCAATTCCGGGTCCGATCAACTCGTCAGGAAAGTCGAAATCCGGATTGTGCAGGCGCGGGTGATCCTCACCAGATCCGAGCACGAACAGACCGGTTTTCGCCACGCTGCCGAAACGGCCAAAATCTTCCGACCAGCGGAAAGGATCGCCGACCTCGACGCGTTTCGCCCCCAGGGCCTCCGCTGCGGCTTCAATTCTTGACACCGCCTCTTCGTCATTGTGCCCGGCGGCAAAATTCTCGTGACGGTCGAAGTCCACAGCCAAGCCATCAGCCTCGGCCAGTCGTCGCGCGAGTTTTTCTGCTTCGCGCATCAGACCGGCCTGCAAGCTGTCGTCGATGGCGCGAATGGTCACCCAGACATCGGCCTCCCCCGGAGATATGCCGAAAGCTGCCTTGCCGAGCCGCGCATGGGAAAGCGTAACCAGCGAGTGGCCGGTCTTGTGCCCCAGCGCTTCGGGCAAGGCCGGAAGCTCCTCCATGAGTTGCCCCATGACAGCCGCCGGGCTGAGCCCCGCCTCGGGCTGTGCCGCATGCGACGTGCGGCCTGACAGCCTGATAGCCAGCCCTTCGGACGCGAATGTGAACGGACCGGAGCGCACCCCCACTGCACCCAGCGGCAGGCCCGGCAGATTGTGCAGGGCAAAGGCAAAATCCGGACGAATTCGCTCGAACCGCGGATCGGCGATCACATCCGCAGCACCTGCTCCGGTTTCCTCGGCAGGTTGAAACAACAGCACAACCCGGCCACGCGCAGGCCGGTTCGCAGCCAGCTGTTGGGCAAGCCCGCACAGGATAGCCATATGTCCGTCGTGACCACACAAATGCGCTTTGCCATCGATCTCCGAGCGCCATCCGAAGGTCGAGATCTCGGTGATTGGAAGTGCGTCGAGTTCGCAACGGAAAAGCACGGTCGAACCTTCGACGCCGCTGTCAAAGACAGCAGCCACCCCGTGGGTGCCAAGCTGCGTGAGAAGCTCATCCGGATGGCAGCGTTCAAGTTCGGCTGCGATCCGGGCGGCAGTTTCGCGCTCTTCGCTCGACAGCTCTGGCCGGCGGTGAAGATCGAGCCGCAGGGTGACGAGGTCGGCTGAAGCGGTACGGCTCAGAAACTCATCCACGATTACTGGTCTCCAAGCTTCATGGCCGGGTCGTAATCCTTGCCGTCAACATCCTTGGTCACCGCCTGGCCGCACTGCACCACCCCCGTGACCGTGTTGAACGACAGACTGGGTGAGCCATGCAGTTGCCAGCCCTTGGACAGCGCAAGGCTGACCTTGTGGCAAAAATCGGCGCCTTCATCGGGTCCGGTGAGAAAACGATAGAGTTTCATGTATCCTGGTCTCCGCCTTGCCTTGCTTCAATCCGCTTGGCCTTTTCAATCAACCGTTCGGCCATTTCAAGATGCAGCCGCTCCACCATCCGCCCGCCAAGGCTGATGACACCGCGATCCTGATTGTCCGGCAGCGCAAATGCTTCCGCAATCGCGCGGGCTTGCGCAAGCTCGACCGGCGCAATGCCGAAAGCCCTGTTCGCCGCTGCGATCTGGGCTGGATGGATCAGTGTCTTGCCATCAAATCCCATCGCCTGACCATCAGCGCATTCGCGCGTCAGACCATCCTCATCCTTGAAATCGTTGTAGACGCCATCAAGCACATCTAGTCCGTAAGCCCGTGCAGCGAGCACAATCTGCATCAGCCAGGGCGACAACCACGGCCGCCCGGGCAGCGCTGCAACACCGGTTTCCTTGAGCAGGTCATTGGTGCCGGTAATGAAACAATCCAGCCGCGCCCCGTCGCTGCGCGCCATTCGGGCAATCTGGCCTGCATTCATCACCCCGCGCGGCGTCTCGATCATTGCCCATAGTCGCAATCCGGCCGGAGCATCGGTCTGGTCCAGCGCGTCGTCCACCGCCAGAATGTCTTCCGGCGCATCGACTTTCGGAATCAGGATGGCATCCGGTTTGCAGCCGCGTGCCGCAAGCAGGTCCTCAGCCCCCCATGGGGATGACAGCGCGTTGATGCGGATGACTTTTTCCATCCCGGCAGGCAGACTTGCCGCCCGGCCATCAGAAAAAAATGTTCGCAGGGCCTCTCGCGCCTGGTCTTTCGCGCCGGGCGTGATTGAATCTTCAAGATCGAATACCACGCTGTCACACGACAGCCCCGGCAGCTTGTCCAGCGCACGCGAATTGTTTGCCGGCAGATACAGCACGGAACGGCGAGGCCGCACCGGCCTGGAGGAGAAAGATCTGGTCATATTGCATTTATTGCCTTCGACGGCCCGGCCTTGCAAGGGTCCAGTACAGGGCGGACCAGATAAGCAGCCCGCCAGGCGCGCTATTGAACGCCGCCCCGCCGATCACCACATATACCCCATGAAACAAGGGAACGTGATAATGAGACCAATTCTCGCAGTCGTCACCGGTCTGGGTCTGGTGTTTGCAGCTTTCGCCGGTCTGGCTCTGGCACTCGTTCTAGGCACCCTCGCCGCCGGGGCGATCACCATCGCCCGTCTGACCGGACGCTTCCAGCCTGCCACGGCCAAGGCATCCGCGGGGGGAAGCCAGGACAAATCCAAGGCCGATTACCGCATCTGGAACGACGGGCGCGGCACCATTATTGACATGTAAATGCAGATTCTGGCCGCACAGAACAGGCTTCTTGTAGCGAAGTAGCGGCCAGCCTCTTCTTTTTCGGCTTTTTGTTTGTTAAATGCTCCGGCACAGACAGACAGGATCCGCAAGCCATGGAAAAATTCTCCCGCCTCACCGGCGTTGCCGCCCCCCTTCCGGTTGTCAACGTCGACACCGACATGATCATCCCGAAGGATTATCTCAAGACCATCAAGCGCACTGGTCTGGGCAAGGGCCTGTTTGCCGAAGCACGCTACAATGAAGATGGATCGGAGAATCCGGAATTCGTGCTCAACCAGCCGGCCTGGCGCAATGCCTCCATTCTGGTTGCCGGTGACAATTTCGGCTGCGGCTCATCCCGTGAGCATGCCCCTTGGGCGCTTCTTGATTTTGGCATTCGCTGTGTGATCTCGACCAGCTTCGCCGATATTTTCTACAACAACTGCTTCAAGAACGGCATCTTGCCAATTGTTGTCAGCCAGGAAGATCTCGACAAGCTGATGGATGACGCACGCCGCGGCGCCAATGCCACCGTATCGGTTGACCTGGAAGAACAGGAAATCCGCGGACCCGATGGTGGTGTGATCAAGTTCGATATCGACGCGTTCAAGAAGCACTGCCTGCTCAATGGTCTCGACGACATCGGATTGACTCTCGAGAAAGCTAGCGCCATCGATACCTATGAAGCAAAAAACAGCGCGACCCATTCCTGGCTTTAGGCGTCGTCTGCTGCTGGATTTGTGGGGAATAGTGCGTTTCGACGCGTGTTGAAGGGAGTATCTATGGCCAAGGATATAGAAGCCTCGATCATCGGAAGGATTGCCTCCGCCGGGGAGATCGACGCCGGCGAGATCAGCCGCAACACGGAACTCGCAGAGCTTGAAATCGATTCGCTCGTCCTGACAGAGATTGTCATGGATATCGAGGATGAGCACGACATCGAGATTGACCTCAACACCGCCGAAGCCTGGGAATCGCTCAAAACAGTCGGTGATATCGTTGATGTGGTCAAAACACTCGTCGCGGCCAAGACCTGATCATGGAACAGCGGCGTGTCGTCATCACCGGAATGGGGGGCATTTGTGCTCTTGGCGGCAATTCAGACGACATCTGGACCAGCATGAAACAAGGCCGCGATGGCTGTCGGCCGCTGGATATCGATACTCGTGATCTGAAGGTCAAAACCGGCTGCGGCATCATCGGCTACCCGGAAGACGATGGAATCGACAAACGCCAAAGCCTGACCATGAGCGGAATCAGTCGCATCTCCGTGATCGCCGCCCGCCAGGCCATGAAACAGGCCGGCCTGGAGCAGGGTGAGTTCAATCCTCACCGATCAGGTGCAGTCGTTGGCGTCGGCATTTTCGGAACCGATGCGGTCGATCAGAGCTATGTCGACATCTTTCTGGAACAAAAGAAACGCGCCCACATCTTCACCGTTCCACGGGTCATGCCCAGCGGTCCATCCGGCCACGTCTCCATTGCCATGGGGCTGCAAGGTCCGGTTTTTGGCGTGACCTCGGCCTGCGCATCAGGAAATCACGCATTTATTTCAGCTATTGACCAGATCCGGCTAGGCCGCGCCGATGTCATGCTCGCAGGTGGCGCCGAGCTGGCTCTGGTCTACGGTCCGCTCAAGGCTTGGGAATCGCTTCGCGTTCTCGCCCGTTCGGTCTGCCGGCCATTTTCCGCTGACCGCGACGGCCTGGTTCTCGGCGACGGTGCTGCTATTGCGGTTCTCGAATCCTACGAACACGCCAAGGCGCGCGGCGCCAATATTCTGGCTGAAATCATCGGCGTCGGCATGTCGGGAGATGCCTCCGACATCGTAAATCCGACGGTTGAGGGTCCCGCTGCTGCAATGCGCAATTGCCTCGCCGACGCCGGAATTTCAGCCGACCAGGTCGATTACATCAACGCTCACGGCACCGCCACACAGACCAATGACCAGACTGAAACCAGGGTCATCCGTGAGGTCTTCGGCGCGGCGGCCGACACCGTCTCCGTTTCCTCGACCAAATCAATGCATGGCCATTGTCTTGGCGCGTCCAGCGCCATCGAGCTGATTGCCTGTGTAAATTCCGTGCGCGAGGGCGTGATCCCGCCAACCATCAACTACACAACTCCCGACCCGCTTTGTGATCTCGACGTGACCCCGAACGAGGCACGCGAAAAGAAGGTCGACATTGCGATCTCCAACGCTTTCGCATTCGGCGGTACCAATGCGGTGATCGCGGTGAGGAAAATGTAAAGCGTCTTCCGAAAAGTGGGAACCAGTTTTAGGAATAAAACAGGCGCAAAAACAAAAACCTGAGGCACATTGCTTGAATACGGTTCAATGCAACTTGCTTCAGACCCAATTCCCGGTCCGGCCGACCCTGTGCGAGCCGGATCCATCGCTTGCCCGCCGCTTCAGCGGGTCTAAACATCGAAAGGCATGACCCATGGCTACACGCTCTCTCTTCCTTCTTCCAGGTGATGGCATTGGCCCTGAGGCCATGGCTGAAGTCCGCAAGATAATCGGCTTCATGAACGACAAGGAAGCGGCAGGCTTCTCAACCGATGAAGGCCTTGTCGGTGGCTGCGCCTACGACGCCCACGGTCAGGCGATCTCCGATGCCGACATGGAAAAGGCCATGGCCGCCGATGCCGTGCTGTTCGGCGCTGTCGGCGGACCGAAGTGGGACGCGGTCCCCTACGAAGTGCGCCCGGAAGCAGGCCTCCTGCGTTGCCGCAAGGACATGGAACTGTTCGCCAACCTTCGCCCGGCGATCTGCTATCCGGCGCTGGCGAACTCGTCATCGTTGAAGCAGGACGTGATTGAAGGCCTCGATATTCTGATCGTGCGCGAACTCACCGGCGGGGTCTATTTCGGCGAACCCAAGGAAATCATTGATCTCGGCAATGGCCAGAAGCGCGGCATCGATACGCAAGTCTATGACACCTATGAGATCGAGCGCATTTCAGCTGTCGCATTCGAACTGGCGCGCACCCGCAAGAACGAAGTCTGCTCGATGGAAAAGCGCAACGTCATGAAGTCCGGCGTTTTGTGGAACGAAGTGGTCACCGCCACCCACAAGGCCCGCTTCCCGGACGTCAAGCTCAGCCACATGCTGGCCGACGCCGGAGGCATGCAGCTTGTCCGCCGGCCCAAGCAGTTCGATGTCATCGTCACCGACAACCTGTTCGGCGACATGCTGTCAGACATTGCGGCGATGCTCACCGGCTCGCTGGGCATGCTTCCTTCGGCTTCGCTCGGCGCGCCCGATGCCAAGACCGGCAAGCGCAAGGCTCTGTATGAGCCCGTTCACGGCTCGGCTCCCGACATCGCCGGTCAGGGCATTGCCAACCCGATCGCCATGATCGCATCGTTTGCCATGTGCCTGCGCTATTCGTTCAACATGGTGGCAGAGGCCGATCGCCTCGAAGCCGCGATCGCTGCGGTGCTCGACAAGGGCCTGCGCACCGGCGACATCATGTCCGATGGCTGCAAGCAGATCTCCACCACTGAAATGGGTGACGCAATTCTCGCAGCCTACGCCGGCTGACGGGCTTTTGTTTCAAAGCCGTCATCTTGATGGCCCGGCCTGAAACAATCAGGTCGGGCCTTTTTGGCACGCCAGTGCTATTTCGAAGTCAGCGTCTCAAGATCTTCACCGCCAGCCGCGGTGTGACAAGCTATGCAGCCTTCGTCTGCGCCCTTGGCGACGCGACCGGCTAGTTGCATGCCCTTGGGATTCTTGTCGAGTTCGCCGGACGGCAGGTACTTTGCCCAGAACCAGTCCTGGTTCTCGGTGTCATAGCCACTCTCGCGCTTGAACATGACGGTGATTGCCACGAGATTTCCAATCGGGTCATCATAGACTTCTTCGACACTCAAATCTTCCTTGCCGCCATGGTTCCGCTTGACCAGAAGCCGTCCACTGTGGCCATCAAGAGTGGCGGCTGTAGCCAAAACCTCCTGTATCGCGCCATGCGGCTCATTGCCTTCAAACGGCCTGACCTTGATGGAGTTTTCTCCGACCAGATTCTGCTCGACCATCACGTCCCAGAGCTTGTTGGCATAATCTGTGTCTTCGGCATTTCCAAAGGGTGCATCCTGAGCGCTTGCCACGGATACCGCACCAATCACTGCAGCAGCAGCAAGCATCATTATCGATTTATTGTACATTATCATTCCTCCACCATGTGACTATCTGACGATGCTACCATGCCGTCCGGTAACTCTGAGGTCACTCGAAGTCACACCTGCTTTACCGTTGATTGTTACTCGATCCAGACCTAGACCGGGCTTCGACTGCGAAACGGTGAAGACTTGATGATCGCGGTATTGGTTTCGGCCTTCTCATGGAACGGAAGCAGCACGGGATCGAGATCAGCGATGGACCGCAGCGCCAATCTCGTGACAAAACAGTCATCCCCGGTTACCTTGTCACAATCGAGAAATCCCGGTTCCTTGAGGATCATGTCCTCGACGATATGCATGTTGCCGGGTCTGGGCTTGATCCGGACAATGGCCTGCAACGGGTAACCCAGCGCTTCGAGATCCAACTCGACGGTGTAGCGCGATATGACGCCCTGCGCTTCAAGCCGGCGCATCCGATCGCCGGTCGACGGACCCGACAGAGCGATCCGTTTGGACAATTCGCTGACCGGCATGCGTGCATCTTGCCGCAACAGTTTGATGATCAGTCTGTCTGTATCATCCATTTTCATCTTGAAGCCCCTGTATGCAATATCTCTTCCGTTGGAAGGGAATATGTCTGTTTTTCCTTGAATATAGCAAGGCCAAGTTTGCACCGATTGTCTATCATGCCCTCACCATCATTTACCGAGGAACACACCATGACCGTTCAACGCATTGCAGCCTTTTCAGACGCCGGGCAGGGTGGAAACCCCGCGGGCATCGTGCTGGCGGATCACTTTCCCGCAGAAGCCGAAATGCGCCGGATAGCGGCCGAAGTCGGCTATTCGGAAACCGCGTTTGCGGTGCCCAACAGCGCACCGGACCGGTGGCAGGTGCGCTACTTCTCGCCCGAATCGGAGGTCCCGTTTTGCGGCCATGCGACCATCGCGCTGGGGGCTGCCCTTGCCAAACATTCCGGTGATGGACGATTCGCGCTGCAGCTCGCCAATGCCGACATTACGGTTGAAGCCGCCGCCTCCTTGGACGGCTACACAGCGGCGCTCCAATCGCCGCCCACACGCAGCGCTACTCCCAGAGCAGGCCTCGTCGACAAAGCCCTGTCGCTTCTCAATTACAGCCCCGAGCAACTGGACCCGGCGCTGGCCCCGGCTGAAATCCATGCAGGCGCCGATCACCTCATACTGGCACTCAAGCACCGCAGCGATCTTGCCGCCATGACCTACGACCTCGACGCAGGTAGAGCCCTGATGCGCGACTACGGCCTTGTCACCATTATGCTGGTTCACGTTCGCAGAAATACCGGGTTTGACGTGCGCAATGCCTTTGCATCAGGTGGGGTGCTGGAAGATCCTGCTACCGGAGCAGCCGCCGCTGCCTTTGCCGGCTATCTGCGTGATCTCGGCTGGCCGCACCAGAACCGGATACAAATCACCCAGGGCGAAGACATGGGTGAAAGATCCGTTATCGTCGCGCAATTCACTGATGAACCCGGCAGCTCGATCCGGGTGTCCGGCGCGACCCGCGAGATGGCGCATCTCTGATCTCGAACCGGCAAGCCAGATCATTCCTGACCGCCAGAAACTCGGGACATGGATGGAATTGACATTTCTGTGCACTTCAATCAAAACACCGCCACCATGCGCACCACGATCAAAACCAAAACCACGATCTGACCCGTTCCGCCCCTCACTCTCCCCGGGGCGGGAAGAGTGGCGCTTGACCGCTAACAAGGGGAGAGAGGAGCACGGGAACCATGGGTTTCAAAATCGCAATCGTCGGGGCGACGGGCAATGTCGGCCGCGAAATGCTCAACATTCTTGCAGAGCGCGCCTTCCCTGTCAGCGAAGTCGTAGCCCTCGCCTCGAGCCGTTCCGTCGGCACCGAAGTGTCCTTCGGCGACAAGACCCTGAAGGTCAAAAATCTCGAGACCTATGATTTCTCCGACACCGATCTCTGCCTGATGTCGGCCGGCGGCACCGTCAGCAAGAAATGGTCGCCGAAGATCGGCGCACAGGGTTGCGTCGTCATCGACAACTCTTCGGCCTGGCGCTACGACGCCGATGTACCGCTGATCGTGCCGGAAGTGAATCCGGACGCGATTTCGATGTACACCAAGCGCAACATCATCGCCAATCCGAACTGCTCGACCGCCCAGCTGGTCGTCGCGCTGAAGCCGCTGCACGACCATGCCAAGATCAAGCGCCTCGTGGTCTCGACCTACCAGTCGGTGTCCGGTGCCGGCAAGGACGGCATGGACGAGTTGTTCAACCAGACCCGTGCGGTCTTCGTTGCTGATCCGATCACCAGCCAGAAATTCACCAAGCGCATCGCTTTCAACGTCATCCCGCATATCGATGACTTCATGGAAGACGGCTACACCAAGGAAGAATGGAAGGTGCTGGCCGAAACCAAAAAGATGCTTGATCCGAAAATCAAGGTCACCTGCACCGCGGTACGTGTGCCGGTCTTCATCGGTCACTCGGAATCGGTCAACATCGAGTTTGAAAACGAGATCACTGCCGACGAAGCTCGCGACATCCTGCGCGATGCACCCGGCTGTCAGGTCATCGACAAGCATGAGGACGGTGGCTACATCACGCCTTATGAATGTGCCGGTGAAGACGCGACCTTCATCTCCCGCATCCGCGAAGACGCTACCGTTGAAAACGGTCTCAACATCTGGATAGTGTCGGACAATCTGCGCAAGGGCGCGGCGCTCAACACCATCCAGATTGCCGAGCTCATGGTCAATCGCCGCCTGATCAAACCTCGTGCTGAAGTGTGATTTCAGATAGACTGAAACAGCAAACCCCGCCATTGAGAACCGATGGCGGGGTTTTCCCATACCGGCGTTTCGTGACTTTTAACCGAATCGCTGGCAAAGTCCGCCCTGAACGGTTTTACAGAGGTTAAGGTGGCAGGCATGAATAGCAGGTTTCAAACACTCAAGATTGTGGGCGCTGCAGCACTGATTGCAGCCGGACTCAGCGGACAGGCGCTGGCGGCCACTTGCGGCAACAACTCAGGTGGATTCACGGCCTGGGTCGGGCAGTTCAAGCAGGAAGCAAGCAGAGCCGGAATTAGTCAAAGTACCCTAGACCGGGCTTTCAAGAATGCCCGCTACGCCACAAAAACCATATCGGCCGACCGCAACCAGAAGAGCTTCAAGCTGTCATTTGACCAGTTCATGCAAAAGCGCGGCGCCTCCACCATCATCTCCAAGGGCAAACGGCTGAAGCAGCAGAATGCGGGCCTGTTTGCAGCTCTGGAAAAGAAGTATGGCGTTCCCGCCGGCCCGTTGATCGCCATCTGGGGCATGGAATCAGGCTTTGGCGCCTTCACTGGCAATCAGCACACCGTCTCGGCGGTCGCCACACTGGCCTATGATTGCCGACGCTCGGCTTTCTTCACTGAACAGCTCTATGCATTGATGCAGCTGATCGAGAAAGGCTGGATTTCACCGGATTTCAAAGGTGCGGCGCACGGCGAAATCGGACAGACCCAGTTCTTGCCCGCCAATGTGGCGCGCTTTGGTGTCAATGGCGACGGCAGTGGCGGCATCAATCTCGGATCAAAAGCCGATGCGCTGGCCTCCACAGCAAACTTCCTGCGCGGCCATGGCTGGAGCCGCGGCGGCGGCTACCAGCCAGGTGAAACCAATTTCCGCGCCATCCAGGGATGGAACGCGGCCGGTGTCTACCAGAAGGCCATCGCAAAGATCGGTGCCGAGATCGACGGCTGAGGCCCGCAGTACAGCGCGTTCTGATAAATTCATCTGAACGCGCTGCCTGTCAGAAATTCTCGCAGCTGTCGCCCACAGTTGTCTGGACGCTGCTGATGATCTTGCTTCCCCGAAAGCCGAAAACTTCACGGATCATCATCTCGTTGTCCGGAAACTGGTAACACACCAGCACCGAAGCTTCGTCTGGGCCCGCTTCTGTGCCCTCTTCGAGTTGCCATGCAAGATTGGCGTTTTTGGCAACTTCTTCCCATTCATCAAGCGACTCGATGAATTCGGTCTTGGTCTGGGTCACTCCCAGATCCTCGAGATTTATAATCACATCTTCGGCAAGCAAATCGGCAATCGCCACACGATTGACGTCGAACAGCGCCGTATACCAACGATCAACCAGGGTATTTTGGGCCGAAGCCGAGGAAACAGACAGAAACGTCGCGAAAATCAGTAAGGATATCAAATGCCGGACTGCAATCATCTCAAGCTCCCCAAGTCATCGCGCGCTTCTTGACGCTTGAGACTCATGGAACCGGACTGCAGCACCTGATGTCAAGCTTCCGCGGGTTCGGGCCGGAAGAAATCGCCGGTTTTGGGATCCATCACCCACAATTCGCCGGTTGAGATATCAAACCAGGCGCCACTGATCACCATTGAGCCACGATCTTCCAGGATCTTGACGCAAGGGAATGTTCGCAGATTTGCCATCGAATTGCGGATTGAAATCCGCTCGAGCGCAATCTGCCGTTCCCCGCTTGTCAAAAGCTGGCTGTCCTGAATCTGCTGTGCGGCAGGTTTGAGCAGGCCCATCCATTGCCCGATGAAATCCCCTGGTGAAAGCGGTGCCGAGTTGGGATCGAGCGCCGCCTTGATACCGCCGCAGCGGCCATGCCCCATGACCACGATCTGGCGGATCTTGAGCGACTGAACGGCAAATTCCAGCGCAGCGGAGGTCGCGTGATAATTGCTGTCCGGTGCGTAAGGCGGCACCAGGTTGGCCACATTGCGAACCACGAACAATTCGCCCGGGCCACAATCGAAAATGGTCTCGGGAGCTGCGCGCGAATCGCAACAGGCAATAACCAGCGTGTGCGGTTCCTGACCGGTCTCTGCGAGGTCACGGTAGCGTTGCCGTTCGGCCGTGTAGCGGCCACTCATGAATGTCTGGTAGCCTTCGAGAAGGCGGCTGGGAAATGTCGACATGCCTTCGGACATAAACGGGCACGCAACGAAGATCAATCTGCCATTTTCTCATCGCCTGCGAGAAAACCGGATCAGCCGTGGATCGCAATCAGGATTCCGTACCGGTCACGCATCGGGTGGGATGGAAAGGTTTCAGTCAAACCCTTCGCATGCCGTCCGGCCACCAGCAGGTTGACGCTCGCATCAACCAGATCATCCATGGCAGCCCCACGCGGCGGCCCTTTGCCAAAGAAAGCGCTGTCAATCCCGTGAGACGCAAGCAACTCCACCCGCTGGGCAATACCTTCTGGATTGACCGCACCACGGATCTTTTTGGGTGTCGCCATGGGCACCATGTTGTTCAGCCGGCAGAACGAAAACTCCGGATGACACTCGATGATGCGATGACGCAAGGCGATGTCGGCCTGCAACAGGCTATCGATCTCGCGGATCTTGCCGAACAGAAAAAACGCCTGTTTGGAGACCTTTCTGGGTGGATCCGAGCACACCTGTGCCAGATCGCAGGCTTCACGGTAGGTTTCAGCCTCGACCGCTGCCCGCGCCGGGATCGAGAACACACTCGACTGGCGCGCACCTAGATAGGGCCGTATTGCCTGTTCAGGTCCACGGCCGGAACCTGATGTCCTGTCAGGCAGTCCAATTGGCATGTCCACTGCTATTGTTGCATTGGGGCCAAACTCTGCGACCAGATCGGCGAAGCGCTCGAAAACCCTCACTTCCGGCCGCGTGTCGCCGGGGCGCAGCGCCACCGCAATCCAGCCGGCACGGCAGCCGTCAACGCCAACCAGGACATTCCCGGGCTGGTCGTCTCCGCTCACGGCTTCTTGCGGTTGGCCATCGACATGACCCGGCGCATATTGACCATCGCCATCGGCGTTCGAAGGCTTTGCGCATCGGTTTCAAGCGTCAGCTCATCAGCACCGCGTCGGGCCGTCCGGGCGAGAATTTCAAACACCGTGCCAGTTGCCGTCTGCAATGCCTTTTCCTCAGCCATGCCTTCCAGAAGCCGAGCCAGAAAGGTCGCTGACATCAGGTCGCCAAGTCCGTTTGGCGCATTGGGGATAAGCCGGTGCTCGGCCATCACAGACTGTTGGCCGCTGACCAGCAGATTGCCGGTACTGCCGGCCATCATCGCCAGCGCAGACGTCACCAGCACCCGCGCCGGACCCAGTGTTTCTGCAGCCGCTGTCATCGAAGCGGAATCGGTGATCGGCGCACCGGACAGCCAGGCGAGCTCATGCAGGTTCGGCGTGGCGATATCTGCAATCGGGATCAGCTCTTTGGCGATAGCGGTGGCGGTGGCTTCGGGAACGTAAAGTCCGCCGGTATCGCCAATCACCGGATCACACATATAGAGCGCATCCGGATTGGCTGTGCGCACCGCACCAACAAGCCGGGCCACATCCGCTGCCTGTCCGGCATCTCCCAGATAGCCACTGAGCACACCGCCCACTTCACCAAGCCAGGGTGCGCCGCACAGATCTTCGATCAGCGCCGAAAAATCCTCGCCCGACGGCACGATTCGGGTCGCGCGGGAATGCCCGGGATGCCAGGGCAGAATGACCGTCGGCACCGCCCAGACCGGGAAGCCAAGGGTTTCAAGTGCAAACACCGCCGCTCGGTTGCCGACAGATCCGCGAACCACATGACTAGAAATCACGATCACCGATGTGCGGATATCGGAATTGCGCTGTTTGTCTGCTGTCATCACGAAACCTGCCCGATCATCCACAACACCAGTCCGCCTAACGCCACAAGCGCCAGCCCGCGGGCGATCCGCGTCCCCCAGACCTCGATCCTGTCGGACTTGTTCGCATCCTTGGCGGTGAAGTGATCGCGCACACTGTTTGCAGCGGACTTCATCACCGGTGACGCTGTCAAGCCGCCTTCCTCGCCCAGGCGGTCGAGCGAGCGTTTTGCCTGGCGGACTGTTTCATCATCTTTCATCGCGAGGGCTCCCAGCCCGGCTCCATTGCCGGTTCATTGCGCGGCTTGATTGCATCTCCGCCCCGGATCAGCGGGCAAGCCCGTGATACTCCGGATTTGGCTGCATGTCGGTCGCCGACGCCATGCGGTTGGTCATGTTGAAAAACGCGGCTACGGCTGAGATATCCCAAATGTCGCGATCCGTAAAACCCGCATCACGTAGCCGCTGCCTGTCCGCCTCGACGATTCTCGCCGGATCCTCTGTCATCAGGATGGCAAAATCCAGCATGGCGCGCTGCCGCGGCTCGAGATCGGCAACCCGGTAATTCATCACCATCTGCTCGCCGAGCACCGGGTCCCCGGACAATTGCCGGACCGCAGCACCATGCGCGGTCAGGCAGTAGAAGCATCTGTTGACCGACGACACCACCACCGCAATGAGTTCACGCTCAAGTTTGCTCAGATTTGAGCCGGCGAGCATCAGATCATTGTAGAAACCGGCAAAAGCTTCGAGTTTCTCATTGTTGAATGCGTAAGCCTTGAGAACGTTGGGAACCATGCCCAGTTTGTCCTGGCATTTGGCAAAATAGGCCTCCATCTCGGCGCTTAGCGGCGTTTCCTGCTCCAGATTCAACGCAATGACGCCTTCTTGCGGGGTTTTCATGTTTATTCCTCCAATATTGGCTCTGGTCGCGAAATCCGGGTCGCTTTGACACACACTTCTGCTAGGATTCGATCAAAGATCAAGCCTTGGAGGATTTGGGATGGGGATCAAGAACACCCGCAAGTCAGAAACACTACTTGCGGAAACGGCATCGATCGCTTCCAAAGGCAAGAAGTCGCACATCAATCCAGACGTGCTGTTTTCCAGCGTCAGTATGGACGATCTGGAGCTTTTTCCGGCCAAGAACCTCGCTTCTGCCGCGGTATTGGCCGAATCCGAGGTTCGGGCATGGGATGGAAAGTCCTCCCGGATGAGCCTCGTGAATGTCGATCAGGCCACGACCGACGGTCGCGACGTCTCGATTCTGGCGATCACCACGCTCAACAAACCCTTCCTCTATGATTCGGTCATGGGCGAGGTTACCACTGATGTCCGCGACATTCTGATGGCGCTGCACCCTATTCTGGTCATCTCCGGCAAGAAGCCAGCTATTCTCTTCTCCCATGGCGACGGCAGCGAACCCTCGCAGCGGGTCAGTCATATCCAGATTCACATGCCGAGGCTCACCGAGGCCGCGGCTAAAGACCTTACAGCACGGGTCCGTCATGTCCTTGACCAGGTTCAGGCTGCTGTCAGCGACTGGAAGTCGATGCTGGCGATGATCGACCACAGCGCTGCCGATCTGGTGGCGCTCGATGTCGACAAGGCTACCGAACCGGCGCGCCAGGAAGCTCTGGCCTTCATCGCCTGGCTGCGGGACAACAACTTCACATTCCTTGGCATGCGCGAGTATGTCTACACCGATGACGGCAAATCGGCTGAGTTGAGCCGGGCTTCAAGCGAAGGGCTCGGCATTCTTTCAGACCCGGACGTGCTGGTGCTGCGGCTCGGCAAGGACCGGGTCACCACAACGCCGGAGATTCTTGATTTCCTGCAGGGTCCGGATTTTCTGATCGTCACCAAGGCCAATGTGCGTTCGGTCATCCACCGCCGCACCTACATGGACTATATCGGCATCAAGCGCTTCAATTCGAAAGGCAAAGTTATCGGAGAACTGCGTGTTGTCGGACTGTTCACCTCCACAGCTTACACACGCTCTGTCACCAAGATTCCGCTGCTGCGCTCGAAAGTCCAAACCGTTGTCTCGGAATTCGGCTTCGATCCGGAAAGCCATTCCGGCAAACTGCTGCTCAACACACTCGAAGCCTATCCGCGCGATGATCTTTTCCAGATCGATGCACCTCTGCTGGCCCGCTTTTGCATGCAGATCAACGAATTGTCCGACCGCCCGCGCGTCCGCGTTCTGCCCCGGATCGACCGTTTCGACCGGTTTGTCTCGCTGATTGTCTATGTCCCGCGCGACCAGTATGATTCAATTGCGCGAGAGCGCATCGGTGATTATTTCAAGACCGTCTACAATGGACGTGTGTCGGCTTACTATCCGGCGTTTCCCGAGGGTGGAGTTGCCCGTGTGCACTTCATAATTGGCCGGTCTGAAGGCAAGACTCCACAGATCTCGCAGGATCAGCTTGAACGCGACGTACGCTCCATCGTCACCCGCTGGGAAGACCAGTTCCGGGTGCTCGGTGGCGGTGAAACGGAACGCGTCAGTGTCAGCCAGTCCTACAAGGAACGTTTCCGGCCCGAAGAGGCACTGGCTGATCTCAACGCCATCATCGCCTGCAAGGAAACCGGTGTTATCCAGATCGCGTTCTATCGCAGCGACAACACACCTGACGATCGCCTCGCCTTGAAAATTTTCCATGCCGGCGAACCGGTGGCCTTGTCGCGCCGGGTGCCGCTGCTGGAAAACCTCGGCTTCAAGGTCATCAGCGAACAGACCCACGAGATTTTCCTCGACGGCCAAGAAGGTGTCTCCAACACCGTGGTGCTGCACGACATGGAGATCGTCCACGAGGACAAGCGCGCCGTTGATCTTGACGCCGACGGAGAACGGCTGGAAGAAGCCTTCCTGTCGGTCTGGCGTGGAGATACCGACAATGACGGCTACAACCGTCTGGTCACGAATGCCGGTCTGTCGGTTCGTGAAGCGACGGTTCTGCGTGCCTATGCGCGCTATCTGCGTCAGGCGGGAATTCCCTACTCACAGGAATACATAGCCCACAGCCTCAACCGCTACTCAGCGATTGCCGCCCAACTGTATGATTTGTTCCGGATCCGGTTTGATCTTGGCCTCAAAGCTTCCAAACGCACTGAACAAAGTGCCAGCGTAACCGAAGCAATCGAAGCCGCCCTGGCTGAAGTTCCGAGCCTTGATGATGACCGCATCCTGAGGCGGTACATCAATGCGATCGAATCCTCTCTCAGGACCAACTACTTTCAGACCGGTTCCGACGGTGCTCCCCGGCCGGCACTGGCTTTCAAGCTTGATCCGAAGAAACTCGAAGGCCTCCCCCAGCCCCGTCCATTCCGTGAAATTTTCGTTTACGGCGCGGAAGTCGAAGGGGTGCATTTGCGTTTCGGCCCGGTCGCCCGCGGAGGGCTTCGCTGGTCTGATCGTGCGCAGGATTACCGCACCGAAGTACTCGGGCTGGTCAAGGCACAGCAGGTGAAAAACGCAGTTATCGTACCAGTTGGCTCAAAGGGAGGCTTCTACCCCAAGAAATTGCCCGCTGATGGCGGTCGCGATGCAATCTTTGAAGCTGGCCGCGAGGCCTACAAACTGTTTATCCGCACCTTGCTGTCGGTCACCGACAACATTGTCGGTGATGCAATCGTTCCACCAGCCAACACGGTTCGCCACGATGCCGATGACCCCTATTTCGTGGTTGCTGCCGACAAGGGCACGGCCACCTTCTCCGACACCGCAAACGCGTTGAGCCAGGAACAGGATTTCTGGCTTGATGACGCTTTCGCCTCCGGCGGCTCTGCCGGTTATGACCACAAGAAGATGGGCATCACCGCACGCGGCGCATGGGAAGCCGTCAAACGCCACTTCCGCGAGATGAACATCGACATTCAGACCACGCCGTTCACCGCCGCAGGTGTGGGCGACATGTCGGGTGATGTGTTCGGCAATGGCATGCTTTTGTCGACGCAGATCAAACTGCTGGCGGCTTTCGATCACCGCGATATCTTCATTGATCCGGACCCTGATTGCGCCAAAGGATTTGCCGAGCGCAACCGCCTGTTCGAACTGGGCCGCTCCAGTTGGCAGGACTATGACAAGTCCAAGCTGTCGAAAGGCGCCATGATCATCCCCCGCTCGCTGAAATCGGTGGATCTGACACCCGAAGCAGCAGCCGTGATCGGACTTGAGGCCGGCAAAGCCACGCCGCAGGACATCATGACCGCGATCCTGTCGATGCAAACCGACCTGTTGTGGTTTGGCGGCATTGGAACCTACATCAAGGACGCTGGCGAAAACGACGCCGACGTCGGAGACCGTGCCAACGATGCAATCCGCGTCCATGCCCGGCAGGTTCGCGCCAAGGTAATCGGCGAAGGCGCCAATCTGGGCGTCACCCAGAAAGGCCGCATCGCCTATGCGCTGAACGGCGGCCGTTGCAACTCCGATGCCATTGATAACTCCGCCGGCGTCAACTCCTCCGACGTGGAGGTCAACATCAAGATCGCGCTGGCAAACGCCATGCGCGAAGACCGGCTGACCCGGCCCAAGCGAAACACTCTTCTTGCCTCTATGACGGATGAAGTGGCCGAACTGGTGCTGCGCAACAACTACCTGCAGACACTGGCCATATCGATCGCCGAAGCCGAAGGCATATCCGGTGTTGGCGAACTCAACAGGGTGATGAGCAATCTCGAAGGCCGCGGCCTGCTCAATCGCAAGGTCGAATATCTGCCCGACGACATTGCCGTCGCTGAGCGGGTCGCAGCCGGTCACGCCCTGACACGTCCGGAAATGGGCGTTCTGCTGTCCTACGCCAAGCTGGTTCTGTTCGATGAAATAGTCGCCAGTTCCCTGCCTGACGATCCCTATTTCGACACCACCCTGCGATCCTACTTCCCCAAAAAGATGCAGAAGACCTATTCCACCGATATTGCCAGTCACAGGCTGCGTCGCGAAATCATCTCGACCCTGCTTGGCAACGACGCGATAAATCGCGGCGGTCCGGCCTTTGTCATCGGAATGGGCGACAAATCCGGTGCAACCGCCGCGGATATCGTCAAGGCCTTCGTTCTTGCCCGCGATGGCCTGTCACTCAACCAGCTATATGCACAGGTCGATGAGCTAGACAGCAAGGTTCCCGGTGCGGTCCAGAACCAGCTCTACGCCAGCATCGGCTACACCCTCAAGGATGTTACCGGCTGGGCGCTCAAGACCGGCGCTGTACAGGGCGATCTTGGTACGGCAGTCAAGGCGATGCGGCAGGGCATTGCCAAGCTTGACAGCGCAATGTCCGCCGCCATGCCTGATTTCATGCGTCAGGAAACCCAGCAAACCCGCGAAGACCTGATCGCTCAGTCCGTTCCCGCAGACTTGGCAGATCAGATCGCCGGGTTGACCGGTCTCACCCTTGCGCCGGACATCTGCCACGTCGCTGAGTATTCAAAGACCGATCTGGAACGGGCGACGAAAACATTCTTTGCCGTTACCGAAGCTTTCCGGTTAAGCAGAATTGTTGCAGCGGTAGACAGGATCCCGGTAACCGACCATTTCGAGGGACTTGCGCTGGCCCGCAGTCTTGATGAAATCTCTCAAGCCCGCCGGATCATCGCCGGCACAGTGCTCGACAGCAATCCGAAGGCGTCCGACCCGGCTGAACAATGGCTCAAAGCCAACAAGGATCGTATTTCGCATGTGCGAGGCCAGATCCTGACGCTGACAGACAGCGGCGAGTTGTCTGTTGCCAAACTTACGGTTGCCGCCGGAATGTTGAGCGATCTGGCTCGCTCCTTGCGGGTTTGACATCGTGCTGGTTCGATAGGGGCAAGTGAAATGAGTAATGTAACCGGATTGCCACCGGCGCCTGTTGTCCAACGCCGCGGTGTCGTGGGATGGATGATGTTTGACTGGGCGGCGCAGCCGTTCTTCACGGTTGTCACGACATTCATTTTCGGCCCCTATTTCATCTCCCGCATGGCCAGCGATCCGGCTACGGGCCAAGCGGCCTGGGGTTATGGCATTGCCGCAGGCGGCCTTCTGATCGCGCTGTTTTCACCGCTGCTCGGCTCGATTGCCGACCAGACGGGGCCGCGCAAACCATGGATCGCATTTTTCGCCTGCATCAAGATCCTGGCACTGTGCGGATTGTGGTTCGCGGCGCCGGGTTCCAACATTGTTGCCGTGGTGGCGGTCTTCACCCTGGCTTCCGTAGCCGCTGAATTCTCCATCGTCTTCAATGACTCGATGCTGCTGCGGCTGGTTCCAAAAGCGCAGATCGGCCGGGTTTCAAATCTCGCCTGGGGTCTGGGCTATCTCGGCGGCATGATCGTGCTGATCTTCATCATCGGCTTTCTGGCCGCATCGCCTGAAACCGGAAAGACGCTTCTCGGTCTCGATCCATTATTTGGCCTCGATCCGCTTCAGGGCGAAGATGCCCGCGCCTCAGGCCCGATCTCGGCGCTCTGGTATGCCGTCTTTATCGTGCCGATGTTCCTGTTCACTCCTGATGCCGGCGGACGCAGGGCGCTGAAAGGCGCGGTCAGGGATGGTCTCGCTGAACTGCGCTCGACGCTGGGTGAAGTACGTCAACGCTCGGGAATTTTTCGTTTTCTGATCGCCCGCATGATTTACCAGGACGGCGTCAATGCGCTCTTGGCCCTGGGCGGCGGATTTGCCGCTGCCATGTTCGGCTGGTCGATCACCGAGATCGGCGTTTACGGCATCATGCTCAATGTTGTGGCGATCTTTTCGTGCCTCTATGCCAGCCGACTGGATACCCAACTCGGCTCCAAGCTTGTCGTGATGATCGCCATCCTGATACTGCTGATTGCCACGGTTGGCATCGTTTCTACCGGTCCCGGCTTCACCCTCTTCGGCGCATTTCCACTCGCTGGCACGGACAGTGGCGGGTTGTTCGGCACCTCGGCGGAAAAGGCCTACATCGCTTTCGGGCTTCTGATCGGCATCGCTTTCGGACCTGTACAGGCATCGTCCCGCGCCTATATGGCCCGCAGCGTCACTGAGGATGAGGCCGGCCGCTATTTCGGCATCTATGCCCTGGCAGGACGCGCAACAAGCTTCACAGCGCCGTTCCTGGTGGCAACCGTCACCGCGTTCTCGGGATCTCCAAGGCTCGGGATGGCTACCATCACGATCTTCTTCGCGCTTGGCCTGATCATACTCTGGACCACACCTTACCCGGCAGACGAGCCGGGCCGCGTAGCAAACAAAACCTGATCGTCTGAGCACGAATGAGCGGATCCATACCTTGAGTATTGATTCGATACTCAAGGTATGGATTCGCTCTGTCTAGATGATCAGGTGGTATCAACTGTAGGTCGCGTCGAGAAAAGCTGGCCGGGGTCCGGCGTACAGGCAGGTGCACCGGCCAATTAATCGAACGACGCTCAAAGCCCAGAAGATTGCCGGCACGAGGGCTGCATAATCAATACTCCATCAAAGGCATCAATGGCGAAAGTGGCGCATTCCGGTGAACACCATCGCCACACCGGCTTCGTCCGCAGCATCGATCACATCCTGGTCGCGCATCGATCCGCCGGGCTGCACAACCGCAGTCGCCCCCGCCTCGATCGCCGAGAGCAGTCCGTCGGCGAACGGAAAGAACGCATCGGATGCAACGACACTGCCCTTGGTCAGCGCTGTTTCAAGCCCCAGCACCTCCGCGGCATCCATCGCTTTGCGGGCCGCGATCCGGGCCGAATCGACACGGCTCATCTGACCTGCTCCGATACCCACCGTCGCGCCGTTGAGCGCGTAAACGATGGCATTGGATTTGACGTGTTTTGCCACCCGAAACGCGAACGCGAGGTCGGCAAGTTCGCGTGCGTCCGGCGCCCGTTTGGTCACCACCTTGAAATCTTCCGGCAACACGATGCCGTTGTCACGTCCCTGCACCAGAAGCCCGCCGGCAACCGTCTTCACCGTGATACCGGGCTGGCGCGGATCTGCCAGTTCGCCGGTGACCATCAAGCGCAGGTTTTTCTTGGCGGAGATAATCTTCCGCGCCTCGTCGCTGGCGTCAGGCGCAATGATGACTTCCGTGAACAGCTTGACGATCTCGGTCGCGGTCTCTGCATCGAGCGGCTGGTTAAGCGCAATGATCCCGCCGAATGCCGAGGTCTGATCACACTCAAGCGCGCGGCGATAGGCTTCGCTCAGGCTATCGCCAACTGCCACGCCACAGGGGTTTGCGTGCTTGATGATGGCGCATGCAGGCCGCGCCTTCTCAAATTCGCTGACCAGTTCAAAGGCCGCATCTGTATCATTGATATTGTTGTAGGATAGCTGCTTGCCCTGCAGCAGCCTGGCCGTCACCACGCCGGGCCGGTTTTCGCCGTTGGAATAGAACGCTGCTGCCTGATGCGGGTTCTCGCCATAGCGCATGACGTCGAGCAACTTGCCACCAAAGGCACGGTGCCGCGGCGCTTCCAGCGAGAGGTCCTTGGCAAACCAGCCCGACACTGCAGCGTCGTAGGCAGCAGTCCGCGCAAACGCCAGCGCCGCCAGCTCCCGGCGCAGCGACAATGGAACACAGCCGTCATGGCCGCGAAGCGCTTCCAGAACCCGGGTATAATCATCCGGGTCAGTGATCGCAGTCACATAGGCATGGTTCTTGGCAGAGGCCCGGATCATCGCCGGTCCGCCAATATCGACATTCTCGACAATCGTCGCCGCATCTGCACCGCTGGCGACGGTCTGCTCGAACGGGTAGAGATTGACGACGGCCAGATCGATTTCGGCGATCGAATGCGTCTGCATGGCAGAGCGGTGATCAGCATCGTCACGGATCGAAAGCAAACCGCCATGAACGCCGGGATGCAACGTCTTGACCCGGCCATCCATGATTTCGGGAAAGCCTGTCAGGTCTGAAACGTCCTGAACCTTCAGGCCTGCCGCTTCAAGTGCTGCGCGGGTGCCGCCGGTAGACACCAGTTCGACGCCAAGCTCGGCGAGCCCGCGCGCAAAATCCAACAGCCCGGTCTTGTCTGAAACAGACAACAGAGCGCGGCGAACCTTGACCAGATCCGGCACAGGATGGTTTTTGGACACAACAGCCATATCGAAATCCCCCAACAACAGCCGCGTCAGCCAGGCGGCGAGGATGCGTTAACACAGCACGGAGCGCGATAAAACACGCAATTGGCCTTATCTGTGGAGGGTTGTCAGTGTCAGCCGCGCGGCAGATTGGTCCGGATCAGCTTCCAGTCAATCTGCGACTGCTGACCAACCACAAATTCCAGCGTGATCTGTTTGCTGGTTCGTGCCCCTGCGAGGTCGGCAAAATGTACGTCTTCCTCGATTTTCGGTATCAGATCCCGTGCCACAAAGGCCCAGGTTTCGCCATCGCCCGCAGTGAGGTGAACCACGCTATCCTCGTCCATGGAAACAGAAATGGTCGGATGAATGTGAAACCGGGCGACTGCCGAGGTTTTGTTATCCGGTCCGGGCGCGCTTTCATCAGGCCTGAGGATCTCGTCGCGGCCCTGCAGTTCATGGCCCGAGGTCAGCAATCTGATCTTGCGGCGATGCAACAGCTTCAGACTGCCGGTATAGCCGTCATGCGTTGCGCTGAAGCCCTGGTGCTTGCCGTCTTCGTCAAGCGATTCCACGCTGACCCTGCGCACGCCGCCGGTGACAATCGGACCCAGAAACGCCGAATGTGAAAACCTCAGCGATGACCGGTCCCCAAGTGTCACAGTGCTGTGGGCAGCGGTCATCCTGGCGAAATCGGCATACGAAGTATGGGCAACCACCGGTGCACCGGCATTAACGATGAAACAGTTCGCACCCGAGGACAGCTCGAAGGAGAGACACCCGGCATGGGACTGACTGGAAAGCCCGCCCCTGGGCGGAGTACCCGTGTCGGCAACCACCACGGTATTGCCCGAGGACAGTCTTTGATAATGCGAATGTGGCATTTCGCGGAATGCCGCACCGGAGGTTTCATCATACCGCAGCACGCCCAGCAGCCGGTCCGCGGACACCGCCGAGGAGCCGTTAAACAGCACCAGTTCGCCACTGGAATGGCGAAAGAAACGCAAAGCCGAAAACATCCGGTCCATCCCGGCGGCCAGATTATGCGGCGGTTTCTGCCCCAGATTGATATAGGTTTGCTTCAACGGCAGGAGATTAGTCAGCAGCTCGATAAGCACCATCGGATTGCGGGAAACATGCCCGCCATCGGGCAGGATCTGGGCATCGATTTCGCCATCGAGATGCCGCGAGGCTGCCCGAACCTGGCCCGCGCTGGACGGCAGGCACAGACTTGCCATTGCCAGCGCTACCCGGGCCTTGAACCGGGTAGCGTCAGCCGGCATCGGGCCGGCCACGTGCTTGAGATAGCGCGTCTGCAAGGCAATGCTTTTTAGAAACCGCCGGTAAAACCCGTGATCTGCACCGCGCAAGACAATCGGCGAATGCGAAAACCAGGCAATCAGCCGGGTGGCCAGAACATCAGGTTCATAGGCCAGCCCTCCCAGTTCGCGTCCCTCCACCACGATCCAGTCGTCAACAAGTGCTCGCGCATTGGCGAATGCCAGATCGTGATCAGCGGCGCGCATATGCCGGAGCCAGCCAAAGCCGTGCAGGCTGCGATTGAACGACTGGTTGGCAACTTCGATCTGAAACGGGCTTCCTCCGCCCGTATCGATCATGCTGCCGCCCATGGCGAAGCGTCCGGAATAGATTTCTTCGGCAATGTGCGGATCGGCAATGCGCAGATCAATCGGTGCGACCACAAGGCGATCAGGGGTTCCGCCGGCAAACCGCAGAGCGCTGATACGCCCCAAAGCCATCCGGCGGGCAAATCGCCGCCAGATTTCTGTCCCGTACAATTGCACTGAACGTTGCGAGTCGAGAATCGAAAAAGCCAATCGGGAAATCCTGAAACCGGGTCCCGGCCCTCCACCGGAGGGGAATCGTAACACAGTAGTTTGATTGTTCAACTATCACTAATGCGCGTTCCGCATTCAATTGAATTCGAAACATTCGCCAAACGCGTGTTGAACAACTGGGATGTACAGCGGTGGAGCAGAAATTCTGGGCTTTCGCTTCGAAATCTGGTCCCACTACCTTTTACCGCCGGATCAGAACGACCGCATAGAAACCGTCCAGCCCTGCAAGCCGGGGATCATCATTGCCAAGCATGGCAGGATGCGTTCGGATTTCACCCTGCGCAGTGATTGCCCCTTCAAGTCCCGGCCACCGCGCCGCATCCACGGGTCTGATCTTCCAGGCCGGATGATCCGCGAGAAAGCCAGCCACCATCTCTTCGCCTTCTTCCGGGTCGAGCGAGCAATTGGAAAACACCAGCTCTCCGCCCGGCCGCACCAGGCCAGCCGCATGGTCGAGCAGGTCACGCTGCACGCGAGCCAGCCGCATCACGTCCTCGGGCCCCTTGGTATAAGGGATGTCGGGATGGCGACGCACTGTTCCGGTTGACGAACAAGGCGCATCCAGAAGCACCCCGTCAAAACCTTCCGGCGCAATCAAATCCTGGGCTCTGGTGAGTTGCGTCGCCACATCAAACCCGAGCCGTTCCAGGTTGCCCCGCAGTCTTTCAAGCCGTGTCGCGGACTGATCACAGGCCGTTACCCGCGCACCGGCCAGCGCCAGCTGCGCGGTCTTGCCGCCCGGGGCAGCACACAGATCAGCGATTTCCAGCCCTTCGAGCTTCGAAAACATCTGCGCCGGAAGGCTCGCCGCCGCATCCTGAACCCACCAGGCGCCGTCATCATATCCGGCAAGCCCAGACACCGGGCCATCCGGCCGGGCAATCCGCACCGAACCGGTTGGCAAGACCACTCCGCCAAGCTGCGCGGCCCAGCCATCAGCATCACTTTTCACCGTCAGATCGATTGCCGGCGGCTCCGACATGATGGAAAGAATAGCTCCAGCATCCTTCCCGTAGGAAGTGCGAAGCCGGCTTTCAAACCAGTCCGGGAAGTCCGGAGTTACAGCCATAATCTCGGGCAGAAGCTGATCTTTCTCCCGCGCCATCCTGCGCAACAGGGCATTGACGAGGCCGGCAAAGCGGCGATTGCGCGGATCTGAATCGGCTTGGGTAACCGCCAGATCAACAGCGGCGCGATCGGGAACATCGAGATACAGGATCTGCGCAGCACCAACGCGCAGCACTTGCCGCAGCGCCTTTGCACCCTCAGGCAGCGGATTGTCGACCAGACTGTCGATGAATGCGTCGATGACCTGAAGATGCCTCAGCGCCGACAAGAGTATGGCCCGCACCAGAAGCCGGTCCTGATCGCCAAGCCCGGTAAAAGCCGGGTTTCCACCCGCAGGATCGAGAAGCCCGTCCAGAGATGCCCGGCTTTCTGTCACGGCCGACAACAGCCGTGAAGCCGCCTGGCGCGCGGCAAGACCCGGTTTCAGATCACCTGAATCGCGACGGTCTTGCGACTTCTGAAGTCTTCTTCGTGGCCCGCCCGGTCGTGTATCGCTCAAGACCATGGCCCCTTGCGGGTTGAGCCATCACGGCCCCAGGGCCCGGCTTGGGGAACCGAAGTGGCTGCAGGACGCGCCCGGCGGGACGATGGCGCTGCCATTTCCTCAGCCATCGCCACAAGCGCAGCAATGCGGTTTTCCGTTGCCGGGTGGGTCGAAAACAAACTGTCCATGCGTTGACCATTCAGCGGATTGATAATGAACATGTGCGCCGTCGCCGGATTGCGTTCAGCGTCCTCATTGACCACACGGCTGGCACCCATGGCAATCTTTCTCAGGGCCGAAGCCAGCCAAAGCGGATTGCCACAGATTTCGGCACCGCGCCGGTCAGCCGCATATTCGCGGGTCCGGCTGATCGTCATCTGCACCAGCATCGCCGCAAACGGCGCAACAATCATCGCCACCAGTACGCCGATAAAGCCGAATGGATTGTTGTTGTTGCGGTTGCCGCCGAAAAACAGCGCAAAATTGCCCAGCATCGAAATCGCGCCGGCCAGTGTCGCGGTAATTGTCATGATCAGCGTGTCGCGGTTTTGCACATGCGCCAGCTCATGTGCCATCACTGCGGCAACCTCTTCGTTACTCAGAGCCTCGAGAAGGCCGACAGACGCCGCAACGGCTGCGTTCTCGGGATTACGGCCGGTGGCAAAGGCATTGGGTTGCTGATTATGGATGACGTAAACCTTCGGCATCGGCAGACCGGCGTTTTGCGCCAGATCCGCAACGATCTGATAGTATTCGGGAGCGGTTTGAGCGTCCACTTCCACAGCATGATGCATGCGAAGCACCATCTTGTCGGAATTCCAGTAGGAAAACAGGTTCATTGCCGCAGCGATGACCAGCGCGATCATCATGCCGCCGGTACCACCGATCATGTAGCCGACACCCATGAACAGGGCAGTCATCAGTGCAATCAGCATGGCAGTGCGAACAAGGTTCATGTGGCATCATCCTTTCCGGCGACCGGGCACCTGTTGCCTGTGCAGGCAGAGGGGTTTGGAATTTATAGCTTGTGACGCTAGATATGGGTTGTTTCAAGATAATCTTCAATGTGAATGCCAGACTGGTAGCAAGCCCATGATCAAAGACGCAGCCCCTGAAATCGAATCCGCCGGTAGCTCTGGAGCAGGCGACGCCAAGGAAAACGGGCCTGTGGCCGCAGAAACTCCCGATGATATGCAAGCTGCAAAGCCCCCGCTCAGCCCGGCTGCCCAGCGGGCTCTTGCCGAAGCTAATGCCCGTCGGCAAGCGCGCGAAGCCTCAACAGAAACCACTGAGAAGGAACTGGGTGGTCGCGGCGGTGCCGACCCTGCACGGTTTGGCGACTGGGAAATCAACGGCCGCGCCATCGACTTTTAATCGGATCTACATTGCTTCCGAGCGGATATAGGAATATATTCCAAGTTCATGAACAGCGATTCGCCGATCTCACTCACATTCCTGGTGTCGCTTGTCGTCTCCTGCGGTCTGGCAAATACCGCTGATGCGGCCGACCATCAATGGCGCAGCATAGCCGGACCTGTGTCTGCGCAAATCGTCAGGATCATCGACGGCGACACACTTGAGGTTGACGCCCATCCCTGGCCTGGCCATGCGGTGCGTGTATCAGTCCGGTTGCGCGGTATTGATACTCCCGAACGCCGCTCCCGGTGCCCCGGCCAGCGGGCCGCTGCGTCAATGGCCCGCAATGAACTCGAGCGGCTGGTATCAGGCGTGTCGACTGTCGAGCTGATCAATGTGGCCGGCGGGAAATATTACGGGCGGGTGCTGGCCGACATGAAGGCCGGAGCGCGCGACGTTGCGTCTGCCATGCTGGCAAGTGGCCACGCCCGGCCCTACCAGGGCGGAAAACGCCTCAAACCGCAATGTGCCGGATAAGAATCATTCACTTGCCCAACTGTAATGCAGACATCAAAAAGGCCACCCGCAAGGGGTGGCCTTCGTGAATTCCAGCGCCGGTTGGACGCCTGCCCGCTCACATCAGGGATGGACCGGGGCTTGCCAGTACGACCGGCTCTTCAGAGGCTGCTCCGAAGTCCGGCAATCCGAATCGTACGAACCGGCTTTTGGGAATCACTCGACATCAGATCACCTCCTTTGCTTTGTTAAAGACACTGACAATGTGGGGCAGTCTTCCCGCCTTGCCAAGCACCATTCGCAAATTAATATCATCCGCATTGCGAGCAAAAAGAAACAATGCCTGCATCATCACCTTATCGATGGAAAACAGTCGATACGAAAAAACCCGCGCCGGACATCACCGGGCGGGCTTTTCGTGACCATTGAATACTTTGCAGACGACTGCGGTATCAATCAGCCTTTCTTGTTTTGCCGATTGGCAATCAGGTCATCGACAACGCCCGGGTCGGCAAGCGTTGACGTATCGCCCAGCGCGCCAAACTCGTCTTCGGCAATCTTGCGCAGAATCCGGCGCATGATCTTGCCTGATCGGGTTTTTGGCAGACCGGGCGAAAACTGGATCTTGTCCGGCGAAGCGATCGGGCCGATTTCCTGGCGAATATGGGCAACGAGTGCCTTGCGCAGCGCATCATCGCCTTCCTGGCCTTCCATCAGCGTGATGTAGCAGTAGATGCCCTGCCCCTTGATGTCATGCGGATAACCGACAACAGCGGCCTCAGAGACCGAATCATGTGACACGAGCGCGCTTTCCACTTCCGCTGTCCCCATCCGATGACCCGACACGTTGATCACGTCATCAACCCGGCCGGTAATCCAGTAGTACCCGTCCTCGTCGCGACGGCAGCCGTCACCGGTGAAGTACTTGCCCTTATAGGTGGAGAAGTAGGTCTGGATGAACCGCTCATGGTCACCATAGACCGTGCGCATCTGGCCAGGCCATGAATCGGTGATGCACAGATTGCCTTCCGTCGTCCCCTCAAGCACATCGCCGTCGCCATCGACCAGTTGCGGCTGCACGCCGAAGAACGGCCGTGTCGCAGAACCTGGCTTCATTTCGGTAGCACCGGGCAGCGGCGTGATCATGATGCCGCCAGTTTCGGTCTGCCACCAGGTATCAACAATCGGGCACTTCTTCTCCCCGACGACGTTGTAATACCATTCCCAGGCTTCCGGATTGATCGGCTCGCCGACAGAACCGAGCGTCCGGAGCGATTTCCGCGACGATTTCGTCACGTGATCGTTGCCGGCACCCATCAGCGCCCGGATTGCGGTCGGCGCGGTGTAGAAGATATTGACCTGATGCTTGTCGACCACATCCCAGAACCGGCTTGGCGACGGATAGTTCGGCACGCCTTCAAACATCAGCGTGGTCGCGCCATTGGCGAGCGGCCCGTAGACAATGTAGGAATGCCCGGTCACCCAGCCGACATCGGCGGTGCACCAGTAGATATCGCCCTCATGATAGTCGAACACATATTCATGCGTCATCGAGGCATAGACCAGATAGCCAGCCGTCGTGTGCAGCACGCCCTTGGGCTTGCCGGTGGAACCGGAGGTGTAGAGGATGAACAGCGGGTCTTCCGCCTTCATCTGCGCTGGAGGACAATCCGGCTTCGCCGCGGCTGTCGCCTCGTGATACCAGATATCCCGGTCTTCAAACCACTCGATCTTTCCGGCAGTCCGCCGCACCACCAGCACATTCTTGACGGTGACGCCGTCCCTCTGGGCGATCTCGACGGCGAGATCGGTATTGTGCTTGAGTGGAACCTTCTTGCCGCCACGCAGGCCTTCATCGGCGGTGATCACGAAGGTCGAATTGCAATCACTGATTCGGCCAGCCAGCGCGTCAGGCGAAAACCCGCCGAAAACAATTGAATGCACCGCGCCGATACGGGTACAGGCCAGCATCGCATAGGCAGCTTCCGGAATCATCGGCATGTAGATGGTGACCCGGTCACCCTTCTTCACGCCGTTTGACTTCATCACATTGGCGAGACGGCAGACCTCGTCATAAAGCTCGCGATAGGTGATCTTCTTGTCATCATAAGGATTGTCGCCCTCCCAGATGATCGCAACCTGATCGCCGCGCTTTTCCAGATGCCTGTCGATGCAGTTGTAGGAAACATTGGTCAGGCCGTCCTCAAACCATTTGATAGACACCTTGCCGGTAAAGCTTGTGTTCTTGACCTTCGTGTAAGGTTTGAACCAGTCGATTCGCTTCCCGTGCTCGCCCCAGAAGGTGTCCGGATCGGTGATGCTCTGTTCATACCATTTCTGGTAGGTTTCATCATCGATCAACGCTCTGGATTTAGCGTCTCTCAGGACTTTGTAGGTTTTCTGCGACATTGGGCCCTCCTCACTAACACATGCGCTTTTCAACAGTCTAAGCGCAACCCGGCTTTCATGGCGACCATTATTGCAAGCACAAATCATTGCTGCAATTAGACATTGGACCGGTTTACGAAAGCGTGGCGCGACAATTGCATTTGGCCGTGCTTGCGGTTATAAGAACGCCGATTTCCCGGAAATGGTGGTTTCATCCACGGCCCGCGCCCCCGGAGCGGACGGACAGGAGAATTGTATTCATGGCACAGCAGCTTCTCATGCCGAAGGCAACCGCCGTATGGCTTGTAGACAACACCGCATTGAGCTTCGATCAGATTGCGCAATTCTGCAAACTTCACCCGCTTGAAGTCAAGGCAATCGCAGACGGTGAAGCCTCGCAGGGAATCAAGGGACTTGACCCTGTCGGCACAGGTCAGCTTTCCCGCGAAGATATTGCGGCCGCAGAAGCCAATCCGGAGCTCAAGCTGAAGCTCCTGGAACCAAAGGTTCGCGTGCCGGAAACCAAGCGCAAAGGACCGCGCTACACACCTGTTTCCAAGCGCCAGGATCGGCCCAATGCCATCCTCTGGCTGGTTCGCAACCATCCCGAACTCAAAGACGCACAGATCTCGCGTCTGGTTGGCACCACCAAGTCAACCATCGAACAGATCCGCGGCCGCACCCACTGGAATGCAGCCAACCTGACACCGATGGATCCCGTGACTCTCGGTCTTTGCACCCAGATCGACCTTGATCTCGAAGTAGAACGCGCTTCCAAGAGCCGTGGCGCGCTCGCAGGGTCGGAGAGTGACAGCGTATTGGTTTCCGCTCGTGAGACCGAAGCCGCACAGCCGGTTGAGGAAGAGGGCGAGAAGGAAATCGATGCGGATGCAGTTTTTGCAAAGCTGACCTCGATGAAGCGCACCGAACCGGAAGAAGATCAAGACGAGAGCTGAGTAGCTCTCGTCATCACACATGCGAAAGGCCGGCGATGTCCGGCCTCGGAACGACTGACAAACCCCGTCATATCTTGGCGGGGTTTTGCGTTTTGGAATGTTAGTATTGGGGAAACAGATTTTTGAATTTGAGCGCAGGACTGGGGACCGTTGGATATTCTCCTGAAGGGCACTCTGATCACGCACACCTCACTTTTAGGTGATGGAACGATACCGGTTACCCGATGTTGTTGGCGCGTCAGACAGATCAATAAATTGGAGAATTTCAATGCGTAAACTTATTCTTGCATCCGCCGCCATTGCTGCACTCACCGGCACCAGCTTCGCGCAGTCCAGCGGTACAGACAGCGGAGATGCACCCGAAATCAACATCGGTAACGCCAAGATCGAAGGCAACATGATCACCGGTGTCTCGGTTAAAATGGACAAGCCTGGTTATCTGGTTATCCACAATGACGGCGCCGGTGCACCACCCGCATCGTTGGGCCATATCGCCGTCTCAGAAGGCATGAACACCAACATCACCATCGAATCCGCCACGGCGCTGGATGCGTCGACCAACATATCGTTGATGTTGCATTACGAAACAAATGAAAACACCACTTACGATTTTGGCCCGGATTCCACTGATGTCGATACCCCGGTGCTGGCAGGTGAGTCCGCAGTGTCGGTGACAATGAACCAGATGTAACTTGCTTCTGCCAATCAAATGGCAGTCAAAAGGCGCCACAGATTTCCTGTGGCGCCTTTTTGTATCAACGGCAAGTCATCGTCCTGACCGATGTCACCCTGTGCAAGGAGCGTTCAAATATGACAATTTGGACGTGACCGACATGCATCATTTCAAGGTGTTACAGCGATTTTTGTGCATTCAGTTGGAGGCGCGGCGCTGTGAGACTATTCCTTGACGGGCACCGTGTAGTTGAGCGGCATCCGGCCGCCGTCCGCATAGATCGTCTGGCCGGTGACATAACTGGCATCCCCTGAAAGCAGAAATGCGGTGACCGCTGCAATTTCAGATGGCTCACCGATCCGACCAAGCGGTGTGCGCGAGAGGATGCGCGTCTTGGCTTCGGGATTGTTGGCCACAGACGCCAGCATATCGGTCATGATCGAACCGGGCCCGACCGCATTGACCCGAATGCCATGTGTCGCCAACGACAGCGCCATGACTCTGGTCAGCTGGCTTACACCACCCTTTGACACGGAATAGGGAACCTGATTGGCAATGGCAAACGTGTCATTGATCGAAGACATGTTGACGATCGAACCCGGCTGCTCACCGTTCGCGATCTGCTCCACCATATGGCGCGCCACAGCCTGTCCACACAGCAGCGTGCCCTTGAGGTTAACCCCCATGACGCGGTCGAAGTCGACCTCTTCCAGCTCCAGAAAATCCGCAGCGTGGACGATACCGGCATTGTTGACCAGTGCATTGATCGAGCCGAAGGCATCAATTGTCTTGGCCACCAGATTGTGAACGTCCAGCCGCTCTGAAACGTCGGTTACCGTAAACCGCACCTCGCCATCGGTTGACACCGCTTCCACCGCAGCATTGCCTGCTGCTTCGTCAATATCGGCGATCATCACCTTGGCACCGTCCGATACCAGGCGGCGTACAATCGCCAGCCCGATGCCCTTGGCGCCGCCGGTCACGATCGCTGTTCGTCCATCAAGTCTCATGGTCAAAATCCTTTCTTGGAGCGCTGCGCCTCTTTTGCGAGGCACAAAGGTCGCCCGAACCTTTCGATGACACGGGCTGGTCCGGAAAACCACAATCGTTCCCCGCACCGCCGCTGTAGCAAAGCGGCGGGACATTGACGTGGACGACAGGCAAGGTCAATCGCTCTTCTTGGCGATCCCGCGCTTTGTCAGCACCTCGAGAATTTCGTCGAGAACACCCGGATCATCTATGGTTGCAGGCATTTTCCAGTCCTGCCCATCGGCAATTTTCTGCATGGTTGCACGCAATATCTTGCCCGAACGGGTCTTGGGCAGGCGATTGACCACCATCACCGTCTTGAAGGCCGCCACTGGCCCGATCTGGTCGCGAACCAGCTTCACCACTTCCTTCTCGATGTCTTCATCAGTCCGGCCATCGCCATTGTTGATGACGATGAACCCCGCCGGAATTTGCCCCTTCATGGGGTCGGCAATCCCGATGACCGCGCATTCCACCACATCCGGATGGCCTGACACCGCCTCTTCCATGCCGCCTGTCGACAGCCGGTGACCGGCGACATTGATGATGTCATCGGTCCGCGCCATGATGAACAGATACCCGTCATCATCGATAAAGCCCGCATCCGCGGTTTTGTAATATCCTGGAAATTCAGCAAGATAAGCATCCTGAAAGCGCTTCTCTGCATTCCACAACGTTGGCAGACACCCGGGCGGCAAAGGCAATTTGACCACGATATTGCCAAGGGTGCTTGCGGGCACCGGATGGCCGGCATCATCGAGCACCCGAACGTCATATCCAGGCATGGCGACCGCCGGCGAGCCGTATTTGACCGGCAGCAGACCCAGCCCCATCGGATTGCCGGCAATGGTCCAGCCGGTCTCGGTTTGCCACCAGTGATCAATGACGGGAACATTGAGCACCTTTTCGGCCCACTGGATGGTGTCCGGGTCGGCCCGTTCTCCTGCCAGGAACAATGCCCGGTAACCCGAAAGATCGTACTTGCCTATCAGGCTGCCTTGCGGGTCTTCCTTGCGAATAGCCCGAAATGCAGTCGGCGCGGTAAACAGCACGGCGACATTGTGCTCGGAAATTACCCGCCAGAACGTTCCCGCGTCGGGTGTCCCGACCGGTTTGCCCTCAAACACGATTGTCGTATTGCCATGCAACAGCGGCGCGTAGACGATATAGGAATGGCCGACCACCCAGCCGATATCCGAAGCCGCCCAGAACACCTCGCCCGGCTTGACGCCGTACATTGCATGCATCGACCAGTAGAGCGCTGCCATGTGGCCGCCATTGTCACGCACCACGCCTTTTGGCTGTCCCGTGGTCCCGGATGTGTAGAGTATGTAAAGCGGATCGGTCGCCAGAACTGGCGTGCAGGCAATTCTCCGGCCGGCATTGGCCGTAATCAGCGCCGCGTAATCATCATCCCGGCCCTCTATCAGTTCACAACGGTGCTCATCCCGCTGCAGGATGATCACTGCGTTCGGCTTGTGACGTGATTGTTCTATCGCCGCATCAAGCAATGGTTTGTAAGCCACGATCCGTCCCGGTTCTATACCGCAGGACGCACTGACAATCAGCTTCGCCTGGCTGTCTTCAATTCGGGTGGCGAGTTCATGCGCGGCAAACCCGCCAAACACCACCGAATGGATGGCGCCAAGCCGGGCGCAGGCCAGCATTGCGACAATCGCTTCTGGCACCATGGGCATGTAGATGACAACCCGGTCGCCCTTGCCGATCCCTTTATCGGACATGGCGCCGGCAATCGCTTCGACCTCTGCAAGCATCGCCGCATAGCTGATGGTACGTTTGGCGCCGGTAATCGGACTGTCATAGATCAGCGCCGCCTGCTCACCCCGGCCGGCATCGACATGACGGTCGAGACAGTTGTGGCAGGTGTTTGTGATCCCGTCCGGATACCAGCCGCCATAGACGCCCTGATCAGGGTCAAAAGCTCTCTTCGGCTTTGTGAACCAGTCAATTGCATCTGCCTGCTCCATCCAGAACCCCTCGGGGTTCTTCTGCCAGCTTGCATAGACCTCACTGTAAGTGCTTGTCATGACCATCTCCTCCATACCACTGACGCTGACACACATGTGTACACCCGCACGCTCGATAACCCGAATTTGCGGCACCCTATGCCTCAGTGATCTCCGCGAAAACTAGACCTTGGGCTAGGTCCTGACATCAAATCGATTAGCGCGCTCCAAATATTGCCGAGCCAACCCTCACCTCTGTCGCACCAAACCCAATTGCGGTCTCGAAATCATCCGACATCCCCATCGAGAGCGTATCAATGCTGTTTTCCCGTGCGATTTTGGCAAGCAGGGCAAAATGCGGGCCGGGGTTCTCATCCACCGGCGGAATACACATCAACCCGGCAATGGTTAGCCCAAGCTCGGTACGGCACAGCGCGATAAAGGCTGCCGCCTCGTCAGGCTCGATACCTGCCTTTTGCGGCTCTGATCCGGTGTTGACCTGCACATAAAGGCCAGGATGCTTGCCCTGTTTCTTGATTTCCTTGGCAATCTCCCTGGCGATTTTCTCCCGGTCGACAGTTTGAATGACATCGAACAGCGCCACGGCATCTGCCGTCTTGTTCGATTGCAGCGGACCGATCAGATGTAGCTCAATCCCATCGGTCTGAGCCTTCAGCCCGGGCCATTTCGATTGCGCCTCCTGGACACGGTTTTCGCCGAACACCCGTTGTCCCGCGGCGATCACCGGGGTGATCTCTTCTTCGGGTTTCGTCTTGGACACCGCCACCAGCCGCACCGCACCGCTTTTCCGGCCGGCTTCTGTTTCCGCTGCGGCGATCGCTGCCCTTACCTTCTCCAGGTTTTCCCGTGCACTCACGTTGTGCTCCATTCGCTTGCTTTAAAACTCGGCCACCCGGTGTTACCCCAGGCTGTCCGCCTTGCCAATTGAGCCACGCTGTCCTTTCAGCCGCAATCACAGCCTTTCAGATCCCGCCAAATGCCCTGATCTTGAGCTCCAAACTTGCTCAATGGTTGACGCTTGGCGGGTTTCATGGTGAAGGTCGCGACAAAATCTGACAGGTTTCTGGTGATCCTTTATGGCAATTGAACGTTACAATCCCAAACAGGCGGAAACCCGCTGGCAGCGCATGTGGGAAGAGGCACGGATTTACGAGACGGACAATGACAGTCCGGACCCGAAATACTACGTGCTCGAGATGTTCCCCTATCCGTCCGGCCGTATCCACATGGGACATGTCCGCAACTACGCCATGGGCGATGTTGTGGCCCGCTACAAACGCGCCAAGGGCTTCAATGTGCTCCACCCGATGGGCTGGGACGCGTTCGGCATGCCGGCTGAAAATGCCGCAATCCAGAACAAGGTTCACCCACGTGACTGGACCTACGCCAACATCGACGCGATGCGCAAACAGCTCAAATCCATGGGCTTGTCGCTCGATTGGAGCCGCGAATTCGCTACCTGCGACGTCGAATACTACAAGCAGCAGCAAGCCCTGTTTCTCGATTTCCTCGCCGCAGGCCTGATTTACCGCCGAAATTCCAAGGTCAACTGGGATCCGGTCGACATGACGGTGCTCGCCAACGAGCAGGTGATTGATGGCCGCGGTTGGCGCTCCGGCGCGCTTGTCGAGCAGCGGGAACTGACCCAATGGTTCTTCCGCATTTCCGATTTTGCCGAGGATCTGCTGGCTTCACTCGACGAGCTCGACCAGTGGCCGGAAAAAGTTCGTCTGATGCAGAAGAACTGGATCGGCAAGTCCGAAGGCCTGTCCTTGCGATGGCAGATCGCCGATCCGGCCTCAGCCGGCGGCGCCAACGATATTGAAGTCTACACCACCCGTCCCGACACGCTGTTCGGCGCCTCGTTCCTGGCGATTGCTGCCGATCATCCGTTGGCTAAGGAACTGGCCGCCAAGGATCCCGCAATCGCTGCATTTTGTGATGAGTGCCGCCGCGCTGGGACTTCACTGGCCGCACTCGAGACCGCCGAGAAGATTGGTCTCAAAACCAGCATCAATGTGGTCCACCCGCTTGATCCCGACTGGACCGTTCCGGTCTACATCGCCAATTTCGTGCTGATGGATTATGGCACCGGCGCGATTTTTGGCTGCCCCTCGGGCGACCAGCGCGACCTTGATTTTGCGCGCAAATACAACCTGCCAGTCACTCCTGTGGTGATGCCGACGGATGCTGATGCAGCAAGCTTTGTTATCACTGACACGGCCTATATCGGCGACGGCGTGATGATCAATTCACGTGATCTCGACGGCATGACACCGGACAAGGCGTTTGACGCGGTTGCAGGTCTGCTTGAAAGCAAAACCCTGGGCGATGCGCCGCAAGCCGCCCGCAGGACCAATTTCCGGTTGCGTGACTGGGGCCTTTCGCGCCAGCGCTACTGGGGAGCGCCCATACCAGTCATCCATTGCGATGACTGCGGCGTCGTTCCTGTGCCGGCTAAGGACCTTCCGGTCCAACTGCCCGATGATGTGACGCTCGACAAGCCGGGCAATCCGCTGGATCATCACCCAACGTGGAAACATGTCGATTGCCCCACATGCGGCAAGCCTGCCCGGCGCGAAACCGACACGATGGACACATTCGTTGATTCATCCTGGTATTTTGCCCGGTTCACCGCTCCCCGGCACGAAACGCCAACCGATCCGGCCGTTGCAAGCGCCTGGCTGCCGGTCGATCAGTATATCGGTGGCATTGAGCACGCGATCCTGCATCTGCTGTACTCGCGATTCTTCACCCGCGCCATGCAGAAGACCGGCCATGTCGATCTGAAAGAGCCGTTCCGCGGCTTGTTTACACAAGGCATGGTTGTTCACGAGACTTACCGCACCAGCAATACCGGCAAGGGCGAATGGGTCGCCCCGGCCGATGTTACGATCGAAGATATTGACGGTGTCAGGCAGGCAAAACTTGCCAAGACCGGTGAAGCGCTCACCATCGGCTCGATTGAAAAAATGTCGAAGTCGAAGAAAAACGTTGTCGATCCGGACGACATCATAGACAGCTATGGGGCTGATACTGCACGGTTTTTCATGCTTTCCGACTCACCGCCGGATCGCGATGTGATCTGGACCGAAGCTGGCGTTGAAGGCGCGCATCGCTTTGTCCAGAGGGTGTGGCGTCTGCTCGGCGAAGCAGCCCCCGAACTTGCCAAGGCCGCTGCTGCAACAGGTTCGTCCGGCAAGGCGCTGGAGGTCTCCCGCAATGCCCACAAGACCGTCAAGGCAATCGGTGAAGACATCGAGAAACTTGCCTTCAACAAGGCGGTTGCGCGGCTTTATGAACTGGTCAACGCTCTGGCAGCGCCGCTGTCTGATGTCGCTGCCGGAAAGGCAGATCCGGAACTCACGGCGGCCTGCAAGCAGGCGTCCGGCATGCTGGTGCAACTTATTGCACCAATGATGCCGCATCTCGCCGAAGAATGCTGGAAATTGCTCGGCAATGACGGCATGGTGGCGACAATAGCCTGGCCAGATTTTGATTCCGGCCTGGTCACTGACGAACAGATTACCATGCCGGTTCAAATCAACGGCAAGAAGCGCGGTGATTTGACAATCGACCGCAATGCCGACCAAGCTGCTATCGAAAAGGCTGTTTTGGTGCTTGATTTCGTCCAGACTGCGACTGGCGGCAATCCGCCACGCAAACTCATCATCGTACCCCAGAGGATCGTCAATGTTGTCGTTTGAAGTTCTCGGAATGGGAAGCAAGCCTCGGATACTGGCCGCTGTACTCGGATTGGGGTTGCTGGCCGGATGTCAGGTGCAACCGCTCTACGGGACGATGGACGGACAGAAACAATCAATCTCAGTCTCGGTAGCCCAATCACGGGTCGAACAGGTTGTTCGCAACGAATTGGTTCTCGGTTTCGGTGGTGAGCAGCAAAACACCGCCTACAGCCTCGACCTGAAAGTCACGTCCGACAACACCGGCACTTTGCCGGATGGTGTCGACAACGATTTCACTGCCGCCCGCACGAGCGTGACAGCTGACTATGTTCTCAAATCAACGAGCACCGGCGAGATCGTAAAATCGGGCTCCCGATTCGTGGATGCACAGCAGGATCTGCCATCTCAGAAATTCGCTCAGGAGAGAGCAAAACTCGACGCCGAAAATCGGGCAGCACGGCAGGTTGCCGCCCTGGTCCGGGCCGACCTCGTGGCAGCCCTTTCGCGATAGCGCATGCCGGTTCAATTGGTTACACGTGGAGCCTAAGGTAACTACATCAAGTCAAAGTGCTGCAGCACCCTTCTGGTATCTTGTCGGATAAGTAAGGCTGCAGACCGGAAGCGGTTCAATCAGGCGGCATGGCACAACTTAAAAACCATGAATATGCCGGTTTTGTCCGGCGCGAGGGCACGCCCTACCGGATCATACTGATTTATGGGCCTGATCGCGGTCTGGTGTCGGAACGCGCATCCGAGGTTGCCGCCAAGACCGGTGTGGATCTCAAGGATGACTTCGCCGTCCTCAAACTTGAATCCTCTGACCTGTCCGGTGATCCCGGCAGGCTTGCTGACGAATTCGGCGCCATAAGCCTGTTTGGCGGAGAACGGCTGGTCTGGGTCAAGAACGCCGGCAATGACCGGGCGCTCATTCAGTCGCTGACTGCCTTGGCGGCAACCGAACCGGGCTCTTCGCATCTGCTGATCGAAGCAGGTGACCTGAAAAAAGGCAGCGCGCTGCGCAAGCTTGTCGAGAACGCCCGCACAGCCTTGGCCATTCCCTGTTATGCCGACGATGCGAAAGGCATCCAGACGCTTATCGATGAAGAACTTGGCGGTGCCAACCTGAGCATTCAGAACGATGCGCGCCAGCGACTCACGCAACTGCTTGGTGGAGATCGGTTGGCAAGCCGTAACGAATTGAAAAAACTCGCACTTTACTGCCACGGGACCGGCACCGTCACCGACCATGATGTTGTGGAAGCCATTGGCGACGTGGCGGCACTCTCAGTCGATGACGCAGTCGACGCGGTGTTCTCCGGTGATCCCGTCCGTCTGGAAGCGGCACTGGAACGGATCCTGGCATCGAAAACCTCGGTGTTTCTGGTGCTGCGCAGCTGCATCATGCAATTCGAACAGCTCGACGCCATGCGGGCGCTGGTCGAAAATCACGGCCGACAGCCGGCTCAGGCTTTAACCGAGAAGGGGCGGGGCATTCACTTCAAACGAAAACCCGTCATCGAGCGCGCGTTGCGTCATTGGAAACTGGGCGCCATCAACCGTGAAATGCGCCGGCTGTCCGATGCAGTTCTGGAAACGCGGCGCAGACCACAGCTGGAGGCATCAATTGCCCGCCAGGCGCTTCTCAGAGCCTGCCTGCTGAGCCGCTAATTCACTATCTTATTGAAAGAAATACTATTTTTCGCCAAGTAACCGACACAACTCATCGAGCTGCTCAAGCGATTTGTAGTCGATCCGGAGCTGCCCGCCTTGCCCCTTGTGAGCCAGCTGGACCTTCAGCCCCAACACATCGGACAAGCTTCGTTCGAGTGCTATGGTGTCGGCATCCTTGTCGTCAGAGCGATTGCCTGACTTGGTTTCCAGGCCTTCCGGCCTGTTGCTCTGGTCGGCGTCTTTCTGAGCGAGCTTTTCCGCATCGCGAACCGAGAGGCCCTCATCAGCAATTTTCCGCGCCAGACGAATTGGATCGGAAGTCGATACGATGGCCCGGGCATGGCCGGCCGACAGTGCCCCTTCAGCCAGCATTGTCCGCACTTCATCGGGTAATTTCAGCAGGCGGAGCGAATTGGCGACATGACTGCGGCTTTTGCCGATCACTTCGCCAAGATCATTCTGCGTATAACCATATTGGGCGATCAGCTGCTCGTAGCCTTGTGCTTCCTCGAGCGCATTCAGATCAGCGCGTTGGACATTTTCAACAATTGCAATTTCGAGCGCTGTGCGGTCATCTACATCACGCACAATAACCGGGATTTCCACCAATCCGGCCATCTGCGCAGCACGCCAGCGCCGCTCACCCGCAATGATTTCGTAGCGGTCGTCCCCGGCCCGGCGAACCATAACCGGCTGCACGATGCCGTGCTGCCTGATGGATTTCGACAGATCCTCAAGATCAGACGGATCAAATGTTCGGCGCGGATTACGTGGGTTCCGGCTGACGTGCTCGATCGGCACTGTTCGATCCGCCGAAACACTCGGCTTCGACTGGGATTCCACCGGCTGGTCGATCTCGCCGATCAGGGCCGCCAGGCCGCGCCCGAGGCGTTTTTTTGATATTTCGTCCGACATTGTCATATCCATTATTACTGCTCGCCCTTAAGGGTCAGGCAGCCTTACGATTGCGTTCGCGCTGAATAACCTCGGATGCCAACTGCAGATAGGCCTGGCTGCCGGCGCATTTCAGGTCATACAGGATTGCCGGCTTTCCATAGGAAGGTGCCTCCGAAACCCTGACATTGCGCGGGATCAGGGTTCTGTATACCTTGTCACCCAGGTGAGACCGCACATCTTCGACAACCTGCAGCGCAAGATTGTTGCGCGCATCATACATCGTCATCACGATACCTTGAATATCAAGGGTCGGATTGAGCGAATCGCGGACCTGACCCACTGTTTCGAGCAGCTGGCTCAAGCCCTCAAGCGCAAAGAACTCGCACTGCAGCGGAACCAGAATGGAATGGGCTGCAGCCATGGCGTTCATCGTCAGCAGGTTAAGCGAAGGGGGGCAGTCAATCAGAACATAATTGTAGTGCTTGGCATCGTCTGCCTGAAGCGCCTTTTTCAGCTTGAAAACCCGGTCCGGCATGCCGGCAATTTCCATTTCCACACCGAGCAGATCCATGGTCGATGGTATGATGCTCAAATGCGGCACTGCCGTTTGCATCACGGTCTCTGACACCGTCGCATTCTGCGTCAGCAATTCATATGCCGAGATGCCACGATCCTTGCGGTCAATTCCCAACCCTGTGCTGGCATTGCCCTGCGGGTCGATGTCGACAATCAGCACCTCCTCGCCAATTGCAGCCAGTGCCGTAGCAAGATTGATAGCGGTGGTGGTTTTCCCCACGCCGCCTTTTTGATTGGCGATGGTGATGATCCGGTTCTTCGAAAGTTGCATCGAAAAGGGTCCGCGGCTTAGTTTTTCTTGGAAAGATTGCTGATCTCCAGGATTGCCGATCCATCCTGCGCCAGACTTTGATGTTCTACCAGATCAAAGCACCAAAGGTCACGCGCTGATCGGACTTCTTCCCGGTAATCCAAACCTTTATGGAACCACATCGGCAGAGAGACCCCATTTTTTGAAAACAACGCTCCATAATTCAGCAACTCCGGCAAAGATGCCAACGCACGGGCCGAAATGGCGTCAACATCGTTCAGTTTTGCAGAAGCAGCTTCGACTCGGATGGGATGAACGCTTGCCCGGGCTCCGGTTTCAACAATGACCTGACGAAGAAAGGCAGCTTTTTTGTTGTTGCTTTCAACCAGGTTGACCCAACCCTGCTGTCTTTCAGACAAGCAGATTGCTGTTACCAATCCGGGAAAACCCGCACCACTACCCATATCCAGCCATGTCACAGGATCCGGCTTCAGCCGGTACAACTGCAAGCTATCAAGGACGTGCCTGTCCCACAAATCCGGCAATGTATTCGGGGAGATAAGGTTGATGGAAGCCTGCCACTTCCGGACAAGCGCGGCGTAAACACGCAATTTCTCCCATGTTTCACGTGAAACAAAGTGCGAATCAGGCAAGAACCCGGCTAATTTATCGATGTCTATCACGTCACCCTGCCACCGCAGCATCAGTAGATCCAGCACCCCTGCGCAGATGCGCAAGAAGCAAAGCTACCGCTGCAGGGGTCATACCTTCTATACGCTCCGCGTGACCAACAGAAGGCGGACGGATCTTCTCAAGCTTCGTCTTCAATTCCTGAGAAAGCCCTGGGAGACCCGCATACGAGAAACCATCGGGTATACGGCGATTTTCCTCACGCTGGCGTTGTTGTATTTCCTGCTTCTGGCGGTCGAGATAAACGGCATAGACGGCATCAACAGCCGCTGCATTCAGGACCTTGCGATCATGACGTCCAAGCTCTGGCCAAATCCCCAGCACACAATCAACGCCGATATCCGGATAGGAGAGTAGCTGGAAGGCGGAACGCCGTATCCCATCCTTATTGAGGGACAACCCGTGCTTTTGAGCTTCACTCGGCGACACGCTGAATAAGGAAAGATCATTCAAACATTTCGCTAGCGAATCGAAATAGGCTTCATATTTGCTTCGGCGTTCCGATGAGACACAACCCAATTCAATTGCCTTATGCGTCAACCGCGATTCCGCATTGTCTGCCCTGAGGGACAATCGATATTCGGCCCGAGAGGTAAACATCCGATAAGGTTCGCTAATCCCCTTGGTCGTCAAATCGTCGATCATCACCCCAATATAAGAATCTGTGCGGCTGAACAAGAATTCCGCTCTGCTCTGCACCTTCAAAGCCGCGTTCAGACCAGCTACCAGACCCTGCGCGCCAGCTTCTTCATATCCCGTCGTTCCATTTATCTGGCCTGCAAGAAAAAGTCCCTTAATCCGGCGAGTTTCCAGTGTCTGGTGTAATTCGCGGGGATCAACATGGTCATACTCAATTGCGTAGCCCGGCTGTACAATCCTGACATTTTCAAGCCCGGGGATTGTTCGGAGAAATACCGCCTGAACATCCTCCGGCAGCGACGTAGAGATTCCATTCGGATACACCGTCGTATCGTCGAGACCCTCCGGCTCCAGAAAGATCTGATGCCCATCGCGTTCGCCGAACCGCACAATCTTGTCTTCGATTGACGGGCAGTACCGCGGACCGACGCCCTCTATCTGGCCCGAATACATCGCCGAACGATGGATGTTGTCCTGAATGATGCGGTGAGTTTCATTTGTCGTCCTGGTAATCCCGCACCGAACCTGAGGAACCTCGATCTTATCTGTCATGAACGAGAAGGGAATCGGATCTGCATCCGCTTCCTGCCATTCTACACGGTCCCAGTTGATGGTGTCTCCATCCAGCCTTGCAGGCGTGCCCGTCTTTAGACGGCCGAGTTGGAACCCAGCCTTTTCGAGCGTTTTCGACAACCCAAGCGATGGCTCCTCGTTCATCCGTCCCGCGGGGATCTGTCGGTCACCAATATGAATCAAGCCGCGAAGAAAGGTCCCGGTTGTCAAGACCACCGAGGAAGTGGATATGACGCTGCCGTCCTTCAGCATCACGCCAGTAATGTCACTGCCATCCATTGTCAGGTCATACGCTTCACCCTCAACTATCTCCAGATTGGGCGTAGCACCGAGAAACTCCTGAATAGCCTGCTTGTAGAGTTTACGATCTGCCTGGGTCCTCGGCCCCCATACAGCCGGCCCCTTTCGCCGATTAAGCATGCGAAATTGAATACCGGAACGATCAGCAGCGCGTCCCATCAAGCCATCCATGGCATCGATCTCGCGAACCAAATGTCCCTTACCCAGGCCACCGATCGCCGGATTGCAGGACATGGTACCTATCGTTTTGGAAGAGTGGGTAACCAGCGCCGTTCTGACCCCTAAACGTGCAGCCGCAGACGCGGCTTCACTGCCAGCATGCCCACCACCTATCACGACCACGTCATACTTCATCATTTATCTCCAGACGAGCGACTTCTTCGCCATGCTTCGGTCTGAGTCAAGGTTATTGTTTCACGTGAAACAGTTTCGGTGTCGGTCAGATGCTGCACCTACTCCGGAAAATGTTTCACGTGAGTCACTCACATTGCCGAAACAGCGACCGATTGTTTCACGTGAATCATTTCCCAACGCAGAATTCTGAAAATATTACGCCCAAAAGATCCTCGACATCAACATTGCCTGTAATACGTCCCAATGAATTTGCTGCATTCCTCAGATATTCAGTGCGTAACTCGGTTGGAGCAGTAATCGTTTCAATAGCTGTTACCAACTCACGATGACAAACAGACAAATACTGCTGGTGCCTGGTTCGAGTGGGTAGAATTTCGTCAGCTCCAACCTGACATTCCTTGATCTTCTGAGCGATACAAGCCAAAAGACTTTCTATACCAGACCCCGTTACGCTGGAAACCAAAATCGCTCCGTCTGGTGTAGCCGGTTCCGAGACGGAGACCAGATCTGCTTTCGTCCAGACCGCCAAAGTGGTCCTGTCCGTAAGCGACTCAATTTCCTTGTTGTTTTCCAATAGCCGAGCGTCACGAAGTTCGAGAACAAGATCGGCACTATCAGCCGCCGCTTTGCTCCGGCGAATACCTTCTTGTTCTATGACTTCATCGGAATCGCGAATGCCTGCCGTATCTTGAAGCAGTACCAGTTGCCCGGCTATATCCAGCCGTACCTCAACGACATCTCTGGTTGTCCCGGCAACATCAGATACAATAGCAACATCGCGCTGGGTCAATGTGTTGAGTAGAGAAGACTTGCCCACATTAGGTGACCCGATAAGCGCGATCCGGAAACCGTCTCGTACTATTTCACCTGCCTTTGCACCAGCCAGGTGCGAAGCAACCTCGCTGGCCAGCTCTTCCATCGTAGGCCAAATCTTGTCTGAAACGGAGCCGGGTATGTCTTCTTCGTCGGAAAAATCGAGTTCGGCTTCAATCATCGCACGCGCATGGGATATGCGCCTGGCCCAATCCTCGTATAGCGCTCTCAGTGCACCGTCCGCCTGACCAAGAGCCTGCCGGCGTTGCGCTTCGGTTTCGGCACGGATGAGATCGGACAAGCCCTCAACAGCTGTCAGATCCATCCGGCCATTTTCGAAAGCCCGTTTCGTGTACTCGCCGGGCTCGGCCAAACGATATCCGGGAAGCCTGGAAAGACAATCAATGACCGCGGCAATGGATGCCCGGCCGCCATGGATCTGCAATTCTGCAACATCTTCTCCAGTGAAAGATGCGGGTGCCGGAAAGTAAAAGACCAACCCGTGATCCAGCAGCAATCCCGAGCCATCGCGAAGTGTAGCAAGCTTCGCTGTCCGAGGGGCCGGCACGAAACCAACGATTGTTTCGAGCCCGAATCGAACCTTGGGTCCAGATATCCGAATGACGGCCACTCCCGCAGGCGGAGCTCCGGAAGACAAGGCAAAGATTGTATCCCGCATGATTGTACCGGTTTCGAATCGAATCGGAGTTCTGGGCGACCCGTCAGGTATTCATGGAATCAAAGAAGTCGCTGTTGGTCTTGGTCTGCTTCAATTTGTCGATTAGGAATTCGATCGCATCGGTGGTACCCATCGGAGCGAGGATACGGCGCAGGACAAAGATCTTCTGCAGATCCTGCTTCGGAACCAGGAGGTCTTCCTTACGGGTGCCTGATTTGAGTATATCCATTGACGGGAATATTCTCTTGTCTGCAACCTTGCGATCCAGAACAATTTCAGAGTTGCCCGTACCCTTGAACTCTTCAAAAATCACTTCATCCATGCGCGATCCCGTATCGATCAGCGCTGTGGCGATAATCGTCAACGAACCACCTTCTTCGATATTACGCGCAGCACCGAAGAAACGCTTCGGGCGCTGCAATGCGTTGGCATCGACACCACCGGTCAACACCTTGCCTGATGAAGGAACAACAGTGTTGTAGGCCCGGCCGAGTCGCGTGATCGAATCAAGCAAAATGACCACATCACGGCCATGCTCGACCAGACGCTTAGCCTTTTCAATCACCATCTCGGCAACCTGGACGTGGCGAACAGCCGGCTCGTCAAACGTCGAGGCGACTACCTCGCCTTTAACCGACCGTTGCATGTCGGTGACTTCCTCAGGCCGTTCATCGATCAACAGAACGATCAGATAGCAATCAGGATGATTGGCGGTGATGGAATGGGCAATGTTCTGCAAAAGAACTGTCTTACCGGTACGCGGCGGCGCCACGATCAAACCACGCTGGCCCTTGCCGATTGGTGCAACGAGATCAATGACCCGTGCAGATATATCCTTGGTGGTCGGATTGTCGACCTCCATCTTGAACCGCTCATCCGGATAGAGCGGTGTCAGATTGTCAAAATGCACCTTGTGGCGAATTTTCTCCGGATCCTCGAAATTGATCGTGTTGACCTTCAGCAGCGCAAAGTAGCGCTCGCCTTCCTTGGGTCCGCGGATAGGGCCCTCGACAGTATCACCGGTCTTGAGCGAGAACCGGCGGATCTGCGAAGGTGAAATGTAGATATCATCCGGGCCGGGCAAATAGTTCGCATTGGCCGACCGCATGAAACCGAATCCATCCTGCAGCAGCTCGACGACACCTTCGCCGATAATCTCTACATCCTGCGCCGCAAGCTGCTTGAGAATGGCAAACATAAGTTCCTGCTTGCGCATTATACTTGCGTTTTCGACTTCGACTGATTCGGCAAACGCCAACAGATCGGTAGCGGATTTGTTTTTGAGCTCTTGAAGCTTCATTTCCTGCATGGGAAATCCAAATTCTGTATTTGAAGATATGGGAAGTGGAGGGCATGAGTAACCCGGCTTTGAGAAGCCGGCCAGAGTGATACTGGGGCCCGCCATAGAAGACGTTGATTGCTAGATAGCGATTCCCGTGAAACGTCGCAAGCCCCGCAGCAGCAGATTCTGAAGCTTGAGCAGTCCAGGCGGCCAACAACTGGCGAAATCAGGCAAACGGTTTGATGATCACCATGATAATCGCAATGATCATCAGCAGGGTCGGAACCTCGTTGGCCATACGCCATTGCCGCGCTGTCATGGTGTTCTTACCGGCTGCAAATTTGCGCGCGGAACGGCTTAAAAACACATGAAATACGGTAAGTCCTACCACCGCCGCGATCTTGATCCAGAGCCAGGCCCCCAAAAACCCGAAACCGCTCCAGGCCAACCATAGTCCGACAACCCATGACACCATCATGGCCGGGTTCATTATGACCTTGATCAGGCGCTGCTCCATCACCACAAATGTTGTCGACGGTTCGCCACTTGATGCAGCATCAGCATGATACACGAACAAACGCGGCAGATAGAACAACCCGACCATCCAGGATATCACAGCAACGACGTGCAGGACCTTGAGCCATCCGTAAAGCCAGCCCGGCTCAAACCACCACGCAGTCGCCGCCAACAGGACAACCACAGCTATGCTGATAGTAGCCTTGGTCCGGGCTTTCCTGCCTTCGCTCGCACTTGTCGCCGTTTCGTGCCTCACCGTTTCGAAGCGCCTCTGACGCGGCTCATCAGCCGGGTGACATTTTCAGGATCAGCCTGAGGCGTGATGCCATGCCCGAGATTGAAGATCAGCGGACCATTCCCCAGCGTATCAAGCACCTCGTCGATACCCTCATCAAGCGCTGCTCCACCGGCAACCATACGCAGTGGATCCAGATTGCCCTGCACCGCGCCGCCAGCCTGGATTTGCCGTGCAAGCTTGGAAGGAACAGTCCAGTCCAGACCAACACAGTCAATCCCGATTGCAGCACGATAGGTCTCCAGCATGGCGCCGGCACCCTTGGCAAAGCCGATCACCGGCACACCTGGCCGTTCCCGGCGAATCCGATCAACCATGTGTTTCACCGGAGCGATCGAGTATCTGGCGAAATCGCGCTCCGACAAGACACCCGCCCAGGAATCAAAGATCTGAACTGCGTCCGCGCCCGCATCAATCTGGGCAATCAGGTAATCGGCTGAAATATCCGCCAGAAGCGTCAGCAGCGTCATGAAGGCTTCCGGGTGCTGCATGGCGAACAGCCGGGCAGGAGCCTGATCCGGCGTTCCACGTCCGGCGATCATATAGGTCGCAACGGTCCAGGGAGCCCCACAGAAGCCCAGCAGCGTCGTCTCGGTAGGCAGTTCAGCCCGCAGCCGTCGCACAGTCTCGTAGACCGGTGCCAGATGCGTGTGCATGTTCGATGCATCCAGCGCTGCAATGGCGTCCGGAGAAATCGGATCCATCAAGGGTCCTGTGCCTTCGACGAAACGAACATTCCGGTTAAGCGCATCGGGGATAACGAGAATATCGGAAAACAGGATTGCTGCATCAAAGCCAAATCGTCTGATCGGCTGCAGCGTTACTTCGACTGCAAGATCCGGTGTGTAGCAAACATCGAGAAAGCCTTTGGCCGTAGATCGTGTGGCTCGATACTCAGGCAGATACCTTCCTGCCTGACGCATCAGCCACACGGGAGGAGGGAAGACGGTCTCACCTGCCAACACCTTCATGACTTTGCGATCACCGGTTTTTGTCATCCACCACTTCCTTAAATAAATCCTTATTGAAAAGGATTCTGATTCTATGACTCTGTGTCTTACGGGGATTGCCACTTATCCACACATTGTCCACAGCTTGCTCATATAGACGGGGATAGTCCCCAAGGCCAATCTGAATTGCCGATCTCACCAGCCCGGCTTCAAATTGCCGCATGATTCCAGCACTCTACCTGAACAGGACAAATTTCACCGTGCTTTTCGGCTTTGAGTTTTCCAAACTCTCCGAAAACGGGCCCTGAAAACCTTCCGCAAAACCGCCATTGTGGAAAACCCGGTGGGTTATCCCTTGCATTCGGAAGCCCGGGCTAGCTAGGTCAGTCTTGTCCCGCTTTATCAACAGCCCCCGGAGAATCTTGTGGAGCAGACCAAAAACTATTTCCACCTGCACTTGATCTCCGATTCGACTGGCGAGACCCTGATGGCTGCGGGCCGCGCAGCAGCAGCCCAGTTTCAGGGCGCCCAGGCGCTGGAGCATGTTTATCCTTTGATCCGCACCCGTAAGCAGCTCTTTGCCGTGCTGGATGCGATCGATGGCGCTCCGGGGATCGTGCTATACACCATCGTTGATTCCGAACTTTCGTCCATTATCGAACTCAAATGCCGCGACATGGGCCTGCCCAGCGTCTCGGTGCTTGAACCGGTGATCAACGTGTTTCAGACCTACCTCGGCGCGCCGTCGCGCCGCCGTGTCGGTGCCCAGCACGCAATGGGCGAGGAGTATTTCAAGCGCATCGATGCGCTGAATTTCACCCTCGATCATGATGACGGACAACTGCCGCTAGATTTTGACGAGGCCGATCTCGTCATCCTGGGCATCAGCCGGACCTCGAAAACACCGACGAGTATCTATATTGCCAATCGCGGCATCAAGACAGCCAATATTCCGATCGTCCACGGTGTGCCGCTGCCCGACGGGCTGCTCAAGGCCAAGAAACCCCTGGTCGTCGGCCTGATCGCGTCCGTCGACCGCATAGCCCAGGTCCGGCGGAACCGGGTTCTCGGATCGACAACCGGATATCAGGGTGAACACTACACGGACCGGGCGCTGATCAGTGAAGAGCTGAAATATGCTAGGTCGCTCTGCGAACGCAATGGATGGCCGGTGATTGATGTGACCCGCCGCTCGATCGAGGAGACCGCTGCTGCCATTCTTGCCTTGCGCCCCAAGTGGCGCTAACCCGTACATGTATCAATTTGAGCTGTTTCAGCGATCCTCGCGCATGCAATTGGATGCATGGCGCTGTAGCTCTTGACCGGTAACGTATCAGGAGACGTCCATGACATCGCGCCTCGTACTTGCTTCCGCAAGTCCCTTCAGAAAAACCCTGCTCGAAAATGCTGGTCTGGTTTTTGATATTGAGCCCGCGCAAATTGACGAACGAGCCGTGGAAGAGCCACTCAGCGACCTGACGCCGGAGGATGTGGCGTCCGTTCTGGCCGAAGCCAAGGCCCAGGATGTGTCCAGCCGCAATCCCGGCGCAATTGTCATCGGTCCGGATCAGACATTGTCACTTGAGGGAACCATCTATCACAAGGCGGCCAACATGGATGAAGCCCGGCGCAGGCTTCTTGCGCTGTCCGGCCGGACCCACGAACTCAACAGCGCTGTTGTGCTAGTCAGAGATGGAGAAACCATCTGGCGCCATATGTCGATTTCGCGGATGACCATGCGGGACCTCGACCCGGGCTTCATCGGCCGCCATCTCTCCAATGTTGGAGACAGGGCGCTTTCTTCCGTTGGCGCCTACCAGTTCGAAGGCGAGGGCATCCAATTGTTCGAGCGCATCAATGGCGACTATTTCACCATCATTGGCCTGCCGCTGCTGCCACTGTTGGCACAGCTCCGGGAATTGGGGGCCATAGATGGCTGACCTCGGTGTGCACCTGCCCAGCGCCTTTGTTATTGGATATCCGATCGGCCATTCCCGTTCACCGATGATCCATGGCCACTGGATCAAGCAGGCAGGCCTTGAAGGCAACTACGACCCTGTCGAAGTGGCACCGGAGGAGCTGCCGTCCTTCATTTCCGCGCTCAGGGACGGGTCTTCCGGACTGATTGGAGGAAATGTAACGATTCCGCACAAGGAAGCGGTACTGGATCTGGTCGATGATGTTGATGATATCGCAAGACAGATCGGGGCTGCCAATACGCTGTGGCTCGAGAACGGCCGGGTGATGGCAACCAACACTGACGCTTACGGATTTACCGCAAATCTCGATGAAAATGCCCCCGGCTGGGATGCGGGGAAAACCGCCGTGGTGTTTGGCGCCGGCGGTGCCAGCCGGGCAATCATCCATGCTTTGCTGTCGCGCGGCTTTGAGCTGGTCCACATCGTCAATCGCACCGAAGCAAGGGCGAGGGCGCTGGCTGAGGTCTTTGGTCCGCGCGCTGTTGCCCACGGCGATGATCAGCTTCGGTCTATAATCAGCGGTGCCGACCTTTTCGTAAACACCACCTCTCTCGGCATGGGTGGGACCAAGGTGCCGGACATCGACTTCACTGTCATGGCTGAGGACGCCCTGGTGACCGACATCGTCTACATCCCGCTTGAAACACCGATCCTGGAAATGGCAAAGCGGCAGGGTCTGAAGACTGTTGACGGTCTGGGTATGCTCCTGCACCAGGCAGTGCCGGGTTTTGCCAAATGGTTTGGGTTGACACCTGAGGTCACGCCGGATCTTCGTCGGCTGATCATTGCCGATATGGAGACGCATTCATGATCATCATCGGCCTCACCGGTTCAATCGGCATGGGCAAATCGACAACGTCCGACATGTTCAAGGCTCTCGGTGTCCCGGTAATCAGCGCAGATGAGACGGTGCATCAGCTCTACAGCGGCGAAGCTGCACCTCTGATTGAGGCCGCATTCCCGGGAACTGCACCGGACGGCGTGGTCGACCGGAAGATCCTGTCTGAAAAACTGATGGCCGCGCCTGAGGAATTTAAAAGGCTTGAAGCGATCATTCATCCGCTGGTACGGGCCCGTGAGCAGAGTTTTCTGAAGGAAGCCATCGCACGCGACGAACCGATGGTGCTTCTGGATATCCCGCTGCTTTTCGAAACCGGAACGACTGACCGCGTTGATGTCATCGTTGTAGTCAGCTGCGCGCCGGAGATCCAGCGCCAGCGGGTATTGGCGCGGCCGGGCATGACGGCGGAGAAATTCGAGGCGATACTCGACAGGCAGATGCCCGATGCTGAAAAGCGGCAACGAGCCGATCATGTAATCGACACCGGAAAGGGGCTGGAAACAGCTCGACAGCAAGTCGCGGAAATTGTGGCTGAGCTTTCCAGTTCGACAGGGAAGGGCGAATAAGATGCGCGAGATTGTTTTTGATACGGAAACCACGGGTCTCGACAACCAGGCTGACCGGATTATTGAAATCGGCTGCATTGAGCTCGAAAACCAGTTCCCGACCGGGCGTTGGCTACATCTGTTCATCAACCCCGATGGTCGCAAGGTGCATCCCGACGCGCTGGCGGTGCATGGCATCACCGACGCTTTTCTGGCAGACAAGCCATTGTTTGCCGAGGTTGCAGAGGAAATTGCCGCGTTTTTTGAAGGCGCACACTATGTCGCCCACAACGCATCGTTTGATATGGGATTTCTCAACACCGAATATCAGCGTGTGGGTGTCCCCGCTGTAGCCCCTGATCTGGTGATTGATACGCTTTCGCTGGCTCGGCGGCGCCATCCCATGGGCCCGAACAGCCTTGACGCTCTGTGCCGCCGCTATGGTATCGACAACTCGCACCGTACCAAACATGGCGCACTTCTCGATGCAGAGCTGCTGACAGACGTTTACATCGAGATGTTGGGCGGACGTCAGGCAGCCCTCGTTTTGTCAACCAAGGACACAAACGCTGCCGAGCGCTCCGCCGATGAAGAGGTTGTGGTCATTGGACAGCGCCCGCGTCTGCTTCCCCCGCGCCTCAGCGATGCGGAGTATCAGGCTCACGCAGCCTTGATCGAGCGCATTGGTAAAGATGCCATATGGCGCAAGCTGCCCGGCGAAAGCTGAAAGCGTTAGTTTTCCCGCCTCCTGAAATGCAAAAGCCGCCCGAAGGCGGCAATCACATCACTATCAAATGTCCCGGACGGGTCTTAGTTGACGTTGTTGGAAACCTGAGCCTTGGTGTTCTCTTCAGCCATGCGCTGCTGGAACATCTGAGCAAAATCGATCGGGTCGATCAGCAGCGGCGGGAAGCCGCCGTTGCGGGTCGCGTCAGCAACAATCTGGCGTGCGAACGGGAACAGCATGCGCGGGCATTCGATGAACAGCAGCGGCAACATGTGCTCTTGCGGGAAGTTGGCAACCCGGAACACGCCGCCATAGGTCAGCTCGACATTAAACACCACCGCATCGCCTGATTTGGCCTGCGCGTTCATTGTCAGCACAACGTCGAATTCTGATTCGCTCAATGGATTGGCGTTGACATTGACGTTGATGTTGATTTCAGGCGCTTTCTCGCGCGGTCCCAGCGACTTTGGTGCGCCCGGGTTCTCGAAAGAGAGATCCTTGATGTACTGAGCCAAAATGTTCAGTGTCGGTGCTTCGCCATTTCCCTTGGCTTCTGGTGCTGCAGCTTCGCCCTTGCCGGTAGTGTCTTTTGCCATTTGGCTCTTCCCTGTTTTTCATCCGCAAACGCGGTCATACGGTAAATTGTCCGGGATTGGGCTAGCATTTCGGCTTCGGGCTTACAACCCGTTTGAGCCTTCGCCGCCCTGCTTGCCGGGCCTGGAAAGGCGATCATTGTCTTCCGACCAGGGCGACGAACCGTCCGGGTTGCGCTTGAATTCGTTTTCATCAAGGTCCACTACCCCGTCTCTTGCCGGGTCGCGGGGTGGTGTGGTGTTTCCGAAGCCGCTCGACATGGTCTGGACCACAACCCGGTCTTTTGCAAAGCGCCAGACCAGATCACGAATCGCTGGGACGAACAGCATGAAACCCAGGCTGTCGGTGACAAACCCGGGCGTCAGCAAAAGGACGCCGGCGACGAGAATCATCACACCGTGCACGAGTTCGCGGCCCGGAACGCGATTGGCGCGCACTTCCGCGTTGATACGATTGAACAGTCCCACGCCCTGCCATCTGAGCAGAAAGCTGCCGATGATCGCGGTCAGAAAAACCATCCCGAGTGTTGCCCAAACCCCGATCTGGCCGCCAATAACGATAAACGCCGCTATCTCGGCCAGTGGCACGACGAGCAGCAAAAACGGGATGAAAGAGAAACGCATGATGAATTATCCGGGGTCAGGTCAGGCCTGTTTATACAGCCAATGACAAATAGAATGATGCGACCCTTTGATTGATGGGCCTGAGGGGATTATATGCATCCTGATTAATGATGTAACCGAAAGAAGGCGGGAATGGGTTCCTTTGATTTTGTGACGTTCTTCTTTTTCGTGGCGGCTGTGATCATATTCATCCAGCTCAGGTCCGTGCTTGGCAAGCGGACAGGCCACGAACAACGCCCGCCGCAAGACCAGATGTCACGTCGTGACGAGGCGCAGTCTGCGGAAGGAATGGACGATCCTAAGGTGGTGACATTGCCCCGGCGTGGCCGGGAGAATGCCGAACCTGATGTGTTTGCTGCCGTTGATGCCTATGCCGAGCCGGGCTCTGAGCTGAACACCGGTCTGCGCGAAGTGGTGTCAGCCGATCCGTCTTTTGCCCCCAATGATTTTGTCGGTGGCGCAACTGCGGCCTACGAAATGATCGTCTCGGCCTACGCCGAAGGTGATCGCAAGACCTTGAAGGGGCTCTTGTCCCGGGAAGTCTATGAAGGCTTCGTTGCAGCCATTGACGAGCGCGAATCACGTGGCGAAACGGTCAAATCCAATTTTGTCGGCATCGAAAAGGCCGCCATTATCCAGGCCGAGATGAAGGGTACGGAAGCCAACATCACGCTGCGGATCATCAGCCAGCTTATTTCGGCCACGCTGGACAAGGATGGCGAAGTGGTTGACGGCGATCTTGTCGAGGTAGCTGATGTCAACGATGTGTGGACCTTTGCCCGTGACACACGTTCGCGCGATCCCAACTGGCGTTTGATTGCGACGGAAGCCGATCAGTAATGGAATTGTCGCTTCGGCGAGAAGACTTCTCGACCCTTGCCGGTTGGGCGCAGGACAGGCCGGCAGCAGCCTTTGCCGCCTTTCGTCGCTCAGCCGGTTTCGCGACGACACGCAAGGCCTATCGCACAGGATCTCTTGGTCTCAGCCCGCCGGATTTCGAACCGGCCTACGCTGCTGCCCTTGCGCAAACAATCCCGGAATCCGGCTATCTATCTGACCTGGAAGCGCGCGCTTTCTTTGAGACCTGGTTCCGGCCGGTGGAGGTTGATTCTGCCGGGCAAGCTGGATTCGTAACCGGCTATTATGAGCCTGAGGTCGAGGTCAGCGAACGTGCTGAATCCGGCTATCGATATCCGTTTCTGCGCAAGCCTGAAAATCTGGTCAAGGTCCCGAATCCACAATACCCGCCTGCGGGAGTAGAATCCGGCTATGCATTCATGCTGGACGATGCAGGCCGGGTGACCTGTTGCCCGGACCGCCAGGCTATCGAGACCGGCGCGTTCGCTTCCCAGGGGCTTGAGATCGCCTGGGCGAAATCGCCTGTTGATGTGTTTTTTGCCCACGTCCAGGGCTGCGCCCGGCTCTGTTTTCCCGATGGACGGATCGAGCGCATTACCTATGCCGCAAAGAGCGGTCATCCCTTTACCGGGATTGGCGGTCTGCTGGTCAAACGCGGCGAAATCTCCGCAGAGACGGTCTCAATGGCCAGCATCCGGCAATGGCTCGCATCCCATCCGGACAAGGCAGACAGTCTGATGTGGGAAAACCGATCCTTCATCTTCTTTGAAAAGGCCGAAGTTGAAAGCGATGATCTGGGGCCTGTGGCAGCGGCGAAGGTCCCGCTCGAGCCGGGCCGGTCGCTTGCCGTCGACCGGCTTGTTCATACATTCGGCACGCCGATCTTTGTCAGCGCGCCGGACCTGCAGGATTTCGATGAGCAGCGCCCCTTTGCGCGGTTGATGATTGCCCAGGACACAGGCACTGCTATCGTCGGACCGGCTCGTGGCGATCTGTTTGCCGGGAGCGGATCGGAAGCCGGCGAAAAGGCCGGCTCGATCAAGGCTGCTGCCCGGTTTGTCATCCTCGCTCCGGCCGGATCGGAGATTGCGCGGCGGGCCGGCCATGAGCAATGAAAAATCAAGACTGAGCCACGAAGACCGGATCATCTGGGCGCGTATTGCACGCACGGTTGAGGCCTTTCCCGGAAAGGAAATTCCGGAAGATGACTGGTTCGCGGTTGAGAATCCGGCTTCGAAACCGCCTACGCCGCCAAACAAGCCGGTCAGGCAGGTGCAATCTCCCGCCAAACCGGTGGCGCCGCCACGCCATCAACCGCACCCGATCGAGAAGCCGATCATTCGCAAGCTCTCTCGGGGCCGCCTGCCGATTGACGGCCGCATTGACCTTCACGGCCTGACCCAGAGCGAAGCCCACAATCTGCTGTTCGGATTTCTGGCGCGGGCTCATGAGCGCGGGCTCAGGCACGTTCTTGTCATCACCGGGAAAGGTGCCTCGCGCGGCAGTGAGGGAGCGCTGAAGCGTGCGGTTCCGGTGTGGTTGTCAAAGCCTGAATTCCGTTTCTTGGTTTCCGGTTATGAAGATGCGGCTCGCGGCCATGGTGGTGAGGGTGCGCTTTACATTCGGTTGCGCCGCGAGAAGGGCAACCCGCGATGACCCCCTTTGGTGAGGCTCTGCGGCGTTTGCGCGCCGAGCGTGGCGTCACCCAGCGCCAGATGGCCAAGGCCATCGGCGTCTCGCCCGCCTATCTTTCCGCCCTTGAGCATGGAAACCGGTCCGAACCGAGCTGGGAATTCATTCAGCGGGTCATCGGGTATTTCAACATCATCTGGGACGAAGCCGAAGAGCTGCAGATGCTCGCGGGCCTTTCGAGGCCGAAAGTGACCATCAACACGTCGGGTCTCACCCCGAAGGCTACCGAGGTTGTCAACAAATTGGCGGCAGTCATCGATCGGCTGGATCTGCAGACGCTGCAGCGAATAGAAACGCTGATAGACAGTGATGAGGCTTTTCGCGGAGCCGGAACCGTCCCGGACGGCCAGCACCGCGCAAAAGACAAACCGCCGCAATAAACCAGGCGGGTTCAGATGCGATAAAAGTCAGCGTCCGATGATTTCGCGCAGTTCTTCTTCATGGTCGTTGACCAGCCAGCCGTAATAATTCTCGCTGGGTGGCTTGGGTTTCAGGCCGCGTTTCTTGCGCTTTTCATTTTCCACACCCAAGGCCTTGGCCCTGCGCGAAGGATTGCCGACATTGTACAAAGTCGCGGTAATGCCTGGATTTCTTGAAATGTCGAATCCGGCTAAGTTTTTATAGGCGTCGATGGAAGCCGCGATCGAAGCGGCCATATAGGCCAGCGTTGAATCCGGCTCCATAATTGCTTTGTAGACTTCCGATGCATTGCCTGCACTCAGTTTGCGCAACCTTGAAACCTTGTTGACCCGGTCGGTGTGCATCAGCGCGGTGAGCGGATTGAGTTGCCCCAGGCCAAACGTCTGGCCGGCATAGAATGGCTGAAAAAACACCGCGCCAAAACGGTCATCCGGGTAGGATTTCCCGGAAACCGTCTTGCCGCGAAAGGCTTCTTCCCAGACTTCCTCGCGGCAAGTCCACGCTTCCTCGGATCCCGCATCCTCGTCGCAACCCTCGAACTCGGGGCGCTTGACGAAGTCGACAACGCTCTCGCCGTCATACTCGAACCGAAACCGTTCTCCGGCATAGGAGATTGCCTTGACGTAGTAGGTTTGGAGCCGATCATAGGCATCGACATTGTAGGTGTGTTCACCGACAAGCGCGCCGACTATGTGGATAGGGTCGATTTTGTAAGCTTTTGACACCGAAACGATTTTCTGGCGGAGCTTGGAGTCATCGGCAATCAGGTCGCGGATTTTTTCATATTTGTCATCAAACGTCGATTTGGTTGCCTGGGTGCGGCGCTTGGAAGCCCCGGGAATCGCCGGCTGGCGCGCGTGGATGTTTCCCTTGGCCACAGGCTCTGCTGAATTGGCGAGCGGCACCCAAGGCAGGCTCACGCTGAATGCGATTGACATCGCGATAGCGGCATTGAGCTTGATGCTGGGCACAATAAGTTTCCTCTTCAACACGCGATCGGATTTCCGGTGAGAGACCGTTCCGGTTCACGTCCTGCTTGCCATGCGTTGCCTGTTATCGCCGTTCAAAGAATGAAACGCGACAGGTCTGTATTCTGCGCAAGGTCGCCAACGTGTTCCCGGACATAGTCTGAATCAATCGTGATTGTCGAGCCCGGCTGATCTGGCGCGGTAAAAGAAATCTCGTCGAGAACCCGCTCCATGACTGTCTGCAAACGCCGCGCACCGATGTTCTCGATGCTTGAATTCAGGTGGACTGCAACCTCCGCCAACGCGTCAATCGCGTCCTCGGTAAACTCGAGCGTCAGATCTTCGGTGGCCATCAAGGCCACATACTGCTTGATCAAACTGGCTTCGGTCTCTGTCAGAATTCGCCTGAAATCATCCTTGCCCAGCGCTCTGAGTTCAACCCGGATTGGCAAACGTCCCTGCAGTTCGGGCAGAAGGTCAGACGGTTTGGAGACATGAAACGCGCCAGACGCGATAAATAAAATGTGATCGGTCTTCACCGGACCGTATTTGGTCGCAACGGTGGTGCCTTCGACCAGCGGCAGCAAGTCACGCTGCACGCCCTCCCGCGACACACCGGCACCGGTTCCACCTTCCCGCGACGCAATCTTGTCGATCTCGTCGATGAAGACGATACCGTCATCCTGTGCCGATTGCAGGGCTTCCTGATGAATCTGCTCCATGTCGAGCAGCTTGTCGGATTCGTCATTGAGCAGCGAATCGTGGGATTCTTTTACCGTTGTCTTTATCTTGCGGGTGCGTCCGCCCATCGCCTTGCCGAACAGATCGCCAAGATTGAGAACACCGACATTGCCGCCCTGCATGCCGGGAAGCTCGAATTGCGGCATCCCCGACGATGTGTCGGCCACCTCGATCTCGATTTCCTTGTCATCAAGCAGGCCGTCCCGCAGCTTCTTGCGGAACGAATCGCGGGTCGCGGGAGAGGCTGTGTTGCCCACCAGCGCATCCAGCACCCGTTCTTCGGCGTTGAGTTTCGCCTTGGCTTCCACTTCGCCACGCTTGCGCTCCCGCACCAGCGTGATGCCGACTTCGACCAGATCGCGGATGATCTGCTCGACATCGCGGCCGACATAGCCAACCTCGGTAAACTTGGTGGCTTCCACCTTGACGAAGGGTGCACCTGCCAACTTCGCCAGACGCCGCGAGATCTCGGTCTTGCCGACGCCGGTCGGTCCGATCATCAGGATGTTTTTCGGCATCACCTCTTCGCGCAGCAGGCCTTCGAGCTTCTGCCGGCGCCAGCGGTTTCTCAGGGCAATGGCGACAGCTCGCTTGGCGTCGTTCTGGCCGATGATGAACCGGTCGAGTTCGGTGACGGTTTCACGGGGGGAGAAATTGCTCATGTCGGGATCATGCCTTTATCGGGGGAAGTCTGTCGAGGAGCGATGTGGGAAGCAGCGGCCTGATAATCAAGCCGCGGATCCGCTGCCAGCCGGCACCAAACAGGATAACGATGGCACCAATGCTGACCAGAACCAGCGCAAATGGCGGTATTCCCGTTGTGTTGGCTGCACCGCTGATGAGGTAGTAAATTCCTATCGAGCCGAAATAAGCCAGCGTCGGCGCCAGCAGCGACCGGCGGTCAATCGCCAGCGCCACCAGCACGAACAGCGCCATCATCAGGCCGAGCAGAAGGGCCGCACCCGTCGCCGGTTCGATGCTGCCATCCAGAACCTCCTGGCCGGTGGCGAGTATGAACAGCGGATGCACCAGCAGCGGCGCGGACACCACATGCAGCCAGAAGGCGCAATCCGACCAGACCGTCTGCCGTTCCCGGTCATGCAAATCAAGAAAGACCGCGACAGCGAAGATGATTAGGCCGCACACCAGCGGCACCACCAGGGCATTGCTTAGAACCTCGGCCAGCTGCTGAGCCACTGGAGCTATCGCGCCGCTGGTGATCTGGTCGTAATACACCAGCACGGCGGCGAGGAAGGCCAGCCCAGTGGCGGCGACGGCAATGACTGCTGCGAGCACCGGCACCTTGAACCGCGCGAAATAGAGGCTTGCTGCCGCAATCAGTCCACCGCTCATCATCAGCCCCATTGGAAGTGCATCATCCCGTAGCGCCGGCAGCGACAGGAAATCGACGGCGTCCGGCAGCCCGAAGCGGCTGCTGATGAAATCTGACAGAATGGCAAAGACCGATGCGCTGAACACCAGCGCCAGCAACGTACTCGACAATCGCATCCGCTTTTGTCGTGTGACAATCTCTGCCACGGCCCAGCTCGCTGCCGCCAGGAGCGCCGCAAGCACAATGCTGTTGCTGGGAAACACCGCCTGCAGTGCAAACAGCGCACCGGAAAACAACAGCACAATACCCACGGTGACGAAGATATCATTGCCGCCGCCGACAAGCCGCAGCTGGTCGTCGACCGACAGAGAAACGGTGTCGGTCGCGGCCGGATCCGTCGAGCTGCTTGCGAAGGCAAGGGCGATGAGCGCCTCGCGTTGCGTGGCATCTAGAATGCCTGCGCTAACCGCGCGATCAAGCGTCGCTTTGTCAATCATTCGGCCATCCCGCTTTCGCCTTCTGCGCCGGTGTGCGCGAATTTCATGATCAGCGTTTCACTGTCACCTGATGATTCACGTGAAACAATCAATTTCCTGAAGCCTGCCTTCTCGTAAGCTCGAACGGCTCTGAGATTTGTAACGTCCGGATCAATCAGGATTGTCTCGTGGCCTTCGGCACTGAGCCGCTCGGCGAAAAGTCTGACCACCGTCGAGCCGAGACCCCGTGACAGCCTCGCTGCCTCGCCGATGCCGATGTCCACGCCGACACTCTCAACCGGAACTTCGGTCATCCACGGGGCCTCGCTCAGCCACGGCTGTTTGAGATGATCGGCGATGGTCCAGACCTGAATGTAGCCCGCGGGCTCGTTGTCGAGCAAAAACACAAACGGACGGGTGGTGTCTCTGCCCTCGACCATGTCCCGGATATAACCGAGCTCGGTTTCAGGCTCGCCCCACCATTCACGCCAATGCGGCGCATTCAGCCAGGTTTCCAGAAGCGGATAGTCACCCGCTGTAACCGGCCGAAAACTGATGCGGGCAGCTTCAATCAAGCTCAAGCGTTTCGATCACGATGTTGGCGTTGGTGTAGACGCAGATATCACCGGCAATCTCCATTGCCCGCCGGGCCACTTCTTCGGCGGTCTTGTCGGTATCCATCAGCGCACGGGCCGCGGCATAGGCATAGTTGCCGCCCGAGCCGATCGCCATGGTGCCATGTTCGGGTTCCAGCACGTCGCCGTTGCCGGTGATCGCCAGCGTCACGGTCTTGTCCGCCACCAGCATCATCGCCTCGAGCTTTCTGAGGTAGCGGTCGGTGCGCCAGTCCTTGGCAAGTTCCACGGCTGCACGGGTCAGCTGGTCGGGGTATTGTTCAAGCTTGGCTTCAAGCCGCTCGAGAAGCGTAAAGGCATCCGCCGTCGCTCCGGCAAACCCGGCAATCACATTGCTGTCCTTGCCAATGCGGCGAACCTTGCGCGCATTGCCTTTCATCACCGTCTGGCCAAGGCTGACCTGGCCGTCACCGGCCATGACCACTTGCGCGCCCTTGCGCACGGTGATGATGGTGGTTGCGTGCATCTGGCCAAAGGGATTGTGTTCGCCCATGGGACATCCTTTCCTGAAAGCGGCGTGAGGGGCCGCAATTTGATGAGGTCAGTCCTATGTAAGTCTCTGCACGGCGAATGCAAACCGGGCTCAGGTGCTTCTGCTCGACGTCGGCGACCAAAGCCGTTCTGGATATTTCGATTGCGGCCTGATATTGAGCGCTCGACTGCACCGTTCGGAGACGACAGATGGCCACCACCGAAACCGCGCGCACCGCCGCTGTTGCCCGCAAGACCAACGAGACCGACATTTCCGTATCCCTGTCTGTTGACGGCACCGGGACCGGATCCATTTTGACCGGCGTTGGCTTTTTTGATCACATGCTGGAGCAGCTGTCGCGCCACTCGCTGATCGACATGGACATCAAGGCCAGGGGCGATCTGCACATCGACGACCACCACACCGTCGAAGACACAGGCATCGCCATCGGCCAGGCGCTGGCCAAGGCTCTGGGTGATCGCAAGGGCATCAATCGCTATGCCTCGCTGGATCTGGCCATGGACGAAACCCTGACCCGCGCCGCCATTGATATCTCGGGCCGGCCGTTTCTGGTCTGGGACGTGACCTTCACCGCGCCCAAGATCGGCACCTTTGACACCGAGCTGGTTCGCGAATTCTTCCAGGCGCTGGCCCAGCACGGCGGCATTACCCTGCATGTCAGCAATATTTATGGTGCCAACAATCACCATATCGCCGAGACCTGCTTCAAGGCCGTTGCCCGCGTCCTGCGCGTCGCCTGCGAAGTTGATCCACGCCAGAAGGACCGCATTCCCTCGACCAAGGGATCGCTGGCCTGAGCCCTTCCGGGCGACCGGGGCTGATCGGAGTAAACCGCAATGACTGCCTATCTTGTTCTGGCCAGCCCTGGTGCACAGATACCCGACGAGCGCTCGGTGGTGATCGCTGATCGCTTTGCGCCCCTGGCATTCTTCCTGCCGGTCGTCTGGCTGCTGTTCAACCGCTTGTGGCTCGAAGCCTTTGCAGCAGCCCTCGTCACCGCCGCAGCGACCGCTCTTGCCAGCACTGCGGGCCAGCCCGCTCTCGGCATAGCGCTCGATCTGGCGCTGTCTCTGATAACCGCGCTTGAGGGTCGGAACTGGCGGGCGGCAGCACTTCAGCGCCGCGGCTGGCGACTGGTCGATGTGATCGAGACCGATGACGCGGAAGTGGCTTTCGACATTCACGCGACGCAAGCCCTGAAGGACAGGAAAGTCCCGGCACCCTCAAATGCCAAACAAAATCTTCCGCCATTGATACTGGGTCGCCAGCCCGGCAGAGAGCATGGCTCCATCGGCTTGGTGCCGGTCGAAAGGAACTGAACCTGATGAAGGTTGTTATCGTTGATTACGGCTCGGGCAATCTCCGCTCGGCGCTAAAGGCGTTTGAACGCGCCGCGCGCGAAGCAGGCGTGGCTGCTGCCATTTCTCTCAGTGCCGATGCCGATCATGTCGCCAACGCCGACCGTGTGGTGCTTCCAGGCGTTGGCGCCTATGCCGATTGCCGCGCCGGGCTCGATGCGATCGATGGCATGACGGCCGCACTTCGTCATGCGGTCGAAGACAAGGCCCGGCCATTCCTGGGTATCTGCGTCGGCATGCAGCTGATGTCGAACCGCGGACTTGAGAAGACAACCACTCAGGGCTTTGGCTGGATCCCCGGTGATGTGGTCGAAATCAAGCCTTCGAATCCGGCTTTGAAAATCCCCCAGATCGGCTGGAACACCCTCGATCTCAAAACCGAGCACCCGCTGTTTGACGGCATCCCGACCGGATCTGACGGGCTGCATGCCTATTTCGTCCACTCCTACCAGCTGGCGGCGATCAACCCCGATGACGTGATTGCCATGACAGATTACGGCGGGCCGGTCACCGCGGCCGTTGCCCACGGCAACAAGGCCGGCACCCAGTTCCACCCGGAAAAGAGCCAGACGCTGGGTCTGGCCCTGATCGCCAATTTCCTCAAATGGAAGCCCTGACATGATCCTGTTTCCCGCAATCGATCTCAAAGACGGCCAGTGCGTGCGGCTCAAGTTGGGCGAAATGGACTCGGCCACTGTCTACAATGAAGATCCCGCAGCCCAGGCTAGTGCGTTCGAAGAGCAAGGGTTTGAATGGCTGCATGTGGTCGATCTCAACGGTGCGTTCGAAGGCCAGTCGGTCAACGGCGCCGCAGTCGAGGCCATCCTCAAGGCCACGAAAAACCCCGTTCAACTTGGCGGCGGAATCCGGACGCTGGCCCATATCGAAGCCTGGCTCGACAAGGGCCTGGCCCGGGTGATCCTCGGCACCATCGCTGTGCGCGACCCGGACCTGGTGCGCGAGGCCTGCAAGCTGTTTCCCGGCCGTGTCGCCGTCGGCATTGACGCCAAGGGCGGCAAGGTTGCCGTTGAAGGCTGGGCAGAGGCCTCCGAACTCGGTGTCATCGAGCTGGCGCAGCGCTTCGAAGGTGCAGGCGTTTCAGCCATAATCTACACCGACATCGACCGCGACGGCGTTCTGACCGGCATCAACTGGGAATCAACCATCGAACTCGCCGGAGCCGTCTCGATCCCGGTCATTGCTTCGGGCGGACTGGCCTCGATCGCCGACATCGTCCGGATGAAAATGCCCGATGCTGCAAGCCTAGAGGGCGCGATCTCCGGCCGGGCGCTCTATGACGGCCGTATCGATCCGGCCGAGGCGCTTGGCATTCTCAATGGCACGCTTGCTGTCGAAGCTGCGAAATTCGAGGAGGCCGACCGCTCGTGACCCCGAAATCCCGCGTCACCCCTTGCCTTGGTGTTAAGGACTGCCCGCGCGCCCCGCAGCGGCTTTGCCGCAAGGACGGGCAAACCAGAAAGGCGGTCGTCAGATGCTGAAATCCCGCGTCATCCCTTGTTTGGACGTTAAGGACGGCCGCGTCGTCAAGGGCGTCAATTTTGTCGATCTGATCGATGCCGGTGATCCGGTTGAAGCCGCCAAGGCCTATGACATCGCCGGTGCGGATGAGCTCTGCTTTCTCGACATCACGGCGTCGTCCGACAACCGCGAGACGATTTTCGAAGTTGTCGCGCAAAGCGCCGAGCACTGCTTCATGCCGCTGACCGTTGGTGGCGGCGTTCGCACGATCGCCGATATCCGTAAACTGCTGCTGTCAGGCGCTGACAAGGTTTCGATCAATTCCGCGGCTGTCAAAAACCCGGATTTTGTGGCCCAGGCAGCCGACAAGTTCGGCAACCAGTGCATCGTGGTCTCCATCGATTCCAAGAAGGTGTCTGGCCCGGGCGAGGCCGATCGCTGGGAGATTTTCACCCATGGCGGCCGCGAGCCCACCGGAATTGATGCGGTGGAATTTGCCGTAAAGATGGTCGAGCGCGGCGCCGGCGAATTGCTGCTTACCTCGATGGACCGCGACGGCACCAAGGCCGGCTACGATATAGCGCTGACCCGCACCATCGCCGATGCGGTGCGGGTCCCGGTGATTGCGTCGGGTGGTGTCGGCAATCTCGATCATCTGGTCGAGGGCATTCGCGATGGCCACGCCACAGCCGTGCTGGCAGCCTCGATTTTCCATTTTGGAACCTATACGATCAGCGAAGCCAAACACTTCATGGCCAATGCCGGGCTCGACATGCGCCTGAATTGATCAGGCCCAGTCGCGAAAAAGCCTCAGGAGACCATCCCAAAATGACCAGCTTCACTCTTGCCGATCTTGAACGGATAGTCTCCGAGCGGTCCCAGGCTGATCCCGCTCACTCCTGGACGGCTAAGCTTGTCGCCGCCGGAATGCCGAAAGCTGCCAAGAAACTCGGCGAGGAAGCGGTCGAGACCGTGATAGCCGCGACCTCGCAAACCCGTGGCGAACTGGTCGGTGAATCCGCTGATCTTCTATATCACCTCATGGTCGTGCTAAAGATTGCAGATATACCTCTTGGCGAGGTGATGGTTGAACTGGAAGGCCGGACCTCACAATCGGGCCTCACAGAAAAGGCAAGCCGTACGGCGGAGTGAGCATGGACCAGACCAATATCCAACCGGCCGCTCTTGATCATTTCAAGGGTGATGAGTTTTCTCCCTACCGGTTCTTCACAGCGGACAATTGGGCTGAATTTCGCGCCGATACGCCGATGACCCTGACCGAGGATGAGGTTCGCCGGCTGCGGTCCCTCAACGATCCGGTCAACCTGGATGAAGTCGGGCGGATTTATCTTTCGCTGTCGCGACTCTTGTCGGCGCATGTGGAATCCTCGCAATTGCTGTTTGAGCAGCGCAAACGCTTCCTCAATCTCTCGGGCGTGGCCAAAACCCCTTTCATCATTGGCATTGCCGGATCGGTGGCGGTGGGCAAATCCACCACCGCCCGTGTTCTGGCCGAGCTCCTGAAGCGCTGGCCGTCCAGCCCGAAGGTGGATCTGGTCACCACGGATGGTTTTCTCTATCCCAACGAGGTGCTGAGAAGGGAAAACCTGATGGATCGCAAGGGCTTTCCGGAGAGCTATGATGTCGGCGCGGTCTTGCGCTTTCTTTCGGGCATCAAGGCCGGCCAGCCCAATGTCCAGGCGCCGAGCTATTCCCACCTCACTTATGATGTGCTGCCAGGTGAATTCACCACCATTGACCGGCCCGACATCCTGATTTTCGAAGGCATCAACGTGCTGCAGGTGCGGGATCTGCCTGAAGATGGCAAGATCATTCCCTTCGTCTCGGATTTCTTCGATTTCTCGATCTATATCGACGCCGAGGAAACCGACATTCACAAATGGTATGTCGACCGGTTCATGAATCTCAGGCAAACCGCGTTCCAGAACCCGGAATCTTTCTTCCACCGCTATGCAGCCATCAAGGAAGATGCGGCTCGCGCCATAGCCGAAAGCCTGTGGGAGAACATCAACCTGAAAAACCTGCGTCAGAATATTCTGCCAACTCGCCCGCGCGCTGACCTAATTCTGCGCAAGGCGCAAAACCATCTGATTGAACAGGTTGCCCTGCGCAAATTGTGAGTGAGAAGCCCGGAACCGGCTGAACGGTTCTGCTGCCGTCAGGCCGTGACCCGTCGCAAAGTCAGGTTGATGCGGCCGCCATCCTTGAGCAGCGTCGATGTGGTCGGATAAATCTTGTCCACGCCGTGAAAAGCCAGTCGGCCTTCACCGCCCAGAATAACAATGTCGCCGCTTTCAAGCCGGAATGATTTGGTTGGCTGGCCACGTTCTGTTCCGCCAATCCGGAACCGGCAGGCATCGCCGAGCGAAACAGACAGAACCGGCGCGGAAAAATCGTTCTCGTCGCGGTCCTGATGAAGCCCCATGCGGGCGCTGGTGTCGTAGAAATTGACCAGACAGGCCTGCGGTGGCGCTGTATGGCCTGAGAGCTCTTCCCAAAGTCTGAGCAGGCGGGCGGGGATTGGCGGCCAGGGTTTGCCGGTGACCGGATGGTGGTCCTGGTAGCGGTATCCGTTTTTGTCGGTGAGCCAGCCAAGCTCTCCGCAATTGGTCATCCGCACGCTGAGCGGCTTGCCGGTTCGCGGCATTTCCGGGCGATAGAGTGGTGCTTCACTGACCACCGCCCGGATATCGTCGACAAGCGATTCTTGTTCATCGCGATCAAGATGGCCGGGAATGTGGCGAACCCCTTTGGGCAGAACGAACATGTCCGGCTCTCTTGATCAGCTTGCCCGTATCAGGCGTTTTCGATATCGGGAATGCGCAGCACCTGGCCCGGATAGATCTTGTCGGGGTGCGACAGCATCGGCGTGTTGGCTTCGAAGATCACGGTGTATTTCGAACCCTTGCCCTTGCCGTAAGCGGCCTCGGCTACCTTCCAGAGATTGTCACCCTTCTCGACCGTGTGAAAGCGCGGTGTCTTCGCAGGAGTTGAAGCCTTGACCAGTTCGGTCATGTCGGTCGAACCGAGCGACAGGCCGGAGTCCGGGATCACCACCTTGAGCTCCGACGCTTCGACCTTGGAAACACCCAGCGTGTTGCCGACAGCAATTATGGCTTTTTCGAAGATCGACTGGTCTTCGACCACGCCGGAGAGAACGATCTTGTCACCATCGACCTTCACATCGACCTTGTCTGTGCCCAGACCGTGCGAATCCAGCTCTTTCTTCACTGCATCGGCTTCCGGCGCATCATCATCGCCGCCAATGCCGAGCTTCTTGCCAGCTGATTTGATGAAATCGAAAATACCCATAAAACGTCATCTCCCTGAGTGAATGGTGCGCAACATAACCACGCGAATCCCCCCGTGCCAACAAAAAGCTTGTGCTAAATCGCGCCTGCGGGCGCAAGCCTGGCTTTATGCGGATCAGTCTGCGACCGAAATGCCGATCTTGCCGACATAGGATTTGTCCAGAAAGGCTTCCTGTGCTGCCCGCAATTGGTCAAGCGGGTAGGTGGCGGCGAGGACCGGACGGATTTCCCCCGCCTCGATATATCCCACCAGATCGGTGAAGACGGTGTCCGGCTGACATGTGCTGCCAAGCAGCGACAGGTCGCGAAGATAAAGCGTCCGCAGATCCAGCTCGACAATCGGTCCGGCAATGGCACCGGACGTCACGTAGCGGCCCTGGTTTCGCAGACTGTCGATCAGACCCGGCCATCGCGGACCGCCGACAAGATCAAGCACTACATCAAAAGCGTCTGCGGGCAGCGGAGCATCGCGGTCAAGCGTCTCGTCAGCGCCCAACGCCTGCAAATCAGCGGCCTTTGCGGCCGTGGTCACTGCGGTCACATGTGCACCACGCCGTTTGGCAAGCTGGATTGCAGCTGAGCCGACGCCGCCGGAGGCCCCGGTAATGAGGACCCGTTCCACGCCGAGGCTGCAGCGCTGGATCATCCCCTCGGCGGTGGAAAAGGCACAGGGAAAGCTCGCCAGTTCGACATCACTGAGCCCGGTTTCTACCTTGATCGCGTCACCCGACGCAGCAACCGTGTACTCCGCAAAGCCGCCATTGCATTCCGATCCAAAGGTCAGGGTCGCCATCCCGCCGTCTGCGGTGGGGCGTGACTGCATGGCGCGCACCAGAACCCGCGCGCCGATACGCCCAGCATCGACGCCCGGTCCGACGGAAACAATCCGGCCGCAACAGTCAGCCCCTTGAATGAGCGGGAAGGTTAGCGGTTTACCTGCCCAGCTGCCCCCGGCACCGGCCTCTGAGAATCCGTAACCGTCAGTGGCGCCAGACGCCGTGTCGCCGCGCACGCTCTTGGAGTACCAGCCAGTTCGCGTGTTGATATCGGTGTTGTTGACGGCTGCGGCGCCCACCCGGATCAGCACTTCACCGGCCTTTGGGGCAGGGACAGGCAAATCTTTGCGCCATTCGAGTTTTTCCAGTCCGCCATGACCGGTCAGGGTCATGCCGCGCATCGTGGCAGGGTGTGACATGTCGATTATCCTTGTAGAGCGTTCCTTCTACTTGCGTAAGTAGAGGGATCGCTCTACATCGTCAAGCATGAACACCACAGAATCCAAAATCGCTGCCGGTCTGGAACGGGCATTTGCCGAACACGGCTTTGCCGAGCCGAGCGTCGAAGCCCTCAGGGACGCCGCTGGCGTAAGTCTGCGCACGCTGTACAAATACACCCCGTCGCGGGAAATGATGGTGCGAACCGCGCTCGATCACAGGCACTGGCGCTATATTGGCCACCTGTTTGATAATCTTCCCGAAGACCACTCCGCTGCTCTTAAAGCCATTATCGAGCGCGTTGCCGTCTGGATGCAGCAGGAGGCCACGCACGGATGCCTGTTTCATGCTGCCGTTGCCTCCGCCCCGCACGATCCCAAGTTGAGGGCCTTGCTGCAGCGGCACAAATCCGAAGTGGCTCAGCGCGCCGTGGCGGCCACCGGCCAAACCGGCCGGGAGGTGGATCTGACGCTGATCATCGAAGGATTGACCCAAAGCTGGCCTCTCCATCGTGAGGCGGCGGTCGAAAGTGCCCAGCGTCTGAGCCGTACGCTTTGCCCGGACTGCTGAGCCTGTGATCGCTACTCGTCAGTGACCTTGCCGCGGCCTTTCTTGATGGCGCCGCGTCCGGTTTTGGCGGCCAGGCGACGTTCAACCGAGCCTCTGGTCGGTCTTGTCTTGCGTCGCGGCGGCGGTGGCGGTTCGGACGCCTGATTGATCAGTTCAACCAGCCGGTCGCGCGCATCAGCGCGATTGCGTTCCTGGGTCCTGAACCGGTTGGCTTCGATAATGATGACGCCATCTTTTGACACCCGGCTGCCGCCAAGTTTCAGGGCATTTTTCTTGACCCGTTCGGGAAGCGATGGCGAGTTGCGAATATCAAAGCGCAATTGCACAGCAGTCGCGACCTTGTTGACGTTCTGTCCACCGGGGCCGGAAGCGCGAATGAAGCTCTCGGAAAGTTCCCAGCCGGCGATGACAATATCTCGCGCTGCGTGGAGAGGATCTGCACTCATGGCGCCGTCTTCCAGAACAGCACTTCGTCTTCGTTCTTGCGGCTGATCGCCGGAACCCGTGCGCCTTCGGCCGGATGTCCGGTCACCAGCAGCACAAGTGGCTTCTCGTTGTCCGGCCGGGCGCAGATCTGATTGAGAAAACCCATCGGAGACGGGGTGTGAGTTAGCGTTGCCAGCCCCGCCGAATGCAGGCTGGCGATCAGCAAGCCAATGGCGATGGAAACGGATTCGGGCACATAATAGTGTTTGACCTTGCGCCCTTGCGCATCCGTGCCCCAGCGCTGGCCGAAGATGACGATCAGCCAGGGCGCGGTTTCCAGAAACGGCTTGTCTGCGTCGGTGCCCAGATGCGCCAGCGCGCCGAGCCATTCCTCACCCGCCTTGCCTTCATAAAAGGCCCGCTCTTCTTCTTCCGCTGCCAGCCTGATGGCGCGTTTGGTCTCGGGATCACTGATGGCGACAAAGCTCCAGGGCTGCTGGTTGGCCCCCGAGGGTGCCGTGGCAGCAGCCCGGACCGCGAGACGGATAATTTCCCGATCCACCGGATCGGATGAAAAATCCCTGACTGTTCGGCGTGCCTGCATGAGATCGAAAAAGCTTTGTGCCTCCGCCAGCATCTCGGCATCGGTTTTCCGGGCGAGCGCAAGCGCAACAGTTTCGGCCATGGCGGGATGCTCCTTCCGGGGTTTGAACCGGCCGAAAATGCGCGACAGGCCCCGCTGGGTCAACGGGGCCGGTCAAAGATTGCAGATACGGATGTTGTCGCTTACTCGGCAGCAGCCTTGAAGCCGGGCGCTGCATCAAGCACTGAACCATCGACATGCGCTTCGAACTTGGCAAAATTCTCGATGAACATGGCGACCAGGCGGTTGGCGGATGCGTCATAGGCATCCTTGTCAACCCAGGTCGAGCGCGGATCAAGGATTGCGCTGTCGACGCCGTCAACAGCCACCGGCACGGCAAATCCGAAATTCGGATCGGTGCGGAAATCGGCATTGTCGAGCGAACCGTCCAATGCACCGCTGAGCAGCGCCCGGGTTGCCTTGATCGGCATCCGCTGGCCTTCGCCGTAGGCACCACCGGTCCAGCCTGTGTTGACCAGCCAGCAATTGACCTTGTGGTCATTGATCAGTCGGCGCAGCAGATCGCCATATTCCGACGGGTGCCGCGGCATGAACGGCGCGCCGAAACAGGTCGAGAACGTCGCTTCGGGCTCGGTCACGCCCTTTTCGGTGCCTGCCACCTTGGCGGTGTAGCCCGACAGAAAGTGGTACATCGCCTGTTCCGGGGTCAGTTTGGCGATCGGAGGCATCACGCCAAAGGCATCCGCTGTCAGCATGATGATGTTGCGCGGATGGCCTGAGCGACCGGTGTCGCTGGCATTCGGAATGAAGTGCAGCGGGTAGGCACAGCGGGTGTTTTCGGTCAACGAGCCGTCGTCAAAATCCGGGATCCGGTTGTCATCAAGCACGACGTTTTCAAGCACGGTGCCGAAGCGTTCGGTGGTACCGAAGATTTCCGGTTCCGCTTCGCGCGACAGCCGGATGGTCTTGGCATAACAGCCGCCCTCGAAGTTGAACACGCCATGTTCGCCCCAGCCATGCTCGTCATCGCCGATCAGGGTGCGATTCGGGTCGGCGGAAAGGGTAGTCTTGCCGGTTCCCGAAAGACCGAAAAACACTGCCGTGTCGCCCTCAGGGCCGACATTGGCGGAGCAGTGCATCGGCATCACGCCCTTGGCGGGCAGCAAATAGTTGAGCGCAGTGAACACCGATTTCTTCATCTCGCCGGCATAGGACGTACCGGCTATCAGAACCAGCTTGCGCTCCAGGTCGACTGCGATGACCGTCTCGGAGCGGCAGCCGTGCCGATCCGGATCGGCACGGAATGACGGCAGGTTGATGATGGTCAGCGCAGGCATGAAGTCTGCAAGCGCTGCGCGATCCGGGCGGATCAGCAGATTGCGGATGAACAGCGCGTGCCAGGCATATTCGGTCACGACCCGGGAATTGAGCGCATTTTCCTCGTCAGCGCCACCGATGAGATCCTGAACGAACAGATCCCGGTCCTTGGCGTGCACAACCATGTCGGCATAGAGTGTCTCGAAAGCCTCCGGCGTAAGTGGCTTGTTGTTGTCCCACCAGATCTGGCTCTCGGTGGTGGCATCGCGGACCACGAACTTGTCCTTGGCCGAACGGCCGGTGTGCTGGCCTGTCAGGGCCCGGAGCGCGCCGTGGGCTGTCAGCGTTGCTTCGCCGCCCGCCACGGCCAGTTCGATCAACTCCGCCTCGCCAGTGTTATATCGCACCGTTCCGGTGGTGCTCAGGCCGCACAGGCCAATTCCAGCGGACGGATTACGCACTCCCAAATCCTTACTCATGTCGGATTCCTTTTCGTACTAGCGCAGGACAGGTTCAAATTTCGCCGGACCATAGGGACGAGAACTTCAAAAAACAACAAGCAATCGGAAGATTAGTAAATGAAATCAAAGTATTAATCGATTTAAAAAAATGTGAACTTATTTAAATCGTTTCAATCTGCTTCGGCTGGCTTACCCGGTCAGCAATGAGGGAATGACTTGGGATTGGAACTGTGCCACATTTTGTTCTCACTTTATCCCCATGGACGTGACGGCGGGATCCGGAAATGGCGCTTATCAGCGGCGTATTCGGAGAAACGGGGGCACTTCCTGGAGATGTGCAGACGATGATGGAGACGACAGACATGCAGACAATCGCGCTCGTCGACGACGACCGCAACATCCTTACCTCTGTTTCGATCGCACTCGAAGCAGAAGGGTATCGTGTTGAAACCTACACCGATGGCGCCTCCGCACTGGACGGACTGCAGGCCCGTCCTCCGCAGCTTGCCATTTTTGACATCAAAATGCCGCGCATGGACGGCATGGAGCTTCTGCGCCGGTTGCGCCAGAAATCCGATATTCCGGTTATCTTTCTCACATCCAAGGATGAAGAGATCGATGAACTGTTCGGCCTCAAGATGGGCGCCGACGATTTCATCACCAAACCCTTCTCGCAGCGGCTTCTTGTCGAACGGGTCAAGGCAGTGTTGCGCCGTGCAGCCAACCGCGAAGCGGCAGCGGCATCGCCGGGACGGGCTGATGCTGCTCCGACCAAATCGCTAGAGCGTGGCAGCCTGATCATGGATCAGGAGCGCCACACCTGCACCTGGAAGAACGAGCCGGTGACGCTGACAGTGACCGAATTCCTGATTCTCCAGTCGCTCGCCCAGCGGCCCGGCGTGGTCAAGAGTCGCGATGCGCTGATGGATGCAGCTTACGATGAGCAGGTTTATGTTGATGACCGCACCATTGACAGCCACATCAAGCGCCTGCGCAAGAAGTTCAAGATGGTCGATGATGATTTCGACATGATCGAGACCCTTTACGGGGTTGGTTACCGGTTCAAGGAAGCGGCATGACCAATGCATGTCGCATTCAAACGTATTCATTTGAGCGATAACGGCCATGCATCATTTCAGAGTGTTACAGCGACCTTTGCGCATCCAGTTCGGCTCGCGGCGCTGTAGCGCTCCCTCCATCACAGGCAGTGGGAACTTGCAAAAAAGCGCAAATGGCGATTGAAACTGAGGACAATGCGGACGGCAAGGGCACGTCTCCTTCCGAAATCCGGACGCTGGCAAGCTGGGCTCACCCGGTCAAGCTGGTGCGCCGGCTGTTCGGGCACCTGATCTTTTCGAGTCTGACCCGCCGCATTCTCTTCCTCAATCTCGCAGCGCTGATTGTACTGGTGTCGGGCATTCTCTATCTCAATCAGTTCCGGGAAGGCCTGATTGACGCCCGGGTTGAGAGCCTGCTGACTCAGGGAGAGATCATTGCCGGCGCTGTTGCAGCGTCAGCAACGATCGACACCAACTCGATTACCATTGATCCGGCAAAGCTGCTTGAGCTGCAGGCGGGGCAAAGCATCTCGCCGAGCAATTCGAACGAGAACCTGGATTTTCCAATCAATCCGGAACGCATTGCCCCGGTGCTGCGTCGGTTGATTTCACCAACCCGGACACGTGCGCGAATCTATGATGACGACGCGAGCCTGATTCTCGATTCGCGTTACCTCTATTCCTCCGGTCAGGTGCTGCGCTATGACCTGCCGCCGGCGGAAGTCGCCGCTCCCGGCTGGACCGAAATGGTCACAACCTGGTTCAACCGCTTTTTCCAGCGCCGCGATCTGCCGCTCTACAAGGAGCCACCGGGCGCCGATGGCTCGATCTATCCCGAAGTCATGAATGCGCTGACCGGCGGGCGCGGCGCTGTGGTCCGCGTGACCGACAAGGGCGAACTGATCGTGTCCGTCGCGGTGCCGGTTCAGCGGTTCCGGGCGGTACTCGGGGTTCTGCTTCTGTCCACGCAGGCCGGTGATATCGACAAGATCGTCCATGCCGAGCGCATGGCCATTTTCAGGGTGTTCGGTGTCGCGGCCATGGTCAACATCGTTCTGTCCCTGCTGCTCGCCAGCACCATCGCCACCCCATTGAGACGGCTGTCGGCCGCCGCGGTCCGGGTTCGCCGCGGTGCCCGTGTGCGCGAGGAAATCCCTGACTTTTCCGAACGCCAGGATGAGATCGGCAATCTTTCGGTGGCGCTGCGCGGCATGACCAACGCACTGTATGACCGGATTGCCGCCATCGAAAGTTTCGCGGCTGATGTCAGCCATGAGCTCAAGAATCCGCTCACCTCGCTGCGCAGCGCCGTCGAAACCCTGCCTCTGGCGCGTAACGAGCATTCTCGCCAGCGGTTGATGGATGTCATCCAGCACGATGTTCGCCGCATGGATCGTCTGATCAGTGATATCTCCGACGCCTCGCGGCTTGATGCCGAACTGGCCCGCCAGGATGGTGTCGCAGTCGACATGCGGCAACTGCTGACCGACCTCGTCGATATCGCCCGGCAGATTCGCGCCGGTGGCAAGGAAGTTGCGATCGAGTTGAAAATCGACAAGCGCAACACCGGAAAATCTGCGTTTACCGTGCTTGGTCATGATCTCAGACTGGGGCAGGTTGTCACCAATCTGATCGAGAATGCCCGCTCGTTTGTGCCTGAAAACGGGGGGCGAATCACCATACACCTTCGCCGCCGCCGCGGCATGGTTCAGGTCCTCATCGAGGACAATGGCCCGGGCATCCGCGCCGAAGTGATCGAGCGGGTGTTCGAGCGGTTTTACACGGACCGGCCGGATGGCGAGGATTTTGGCCAGAATTCCGGTCTTGGCCTTTCCATCAGCCGCCAGATCATTGAAGCCCATAACGGCAGCCTCACCGCCGAGAATATTGCCGATGACCAGCCAGGGACGTGGCGGGGCGCGCGGTTCATCATCGAACTGCCTGCCGAAATCCAATGACAAACATCGCCATTGCCGCTGATCAAACCATCCACGCGACATCGATAGTCGTTGGCCGCACCGGGCTGCTGTTTCTGGGGCCTTCCGGATCCGGAAAAACCAGAGCTGCCTTCGCCTGTCTGTCCCAGGCAGCGGCTCTCGGCTGGAATGCTGCGCTGATTGCCGATGATCGGACCATCCTCACCGTTCATGGGGGGCGCTGCATCGCGTCCTGCCCGGACCCGATACGAGGACTTCTGGAACTGCGCGGCACCGGTATAATCAGCTTCCGCCAGGTCGACCGGGCTGTGATGCTGTGTGCGGTAGCGCTGAGCGAACCGTCCGCCGATACCCGTCTTCCGCCCGAATCTGAAACCTTTTCGTGCAATGGCGCATCAATGCCTCTTATGCGTCTGTGGCACGATGGCGCAGTCAGCCCGCTCTCATACCTGCGCGCAGCCCGCCCTGAGCTGTTTTTGGGCTAATCACCACGGGCGCAGGTCAATTTGCTGCTTTTGTGACGTTTTTTGGCTTGAACTTCGCCTGCTTCTGTCCAAGATGAAAACATCGAAAATGTTCGCGGCTGCGAAGCAATTGGCATGGCTTGGTCAAAATTCGCGCTGGCCGCATGCTGCTGGAGGCAAAATGATCGGATTGGTGCTTGTCACCCATGGCAAGCTCGCGGAAGAGTTCAGGCATGCACTGGAGCATGTTGTCGGACCGCAAACCGCTCTTGAAACCGTCTGCATCGGCCCTGAAGACGACATGGATCAGCGACGGCTGGACATTGTCGGTGCTGTGTCGCGGGTAGAAACTGGCCATGGCGTGATCATTCTGACCGACATGTTTGGCGGTACGCCCTCGAACCTGTCCATTTCCGTCATGGATTCGGGCCGCATTGAAGTGATCGCCGGCGTCAACTTGCCGATGCTGATCAAGCTGGCAGGCGTCCGCGGTGGCAACGACATGGCCAAGGCCCTGGCCGACGCGCAGGATGCGGGCCGCAAATACATCAATGTTGCAAGCCGCCTGCTGTCTGGAAAATGACGTCTGATTCCCCCGTTAAGTCCCGATCGTTCCAGATTATCAACAAGCGCGGCCTGCATGCCCGCGCCTCTGCGCGGTTTGTTCAGACCACCGAAGGCTTTGATGCCGTGGTTCGGGTCACGCGCGAAGGCTCGACGGTTGGCGGCACATCGATCATGGGTCTGATGATGCTCGCTGCGAGCACAGGTTGTTCGATTGCAGTCGAAGCCGAAGGCCGTCAGGCCGAAGAGGTGTTGAACGCGCTTGAGGCACTGGTTGCCGACCGATTCGGCGAAGAAGCCTAGATATTCCCACATAAAGACATCTTTATATCGTATTGCCAGCATGCGTGTTTCCTGCTATGGCAGCGGCCATGCAATCCAGCCTGTCCCGGCTGGATCTCAAAACCTTTGGAAAATTATATGACCGCCAACCAGGATTATGTCGTCGCCAACATCGAGCTGGCTGATTTCGGCCGCAAGGAACTTGATATCGCCGAAACCGAAATGCCGGGCCTGATGTCCCTGCGCGAAGAATACGGCTCGCAGAAGCCCCTCAAGGGTGCGCGTATAGTCGGTTCGCTGCACATGACTATTCAGACTGCGGTGCTGATCGAGACCCTGACTGCGCTTGGCGCCGATGTTCGCTGGGCCTCCTGCAACATCTATTCGACCCAGGATCATGCGGCAGCAGCCATCGCCAAGAGCGGCGTGCCGGTGTTTGCCATCAAGGGCCAGACCCTTGTCGAGCACTGGGACTACCTCGATCGCTCCTTCATGTTCCCGGAAGGCGCAAACCTCATTCTCGACGATGGCGGAGACGCCACACTCTACGTCCTGCTCGGCGCACGGGTAGAAGCCGGCGAAACCGATCTGATCGAGGTTCCAACCTCAGAAGAGGAAGAAGCCATCTTTGCCCAGATCAAGAAGCGCATGAAGCAAAGCCCGGGCTGGTTCACCAAGACCCGCGACGCCATCAAGGGCGTTTCGGAAGAGACCACCACCGGTGTGCACCGTCTGTATGATCTGCAGAAGAAGGGCCTGCTGCCGTTCCCGGCCTTCAACGTCAACGACTCGGTCACCAAGTCGAAGTTCGACAACAAGTATGGCTGCAAGGAAAGCCTGGTCGACGGCATCCGTCGTGCCACCGACACCATGATGGCCGGCAAGGTTGCTGTTGTTTGCGGCTACGGCGACGTCGGCAAAGGTTCGGCTGCATCGCTGCGCGGCGCCGGCGCCCGCGTGAAAGTCACTGAAGTCGACCCCATTTGCGCGCTGCAGGCGGCAATGGACGGCTTCGAAGTTGTCTTGCTTGAAGATGTGGTGAAGTCCGCCGACATCTTCGTCACCACCACAGGCAACAAGGACGTGATTCGCCTCGAGCACATGCGCGAGATGAAGGACATGGCCATCGTCGGTAACATCGGCCATTTCGATAATGAGATTCAGGTCGCGGCACTCAGAAACCACAAGTGGACCAACATCAAGGACCAGGTGGACATGATCGAAATGCCGTCAGGCAATCGCATGATCCTCTTGAGCCAGGGCCGCCTGCTCAACCTCGGTAACGCTACCGGTCACCCGAGCTTCGTCATGTCAGCTTCCTTCACCAACCAGGTGCTGGCGCAGATGGAAATCTGGATGAAGGGTGATGAGTACAAGAACGAGGTCTATGTGCTGCCCAAGCATCTCGACGAGAAGGTCGCGCGTCTGCATTTGGACAAGATCGGCGCCAAACTGACACAGCTGAAGACAGACCAGGCAGATTATATTGGTGTGGCTGTCGAAGGTCCGTTCAAGCCGGAACACTACAGGTACTGATTTTCCAATCGATACCCACAAGATATTGAAACCGCGTTCTTGACAAAGAGAGCGCGGTTTCTTTTTGCGCATCGTGCCCTTCACCGTGATTCGCTAAACAGGTATGTTTTTAGCCGATGATTCGTTTTGCGTTGTGGCGGCGCTGGAAACGAATCTGCCAAACTATTGGCGATGTCTTGTCAGACAGACCACGAGGGGACTGGGACATGCCGGTGAAGACGGATTCACTTGGGCGCAAGGGGCGATTTGAACTCACGCAGACGCTGTTCAGAGGTCTTGGCCGGTTCCGGCGCAAGGTCTTGACCGGCACGGCGCTGCTCAGTGGCGGCCTGCTGGCGTCAGCGCTCCCCGTTCTGGCCCAGGCCTCAGGAGATGCGGTTCCAGACGGCAGCTCCGTATCCTCATTGGAAGTTGTCAATTTCGCCATGGTGATTGGCGCCATATCGGCAGCCATGATCTCGGCTATCTGGCTGATCCGCGAGCGCGGCAAGATCGATCTCGAAAATGTCGGCTTGCGTGCCGCTCTGGCGGACGCCAACGCGAAGATTTCGCGCCATGAAGCCCTGATTGTCGATCGCGATCGCCAGATCGTGGTTTGGGATGGTGTCGGCTTGCCCGCCGAAGTGCTCGGACGACTCTCTGTCGAGACCGGTGCGCCGCAAAAACAGAGTGATTTCCTGGCATTTGGCCGCTGGCTCGTGCCAAGGTCTGCTGCTGCACTAGATGAAGCCATCGACCGGCTTCGCGCCCATGCCGAACGCTTCGACATGATTATTGAGACGACGCGCAGCCATGTTATCGAGGCTCAGGGCCGTGTTTCCGGCGGCCGCGCCTTTGTTCGTTTCGTCACGCTATCCGGCGTTCGTGCCGAACTTGCCGAACTCACCATCGAACGTGACCGTTTGCTCAGCTCGCTCGATACGTTTCAGGCCTTGCTGGATATCATTGATATGCCGGTCTGGCTGCGTGGACCGGACGCAAAACTTGTCTGGGTCAACAATGCCTATGCGAAGGCGGTTGAGGGTGAAGACCGGCAGGATGCGCTGACGCGTGGGCTGGAGCTGCTCGGAACTGCGGCGCGGGAACGGGTTCGCGCTACGGCGACCCCCGAACGGCCTTTCCTCGACAAGGTCTCCACAGTCATCCATGGCCATCGCCGTTTCTTCGAGGTTGCGGATGCCAGGACGTCCTCCGGCTCGGCCGGACTGGCGCTGGATGTGTCGATTGAGGAAGATCTGCGCCAGGAACTCAAGCGCACCATCCAGAGCCACGCCGAGACGCTGGATCATCTGGCGACGCCGGTGGCGATTTTCGACCGCGATCAGCGGCTTCAGTTTCACAACCAGGCGTTCCAGCGGCTGTGGGAACTCGATACGCCCTTCCTCTCCCGCCGACCCGACAATGGCGAGTTTCTGGAACGGCTCCGCGCCGACGGAAAACTGCCTGAACCGCATGCCTGGCGGGACTGGAAAGAGCAGATGTTGTCGGTCTACCGCTCGGTCGAGACGACGCCGCATCTCTGGCATCTTCCCGATGGCCAGACCCTTAATGTCTTTGCCAATGCCCATCCGCAGGGTGGTGTCACCTGGGTGTTTGAAAACCTGACCGAAAAAGTCGATCTGGAGACCCGCTACAACACGCTTCTCCAGGCACAGGGCGAAACCATCGATCACCTCGCCGAGGGCGTGGGTGTGTTCGGACCGGACGGCAAGGTGCGTCTGTCCAATCCGTCCTTCCGCGCGCTCTGGGGCCTGACCGAGCAACAGGTCAAGCCCGGCACGCATATCAAGCACATTGCGGAAGCCTGCGAGCCATCCTATCGCGAGGCCGATGGCTGGAAACTGTTTGCCGGCGCAATAACCGGTTTCGAGGACGAACGCCGCACCCAGGAAGGCCGCATCGAGCTGGTAACCGGGTTGATTCTTGACTATGCCATCGTGCCGCTGCCCAACGGCCAGACCATGATCGCCTTTGTCAATGTCACCGACAGTGTCGGCGCCGAACGCATGCTGACCGAAAAGAACGAGGCCCTGCGCAAGGCCGATGCGTTGAAGAACGATTTCGTTCAGCATGTCTCCTATGAGCTGCGCTCGCCGCTGACCAACATCATCGGCTTTACCGAATTGCTGCAGACCCCCGGCATTGGAGATCTCAACGAGCGCCAGTCCGAGTATCTCGATCATATCGCGACGTCGTCTTCGGTGTTGCTCACCATCGTCAACGACATTCTCGATCTCGCCACCGTTGACGCCGGCATCATGCGTATCGACTCGGGGGTGGTAAATATTGAGGAGCTTTTTGCAGAAGCCTCCGAGCAGATCGCCGATCGTCTCAAGGAAAACGGGCTGTCACTCCAGATCGACACCGCTACCGCGCCGCGCGAAATGATCGGTGATCACCAGCGGCTCAAGCAGATTCTTTTCAAGCTCTTGATGAATGCAGCGAACTTTGCCCCTGACGGGTCTGCCGTGCGCTTGAGCTGCCGGCAGGACGATGAGGCGATCTGTCTCTCGGTCACCGATTCCGGCCCGGGAATTCCCGAAAATGCGCGCAAGGATGTGTTCGCCCGCTTTGAGACCAATGGCCAGTCGGGCCGCCGCCGGGGCGCCGGTCTGGGTCTGTCCATCGTCGAGAGCTTCGTCGGCCTGCACAACGGCACCGTTGCCATCGAGGCTGGTGAGGAAGGCGGGGCAACGATCATATGCCGTTTCCCGACTCAGCGTCCGCTGGCCCGTGATGCGGCCGAGTGAAGCTGAATGAGCGCAGCACCCATGCGCGTGGAATTGGCCAACCCGGAAGCGACAGCTCTCTTCGCTGAAGATGTCTCGCTGGCGCTTGAACTCGGCGATTGCCTCTGCCTCTCAGGGGATCTCGGCGCCGGTAAATCCACATTCGCCCGGTCGCTGATCCGTGCCATTGCCGATGATCCGGAGCTGGAGGCGCCAAGCCCGACGTTCACTCTGGTACAAAGTTACCAGTTGCGCCTGCCGATCGCGCATCTGGACCTCTACCGAATCGCGTCACCCGATGAGCTCGATGAGCTGGGCCTGGATGATGCGCTCGGCGAAGGCGCGGCGCTGATCGAATGGCCGGAAAAAGCGCTCGACCTCTTGCCCGAGGATCGGGTGATGATGCGGTTTGACGGGATCGGCGATAGCCGCACCGTGACAGTCTCTGGCCCGGAGGCCTTTCTTGCCCGTCTGGAGCGATCCCGGGCCGCAAGGGCTTTCCTCGAGCAAGAGTATTCGGCCCCGGTCGTCCGGCGTCATTTGCAGGGTGACGCGTCCACCCGTTCCTATGAAACGATTCGTCCCCAGGGTCGGGAACCGCTCATTTTGATGAACGCGGCGCGACAGCCAGATGGTCCGCCGGTCCGTGACGGCTTGCCCTATTCCCGGATCGCCCATCTGGCAGAGGACGTTGTTCCTTTTGTTGCAATTGCCCGCTGGCTTCGCGCGCAAGGCTTTGCCGCCCCCGAAATCCTTGCTGAGGACTTCGATCAGGGCTTTCTGCTGATTGAAAATCTTGGGTCTGACGGGATCCTTGATGAGGATGGCAACCCCGAACCGGACCGATACGCAGAAGCGATTGACTGCCTCGCCTTGCTGCATGCCAAACAACTTCCCGATGCTCTTACGCTAGGCGACAGACTGCATCATGTGCCAGCTTATGATCCCCGTGCCATGCAGATCGAGGTGGAATTGCTGACCGATTGGTATCTGCCCTTCAAGCGCGGTACGACGGTTCCCGATGCGGAACGGCGAGAGTATCTCGCTCTCTGGCGCCAGCTCTTTGCCGATCTGCAGAGCGCTGAAAAATCACTCGTATTGCGTGACTATCATTCGCCAAACCTGATCTGGCGAGACGACAAAACCGGATCAGACCGGCTTGGCATCATTGATTTTCAGGACGCGATGATCGGCCCGTCTGCTTATGACGTGGCCTCTCTGTGTCAGGACGCCCGGGTCACAGTGGATCCCGATCTGGCCGATCAGCTGCTCAATCGCTATGTCACGGCCCGCCACGCCAGTGATCCCCCATTTGACGAGGCCGGTTTCCGTCAGGCCTATGCCATCATGGCAGCCCAGCGCGCCGCGAAGATCCTCGGAATTTTCGTCCGGCTCAAGCAACGTGACGGCAAACCCGGATATTTGCGGCATCTGCCGCGGATTGAGGCCTATATAGCGGCTTCCCTGCAACATCCTGTGTTGGAACCCTTGCGCTTCTGGTTCGCAAAGGCTGGTATCGGCAAAAGCGAATCATAAACCGGAACTGCCGAGCTGATGACCATCAAGACCGCCATGATCCTTGCCGCGGGGCTTGGCACCCGTATGCGCCCGATCACCGACACCCTGCCCAAGCCACTGGTTGAAGTGGCCGGAAAGCCGCTGATTGCCTATGGCGTGGAAGCGCTTGCCCGTGCCGGGGTGAACCACATTGTCGTCAATGTTCATTATCTCGCGCCGCTCTTGATTGAATGGCTGTCAGAGCAATCCGGCATGATCACCGAGATCTCCGATGAAACCGCTCAACTGCTCGATTCGGGCGGAGGCATCGTCAACGCCCTGCCGATGCTCGGAACCGAGCCGTTTCTGGTGCTCAATGCAGATACATTCTGGCTTGAAGAACCCGGCAGCGAGATTGATAACCTGACCCTCATGAAGGATCGTTTCGATCCCGAATCAATGGACATTCTGCTGATGACCGCCCGGCTCCATCAGGCCACTGGCCACACCGGCGCCGGTGATTTCATTGTGGGGGAAGATGGCCGGTTGACGCGTTACAAGGGCGCTGGAGATCCGGTCATTTATGCCGGCGCGATTGTTCTTCATCCACGCGTCTTCAAGGGCATCAGCGAGCAGACATTCTCCCTCAACCGCTGTTTTGATACGGCTGAAAGCCAGGGGCGGCTGTTCGGCATGCCGATGCGGGGCCATTGGCTCACCGTTGGAACGCCCGAAGCAATCGGCGAGGCCGAAGCTGCCCGCGCCGCCTATCTCGGCGAACCGGTCCAGTGACACAATCCACCCCCCGTATCGTCACGATCCCGCCCGGCGTGGATTTCCTCTCCACCCTTGCCGGCCGGATCATCGAAGGCGGGCTGGTTCCGGGACTGGCTTACAAAGCCGGCAATCCTCTCTCTCTGGCTGGCGCCACGATTTTTGTGCCGACCCGCCGCGCCGCCCGCGTGCTGCGGTCCGAACTTACCGATCTGATCGGCAAGGGATCGGCAATTCTGCCATCAATCCGTCCGCTGGGCGAAACCGATGACGATGCCGGGTTTTTCGATTCCGCCGATCCGGAAACGCTGTCGCTCGATCCGCCAATTCCACAGACTGCGGCGACATTGCGCCTGGCCGATCTGGTTCTGGCCTGGAAGCAGGCGCTGCCGCAGACCGTCAAGGATCATCTTGGAGGCGTTCCTCTGGTAGCGCCGGCCAACCCGGCGGATGCAATCTGGTTGGGCCGCGCCCTGTCCGATCTGATCCAGGCAGTGGAAACTGAAGAATGCGATTTCGCCGGCCTCGATACGGTCGCCGATGCCGATCTGCAGCAGTGGTGGCAGTTGACGGCCGAGTTTCTCAAGATCGCACGTGAGTTCTGGCCGTCGTTGCTCGAAGAAATTCACCGCTCTAGCCCGGCCCGGCATCACAATGCGATGCTCGATGTGTTTACCCGCAGCCTTGCCGCGTCACCCACCAATCGCCCGGTTATCGTCGCCGGTTCAACCGGTACTAGGCCGTCGACTGCTCGGTTGATTGCCACAGTGGCCAAGCTCCCGCATGGAGCTGTTGTGCTTCCCGGCCTCGATCATGCCATGCGGCCAGCCCATTGGCAGGCCCTGGCGCAGGCATCGATCACCAGAAAATCACCCGATGGCCGCAATCTGGTTGATGTCGCCATCCGCAGCCACCCGCAATATGGCCTGCTCAAATTGCTGCAAGACTGTGACCTTGATGCTGACAGGCTTGAAGAGATTCCCGAAATCGGCGGTCTCGCGCCGGAGCTTGCAGCGCGCCGGATGCTGGTCTCCCACGCCTTGCTGCCAGCGATGGCCACTGAAGCTTGGGGCGAGGCAGGCTTCTTGCCGGATGCAGAGGCAATCAAACCGGGATTTGAGACGGTCAGCCTGATTGAGGCCGCCAACGAGCGTGAGGAAGCCGCTGCTCTGGCAGCTGCCATGCGCCGCGCGCTCGAGCCGCGTCCCGGCATTGCCGAACCGACCGCGGCGCTGGTCACGCCTGATCGCAATCTCGCTCGCCGCGTCGTCACCGAACTTGCGCGCTACGGCATCGAAGCCAATGATTCAGGTGGTTCGCCACTCACCTCGAGCCTGCAGGGCGGGCTGGCGCGGCTGGCTGTGCATGTGGCATTTGCGCCCGGCGATCCGGTGGCAATCGCCGCCCTGATCAAGCACCCGCTGGCGCGCTTCGGGCTGAGCCGGGCTGAAGCCAAGGCCCGGGCCGGCTACGTCGAGCGGATTGCGCTGCGCGGCGGCAGCGGCGCCGCCGACGTTGAAGACCTCGAAACACTGGTCAGTCGGCGTGAAGGCAGCCGGAAGGAGCGTCATGCCGGCAAGTGGCTGAAGCGGATCAGCGACGAGCAGGCAGAGGAGGCGCGTGACTTTGCGGCTCGCGCAACGGACGCTCTCGCACCGTTGACGTCAGTCCTCGTCGACCGCACAGGGTCTGGCGTCACCAATGAGATACCGATTGGCAGGCTGGCTGCCCTGACTGCCGAAGCACTCGAACGGATCTGCATCGATGAAACAGGCGCGTTCGATACCTTATGGGGCGATGAGGCGGGCGCCGATCTTGCCGCTGTGCTGCTTGAAACCCGCGACAGTGGCTCGTTGCTGACCATGAGTGGCCAAGAATGGCAGGGCGCGCTGGATGCGCTGATTTCCGGCCGCATGGTCAAGCCGCGTGCCGGCGGCCATCCGCGCGCCTTCATCTGGGGTGCGCTGGAGGCCCGGCTGCAGCATGTAGACACGCTTTTGATGGGCGCACTCAACGAAGGTGTCTGGCCCCAGGCCGGTCAGGAAGATCCGTTCCTGTCGCGCTCGATGAAGGCTGCAATCGGGCTTGAGCCGCCCGAACGCCGCATCGGCCAGGCTGCCCATGATTTCCAGATGGCGATGGGTGCGCCCGTGGTGGTGCTGTCGCGTTCCTTCCGCTCAGGAAAGGCTCCGACTGTTGCCTCGCGCTGGCTTCAGAGACTTCTGGCCGTCATCGGGCCGGAACCTGCTTCCATGCTCCGCACCCGAGGCGAGGCGTTGCTCGCCCACGCCCGCACGCTCGATCAGGGGCCTTCCGCCCCGGCTTCGCCGCGTCCGGAACCGCGCCCGCCGGAAGAGCTTCAACCAAGGAGCTACTCATTTTCCGAAGTCGGCAAACTACGCCGTGACCCCTACGCAATTTACGCCCGCCGCATTCTCGGCCTTGACCCGCTGGAGCCGTTTCTTGCAGACCCCGGACCGCGTGAGCGCGGCACGCTCTACCACGAGATCCTCGAAGAGTTCATTTCAGAGGCTGATCCGGAGGCGCGGACGCTCGAAACCCTTCGCCGCATTGCTGCAGAGCATTTCGCCAAAGCCGGATTGCCCGATGCCACCGCGCTGGTCTGGCGCATGCGCTTTGACAAGGCTGCCGAGGCCATCGCCACTTGGGAAAGCGAGTCCGCCGGCGGATTGGTCCGGTCGCTGGTCGAGACCCGGGCAAGCCTAGAGCTACCGCTTGGCGGACTTAAACTCACCGGCATGGCCGACCGGCTGGATATGCGCAAGGACGGCACTGTCTGGATCATAGACTACAAGACGGGGGGAACACCGTCGCGCAAGGAAGCCCGCATCCTGCTTGACCCGCAACTGGCGCTCGAAGCCTATGCGCTGCTCAATGGCGGTTTTTCCGGGATCGGCAAGATGCCCGTCTCGGGCCTGCTTTACCTGCGCCTGACCGGCAGGGAACCGTTCGCCGAACGCATCGACACCGATCCTGACAAACCCGGCCGCGACGAGTTTCTGGGACCCCAGGATCTGGCCGAAAAGGCGGTCGAGGAGTTCAGCCGGCTGGTCGCCCTGCTGCGGTCCGGCAAACGCGGCTTCCTGTCACGCGCCATTCCCCGCAGCGCCCGCGATTTCGGCGGCGAATATGATCATCTGGCAAGGGTTGCCGAATGGCAGACCGCCGTTGATGCAGAGGGAGGTGACGGCGATGACTGACGAAACCAGCCTGGCCATCATCTCCGACACAACGATGCGTCAGAACAAGGCTGCCATGCCGACGCTGTCGGCCTGGGTGTCGGCCAATGCCGGATCCGGCAAGACCCATGTTCTGGCCCGCCGGGTGATCCGGCTGCTGCTGCGCGGCGCCCGTCCTTCGGCGATCCTGTGCCTGACCTACACCAAGGCGGCATCGGCGGAGATGTCGAACCGCATTTTCAAGACGCTCGGTGAATGGGTCCGGCTTGATGATGCCGCTCTCGCCGACCGGATCACCGAGCTCGAAGGCCGGCCAGCCGAGCCGCATCAGCTGGTGCGCGCCCGCAGACTGTTTGCCACGGCATTGGAAACACCCGGTGGCCTCAAGATCCAGACCATTCACGCCTTCTGCGAGGCGGTGCTGCACCGGTTTCCGCTGGAAGCCAACATTCCCGGCCATTTCAACGTTCTCGATGACCAGAAAGCCAACGAACTGCTGGCCGAGGCACGCCGCCATTTGATGTCGGTGCAATCGTTTGAGAACGACCCTGATCTTGCGGCGGCCGTCACCGGCGCGCTCGACGTTGGTGGTGAAGCTGGTTTCGATAAGTTGGTCTCGGGGCTTTATGCGCGGCGGCGCGAATATCTCGCTTTTGACGCCAGGGCGCGGTCCTCGGCTGGCGCCGAAGCGCTGATCAGAGCTGCCCTGGATTTGGTACCGGATGAAAACGAAACCTCGATCATCGCGAAGTCCTGGCCGCTTGAGGCATTGCCGATCGATTATGTGCGCGCCGTGTATGAGTTCGCGGAATCCGCCAAGTCTGCGACCAAGGCCTACAATCTAGCCTATGGTTTGCTCGCAGCTGGTTCCGAAACCGACCCCACCGAACGGCTGGAGCTGCTCAAACAGGTGTTCTTCACCAAGACCGGACCGCCTGCCAAGCTCGGTACGGTCGCATCAAAAACGGTTATGGAGCGATTTCCCGACCTTGCTGACCGGGTTGCTGCAGCGCAGGCGCAGATCGTTGACATCTTCGATAAACAGGCGCGGCTCAACATGCTGTCAGCCTCCACGATGGTCTTTCACCTGGCACGGCGCTACCTCGGCGAGTTCGAGAGACTGAAAACCCGTCAGGCCCTGCTTGATTATGACGATCTGATAGGAGCGACCGAAGCGCTTCTGTCCAAAAGCGGCGCCAGCGCCTGGGTCCACTACAAGCTTGATCAGGGCATCGATCATGTGCTGGTCGATGAGGCCCAGGACACGGCCCCCCTGCAATGGAACGTCATCGGCGCCTTGTCGGATGAGTTCTTTGCCGGCGAAGGAGCCCGGCCGGCCACCCGCACGCTGTTTGCCGTCGGCGACGAGAAACAGTCGATCTACTCGTTCCAGGGCGCTCGGCCCGAACGTTTTGCTGAAGAGCGCGCCCGGATCGCAAAACTTGCCGGAGCCGCGGATGCGGAGTTCGAGCAGGTCTCGCTGCGGGTCTCCTTTCGCTCCTCTACCGAGGTGCTCAAGCTTGTCGATCATGTCTTCGCCAGCACCGATGCTCTGCGCGGCATGGGTTCGGCTGACGAGCCGGTGATTCATGAGACCGCACGGCTGCAGGCGCCCGGACTGGTCGAAATCTGGCCGATGATCGCCAAAGAGCAGACCGACAACGACGAGGACTGGACCGCAGCCTTCGATGAGGTGCCTGAAACCGCGCCCGCCGCCCAACTCGCCCGCCGTATCGCCGATGTGCTGGGGCAATGGGTCGGCAAGGAAATGATCGAGGATCAGAAATCCAGAGAGATGCGGCCCGTGGCGCCCGGCGATATTCTGGTGCTGGTGCGCAAGCGCGACGGTTTCGTGCCGACATTGCTGCGCACGCTCAAGGCGACCACGGATATTCCGGTGGCAGGCGCCGACCGTTTGCGGCTGACCGATCACATCGCAGTGCAGGATCTGATGGCGCTGGGCCGTTTCGTGCTGCTTGACGATGATGATCTGTCGCTCGCCGCCCTGTTCAAGAGCCCGTTGCTGGATCTGGATGAGGATGACCTGTTCCGTCTGACATCCGGGCGAGCAGATGGAGTATCGGTCTGGCAGCGATTGCTTGAGCTTGCAGAAACCGATCAGCGGTTCGAGGCCGCAGTTACCAAGCTCAAGCGCTGGAACGTCCGGGCCGCCCATCTGCCGCCACATGACTTTTTTGCAAGCCTGCTTGGTCCCGATGGAGGCCGCAGGGCTTATCTCGCCCGTCTCGGCCATGAAGTCGGCGACGTGCTGGACGAATTCCTCGGGCTGACACTTGATCATGAACAAGCCGGATTGCCGGGTCTGCAATCCTTCCTTGCCATGCTCGAAACCGACACGCCGGAAATCAAGCGCGAGATGGAAGGCCAATCGGGCGCGGTGCGGATCATGACCGTGCATGCCGCCAAGGGGCTGGAAGCCCCGATCGTGTTTCTGGTGGATTCGGGCGGCGAGGCGTTCCAGCACAGCCATCAACCCCGGCTCTGGCTGCTGCCGCAAAAGCCCGGATCGGACGAGCCGCCGAGTATTCCGGTCTGGTTGCCTGACAAGACCCATGAGAACGAAGCGATTGCGCCAATACGCGAGAAAATGCGCGAGCAGGCTGAGGAAGAATACCGAAGGTTGCTCTATGTCGGTCTGACGCGGGCAGCGGACCGGCTGGTGGTCTGCGGATATCGTGGCGTCAGAGAGGTCAAGACACCAACCTGGCACTCCCTGGCATCAGCCGGAATCGAGCGCGCGGCCGACGAGGCCGATTACACTGTGTCGGATGTCATGCATGAGGCAGTCACAGAACAGTTCGAGGTGCGCCGGTTCTGTCGATCCCGCGCTGAGGCAACGGCTGCTCCTGCAACCGATCAGACAGTTCCCAAGCCTGTGCCAGCTGCTCCCAGCAGCATCGAAATCCCGGACACTCCCTTGCTGCCTCCTGTGCGTCTGCCGCGGCCTCTGGCGCCGTCGGGTGTCAGCGCCGTGCTTGAGGACAGCGGCGAGCTGGCCTCACGATCGCCGTTTGCTGGCAGCCAGAGCGGTTCGACCGCAGCGCTCGAGCGCGGAAGCATGATCCACCGCCTGCTTCAGGTCCTGCCTGGCATTCCCGCGGCGGAGCGTCAGACCGAGCTCTCCCGCTATCTGGCGCGGGCGCTGCCGGCAGAGCAGGCTGACGCAGCGCAGGCCGTCGAGGCCCAGGTGCTGGCGGTTCTCAGCGACCCTGCCTTCGCACCGATTTTCAACGCGCCCGGCGAGGCGGAAGTCTCGGTCATGGGCACTTTGCGGGTTGGCGGCGAGGAACGGGCCGTTTCGGGTCGTATCGACCGCATCGCGCTCGATGGCGACCGGGTGCTGATCGTCGATTACAAGACCGGTCTGGCGCCAGATCCCGGTGAACCGCCGCCATCCGGCCATGTGTCGCAGCTGGCCATCTATCGTGCGCTTCTGGCGCCACTGTATCCGGGGCGGCGAATTGACGCTGCGCTGGTCTATGTGTCGGGCCCGTTTCTGATCGAGATTCCTGGCCCTGTGCTGGATCACGCAATGGCCGGTATCGATGCTTAAACGCCCGCATCCATCACGGCTCGGTGAAGCTCACCGAAATGCCTTGAATACTGAGTGCCGAATCATCACATTGGGACCACACCAGTCATCCATCAAAGGAGTGCCGAACCATGGCAACCGTTAAAGTAGACAGCGCCAATTTCCAGAGCGAAGTGCTCGAGTCCACCGTTCCCGTCGTCGTCGACTTCTGGGCTGAATGGTGCGGACCCTGCAAGATGATCGCTCCGAGCCTTGAGGAAATTTCCAACGAGATGGAAGGCAGCGTCAAGGTCGTCAAGCTCAACATCGATGAAAACCCGGAACTGGCTTCGCAGTTCGGCGTCCGCTCGATCCCGACATTGGCAATGTTCAAGGGCGGTGCCGTGGCTGACATCAAAGTCGGCGCTTCGCCGAAAACAGCCCTTTCGAGCTGGATTTCAGGCGCAATCGCCTGAATTCAGTCTTCCGGTCTTATGAAAAACCCGCCCGGGAAACCGGCGGGTTTTTTTTATGTGCAAAATTGATTGCAGAGCGCTCAGACCGGCGGTGTTCCGTTGGCTTTCAGCACTTCGCCCAGCAGGTACAGCGACCCGCCGATCAAAATCCGCGGCGGACGCTCCCGCCCGTCCCAGTTCTTGCAAATGGTGGCGATCGCGGTTTCGACATCTTTGGCAGGTTCAGCGGACAGTCCCGCCTCGTCGGCCGTGTCGGCGAGAAATTCGGGATCCAGCCCCGCCTCGGATTCTGAAACCGGAACCGTGAACACATGCCGCGCCATGCCGGCGAAAGCATCAAAATACCCGACCGGATCCTTGGTATTGATCATTCCGGTGATCAGGATCAACGGTCGGGATTCGCGGTCATTGAGATTGGCCATGGCCTCTGCAATCACCTGGCCGGCGCCGGGATTGTGCCCGCCGTCGATCCACAGTTCCACACCGTCCATCGCACTCTCGAAGAGCCGGCCGTGGGTGAGCCGTTCCAGCCGTCCGGGCCAGGAGACATTGAGCAGCCCCTCTGCAATAGCTCTTTCGTTCAGTTCAAAGCCTGCAGCTTTCAGCGCACGAATAGCCGCCGCCGCATTGCCCTGCTGGTGCCGGCCGGTCAGCCTGGGCAACGGCAGATCGATCAGCTCGTCTTCGTCCTGATAGGCCAGCCGCCCGTTTTTCTCGACAGCGAAGAAATCCTGGCCATAGACACTGACAGAACATCCGCGCCGCTGGGCGATATTCATCAGCACTTCGCGCGCCGTATCTTCTGTCTGCGCGCCGATGACCACCGGTGACCCGGATTTGATGATGCCAGCCTTTTCCGCTGCTATCAGTTCCACCCGGTCGCCCAAATAGGCCTGATGATCAAGCGAGATCGACATGATCACCGAGGCCGCCGGATGAGCGATCACGTTTGTCGCGTCAAACCGTCCGCCAAGCCCCACTTCGATCAGCGCTGCATCGGCGGGATGCTCGGAGAACAGAACGAACATCACCGCGGTCAGGATTTCGAAGACGGTGATCATCTCGCCCTGGTTGGCATCGGCCACCCGGCGCAACGCGTCGGCCAGCACCTCGTCTTCGACGAAATGCCCGCCGCCATCAGCTCCGATGCGGAAGCGCTCGTGCCAGTTGACCAGATGCGGTGAAGTGTGGACGTGGGCCTTCAGGCCGTGAGCCTCCATTATGGCCCGGCAGAACGCGATGGTTGATCCCTTGCCGTTGGTACCGGCGATATGGATCACCGGCGGCAACTTCTCGTGCGGATTTCCCAGCCGTTCGAGCAGACGGGTGATCCGCCCGAGCGACAAGTCAAAGCCCTTCGGATGCAGCGCCATCAGCGCGTTGATTTCCCGTTCAGCAGCCGACACGACCGCTCCTCTCGCCACCGTTTCCGGCTTTTGGGACCTTATTCCGCAGCTTCGGCCGGTACGGCTTCAGCAGGTTTCTCAGGTGCAGGAAGGGCTGTTGGCGCCGGGGCGTCCATGTTGAGGAAAATCCTCAGCAAGCGGGCAACGGTCGCGGGAATGTCGTGACGATGAACCACCATGTCGATCATGCCGTGATCAAGCAGGTATTCCGAGGTCTGGAAGCCCTCTGGAAGCTTTTCCCGGATGGTCTGTTCGATCACACGTTTGCCGGCGAAGCAGATTTCCGCGCCGGGCTCGGCTAGATGGATGTCACCAAGCATCGCATAGGATGCCGAAACACCGCCAGTGGTCGGATTGGTCAGCACAACGATATAGGGAAGGCCGGCTTCCTTGAGCATTTCCACGGCAACAGTGGTGCGCGGCAATTGCATCAGCGACAGAATGCCTTCCTGCATGCGCGCGCCGCCCGAGGCCGGGAACATCACCAGCGGGCATTTGCGGGCAATGGCTGCCTCGAAGGCCTGAATGATGGCTTCACCCGCGGCAATACCGAGCGATCCGCCCATGAAGGAAAAATCATGCACGCAGGCGACAATCTTGACGCCTTGCACCGCGCCATGTGCGGCAACGATGGAATCTTCAAGACCGGTCTTGGTCCGGTTCTCGCGCAGCCGGTCGCCGTATTTCTTCGAATCCCGAAACTTCAACGGGTCCTGAGGCACTTTCGGCGAAGGCAGCACTTCGTACTTGCCCTCATCAAACAGATGCTTGAGCCGGGCTTCGGCTGTCATTTTCATGTGGTAGCCGGAGGCGGGAATGACGAAATGGTTTTCTTCCAGATCGTTATGGAACACCATTTCCCCGGTTTCGGGGCATTTGATCCAAAGGTTTTCCGGTACCTCGCGGTGACCGAGCATCGAATTGATCTTTGGCCTGACGTAGTTGGTAATCCAGTTCAATGCGGTATCTCCGGTTCTTCACCCAATGTGGGGGTCTTATCGTGTCGGTGCAAGGCGTGCGGCACGGACGCCGGTGGCAAGCCCGCGCACCATGGTGGCCACGCTCTCGACTGTGTCGGTGGTTGCCGCGCCCTTGGCGTCAAGCGTATTGGCGATCTGATTGACGATGGCTGTGCCAACCACCACGCCGTCCGCCGACTGTCCGATGGCGCGCGCCTGTTCGGCGGTTTTGACGCCAAACCCGACGCAGACTGGCAGGTTGGTATGGCTCTTGATCCGGTCTACAGCCTCATTGACCTTCGATGTGTCGGCAATGGCTGAGCCGGTGATGCCGTTCATCGACACGTAATAGACAAAGCCCGATGTGTTGCTCAAAACCCGCGGCAGCCGCTTGTCATCCGTGGTCGGTGTTGCCAGCCGGATGAAATTGATCCCCGCCTTCAGCGCCGGTAGACACAGTTCCTCGTCCATTTCCGGCGGCAGATCAACGACAATCAGCCCGTCAATGCCGGCCTCGATTGCGTCGACCAGAAACCGGTCGACACCATAGATGTAGATCGGATTGTAATAGCCCATCAGCACGATCGGCGTCTCATTGTCGCCCTTACGGAAATCCCGCGCCAACGCCAGCGTCTTGGCCAGCGTTTGGCCGGCCTTGAGAGCCCGTTGTCCGGCCATCTGGATCGCCGGACCATCAGCCATCGGGTCGGAGAACGGCATGCCAAGCTCGATCACGTCAGAACCTGCGCCCGGAAGCGCCTGCATGATTTTCAGCGAGGTGTCGTAGTCGGGATCACCGCCCATGAAATAGGTCACAAGCGCCGGTCGTCCCTCGGCTTTGAGTTTCTCAAAACGGGTGTCGATGCGAGTGGTCATTCAGGATTTTCCGATCTCGGGGTGGTCAAAACGCGCGCCATCGTTCCATGCTTCGACGTCATTGCCGTGATTGGGAATACCCCCGGCATCCTTGAGCATACGTGCCAGGTGCATCAGGTTCCAGGTCATGAAAGCGGTGTTGCGCTTGGTGAAATCATTGTCATAGCCGGCGCCGTCATCGCCATAGGATTTACCCGGCCCGACTTCGCCGATCCAGCCGCAATCGGCCTGCGGCGGAATCGTGTAGCCGACATGCTGCATGGCATAGAGACAGGTCATCGAGGCGTGCTTGACGCCGTCCTCGTTGCCGGTGATCACGCAGCCGCCAACCTTGCCGTAAAAAATGTACTGCCCGCGATCGTTACGCTGGCCTGAATGGGCGTAAAGCCGCTCGATGATGACGCGACAAAGCGAGGATTCCTCGCCCAACCACAGCGGTGTGCCGATCACCAGAATGTCAGCATTTCGGACCTTGGGCCAGAATATCTCCGGCCAGTCGTCCCGGTCCGCGCCATGTTCACGCATGTCGGGCTGCACTCCATAGGCGATATGATGATCCGCCGCGCGCAGCAGATCCACCTGCACGCCATTGGTCTCCATGATTGCCATCGAATTGCGCATTAGCCGCTGGGTGTGGCTTTCTCCCTGGGCCGAGCTCGTGAGTGTCGTGTTGATAAAAAGCGCCTTGAGATCGGAATATCCGGTCATGATTAAAGCTCCACGCCGAGGATCTTGCCGACCGTGAAGATGTCCTTGTCGCCGCGGCCGCACAGGTTCATCACGATGATCTGGTCCTTGCCCATGGTCGGCGCGCGTTTGATCACTTCGGCAAGCGCGTGGCTTGGCTCCAGTGCCGGGATGATGCCTTCGAGCTTGGTCAGCAGCTGGAAGGCTTCCAGCGCCTCGGTATCCATGATCGGCACATATTCGACCCGGTTCGATTCCTTCAGCCAGGAATGCTCCGGCCCGATGCCGGGATAATCGAGACCGGCCGAGATCGAATGGCCTTCCTTGATCTGTCCGTCGCTGTCCTGCAGCAAATAGGTGCGGTTGCCGTGCAGCACGCCGGGTGAACCGGCGGTCAGCGAGGCACAGTGTTCTTCGCCTTCAAGGCCCTTGCCGCCAGCTTCTACGCCGACAATCTGGACGTCCTTGTCATCCAGGAAAGGATGGAACAGGCCAATGGCGTTGGAACCGCCGCCTACAGCCGCAACCAGCATGTCCGGCAACCGGCCTTCGGCCGCCATCACCTGTTCACGGGTTTCCTGGCCGATCACCGACTGGAAGGTGCGGACCATTTCCGGATAGGGGTGCGGACCAGCTGCCGTGCCGATCAGGTAATAGGTGTCATCGACATTGGTCACCCAATCCCGCAGCGCCTCATTCATCGCGTCTTTCAGCGTACCGTGCCCGGAGGAGACCGGATGCACCTGTGCGCCAAGCAATTTCATCCGGAACACGTTAGGCGCCTGACGCTGAACATCGGTTGCACCCATGTAGACTTCGCACGGATAACCAAAGCGCGCCGCCACGGTGGCCGAGGCCACGCCATGCTGGCCGGCGCCGGTTTCGGCGATGATCCGGGTTTTGCCCATGCGCTTGGCCAGCAGAATCTGGCCGATGCAATTGTTGATCTTGTGCGAACCGGTGTGGTTGAGCTCGTCGCGCTTGAAGTAGACCTTGGCGCCGCCCAGGTGCTCGGTCAGCCGTTCGGCGAAATAGAGCGGCGACGGCCGCCCGACATAGTGGGCATTGAGATGATCGAGCTCGGCGCGGAAGGTCGGGTCGGCTTTCGCCTTGGTCCATTCCTCTTCCAGCTCCAGGATCAGCGGCATCAGCGTTTCGGCAACGAAACGGCCGCCAAAAATGCCGAACATGCCCTGCTCGTCAGGGCCGGTGCGGAATGAGTTTGGGGTGCTTGTCTGGTTCAAATCATCTACTCCTGAAGCCGTCACTTGGCTGCATTGTGCACCGCTCGGACAAATGCATCCATCATGTCGAGGTCTTTGACACCGGGTGCGCTCTCAACGCCGGATGACACATCGACCATGGTTGCGCCGCTGATAGAAAGCGCCTCGCTGATATTGTCTTTGGTCAACCCACCGGAAAGCATGTAACTAGCGGCCCCGTCAAGCGTGGCAAGAAGCCGCCAGTCGAAGCTCACGCCATTGCCGCCGGGCAGATCAGAGCCTTTCGGCGGCTTGGCGTCAAACAGGAAGCGGTCGGCGATGCCCTGATAGGGGGTAATGCGCTCAAGATCGGCGGCCTCGCGGATGGCGAAGGCCTTCATCACCGCCAACCCGTAGCGGGCCTTGATGTCTGAAGCGCGCTCGGCGCTTTCGCTGCCATGCAATTGCAGCCAGTCCGGTTTCATACGGCCGACAATCTCGTCAAGCCGGGCATCATCGATGTCGACCGTGACCGCCACCGTCGCCAATCCACGGGTTCGTGCCCGCTCGGCCAGACAGGCGGCGGTATCGATTGCCACGTGACGCGGACTCTTCTCGAAAAAGATGAACCCGGCCATATCGGCGTTCAGATCGGCAGCGCGATCCACCGCTTCAGCCGTGCTCAGGCCACAAATCTTGATCTCTATCGTCATGGGGGCTGACGTCGCATAATTCTGTCTGAGAGTCGAGATATCTATGTTTCGAGAGTCGTCGCGCAGTGGCCAGAGAAGGGCTGGTCTCAGAAACTCACCGCGAACAATCGCGAGCCGTTCTGCTTGAGCCAGCGCTTGGCTTCCTTGGTGCGTGGACACAGCGCCTTGCAGGTGGCCCAGAAGTCCGGTCCATGGTTCATTTCCTTCAGATGCGCCACTTCGTGCGCCGCGAGATAGTCAATGACGAAATCCGGCGCCATCGCAATCCGCCAGGAAAACGACAGGTTTCCCTCTGATGTGCACGATCCCCAACGGCTCTTGGTGTCCTTGTAGGAGATTGATCCGAACGGCTTACCCAAGCTCGCAGCGTGGACCCGGACAAGCCGTTCCATCTCGGTCTTCGCGACCCGCTTGAGGTGGTCGGACACACGTCGGCCAATATGCTCCGGCAGGCAGGAAAGCAGCAGTGTCGGCACGCCGTCGATCTCCGTCTGTTCGGCCAGCCCCCGCAGCTTCCCGGTCATCTTGATCCGGTGTTCCACGCCGCGAATGGTGATCGTTGCCGCGTCCGCCAGCGGCCCGGTTTGGTCCACCCGCGCCAGACGGGTCATCAGCCAGCCGTGGTGGCGTGTCAGAAATTCATCGATCTCGTGGCCGGGCAACCCCTTGGGAACTGTCAGCTTGAGCGCCTGTCCGCCCGGCTCGATGCGAAGCGTCATGCGGGTGGCGCGCACGTTTTCACGGATCAGCAACGGCAGGTCGCGACCATTGACGCTGACAGCAACGGGCCGTGGCGTGATGGTTCTGCGGGAAGGGCGACCTAGTCCAAACATGTCAGTCATTTATCCGATTCGTTTGCCAAACAGGGACTGAAATAGTCCTTCCGGCCAATCCGGGTTTAAGAAAGACACAACAAAAAGGGCGGCGCTATAAACGCCGCCCTCCGCAGGAGGTCGATTAGAGTGTGGCTCAGGCGTTGATGTCAGGCACGGAACCCGACGTTCTGGCCTGGCTGGCCTTGCGGTCAGCCATGAAGCGATTGAACTCCTCGCGATCCCGCGCCATGCGCAGATCACGCATATGCTGGTCGAACTCCCGGCGCATCTCGTCGAGCTTCTTGCGCTCTTCATCAAGCCGTGAGAGCTCGGTGGCGCGCCACTCGTCGAAGGCGGCATTTCCGCTGCCGGTGCTGCGCATGTTGTGGCAGTTCTTGCGGAACACGCCGGTGAAATCGTCGGTGGCGCGATTTACGTCTGCCTTGAACCCGTCAAGCCGTTCACCCCAGATAATGTAGGCGAGCATGGCAAGGCCGAGCGGCCAGAAAACCATGAAGCCCAGAACCATCAGGGCGATGGTTGCCGGCGTCCAGGCGGGACGGATCAATGCGGTCTGTGTCATAGGTCAAAACCTCATCTGGTGAGGGAAGCGGGGATCGTTCCCTTGTGTATTTGATGTGGTATTAACCGCGATCCTATTCAAGAAAATCGCCGCAGAAATCCGATATTTCACTGTTTTAGCAGAGAAATTTCGGATTCCCAAAATGCGATCCAAATTGTGATCAGTCGCTCCGGCCACCCTTGATGACCTTCGGTCCGGCCTTCTTGGCGCTATTGCCGCTCGCGTGCGTGCGGGTAAAGTCAAGAATCCGCGGCGCGATTTCCGCACGGAAACGTGATCCGTTGAAGACGCCGTAGTGGCCGACATCCGGCTGCACATAATGCTGCCGCATGTCATCGGGAATGTTGGGGCAGATGGTATGTGCCGCCTCGGTCTGTCCCAGACCCGAGATATCGTCATTCTCGCCTTCAACTGTCAGCAGGGCGACGTTGCGGATGGCTGTCGTGTCGACCTTGCGGCCGCGATACATCATTTCGCCCTTCGGCAGCGAATGCTTGATGAACACCGTATCGACGGTCTGCAGGTAGAATTCGGCTGTCATATCCATAACCGCGAGGTATTCATCGTAAAAATCACGATGACGCTCGGCGGAATCGCCATCATTCTTGATCAGGTGATGGTAGAAATCCTTCTGCGCGATCATGTGACGGTCGAGGTTCATGGTCATGAAGCCGGACAACTGCAGAAAGCCCGGGTAGACTTTGCGGGAGAAGCCAGGCAGCGGCCACGGCACCTGCATGGTGACATTGTCCTCGAACCACTCGATCGGCTTGGCCTGCGCCATTTCGTTGACGCCGGTCGGGTTGATGCGAGTGTCGATTGGACCGCCCATCAGCGTCATGGTCGACGGCGCGAACGTGTCGCCGCTTTCTTCCATCAACGCCACGGCTGCCAGCACCGGCACGGCAGGTTGGCAGACAGCCATCACATGGGTGTCGGGGCCAAGCGCGTGCAGCATGGAAATGACATAATCGATATAGTCGTCAAGATCGAAGCGTCCTTCGCTCACCGGGACCGTCCGGGCGTCGGTCCAGTCGGTGATGTAGACTTCTGCATTGGGCAGCAAGGTTTCGACAGTGCCGCGCAGCAGCGTGGCATAATGGCCCGACATCGGCGCCACAATCAGGATTTTCGGGTCCGCCTTGTGGTTGGCAGGCAAGGCGCGCTCGAAATGGATCAGGTTGCAAAACGGCCGTGACCAGACGGTCTTTTCATGAACGGACACCTTTCCTGTGTCCAGAGATGTCTCGTCAAGTCCGAAGGCCGGCTTGCCGTAGCGGCGCGTTGTCCGCTCGAACAATTCAAAACCAGCGGCGACCGAGCGACCGAGCTGCGTGTGGGACATAGGATTGATCGGGTTCTGGAATGTCAGGCGCATGGCGTCGGCATAGACGCGCATCGGCGCAATAGCCGCATGGTTGAGTTCGTACATCTGGTAGAACATGATGGTATGCCTCTTGTTGCGACAGACAAGCTGCCCGGTTTGCGCCATCATGCACATCATATCCTTACCGGAGTCTGACTTGTTGCAGCGCGCAAACGGTGGCGAAACCTAGCACGGATTTATTGCATTGCAACAACGACCCCTTGTTATTTGGGGGGCAATTCGTCCAACAGACAAGCCTGGGGATAGCCTCGGCAAGCAATTGAGCCTCGTTCTCGAGCGTTTGATGCCGGTGCCGACATTCACCTGGTGCTACAGTTTCGAACAATAGTGTCCATATGCATGTCTCCGAACTGGTCGTAAGACTTGGGTGGCGTTCGTCCTATGCCGGGTAACGCCAAACATTTGTCTCAGGAGGTCGTCCCTTGAAACCGTTTTCCGGCAATTTTACCCAGCAGGAATCGCTTGATGAGTCTGTTGTGGAAGCTGCCACGGCGGTCCTGAGATCAGGCCGCCTGCATCGCTACAACAGCGAACCCGGCGAGCTGTCGAAGGCCTCTGAACTGGAACAGGCCTATGCGGCTTATCAGGGCGCACGTTATTGTCTTGCCTGTGCCTCAGGCGGATATGCCATGGCGATTGCCTTGCGTGCGGCAGGTCTTGTGCAGGGTGAAACGGTTCTGACCAACGGCTTCACCCTTGCGCCGGTGCCCGGTGCGATTACCGCAGCCGGCGGCAAACCGCTGCTCGTCGAAATCACCGATGACATGGTGATCGATCTCGAGGATCTCGAGCGCAAGGCAAAGACATCCGGCGCGCGTTTCCTGTTGCTGTCAAACATGCGTGGTCATCTGGCCGACATGGAGCACCTTGAGGAGATCGTCCGCAAACACGATCTGATCCTGATCGAGGACTGCGCCCACACCATGGGGGCCTCATGGAAGGGCAAGAAAAGCGGAAATTTCGGCCTGGCGGGGTGTTATTCCACCCAGACCTACAAGCATCTCAACTCCGGCGAAGGTGGTTTGCTCACCTCCGATGATCCCGATTTCATGGCGCGCGCCATCATCCTGTCCGGCTCCTACATGCTCTATGAACGCCATGGAGCAGCTCCTGCTGCCGATGTCTTCGAGCGGATCCGGCTCAAAACACCCAACATGTCTGGCCGCATGGACAATCTGCGCGCGGCAATCCTCTTGCCTCAGCTTGCCCGCCTGGAAGACAGCATCGATCGCTGGAACGAGCGCTATCGGGCGGTGGAAAATCAGCTTCGCGGCGCGGCTGGCATCGTGCTGCGCAACCGGCCGGATGAAGAGCGCTATGTCGGCAGCTCCATCCAGTTTTCCCTGCCCGGAATTTCGCCCTACGGGGCCGAGGCTTTTGTGGCCGCAACCAAAGCTCTCGGCGTCGAACTGAAATGGTTTGGCGCTGAAAATCCGGTGGGTTTTACGTCCAACCATCACAGTTGGCGCTATGTCGAGCAGCAGGCGCTGCCTGAAACAGATCGCATTCTCTCGGGCCTGTTCGACATGCGATTGCCGCTGACCTTCTCGGTCGAGGACTGTCGCCACATAGGTGCGATCATCGCTCATTGTGCCGCAGACTATGAAACGGCGCCGAGCACGGCATCATAAGTTGGGTTGTTGCCGGACAGGAGTGTCAGGTCAGCACGCCCCGCATCTTTTCAACTGTAATGTTGAAGTCGCCCAGAAACCCGCGAAGGGTTTCCGCTGACAGCCGAATGTTCGGCCCGTGACAGGCAATCGCCGCAAGACACCGGCCATCATGATCGGCGAAAAGGCTTCGGACATGATCTGGGAGGATATGCGCCGGTGAACGGGATGATTTAGCCATACTCAAGGAAATGGAATGATTCAGCTGGAAATTGACAGCTGTCGCAAATGGCTTGTCTGTAAACCGATCTGGCGTTGCGATGCCGGCAAACTGGAACTAGAGCAGATGGGGCCAGTTGTGGTTCTTTATGCGTGTCGCGTTCAAATTTATGCATTTGAACGATAACATATATGCATCATTTCTAAGTGACACAGCGTCTTTTGCGCATCCGATTGGATGCGTGGTGCCGTAGCGCTTAACAAGGAGGATTGTCCCATGCCCAAAATGACCACCGAGGAAGCATTCGTCAAAGTGCTCCAGATGCACGGCATCGAACATGCTTTCGGTATTATCGGTTCGGCCATGATGCCAGTATCGGATCTCTTTCCGCAAGCCGGCATCACCTTCTGGGATTGTGCTCACGAAACCAATGCCGGCCTGATGTGCGACGGCTACATCCGCACCACCGGCAAGATGGCGATGGCCATCGCCCAGAACGGTCCCGGCGTCACCGGCTTCGTCACACCGGTCAAGACAGCCTACTGGAACCACACCCCGATGCTGCTGATCACTCCGCAGGCGGCCAACAAGACTATCGGTCAGGGTGGTTTTCAGGAAATGGAACAGATGCGGCTGTTTGCCGATTGCGTCTGCTACCAGGAGGAAGTGCGGGACGCCTCCCGTATTCCCGAAGTCTTGAACCGCGTGATCATGAAAGCTTGGCGCGGATCGGCGCCGGCACAGATGAACATCCCGCGCGATATGTGGACGCAGGTCATCGATGTCGAACTGCCGCAAATGGTTCGCTTCGAGCGCCCTGCCGGTGGCGAACAGGCGATCGCACAGGCTGCCGATCTCTTATCGAAGGCCAAATTCCCGGTCATCCTGTCCGGCGCTGGCGTGGTGCTCTCCGGTGCGATTCCGGATCTGACCAAGCTGGCGGAACGGCTGGATGCGCCGGTCTGCTCCAATTACCAGCACAATGACAGCTTTCCCGGCTCGCATCCGCTCGCCGTCGGCCCGCTCGGCTACAACGGCTCCAAGGCCGCGATGGAACTGATCGCCAAGGCCGACGTCGTGCTGGCGCTCGGCACCAGGCTCAACCCGTTTTCGACGCTGCCGGGCTACGGCATTGACTACTGGCCAAAGAATGCGGAAGTTATTCAGGTCGACATCAACGCAGACCGCATCGGATTGACCAAGAAAGTCACCGTCGGCATTGAAGGTGACGCGACCAAGGTTGCCCGCGCCATCCTTGCCCAACTCGCAGAAACTGCCGGTGACGCAGGTCGTGAAGATCGCCGCAATCTCGTGTCGCTGACCAAATCCCGCTGGGCGCAGGAACTGTCTTCGCTTGATCACGAGGACGATGATCCTGGCACGGTCTGGAACGAGGAATCGCGCCAGCGCGATGCCGATCTGATGTCACCGCGCCAGGCCTGGCGCGCCATTCAGTCGGCTCTTCCAAAGAACGCGATCATTTCATCGGACATCGGCAACAATTGTGCCATCGGCAACGCCTATCCGACCTTTGAAGAGGGCCGCAAATACCTCGCGCCTGGCCTGTTCGGCCCTTGCGGCTATGGCTTTCCGTCAATTCTCGGCGCCAAGATCGGCCAGCCGGATGTACCGGTTATCGGTTTCGCCGGCGATGGAGCTTTTGGTATTTCGATGAACGAAATGACCGCTTGTGGCCGTGAAAACTGGCCGGCGATCACCATGGTGATCTTCCGCAACTATCAATGGGGTGCTGAGAAGCGCAACACGACGCTCTGGTACGACAACAATTTCGTCGGCACAGAACTCGATCGCGATACGTCCTACGCCAAGATCGCCGAAGCCTGTGGCGCGCATGGCGTAGTGGTCAAGGACCAGCAAAGCCTGACCGAAGAACTTTCCAGGGCCGTCGACCGCCAGATGAAAAATGGCGAGACGACTTTCATTGAAATCGTTCTCAATCAGGAACTGGGCGAACCGTTCCGCCGCGATGCCATGAAAAAACCGGTGGTTGTCGCAGGCGTCAGCCGCGATGACATGCGTCCCCAGCAGGGCGCTGCCTGACCGCTCAAGCCGGGGTCTAAAAGGGGCTACGCGTGTGCGTGGCCCTTTTCACATTCAGAACTCGGCAACCGTGTCGGCGATGATGTCGATTCCGGCTGAAATCTTGGCGCTTTCGATCGACGAATAGGCGATGCGGTAATAATGGGCGCCGTCATCCGGGTTTTCAAAAAAGAAATGGCCGGGCTCGAGCAGCACGCCGCGGCGTTTGACCGCCTGGGTCAGATCGCGCGCATCGATATGGTCAGGCGTCTTCATCCAGAAGCTGGAGCCTCCCGAAACATCCGAACCTGCCACATCCAGTCCGCGCCGGTCGATTGCTTCCTGCATCACCTCGCGCCGCCGCCGATAGGTTTGCCCCATCCGCGCCACCAGAGCATCAAAATGGCCCAGCGACAGGAAGTTCGCCACCGTGCGCTGCAGATGTCCCGGCGGATGTCTGACCACCACCATTCGAAGCGCCCGCGCCTCGCGAATGAAGGTTTCCGAACCGACCATGTAACCAAGCCGCAATCCGGGAAACAGCGATTTCGAGAACGAGCCGACATAGATCACACGGCCTTCTTCATCCAGTGATTTGAGCGCCGGTTCCGGTGGGTTGAGGAACGACATTTCGAACTCGTAGTCGTCCTCGACAATGATGAAATCATCTCGCGAGGCCATGTCCAGCAACTGCTGGCGCCGCTCCAGCGGCATCGTCACGCTTGTCGGGCAGTGATGGCTTGGTGTTGTGAACACCACATCGGTCTCGGCCGGCAATGCATCCAGCCGCATGCCGGCATGATCGACCGGCACGCTCACCACGTTGCAACGGGCCAGATTGAGCGCCACCCGCAACCCTGGATAACCGGGGTTTTCCATCACCGCAGTCCGCCGCTGGTTGAGCAGCACCTGGGCTGCCAGCCACAACGCATTCTGTCCCCCCATGGTGATCAGGATCTGTTCCGGCTTGGCGTGAATACCGCGTCGGGGCAGAGTATTGAGCGCGATATATTTGACCAGCTCGGCATCGTCACGTTCGTAACTGTCAGACGTTACCGTAAGGAATTCCCGCTTCCCCAGCGCCTGAAGCGCACATTGGCGCCAGTTGCTGTGATCGAAGATCTTCTCGTCTGCCTGACCGTAAATGAACGGATAGGGGTAACTGCGCCAGTCGACCGGTTTTTCGACCAGCACCTGGCCCGAATAGCGTTGTCCGATCGCCCGGCTCCAGTCGACCGAATCTGTAATTTCGCCCCGGGGTGGCTCAAACCGGGTCCGCTGCGGCGCTGTGGGTGAAACATAGTAGCCCGAGCGGCCTTTGGCGATCAGGTAGTCATCGGAGACAAGTTCGCTGTAAGCCAGCGTTACGGTAATCCGGCTGATCCCCAGATGGGTTGCCAGTTTGCGGCTTGAAGGCAGTTTTGATCCCGGCATGAAGCGACCGGACAGAACGCCCTCGCTGATCATTCTCTGGATCTTCTGTTGCAGAGTTCCCTCGAATTTTGGGTCGAGAAAAAACGTGTCTATCGGAATCGACATTCAATCGCCCAGCCGGTTTTTGCCAGCATATCGAAATGCTTAGCCAAGCGGAAGGGGCGGCGGAACGTTTGTCCCGCCGCCTTGGTAAGTGTTGGTTACGCCGCTGGGCGCTTAGCCGAACACCCGCGTCAATGCCTGGTCAACGCTGTCGGTAATCCGGTCGATGTCATCGGCTGTGGCAATCAGTGCCGGGCTGAAACACAATGTGTTGTTGAAGCCTGGCAGCGACCGGTTTGTTGCGCCGATGATGACACCTTGCGCCATGCAGTCGGCGACGACCGCATGCACCCTTTTTTCTTCCATAGGGTCCCGGGTCTGGCGGTCGCTGACCAGTTCAGCGCCGATAAACAGGCCCTTGCCGCGCACATCGCCGATCACGCCGTGCTTGTCCTGAAGCACCCGCAGATTGTTCATCATGCGCTCACCCATTGCCTGGGTGTTCTCGATCAGGTTTTCATCCTCGACGATCCGCATGTTTTCAAGGGCGGCCGCCGGGCCTGCGGCACAGCCGCCAAACGTCGAGATGTCGCGAAAATAGGACATCGGGTCAGAGGGATCGTCCTTGAACTGCTCAAACACCGCTTCCGTGGTCACTGTGCAGGAAATCGCGGCATAACCCGAGGCCACACCCTTCGCCATGGTAACGAAATCCGGCTTGATGCCGTAATGCTGGTAACCGAACCAGGCCCCGGTGCGCCCGACGCCACAGACCACTTCGTCGATATGCAGCAGAATATTGTACTTGGCACAGATCTCCTGCACCCGTTCCCAATAGCCCGGTGGTGGTGTAATTACGCCGCCGCCCGCCGTGATCGGTTCCAGGCAAAGCCCGCCGACAGTATCCGGGCCTTCGCGCAGGATGACTTCTTCTATGGCGTTGGCAGCAGCAAGGCCATAGCTTTCCGCGTCCGGATACTGACTACGATACTCAAGGCAATGTGGAACCATGACAAAGCCGGGGACCATCGGCCCATATTGTTCCGCGCGCTGCGGCTGGCCCCCAGCCGACAGTGCGGCAATTGTCGTGCCGTGGTAGTCGCGGTCGCGGTAGAGGATCTTGTATTTCTTGCCGCCATGATGCCGGTGTGAAATCTGCCGGATCATCTTGAACGCCTTCTCGTTGGCCTCCGATCCGGAGTTGGAATAATAGACCCGGCTCAAACCAGGCATTTTCTCGATCAGCTTCTTGGCAAAGAGTGCGCCGGGAATCGATCCGGCGCTGTTGGCGAAATAGTTCATCTTGACCAGCTGGTCGCGCACGGCATTGGCAATGCTCTCGCGTCCATAGCCGACATTGACCGTCCAGACGCCACCGGACACACCGTCGAGATGCTCCTTTCCGGTCGCATCCCACACCCGCATGCCGCGGCCCTCCACCATGATCCGCGGATCGATGGTTTCAAACGGCTTGTGCTGGATCAGGTGATGCCAGACATGAGCGCGATCGGCTTCGACAACCGCCTGAATATCATTTGGCTGAATGGGCAGGTTCATAAGCGGGGCCTCCCGGAAAAAGGGGTGAATGCCGGTCCTTCGGCAGCAAAATCATCGCCGAAGTCCCAGGCAAGAGAATAGGGCCAGTGGCTCTTCAGCCGTATGGCCAGAAAAAGCCGAATAAAACCAATGGCCTGCAGCGATACTAATAAACTGGTACAATGTTGTCGAGCAAATTGGCGCTATGGCTTTGCCTGACGACTTGCTCGACTTGCCCTTGTAAGCGCAAGATAGAACTTAAAAGAATACAAAAAAACGGGAACAGCGCCGGATACTTCAAGTTCGTCCGGCAATAAATTGCAATCGAAAGGCCGGCATCACGCGGGCCCGGACAGGGAGTATCACATGAAAACTGCATCAAGAATTTCCGCATTGCTGGCCGGCATTGCCATGGTGGCCACCGCATCTGTGGCCAAGGCTGAAGAAATCACGGTCGGTTACTTTCTTGAATGGCCGATGCCGTTCCAGTTCGCCAAAGTCAACGGCCTGTATGATGAAGCGCTGGGCATGAAGGTCAACTGGAAATCATTCGACGCCGGAACCGCCATGTCCGCGGCCATGGCGTCCGGCGATGTCCATATTTCGGTCAGCCAGGGCGTTCCGCCATTCGTTGTAGCGACCTCTGCGGGCCAGGATCTTCAGATCGCCGATATCGCCGTGGTCTACAATGAAAACGACAATTGCGTGGTCAAGGCCGAACTGGAAATCAACAAGGACAGCGTCAAGGAGCTTGAAGGCAAGAAAGCCGGCGTACCTATCGGCACAGCCGCGCATTACGGCTTCCTCAAGCAGATGGAGCATTTCGGCGTTGATGTCTCGACCATGGAAGTGGTCGATATGGCTCCGCCGGATGGCGCTGCAGCCTTTGCCCAGGGCAGCCTCGACATGGTCTGCGGCTGGGGTGGTTCGCTTCAACGCATGAAGGAGCATGGCAATGTGCTGCTGACTGGTGCTGAAAAGGAATCCATCGGCATTTCGGTCTATGACGTGACCTCGGTTCCGGCTTCGTTCGCGGCTGAAAATTCCGACGTTCTGGCCAAGTTCCTCAAGGTCACTGCCGATATGAATGCCAAATGGCTGACGGACTCGGAGGAGATGCTTCCGGTGATCGCCAAGGATTCCGGCATGAGCGACGCCGATGCTGCCGCTCAGCTCAAGGGCTTCCAGTTCCCGACCGTTGAAGAACAGCTGTCGGACAAGTGGCTGGGCAAGGACACTGCAGTGTTCCTCAAGGGTGTGGGCGACTTTTTCAAGGAGCAGGGCAACATTCCAGCCTCGCGCGACACCTATGACGGTGCTGTCAACGCAGGGCCGCTTGCTGCCGCGGCAAAAATGTAAGCAAGAGCCAGATAAAACGAGCGGCCGGACGAAATTCCCGTCCGGCCGCTCGACCACGGCAGACATTGTTTCCATGATTGGAGTAGCCATGGGTAACCTGGTCATCAATGACCTTTCCATGCGCTTTGATCTGCCCAATGGCGGATCGGTGCAGGCACTGAAAAACGTTTCGCTTGAACTGGCAAAAGGCGAGCTTCTGGCTGTTCTGGGTCCCTCGGGCTGCGGCAAAACAACCCTTCTCAACATCGTTGCAGGTTTTCTTGCGCCAACCGGCGGCCAGGTCACACTCAATGACAAGAAGGTCTCCGGACCCGGCGCCGAGCGTGGCATGGTTTTTCAGCAAGGCGCATTGTTCGAATGGATGAGCGTCCGCCGCAATATTTCCTTCGGGCCGGATATGGCCGGAAAACCAGCCTCCGAAACCACCCCTGTTGTCGAAAGCCTTCTCCGTACCGTCGGCTTGCAGGATTTTGGCGACAAGATGATCTACGAATTGTCCGGCGGCATGCAGCAGCGCGTAGCACTTGCACGGTGTCTCGCCAACGATCCCGATGTCATCCTGATGGACGAGCCACTCGGCGCGCTTGATGCGCTGACTCGCGAAAAGATGCAGGGCCTGGTGCTCAAGCTCTGGAAAGAAACCGGCAAGACCATCATTCTTATCACCCACTCGGTCGAGGAAGCTCTGCTTCTGGGCGAGCGGTTGCTGGTTATGGCGCCGCGTCCGGGGCGGATCCACAAGGAGTACAACCTGCCGTTCGCCGAAATGGGCGTCGGCCGTGATCTGCGCCTTGTCAAGAAGGAACCCGAATTCAACCAGCGCCGGGAAGAAATTCTCTCGATGATCTGGGACATGGAAGAGGAAATCATGGGCCGCCAGGAGGAATCGGCATGATTGTCTTTCTCCTCTATCTGGTTATATTCGCGCTTGCTTATGCCGCGTATCGGTTCTGGGAGCGGTCGCGTCACCACATTCACGATTTCACCAGCCTGAAAACCGTGACATTTGGCGATGAAAGCGCCGTGTCGCCAAACCGGTTTGCCTCGGTTGTGTCCGTCATCGCGCTGTTTGCAATCTGGGGAGCTTTCACCGGTTCGATCATCACACCGCTGCACGTGCCGGGCCCTTTTGTCGGCGATACCAGTTTCACCTACACCGCCCGCAACGCCGTTGGCGAAACCGATGATGCGGTCGCCCATTTGCGGGTCTACCGGATTGGCGAGGATGTGGCTCTTCCGGAAGTATCGGACAAGCCGCACCGCTTTGCTGTCGATGATGCCGTCAAGATCGGTGCCTGGAGGTCGGCCCTCAGCCGGCTGAATGAGAACGACATTGGCGGCAAGGAAGATGGCTACAGCCTGATTGCCATCGACGGACAAGCCATCGCGCCGGGCGAGACGGTCCGGTTTTCCGATGGCGAAATCACCATGACCAACAAGGGCAGCCTGTCGATCAAGCCTGACAAGGGTTGGCAGATGGAGCCTATCTGGCTCCCCGCGCCGGAGGCTGTTGTTGCACGGCTGGGCGAAATAGCCAGCGACGGCTACAAGAATGTCTCGCTGTGGGAACATCTTGGCTCATCACTTGGGCGTGTCCTGATCGGCTTCGTCCTCGGCAGCATCATCGGCATTCCGCTGGGCTATGCCATGGGTCTGTCCAACTGGTTTCGCGGCTGGTTTGATCCGATTGTAGAGTTCATGCGTCCGGTGCCGCCATTGGCGCTGATTCCGCTGATCATCATCTGGTTCGGCATCGGTGAGGAAGGCAAGATCATCCTGCTGTTCCTGGCGGCACTGTGGATCATGACGATTGCCGCGCGTGCCGGGGTTTCAGGCGTCCGCATCTCCAAGGTGCACGCGGCCTATTCGCTGGGTGCCTCGAAATGGCAGATCCTCAGGCACGTCATTGTGCCCAACTCCCTGCCGGAGATCTTTACCGGCGCCCGCGTCGCCATGGGCGTGTGTTGGGGCACCGTGGTCGCCGCCGAACTGGTGGCCGCTGATCGCGGCGCCGGCATGATGATCGTCAATGCATCGAAGTTCCAGCTCACCGACATCGTCATCCTCGGCATTATTCTGATCGGCATCATCGGCTATGGCATCGATATCCTGATGCGCATGGCCGAAAAATGGCTGGTGCCCTGGAAGGGTCGCGGTTGATCGGGAAACAATGATTGGCGATACGAAAACGCCGCCGCTCCATATCGGGGCGGCGGCGTCATTCTACGTCTGAAATAATGTCCGGTCAGGCGTCGAGATTGGCCACCGAAAGCGCATTTTCCTGAATGAACTCGCGGCGTGGTTCGACTTCGTCGCCCATCAGCCTCGAGAACAGGCTGTCGGCGTCCACCGCGTCATTGACCCGCACCTGCAGCAGTGAACGTGCATGAGGATCAAGCGTTGTTTCCCACAACTGCTCGGCGTTCATCTCGCCAAGGCCCTTGTAGCGCTGCAATGTCAGGCCCTTGCGACCGACCGCGAACACTGCCTGCAGCAATTCCCGTGGTCCTGAAACCTGGGTTCCGCCTTCCTTGCGCCTCAGCACCGGCGGCTCGGTATAGACATCACGCAGCTTGGCATTCATCTGATCGATCATCCGCGCGTCCTGGCTGCCGATCAGCCCAGAATCGAGAAGTGCCGATTCCTTGACGCCGCGCACCACGCGTTCAAACCGGAAGCCGCCGTTTTCGTTGACGCCTGTCCATCCCCGCTCCGACTCCTCGGAAATCATGTCAAGCCGCCGCGCAACTTCCGCGACCATTGCGTCCGACGACGCAGGATCGGTAATCCGCTCCGGATTGAAAGCCCCGGCAATTGCCGCCTGCTCCACAACCGAATGGTCATAGCGCGAATGCAGCCCTTCGAGCAGCGCCCGCATTCTCAGCGCATCGGTGATGGTGTCCTTCAGGTCGGCGCCAGTCCGTACTTCACCGGTTGAAAGCTCCAGTGTGGCCTCATCAAGCCCGGTCGTGACCAGATACTCTTCCATGGCCTTCTCGTCCTTGAGATACTGGCCGGACTTCCCGCGCGACACCTTGTAGAGCGGCGGCTGGGCGATATAGAGGTGCCCGCGCTCGATCAACTCCGGCATCTGCCGGAAGAAGAAGGTCAGCAGCAGGGTCCGAATATGGGCGCCGTCCACGTCAGCATCCGTCATGATGATGATCTTGTGATAGCGCAGCTTGTCGGCGTTGAACTCGTCCTTGCCGATGCCGGTCCCGAGCGCCATGATCAGCGTGCCGATTTCCTGACTCGACAGCATCTTGTCAAACCGGGCCCGCTCGACATTGAGGATCTTGCCTCGAAGCGGCAGAATGGCCTGGTTTTCGCGCGACCTGCCCTGTTTGGCCGAACCGCCAGCGGAATCGCCCTCCACAAGGAACAGTTCCGACTTGGCGGGATCTTTCTCCGAACAGTCGGCAAGTTTGCCCGGCAACGAGGAGATATCGAGCGCACCCTTGCGGCGCGTCAACTCGCGTGCCTTGCGGGCGGCTTCGCGCGCCGCTGCGGCTTCGATCACCTTACCGACCAGAACCTTTGATTCAGCCGGATGCTCTTCGAGCCAGGCGCTGAGCGTCAAGTTGACCAGGTTTTCAACGGCCGGCCGGACTTCCGACGACACCAGCTTGTCCTTGGTCTGCGACGAGAATTTCGGATCAGGCACCTTTACTGACAGGACCGCGGTCAGTCCTTCGCGGCAATCGTCGCCGGTGAGCGACACTTTTTCCTTCTTGGTCATGCCGGAGCTGTCGGCATAGGACACCATCTGCCGGGTTAGCGCCGCACGGAAACCTGCCATATGCGTGCCGCCGTCGCGCTGGGGTATGTTGTTGGTGAAGCACAGCACATTCTCGTGGTAGCTGTCGTTCCACCACATGGCGAGTTCGACAACGATGCCATCTTTCTCGCCCAGAAGGGTCACCGGATCGCTGACAAGGGGCTTCTTCACGCGGTCCAGATAGCGCACATAGGCTTCCAGCCCGCCTTCATAGTACAATTCCAGCTCTACCGGGTCGGAATGACGCCTGTCGGCCAGCAGAATGCGCACGCCGGAATTCAGGAACGCCAGTTCCCGCAGACGATGCTCCAATGTCCCGAAGTCAAAATCGATCATCGTGAAGGTTTCGGTGCTCGGCATGAAAGTCACTTCGGTACCGGTCTCGTCGCCGCACTCACCGATGACCTTCAATGGCGCATCGGCGACGCCGTGGGTGAACCGGATCTCGTGGATCTTGCCCTTGCGCCGGACAACCAGCTTCAACCAGACCGAAAGCGCGTTGACCACGGATACACCCACCCCGTGCAAACCGCCGGATACCTTGTAGGAGTTCTGGTCGAACTTGCCGCCGGCATGCAGCTGCGTCATGATCACTTCGGCTGCCGAAATGCCTTCGCCGCTGTGGATATCGGTCGGAATGCCGCGGCCATTGTCGGTCACAGTCACCGAACCGTCCGGATTTAGCGTCACGGTGACGCGGTCCGCATGACCTGCAAGCGCCTCGTCGATGGCGTTGTCGACCACTTCGTAGACCATGTGATGCAGGCCGGAGCCGTCATCAGTGTCGCCGATATACATGCCCGGCCGTTTGCGCACGGCGTCTAGGCCCTTGAGAACCTTGATCGATTCGGCGCCGTACTCGGCCTCCACGGTCGGGCTTGTCTCAGGCGTATCATTCATCATGCAGGTCTCTCGGTCCAGAGCGGCGATGCCGGGCGGAATAAATGAAAATGCGGCGACGAATCACCGCGAATACGAACTTTCAGTATAGGCGGGCGACCGGTGAAAACCAAATCCGCGACGCCATGGAATTGTTGGTTTTCGAATGCTTATATGGGGATGAACGCACCGGAACCAAAAGATTGCTGCCATGTGTCCTGAAACAGGGACTGCAAAGGCCGTGATTGAGCCCGGCGCCGGACCGCGAAGGAAGCCGAATGACAGATTCTGACATCCCTTTTGTGCCGCCGGCGCCGGTACCGCGAACCACGCCGCCTTCCCGCCTGCAGATCATCCGGACGGTGATGCGCAATCCGCTCGAATTGTGGGGCGAACCGTCCTTCCGGCGGGAGTGGCTCAAGGTCAAACTGTTCAGCGAGCGCACGTTGATCGTCAACCATCCTGGCCTGATCCGTCATGTGCTGGTCGACAATGCCAGCAATTACCAGATGGCGGTGATCCGCCAGCTGGTCCTGCGCCCGATTCTGCGCGATGGACTGCTGACGGCGGAAGGCGAAGTCTGGAAGCGCACGCGCAAGGCGATAGCCCCGGTGTTCACGCCGCGCCACGCCCGCGGCTTTGCGATGCAGATGCTCGAGCAGTCCCGCGCATTTACAGATCGCTACGAGACTGCGGCGGACACCGGCGAAGTGCGCGACATTGCAGTCGATATGACCGAACTGACCTACGACATCCTCTCGGCCACGCTGTTTTCCGGTGAGGTGGCAGGCAGCGAGGCCGAGTTCGCCGGCGATATCGAGCGGCTCTTGTCCACCATGGGACGGATCGACCCGATGGATCTGATCAAGGCACCGTCCTGGGTGCCCCGCATACGACGGCTTCTGGGCAGGTCCATTCTCGCCAAGTTCCGTGGAATAGTCGAACAGACGATGGCCAATCGGCAGCAGTTGATGCGCTCTGATCCACAAAATGTTCCGGAGGATTTCCTCACCTTGCTGATCAGGCTTCAGGGGTCCGATGGCCTGACGCTGGGCGAGATCGAGGACAACATCATCACCTTCGTCGGCGCTGGCCACGAAACCACCGCCCGGGCGCTGGGCTGGACACTCTATTGTCTGGCCAACTCGCCGTCAGACCGGCAAAAGGTCGAGGCGGAGATCGACGAGGTGCTGGCCCGCGAACCCGATCCGGTCAAATGGCTCGATGCCATGCCCTGGACCCGCGCAGCCTTTGAGGAGGCAATGCGGCTCTATCCGCCGGCGCCCTCGATCAACCGCGCTGCAATTGCCGATGACGAGTGGCACGACGGCAAGGGCGAGACGGTAACCATCGAGGCCGGCACCACGGTGCTGGTCATGCCCTGGACCCTGCACCGGCACACCAGATTGTGGGATCAGCCAAATGCCTATATTCCGTCGCGCTTCCTGCCCGAGAACCGCGACAAGATCGATCGTTATCAATATCTGCCCTTCGGCGCTGGCCCGCGCGTCTGCATCGGCGCGACTTTTGCGCTGCAGGAAGCAGTGATCGCGCTCGGCGTGTTGCTGTCGCGCTATCGCTTCGATTGCACCAATCAGACCACACCATGGCCGGTGCAGAAATTGACCACTCAGCCTGAAGGCGGACTACCGATGAAGGTCAGCCATCGCTGAGGCCGGGCCGCGTGCATAATCCCGCCCGGATGCGCTTTTTTATGCCGTGCGAAGAGGTGGCGTCCCGGACAAAACCGTCTTAAGTGAGGTGTCAGCTCCCGTTCGCTGCGGAGCGCAGGAATGGAATGCGCGACATGACTTCACCTTTGTTTCTCGGCATCGATACCGGTGGTACCTACACGGACGCTGTTCTTTACAGTGAGACCGAAGGTGTTGTGGCCTCAGCCAAGTCGCTGACAACCCGCCACGATCTGGCGATCGGTGTGTCGGGCGCGGTTGAAACCGTCCTGTCTGAAATCAGCGGCGCCGTCAAACGCATCCGCCTGGTATCGCTTTCGACAACGCTGGCCACCAACGCGCTGGTCGAAGGCCAGGGTGGCCGCGCCGGACTGGTGATGATTGGTTTCGGACCGAAGGATCTGGCCCGCGACGGGTTGGCCGAAGCTCTGGGGACTGATCCGGTCATTTACCTCACCGGCGGTCACAACGTGCATGGAAACGAGACCCCGCTCGATCTGGCACCGCTTGAAGCGCAGCTGGACAATTTGAGCAGGGAAGTCTCCGCCGTGGCGATTGCCGGTTATTTTGCGGTCCGCAATCCGGCCCACGAGATCGCGGTGCGCGACCTCATACGCGAGCGTACATTCTTGCCGGTTACCTGCAGCCACGACTTGTCGTCGCGCCTGGGCGGCCCGCGCCGGGCGCTGACCACGCTGCTCAATGCCCGGTTGATTTCCATGGTGGCGCGGCTGATTGATGCGACCAGCGGGTATCTTTCAAGCCGGAGCATCGACGCGCCCTTGATGGTGGTCCGCGGTGACGGCGCACTGATCTCAGCATCCGAGGCGCTGATGCGGCCGATCGAAACCATTCTTTCCGGCCCGGCGGCAAGCCTGGTTGGCGCGCGCCATCTCACAGGGCTCGATAATGCCGTCGTCTCCGACATTGGCGGCACCACGACCGACGTAGCCGTGCTTGATGGCGGCATGCCCCGCATCGACACCGAAGGTGCCACCGTCGGGCGCTACCGGACCATGGTCGAGGCCGTGGCCATGCACACATTCGGGCTTGGCGGCGATTCCGAGGTGCGGTTGGACGAAGGTGGTTTCGAGGCTGGGTTGACGTTGGGCCCACGTCGGCTGATGCCGTTGAGCCTCGCCGCTCATCTCTGGCCGAAACCGGTTCTGGCAGGTCTGGAGAAGCAGGCGCAGTCCTCCTACTCCGGACGCTTCGATGGAAGATTTGCGCTTCGCACCGGACTTCCCGACGCGCTGGCCGCCGGGCTCACGGCTCAGGAAGCGGTGCTTTATGAGCGGATCACGCTCGAACCTCAGACGCTTGACGTGGTGCTGACCGGGACATCGCAACGCGCCACGCTCGACCGCCTGGTGGCGCGTGGGCTGGTGTTGATCGCCGGCTTCACCCCATCCGATGCGATGCATGTCCTGGGGCGGCAGGATCAATGGAACCTGGAAGCCGCACGGCTCGGCGCCGAGATCTTTTGCCGGCGCAAGGCAGGTTCCGGCCGCATTGTTGCGCAGTCCCCCGCCGAACTTGCCGGAATGGTCTCCGCGCGTCTCACGCGTCAGAGTGCCGAGGCCGTGCTGACCGCGCTGATTGCCGATGATGACATTGCCGGAATTGACGTATCCAAGTCGACCTTTATCGATCGCGCGCTCAGTCGCACGCCCGGTCTTGTCCGCTTCAGCCTGAAGCCTGACCGGCCGCTGGTGGCGCTGGGCGCATCTGCTCCGGTGCATTATCCGGCAATTGCCGACATGCTCGATATTGAAAGTTTCGTGCCGGTCCACGCCGGTGTCGCCAATGCAGTGGGCGCAGTGGTCGGTCAGGTCCGGGAGACGGTAACAGTCTTTGTCAGCGAGCCCGATGAAGGACGCTATGCCGTCAATGGCGGCGGCGAACACCAGATATTCAGGGATCGCGGAGCAGCCTTTGCCCGGGCACGTGAGTTGGCCCGATCCGAAGCCCGTCAGGCCGCAACCCGCAGCGGCGCGGACCATCCCGGTGTAGAGCTCATCGAACATATCGACATGCCGGTGATCGAGGGGTTGGAGAAGTTCATCGAAGCCCGGTTTGTTGCTGTTGCATCGGGGCGGCCCCGCATAGCCGGAAAATGATTTGTGCCGATTTGGAATAAATCATTTGCACCTTAGATGAATTGACAGGCAATGCGGCGCCCGGCAGGGTCGCCCCAAAATTGAAATGCGCGGGATTGTGCCCGCAAAACGGAGAATCACAGTGGCAAGAATCGAAAAGAACAGCCTGAAGATCAGCGCCGACCTGCACGACTTTATCGTCAACGAAGCGATGCCGGGCACCGGTGTCGAGGCAGACGCCTTTTTCCAGGCATTCGCTGGCGCCCTTGCTGATCTTGCGCCGAAAAATCGTGCGCTGCTCGCCAAGCGCGATGCGCTGCAGGAAAAAATCGACGCCTGGTACCGCGAAAACGGCGCGCCGGTTGATATGGACGTCTACAAGGATTTCCTGACCTCGATCGGTTACCTTTTGCCCGAAGGTGGTCCGGTGCAGGTCTCGACCAAAAATGTTGATCCCGAGATCGCCCTCATCGCCGGGCCGCAGCTGGTCGTTCCGGTGATGAACGCCCGCTTTGCGCTCAACGCTGCCAATGCCCGTTGGGGCTCGCTTTATGATGCCCTCTACGGCACCGACGCTCTGGGCGATCTGCCCACGGCAGGCGGCTATGACGAGGAGCGGGGCGCCCGCGTTATTTCCTGGGCCAAGTCTTTCCTCGATGACAGCGCACCGCTGGCTGACGGCAAATGGGCAGATGTCACGGGTTTTGATTTCGAGAGCGGCACTCTGAAAATCGAAATCGCCGGTGGCGAGACAACACTGGCTGATCCAGCGCAATACACCGGCTTCAAGCGCGACAATGATCATGCCTACCGGCTCTATTTCCGCAAAAACGGCCTGCACGCGGTGGTGTCAGTCAACCCTGACAGCGTCATCGGCAAGACCGACAAGGCCAACATTTCCGACGTGATTCTCGAATCCGCCGTGACGACCATCATGGATTGCGAGGATTCCATCGCAGCCGTCGATGCCGAAGACAAAACCCTGGTTTACCGAAACTGGCTTGGCCTGATGAAGGGCGACCTGACCGAGGAAGTGCACAAGGGCGGCAAGAGCTTCACCCGTAAACTCAACGGCGATATCGATTTCTGCACCCCGGACGGCAAGGCTGCATCGCTCAAGGGCCGTTCGCTGATGCTTATCCGCAATGTCGGTCACCTGATGACCAACCCGGCCATTCTCGATGCCGATGGCAACGAGATCCCGGAAGGCATCTTGGATGCGTTCCTGACCGGCCTCATCGCCCTGCATGATATCGGCCCTGATGGCCGCCGCGCCAACTCGACTGAGGGCTCCATGTACGTGGTCAAGCCGAAGATGCACGGTCCCGAGGAAGTGGCCTTCGCCGTCGAGATTTTCGGACGTGTTGAAAAGGCACTCGGCATGGCGCCAAACACCATCAAGATGGGCATCATGGACGAGGAGCGCCGCACCACCATCAACCTCAAGGAATGCATTCGTGCTGCCAGCCAGCGCGTGGTGTTTATCAACACCGGCTTCCTTGACCGTACCGGCGACGAGATCCACACCTCGATGGAAGCCGGCCCGATGATTCGCAAGGGCGACATGAAACAGGCTGCCTGGATCGCGGCCTATGAAAACTGGAATGTCGATGTCGGGCTCGAATGCGGTCTCGCCGGTCACGCCCAGATCGGCAAGGGCATGTGGGCCATGCCGGATCTGATGCAGGCGATGCTGGAGCAGAAGATAAGTCACCCGAAGGCCGGCGCCAATTGCGCCTGGGTGCCCTCGCCAACTGCAGCCACCCTGCACGCCAGCCATTACCACAAGGTCAATGTGTCCGACGTTCAGGCCGGCCTGAAATCCCGCGCCCGTGCCAAACTCGATGACATCCTGTCCATTCCGGTGGCCAGGAACCCCAACTGGACGCCCGAGGAAATCCAGCACGAAATCGACAACAATGCGCAAGGCATCCTTGGCTATGTCGTGCGCTGGGTCGATCAGGGCGTCGGTTGCTCCAAGGTGCCCGACATCAACAATGTCGGCCTGATGGAAGACCGCGCCACGTTGCGGATTTCCGCACAGCATATGGCCAACTGGCTGCATCATGGTGTTGTGACCAGGGATCAGATCATCGAGACCCTGAAGCGGATGGCAGTCGTCGTTGATGGCCAGAATGCCGGGGACAAAGCCTATCGCCCGATGGCGCCCGACTACGACAAGTCGGTTGCATTTCAGGCAGCTGTCGAACTCGTGCTGGAAGGCCGGTCGCAGCCCAACGGCTACACCGAGCCGGTGCTGCACCGCCGCCGTCTCGAACTCAAGGCAGCCGCTGGCTGAGCCAGTCTCGTACCCGGGGCGCCTCGCGCCCTGGAGCGCCCATGAAAAAGCCCGCCCGGTTATGCCGGGCGGGCTTTTGAATTTCGAGACTGCGCAAGGTCTACTGCTTGACGATCACGCGGGCGCTCTTGCCGGGGCGGACACGCTCGTAAAGATCGATTATGTCCTGGTTCATCAGGCGGATGCAGCCCGAAGACGCAGCAGTGCCGATCGATGCCCATTCAGGGGTGCCATGCAGGCGGAACAGCGTGTCTTCGCCCTTCTGGTTGAACAGGTAGAGCGCACGGGCACCGAGCGGGTTGCTCAGGCCGGGCTTCATGCCATCCTTGCCATATTTGGCCAGCTCCGGTTTGCGGCTGATCATTTCCTTGGGAGGAGTCCATGTCGGCCATTCCTGCTTCCAGGCGATGTAAGCTTCACCTTCCCAGGCAAAACCGGCCTTGCCGACGCCGATGCCATACCGCACCGCCTTTTTACCGGGCAGCACCAGGTAAAGAAAGCGATTGGGCGTATCGACGATGATCGTGCCCGGCTTTTCCTTGGTGCTGTACGATACGATCTGACGATGAAACTGCTTGTCGACTTTGCTGATCGGAACTGCCGGTATCGAATACCCGGCATCGGTCACCGAGCCGTACTCTGATGTGAAGATCTGCGAAGAGCCGCCGTCATCAGTGCTTGAAGAACAGCCGGCAAGGGCAAGTGCCGCGATCATTCCGGCGATGGTAAGGGAAAAGCGAGATGTCATTTGAAAAACTTCCGAAAGCGAGGCGTAACCGCCGGTTCTGATCCGCGGTCAACGTGAAGCTGTTTATTTTAATTAAGTCTTAACTATGCAACAGTTTCGAATGAAAAATCGAAACATTCTTCAAGCTTTGTTAGCCCGCATGGTTTTTGTGCAACATGAGTGCCGCCTGACGTTGCGATAGACCAAATGACGTGGCACGTATAGCTCATGCCGATCATTTCCCCACATTCCGACAATCCGCTTGTCGACGGGCGCCAGTCTGATCGTGCGCTGTTGGTGCGCCGCGGCGTACAGCGCCTGTTTTCGGATTTGCGGTTATCGATAGTGCCCGAATTGCCGCTCGCGTCCGGTCGCCGCGCCGATCTGGTGGCGCTCGGCCCGACCGGCGAGATTTGGATTGTCGAGATCAAATCCTCGATTGAAGACTACCGGACGGACAGCAAGTGGCCCGATTACCGTCAGCACTGTGACAGGCTCTTTTTCGCTACCCACGCCGGTGTTCCTGCCGATATCTTTCCGCGGGAATGTGGTTTGATCATCGCGGACGAATGGTCCGGCCATCTGTTGCGCGAAGCACCTGAACACCGGTTGGCGGCGGCAACCCGCAAGGCGATGCTGTTGCGGTTTGCCCGTGCCGCAGCTGACCGCCTTCTGCTCGCAGAACTGGCGGCGGGCTGATTGACTTGAGAATGCTCAGCGCGGCGCGCGTTTTGCCAGGATACGCTGCAGCGTCCGGCGGTGCATATTGAGCCGCCGCGCTGTCTCCGAGACATTGCGCTCGCACATCTCGTAGACCCGCTGAATGTGCTCCCAGCGGACCCTGTCAGCAGACATCGGATTTTCGGGAACCTCGGCACGTTCGCCCGGCTTGCGGGTCAGGGCCGCAAATACCTCGTCGGCATCAGCCGGCTTTGCCAGATAATCGATTGCCCCCAGCTTTACCGCTGTCACCGCCGTTGCAATGTTGCCGTACCCGGTCAGCACGATGATGCGCGTGTCATCACGCCGCTCGCGGATCGCCTCGATGACATCCAGCCCGTTGCCATCTTGAAGCCGCATGTCCACCACAGCGTATTTCGGTGTTCTGGCGCGCGCCTTGGCGAGACCTTCAGCCACGCTCTCGGCGATATCCACGGCAAAGCCACGCGCTTCCATGGCGCGGGCAAGCCTGCGCAGGAAGGGTGCGTCATCATCAACGAGCAGGAGTGTTGTATCAGAACCGATGGATTCAGCTTCTGTAGTTTGGGCGGTATCGCCGATCATGTTTCACCTCACCGGTGCTGGCAATGCAGGTTTGCACCCTCGATCTAATGCGTTTTAGCAATTTATCCAGCTCCAAACGCATTTCAAACACTCTTGTCACTGCCAAACAGGTCCATTTTGTCTCTCGGCCAGCTTACTTTTACGTGCGCACCGGTCGCCGGCAGGGGTTTGTTGGCGAACTCGAGCGAGGCTCCGGAGCGCTCGAGCAGGGTCTTGGCGATGAACAATCCAAGTCCCAGCCCGCCGCCTTTTTCGCGGTCCAGCCGGTTGCGCCGGTTCATGAACGGAACCCCGATCTGGGTCAGCACATCAGGTGCGAACCCCGGACCATCATCATCGATCACAAATTCCACCCGCTCGCGGTCATGGCTGACCGTCACAGTGACCCGGCTCTCGGCGAAATCAACCGCGTTTTCAATCAGGTTGCCCAGACCGAACAGAATCGCCGGATTGCGCCGCCCGATGGTTTCGCGCATGTCGGACTGGGTGTGAACCACATCGATTGCAATGCCGAATTCCCGGTGTGGTGCAATCACTTCCTCGATCAGCGAAGCAAGCGGCAGCCGCATCATATGCGCCTCGTCTTCCGCCGAAAGCGTGGTCAGGCGCCTGAGAATATCGCGGCATCGTTCCGTCTGGCTGCGCAACAGCATCAGATCATCGGTAAACCGCGGATCGTCAATCAGCGCCTTTTCCATTTCCCGCGCCACCAGCTGTATGGTCGCCAGCGGCGTGCCCAGTTCATGCGCCGCTGCCGCCGCCAGACCGTCCAGAGCCGATATGTGCTGTTCGCGTTGCAACACCAGTTCGGTTGCTGCCAATGCATCGGCCAGCTGATTGGCCTCCGCCGAGACCTGGAAGGAATAAAATGCCGCAAAAGCCATGGTCGAGACGATAGCTATCCAGGCGCCGGCGATAAGCAGGAACGGCACCTCGAAAGTGCTGCCGGGATACCAGGGAAGCGGCAGCGAATAGAATGCCAGAACTGTGACCGCAGCCACCGACAGGATGCCCAGGCTCAAGGTGTGGCGTACCGGTTGTGAAGCCGAGGATATGATCACCGGAACGCACAGCAGCACCGAAAACGGGTTGGCCAGCCCACCGGTCATGAACAGCAGGCCCGACAATTGCAGGACATCGAATGACAATACCCCCGTTGCCCCGAGCGGCGGCAGGCGGTGAGCCGCCGGGAACCGGACAGACAGGAAGATGTTCATCCAGGCCGAGCAGGCAATCAGCGCGAAACAGAACAGTTCCGGCACGGCAAATCCGTAGCCGTGGGCGACGATCAGCACCGTCACGCTCTGGCCGATCACCGCCAGCCATCTCAGCCGCGTCAGCGTCTGCAACCGCAACCGGTGCCGGATCGAGTGGTCTTCAATGAAAGACGGAAAAACGGTCATATCAGTTGATCTAGCGCATTGGTCGGGAAATCCGCAATTGGTTTTGCCTGATTCGTCATGTGCCGCGCGGCTTGGCCCGATGCGTGGGAGCCGCTTCCGCCGGGTTTTCCGGCCAGGGATGGCGTGGATATCGCCCGCGCATGTCGGCCCGCACGTCGGCCCATGAGCCGGCCCAGAAGCCCGGAAGATCCCGCGTGGTCTGGATCGGCCGATGAGCCGGCGACAACAGTTCCAGCGTCAGGGGCAGCCGCCCGCCGGCGATGGCCGGATGGCGGGTTTCGCCGAACAATTCCTGTACCCGGATGGCAACCACCGGACTGCCTTCATCATAGCGGATCGGCACCCGCGATCCCGTCGGCGCTTCATAATGCGTCGGTGTCAGTCGCGCTATTTCGCTTCGCGCTCCTTGCCCGCACAACGACAACAAGCCTTCGTTCAAACCATCCCGGTCAATCGCTTTCAGCGATATCGCTCCCGGCTGGTAGGGCGCAAACCAAGTCTCCAACGCCTCAAGCAGGGCCTGGTCCGACACATCCGGCCAGGGCGCACCGAGGCTCTTTTGCAAGAACCTGATCCGGTCGCGCAATTGCAGGCCTGAAGCGGAAAATGGCAGCGCCTTGATGCCGATCTTGCGGATTGCCCCGCACAGGACTTCCATCGCAGCCGCATCATCGGGTTTCGGCAGCGGCGTTTCGGCCAAAATGATGGCGCCCAGCCGAGTGATACGACGCGCCCGCACAGCGCCCGATTGTGCATCGAACACACACTCCTCGCTTTGCACGGCACGGCTTTCCAGAACCGCGTCCAGCGCTTCGCCTGACAATTCTGCGGCGGCAAGGATGTGCGCCGCCTGTGCCTTGCCGCTCATGTCAGCGATCACCAGGAAGTCTGCACCTGCCAGCCGGTCCGTCTCGTCAATCATTGCGCCGCGGCCATTCGCCAGGACGAATTTCCCTCGGGCACCTCGCTGCCGGGCAATCCGGTCCGGAAATGCATGCACCAGCAGCGCCGCAGCCGGGGGGCTGGATGATGCTCTCTTGCTGCCCGCCAGCCGTGCTGCCAGCGCCCGCGCCGACGTGCCCCGGGGTGTCCTATCCGAGCGAAAACGCGACAATCGCGTTTCCAGATCGGCATCCTGCCCGCCAAGACCCTGTTCGGTGAGCAGCACCGCAAGCTCGGCTGCAGCATATCCGTGCCCGTCTTCCTGCCCCGAAACCACCATCGAGGCCAGTCGCGGCGGCAGCGCTAGCGCCCGCATGCGTTTGCCTCGGCCGGTCAAACCGCCACTGGAGTCGATTGCGCCAAGGCTTTCAAGCAACATACGGGCTTCCGTGATCGCAGCCTCGGGTGGCGGATCGATAAACCGCAGATCTCTCGGATCCTTTACCCCCCAGGCCAGGCAGTCGAGCACCATGGCCGAGAGATCGCTAGCCAGCACCTGTGGCGTCGAAAAGGCGGGCAGGGCCTTGGTCTGCTCTTCCCGCCACAACCGCACGGCAATACCAGGCGCTGTTCGTCCGGCCCGTCCGGCGCGCTGGTCAGTGGAAGCCTGCGAGGCCTTGATGGTTTCAAGCCGGGTGATGCCGGTCGATGGCTCATACACCGGTTGGCGCACAAGCCCGCTGTCGATGACGATGCGCACCCCGTCAATGGTAATCGAGCTTTCAGCCACCGGGGTGGCAAGCACCACCTTGCGTCGGCCCTCGGGTGCCTGCTTGATTGCTGCATCCTGCTCTTGCGAACTGAGCCCGCCATAGAGCGGTTGCACATCCGTCAGCGGGCCCAGGCGGCCTTCAAGCCTGGCGGAGACTTGCCGTATCTCGCCCTGACCGGGCAAGAACGCCAGGATCGAGCTGGTTTCGCTGCGGTGAAGTGCTTCGATGGCGCTTGTCATCGCTGCTTCGATGCGAATACCCGACGGCCTATCGATGTGACGAATGTCGACGGGGTAACTTCGGCCCAGACTCTCGATCACCGGGCAATCGTCAAGCAGCCCTGCCACCCGGGCCGTATCCAGCGTTGCCGACATCACCAGAATACGCAAATCCTCGCGCAGTCCGGACTGGATATCGAGCGCCAGCGCCAATCCGAAATCTGCCTCCAGCGCGCGCTCGTGAAATTCGTCGAAAATCACACAATCAATGCCTTCGAGATCAGGCGAGGACAGCGCCATGCGGGTAAACACACCCTCGGTGACCACTTCGATGCGGGTCCTGGCCGACACTTTGGTGTCGAGCCGCATCCGGTAACCGACAATTCCGCCAACCTCTTCGCCCAGCATCGACGCCATCCGCCGTGCAGCGGCGCGCGCCGCCAGCCGGCGGGGTTCGATCAGGATGATCTTGCCGGAAAGCCACGGTTCGCTGGCGAGCACCAGCGGCACCAGCGTGGTCTTGCCTGCGCCGGGAGGGGCGGCCAGCACGGCGTTGGGCCCATCGGCAAGCGCCGCACGCAAGGGTGCCAGCGCATCGGAGACCGGCAGGTCCGCATAACGGGCGGCGATGTCGCTCACGCCGGATCGACCTTGTGCACCGGTCCGCCGGCCGCGCGGGCGTCGTCTTCGTCATGAGTGACAAGCACCACCGGCAATCCGGCGCGGCGCGCCCGGTCAAAAACCAGTTGCCGTGTTTGCTCGCGCAGTCCGGCGTCGAGTTTGGAAAACGGCTCGTCCAGCAGCAAGAGGCGAGGCCGCGACACCAACACCCGCTGCAACGCGACGCGGGCTTTTTGCCCCCCCGACAACGTGTCAGGGTCGCGGTCACCGAAGTCTGCCAGGCCAGCGTCTTCAAGTGCTTCCTCGGCCAGTGCCCGCCGTTGCTTGCGGCCCTTCACATCTTCGGGAATGGCAATGGCGATGTTGTCGGAAACACTCAAATGGGGAAACAGCAGCGGATCCTGAAACAGAATTCCGGCGTGGCGCTTTTCAGCTTGCAACCGGGTCAGATCGACACCGTCCACGATCACCCGGCCGCTGGCTGTAAACGCCGGATCAAGAAACCCGCCGAGATAGGCCAGCAGCGTTGATTTGCCGGAGCCTGAAGGCCCCATGACGGTCAACGTTTCGCCACGCCGCACATGCGCATCAAGCGCCACCAGCACGCGCTCGCCAAGGCAGATATGGACACCCTCCAGCCGAAGTCCCTGAATGTCGGTCATACTGTCCATTTTCACACCCGCAAGCCTCGTCGGTTGCGGAATACCAAGCCGGGCAATCCTGTGGCAATGGCAAAAGCCAGAAACGGCAACAGCGTCTGCATGAAAGCATAGACGCCGATGGCGCGGCGATTGCCCCCGGCCGCCAGTGCCACCGCCTCGGTGGTGACCGTCGTCAGCCTGCCGGCGCCGATCAGCACCGTTGGCAGATACTGCCCGACGGAGACCGAAAACCCGACAGCCGCCGCCGTCAGGATGGCGCGGGTCAGCATCGGTAGCCGAATATTGATCAATGTGCGGGTCCGGCTCATCCCCAGTCCAGCGGCAATCAGATCATGACGCCGGTCGTGGGCGCGCCAGGGATCGCTCAGCGACAGGAAAACATAAGGCAGCACAAACACCAGATGTGCCAGAACAAGTGCTGAAAAACTCGCATCGACCCCGAGCCAGATCGACAGCACTTGCAGGCCGAACATGAACGAGATCTGCGGCACGATCAGCGGCAGATAGATCAGCAGCAGTGCGCCCCCGCCGCGCCCGCGCCCGGTTTCATATTCGCGTTCAAGACACAGGATGGTCAGCACCAGCGCGATTAAAGTCGACAGCACGGCAACAGCCAGCGTGGTCGCCAGTGGGCCGCTCATCCGTGGCAGAGCCTGCATCCAGCTTCGCAGGCTGAAATTGGATGGCAAGGCGTCAGGAAACTGCCACAGTCCGGAAACCGACCACAGTGCCAGCACCGCGATCCCGCCAAATACGATGGCCGCCGAGGCGATCATCACGGTCCGTGCACCAGCGCGCAGAGCCATGTCGCGTTGCCAGCGCTGCCCTGCCTGACGGCTGCTGCAAACCAGCATTCTGCCAATGCGCTCAAGCCCCATCCAGGCAATCAGCGCGGTCAACGTCACGCCGAGCTGCGCCACCGCACCGGCGGACGCCAGAAACCTCGTTTCGAGATCCGGATCATTCATCCAGTCGATTAGCCGCACCGGAAGCGTCGGCGGCAGATGCGGCCCGAGGATCAGCGCCACATCGACCACCGAACTGGCGTACGCCACCACGGCAAACACTGCGAGCCTTACCTGCTGGTACAGCGGCGGCCACAACAGGAAGGTGAAGCTGGCGATGCGTCCATAGCCCAGCGACCGCCCGAGCCGCATGGTCTCGACATGCCGGGTTTGCGGCAAAGCGGCGAGCGTCACCAGAAACAGAAACGGGATTTCCTTGACGATCAGCCCGGCCATCATCGACAGAGCCCATGGATCATTGACGATCAGCAGATCCGGGGGTTGGTCGTAGCCGGTGAGCCAGGGCGAAATCAGCCGCATGATCATGCCCGACGGCGCAATCAGGAAGGCCAGTCCGAACGCCGCTGCTGCATGTGGCACCGATAGCAGTGGCGAAATCATCCGTCGCATCCGGGTAAATCCAGACGTGCCGAGATCACTGGCAACAAAAGCCGCCACTGCCGCCAGCGAGACCAGTGTCGTCACCAGCCCGATCAGGATCGACAACACCGCCGAGCGGAGGATTCCGGGAACTTGGGTCAGAGCCGAAAAATGTGCGGTGGTGAAGCTCACACCACCCAGTTCCGGCAGATAGCCCAGCGCCGGAAGCGCGGTTCCCGCCAGCCCGAAGGCCAGTGGCCCGAGCAGGATCGCCAGTGTCAGCGGCGGCGCCAGTCGCGCCAGACGCACGCCGCCCGTCATGTCAGGTGAGCCCGTTCTGGATGGACATGCCGGTCAGTTGGCCGCGCCGTAGCGCCTCAGCCACTCGCCCTCGATATGCTCCATCCAGTCCGGATGTGGTTCATCAAGCGCCGGGCCAAGTTCATCGGGCTTTAGCGTGGCAATGCCGAGATCAAGCGCTTCGAAGGCGCCGCGGTCTTCGGCTGACAGCTTGTCCATCGACAGCACCGTAGGGTCGCCCCACACGGATGGATCCTGCTTGCGGGCCTGGGCTTGCGGCGAGATCAGGAAATTGGCCAGCACCAGCGCGCCTGCCTTTGCAGCCGCGTTGTAGGGAATGGCGACGAAATGGGTGTTGCCCAGCGTGCCGTCCGTGTAGGTGAAGGAGCGTACCGTATCGGGCAGTTCGCCTGCCGCGATTCCGGCGGAAGCCTCTGACGGGTTAAAGGCAAAGATGATGTCGAGCTCGCCGTCGGCCAGCTTCTGCTTCATGTCGGGATAGTTTTGCGGATAAGCCTTGCCGCTGCGCCACAGAGTGGGATGCAGCTTGTCGAGATAGTCAAACAGCGGTGCTGAATCCGCCTTGAAGCTGGCCTCGGTCACCTGCTGGCTGAGCTTGGATCTGTCGTCGATGGTTTCGATCAACACCTGCTTGAGGAACGAAGAGCCGACAAAATCCGGCGGCTGCGGATAGGAGAATCGGCCCGGATTGGACAGGGTCCATTCGAGCAGCTCTGCCGAGGAATGCGGCACGCTGTCAGCCGGTGTGCGGGTGGTGTCATGAAAGAACACCATCTTGGCCCCGCCCCACGGGCTTTCGAGTCCGTCTGTAGGAATAGTGAAATCAGTCAGGATTGTCGGCTTGTTTTCATGGTCAACATAGGCCCAGTTCGGCAGGCCGGTGGTCCAGTCCGGTGCCATTAGCAGCTCCTGGCGCTTCATCGAAGCAAAGTTTTCGCCATTGATCCAGATGAGATCAACCGAACCACCCTCACCCTTGCCAGCTGCTTTCTCCGCCAGCACCTTGGCCACCGCATTGGCGGTGTCGTCGAGTTTCACGTGAACCACTTCGACGCCGAAGCGCTCTTTCAGTGCCTCGCCGGCCCAGTCGATATAGCTGTTGATGTTTTCAGAGCCGCCCCAGGCGTTGAAATAGACGGTCTGGCCCTTGGCCTCTTCCAGCACGGCATCCCAGTCACGCGGGTTGGGGTCCGCGGCCTGGGCTGTAAGTGTCAACGCAAGCGCTGCACTCAGCGCGCCAGCCAGCACGGTCGGGGATTTCAACATGGCATTTCTCCTCAGACGGCAAAATCATCCCCACACAACACAGCGCCGGGATGGCGTCAAATAAACGCCACCGCCCGTAGCGTCACAATTTGGTGATTCGCGTGTGTAAGACGGGCCCGAAACCCCTCATCGGCTGAGCCGTTTCTAGTGCGCCTCGTCCCAGTTCAGCGCGGCGCGGGCGTCGACCTTCAGTGGCACGGCCATGTCGACAGCCGGCATGGCGGCGTTTTCCATCACGTCGACAATCAGCGGGATGATCTTTTCGGCGTCACCCTCGGGCGCTTCGAAAATCAGTTCGTCGTGAACCTGCAGCAGCATCCGGGCATTGGCACCGGCTTTTTCCAGTGCCGGTTCCATCCGCACCATGGCGCGGCGGATGACGTCGGCGGCCGAGCCCTGGATCGGCGCGTTGATCGCGGCACGCTCGTTGAAGGCGCGCACCTGTGGATTGGAAGACCGGATTTCAGGATAATGCGCCCGGCGGCCGAAAATGGTTGTCACATAGCCATATTCCTTGGCTTCCGCCTTGGTGGCTTCCATGTAGTCCTTGATGCCGGGGAAGCGCTCGAAATATTTACGGATATACTCACCGGCTTCCGATCGCTCGATGCTGAGCTGATTGGCGAGGCCAAAGGCCGAAATGCCGTAGATGATGCCGAAATTGATCGCCTTGGCGCGACGGCGCACTTCCGACGGCATGCCTTCCACGGGAACCCCGAACATTTCCGAAGCGGTCATGGCGTGAATGTCGACGCCATCCGCAAAGGCTTGGCTTAACTGCGGAATGTTGGCGACGTGCGCCAGCACCCTGAGTTCGATCTGGCTGTAATCGGCCGAGATCAGCACATTGCCCGGCTCGGCGATGAAGGCGGTGCGGATCTTGCGGCCTTCCGCCGTGCGCACCGGAATGTTCTGGATATTCGGATCGGACGATGACAACCGCCCGGTGGTGGTTGCCGCCATCGCGAAAGACGTGTGCACCCTCTTGGTCTCGGGATTGATGAACCCCGGCAGTGCGTCAGTATAGGTGGATTTGAGCTTGGTAAGCTGCCGCCAGTCGACAATCTTGCGCGGCAATTCGTGGCCTGCGGCGGCCAGATCCTCAAGCGCCTGGGCGCTGGTTGACCATTGCCCGGTCTTTGTCTTGGTGCCGCCCGGCAGGCTCATCTTGTCGAACAGGATTTCGCCGAGCTGCTTGGGCGAGCCGACATTGAAGTTTTCACCGGCCAGCTCCTGGATTTCGGCATCGAGTGCGGCAGCACCCTGAGCCAGTTCGCCCGACAGCCGCGACAGGATTTGCCGGTCGACCCGAATCCCGTGCTTTTCCATGCGCATCAGTACCGGCGCCAGTGGCCGTTCGAGCCGCTCGTAAACGGACGCCAGCCCGTCCGACAACAGCCGTGGCTTGAGCACGTACCACAGACGCAACGTCACCTCGGCGTCTTCCGCCGCATAGGCCGTCGCCTTGTCGATCTGCACCTCGGCAAACGGGATAGCGCTTTTGCCCGAACCGGTCACATCCTTGTAGCCGATGGTCTTGTGGCCGAGCCAGCGCTCCGCCAGCGGATCCATTCCGTGGCCGCCCTGGCCGGCATCCAGCACATAGGACAGCAGCATCGTGTCATCGAAGCTCTCGATGGTAATGCCGTGCTGGGCCATCACCAGCATGTCGTATTTGAGGTTCTGTCCGATCTTGAGGACGGCCGGATCTTCCAGCAGCTCTTTCAGCTCATCAAGCGCTTCGCGCATCGGCATCTGACCGGGCTGCGCCCCGCCGCCGCCAAGCAAATCGCCGGCGCCGTTGGAATGGGCCAGCGGCGCGTAACAGGCCCGGACCTTCAGATCACCGGTGTCAGGTGCAGTTTCCGGGATAGCCAGCGAGAAGCCGACCAGTTCGGCCTGCATTGCATCAAGCGACGTGGTTTCGGTGTCAAAGGCCACCAGCCCGCGTTCCCGCGCCATAGTGCACCAGGCCTTGAGCTGATTGATGTCGCTGAGGGTTTCGTAAGTGCTGGTGTCGATCTTGGCCGATCCGGCTGCTTCGGCGCGCCGCTTGGCCAGCCCTTGCGGTGTATCGTCAATCCCGCCTTTGCCGGATGCCTGGCCCGGATCGAAGTCGGGACCGCGCATGTCGGCTGCCGCATCAACAGCTATTTCCGCCGCGTCAATATTGCTGGCATCGGTTTCGGTAGCATCGGCGACCCGGCGTGTCAGTGAGGTGAATTCCATGCCCTTGAGGAACGCCACCAGTTTCGGCCCGTCGAGCGGGTTGAGAACCATCTCTTCGAGCTGTTCAGTAATCTCGACATCATCCCTGAGCCGTACCAGTTCGCGCGAAAGCCGCGCCTTGTCGGCAAACTCGATGATGTTCTCGCGCCGCTTGTTCTGCTTGATTTCGTGGGCGCGTGTCAGCAGCGTGTCGAGATCACCGAATTGTTCAATCAGCTGAGCTGCTGTTTTCGGCCCGATTCCGGGAATACCCGGCACATTGTCGACCGAATCGCCGGTCAGCGCCTGTAGGTCGATCATCTTTTCGGGCGGCACACCCCACTTGTCGATAACTTCCTGCACGCCGATCTGTCGGTCCTTCATGCTGTCGTACATCGACACCTGCGGCCCGACCAGCTGCATCAGATCCTTGTCCGACGAGATTACCGTCACATCGGCGCCGGCTTCGCGCGCCAGCCGCGCATAAGTGGCGATCAGATCGTCGGCCTCAAAGCCTTCTTTCTCGATGCACGGCAGGTCAAACGCCCGTGTCGCCTCGCGGATAACGGCGAACTGCGGCACCAGGTCTTCCGGCGGCGCCGAGCGGTTGGCCTTGTATTCGGAATAAAGATCCTTGCGAAAGGTCTTTGAGGAATGATCGAAAATCACCGCGAAATGTGTCGGCGTCACGCCCACGGACGTGTCGCGCGTTTCCGACATGAGCTTCCACAGCATGTTGCAGAAACCGGCGACGGCGCCGACGGGCAGCCCGTCGGATTTGCGCGTTAGCGGCGGCAGCGCATGATAGGCTCGGAAAATATAGCCAGAGCCGTCGACGAGGAAGAGATGATCACCTTTTTTCATGAGGCAAGGATTACCGCGCGACCGTCCGCAGGTCCATGCAGTTGACGCCTGAAATGCCGGGAAAATGTTCGACGTCGCGCATCCGCGCTGCCAGGTTATTGCGGATTCAGTTCAAACCGCGCCAGAATTCTTGAATTAGCTCTGGCAGCACCCTGCTGAGTATCGAAACCCGGCGCTATTTCTTGATCGGCGCGTTCAGATGAGGTCTAAAACACTGATATCAGGCAAGAAGCCTGATTACCCGCTGTAAAGCGGGCCTTTCACTACAGATCTGGAGTCCGCCCGTATCACGAAATGGTTACCAATTTGTAATCTTGTGAAACACTTCGTGTCCTTGAAAAGCCACATTCCCCGAACCAAATATCAATTACCGGCGAACGAATAAGCCGATGTCTGGGATACCGGCTCGTCCCCCGCCGCTTCCAGACTATGGACAAGGGCCGCCCCGCCCCCCTTATAGGCCCTTGTCCTGACAATATGCCGCCATGGCCCTCCCCTCCGGCCATGGCGGCTTTTCTTTTGTCCTTTCCCGGCGCTAATCTGACGCTTCTGATTCCCTCCGGAGCATCTCATGACAGACCTGACCGCCGCACTTTCCGCCGCCGACGCCAATCTTGATGACAGCCTTGAGCGTCTGTTTGGTCTTCTTCGCATCCAGTCGATTTCGACCGACCCGGCTTATGCACCGGAGTGCCGCCGTGCCGGTCAATGGCTGGTCGACGAGCTGACATCGCTCGGCTTTGATGCCAGTCTGCGCGATACCACCGGCCACCCCATGGTCGTCGCCCATCATGCCGGCGCAACACCTGATGCGCCGCATTACCTTTTCTACGGCCATTACGATGTTCAGCCGGTTGATCCGCTCGACCTGTGGACCGACCCGCCGTTCGAGCCGGCGATCAAGGAAATCGCTCCCGGCCGCAAGGCAATCACCGGACGCGGCTCGTCCGACGACAAGGGGCAGCTGATGACCTTCGTCGAGGCTTGCCGGGCCTGGAAGGGCGCATCCGGCTCCTTGCCGTGTCGCATCACCATCCTGTTCGAGGGCGAGGAGGAATCCGGCTCACCCTCGCTCAAGCCGTTTCTCAAGGCCAACGCCGATGAGCTCAAGGCCGAGTGCGCTCTGGTTTGCGACACCGGCATGTGGGATCCCGAGACACCGGCGATTGCGGTCGCACTTCGCGGTCTCGTCGGCGAGGAAGTCACCATCCATGCCGCAGACCGGGATCTGCATTCCGGCCTGTTTGGGGGCGCCGCCGCCAATCCGCTGCACATCCTGTCAAAAATCCTCGCCGATCTGCACGACGAAACCGGGCGGGTGACGCTCGACGGCTTTTATGATGGCGTCGAGGAAACCCCCGCGCAGGTGCTCGCCAGCTGGGAAAGCCTCGGTAGGTCGGCTGAAGAGTTCCTCGGCGAAGTCGGTCTTTCGGTTCCCTCAGGCGAAAAAGGCCGTTCCGTGCTGGAACTTACCTGGGCGCGGCCCACGGCTGAGGTCAACGGCATGTGGGGCGGCTACACCGGCGCAGGCTTCAAGACGGTGATCGCGGCGAAAGCCTCGGCCAAAGTCTCCTTCCGGCTTGTTGGCAAGCAGGATCCCGAGCAAGTCAGTGCGGCTTTTCGCGCGCATGTTGAAGCCCGGCTGCCAGCGGATTGTACGGTGAGCTATGCCCCGCATGGCGGCTCGCCCGCCATCCAGTTGCCGTTTGATTCGCCCGTCGTCACCAAGACCCGCAACGCGCTCACCGACGAATGGCCGAAACCTGCGGTGATGATCGGCATGGGTGGCTCGATTCCGATTGTCGGTGATTTCCAGAACATTCTGGGTCTGCAGTCGGTGCTGTGCGGCTACGGCCTGACCGACGACCGCATTCATTCACCCAATGAAAAATACGACCTGACATCCTTTGCCAAGGGAATCCGCTCTTGGGTGCGCATTCTAGATGCCTTGTCGGTGCGATAAAACGCCCGACTGGCAAGTTCCGCAACGTCATCAAAGGGTGGTTTCCTTAACCACCCCTTAAATCGTCGCATTTAGGGTGTTTCCAGATCGCCGGGCAGTTTCGGAACGGGACATTATGTCGTCGTTACGGAATTGCTGTGAAACCAAACCCCGGATCGCGTGTGCAGCACAGTTGGTTGCGCCGCTTTCCGGGACTCATCAGCATCCGGACCCTTTATGGCGCGCAAGAAAACGACCCGAAGCCGTATCGAACCTTCCTTCGAAGGCGGCCGATCGAAGGGAAGTTCGCGAACCCTTGCGGACGAGCGTGTTGCCGGCAAGACGGGGCCGAAGACAGCCGTCAAGGCGACCTCGGCCAAACGCCGTAAGAAACCCCAGTCAAAAGCCCGCAAGCCCAGGGGCCGCACGTCGCGCGGCCGGATCACCGGCGCTTTGCGGTCCATGGTCTATTGGTGCTGCGTACTGGGGATCTGGGGCGGTATCGCCATTGCCGGTGTTGTTGTGTTTTACGGCGCGCGCATGCCCAGTGCCGCGACTTGGTCGATCCCCGACCGACCGCCCAACGTCAAGATCGTCTCGGTCAACGGCGAGACCATGGCCAACCGGGGCGCTACCGGTGGAGAAGCCCTGCTGCTTGGCGATATGTCGCCTTATATTCCGGAAGCCGTGATCGCCATCGAGGACCGGCGGTTTTACTCGCATTTCGGCGTTGATCCGATTGGCCTGGCGCGGGCTATGATGGCGAATGTCATGGCTGGACGGATGGTTCAGGGCGGCTCGACGCTGACCCAGCAACTGGCAAAAAACCTGTTCCTGTCACCCGAACGCACCATCGAGCGCAAGGTGCAGGAGGTGCTTTTGTCACTGTGGCTCGAGCATCGGTTCTCCAAAGACCAGATCCTCGAGATGTATCTCAACCGGGTGTTCTTCGGATCCGGTGCTTACGGCGTCGAGGCGGCGTCGCGTCGCTATTTCCGCAAACCTGCCCGTGAGGTGTCGCTTGCCGAAGCAGCCCTTCTGGCCGGCCTTCTCAAGGCCCCGTCACGGCTTTCGCCGGCCCGCAACCCCAAGGCAGCCGAAGCCCGCGGGCAACTGGTCCTGGCGGCCATGCGCGATCAGGGTGTGGTATCGGAAAGCGAAATCGCAACGGCGTTGACCAGCCCGCAAGTGCGCGCCAAGAGCTACTGGACCGGTTCGGAAAACTATGTTGCCGATCTGGTGATGCAGCGCCTGCCGGATCTGGTCGGCAAGATAACGCAAGATCTGGTGGTCGAGACGACCATCGACTTCCAGCTTCAGCGCGAGGCTGAAAAGGCCTTGCGGGAAACGCTCGAGAAAAATGCCGCCAAGTTCCGTGTCAGCCAGGGCGCGCTTGTCTCGCTGGATGGTACCGGTGCTGTCAGAGCACTTATCGGTGGCCGTGAATATGCCACCAGCCAGTTTGACCGGGCCAGCGATGCGCTTCGTCAGCCAGGCTCGGCCTTCAAGCCAATTGTCTATGCGGCAGCCCTTGAGCAGGGCCGCACGCCCTTGTCGGTGCGCAATGATGCGCCGGTGAAAATCGGCAAATGGACACCGGAGAATTACGACAACAAGTATCGCGGCGAAGTCACTTTATCTGATGCACTCACCCATTCGCTCAACACGGTCGCGGCCCAACTGGTCATGGAAGTCGGCCCCAAGACCGTGGTCCAGACCGCCCGGCGGCTTGGAATAGAAGCGCCCATGAAGGCCAATGCCTCGATCGCACTTGGCACATCTGAAGTCACGCTTCTGGAACTGACCGGGGCCTATGCTGCCTTCATGAACGGCGGCTACAAGGCTACACCGCATGTCATCCGCCGGGTCTCCACCGATGACGGCAAGGTGCTTTACGAAAACACCTATGCCAATCCGCCCCGCGTTATTGATTCCGCAGTTGCCGCAATGATGAACCAGATGCTGGTCCGTGTTGTCGAGGAAGGAACCGGCCGCAAGGCCCGCCTCGATGGCTGGCCTGCCGCCGGCAAGACCGGAACCACCCAGTCCTACCGTGATGCGCTGTTCGTCGGCTACACGGCCAATCTCGCGACCGGCGTCTGGTTCGGCAATGACGATGGCAAGCCGATGAAGAATGTCACCGGTGGCGGCCTTCCCGCCGAGACCTGGAAGCAGTTCATGCAGGCTGCGCATTCTGGATTGCCGCCAACCAACCTGCCGCTTGGCGGTCTGCTGCCTCCGGTCGCAATCGATGGCCCCGGCCTCGACACTGCGGATCCGGTGGCCGGCCTGGTACGCGATCTGTCCCCCATCCCGGTTTCGCGCGATGCGACCGGGGCCACGGACAACTCTTTTCTCACACCGCCTGGTGACGTGGGAGCTGTAGCGTCACAGCCGGCCGGCACCAGACGAACCACCCTTCTCGATATCCTTTTGGGGAATTGAGATGCAATCAGGCCGGTTTAACCCGTAAAAAACCGACAAAATCCTGCAATCTGCATTTCCCATGACGCTTGCAGTCTGCAGGCGACATTCTTATATACGGCTCAACGTCCCGGGCGAGTTCCTGTTTTACAGGGTACTGGCTTAGGTGGCGGAGACGGATGACACGGGTCATCCTGTTTTCAGTAGTGTCCCGTTAGGGGCTGTCGAATGGAACGCCTGACCGGGTCCCGGCAGCTCGCTTCAAGGAGAATTCAATATGGCTAAAGTAATCGGTATCGACCTCGGAACCACCAACTCCTGCGTTGCAGTGATGGATGGCAAGGACGCCCGCGTGATTGAAAACGCGGAAGGTGCACGCACCACCCCATCCATGGTCGCATTCAGTGACGACGGCGAACGTCTCGTTGGCCAGCCGGCCAAGCGGCAGGCGGTCACCAACCCGGAAAACACTCTTTTTGCGGTCAAGCGTCTGATTGGCCGCCGCTTTGAAGACAAGGCTGTCGCCAAGGACCAGGAACTGGTTCCTTTCAGCATCGTCCGCGGCGACAATGGTGATGCCTGGGTCCAGGCCAATGGCGACAGCTATTCCCCGGCCCAGATCTCGGCCATGATCCTTCAGAAGATGAAGGAAACCGCCGAATCCTATCTCGGCGAGAAGGTCGAACAGGCCGTCATCACGGTTCCGGCCTACTTCAACGACGCCCAGCGTCAGGCTACCAAGGACGCCGGCAAGATCGCCGGTCTCGAAGTCCTGCGCATCATCAACGAGCCGACGGCTGCGGCCCTGGCCTATGGCCTGGACAAGACAGAAGGCAAGACCATTGCCGTCTATGACCTTGGTGGTGGCACTTTCGACGTGTCGATCCTCGAAATCGGCGATGGCGTCTTCGAAGTGAAGTCGACCAACGGCGACACCTTCCTTGGTGGTGAAGACTTTGACATGCGCCTGGTTGGCTATCTGGCCGACGAGTTCAAGAAAGACCAGGGCATCGATCTGAAGAAGGACAAGCTCGCTCTGCAGCGTCTCAAGGAAGCTGCCGAAAAGGCCAAAATCGAGCTGTCGTCTGCTTCACAGACCGAAATCAACCTGCCGTTCATTACCGCTGATGCGTCTGGTCCGAAGCACCTGACCATGAAGCTTAGCCGCTCCAAGTTCGAGAGTCTGGTTGATGATTTCGTCCAGCGCACGATTGCACCGTGCAAGGCTGCGCTCAAGGATGCAGGCCTCCAGGCTGCGGATATCGACGAAGTGGTTCTGGTTGGCGGCATGACCCGCATGCCCAAGATCCAGGAAGTGGTGAAGAAGTTCTTCGGCAAGGACCCGCACAAGGGCGTCAACCCGGACGAGGTTGTCGCCATGGGTGCAGCCATTCAGGGCGGCGTTCTGCAGGGCGACGTCAAGGACGTGTTGCTGCTCGACGTGACTCCACTGTCGCTCGGCATCGAAACGTTGGGTGGCGTGTTCACCCGTCTGATCGATCGCAACACCACGATCCCGACCAAGAAGAGCCAGGTCTTCTCTACCGCTGAAGACAATCAGAATGCGGTGACGATCCGGGTCTTCCAGGGCGAACGCGAAATGGCTGCCGACAACAAGGTACTCGGTCAGTTCGACCTCGTCGGCATTCCTCCCGCACCGCGCGGCGTGCCGCAGATCGAAGTCACCTTCGATATCGACGCCAACGGCATCGTCAATGTCTCGGCCAAGGACAAGGGCACCGGCAAGGAGCACCAGATCCGCATCCAGGCGTCCGGCGGTCTCTCCGACGCCGACATCGAGGCGATGATCAAGGAAGCCGAATCCAACGCCGAGGGCGACAAGAAGCGCCGCGCCGTAGTCGAGGCCAAGAACCAGGGTGAAAGCCTCGTGCACTCCTCGGAACAGTCGCTCAAGGATTATGGCGACAAGGTCTCCGAAGAGGATCGGACCGCGATCTCCGACGCGATTGCTGCACTCAAGGCTGCGGTGGAAGCTGAAGAGCCCGACGCCGAGGACATCCAGGCCAAGAGCCAGACGCTGATGGAAGTGTCCATGAAGCTCGGCCAGGCCATGTATGAGCAGGCCCAGGCCGAAGAAGGCGCTGGCGAAGCTGATGGCGAAGGCGAGGAAAAGATCGTCGATGCTGACTTCGAAGAAGTCAACGACGACGACGACGAAAAGAAGTCTGCCTGAGACTGATGTCAGCTTGAGGCAAAACAGCTTGAGGGGTTCCGGAAGGGACCCCTTTTGCGTTTGGCCCCGGCGTTCAAGCGATTCCATTTAAAGATGAACGGTCTAAAGGGCTGGAATTCTGCGCAAACAGTGACTACATGACGCATGTGTGCGCGCTCCGGCGCGAACCCTGTGACTTTTCCAGTTGCGGGAGTGAGTAAGTTCTAGAGCGTCCATCTGGCCAGCAGGCTTTAGATCGGACGCCTCCCTGAAGAGAGATTGACGGACACTATGGCCAAGCCAGACTTTTACGAAACGCTTGGTGTGGCGCGTGGCGCGGACGAGAAAGAGCTGAAGAGCGCTTACCGCAAGCTTGCCATGAAGTACCACCCGGACAAAAATCCCAACAATGCTGAAGCCGAGCACAAGTTCAAGGAGGTCAGCGAGGCCTACGAGTACTTGAAGGATCCCCAAAAACGCGCGGCCTACGACCGGTTCGGCCATGCTGCTTTCGAGCAGGGCGGCATGGGCGGCGGCGGCATGGGTGGTGGCGGCGGCTTCTCCGACATCTTCGAGGATATTTTTGGCGAGATGATGGGTGGCCGCGGCGGTCGCCGGTCTTCCGGTGGCCGTGAACGTGGTGCCGATCTGCGCTACAACATGGAAATCTCGCTGGAGGAAGCCTACGCTGGCAAGACCGCGCAGATCCGCGTTCCCACCTCCATCACCTGTGATGTCTGCACCGGCTCGGGCGCCAAGCCCGGCACGCAGCCGACGACTTGCGCCACCTGTGGCGGCGCTGGTCGTGTTCGTGCGGCGCAGGGCTTCTTCTCGGTCGAGAGAACCTGCCCGACCTGCCACGGCCGTGGCCAGACCATCACCGATCCTTGCACCAAGTGTGCAGGCCAGGGTCGCGTCACCGAAGAGCGGTCGCTCTCGGTCAATATTCCCGCAGGTATCGAGGATGGCACCCGCATCAGATTGTCGGGCGAGGGCGAAGCCGGCATGCGCGGCGGACCTGCCGGCGATCTCTATATTTTTCTGTCGGTGCGCCCCCATACGGTGTTTCAGCGCGAAGGTGCGGATCTCTATTGTTCCGTTCCGATTTCCATGACCTCGGCAGCGCTCGGCGGCAAGTTCGACATCACCACCATGGATGGTGCGCGCTCGCGCGTGACGGTTCCCGAAGGCACGCAGCCCGGCAAGGAGCTGCGTTTGCGCGGCAAGGGCATGCCGGTGCTGCGGTCGGCGCAGTTCGGCGATCTCTACGTCCGGATCACCATCGAAACACCTCAGAAGCTGTCCAAGCGGCAGCGGGAGCTGTTGATGGAATTCCAGGAGCTGTCGTCCAAGGACACCAGCCCCGAATCAACCGGCTTCTTTTCAAAAATGAAGGGTTTTTTCGACACGATGTCGGATTAAGGCTCAGGGCGGAAAGCCCGCCCAAGAGAAACCATGTTTTCTATCCAGGTGGTGGTATGTAAACTGCCTGCCGGAGGTTTAGCGTCGTGAGCATGAGTTTTCCTGAGCGCATTGTCAGGCGATTTGACGATGAGATCCGCTTTTTCAAAGGCTGGATCGACGGCCCAAAAGCGGTTGGCGCCATCATGCCCACCTCGTCGGTGACCGCTCGCTCCATGGCGTCGGTGGTCAATCCGGTTTCAGGGTTGCCGGTGCTCGAATTGGGACCCGGAACCGGCGTCATCACGCGGGCCATTCTGGCGCGTGGGATAGCTGCGTCCGATCTGGTGTCGATCGAATACTCCGCAGTTTTTCACGCTCGGCTGCAGATGGATTTTCCTGGTGTCCGCTTCATCCGCGGCGATGCCTTCAATCTTGACGAAACGCTCGGACATTCGAAGAACTGTCTCTTTGACAGCGTGGTTTCAGGGATCCCGCTGCTCAATTTTCCGATGATCTCCAGAGTGGCGTTAATTGAAGATCTGCTTGACCGGGTGCCGCCGGGGCGGCCTGTGGTGCAATTCTCCTATGGCCCTTCGTCACCGGTGGTGTCTCACGGGGCAAGTTTCCAGGTGGTCCACCACGACTTCGTGTTGCGCAATGTCCCGCCCGCGCGATTGTGGATTTATCGCCGGGGTGTGGCGATTACCTGATGAATGGCTTTTGAGCGGAGCTGATTGAGGGCAGCGCTGACAATTCATTTGCCCCTCGGGCATCCTGCAGCAATTTCCCGAAATCCCGCAGCACATGCTTCCCCCCAACGCATGCTTGCGTATGATGGCCCCATCAAAACACTGTCCCGGCACGGGAGCAAATGCAGCGGAGCAGACATGACCCCCAGAATTCTCGTTCTTCCCGGCTCGAACCGCAACGGTTCATTCAATGCGGCGCTGGCCGCGGCAGCTTCGCTCGAGCTGGCAGGGCAGGGGGCGGATGTCAGTCGGATCTCGTTGGCAGATTATCCGTTGCCGCTTGTTGATGAGAATCTTAGAAACGAGACTGGCATTCCCGAAAATGCCGTGAAGCTTGGCCGCCTGATTGCCGCACACTCGGGAGTATTTTTGTGTTGCCCGGAATACAATTCGTCGATCCCGCCGCTGCTCAAGAATATGATTGATTGGGTCAGCCTGATCACCAGGGATGGTGACCGGCCGTTCAAGCCGTGGCAGGGTCGATATGTGGCGCTTGGATCGGCTTCGAATGGCAAGCTGGGTGGCATTCGCGGGCTCTATCATGTCCGTTCGGTGATGGTGAATGTCGGCACCCAGGTCATCAGCGAACAATGCGCGGTGAGCGGCGCGGCGGATGCTTTCGAGGCAGACGGACGGCTCAAGGACGAGCGGACCAATGCAATGCTCGCCAACACCTGCAAATCGCTGATCCGGCATTGTGCCATGATGACGGCAAGCTGACGACATGATGATTTGACCCGGTCGAGGCTTGTTGCAGGTCCTTGTGGTCTTGCGATCCCCATGCCTTCATGCGAGGACCGGCTGAAACGGAGGGAATGCAAGTGCCAGGTACAGCGCATGAACTGAGTTCACCATCCCATGACCATGTCGATCCGCGTCTGATTGTGGCGCTTGATGTGCCGACCGTTGCCGAGGCCGAGGCGCTGGTGGCACGGATTGACGACGAAGCGATCTTTTTCAAGATCGGATATCAGCTTGCCTTTGCCGGTGGGTTGCCGCTGGCCGGAAAACTCAAGGCCTCCGGCCGCAAGGTCTTCCTCGACATGAAGCTCCTCGACATCGACAACACCATCGCAAAGGGCGTCGAGAACGTCGTCGGGATGGGTGTCGACATGCTGACAATTCATGCCTACCCAAAGGCCATGCAGGCAGCGGTCAAAGCCGCTCGCGGCTCCGATCTGTGCCTTCTCGGTGTAACGGTGCTGACGTCCATGGATGCGGGCGATGTTGCCGATGCCGGCTATGCCCTCTCACCTGAGGAGCTGGTCTTGCGGCGTGCCGCGCAGGCCCGCGACGCTGGCATGGGCGGTATTGTCTGCGCGGCAGCAGAAGCCCGCGCCGTTCGTGCGATTGTTGGTCCGGATATGGCAATTGTGACGCCGGGCATTCGGCCCGCCGGTGCTGATCACGGCGATCAGAAGCGAGTCATGTCGCCCGCTCAGGCACTTGCCGCCGGTGCTACACATCTGGTGGTCGGACGGCCGATTTCTGCCGCCGCCGATCCTGCGGCAGCGGCAAGGGCGATAACTGCTGAAATGGCTCAAAGCTGAATAGGGAGACTGTCACCATGGCAAAGGGATACTGGATTGGTCGCATCGATGTGCATGATCTGGAGGCATACAAGGCCTACATCGAGACCGCGACACCTGCCTATAAGGAGTTCGGCGCAACATTTCTTGTCCGGGGCGGTGAGTTCGACGCAGTCGAAGGTCCGGCTCGCTCCCGTAATGTGGTGATCGAGTTTCCCAGCTACGAAGCGGCACTGGCCTGTTACAACTCCGAAACCTACCAGAAGGCCCGCGCGATCCGCCAGCAATTCGCCGACGGTGAACTGCTGATCGCCAGGGGCCATGACGCCTGAAACGCCGGTGCAACCTTGCAAGCCTTTCGAGCGGTCATAGCGGGTCCAATTGGGCGTGCAGTGCCGCTGGGGCTGTGATTAATCCCCGCGCAGCGTGGACAGGGCCTTCACCTTGCGCTGGTTTTTGACTAAGAGCTTGAGTGGGTCGCGACCGATTCCGGTTGCGAACGCGTGAATAACAGGCGCAAAGATCCTGTCAGGGAGTGCATAGATGACATCGCTCAATCAACCCAAGCTCGTCACGGTCTTCGGCGGCTCCGGCTTCGTTGGGCGCCATGTTGTGCGCGCGCTCGCCAAACGCGGTTATCGCGTTCGGGTCGCTGTCCGTCGGCCAGATCTCGCCGGTCATCTGCAACCACTCGGCGGTGTCGGCCAGATAATGGCGGTTCAGGCCAACTTGCGGAACCGGGCATCGGTCGACAGGGCTGTTAAGGGTGCCGATCATGTGGTCAATTGCGTCGGGATCCTTTTCGAATCCGGGCGCAACACCTTTGCGTCAGTTCAGGATTTCGGTGCACGTGCGGTGGCAGAAGCAGCCCGCGCCGAAGGTGTCGGTCTGACCCATATCTCGGCCATTGGCGCTGATCTCGATTCTGAATCCGTTTACGCCAGATCCAAGGGCCTGGCCGAAGCGTCGATCTTCAAGGTTTTGCCTGACGCCGTGATCTTGCGCCCGTCGATCGTGTTTGGTCCGGAAGACGGTTTTTTCAACAAATTCGCCGAAATGGCGCGGATTTCACCTGCTTTGCCGCTCATCGGCGGCGGTGAAACCAAATTCCAGCCGGTTTATGTCGGCGATGTCGCCGAAGCGGTTGCCCGCAGTGTTGACGGAACCCTGATTCCCGGCAAGATCTACGAGCTGGGCGGTCCGCGCGTGATGAGCTTCAAGGAAGTGCTTGAGGACATCCTCGAGCTCACCCGCAGAAAACGCGTCCTGCTGCCGCTGCCTTGGGGACTGGCCTCCCTGATTGGCAAGATCGCCGCTTTCATTCCGTTCATCGATCCGCCATTGACCGATGATCAGGTGACACTCCTCAAGAGTGATAATGTAGTCTCGGGCGAGGCGACAAATGAAAACCGCACTTTGGCCGGCATCGGCATCGCGCCGACCAACGTGGAAACCATCCTGCCGACCTATCTCAGCCGGTACCGGCCGCAGGGCCAGTACAGCGGCACCGGTAGCGAAGCCTGAGTAACCTGTTTGCATCACTGCTCTCGGTCCTGACCCCGCCGGGGCTGGATGCATGGGCTGCGATTGTTCTTGTCTCGGCAAGCTTTTTCACCTCCGCGCTGACTGTTTCAGTGGGCATCGGCGGCGGCGTCGCACTTCTTGCGCTGATGGGGTATCTGGTTCCTGTCGCCGCCATCATTCCGGTCCACGGTGTGGTGCAACTGGGCTCCAATGTCGGTCGTGCAGCCCTACTGCGCAACCATGTCGCCTGGGCGTGCCTCGCAGCTTTTTTTATCGGCGCTGTTCCTGGCGCTTGGGCCGGCGGCAGCGTTGTGGGCGTTCTCTCCGAACCTGTGCTCAAGGCTGCACTTGGCGGTTTTATCCTGCTGATAACCTGGATGCGTCTTCCCCGTCTCGCCGCAATCCGGCTGCCGGGTTTTGCGGTGACCGGGGCAATTACAACCTTCCTGACCATGATCTTCGGCGCGACCGGCCCGTTCAATGCCGTGGTTCTGTCAAAGACATTTCCCGAACGGTTGCGGTTTCAAGCCACCACCGCGGCGGTGATGAGCCTGCAGCATTTGGTCAAGACCGCCGCTTTCGCTCTCGCCGGGTTTGCATTCTGGCCATGGATGCCACTGATCGCAACGATGATACTCACCGGCCTCGCCGGAACCTGGGTTGGCGTGCATATCCTGCGTGAAACCCCCGAAAGCCGGTTTCAATTGATCTTCAAGATCTGTCTGACACTGCTTGCGCTCGATTTGGTCCGTCGCGGTGTTGCCGGAATGGCGCATGGTTAGCAATGATTTAAGATTCAGCCGCTTTATTGTCAGCGGTTCGGGAATTGGCCTTGAAGCAACCGTCAGAGCCGGGTAAATCGCACCTTCTTCTCCGGTGTGCCGGGAACCAATTGCATGCGCAGAGCGTTCATTACCCACAGGCAGAAGACACAATTCAATATCAGCTAAAATCAGGACATGAGCCTATGGGTAAAACAGTCGTATCTGCGTTCGCTTTCGCAATTGTGGTGATCTTGTCCGCATCGGCTTTTGCGCCGCGCAGCGTTGCCCACTCATCCAATGGCTGCTCGCCGGCCTATGGCGTTGATCCGTGCGCCATTCAAACTATCGCCAACTAAGATTGCTGCAGTGCCCGCCCCCGGCTGGGGCGCCTAGGCGCTTGGACACCAAACACCCCAAAATCTGGAAATTGTGCATCTCTTGTTCAGTGGTTTCCATTTGAACGCGAGCGGCTTCAGAGCATTTGCGTGCAGCGTTTCAGCCGAACAGCCACAAGCCGACAAGCCCCAGTGAGCCTATTGCAATGCGCCACCAGCCAAACAGGGCGAAGCCGTGCCTTGAGACGAAATCAAGCAGTCCGCGCACGACGATCACCCCGGCTATAAAAGCTGTGATGAAGCCAACGATGATGGTGACGACGTCATCATAGGCCAGCTTGTCGTAGTTCTTGTAAAGATCCAGCGCGAAGGCGCCGACCATTGTCGGCATCGCCAGAAAGAATGAAAACTCGGCCGCCGAGCGTTTGTCGGTTCCCATCAGCAGGGCGCCGGCGATGGTGGCGCCGGACCGCGATGTGCCCGGAACCATTGCCAGGCACTGGAAAAGCCCGATCTTGAAGGCCAGTGACAGCGGATAATCCATCACATCGGTGTATTTCGGCGTAAGCTTCATCCGGTCGATGAGCAGAAGAATGATGCCGCCGCCAATCAGCACCCAGCAGATCAGCGCAGTCGATTCGAACAACACCGACTTGATGAACCCGTGTGCCAGAGCGCCGATCACTGCCGCCGGCAAAAAGGCAAGAAGAATGGCGCCGACAAAATACCGGGCCTTGGCGCTGGAAGGCAGCGAGATGGCGAGCGTCCACAACCGCGCGAAATAAACCGACAGGATCGCCAGTATGGCACCCAACTGCACCAGCACCTCGAAACTGTTGCCGGGCGATTTGAAGCCCATGAAATGACCGGCCAGCAACAGGTGGGCTGTGGAGGAGACCGGGATAAATTCCGTCAGGCCTTCTATGAGGCCGAGCAGAGCCCCTACAATCGTTGTCTCATTCATGCTGGAGCGTCCTGTTTTACCGCAATGGCAGCCTTTAGCCTCTGGATCGCCCGCATTTAACACAAGGGTTCTGCGACATCTGATCAGTGATTCGCTTGTCTTGCAGTGGGCCAGTCCCTATAGCTCTATTTTCCGGAACCTGACCAGTCCTGCGCACCGGCGCCAACGCAAACACGTTCAGCTTCACGATGCCAGTTTTATATCATCACACCACATCCGCCGCGTCCCGATTTGTTCGGGTCTGTTTCAACGAGGCCGATTTCAACGCCGAGCTGGTGGAGGAGTTGCCCTGGGAAAAGCGTCCGGATTTTCTCAAGATCAATCCGGCAGGGACCTTGCCTGTCTGCGTGACCGACAATGGCCACGCCCTGTGCGGGCCGCATATCATTGCGGAATGGCTTGATGAGTCCTTTGGCGTTTTCAAGCGTGATCGCCGTTTGCTTGCTGAAGATCCGTTTCGCCGCGCCGAAATCCGGCGGCTGACGGAATGGTTCCTGATCAAGTTCGAGCAGGATGTGGTTCGCCCGCTGGTGCGTGAGCGGATTGTCAAACTGCAGCTGCCGTCAAGCCAAGGCGGAGGCTCACCCGATCCCAAGATGCTGCGTGCCGGCCGCGCCAATATCCGCCAGCACATGAAATACCTGTCCTGGCTTGCCGGATCGCGTGCCTGGCTTGCAGGCGACAGGCTGAGCTATGCCGACCTGGCTGCCGCCGCCGCCTTGTCGGTGATGGATTATCTCGGAGAGATCGAATGGAATGAGTATCCGCAGGCCAAGGATTGGTATCAACGCGTCAAATCCCGTCCGTCGTTCCGATCGCTGTTGACTGACCGCATCCGCAATCTGCCGCCGGTCGCCCATTACGCCGATCTCGATTTCTAGGCTGATGGCGGGCGCAAGTCATACCGGACCCTTTGCATCAGGCAATGCGACTGCAGTCAAGGCCAGTCCTCATGCCCAACAGCTCAAGGCCTTCCTGAAATCTGAAGCCGAGCGCCTCGGCTTTTGCGCCTTGGCGATAACATCCGCCCAGGCCATGCCTGGCCTGCGTGACCGGTTAAGCGAATTCGTCTCTCTCGGGCGGCACGGCTCGATGCAGTGGATGCCTGAAACGCTCGACCGCCGCGCAGATCCGCAGGTCCTGTGGCCCGAAGCCCGCTCGGTCATCGTGCTGGCGATGAATTATGGCCCCGACAGTGATCCGCTCGAAAACCATGCCCACTCGGAAAATGCCACCATCTCGGTCTACGCCCGCAATCGCGATTATCATGACATCATCAAAGGCAAGATGAAGGAACTGGCGGCCAAGTTCGCTTCGCGTGCCGGCGGTGACGTCAAGGTGTTCGTCGACACTGCGCCGGTGATGGAGAAGCCGCTGGCGCAGGCCGCCGGGCTCGGCTGGATCGGCAAGCACACCAATCTGGTCAGTCGCAGCCATGGTTCTTGGAATTTTCTCAGTTCGATCTTCACCACTGTCGATCTCGGCAGTGATTCCCAGGAGGTCGACCATTGCGGCTCCTGCCGTGCCTGCCTCGATGCCTGTCCGACCGATGCCTTCCCCGCGCCTTACCAAATCGACGCACGGCGCTGCATTTCCTATCTCACCATCGAGAACAAGGGGCCGGTCCCTGTCGAATTCCGCAAGGCCATCGGCAACCGGGTCTATGGCTGCGACGATTGCCTGGCGGTCTGCCCGTGGAACAAATATGCGCAAGTCGCCAATGAAGCGAAACTGATCGCCCGCGATGATCTTCGCTCCCCATCGCTTTCCGGCTTTCTCACCATGGACGATGCAGCGTTCCGGACCTTTTTTTCCGGTTCACCGGTCAAGCGTATTGGCCGCGACCGGTTTTTGCGAAATGTGCTGATCGCTGCCGGAAACAGTACAGATCCGGCTTTGATGCCTGCCTGCGAAGCCTTGTTTCAGGATGCGTCGCCGCTGGTACGTGGCGCGGCCATCTGGGCCTTGTCGCAATTGTCGGGGCGCGATCACATGCAGCGACTTGCAGCGCAATCAGATCACGAACCCGATCCACAGGTTCGCAATGAATGGCATCTGGCTCTCGGCGCCGCGAACATACCAGAACAAGGTTGAATCAATGAGACTTATGATCTTCGGCGCCGGATTTTCCGGTCTCGCCATTTCACGGACTCTGACCGGCGAGTGTGCCTTTGCCGGTGGCACCACCCGTAGCCCGGAGCGCTTTCCGGCGTTGCAAGGCGCCGGTCTTGTCCCCTTCATCTACGAAGGCGGAACGCCGCCGGAAGATGTGGATGCTGCACTGGGCGAAACCACCCATCTGGTCATGTCGATTTCGCCGGATGCGGCGGGTGATCCCCTGCTGCAGGCCTTTGCCACAGGTCTGCGCTTGGCAGCGCCAAAGCTTGAGTGGATAGGTTATCTCTCCACCGTTGGTGTCTATGGCGATCACGACGGCGAATGGATCGATGAAGAAACCCCTTGCCGGCCGGTCTCCAAGCGCTCGGTCGCGCGCCTGGCTGCCGAAGACGGCTGGACCCGCCTTGCTGCTGAGGCCGGGGTGCCGCTGGCGATCCTAAGGTTGTCGGGGATCTATGGCCCGGGCCGCAACGCGCTCAAGTCAATGCACGAAGGAAAGGCGCGCCGCCTGATAAAGCCCGGACAGGTGTTCAACCGCATCCATGTCGCAGACATCGGCGGCGCCACCGCTTTGCTCGCCAGACGTAGGCTTGGAGGGATCTACAACGTCACGGACGATCTTCCTGCGCCGCCGCAGGATGTGGTCAGTCAGGCGGCGCGCGTCATGGGCGTCGAGCCACCCCCCGAAATCGATTTCGAGACAGCCGAACTGTCGCCGATGGCCCGCTCCTTCTACGGCGAGAACAAGCGTGTCTCCAATGCGAAGATCAAGACTGTCGGCTACAGTTTTCTCTATCCCGACTATCATACGGGGCTTGATGCTCTGTACAGTGATGGGTCCTGGCAGAAATAGTTTCGCTGCGTTGCAACAAAACGCAACAAGAAGTGATTTTGACAATCTTCTTTTGGCCCGGTTTGGCCTTCACCAACCGCCGCTACACCAAAAGGGATAGAAAATTGACTTCAACCAAGTTCAACGCACCAGCCGCCGGATTGTTCCTCGCGGGCCTCGTCACTGTCGCAGCCACTCTGTCCAGCATCAGTCAGGCGTCTGCCGCCAATCCGTCGTGTGGCCGTGCATCGTGGTATGCACTCACATCGCAGACAGCCTCGGGCGAGCGCATGGATCCTTCCAAGCTGACCGCTGCCCATCCGCGCCTGGGGTTCGGGACCAAGGTCGAAGTGATCAACAGCCGCAACGGCAAATCTGTGGTCGTGCGGATCAATGATCGTGGCCCGTTCATCAAGGGCCGGATCATTGACGTCTCCAAGGCAGCCGCTGGTCAGCTCGGCATGATCAAGTCGGGTGTTGCGAAAGTCTGCTATCGCGTGATTTCCTGACCCCGGGGCGTTCCAATGCAGTTTTGAAACGTTCCAGCCGTCTTGCCAGACCCGATTGTCTCGCTATTGTGGGGTGATAGATTTTTCAAAGGGTTACAGCGCCCGTGCGCATTCGACTAAATGCGTGGCGCTGCTGGAGGCGTTAGATGACGGACGACGCGGCGGTTTTGGGGCGGCAGCGAGCCCTGACCCGGGAAATTGCCGCCCGGCGCGATGATCTTGTGGCGCTGACCCAGGATCTGATTCGCATCCCGACGCTCAATCCGCCCGGCGAATTCTACCGTGACATCTGCGACTATCTCGCCCGTCGCCTCGAAAAATCCGGTTTCGACATCAAGCTGCTGCGCGCCGAAGGCACACCTGGCGACAGCGATCGCCATCCGCGCTGGAACGTGATCTGCCGCCGGGAGGGTGGCCGCGCTGGTCCCTGCGTGCATTTCAATTCTCATATCGATGTGGTTTCAGCCGGCGCCGGCTGGACCTTTGAACCGTTTGACGGAACCGTATCCGACGGCAAGATCTATGGCCGCGGCGCCTGCGACATGAAGGGCGGGCTTGCCGCTTCGATCATCGCAGCAGAAGCATTTGTTGCATTGTGGTCGGACTATCCCGGCGCAATCGAGATTTCTGGCACTGCGGATGAGGAAACCGGAGGCTATGGCGGTGTCGCCTGGCTCGCCGAACAGGGTTATTTCTCGCCTGAACGCGTGCAGCACGTGATCATCCCCGAACCGCTCAACAAGGATCGCATCTGTCTCGGCCACCGTGGCGTCATGTGGGCGCAGATCCGCACCCACGGCCGCATCGCCCATGGATCGATGCCATTCCTGGGCGATTGCGCTGTGCGACACATGGGGGCTGTCATCTCAGAAATGGAAACATCGCTGTTCCCGGCGCTGGCGCAAAAGCGCACGGCCATGCCGGTGGTTCCCGATGGTGCCCGGCAATCCACCATGAACATCAATTCGCTGCATGGCGGCCAGGCCGAGCCGGAACCGGATTTCACCGGCTTTCCCTCGGCCTGCGTGCCCGATGAGGCCCGCATGGTCATCGACCGGCGCTACCTGATCGAGGAACGGGCCGAGGATGTGCGTGAGGAGATTGTTTCGCTGCTCGAGCGCGTCAAGGCCGAGCGCACCGGCTTTCGCTATGATTTCGAGGAACTCTGGCAGGTCAGCCCGACCATGACATCCGTGGATGCGCCGGTGGTCAAGGCGGTCGAACGCGCCATCCGTTCGGCGCTGTCTTGTGAACCGGTCCATGTTGTCTCGCCCGGCACCTACGACCAGAAACATATTGACCGCATTGGTCGCTTGAAAGACTGTATCGCCTACGGACCCGGCATTCTCGATCTGGCGCACCAGCCGGACGAATATGTGGGAATTGAGGACATGGTGGATTCCGCGAAGGTGATGGCCTTTGCATTGGACGATCTACTGCACGGACGCGCGTAAGACGTAAGCCGTGCCAACGGGAGCGAAGGAAGCAGACATGACAAAAACACCGATCGCGGCGGCAGCCGTTTCATTGCTGACCCTCGGGCTGGCGCTCGGCGTCACCCCGGCCACAGCCGCCAAGATGGATGCCTCAATCGGCATGCAGCTCGAGCCGCCGAACCTTGATCCCACAGGCGGCGCTGCGGCTGCAATCGATGAAGTGGTTTACGCCAATGTGTTTGAAGGCCTCACCCGTTTTGGCGCCGATGGCGCAATCCTGCCTGCCCTGGCCGAAAGCTGGGATATCTCCGAGGACGGCCTGAGCTACACCTTCAAGCTGCACACGGGTGTAAAATTCCACGACGGCTCTGATTTTAACGCCGATGACGTGAAATTCTCGCTCGACCGCGCCCGTGGCCCCGATTCGACCAACGCCCAGAAGGCACTGTTCGCCGATATCGCTTCGGTCGACGTGATCGACCCGGCCACCGTCAAGGTGACGCTGTCCAAGCCGAATGGCTCGTTCCTGTTCAACATGGCCTGGGGTGATGCGGTTATCGTCGCGCCTGAAACGGCTGGCGACAACGCCGCCAAGCCGGTCGGAACCGGTCCCTTCAGCTTTGCCGAATGGGTCAAGGGCGACCGCGTTGAACTTGGCCGTTATGACGGTTACTGGGGCACCCCGGTCAAGCTGGACAGGGTGACGTTCAAGTTCATTTCCGATCCAACTGCGGCCTTCGCCGCCATGATGGCTGGAGATCTTGATGCTTATCCGGCCTTTCCGGCGCCGGAGAATCTGGTTCAGTTCGAGGCCGATCCGCGTTTCTCGGTAATCATCGGCTCGTCCGAGGGCGAAACCATTCTCGCCATGAACAACAAGAAAGCCCCGCTCGACAATATTAAAGTACGCCAGGCGGTAACCCACGCGATTGACCGTCAGGCGATCATTGATGGCGCCATGTTCGGCTATGGCACGCCGATCGGTACGCATTTCGCCCCGCACAACCCGGCCTATGTCGATCTGACTGCACAGTCGGCTTATGATCCGGAGCAGTCCAAGACGTTGCTGGCGGAAGCCGGTGTCGGCGATCTCAGTCTGACGCTGAAATTGCCGCCGCCAAGTTATGCCCGCCGTGGCGGTGAAATCATTGCCGCGCAATTGCGCGAAGTCGGCATCAATGTCGACATCACCAATGTCGAATGGGCGCAATGGCTCGATGATGTGTTCAAGGCCAAGAATTTTGACCTGACCATCGTCTCGCACACCGAGCCGATGGACATCGGCATCTATGGCCGCGACGACTACTACTTCCAGTACGGCGATGCGGATTTCAAGGCGATCATGGCTGATCTTGACAAGGCCACCGACCCGGCCAAACGCACCGAGCTGATGCAGGCTGCCCAGAAGAAGATCGCTGACGATTACGTCAACGCCTATCTGTTCCAGCTTGCCCGGACCGGCGTCGCCAATACCAAGCTCAAGGGCATCTGGCCCAACTCGCCGACCCAGGCCAACGACATGACCGGTGTCTACTGGGATGACTGAGGCCTGAGACGATAGCAATGGCCGGGCGCGTGTCCGGCCATTCTGCCACCATGCCCGTGGATCATGCCCCCCTGGATCGTGTCCGATGACCGATTATCTCCTGCGGCGCCTCCTGTCTCTGTCGCTCAGCCTCGTTGCTGCCAGTCTGGTCATTTTCCTTGTCATGGAAGTGGTTCCGGGCGATCCGGCGTCGTTCATGATGGGGCTCAATGCCGATCCGCAGGCCGTCGCCGCCCTGCGCAGTCAGCTTGGCCTCGATGAGCCGCTGCCGCTGCGCTATATCGGTTGGGTCACAGGCCTGCTGCAGGGCGATTTCGGTATTTCCTACACCTACCGGGTGCCTGTTTCCGAGCTGATTGCCGAACGGGTGATGATCTCGTTGCCGCTGACGCTCTATGCGCTGGCGCTCTCCACACTGATCGCTTTTCCCGCCGGCATTCTGGCCGCGTCCCGGCGCAACTCGGCTGCTGATCTGTCGGTGATGGGCGCAACCCAGCTTGGCGTGGCTATCCCGAATTTCTGGTTTGCGATGATCCTGGTGCTGGTCTTCGCTGTCAATCTGCGCTGGTTCTCGGCTGGCGGGTTTCCCGGATGGGAAGCCGGCTTCTTTCCAGCCATCAAAGCGCTGACATTGCCGGCAATCGCTCTGGCGCTGCCGCAAGCCTCGATCCTCGCGCGGGTCATGCGCTCCTCGCTGATCGACACGCTCGACGAAGACTTCATGCGCACTGCCCGCGCCAAGGGGCTGAGCCGCGGGCAGGCATTGCGCCGCCATGCGCTTCGCAATGCGCTGATCCCGGTGCTGACCATCATCGGCCTGCAGTTTTCCTTCCTGCTCGCCGGCGGCATCATCATTGAAAACGTCTTCTACCTGCCCGGTCTTGGCCGGTTGGCGTTCCAGGCGATCACCCAGCGCGATCTCATTGTCGTGCGCTCGGTGGTGATCTTGCTGGTCTTCTCCGTCATCGTCGTCACCTTCCTGGTCGATCTTGCCTATGCGGCGGCAGACCCGCGATTGCGCAGGCGCCGGTCATGAGTGCTGATCCTGCAAACCGGTCATTGCTGCGTGCAGCACTTGGACACCCGGCCTTCGTCATTGGCCTCTCGCTTTCGGCGTTGTTCATCGTGCTCGCCTTGGTTTCGTTCATCTGGACGCCATTCGACCCGACCAAGCTCAACATCGCCAACAAGCTCAAGACGCCGTCCCTCGAAAATTGGTTTGGTACGGATCATTTCGGTCGCGACATGTTTTCGATGATTATGGTTGGCGCCCGGGTGTCGATTGCCGTGGCCTTTGTCGCGGTTGGCATCGGCGTGCTCCTTGGCGTGCCGCTGGGGCTCTATGCTGCTGCCCGCAGGGGAAGCCTGTTCGACGAAATCATCATGCGCGGCAATGATCTGGTGTTTGCCTTCCCGTCGCTGCTGTTGGCGATCATGATCACCGCCGTCTTCGGTCCCGGTGCCGTTAACGCCATCATCGCCATCGGCATTTTCAATGTCCCGGTGTTCGCGCGGCTGGCGCGCGGGGCGGCGCTGTCGCTGTGGACCCGCGACTTTGTTCTCGCCGCCCGGGTGGCGGGCAAAAGCCGGGTGCGCATCTCGGCGGAACACATCTTGCCCAACATCGCCAATCTGCTGATCGTTCAGGGCACCATCCAGTTTTCGCTAGCAATTCTCGCTGAAGCAGCACTTGCCTATGTCGGCCTTGGGGCGCAGCCACCGCTGCCAAGCTGGGGCCGTATGCTGGCAGACGCGCAGACCTTGATTTCTCTGGCGCCGCACATGGCTTTGTTTCCCGGCTTTGCAATCATCATCACGGTGCTTGGTCTCAATCTGATGGGCGACGGCCTTCGGGATCTGTCCGATCCCAAGCTGAGACGGGGGCGCTGATGCCGGTGCTCTCAATTTCGGATTTGAAGGTCGATATTTTCGGCAAGACCGTGCTGCACGATATCGATCTGACACTCGAGCCCGGCCGCATTCTCGGTGTTGTCGGCGAATCCGGCTCCGGTAAATCGATGACCGCCCTGTCGGTGATGCAATTGCTGCCGCGTGGCAGCGAATGGAGTGGTTCGATCAGGGTTGCCGGCGCCGATCTCGCGACCATGGACGAGAAGACGCTTTGCCAGATGCGTGGCCGCGATGTCGGCATGATCTTTCAGGAGCCGATGACGGCGCTCAATCCGGTGCGCACCATTGGCGACCAGGTTGCCGAAACAGTCCGCATCCACACTGGCGCCAGCCGCCGTGAGGCGTTCCAAATCGCACGTGAGACGCTGAACCGCGTGGGCCTCCCCGAGGACCGGTTCCCGCTCGACCGTTTTCCGCATGATCTCTCAGGTGGCCAGCGCCAGCGCGTGGTCATCGCCCAGGCCATCGCACTGCGGCCCAAGGTGCTGATCGCTGATGAGCCGACCACGGCGCTGGATGTGACCACCCAGGCCCAGATCCTCGATCTGCTCAGGCAATTGGTGCGCGAGGAAGACATGGGGCTGATGTTGATCACCCATGATCTGGCGGTGGTCGCCGGCCTTGCCGACAAGATCGCCATCCTCAAGGACGGCACGGTGGTCGAAGCCGGGCCGACCCGCGAGATTTTCCAGGCCATGCGCCACCCCTACACGCGGGCGCTGTTTTCGGCGTCCGCCCATGTGCCTGATCGCGGACGCAAACCCGAACCCGGCAAAACACCGGTGTTGTCTGTCGAGAAGGTCGTCCGCGATTATCAGCAGCCGCGCCGTAACCTTTTCGTCAAACCGCCGCCGTTCCGCGCTGTCGACCACGTCAGCTTCGAAATCTCCCATGGCGAGAATGTCGGGCTGGTTGGAGAATCCGGTTGCGGAAAATCCACTCTGGCCCGCGCGATTCTGGCGCTCGACGGGCTGCAGGGCGGCGGTATCCGGCTCAACGGTCATGTCTTTACCAGCGCCGGTGATGGCCCCCATCCTGAACTTCGGGCCCGCATGCAGGTGGTGTTTCAGGATCCCTACGGCTCCTTCAATCCGCGCCACCGGGTGCGAAGGCTCGTGACTGAACCGTTCCATCTCGTCAAGGATCCGCCACGAGGCGTGGAATTAGAGCGTAGGATCGACCGTGCGCTCACCGAAGTCGGCCTCGCATCCAGCGACGCCGACAAATACATCCATGAATTTTCCGGCGGCCAGCGCCAGCGCATCGCCATCGCCCGCGCGCTGATAATTGAGCCGGCTTTGATCGTGCTCGATGAAGCGGTCTCGGCACTCGATGTCTCGATCCGCGCCCAGATCCTCGATCTGCTGGCTGGCTTGTCGGACCGGCTGGATCTGTCTTATCTGTTCATATCGCATGATCTGTCCGTTGTTCGCGCCATCACCGACCGGGTGCTGGTGATGAAGGACGGCCAGATTATCGAGCAGGGCGAGACCGAAAGCGTGTTTCGCAATCCGCAACATCCCTATACCCAGAAACTTGTGGCGGCGACGCCATCGCTGGAAGCAGCTCTTGCTGCGCCGGCAAACTGAAAGTGAAGAAAGGACGACCCGTGACCAAGACCCTGGACGCCGGATTTGACACCAGCCAGTGCCTGATTGGCGGCCGATGGATCGGCGCCAGCGGCGGCAAGACCCTGACTGTGGAAGATCCTTCGACCGGCCAGGAAATCGGCCGTATTGCCCGCGGCGGAAAGGCCGAGATCGAAGCCGCCGTCGATGCCGCCCAAACAGCACTCACGGGTGAGTGGGGGCAGATGCCCGCTGCCGAGCGCGGCCGTCTGCTCGCCAAGATCGGCCGGGCCGTGGAGGAGAACATCGAGTGGCTGGCCAAGCTCGAAGCTCACGATGTTGGCAAGCCGCTGACCCAGGCCCGCGCCGATGCCCGCGCTCTGGCCCGCTATCTCGAGTTCTATGGCGGCGCGGCCGACAAGGTCCACGGCGAAACCATACCCTATCTCAATGATTACACCGTCTTCACCCTGCGCGAGCCGCATGGGGTGACCGGCCACATCATTCCCTGGAACTACCCGATGCAGATCCTCGGCCGCTCGGTTGGCGCTGCACTGACCATGGGAAATGCAGCTGTACTCAAACCCGCTGAGGAAGCCTCGCTGACCGCTCTGGCTTTTGCCCGCATCGCCACCGATTGCGGCCTGCCCGCCGGCGCGCTCAACGTGGTGCCCGGCCTCGGCGAAGAAGCCGGCGCTGCGCTCTGTTCGCATCCCGGCGTCAATCACCTCTCCTTCACCGGCTCGCTCGAGACCGGCCGCAAGGTGCAAATCGCAGCGGCGCAGAATGTGGTGCCGGTGACGCTGGAACTGGGCGGAAAATCCCCGCAGCTTGTTTTTGCCGATGCAGATCTTGAGCGCGCCCTGCCGTTTCTGGTCAATGCCGGCATCCAGAATGCGGGGCAGACCTGTTCGGCCTCGTCGCGCATTCTGGTTGAGGCCTCGCTGCACAAGGACGTCGTCCGGTTGATGAGCGAGCGCTACAAGGCGCTGACCGTCGGTGCGGCAATCGAGGATCTCTCGGTCGGCCCGCTGATTTCGGCGCGGCAGAAGAACATCGTTCAGGGTTTTCTGGCTGAGGCCGATGAAGACGGCTTTGCTCCGGTGGCAGAGGGCCAGATGCCCAAATCCGCACCGATGGGCGGCCATTATGTTCGCCCGACGCTCTATGGCGACGTCGATCCGGGCCATGCGTTGGCCCGTGACGAGATTTTCGGCCCTGTGCAGGTGATCATTCCGTTCCGCGATGAGGAAGAGGCTGTCGCAATCGCCAATGGCACCGATTACGGTCTTGTCGCAGGGGTCTGGACCAACGATGGCGGCCGTCAGATACGGATGGCGCGGGCAATCCGCTCCGGCCAGGTCTTCGTCAATAATTACGGCGCCGGCGGCGGTGTCGAACTGCCGTTTGGCGGCGTCGGCAAATCCGGCCATGGCCGCGAAAAGGGTTTTGAAGCGCTTTACGGCTTCTCGGCCTTGAAGACTGTCGCCGTCTGGCATGGCCGCTGAAGTTTTACTGAGGAGATAGTTATGAGACTTGAAGGCAAGACAGCACTGGTCACCGGCGGCGCATCCGGATTTGGCGCAGGCATCGTCCGCAAATTCCTGGCTGAAGGCGCGCGCGTCGCCATTGCCGACATCAATGCCGGTGCGGCCCAGGACCTGGCGATTGAACTTGGCGACCAGGTTATTGCCGTGACGGTGGATGTCTCCAGCAATGACAGCGTCGCTGCGATGGCAAAGATCGTGCTCGAGCGCTTCGGCGGCCTCGACATTCTCGTCAACAATGCCGGCATCACTCATCTGCCCGCAGCCATGGAAGACATCACCGAGGAGGATTTCGACCGGGTTCTGGCCGTCAATGCCAAGTCTGTTTTCCTCACGGCGCGCCACTTTGTTCCGGTCATGAAACAAAAAGGTGCCGGCGCCATTCTCAATGTCGCCTCCACCGCAGGCGTCAGCCCGCGGCCGCGGCTGAGCTGGTACAATTCGTCAAAAGGCTGGATGATCACCGCCACGAAGTCGATGGCTGTGGAACTGGCGCCGTCGGGCGTCCGGGTCAACGCCATCAATCCGGTGGCCGGCGAAACGCCGCTGCTCAAATCCTTCATGGGTGAAGACACGCCGGAAATGCGCGCCAAATTCATCTCGACCATTCCTCTGGGGCGTTTTTCCACTCCGGAAGACATGGCCAATGCGGCCTGTTTTCTGTGCTCAGACGAGGCCTCGATGATCACCGGTGTTGCCATGGAAATTGACGGCGGCCGCTGCATCTAGGCGTCCATGCAGTCAAATAGCTTTCATTTGGGCAAGAAACGCTCTAGCAGAGGCCAACATACAGCGCCGCACTTCAGCCGTGATGCGTAAAGGACGCTGTACCCAACTTAAGCAATGCATATGCGTTATCGCTCAGGGGCCTCGATTGAGCCCTACATGCATTCGGAGACAAAATCATGCGCCTAGGCGGACGTCTGCAAGCAGCCATAGAAGTTCTGACCGACATTGAAGCCCGGCACCGGCCGGTTCCCGATGCACTCAAGGATTGGGGCCTGTCACACCGCTTTGCCGGATCGGGCGATCGCGCGGCTATTTCCAATCTGGTACATGATGCACTGCGGATGAAACTTTCGCATGGTTTCATCATGGATGGGGATACGCCTGCTGACCTGGCGATCGCCACGCTGTTGCGGCAGTGGAAGATCAGCCCCGAAAAACTGACCGCCAGTCTGGATGGAGACAAGTTCGCTCCCGAAATCCCTTCGACGGAGAGCATGGCCGATTGTCTGGCGCGTGATCTGTCGCAGGCCGCACCCCACGTCCGCGCCGACATTCCCGAATGGTTGGCGGGCTCTTTCGAGCGCGCCTTTGGCGACGAATGGGAGGCCGAAGCCCAAGCAATGACAGCCCGCCCGCCGCTTGATCTCAGGGTCAACACGCTTGCGACCGACCGCGCCCAGGTACTGGAAGCCTTTGGCGAGCAGGGCGCTCACGCCACACGGCTGGCGCCGAACGGCGTCCGCATTGAATCGGGCGTTGGCCCGCAGCGTCAGATCGCCGCCACCAGCGAAGTCAGCTTCGCCCGGGGCTGGTTCGAAATCCAGAATGAAGGCTCGCAGCTCGCGGCAGGACTTGCCGGTGCGACTGCCGGTGAGAAAGTGCTGGATTATTGCGCAGGCGGCGGCGGCAAGTCGTTGGCATTCGCGGCAATGATGGGCAACGAGGGCAGCATCAATGCCTATGATGCCGACCGGCGCCGGCTGGCGCCGATGGTCGAGCGCATCCGCCGTGCAGGTGCCGAGATCATCTACATCAAGGAGCGCGCCGCCAATCTCGCCGGTCTCGAAGGCCGCATGGACCGGGTATTGATCGATGCACCTTGCACCGGAACCGGCACCTGGCGCCGCCGTCCGGATGCCAAATGGCGGATATCGGAAAAGAACATCACTGACCGCATGGCTGATCAGGACCAGGTGCTTGATAGCGCATCGCTCTATGTCCGCCCCGGCGGCGAACTGGCCTATGTCACCTGTTCGCTGCTGCCGGAAGAAAACACCGACCGGGTCAAGGCGTTTTTGCAGCGCCATCCGGAATTTGAAACCATTAGCCTCAAGCAGCGTTGGGGTGCCGTGGTGGCGGATCCTGATGCGCCGGTTCCCTATGCCGATCAGAATCTGGGACTGCTGCTATCGCCACGACGTACCGGCACCGACGGGTTCTACTTCGCCGGTTTCCGCCGCAAGGTTTGACTGTGGGCGAGGCGTGAAACCGGCGCGTTGTGGATGTTTGGCGGTGACGGACAAAAGGTGGAATCATGAATAAATCGCACGCACTGACGCTGATCCTGTTTGTCGTCCTGATCGTCGCCGGTGGCAGCCTCGTGGGATATGCGTCGCTTCCGGGTCCATGGTATCAGGACCTGCAGAAGCCATCCTTCAATCCTCCCAGCTGGATTTTTGGCCCTGTGTGGACGACGCTCTATGTGCTTATCGGCGTAGCCGGTGCGAGGGTCTTCATCCGCGAGCGCGGCAATTGGCTGCCGAAGGTCTGGTTTCTCCAGATGGTGCTGAATTTCGCCTGGTCGCCGATCTTCTTCACGCTGCACAGGCCGGATCTCGCGTTGGCAGTTCTGGTGGCCATGCTGCTAGCGATCCTGACCTTTATCGCAATGGCCTGGAATCGCGATCGCCCCTCGGCACTGCTGTTCCTGCCCTATGCGGCCTGGGTAAGCTTTGCGGGTCTCCTCAATGGTACGATCTGGTGGCTGAACCCCGTGTAACCAGGGCATTCTCGAGATTCTGCTTGCTGTTTGACCGGCTGGTTGGCACCTTCGCACTTGCAAAAGGAATTGCCGTATGAATGAGAAGCCGGATGTGAATTTTCGCGAGCGCGTCACCAAAAGTTTTGCCCGTCAGAACGCCATGCATAGCATTGGCGCCGCGCTGACCAGCGTGGAATATGGCGTCGTAGAGATCGAAATGCCGTTTCGCGGTGACCTGACCCAGCAGCACGGCTTTCTTCATGCCGGGATCCTGTCCACCGCGCTCGACTCGGCCTGTGGCTATGCGGCTCTGTCGGTGATGCCGGAAGACGCGGCGGTATTGACCATCGAGTTCAAGATCAATCTTTTGTCGCCTGGCCGCGGTGACCGCTTCCTGTTTCGTGGCGAGGTCACCAAGCCGGGCAACACCATCATCGTCAGCGACGGCCGTGGCTATGCCATTTCCGATGGTCCGGCCAAGCTGATTGCATCCATGACCGGCACCATGATGGTGGTGCGCGGACGCGAAGGGATAGACGGATGAGTGGTATACTCAAGACAGTCGGCGACCGCCAGGTGCTGTATGTCATGGCGGCGGAGCCCGAATACGGCCCGCATCTCAAGGCGCGGTTCGAGCCGCTGATCACCGGTGTTGGCCCGGTCGAGGCGGCAGCCGCGGTGGCGGCCGCATTGTCGCTCATGGACCGGGCGCGGCCCGATTGCGTTGTCTGCCTCGGCTCTGCCGGATCGCGCACACTGGAGCAGACCGGCGTCTACCAGGTCTTCTCCGTCAGCTACCGCGACATGGATGCAAGCCCGCTCGGCTTCGAGAAGGGACGCACGCCGTTTCTCGACCTGCCTGCCGTGCTGCCCTTGCCGGTAATCGCCGATGGTGTCCCCTCCGCAAGCCTCTCGACCGGCGCCAACATTGTCTCTGGCGCCGCCTATGATCTGATTGATGCCGACATGGTCGACATGGAAACCTTTGCTGTTTTGCGCGCTGCGAGCCGGTTTGGCGTGCCGGTCATCGGCCTTCGCGGCATCTCCGATGGCAAGGCGGAGCTCAACCACATCGACGACTGGACCGAATATCTGCACATCATCGACGAAAAACTCGCTCAGGCGGTGGATCGCATCGAGCAGGCGATTGCATCCGGCGCGGCTTTGGCTTAATCGCTCGCCATGAACGATATCCTCCACACCACTCATCCCGATTCCATCCTGATCATCGATTTCGGCAGTCAGGTTACGCAGCTCATTGCCCGCCGGGTTCGCGAAGCCGGCGTGTATTGCGAGATTGTCCCGTTCCAGCTGGCCGACGAAGGCTTCGAGCGGATGAAGCCGAAAGGCGTGATTTTTTCCGGCGGGCCGGATTCGGTCACCCGCGAAGGCTCGCCGCGCGCGCCGCAGGCGGTATTTGATTCCGGCGTGCCGATCCTGGCTATCTGCTACGGCCAGCAGACCCTTTGCACACAGATCGGCGGCCATGTCGAAGGCGGTCATCACCGCGAATTCGGCCGTGCAGATGTCGAGATCCTCAAATCTTCTCCATTGTTTGAAGGTTTCTGGGAAGTCGGCAAGAAATACCCGGTCTGGATGAGCCATGGCGACCGCGTCACGAAGCTGCCGGACGGCTTCGAGGTCATCGGCACATCACCGAACGCGCCCTTTGCCATCTCTGTCAACGAGGACAAGCGCTACTACACCACCATGTTCCACCCGGAAGTGGTGCACACGCCCGATGGCGCAAAGCTGCTGGCCAATTTTGTGCACAAGATCGTCGGCCTGAAATCCGATTGGTCGATGGCCGCCTACCGGGCGGAAATGGTGCAGAAGATTCGCGACCAGGTCGGTTCCGGCAAGGTCATCTGCGCGCTTTCAGGCGGCGTTGATTCCTCCGTGGCAGCGCTTCTGATCCACGAAGCCATCGGCGACCAGCTAAGCTGCATTCTCGTCGATCACGGCCTGATGCGCATGAACGAGGCGGCTGATGTGGTGGAGATGTTCCGCGAACACTACAATCTCAACCTGAAAATGGTCGATGCCTCCGATCGCTTCATCTCGCAGCTTGAAGGAGAGTCCGATCCGGAAACCAAGCGCAAGACCATTGGCCGGCTGTTCATCGAGGTCTTCGAGGAAGAAGCCAAGAAGATCGGTGGCGCTGATTATCTGGCGCAGGGCACGCTCTACCCGGATGTCATTGAAAGCGTCTCGTTTTCGGGCGGCCCTTCGGTCACCATCAAGTCGCACCACAATGTCGGCGGTCTGCCCGAGCGCATGAACATGCAGCTGGTCGAGCCCTTGCGCGAATTGTTCAAGGACGAAGTCCGGGTGCTGGGCAAGGAGCTCGGCCTGCCCGACAGCTTTATCGGACGGCATCCGTTCCCCGGACCGGGTCTGGCGATCCGCTGCCCCGGCGGCATCTCCCGCGAGAAGCTCGACATCCTGCGCCAGGCCGACGCGATCTATCTCGACGAGATCCGCAAGGCAGGCCTGTACGATACCATCTGGCAGGCATTCGCCGTGCTGTTGCCGGTGCAGACCGTCGGCGTCATGGGCGATGGCCGCACTTACGAATTCGTCTGCGCGCTGCGCGCCGTCACCTCGGTCGACGGCATGACTGCGGATTTCTATCCTTACGACATGGATTTCCTTGGGCGTGCCGCGACCCGGATCATCAACGAGGTCAAGGGCATCAATCGCGTCGTCTACGACGTCACCTCAAAACCCCCCGGCACAATCGAGTGGGAATGATTTCTGGAAGTATCTGATTGCTAACGTAGAAAGGCCCTCTGTCCATATTGGAAGCATACGGGTTCTCGCCGAATAATTTAGCTAAACAGGTTAGCAAAGCAGTCTACATTCTCATGAACTTGACCAGTGCAGTCCGGACGAACGTCAGGCTTGCCGTCGAAAAACGATCCAAGTAGTCTGCCGAAATTGGGTCCATGCCGGGCAATACATGAACGCGATCCGCAGACCGACGCTTCGGCGGCGCTTGGAAGCCAATCTGAAAGGTTCATGCGGTCTTGTATTTTGATTGATGAAAATGGTACCGCAGAAATGAATTTTCCCGTTGAGTTAGATGCCAATGAGATAGAAATAATTACCTACGTATTGGATTCTAAGCTGACGATGACGTCCCTTCCAAGGCTAATAAACACTGTAAAATCGTGTGTATATGTAGTAGAAAACAACATACCGGGTGATTTTGTTGAGTGTGGTGTCTGGAGGGGCGGTAATGGTATTCTCGCTAGGAAAATATTCGAGCAACTTGGATCCGATAAAAAAGTATGGATGTTTGATACGTTTGAAGGAATGACAGAGCCCACTGAATTAGATGTGGCTGCAAGCAGTAAAGAGGTTGCCATCGATAGATATCGTTTGATGCAACAAGAAACTCACAATGATTGGTGTTATGCTTCATTGGATGATGTTAAGAATAATTGCTTGAATTCAAATCTTGATTTGGAAGATTTTAAATTTGTCAAAGGGGATGTTTTCAAGACCCTAACAAATATGGATAACGTTCCAGATTGCATATCGGTATTGCGACTGGATACAGACTGGTATGAATCGACAAAAATCGAACTAGAGCTGCTTTATCCGATAATTAGTAAGAATGGTGTTTTAATAATTGATGACTACGGGCATTGGGAGGGGGCAAGGAAAGCAGTCGACGAGTATTTTAGCTCAAAAGATTACAAGCCAATGCTTAATGTTGTTGATTATACTGGAAGAACAGCTGTAAAAAATTAGAAAACAATACTACGGGAAATACCTTGTTATAAAAAAAGAATAGATCAGTGTTGAATGTAAATGAGGGTATAAATCGAAGGATCTGTATCTTGAGAGACTGCACATGACTGTCACCATCTACGGCATCAAGAACTGCGACACGATGAAGAAGGCGAGGCAATGGTTGGCCGATCATTCGATCGAAGCCAACTTCCACGACTACAAGGCTTCAGGCATTGATGCGGCTCATCTGGAGCGCTGGTGTGCCGAAGCCGGCTGGGAAACCGTTCTCAACCGCGCTGGAACCACGTTCCGCAAACTCGACGACGCTGACAAGAAGGATCTTGACCAGGACAAGGCCATCTCGCTGATGCTGGCCCAGCCCTCGATGATCAAGCGTCCGGTGCTGGAAGCCGACAGCCGGATCATCATCGGTTTCAAACCGGCTCTTTACGAGCAGTTCTTCGCGTAAGGAGAATTGGGATGGCGAAGACCACCCGCGCCACTACAAGCCTCACTAAACTCGGCATAGCCTTCACCGTTCACAGCTATGACTACGATCCCGATGCCGAGAGCATCGGCCTGCAGGCAGCTGAAGCATTGGGTGAGCCGCCGTCGCGGGTGCTGAAGACCTTGATGGCGGAACTCGACGGCAAACCGGTTTGCGTCGTACTGCCATCCGACCATGAGGTCAGCATGAAGAAGCTGGCAGCGGCCCTGGGCGGCAAGTCGGCGACGATGATGAAGCCCACGGACGCCGAACGCCTCACCGGTTACCATGTCGGTGGCATAAGTCCTTTCGGTCAGAAAAAGCAGGTGCCGACGGCAATCGAAGCGGCGGCATTGTCAGAACCCCATGTTTTCATCAATGGCGGCCAGCGCGGGCTGCAGATGCGGCTTGATCCGAATGATGCAGCGCGGGCGCTCAACGCGGTGCGTGCCGAAGTCGTAGCCTGAAACAACGAATTTGTTAGCCAGCTGTTCAGGCGGCATATTGGCCTGCGCAGCCGATTCACCCGGCCATCATGTCTTGACTGCCGGGCCGGGTCGTCAGCGCCGCAATCATCTCCACCGCACGGCGCAGATCATGTTCAAACAACACCATCTGCTTTTCCCGCTCGCACGCATCTGGCACGCGCAACAGAAACGACGGGTGAACCGACAACAGCACCGGCGTGCCGTCGGCAAGTTGTTCCACCGAGCCGCGGCGTCGCAGGATGTTCGCTCCCGAACCGGTCAGGGCCTCCGCGGCCGTGGCGCCGAGCGCCAGGATCAGCTTCGGTTTCACCAGCGCCCGCTCGGCATCGAGCCACCAGCGGCAATGTTCAATCTCGCCGGAATTCGGCCGCTGGTGCAGCCGCCGCTTGCCGCGCGGCGTGAATTTGAAGTGCTTGACCGCGTTGGTGACGAAAGCGTCCTCTCGGATCAGCCCGGCTGATTGCGCGACCTTGTCAAACAATTGCCCCGCCGGGCCGACGAACGGCAGTCCTGCGAGATCCTCCTGATCGCCCGGCTGCTCGCCGACAATCATCAGCGGCACATCAAGTGGCCCAACGCCGGGCACGGCCTGCGTCGCGGTCTTGTGCAGCGGACACCGCGTACAATCGTGGATCGCCGCGGGCAGCGCCTCCTTCGGACCATTCCAGGCAGACATGTGCGCGGCAAGCTGCTGGCGGGCATTTTCGGCGCGGACCGGGGGAAGTGTCGGAGCTGCGTCGGCCATCGCCCGCGCGCGCGCCGGTGCATTGGCGATGAGGTCGGGGATGGTCGCCGCCTCCGGCAGGTTTTTCCAGTATTTCTTTGGCATCTCCGAGGTCATCGCGTGCACTTTCAGCCGCGCCGGATTGAATATGCTGCGGAAATAGGTAAGCCACAGCGCCTCGCTCGCATCGTCTGGAAGCGAAGGCTTGGGCTCGCCGGGCGCGAAACTCAAGCTCCCATCCTGAAAGATCGCGGTTTTCTCCGGCGTGACGATGCGCCAGTCCATGTCGGCAAAGCGTCGGGCAAAGAAATCGGCCGTCGGTTCCACGGTGTGATGGGTCGGCTCGAACCAGGCGGCGAAACTGCGCCGCGCATCATCGCGATTGCCAATCTCGCGGAACCGGACGAAGGCTTTCATCTTGTGCTGGCATCGATGCACCGATTTCTCCATGCCGCGCAGATGTGCCAAACCCTCGTCACCCCGGTCGGCAATCAGGTGCGGCGCGTCTTTCAACCGCCACAGGAACTGATAGAGCCGCGCGAAGCGATCGGTGTCGCGGTGCCAGCAAACAGTTTCGGCGAGGCTGACGAAACTGCGCGGAACTGTCATGTTTACTGGCGCAGCGGCGGTGGTGGGCTGATCATAAAACAACCCGCGCTCGGTCTGCTCGCTGCCCCATATGATGTCGGCAGGCGACAACCCTTCACTCAGGCACGACCGCGCGGCGGTGCGCCAGGCGGCTGCCGTGCCGAAGTCTGGAAGACTTATATGACGCATCAGAGCAGCGACAATTGCTGCGGCGGTGGTAAAAAGCGGCTCCTGAGTTGAGCCGTGTCAATCAGCCCTCCCGGCGACCAGCCAAGAGCTGTAACAAACGGCCCGGCCTTCTTCATCAGCCCACCCATCCGTACCACATCATCATAGCGAACGCTGCGGTAGCGGCGCGTGCTCAGGATCCGGTTGACCGTCTTCACACCGAAGCCCGGCACCCGAAGCAACAGCTCGCGGTCGGCCCGGTTGATGTCGACCGGAAACACCTCCCGGTGCAACAGCGCCCAGGCCAGTTTCGGATCAAGCTCCAGATCTAGATTTCCATCCCGCGCGCCACTGACAATCTCCTCAAGGTCAAAGCCGTAAAACCGCAGCAGCCAGTCAGCCTGGTAGAGGCGGTGCTCACGCACCAGCGGCGGCGAGACCAGCGGCAGCCGTGATGAGCTGTCGGGAATCGGTGAAAACGCCGAATAGTAGACCCGCTTCAACTGATAGCTGGAGTAAAGCCGGGTTGATTCACCCAGGATTGCCGCGTCATTGGAGCCATCGGCGCCGACAATCATCTGAGTCGATTGCCCGGCCGGCGCGAAACGCGGCGCTTTGCGCCCGGTATGGGTGGTGTCGCGGGCGGCTTCCTTGCGCAGCCGCACATCGGCCATCGCTCTGCGGATTTGCCCCGGGTTCTTCTCCGAGGCGAAGGTTTTCATGCTGGCATCTGTGGGCAGTTCCACATTGATCGACAGCCGGTCGGCCAGTCGTCCGGCTTCCGCAATCAGCTCGGGTGACGCATCCGGAATGGTCTTGAGGTGAATATAGCCGCGAAAATTCTCCTCCTCGCGCAATTTGCGGACAATCTGCACCATATCCGACATGGTCGCGTCGGGCGAACGGATGACGCCAGAGGACAGGAACAGACCCTCTATGTAATTGCGCCGGTAGAAATCGATTGTCAGCCGAACCACCTCGTCGACAGAGAATCGCGCGCGCTGCACGTTAGACGACACCCGGTTGATGCAATAAGCGCAGTCATAGATGCAGAAATTTGTCATCAGGATTTTCAAAAGGCTGATGCAGCGCCCGTCAGGTGCATAGGCGTGGCATATCCCGGTGCCTTCATTTGACCCCAGACCCTTGCCATCGCGGCTGTCGCGCTTGGTTGATCCGGAAGAGGCGCATGACGCGTCGTATTTGGCGGCATCGCTCAGAATTGCGAGCTTTGATTCGAGTGTCTTTCCTGTCATATGTTCTTTATATGTTCCACAAGCCGCTACGGCAATAACACAAGTTATACCTGCGGGGAAACAATGACCTGGGATTGATGCCGTAGTTGATCAGGTGGCTTTGTTCAACGCCCGGCAAGCGCCACGCATCCAAGGGGATGCGCAAGGAACTCTGCGGCACCTTCAAATGATTCCTGTACGTTATCGTCCAAATGAATGCATTTGAACGCGACATGCATCAGAAAAGGCTTCCCTGTCCTGGCTCTCTGGGCTTGCCGGGTTTGGCGCGAGCCGGTCTTTTGGGTCCCGAGATCGGTTGATCGCTGCTGGCCAGCGCAGAAATCTCGCCATCGGCAAATTCGACGGTGATCATCGTGCCGGTTTCGACCTGCGCCGCGCGCGAAAGCACCGACCGGCTCTGGTCGCGGATGACTGCAAAACCACGTCCCAAAACGCTCTGATAGGACAAGGACTGCAGCATCCGCGCTTGTGCGCCAAGCCCGCGTTTGCGTTGATCCAGCATCAGTGCCAGCGCGCTGTCGCTTCTGCGTCCCAGGTCGCCCAACCGATCCAGCCCGCGTCCATGCGCTTCCCGGATCCGCCTCGGCAGCGTTGCCACTGCCTGCGCGTGCCGGTCCAGCCGGGCGCGCAACGCATCGATGCGCCGCTCCTGTACCCGGTCCATGCGGGCAATCTTGTCGCGCACCAGTTGATGCTTCTCGCGCAGCGCCGATACCAGCGCCACCGGCGTGATTCGTGCGGCCTGTTGCTCGAACCGGCGGCGGCGGTTGGCGGTGTTGAGCTCAAGTGCCCGGCCAAGCGATTGCGCCGAGCGGTCGAGCCGCTGTCGCGGCAGTGCCAGCACGCTGTCGAGTGTCGGCAGCGCGCGCGCCAGACCGCGAACGGTTTCGCGCCGCCGGTCGAGCGTGCGTGTTTGCGCCGACTTGAGCCGGGCGGCGAGTGTCGCCAGATGCGCCTCGAGATCGGCCTTCACCGGGACCGCCATTTCAGCAGCCCCCGTTGGCGTCGGCGCCCGCCGGTCACTGGCGTGATCGATCAGCGTCCAGTCGGTCTCGTGCCCCACCGCCGAAATCAGCGGAATGTCCGACGAAGCTGCGGCGCGCACCACTGCCTCGTCATTGAAACCCCAGAGATCCTCCAGGCTGCCGCCGCCACGCGCCACGATGATCAGGTCAGGCCGCTTGATCGGGCTGTTCGCACCAAGTGCGTTGAAACCGTTGATGGCGTGCGACACTTCATCGCCCGACGTGTCGCCCTGAACCCGCACCGGCCAGACAATCACGTGGACGGGAAAGCGGTCCTCGATCCGGTGCAGGATATCGCGAATGACGGCCCCTGTCGGCGACGTCACCACGCCGATCACCATCGGCATGGAAGGCAGCAATTGCTTGCGCCCCTCGTCAAACAGGCCTTCAGCAGCCAGCTTGCGCCGCCGCTCCTCGATCAGTGCCATCAGCGCGCCGGCGCCTGCGGGTTCGAGCGACTCGATAACGATCTGGTATTTTGATGACCCGGCATAGGTGGTGATCTTGCCGGTGGCGATCACTTCCATCCCTTCCTCGGGCCGGTGCTTGAGGCGCGAGAACGCGCCTTTCCAGATCACCGCCTCGATGCGGGCCTTGTCATCCTTGAGCGAGAAATAGGCATGCCCCGACGAATGTGGCCCGCGATAGCCTGATATTTCGCCGCGCACGCGTACATTGCCGAAGGCATCTTCGACAGTCCGTCGGATAGAGCCGGAGAGTTCACTGACCGTGAATTCGGCGGCATTTGTGGGCGAATCATCCATGAATGAAACCATGCCCGAATGCGCACCATGATGCGGCTTGCGTCAAGTCTCGCGTATGGCACCGGATGTTGGCAAACGCGAAATCAACAGGGTTCGCATGAAATGCAGATTGATCCTGCTGGCGATTTGGTTCCGGAGTCAGCGTTCTCCGTGGGCAATTTAATGAGTGTAAACCTGAACTTAACCCAAAAAGTATAGGCATGTGACCTATTGCATGGGGAGGAGACAATTTTGAGTGCACCGAAAAACTATTTGTCGCGTCTCCCGGATGAGGACAGGCGCGAAAAGCCACGCCGGCAAACCAACAAGGTGGCCACCGTCTATTACTTGCTTCACGGGGTTCGCGGCTACTCAAAGCAGTCCTGCAGAATGGACAATATCTCCGAAAATGGCTGTCACGTCTGCCGCCTTCTGTCAGAGCCGATACCGGATTTCGTCTATTTCGTTCTTGAGGGATTGGAAGCTAAATTTCCGTGTGCCGTGATTGATCGTTCCGACGATGGTCTGCACCTGAAATTCATGACGGACCTGCCCACCGAAGTGGTCGACAGGATCGCGGACAAAAAGTTCCCCGCGAAATAGTCAGAAAGCGGCAAATCGCCACCTGTGTCTGCTTGCGCGAACCATTGCGCCGGGCTTTGCTCCCGGTGCAGAATGCCGCCATTCGAAGCAGGACATAAGACATGAAGCATGCGGTAATCATTGGCGGTGGCCACAACGGGCTGGTTTGCGCCTGGTATCTGGCGGCAGCCGGGCACAAGGTCACCATCCTGGAGAAAAACGACACAGTCGGCGGCGCTGCGATCACCGAGGAGTTTCATCCCGGGTTTCGCAATTCGGTCGCCTCCTACACCGTCTCGTTGCTCAATCCGAAGGTGATCGCCGATCTCGATCTACATCGCCACGGGCTGAAGATCGTCGAGCGCAAGATGGGCAATTTTCTTCCCTTGCCCGATGGCAGGGCGCTTGAGGCCGGGCCGGGCCGCACCAAGGCCTCGGTGGCTCAATTCTCGACCCGCGACGCGGAAGCGCTCGACGGCTTCGACAGGATGCTCGAAAACGCTGCCAATGTGCTGCGTGATTTGTTATTGCGCACCCCGCCCAATGTCACCGAGGGCAACTGGCTTTCAGCCGTACCGGAATTGCTGAAAGCCGCCTCGCTGGGACGCCAGTTTGCTGGCTTGTCGCTCGATGCGCGCCGCGACGTGCTCGATCTCTTCACCTGTTCGGCCGCCGAGATTCTCGATCGCTGGTTCGAGAGTGATCCGATCAAGGCCCTGTTTGGCTTTGATGGCATCGTCGGCAACTGGACCAGCCCGCTGGCACCCGGCACCGGCTATGTGCTGCTGCACCACTATTTTGGTGAGGTGAACGGCAAACAGGGCGTCTGGGGCCACGCCATCGGCGGTATGGGCGCCATCACCGAAGCCATGCGCAGGGCCTGCGAGGAAAAAGGTGTGGTAGTCAAGACCGGCACCCCGGTGGCCCGCGCAGAAGCCAGCAAGACCGGTGTCACAGCGGTCATCACCGAAGATGGAACCCGCATTGAGGCCGATCTCGTCGTCTCCAACATCCATCCGCAGCTGCTCGTCTCAGACCTGCTCGAAGATGCCCCTCTGCCGGAGGATTTCCGCCGCCGTATCGGCTACTGGCAAAGCGGCTCGGGCACTTTCCGGATGAATGTGGCGCTTGATGCGCTGCCAAGCTTTACCGCGCGGCCTGAAGAAGGCGACCACTTGAGCGCCGGCATCATCATTGCGCCATCGCTCGATTACATGGACCAGGCTTATCTCGACTCCCGCGCCCATGGCTGGTCGGCCAAGCCGATTGTCGAGATGTTGATCCCCTCAACCCTTGATCCGACGCTTGCCCCGGAAGGCAAGCATGTTGCGAGCCTGTTTTGCCAGCATGTTGCACCGACATTGCCCGATGGTTTCCCTGGCGGGTCCTCCTGGGATGACCATAAAGAAGCCGTCGCCGATCTGATGATCGGCACGGTGGATCGCTATGCGCCGGGTTTCGCCAGGAGTGTTGTCGGCCGTCAGGTGCTGTCGCCGCTCGATCTCGAGCGCAAGCTGTCACTCGTGGGCGGCGATATCTTCCACGGCAAATTGAGCCTCAACCAGTTGTTTTCAGCGCGTCCGGTACTGGGATATGGAGCCTATCGCGCACCGCTGAAGGGGCTTTACATGTGCGGCTCGTCGACCCATCCCGGCGGCGGTGTCACCGGTGTGCCCGGCCACAATGCAGCGCGTGAAATTCTGGGCGACATCCGTGCCCGGCGGGTGTAGTCGGGGGCATAGCCGCCACGCCGCAACAGACACAGTCAGGGTAATGACCAATGAAGACCGAGATCGAAACCATCACAGGTGAAACGCCGGGCATTTCCTATGAGCTCATCGTGCATCGCTTTGAGGGGTCGGACGTCTCTGCTCCGCGCGTCTACATCCAGTCCGGCCTGCATGCCGATGAACGGCCCGGTGTTGCTGCGATGCATTTCCTCATTCCGATGCTGGAAAAGGCCGAGGCCGAGGGGCGTCTGCTTGGATCGCTGACCCTGGTGCCGCACGCCAATCCGATCGGTGCTGCGCAACATCTCTACGGCGAGCACATGGGCCGGTTTGCGACGGGAACCCGCACCAATTTCAACCGCGGTTTCCCGGTGCCTGACGAGACCGGCGTCCGGCATCTCGATCAGGCGTCCGCCCCGGTCTTTGCCGAAAGACGCCTCAAGAGCCGGCTGCTTGAACTTGCCGGCGATTGCCCCATCGTGCTTGATCTGCACTGCGACGACGAGGGCGTGCAGTATATCTATGCGCCCGAGAAGCTGTGGCCGGAGATGTTGGATCTCGCCGCCTGCCTTGATGCGGAAGCCGCACTTCTGTGGGATTCCGGCTCTGATCGGGCATTCGAGGAAGCGGTCTTTGAAGAAATGCTGGCCCGCGCACCGAATGGCGATCTGACCGGTCATTGCGTCACCACGGTCGAATTGCGCGGCCAGAACGACGTTGATGCGACCCTTGCCCGGAAAGATGCCGAGGGGCTTTACCGCTTTCTGCAGGGTCGTGGTGTCGTGACCGCCGGTGCAACGACGGCTCCCGGGCTACGAAAAGACTTCGTCGGCAAGCCCATCCGCCATGTCGAAATGGTTCTGGCGCCGGTGGGCGGCACAATCCTGTTTCACGTGAACCCAGGCGATCGCGTACAGGCGGACCAGCTGCTGGCCGAGATCATCGTCAATCCCGGCTGCAAGGATGGCTCGGTTGAAATCCATGCGCCGCAGGCGGGGTACGTGTTGACCCGCCGCATTCGCAGGTTCATCCGCATGGGTGACAACCTGCTCAAGATCATCGGCGACACCGCTGCGGTGGTATCGCGCAAGGGCGCACTGGAAGACTGAGATTATCTGCTCCGGCGGGATCGTGTCCGGTGTCTGCCTTTGACTTTGACACGCGAAACCGCGACCTTGTGCCATGACTGAACAAGACCGGCGTCAGACCGGTCGCAAGTGATTTGCAAGGTTGGGGGAACAGATGGGAATTGGGTTTTCGGCGCTGTCAGGCGTCATCAGGGCAATGGCGATCGGGGTGGTGCTGGTCACCGGTACGGGAAACGCCCAAGCCGAGGAAATCCGCTATTTCACCATTGGCACGGCAGGCGTCGGTGGGACCTATTTTCCGCTGGCCGGCACCATAGCCAACTCGATTTCCAACCCGCCCGGCTCGCGTGAATGCAACGAAGGCGGTTCCTGCGGTGTCCCGGGACTGGTGGCCGTGGCGCAATCCTCGCATGGGTCTGTCTCCAATGTCAGTGCGATCATATCGGGCGGCCTGAACTCGGGCTTTTCCCAGTCAGACGTTGCTTACTGGGCCTATTCCGGAACCGGGACGTTTGAAGGCCAGGAGCCGATGCGTGATCTTCGCGTCATTGCCGCGCTCTATCCCGAGCATGTTCACCTGATCGCCTCAAAGGCCTCGGGGATCGCTTCGGTTGCCGATCTCAAGGGCAAGCGGGTTTCGCTGGACAAGACCGATTCGGGAACCTATCCCGACGCACTCCTGGTGCTTGAGGCCTTTGGCCTCTCGGCGGATGATATCACTGTCGAACACCTCAAGCCGGAGGACGCTTCGGCTGCGCTCAGCACCGGGACGCTGGATGCATTGTTCTTTGTCGGCGGCTATCCCGCCCGCGCCTTGGCCGAGCTTGCCGGCACCGCCGAAATTATCCTCGTGCCCATCACCGGTCCGCAAGTGGACGGCATGCTGCGAGAACATTCGTTTTTCACCCGGGACGCGATACCCGACGGGGCCTATCCGGATGTGGCCGGGGTGGAAACCATTGCCGTGGGTGCGCAGTGGCTCACCCGTCTGGAGCTCGAAGAGGAGTTGATTTACCAGATCACCAGGGCGCTGTGGAACCCGACGACGCGGAAACTGCTTGATGTCGGTCACGCCAAGGGCGCTGCGGTCAGCCGCCAGCACGCGCTGAACGGCATTGCCATCCCGCTGCATCCCGGCGCCGAGAGGTTCTACCGGGAAGCCGGCATGATCAGGTGAAGCGTTTTTCGCGTCAGGGCGGTCTCAACGATGCCCGTAATAGAGCGACACCGCATGTTCGGCCTCGGCAAAAAACAGCCAGCGTTCTGCCAGCAGCCCGATGATCATCGAGACGGCGGCAAGCAGGTTGAGCAGTGCAGGCGCACCGCTCAGGCCGACAATCGAGAGAATGATGATCGGAGCCACACCGCCCAGCACCAGCGCCAGCATGCGCAAGCGCCGGGCGTGCTTGCGGCCAATCCGGTGCACCATCTCCTTGGTCAGATAATTCTCGCCGGTATGCGGGCGTTCGAGCAACCGCACCTTGCCGATAAAGCCGAGCCCCGTGGCGGTTTCGGGCGTTGAGCCGGTGTCCGACAGCCGGTTTCGTGCGGCCCGTGCCCACCACAGCCATTTCGCCGCCCAAGCCAGGCCAACCAGCACGATACCCCAGAGTTCCGGCGCGTCATGGGTTCCCAACGCGGACGCCAGAAGCCAGCCCGAACCAAGCGAGAAGCCGCCATAGACCACCGGTGTCAACGGGCTCTTCCACTGCGGCACGGTCTTGAGCTGGGCGTAGATCATCGAGGTGGTGAACACGGTAATTGCGGAGCCAAGTGCGGCCAGCAATCCCAGAATCTGATAGCGGGAGCCTGTCGCCATCCAGATCAGCACGTAGATGCCGAACAAGAGCAGCGTCAGGATTGCCGCAATACCTTCGCGCGACAGCCAGCTTGAGCGCCATTGGCTCAGCGCCCGCCAGGCCCGTTCGGGATGGCCCAGATGGAAGGTGGAGGCCAAAAGCCCGGCCACAGCCAGCCCGCCACCGACGACGCCGACAAAAAACACCCAAGCTGCAGAAGCATTAACGGGAAACCCGAGGCCGAGCAGGAAGATCATGCCGAACCCGGCACCCGACATCACGGTAAAGAAAATCACGGAAACAGCAGGATGCATGGGATTATCCAAGTTTGTCGAGCGCGGCGTCGAGCCAGCCCAGAAAGCCGTCGGCCTTTGGTGTGTTGGCCGGAACTTTGGCTGTCGGAACAGTGGTTGACAGGGCAGCGGGCTGCGAGCGGGTCTTTGGCCGCGGCGGCAGATACTTGTTCACCGGGCGCGTGCCCATTTCAGGCATCAGATCGATGCCGCCACGCTGGGCCACCAGTTGTGAAACATTTGACGCAGGATCGTTGAAATCGCCGAAATGCCGCGCACTTGAGGGGCAGGTGCGCACACAGGCCGGAATGCGGTCTTCTTCAGCCAGAGTCTCGCTGTAGATCCGGTCGACGCACAGGGTGCATTTCTTCATCACGTTTTCGACCGGGTCCATTTCCCGTGCGCCATAGGGACAAGCCCAGGCGCACAGCCCGCAGCCGATGCACATGTCTTCATCAACCAGCACGATGCCGTCTTCGCCGCGCTTGTAACTGGCGCCGGTCGGGCAAACGGTTACACACGGCGCATCGTCGCAATGCAGGCAGGATTTGGGGAAATGCACGATCTGCGCCGGCGCATTTTCCGGCGTGACTTCGAAGGTGTGGATCCGGTTGAGCCAAGCACCGGAGACATCGGCGCCATAGGCATCGACATCCGACAGCGGCGAGGCTCCGGCGCTGGTGTTCCATTCCTTGCAACTGACCGCGCAGGCGTGACAGCCGACGCAAGTGTCGAGATCAATGACAAGGCCGAGCCGCTTCTCGGATGTGGCTGGAAGACTGGTCATTTTGCGGCCTCCGACCCGAAGCGGACATTTTTCGGCGGCGGCTCCACCGGGCTTGTCTGTGCATTTGCATTCGGCATGCTCTGTTCCGTGGTTTGATCGGGGTCCCTGCGGATCGCCACCCGCAGATCGAACCAGGCCGCCTGGCCGGTGATCGGGTCGGAATTGGCCCAGCGGCGGCCATCGCCCTTGGGCGGCAGCAACTCGTCGATCAGATGGTTGAGCAGGAACCCGCGGGTTGCTTCCGGCGCATCGGTGTCGAGCGCCCATGCGCCAGCCCGCTTGCCGATGGCATTCCAGGTCCACAGCGTCGAGCCGTTGACCGCGTCCATGCGGGCAATCCTGACCCGGATCTCGCCGGACTGCGAGGAAACCAGCGCCCAATCACCATTGACCAAGCCTTGGCTGTCGCAGACATCTCCCGGCACATAGAGCGCGTTTTCACCGTGGATTTGTCGCAGCCAGGCATTCTGCGACCCCCAGGAATGGTACATCGCCGCCGGTCGCTGGGTGATGGCGTGCAGTGGATAGGCGTTGTCATCCAGCCCGTCGTCGGCAAATGGCGCGTACCATGTGGGCAACGGGTCAAAACAGCTCTTGATCCGCGCGCGGTGATGTTCCGGCGGCATTGGCTTGATCTTGCCTTCGGCAGCAAGCTGAAACTTGCGCAAGGGTTCAAGATAGAGCTGGAAGATGTTTTCCACCGGCCCGTCCTGCAGGCCTTTTTCGATTGCCCAGTCGCTCCAGGCCCGGTTGGCGTGTTTGAAATAATGCGCTTCGGCCGGCACATGCACCTGCGAGAAGCCACCGTTTTCGATGTAGCGCTTGAGCTGGTCCGGATTTGGTTTACCGCGTCCGGTCTGATCGCCGTCTTCGCCGCGCCAGCCTGACAATGGTCCGACGCCCGGCTTGCGCTGGTGATTGACGATGTAGTCGGCATAGTCCTTGTAGACCGGCGACCCGTCCTCAGTGACCATGCCGGGAAGCTCAAGCCGAGCGCCGAGATCGAGCAGCACGCTTTGAAAGCCGCGCACATCGCGGTCGGGTTCGACCACCGGCCAGCGGATTGAATCGCACAGCGCTTCGGGTTCACTGATCGGCCGGTCCAGGAGCGAAATGCAGTCATGCCGTTCAAGATAGGTGGTGTCGGGCAGGATTAGATCAGCAAACGCCACCATTTCGGAGGAATAGGCGTCCGAATAGATGATTTTGGGAATCACGTAGTCGCCCTTGTCATCCTTGTCGGTCAGCATATCCATCACCGAGGTGGTGTTCATCGACGAATTCCAGGCCATGTTGGCCATGTACATGAACAACACATCAATGCCGTAGGGATCACGCGCATGGGCGTTGGAGATCACCATATGCATCATGCCGTGTGCCGACAGCGGAGCGTCCCAGGAAAACGCCTTGTCGATGCGTTGTGCGGTCTCGCCATCGGCTTCAAGCAGCAGGTCTTCCGGCCCGCGCGGGTAGCCCAGATGCGGCCCCGCAAGTGCGGTGTCGGCACAGGCGCCGCCATGCGGCCGCGGCTGTCCCGCAACCGGACGCGGGTAAGGCGGCTTGAAGCGGAACCCGCCGGGGCAATCAATCGAACCGACCAGGATTTGCAACAGATGCAGCGCGCGGCAAGTCTGGAACCCGTTGGAATGGGCCGAGATGCCGCGCATGGCGTGAAACGCCACCGGTCGGCCAATCATCCGCTCGTGCCGTTCGCCCTTCATGTCGGTCCAGGGCTGCTTGATGATCACTTCGCGTTCGAAAGCCGCCTCGGCGATTTCGCCGGCGATGCGGATGATTGTGTCTGCCGCGATCCCAGTGCGTTCGGCCACGGCGGAAGGCGCATATTCAGGATCGAGATATTTCTGCGCCAGCAGTTCGAACACAGGAATGCCGTATCGGCCATCGGGCAATTCGAAACGGCCCTTCAGGGCGGGCTTGATCCCCGGCGTAGATGACGGCAGTGGCTTACCGCTTGTCCGCTCGGCCACTAGCGGCGTTCCCTCTTCGTCGCGGGCAAACAACCCGTGAGCCGCGCCATCAGGATCATCGATCACCAGCCAGGGCGCATTGGTGTAGCGGATCAGATAATCGACATCGATCTTGCCGGTGCGCATCAGCTCATGCACCAGCGCCAGGATCAGCAACCCGTCGGTGCCTGGCGTGATGCCAAGCCATTCGTCCGCAATGGCATTGTAGCCGGTGCGCACCGGGTTGACGCCGATCACCTTGACGCCGCGTTCTTTGAGCTTGCCCAGACCCATCTTGATCGGATTGGAATCATGATCCTCGGCAACGCCGAAGATCATGAAAAGCTCCGTGCGGTCCCAGTCCGGCGCGCCGAATTCCCAGAACGCGCCGCCCATCGTGTAGATCCCGGCGGCGGCCATGTTGACCGAGCAGAACCCGCCATGCGCCGCATAGTTCGGGGTGCCGTATTGCTGCGCCCACCAGCCGGTCATCGACTGGCTCTGATCGCGTCCGGTGAAAAACGCCAGCTTGCGCGGATCGGTGCGGCGAACCTCGCCGAGCCAGTCAGTCGCCAGCGCCAGGGCCTCTTCCCATTCGATTTCCTTGAATTCGCCGGAGCCGCGTTCGCCGGTTCTCAGCAACGGCTTCTTCAGCCGTGCCGGCGAATAATGCTGCATGATCCCGGCCGATCCCTTGGCACAAAGCACGCCCTTGTTGATCGGGTGATCGCGGTTGCCCTCGATGTACCTGACTTTGCCTTCCTCGATATGGACATCAATGCCGCAACGGCAGGCGCACATGTAACAGGTGGTTTTGCGAATCTCGGTCTTGCCGTCAGCCGCGCTTGAAGCCCTGCTGGTCTGGTTCATTCACCCTCCCCAAGATGCGCCGCCCGTTGTTTGGTTGCACCACGTTTCGGTCTTTGCCGATTTGGCAATTTGATAGCGACCGCCTCCGCCATCGCACGGTCAAACGGACCGCGCAGACGAGCAAATGTCAAGTCTGGTGCGTAAAGCCAGACCGACTACCGCTAAGTCCAGACAGTGTGGTGCGGGCGGAGGCGGCGCGGTCGTTCAAGCGTGCATGGGGTTCGCGGAATCGTTAAGCAGGATCTGCCGCAGGAACCGCCTGTATCAGCGGATGGCTTTGCTTGAGGTGGTGCAATACAGGCCGTGCAGAACCTCAAGCACCGCGGAAACTTCCTTTCCCTTCAAAGAATAGTAGATGGTCTGGGCATCGCGCCTGGTGTTGACCAGATCGGCGTCACGCAATTTGCGCAAATGATGCGACATCGCGGGCTGGGACAGACCCGCCATGTCTGCAAGCTTGAGGACACTTTGTTCGCCATCAAGCAGGATGCAGAGAATGCGCAACCGCACGGGCTGGGACAGCATTTCCATAAGCTTTGCTGCTTCGCCCATGCGCGGCTCCATTTCGAGCATGTCGTGTGCGTCAAGCATAGCCTGCATCCTGTTTGGTAAACATCAATGAACTCTTATATAAGAAATTCTCTTCGATGTTTCAACCTTCTATTATCGTGCAGCTGGCGTTGCCGATATGGTGAACCGGATCCTTGAAAATCGGTCGCACCGTGGTTCCCTTGAATTTGCACTCCACGTGGTAGACGCTATGACAACCATTATCGAATCTGGCTAAACAGGCAAATTCATTCGACCCACCACCAGCTCCGAGCAACCGGCCCTGTTCGGTATAGGGATGCGGCGGAGCTCCTCAACAAGAAAGACGCCTAGATATGTGGAAACCTTCCCCCGACCGCTACGAGTCCATGAGCTATCGCCGCACCGGCCGATCAGGGCTCAAACTGCCTGCGATCTCGCTTGGTCTCTGGCACAATTTCGGCGGTGACACGCCGCACGAACTCAAGCGCGAATTGTGCCGCACTGCTTTTGATCTCGGCATCACCCACTTCGATCTCGCCAACAATTACGGCCCCCCCCCAGGTTCGGCGGAATCTGCTTTTGGCGAGATTTTGAAAACCGATTTCCACGGTCTGCGTGACGAGATGATCATCTCGTCTAAGGCCGGATACAACATGTGGCCTGGACCTTACGGGGAATGGGGCAGCCGCAAATATCTGATCTCGAGCTGCGACCAGAGCCTCAAGCGCATGGACCTTGATTACGTCGATATCTTCTATTCGCACCGCTACGATCCCGATACGCCGCTTGAAGAAACCATGATGGCGCTCGACCACATCGTGCGATCGGGCAGGGCACTTTATGCTGGCATCTCGAGCTACAATTCGAAGCGCACCAAGGAAGCCGCCGCGATCCTCAAGCAGCTCGGAACCCCATGCCTCATCCACCAGCCCAGCTATTCGATGATCAATCGCTGGGTCGAGGATGACGGTTTGCTCGACACGCTCGAAGAGGAAGGTATCGGCTCTATCGTGTTCTCGCCGCTGGCGCAGGGCATGCTGACCGGCAAATATCTGGGCGGTATTCCCGAAGACAGCCGCGCCGCCCAGGAAAAATCTCTCAATGCGGGCTTTCTGAATGAGCGCAATCTGAACAACATCAAGGCGCTCAACGAAATCGCCAAGCGCCGTGGCCAGACACTTGCCCAGATGGCGCTTGCCTGGGTGCTGCGCGGTGGCCGCGTCACAACAGCGCTTATCGGCGCCAGCAAGCCGCAGCAGATCGTCGATTGCGTCGGCGCGCTCGAAAACCAGGAGTTCACCGAGGCTGAACTCGCTGAAATCGATACCTATGCCCGTGATGCCGATATCAACCTGTGGGCAGCATCCTCCGAACGCGAGGGGCCAAAGAGAAAATAATCGGAAATCCGATCCTGCCCGGCTTCAATCCTGATCCTTCGATCTGCCGGGCAGGACCGGACTATTATATCGCCACCAATGTGCCTTGCTGGTCACCCGACGGCAGCCGTTTTGCATTCGTCCGCAGGGCAAGCCTTGAAGGCTCTGCAAGTGCACAGGTCACCCGGCCCTGGATCATGCAGCCTACCAGTGCGGCGGCGGCTGATTGGCGGGCGGGGTGTCGGCGCCGTCTTCCAGATCCTGAAAACGGTCCGTGAGCCGTCCCAGCTCGTTGCGCAGTTTTTCGCTATGTTTCCAGCTTTCAGTCAATTGCCGAGACAGATCCTCGATGGCCGCTTGTTGATGTGCGACCAGTTCCTCAAGCCGTACCAGACGGGTTTCGTTATCCATGCTCGTCTCGTCTTTCCGGTTCATTGTGTGATCTTTCCGAGTGTTGCCCGCCACGTATCCGGCAGCTGGACTGGTCGCCGGGTGGTGCGGTCGACATAGACATGGACAAATCTGCCGTCAGCGAAAGCTGTTTCCTCGTCATTGCGGAACAGCCCGATTGCGTAAGTCACCGATGATTTGCCAAGCCTCTCGACGCTGACACCCGCAGTTATCCTGTCCGGGAACATGGCTTCGGCGTGGTAGCGGCATCCGGTCTCCACTACCAGTCCGACAATGGCGCCCTTGAGTGGATCCAGCAGTCCTTCTTCTATCAGCCATTGATTGATTGCGGTATCAAACAACTGATAGTGAACCACATTGTTCATGTGGCCATACATATCATTGTCGGCCCAGCGGGTCTGCAGGCTGCGAAAGAGGTTGAAGTCAGTGCGGGGCGGTGGTGTTGATCTTGTCATAAGCCAGCTTTCATCATGTCATATGCGCTGGAGCAAGAGTGCAGAGCAAAACCGCGTCACCCGCGCGAGCGTGGCGAAAACCCCGCAGCCACAAATGTGGGCTCTCATTTGATTCTGGACTTTGCAATCAGAACTGTCGAGACTAAAGCATTGGCCCGAAAATTTGTATCAATTTTCGAATAGCCTCATACGACCTCACAGGGACAGACGAGCTCAGCGTTTCGAAATTGCGATGTGACGTTTAGGACCTAAAGCCGCGCCGGCGACAAGATGGCGGTGGCGAAACAAAAAGACGAGGGGACATGAACGACATTGCCATTGAGCTGAAGGGGATCGACAAGAAGTTCGGCCTCGTTCACGCCAACAAGAACATCAACATGAGTGTTCGCAAGGGCACCATTCACGGAATCATCGGCGAAAACGGCGCTGGAAAATCGACCCTCATGTCGATCCTGTACGGTTTTTACCAGGCTGGCGCCGGCGATATTTTCGTCGATGGCAAGAAAACCGTGATCAGGGATCCGAACGCCGCCATCGCCGCGGGTATCGGCATGGTCCACCAGCATTTCATGCTGGTTGAGAATTTCACCGTGCTCGAAAACATCATGCTCGGCGCCGAAGAGAGTCAGGTTCTCAACGCCGGCATCACCAAGGCCCGACAGGAACTCAAGCGGCTCGAACAGGAATACGAGCTTGATGTTGATCCGGACGCGATCATCGAAGAGCTGCCGGTCGGCCTCCAGCAGCGCGTCGAAATCCTCAAGGCGCTGTATCGCGGTGCCGAGATCCTGATTCTGGATGAGCCGACCGGTGTGTTGACCCCGGCCGAGGCTGATCATCTGTTTCGCATTCTCGAGCAGCTCAAATCCCAGGGCAAGACCATTTTGCTGATCACCCACAAACTGCGGGAAATCATGGCGGTCACCGACGAAGTCTCGGTGATGCGCCGTGGCGAAATGGTGGCAACCCGCACAACGTCGGAAACCTCTGTGGAGGAGCTCGCCGAACTCATGGTCGGTCGCCACGTGCTGCTGCATGTCGAGAAGGGGCCCGCATCGCCCGGCGACGTGATGCTGTCGGTCGAGAACCTGTCGGTGCGCGACGGACGTGGCGTCGACATGGTCAAGAATGTCTCGTTCAATGTTCGCGCCGGAGAGATCGTTGGCATTGCCGGCGTCGCGGGCAACGGCCAGTCCGAATTGCTGCAGGCCATTTCGGGTATTCGCCGTGCGGTCTCCGGCAAGGTGCTGCTGCAGGGCCAGCCGATCCATGTCACCGGCACGGCCGACCCGTCGGAGCTGCGTCATCGCGGCCTCGCCCACGTCCCGGAAGACCGCCAGCATATGGGACTGGTGCTGAAATTTGACGAAAGCGAGAACTCGATTCTCGGCTATCACGACGATCCGAAATATCTCAACGGCATGTTCCTCAACATGGATGCGATCCGCAAGGACGCGACAGACAAGATTGAAAAATACGACATCCGGCCGCCCAACCCAAAGCTGAAAACCGCGAATTTTTCCGGCGGCAATCAGCAGAAGATCGTATTGGCGCGTGAAATGGAACGCGATCCGGCGGTCCTCGTCATCGGGCAACCGACCCGCGGTGTCGACGTCGGCGCCATCGAGTTCATTCACAAACGCATCATTGAAATGCGTGATGCAGGCAAGGCGGTTTTGCTGGTCTCGGTCGAGCTGGACGAGATCCGTTCTCTGTCCGACCGGGTTCTGGTGATGTTTGACGGTCGCATTGTCGGTGAGCGTGCGCCTGATACCAGCGAAGGTGAACTCGGGTTGTTGATGGCCGGTGTGGAAGACTCCAAGGAGGCAGCACAATGAGTGTGCCCTATGCAAAGCTGCCCGCCTGGGTGGATTACGGATTGATACCGCTGATCAATCTGGCCGTCGCTTTTCTTGTCGCAGGTCTTGTCGTGCTGGCGGTTGGCGAGAGCCCGTTGCGCGCCGCAAGCCTGTTGATTGAAGGGGCATTCGGGTACGGTGAAGGCATCGGCTATACCTTGTACTATGCCACCAATTTCATTTTCACCGGACTGGCTGTTGCCGTCGCCTTTCACTGCGGGCTGTTCAACATCGGCGGCGAAGGCCAAGCCTATGTCGCGGGCCTCGGCGTGGCGCTTCCCTGCCTGTGGCTAGATCAGTTTGCCCCGTGGTACGTGATTTTTCCCGCGGCAATCCTCGGCTCGGCGCTGGTCGGCGGGTTTTGGGCGATGATACCGGGATGGCTGCAGGCCAAGCGCGGCAGCCACGTGGTGATCACCACCATCATGTTCAATTTTATTGCCTCCAGCCTCATGGTCTATGTGTTGGTGGATGTGCTCAAACCGGCGGGTTCAATGGCCCCGCAAACCCGCGCTTTCGCCGAAGCCGGGCAATTGCCGCGGCTCGACTGGCTGCTGGCCTCCGTCGGCCTTGATATCGGCGGTGCGCCGTTCAACCTGTCCTTCCTGCTGGCGCTGGTTGCAGCCTTTGTCGTCTGGGTGGTGATATGGCGTACCAAACTTGGCTACGAGATCCGCACCATGGGGCACAGCCCTTCGGCGGCAGCCTATGCCGGTATCCGCCAGAGCCGCATCATCATCATCACCATGATGATGTCCGGCGCGCTGGCCGGCATGATGGCGCTGAACCCGATCATGGGCGATCAGCACCGCATGCAGCTGGATTTTGTCGGCGGTGCCGGTTTTGTCGGAATTGCCGTGGCCCTGATGGGTCGCTCGCACCCGGTGGGCATCGTCCCTGCGGCCATCCTTTTCGGCATGCTCTATCAGGGCGGTGCGGAGATCTCGTTCGAGATGCCGCAGATTTCGCGTGATATGATCACCATCATTCAGGGCCTGGTGATCCTCTTTGCCGGCGCCCTTGAGAACATGTTCCGCCCGGCAATTACCGCGTTCTTTGCGACCATCGGCGGCGCCCGCTCCGACAAACCCCTGCCAGCGGCGGAGTAAGACCATGGAATATTTCGAAACTCTCATCGTTATTCTGCAATCGACGGTTCGTGTGTCCGTACCGTTGATCCTGGCGGCCCTGGCCGGCCTCTACTCTGAGCGAGCCGGCGTTTTCGATATCGGCCTCGAAGGCAAGATGCTAGCCGCTGCCTTTGGCGGAGGGGCCGCTGCGGCGGTGACCGGGTCGGCCTTTCTCGGTCTGTGTGCCGCAATTCTGGTCTCGGTCTGTTTGGCGCTGGTGCATGGATTTGCCTCCATTACCCAGCGCGGCAATCAGATCGTGTCCGGCGTTGCCATCAATTTTATCGCACTGGGCGCCACGGTGATCCTCGGGCAGGCCTGGTTCAGACAAGGCGGACGGACCCCGCAACTCAGCGGTGACGCCCGCTTCACCACCGTTGAACTTCCCTTCGCCGCGGAACTCGCCGATATCCCGGTTCTGGGGCCGATCTATTCTGACCTTCTGTCAGGCCATTATCTGCTTACCTATCTGGCGTTCGCACTGGTGCCGTTTACCTGGTGGGTGCTGTACCGCACCCGCTTCGGGCTCAGACTGCGCGCCGTCGGAGAAAATCCCGGCGCAGTCGATACCGCCGGAATTTCGGTAACCTGGATGCGCTACCGGGCAGTCATTTGTTGCGGCATCCTCTGCGGCATTGCCGGGGCTTATCTGTCGATGGCCATGACCGCCGGTTTCGTCAAGGGCATGACTGCGGGCAAAGGCTTCATCGCGCTTGCGGCGTTGATCTTTGCCAAGTGGAAGCCGGTCAACGTCATGTTTGCCTGCCTGCTGTTCGGCTTCCTTGATGCAATGTCGATCCGCATGCAGGGCAACGAGCTGCCGATCATCGGGGTTGTGCCGGTGCAGTTCATGCAGGCTTTGCCCTATTTGCTGACAGTGATCCTGCTTGCAGGCTTCATCGGCAAGGCCATTCCGCCGCGTGCTGGCGGCGTTCCCTATGTCAAGGAACGATGAAAATGGCTCAAGATCTGTTTGAAGCAGCGCGTGCCGCCATGGCCAAATGCCATGCGCCTTACTCGAAGTTCCCGGTCGGTGCGGCCATCCGCGCCGATGATGGCAAGATCCATGCAGGCGCCAACATCGAGGTGATCTCGTTTCCCGAAGGCTGGTGTGCCGAAACTACGGCGATCAGCCACATGATCATGGCCGGCGGCACCCGCATCCGCGAAGTCGCGGTCGTCGCCGAAAAGCTTGAGCTCTGCCCGCCCTGCGGCGGATGCCGGCAGCGACTGGCGGAATTCGCCGATGCCGGAACGCTTGTCCATTTGTGCGATTCCGAGGGTGTCAAAAAGACACTGCGCATGGATGAGCTGTTGCCCCATGCTTTCGCGACGGAGGTGATTGGATGACCATGGCGATAGATGTTCTGACAGACCGGCTGCATGGCCTGATGCCACGCCATGCACTGGTGTTGGGATCAGGCCTCGGGTCGCTGGTGGAAACTGTCACCGACCCGATCCGCATTCCCTATGGCGATCTGCCGGGCTTTCCCGAAAGTGGTGTGTCCGGGCATGCCGGAGAGGTGGTTGCCGGGCTGATCGGCAAAACGCCGGTGGTGATCCTGTCCGGCCGCGTGCACTATTACGAGCACGGCAAGGCCGACGCCATGCGAGCGCCGCTGGAGGCGCTCAAGGGCATAGGGGTGAGCAATCTGATCCTCACCAACTCCGCCGGATCGTTGCGCCAGGACATGCCACCCGGATCGGTGATGCGGATTTCCGACCACATCAATTTTTCGGGCACCAACCCCTTGTTTGGCGAACCCAGTGATGGCCGCTTTGTCGGCATGACCAGCGCCTACGACGCTGAGCTGGGCGAGCGCATGAAGGCTGCGGCGCAAAGCACCGGAACCGAGCTGCATGACGGTGTCTACATGTGGTTTTCCGGCCCCAGTTTCGAAACACCTGCGGAAATTCGCATGGCGCGCACGCTCGGCGCGGATGCTGTTGGCATGTCGACAGTTCCCGAAGTCATTCTGGCCAGATTTCTGGGCATCAACGTCATTGCCGCCTCGGTGATCACCAATTTTGGCGCCGGCATGACGGGCGGCGAGCTCAGCCATCAGGAAACCAAGGACATGGCGCCCATCGGCGGCAAACGTCTCTCGGCAATCCTTACCGCAATGTTTGAAAATCCGGACCGAACCCATGGCTGAAGCAATCGATCTCAACTCTCCCAAGGCCGTTGCAACAGCAGCGCTTTCCTGCCTCGATCTGACAGAACTTGGCGATGCGGCGACGCAAGAGGCCACGCTGGCGCTGGTTGACAGGGCCGTCAATGATTTCGGATCGGTGGCGGCCGTGTGCATCTGGCCACGCTTCGTCGCAGCCGCGCATGCCAGGCTGGGGCAGAACTCTCCGGTGCGGATCGCCACAGTAGTCAATTTCCCTTTCGGTGATTTGCCGGTTGAGGAGGTTGTCGGAGAAACCACCCGCGCTGTGGGCGACGGAGCCGACGAAATCGATTTGGTCATCCCCTGGAAGGCGCTGATTGCCGGTGACGAAGAGACCGTGCGCGACATGATCCGCGCCGTGCGTGCTGCAGCTCCCGCGCCGGTGACACTCAAGACCATTCTGGAAACAGGCGAGTTGAAAGACCCGGCGCTGATTGCCCGCGCGTCTGACATCGCTCTGGAAGAACAGGCTGATTTCATAAAGACATCGACCGGCAAGGTCACTGTCAACGCCACGCTGGAAGCCGCACGTATCATGCTTGAGGTCATCCAGCGATCAGGCAAGGCCGTCGGGTTCAAACCGGCGGGCGGCATTCGCACGGTGGATGATGCGCGAGCCTATTTCGCCCTGTGCGAGGAAGTCCTCGGCGCTGGCTGGGTTTCGCCAGGGACCTTCCGCTTTGGCGCTTCGGGGCTGCTTGGAGATATCCTCGCCACACTTGAAGACCGCTCGCCTTCCACAAGGCAGGGAGAAGCCTATTGAGCTTCCTTCCGCAGGAGATCATCCGCACCAAGCGCGATGGCGGTGAACTTGATCCCGCCGACATTGCAGCCTTCATTCGTGGCCTGGGCGATGAAAGCGTCAGTGAAGGCCAGGTCGCGGCTTTTGCCATGGCGGTCTTCTTTCAGGGCATGAGCCGAAGCGAGGCCGTGGCTCTCACTGTGTCGATGCGCGATTCAGGCGAGGTTATGTCCTGGCCGGAGATCGACTGCCCGGTAGTCGACAAGCACTCGACCGGCGGTGTCGGTGACAACGTCTCTTTGATGCTGGCGCCGATTGCAGCCGCGTGTGGACTGGCGGTGCCGATGATTTCCGGCCGTGGCCTCGGCCACACCGGCGGAACGCTCGACAAGATGGAAGCGATCCCCGGCTACACGGCAATGCCGGACAGTGCCCTGTTTCGCAAGGTCGTTGCCTCTACCGGATGTGCCATCATCGGCCAGACCGGCAATCTGGCCCCTGCCGACAAACGCTTCTACGGGATTCGGGATGTGACCGCGACGGTCGAATCAGTGCCGCTGATCACTGCCTCGATCCTTTCCAAAAAGCTGGCCGCCGGGCTCGGCGCACTGGTGCTCGACGTTAAATGCGGCAACGGCGCGTTCATGGACAATCTCGACCGGGCCAATGAACTGGCGCGGTCCCTGGTCGAAGTGGCGGTTGGCGCAGGCATGCCGACCACGGCGCTTGTCACCGACATGAACCAGCCGCTGGCGAGCGCAGCCGGCAACGCCGTGGAAGTCAGGAATGCGGTGGATTTTCTGACTGGTAAGGCACGCGACAGCCGGTTGCTGGACGTCACGCTGGCGCTTGCCGCCGAGATGCTGGTCTCAGGTGGTCTGACACCCAACGTGGGAGAGGCAAGAATCCGCGCACTCGCCGCGCTGGTAGATGGGAGTGCTGCCGAGCGGTTCAACAAGATGGTGGCTGAGCTTGGAGGTCCGCTGGACTTTCTCGCCGATCCTGACCGTCATCTGGAAACCGCACCGATCGTATCGGCCTGTCTCGCGGGACGGCAAGGTTATGTAACCGGCTACGATACCCGTGCGATCGGATTGAGCGTCGTCGAGCTTGGCGGAGGACGCACCCGGCCGGGCGACCCTGTTGATCACGCTGTCGGGCTGACACAATTGCTGCCCATCGGCACGCGGCTCGAGAAAGACACGCCGCTGGCGTTGATCCACGCCAGGTCGGACAATCAGCTGAGCGCTACTGAAAAGCAGTTGCGCGCGGCGGTACGGATTGGCGATGCGGCGCCGCAAGTGTCATCTGTCGTCCTGGGTCGTCACGGATAGAGCGGAAGGGATCTACAGTGCCGCGTATTCAATTGGATGCGCAAAGATAGCTTCGTTCAGATGAGTCCATTTGAACGCGACTTGCATTAGTTGACCAGTTCCATTCTGCTGTTTTTGACCCGATAGGATTGCAGCTTCGACATGAAACTCATGCCGATCAGGGTCGAGGAAAGCGCCTTGTCCTCGAGCACGAAAGCGTCGACGTTTTCGACCAGAATGGCGCCGATTTCCATCCGCGTAAGATTGACCAGCGCGGCCCCGGTCTTGCCGTTGGCCGTTTGCACCTGATGCTTGAAATCTGAGTTCGTCAGATTGAGGCCGAGATTGCGTGCCGTTGACGTGTTGATCGCCACAAAGGTGGCCCCGGTGTCGATAAGTCCTTTTACGCTGCGCCCGTTGATGCGGAAGTCCGCCGAAAAATGGCCTTCCCTGGACATGGGAATAACCGCCGCACGCACTCCGGTCGTGTAATGCGCGGTCGCTTGCGAAGTGGACTTCTGCACCTTGGCGGGGACGGGGAAAGGAGCTTGGGGCACAGCTTCCAGTGCAGTGTCCCGCGAGATCAACCCGGAAATATCCTGGGCATAGTAGGGCAGGCCCGAAATAACGAGCACAGCGCAGGAAACGAGGAAAACATTTTTGATCATGCCGGTACCTTTGGTCGTTCCGGTCCATTCAACAGCTTCGAGACTAATGCGCGATGAAGGAGCTGTGACTTAAATCCAAAACCCGCCCGATTGGTTAAGAAGAGCCTAACGGATGCGAGTGTTGTACTCGGAAGCACGGTCCCTGTTGGTGAACAGTTGTACGTTGTCAGTACGAGGATCCGATTTTTGGATTTACGAGACGTGCTTAACGATGCGATAATCTTTCCAGCCTAGTTTTGAGAGGCCGGCCAAACCAGACATGACAACTGGGACGTAGAAGAGTTGCGTTCGCGGCGCTTGCGGTCTGTTTTTCCAAAGTATCCGAGTTTTGTATGACGAGTATTCACAGCAATGCCGGTGCAACCGCTGCTTTGCAAACGCTTCGCGGTATCAACAACAGCATGCAGACCGTGCAGAGCCGGGTCGCCACCGGGTTCCGCGTCGAAACGGCGGCGGATAACGCGGCCTACTGGTCGATTGCCACCACCATGCGTTCCGATAACAAGGCGCTGTCCGCCGTTGAGGATGCCCTCGCGCTTAGCGCCGCCAAGGTCGACGTGGCATACAATGGCATGGACGCCTCCGTGGATATCCTTGACGAGATCAAGGCCCGCTTCGTGACCGCGCGCGAGCCCGGGGTCGACAGGGGCAAGGTGCAGAAGGAATTCAACGAGTTCAAGAACCAGCTTGTCAGCATCGCCCAGTCAGCCACTTTCAGCGGCGAGAATTGGCTCTACCTCTCCACTCCATATGACGCGGCCAACAATACCGCCGACAAGGAGCTCGTCGGCGGGTTTACCCGTGGCAGCGACGGCCTGATTTCGGTGCAGACCATCAAGCTCGATTTCCGCGACGAGACCCAGGTTGCCGAGCCGTCCGACACCTGGGCGATGTTTGACTTCATGAGCGGCCATATCGGCGATTTGGGGATCGCCACGAGCCCGAATTTCGCTTGGGATGCCGGCTTTACGACCGGATGGGTTCTATTCAAGAGCCCGAGCCCCACCGTCGCTGGTTATCCGACCGTGACCGAGATCGAACTAACCTCGTCAACGACCGATGCGGAACTGGACGAAATGATTGTGGTCATTGATGCCATGCTGCAATACGCCATCGAAAAGGCTTCGACCTACGGTACGGTCAAGTGGCGGATCGACATGCAGTCAGAATTTGTACGGGATCTGTCTCACTCGATCGATATCGGCGTCGGCCGCCTCGTGGACGCAGACATGAACGAGGAGTCCACCAGGCTGAAGGCGCTGCAGACGCAACAGCAGTTGGGCATTCAGTCACTTTCCATAGCCAATTCCAACCCCCAGGCACTTCTGGCGCTGTTCAACTGATCTGACCATTCTCCAGATCAGTTGACCAATGCATGTCGCGTTCAAATGTGTTCATCTGGACGATAACGTACATGCATCATTTCAAAGGCCGCTGTAGGTTTTTGGGTCGGCATTGACCCATGGACTGACCGGTTTACTTGGTGCCGTACATGCGGTCGCCGGCATCGCCCAGACCGGGAACAATATAGCCTTGCTCATTGAGATGGCTGTCGATCGAGGCGGTGTATATTGGCACATCCGGATGAGCGGCCTGGAAATTGCGGATGCCTTCGGGCGCTGCCAGCAGGCAGAGAAACCGAATATTGCGGGCGCCGCGTTCTTTCAGCTTGTCGATCGAGGCAATGGAGGAATTGCCGGTGGCAAGCATCGGGTCAACCACGATGATCAGCCGGTTGCTGACATCCTCGGGCGCCTTGAAATAATATTCGATCGCTTCCAGCGTTTCGTGATCGCGGTACACGCCGATATGGGCGACACGCGCTGAAGGCACCAGATCCAGCATGCCTTCCAGCAAGCCGTTGCCGGCGCGCAGGATCGAGGCAAACACCAGTTTCTTGCCTTCAAGAACCGGCGCTTCGATTTCGACCAGCGGCGTTTCGATCGTCTCCATTGTCAACTCGAGATCGCGCGTGACCTCGTAGCACAACAGGGTGGAAATCTCTCTCAGCAGCCGTCTGAAGCCCGCTGTCGAGGTTGCCTTCTTCCGCATGATGGTCAGCTTGTGCTGCACCAGAGGGTGGTTGATGACTGTAACGCCGTCCATGTTGTTCTGCCTTGAAGCTGTGAGCGGGTGCCGCGCTGATCGCCGTTATCCGATGCGCACTATGCCCGTTCCGTAAATTTTTTCCGCCGGCTCCAGCGTGGAAGACCTCCGGGAGCGCGGCATGAGCCGACCCTGATTTAGACACGCATTCCTCAGGTCCGGCAACTGCGGGAATGGATTTCAGTCAAGCTGTCCCAAGAGATTTGCACGGGTTTGCTCATCAAGGAATGCAGCTTCAATCGCGGTACGGGTGATATCGGTCAGTTCCGGCGCATCATAGCCCCAGGCATCTGCCGCCAACTGATATTCCCGGCCCACTGAACTTGCAAAATGGGGCGGATCATCTGAGCTCAGTGTAACCTTCACGCCGGCGCGCCGCAGCCGGTCAAACGGATGGCTGGAAATGTCCGGAAAAACATTCAATGCCAGGTTGGATCCGGGGCACACTTCCAGCACTACGCCCTCATCGGCAATTCGCTGGACCAAGGCTGCATCCTCAATGGCCCGCACGCCGTGGCCGATGCGTGACGGACGCACGTGATCAAGCGCGTCACGCACGCTGTCCGGCCCGGCCAGTTCCCCGGCGTGGATGGTAATGCCCAGCCCGGCGTTGCGCGCAATGTCGAAAGCCCGGGCGAAATCCGCAACCTGGCCGAACCGTTCTTCGCCTGCCATGCCAAACCCGGTAATCAGAGGGTGAGACCGAGTGGCTGCCAGCTGTGCTGCGGCTTCCACCTTCTGAGCACCAAGGTGCCTGACGCCAACGATGATCATCCGGCATTCGATTCCCGATGAAGCCTTGGCCTGGGCGATGCCCTCGGCGAGCCCGTCAAAATAGGCTGAATGAGACAAGCCGGCCGCCACCGCATGGTCCGGTGACACGAAGATTTCAGCGTAAATAGCGTTCTCCGCGGCAATCCCTTCAAGATAGGTCCGCGCCAGCAGCGCATAGTCTTCCTCGGTGCGAAACAACGATGCGGCGCCATCATAGGCTGTCAGAAACTCGGTAAAATCCGACCAGACATATGTGTCGCCGGAGATGAAACCGGATACATCGGCATTGTATTTGCGGGCCTGCGCCTTCACCAGCGCCGGAGAGGCTGCTCCTTCAATGTGGCAGTGCAGCTCGGCCTTCCTGATCGCCGCTGTATCACATGGTGCTGTCACAGGAAGCTCCTCCCGTTGCCAGTTCCCGGCAGCCCCAGGTGCTGCGCCAGGGTCGCGCCGATATCGGCGTAGGTCGTGCGAACACCGACGTTGCGCGCCGCGATCCCGGGGCCGAAGCCCAGGATCGGAACCCGTTCTCGGGTGTGATCAGTGCCGCGCCAGGTTGGATCGCAGCCATGGTCCGCAGTCATCAGCACCAGATCGCCCGGCTTCAACAGCTTGGCGAAACGCGGCAGCATGGCATCCAGCGCTTCCAGTGCCGCAGCATAACCCGCCACATCCCGGCGATGACCGTACAGCATGTCGAAATCGACAAAATTGGTGAACACCAGGTCGCCGTCCTTGGCTTCCCTGGTGGCCTTCAGCGTGGCCTCGAACAGCGCCGGATTGCCGCTCGCCTTGCGGATGTCGGTAACCCCTTGATGGGCGTAGATGTCACCGATCTTGCCGACGGCAAACACCCTGTGTCCGCTTTCGCTGACCTGATCGAGCAATGTCGGCCCCGGCGGCGGAACCGAAAAGTCACGCCGGTTTCCCGTGCGGTCAAACCCGGTCGCGGCCGATCCGACGAAAGGCCGCGCGATGACCCGCCCGATGTTCAGGGGATCGATCAGCTTGCGCACGATTTGGCACAGGGCAATCAGTCTTTCCAGGCCGAAGCTTTCCTCATGGGCGGCAATCTGGAAAACCGAATCCGACGAGGTGTAGCAGATCGGTTTGCCGGTTTTCATGTGTTCCGCACCAAGCCGGGCAATGATCTCCGTTCCCGAAGCGTGGCAGTTCCCCAGGATACCGGGCAGTTCGGCCTCCGCGACAATTTCGGCAATCAGCTCGTCGCTGAACGCCGGCCCGTCATCGGGAAAATAGCCCCAGTCGTACATCACCGGCTGACCGGCAATCTCCCAATGTCCCGATGGCGTATCCTTGCCACGGGACACTTCACTGGCTGCACCGTGAATTCCGCGTGGCCTGGATGTGAGAGACCAGCCTGCAGGCAGGTTGCCAGTTGCGTTGACTGCGGCTTCGGCCAGCCCCAGAGATTGCATGTGCGGCAATGACAGCGGCCCCGCGCGCAACCCCGGCCGGTCAGCCAGTCCGGCCGCGCATTGCTCCGCTATGTGGCCGAGCGTGTCGGCGCCCAGGTCGCCATAGGTTTCTGCATCGGGGGCTCCGCCGATACCGAAGGAATCAAGAACAAACAGAAATGCACGCGCCATGAAAAGGTCTCCCGATGGATGTCGCGTTCAACCGTATTCGTATGAACGATAACGGACATGCATCATTTCAAAGTGTCACAGCGACCTTGCCCATCCCGCTGAACGCGCGCCGGCACTGTAGTGATCGTCAAGTTAGCCGGTTTTAAACGTGATCGGAAGTCGTCGGATTGTCTGTGGCCGGTAACCTTCTTTTCACCATAACCGTGCATTCCACGATGATCGTGATATAGACCGGTGATGGGTATGATGGATCGCATTGTCAAATTTGCGGGTTGCCTTCGGGGACCAGGCTGGGCGGCACTCTGCTGCGCCATGGTCTGGGCCGGAACGGCAAAAGCCGACTACCGGGATTCCATTGCAGTATTGCGCATCGGTATGGTGGAAACCCACGTTGCGTCAACAGATCCCGTCAAGCTGGATGCGATCCAGCTTGCGTTTTCAAAAGCCCTGGGCATTCCCGTCGAAATCATCAAGCTCGGCAGCTATGCGGCGTTGATCGATGCTCACGCCAGCGGACGTGTTGGCTATGCCATCCATTCCGCAAGGTCATTTGCTGCAACACAGGCGGCCTGCGGCTGTGTCAGGGCATTTCGTATCCCTGTTGCCGCCGACGGCTCCACCGGTTTCAGGTCGGTGCTTGTGGCGCGCGCCAGTGTCACCGTCCCTGTCGCCGAGCTGAAAGTCGGCTACTCCGACGAAACATCGGTATCCGGCTGGCAGATCCCCCACCAGGCCATAACAGCAGGCAGTCTGGAAATGCCGACGCTGGTTCGCGGAGGCAGTGTCGGCTCTGTCATCGAGCTTTATCAGGCAGGGGCGATCGATGGGTTTTTTGGCTGGTTGCCCGATATTCCCGGAGACGTCGGTTCTGGACTGGAACGGTTGTTCGGAGGCTGGAACCGGACCGCGCTCGAGAGCGCTGAACCGCTCAGGATCATCTGGTCGTCCCAGCGCGTTCCTTACGGCCCGCACGCTACAAACAGGTCTCTGCCCGATGATCTGGTCGAAGCGCTCGGCGCGTATCTTGATGGAATGGCGACATCAACGCCGGGCCTGCTTGATATCTTCGAGCCGACCTATGGCGGCGGCTATGTCATCCCGGACCAGGATGAATTCCAAAATATTCGTGGTCTGGTTGAGGCCATGCCCGACCGGCAATCAGCTGTCAGGCTGCCCTGAGGCACCAAATTCAGCAGTTGCCGCAGGTCACGTCGTTACCGATGCGCTGGCGCAGGTGGTAGGTCTTCTTCATGTGCAAGGTGCGGACATCGATGTTGGGAAGGTCCGGCACGATAAGCAGGAGCTTGTGGTCGAACTCGATTTCGGTGCGAACCAGAAACGTGTTCGGGATAGCCAGATCTTTGGGAAGGGCTTGTGTCGAGCCGCTGGCATAGGGTTTCGTATTGTCTTCTTTCCACGACCAGGTCGCCTTGCCGACGCCTGAGCCGTTGATGGCTATACCGGTAATCTTCATCTTCACGCCGTCGGCTGGGAACGGTGTCATTACGCTTTGCGCCACATTGACCATGGAGGCGAGAAAGGCCTTGTCGACCGAACTGTCTTGCGTCACCAGGTCAGCCACGGTGCTTGCTGCGCGAGCCAGCTTCTTGTTGACCGACATGGCGACCGAAATTTCCAGAGAGCCCATGTACAAGATGATTAGAACCGGCGCGATCAACGCGAATTCCACGGCACCGACACCTGATCTGTCGCCGCGAAGCTTTCGTGCAGTTCGGTTCAGTTTTGCCAGAAAGCCGGTCATAGCCGTGGTTCCTTGTGGGTTTCGCCTTTCGAGATATCCTTGATTCTACTCACGGGAAATTCTCGTTGCGAAAAGCGGCCGTGGCCACCATGAGGTAGTCGCGCGGTATTTCACCATCCTTGCGAATGTTGGTGATGAATGGCCTGACAAGGTCCGTCATGACTTCCCAGCGATAATAGGCGCGGACGATATTGATGCTTTTCGGTCCACCGGGGCTGTAATCGAAATCGGACGAATCCAGATCGGAAAACCGATCGTTGCTCTGCTTTGGAATGTAATTGGGGATCGCCGCAAAAGTGGCGAACTCCCGGACATCAAGATAAAGCTTCTGATTTGCCGGGTCTTCCTTGGCAGCACAGGCTATCATCAGACTGATTTCAGCGCAGAATTTGGTGCGGAATTCGTCCTCGGTCAGATTCTTGACCTGTCCGGTGCGAACCTGTCGCGCCATCGTATCCACTGCATTTTCCAGCAGCTGCTCGCCGGCAAAGGCGATGAAGGCTTCGATTGTCGCAAAGATCAGCAGGAAGAACGGAAATGCCAGCAGCGCAAATTCGATGGCTGCAGTACCATCGCGTGACCTTTGGAAACGCGCCAGCACCCGCGGTAACCGCCGCGGTGGCTTGCTTGTCGTGCTGCTTAGATCGTCGACAACCATCGTCGGACTCCCGGACTTTCGTTTCCTGGGATCGACGCTAGGTCAAACTGGTTGAATTTTGGTAACGCAGATGCCCGGAAGCTGTGCAATTGGTAAACAAATGTCTAAGCGCGACATTTGCAGAGCCCGGAACAATGGCCGGGATAAAGACTTGGATCAGCCGCCAGGATCAGGGGCCTTTTGTCAGGGGCTGGTCGCAACACTCGGGACATGTTCTTCGCAGGCCGGCGAACATGAATAGACAGACCGGGCTGTCTGTTTGAAAACCCGGAGTGTGTTGGCTTCATCCACCGACACCAGAATGCGTTCATCGACAATCGCATCGCCCGCCTGATCGAGGATAACCAGGTTTGTGGTGCCATAGGATTTGCCGGTCAGAACGATCGTCTGCGGATCGGACACGGCCACATCTGCCACATTGGCATTGCCGATGATGACTTTGCTGACAGCGCGATCAAGTTTGAGAATGCGGGCATGATCCATGAAGACGCGTATCACATCCTCCGCGGCCTGGGCCGGGAATGAAGCCATCGCTGCCAATGCCGCGCCGCATGCAAACATTGCTAGCCGGCGGTGCGCAGGGTTTGGTTGGGTCATGCCGTGTCCTCGGAATTGCGGATATCGTCCCTAAAATCGCCCGGATTGGTGAACGAAGCCTTAAAGTCAGGCGGTTCAGCCAATTTCTTTCTGCAGGATCGGCTTTGACGGCACGCCAAGGCCCGCCGTGCGCGTCAACTCCGGCCGGTGGAAGCCACACCTTATAATAGGGCGCGCGTCAAACATCAGGGGCGGCAGCTGCTGCCTCGGCCACCATTTGAACCACAGCACTTCAGGCGGACTCAATGATTGTTTGCGGGTTAAAAAAGCGCCTCGATTTTTCGCACTTTGTTTACCATGCGTTCGGCTTTGGCGGCGAAAGGTTTTGCTAACCGTATTCATTAAGCGGTTTGAAAACACCCTCTCCTAAGATCGCTTCATCCGACCAGCCGAAGCAGTTGGCGGAGTGCTGAAAAACACTAGTGGATGAAGGAACAGACCTATGAAAAATCTCTTGAACCGTTTTGTTAAAGACGAATCTGGCGCCACCGCAATTGAATACGGCCTGATCGCGGCCCTTATCTCGGTTGCACTGATCACCGGCGCCACCACGCTCGGCGACACGCTGAACAACCAGTTCCAGCTTCTGTCCGACAAGATGAACGAAGCGAAGCCCTGATTGGCTATAGCTGTTATAGCATCGATCCAAATAGGCCGCCCTTAGGGGCGGCTTACTTATGTTCATTGCACTTTTTTAAGGTCTTCCCGATAAACTTTTTCCAAACCTGGGAGCAAGTCGATGGTTGAGGCCGCAATATATGTCATACTTCCGCTTTGCCTGGCCATGGCGGCGTTCTCCGACATTCTCACGATGAAGATCCCCAACCGCATTCCGGTCGTCCTGGCGGCGTCGTTTTTTGCGGTTGCCCCATTCAGCGGCATGGATCTTGTGACATTCGGCTGGTCTGTTGCCGCCGCTGGCTGCGTCTTCACGGCGTGTTTCGCCCTGTTTGCCGTCAATGTGATGGGTGGAGGTGATGCGAAAATCCTCAGCGCAGCCGCTCTTTGGTACGGGTTCAACGGCGATCTCGTGTCGTTTCTGGCGCTCACCGGCCTTTTCGGCGGCGGGCTCGCCCTGATTGTCCTGGTGATCCGCGCCAACCAGAATTTTCTGCTGGTTTCGCCGATCCCGATCCCGATGCACTTTTTCAAGGATCGCGCCGGCATCCCTTATGGCGTCGCCATCGCGGCATCCGGCTTCATGACTTTCCCGGATTCGCAGATCTTTGCTCAGGCACTGGAGCGCCTTTACTGAACCAAGGCAGCTTTCCCCAGCTGGTTTGCCAAAACACTCAAGCGCCGATCATGAGACCGCAATAGTTGCACACGCCGCCTGTTCCGCCGAACAGGCGGCGTGTGGCGTCGTGGATTGCGGGAGCCGGAGATATGCGCCGACGGTCATGCTCACGTGGGCGCGGCCTTTGCCCTCAGGTCGGTAATTTTGCGTTAACCGTGTTTGCTACCGGGTCATTAACCATAATTACACGATTGCCAATGCATTCTGCTCTCAGCGTACCCAATATCCGTTCGAGGAAACAGTATGAAAACCGCCCGCGTCGTCATCATGTCAGTGGCAGGTCTGGCCGCAGGATTGGCCGGGTATCTGGCCATGAACCTGACGTCACCCACCGTCCAGGTGACAGAAGTCTCCTCAGATCCGATCATCGAGAAGATGCCGACTATCGATGTGTTGGTGACAACCGCCAACCTGCCGGTTGGCGCGCGTTTGGGTGAAGATTCGCTGGAGTGGAAAGGCTGGCCGGAAGACGGCGTAATCGAAGGGCTGATCCGTCGTGACAACCGTCCCGAAGCAATAGCCGAACTCGCCGGGGTTGTTGTCAGGCTTCCGCTGTTTGCCGGAGAACCCTTGCGCAACGAAAAGATCGTCGATTCGTCGTCCCGGATCATGTCCTCGCTGCTTCCGGCCGGAAAGCGTGCCATCGCAACGGAAATTTCGGTGGCCACCAGCGCCGGCGGGTTCATCCTCCCAAACGATCGGGTGGATGTGATCATGGTCCGTCGCAAGACGGCGGAAGAGGGATTTCTGACCGAGGTCATCTTGTCCAACATCCGGATTCTGGCCATCGACCAGCGCATTGAAGAAAACGCCGATGGAAGCCGGACCGCAGTCGGGACCACGGCCACACTCGAATTGACGCCGGAACAGACAAAAATCATCACCGTCGCGCAGCAGATGGCCGATCGGTTGACACTCGCCTTGCGCAGTGTCGCCGACGTTCAGGAACCTGACAGCGATGGCGCGAAATATCTACTGAGCGGCGAAGACGGCAGTGCAGCCATCCAGCTGATCCGCTCTGGCACCATAACCAAAGTTGGCGCCACCAACTAATGCGGAGAATGAACGTGCGTCCTTTTGCAAAATCGCTCCTGTCATCCATCACCAGTATCGCACTGGTGAGCTCGACCATGTTTGCCGGAATGAGTGTGGATCCCTCCAGCGGCCGTATTCTGTCCTCCGCGGCAGCGTCTGAAAGCGTCATCAAGATCAAGCGCACCGGCCCCGGCGTCAGCAAGCGGGTTAAACTGGGGTTGAACAAGGCGCTGGTCATCGATCTGCCCACCGACGCGCATGACATTCTGGTGGCCGACCCCAGCCTGGCCGATGCCGTTACCCGCACCTCGCGCAGGCTTTATCTTTTTGGCAAGACCGTGGGTCAGACCAACATCTTCATTTTCGGTCCGAACGGTGATGAGATCATCGCCATCGAGCTGGAAATCGAACGTGATGTCTCGGGTCTTCAGGCCCATCTCGCCCGCTTCCTTCCCGATTCGGATATCAATGTTGAAATCATCTCCGACAACATCGTTCTGACCGGGTCTGTGCGGACACCGCAGGACGCCGCGCAAGCTGCCAATCTGGCGCAGATCTTTCTCACCGGTGGTGAAGCAACGACACGCAACATCACCGAAAGCAGCGGCAGCGGCGGCGATGGTGCCGTGGCCATTTATGCGGAAGCCCGCCAGCAGTCAAAGATCGTCAATCTGCTCAAGATCGACGGAGAGGATCAGGTGACACTGAAGGTCACCATTGCCGAAGTCAGCCGTCAGGTGCTCAAGCAGCTCGGTTTCAATTCCTCTATCACCGGTGGTTCGGGAACCTTCGTCAATTCAAACCCGTCGAACCTGGGGTCTCTGTCGACCGGCCTCAACTTTGCCCAGATCGCCAGTGGCTCCATCGGTGGCCGCTCGATTGCCAGCTATGTCAATGCAATGGAACAGGCCGGTGTCATGCGCACTCTGGCTGAACCAAGCCTGACCGCGATTTCAGGCGAGAGCGCCAAGTTCTTTGTCGGTGGCGAGTTCCAGCTCCGCGATCAGGTCGGCTACGATGACGACGGAAAGGCCACATATACAGATAGGGAAGTGGAGTACGGAATCCGGCTCAACTTCACCCCGGTGGTTTTGTCGCCCGGGCGCATATCACTCAAGGTCCGGACCGAAGTGTCCGAACCGACATTCGAAGGCTCAACCTCGATTCAGGGCATTGGGGGCAATCCCGGCATGACCCGGCTTTCGATCAAGCGGCGTGAGGCTGAAACTGCCGTGGAACTGCCGTCGGGCGGATCGATCGTGCTGGCAGGACTGGTCAAGGATGACATTCGCCAAGCCATGTCGGGCTATCCCGGGCTTGCCAAGGTTCCGGTTTTCGGCACGCTTTTCCGGAGCAGGGATTTTGTGCGCAACGAGACAGAGCTGGTCATTATCGCCACGCCCTACATCGTCAAGCCGGTAGCGCGCAACCAGATCGCCCGCCCCGATGACAACTTCAATGCAGCCAGCGATGGCGCCGGCTTCTTTCTCGGCCGCGTCAACCGCGTCTACGGCCGGATGGAAACCGAGCTGCCACCGGGTCGCTACCACGGCGTTGTTGGCTTTATCTACAAATGATCAGGAACCTCACCATGTCGAGCAAGATCTCTGTTCCCGTTACGCCTGATCATCGGCCGCTCCGGACCATCGCGGCACCGATGCTGGTTGCTGTCTCGCTGCTCTCCGGCTGCGCCGGGTGGCCCGGCAAGAGCGTCACCGTCGGCGCGATTCCAGATGATTACCGTACCAACCACCCGATCATTGTCGCGGAACAGGAGCGCACGGTGGATCTGCCGGTTGCATCCGGTGACCGCAAACTGACGATATCCATGCGCGAGACCGTCCGCGGTGCGGCCCAGAACTACAGATCCAGCGCATCCGGCGCCATCCGTATCATGGTGCCGACAGGCTCCGCCAATGCCGGTGCTGCTTCGCTTCTCTCGACACAAGTTGCCGACGTCCTGCGCAAGGAAGGCGTTCCAGGTGACCGCATTCTTTCATCCCCCTATCCGGTCTCGTCCCCTGACGATGCTGCACCGATTCGCATTGCCTTCATGGCTATCACCGCCTCCACCGGAGAATGCGGACGCTGGCCCGAGGACATGCTCGCCGACACCACTGAGAACAAGCACTATGCCAATTTCGGCTGTGCCAGCCAGAACAATTTGGCCGCCCAGATCGCCAATCCGGGTGATCTGATTGCACCCCGCGGCATGACCCCGATCGATGCCGAGCGGCGCTCCACTGTGATCGAGACATACAGGACCAAAGGCGCGGGGCTGGGCAATTGACCAGGCCAAACCGCAATGCGCCCTATGAAGCAGGACAACGTTCATGACCAATCTTGATTATGCGCTTGAGCAGCAGACCCAGTCCGAAGACGGCGACACCGCCACGGAACGCGGTGATTTCGAGCGGATTCGCCCTCTGCCACGTATTTCAGTCCATGCTTTCGTTGAAACCGAAAGCATGGCCAAGACCATGGAACGGTGCTCGCAGGACCGCCGCATGGCCAAGGTCAATCTGCGTATCAATTCGGGCGGAGTATCGGCTGCGGCGAACATGTTCGCGGGCTCGCCGACACCCAACCTTCTGATCCTGGAGACCCGCGTCGAAGGTCAGGCCCTACTGGACGAGCTTGGTGAACTGGCAACTGTGTGTGATCCCGACACGCGAGTGGTCATCGTCGGTCATGTCAATGATGTCGCCTTGTACCGTGAACTGGTGCGCAATGGCGTCTCCGAGTACATTGTGGCGCCTGTTTCCATGGCCGATGTGATCGGTGTCATCTCGACAATCTTCGTCGATCCGGACGCCGCTCCGCTGGGTCGCTCCATCGCGTTTATCGGCGCAAAAGGCGGCGTCGGCTCCTCCACTCTCGCCCATAACTGCGCCTGGAGTATTTCCAGCCTGTTTTCCAGTGAGGTCATTCTGGCCGACCTCGATCTGGCTTTCGGGACCGCAAATCTCAATTTTGATACCGATCCGACGCAGGGCATTGCCGAGGCGGTGTACTCGCCCGACCGCCTCGATGAAGTGTTTCTCGACCGGTTGCTGTCAAAGTGCTCCGAGCATCTTTCCATGCTTGCGGCACCGTCCATGCTGGATCGGACCTACGATTTTTCGGGTGACGCATTCCTGCCAATCCTCGACATCATTCAGCGCAACGCACCCGTTTCGGTGCTTGATGTACCGCATATGTGGAATGACTGGACCCGCAAGGTGCTTTGCGCTGCCGACGAGATTGTCATCACGGCAACCCCGGATCTGGCCAATCTGCGCAACACCAAGAACCTGTTCGACACCTTGCGCAAGCTGCGCCCGAATGATCATGCGCCGCTTCTGGTTCTCAATCAGGTGGGAATGGCCAAGCGGCCTGAAATCGCTCCCGAGGCGTTCTGCGACCCGTTGGAAATTGATCCTCTCGCGATCATTCCCTTCGATGCTCCGCTGTTTGGTGAAGCGGCAAATTCCGGTTTGATGATTGCTGAATCCTCGGCCAGATCGCCAACTGCAGAAGCGTTGTCCCAGATCGCCCATGTGGTGACCGGCAGAGCGGAAGTGAAGAAACGCAAGAGGGCGGGTCTGTCGTCTTTGATGGGCCTTTTGGGCCGTAAGTAATTTGTAAGTCTGGAGTGGAACGAAACATGTTCGGCAAACGCAGCAATGATGGATCGGGCAAGCTGCCGCAAGCTCCGGCGCCCAAGCCTGTGGTCCGTGCTGAAGCACCGGCAGCTCCGGCGTCCGAGGCCAGCGTCTCGGTACAGGTTCCAGCTCCCGCAGCTCCAGCCCCCGCAGCCCAAGCCCCGGCAGCGACTGCTCCCGCGCCGCAGCCTGCGCAACAACCGGCACCGCGTCGCGAAGAACCGCCGGTCAAGCGCAAGTCTGCCCGCAACGAGGCCTATTACGATACCAAAAGCCAGGTGTTCTCGGCGCTCATCGACACCATCGACCTCTCGCAGCTTGCCAAGCTTGACGGCGAAAGCGCTCGCGAGGAAATTCGGGATATCGTCAATGATATCATCACGATCAAGAACCTTGCCTTGTCGATTGCCGAGCAGGAAGAACTGCTCGATGACATCTGCAACGACGTGCTCGGCTATGGCCCGCTTGAACCGCTGCTGGCGCGTGACGACATCGCAGACATCATGGTCAATGGCGCTGGCATGACCTATATCGAAGTCGCCGGAAAGGTCTTGGAAACAGATGTCCGGTTCCGCGACAACAGCCAGCTACTGTCGATTTGCCAACGCATCGTCAGCCAGGTCGGCCGCCGGGTGGATGAATCCAGCCCGATCTGCGACGCCCGTCTCCCCGACGGTTCGCGTGTCAACGTCATCGCGCCGCCTCTGGCAATTGACGGCACCGCGCTGACCATTCGTAAATTCAAGAAAGATAAGCTGACGCTGGACCAGTTGGTCAAGTTCGGTGCGATCACGCCGGAAGGCGCCGCGGTTCTGCAGATCATCGGCCGGGTGCGCTGTAATGTGGTCATATCCGGCGGTACCGGCTCCGGTAAGACCACGCTGCTCAACTGCCTGACCGCCTATATCGATGCTGACGAGCGGATCATCACCTGCGAAGATTCAGCCGAGCTTCAGCTGCAGCAGCCGCATGTGGTGCGGCTCGAAACCCGCCCGCCCAATATCGAGGGCGAGGGCGAGATCACCATGCGCGATCTGGTCAAGAACTGTCTCCGCATGCGCCCCGAACGTATCATCGTTGGTGAGGTTCGTGGCCCGGAAGTATTCGACCTTCTGCAGGCGATGAACACCGGCCACGATGGTTCCATGGGAACAATCCACGCCAACAGTCCGCGCGAATGCCTCAGCCGCATGGAATCGATGATTGCCATGGGAGGCTTCACGCTACCTGCCAAAACAGTACGCGAAATCATTTCCGGGTCCGTCGACATTGTCATTCAGGCGACGCGCCTGCGCGACGGCTCCCGCCGAATCACCCACATCACCGAAGTCATCGGGATGGAAGGCGACGTGATCATCACCCAGGATTTGATGAAGTACGAGATGATCGGCGAAGACGCCAACGGCAAGATCATAGGCGAGCATCGTTCGACCGGTATCGGCCGGCCGAATTTCTGGGATCGCGCCCGTTACTATGGCGAAGACAAGCGCCTGGCCGCTTCGCTTGATGCCATGGAAAAAATGACCGATTAAGGAGACGCGCGCGTGTTTGGTCTGGATATAGTGGTAGTCGCCATCATCGGCCTGGCCGCGCTTTCTGCGGGGGCGCTGGGCTATGGCGTCCTCTATTCCCGTATCGAGGGCGAACGCAAGGCGGACAGCCGGGTCAAGCGGGTCAAGGCGGCTGAAACCGATCGCTCCAAGGCAACGGCAGCGCGTGACAGGCTCAATGAAGCCAACAAGCGGCGGAAATCCGTCCAGGATTCACTCAAGACTCTGGAAGAGAAGAACAAGGAAAATGACCGTCGCAAATCGCCGGCGCTGAAAGACCGGATCGCTCAGGCTGGTCTGACCATTTCAGTCCAGAAATTCTACGTCATCTCAGCTATTGTCGGGTTTGTCGCGGGATTTGCAGCATTTGTTTTGCAGGGGAATCCACTTGTCGGGTTGGGCGTGATGATCATTTTCGGCGCAGGCCTGCCGCGTTGGGTTATCGGCTTCTTGCGCAATCGGCGGATGAAAGCGTTCCTGAACGAATTTCCCAACTCGCTTGACATCATGGTGCGGTCCATCAAATCGGGCCTGCCGCTGAACGATGCGATCCGTATGATATCGGCTGAAGGTCAGGAGCCTGTGCGCACCGAGTTCAAGCGTATTGTCGAAGCCCAGCAGATGGGGATGAACATTCCGGAGGCCTGCACTCGGCTCTACAGCCGGATACCACTGTCGGAAGCGAACTTTTTCGCCATCGTGATCACCATCCAGGCCCAGGCTGGCGGCAATCTGTCCGAAGCCTTGGGTAATCTCTCCCGTGTCTTGCGTGACCGTAAGAAAATGAAGGGCAAGATCAATGCGATGTCGATGGAGGCCAAGGCTTCCGCGGCCATCATTGGTGCGTTGCCGTTCATTGTCGCCACGCTGGTTTACCTCACATCGCCCGACTACATCATGATTCTCTTCACCGACACGCGCGGCCATCTCATTCTCGGCGCATCCGCCATCTGGATGTCGATCGGCATTCTGGTGATGCGCAACATGATCAACTTTGACATCTAGGGGACGAATATCATGATATCCGATCTTGCGTCGTCCCTCACCGATCCGGCCACTCTGGTTCCCGTCCTCATCGCGATTGCGGTTTTCGCCACGCTTTTCACTATTCTGGCGCCCTATTTTGAAAAGGGCGACCTCGATACGCGGATGAAATCCGCGGCTCTCGAGCGCGATGAAATCCGCGCCAGGGAACGTGCCCGCCTCAATGCCGAGCAGTCGCGCAACGGCCAGAAGAGTGCCGGTCTAAGGTCCCGGGACAACGCCTCCGTGCGCGGTATCGTCGAGCAGCTTAATCTGAAGGATGCGCTCGCCGATGGCGCCACCATCGCCAAGTTGCGCGCGGCTGGTTACCGAACCCAGAATTCGCTCAACATGTTCCTGCTGGCGCGCTTTGTATTGCCGTTCATTTTTCTCGTTGCTGCGATTGTCTACGTCTTTGTGCTCGACAATCTGGTCGACAAGCCGCTGACAGTCCGGATTCTGGCCTGCATCGTCGTGGCCTATATCGGCTTCTATACGCCCAACATGTTCGTCTCCAATAAGGCGGGCAAGCGTCAGGGATCCATCAAGCTTGCCTGGCCCGATGCGCTGGACCTGATGCTGATCTGTGTGGAATCCGGCGTCTCGATTGAAGCTGCGCTGAAGCGCGTGGCCGAGGAAATCGCCGTCCAGTCGACGGCTCTGGCTGAAGAGTTCGTGCTGACAACCGCAGAATTGTCCTATCTTCAGGACCGGCGGATGGCCTTCGAAAACCTGGGCAGCCGGACGGGTCTGGAGATGGTGAAATCCGTCACCCAGGCCCTGATCCAGTCCGAGCGTTACGGCACCCCGATTGCTCAGGCTCTGCGTGTTCTCGCCCAGGAAAGCCGCGACCAGCGGATGACCGAGGCCGAAAAGAAGGCAGCCGCACTGCCGCCAAAGCTCACCGTTCCGATGATCCTGTTCTTCCTGCCGGTGCTCATCGGTGTGATTCTCGGACCGGCAGCCATCCAGGTGATGGACAATTTCTCCGGCGGGTAAAGCCAATAATACTCAACCACGAAAGTTGGCCATGGCTTGCTCCCGAGGCTCGTCGTCTTCCGACGGAATCAGGTCAGAGATTTTTCTCCCCGATATAAACCACGGTTGAAAGACCGCTCCTGCGGGCAATGGCGCCTTTACGACACGTATTGGTCTGGCAGGAAACGCGGGAGCCACGGCCACTCGGGGGTTACGGTTTGAGTTGAACGGCTGCAAAACGCTGTCGGTGACCCGCGTATAGCGCGCATCAACCAGCTGAAGGACCGGTACCTTGAGTGAAAAGCTATCGGACTCTGCGCCAAGGCGAGCGGTATTTGCCGGAGCCGGGCAGCCCATGGTATAATAGCGGCGGCCCACCCTTACAAAGGGTGCGCTATTCAATGCCGCATCAGTTGGTGTTCTTCTTGTCCGAGTCCTTGAGCTTGTTCCAGGCGTTTTGCTGGGACAACATGGCGCGCAGATAGGTCACGTTTGCACTGGCCTGTTGAGGGGAAAGTTCTGCACCGGCGATTTTTTCGGCTTCCTGGAAGCGGCCCTGCAGACCGACCACCAGCGCAAGGTTCTGGCGAACCCGGCTGTCAGCGCCTGGCTGCCTGACTGCTGAAGCGAGATAGGTCTCCGCCGTCCTCAGGTCGCCCTGCAAGACATAAGACATGCCCAGGTTTGACAGGATGGATGGTTCGTTGGGCTGGATGTCGAGCGCCTTGCGATAGCGTTGCCGCGCGGTGGCGGGGTCACCCATCTGATCGTGAATGGCGCCTTCCGCAGACAGCAACTGCCAATCCGGGCGATCCGGCGTCTGGGACCGCTGAATGGCGTCCAGTGCCTTGTCGAACTGGCCCGCACCTGCAAGCGCCTTGCCATAGGCTGCGAGAACCGCCCGGTCTGTCGGATTGTGAATGGCTACCTGTTGCATCACCGCCAGAGCCTGCTCCGAGCGGCCACCCATGTTCAGCACAGAGGCGTATTTCATGCCCACAGCCGCATCTTTCGGGTTGCGGTCATAGGCGCGGCCGATGCTCTCGGCGGCGAAATGCAGCTCCGACGCATTCATCGCCTCAAGCGGCTTGTTCATGGAGGGGATCGAGCCCGTGGTCAGCTGTCCCTTGGAGGCGCAGCCCGCCAGAGAGAGACCGAGCGCAGCAATGCAGACAGCACCAAGCAGCCGGCGTGGGAAAATGGAACGTGTTTGGGTCGCTGACATTGCTCTGATCCCGAAAATTGATCGTCGCGGCGGCCCTGAAAGGTGGCGCCACAGTCTCACACCAGCAATAATCTGTTAACCCTAATCAAAAGTTAACGATTGATTCTCCGCCCGCCGGATTCGGAGAACCGCAAGGAGAAATCATGTCGCCCTACAATCACATTGATCGACCATCGCCGTTCGCGCCAATGTCCGGGGAGACATTGCCGGTCTGGGCGGTCTCGCGCGCCGATATTGAACGCGGCCATTTCGACAAGACAGCACTTGCGTGGGCCAAGGCTGCGGGATTTCAGGCTGCCGAGGGAACTGTGCTTCTTGCACCTAATCGCCACGGCAAGCTTGCCGGTGCGCTTTTCGGTCTGGGCGAAGATGGCGAATGCCACCCGTTCCTCGCCGGCCAGTTGGCCCGCGCCCTTCCCAAGGGCGACTGGCACATCGAGACCTCACCCATCTCGGGAGCGGTCATGGCTATGGCTTTTGGCATGGGCGCCTACCGTTTCGAGACTTACCGTAAACCCGTCGCAGAAAGCCCTAGACTGGTCATTCCGGCAGATGCGGACGCCGGTGCCATCAGGCGGACCGTGGCCGCTGTCGGGCTTGCCCGCGATCTGGTCAACACACCGGCCAATGACATGGGGCCTGACGCGCTGGAAGCGGCCTTCCGCGGCCTTGCCGGCCACTACAAGGCCGAAGTCAGCGTTATGGCTGGCGATGATCTGATCTCGAAAGGTTTTCCGATGATCCATGCGGTAGGGCGCGCCGCCGATCAGCCGCCGCGTCTGTTAGAGATGCGTTGGGGTAAACCAGGTGCGCTGAAACTGACACTGGTCGGCAAAGGCGTCTGTTTCGATACCGGCGGTCTCGATATCAAGCCTTCGTCTTCGATGCTCAACATGAAGAAGGACATGGGTGGCGCCGCCAACGTGATGGCGCTGGCGATGATGATCATGGATGCCGGTCTGTCGGTAGATCTGCGCGTGCTGGTTCCGGCGGTCGAAAACTCGATCTCGGCGTCCGCCTTCCGGCCCGGTGATGTGCTCACCAGCCGCAAGGGCCTCACCGTTCAGATTGACAACACCGACGCAGAAGGCCGTCTGGTACTGGCTGACGCTCTGACCTATGCCTGCGAGGAAGAGCCCGGTCTGCTGATCGACATGGCGACATTGACCGGTGCCGCACGGGTGGCGCTTGGGCCGGACCTGCCGCCCTTCTACACCGACGATGAAGCCCTGGCAGGCGCTCTGGCCACCGCATCGACAGATGTGGTTGATCCGCTCTGGCGCATGCCGCTCTACAAACCCTACGAAGCCGACGTCAAAGCCAGGATCGCTGATCTGACCAACGCACCGGCGGGCGGCTTTGCAGGTTCGATCACCGCGGCACTGTTTCTCAAGCGCTTCGTTGCACCTGAAACCAGCTGGGCACATTTCGATATCTTCGCCTGGACGCCGAAGGACAAGCCCCATGCTCCGCTCGGTGGCGAAGCGCAAGGAATCCGCGCGCTGTTCGATGTGATCAGCAAACGCCATCCGGCTTGACGATCAGCAGGTGACTTGCGTGCTGTTTTTGTTTCGGTCAATGTAGTCCGGTACCGAAACGAACAGGCGTTCTTAGATGTCCCTTGATCTCCGGCCATCCGACGCACTCGGGCTGTGGCATGCCGCCACGCTCGAGCATGTCCGCGTCATCGGGCCGGATCTCACCATCAGGCAACTGGCAATCCTGCTGCACATCTATCTTGCGCCACCGCCCCACACGGTGCGGGGGCTTGCCGCCATGCTCGGCGTCACCAAGCCGGTGATCACCCGGGCGCTCGACACCATGGGCCATATGGGGCTGGTCCGCCGCGTCCGTGATGAGCGCGACAGGCGTAATGTGATCATCAAGCGAACGGTGGAAGGGTCGCTGTTTGTCGAAAGGCTTGGCGACATCATCATCGCGGAAGGGCGCAAGCTGTCGTCCGCGGAGGGAACAAACACATGAGCGAAACACTGGATCACCGGTCCTATGCCTACCGGGCTGACCTAGCCGATATCCGTCTCAAGGGGCAGGTCGAGGCCGAGCGCTATACCCAGGGCGCGCCCGGCGAAGTCGTCGTACCCGTCGCCGATATACGCCCCAGGCCTGATCCCGATTGCAGCATCGATACCCAGGCGCTTCTGGGTGAGGCGCTGACCGTGTTCGACATCTCCGGCGGATGGGCGTGGGTTCAGCTGGCAGCCGATGGCTATGTCGGTTATCTGCGCGAAGAGGCAATCAGGGAAGGCCAAAAGCCGGCCACGCATGTTGTGGCGGTGCCTCGCAGTTTCGTCTATCCGGGCCCCGACCTGCGCTTTCCGCATCTCAAGACGCTGTCGATGGGAAGCCGGGTAAGGATTGTCAGCACTGCTGAAACGAGGGGCACGCCCTACGCGCTTTTCGAGGATGGCTCAGCCATCATCGCCACCCATTTGCGGTCGGCAACAGAAATCGCAGCTGAAGACGCGGTTTCCGTCGCGGCCCGGTTTCTCAACACGCCCTATCTCTGGGGAGGCCGAACCGGGCTGGGCATTGATTGCTCCGGCCTGGTGCAGATGGCGCTGGCCATGATTGGCAAATCGGCGCCCCGCGATTCCGATCAGCAGGCCGCAGGCCTTGGCAAGGTCATCGACCCCGAAAGCGATGAATTGCAGAGAGGCGATCTGGTGTTCTGGAAAGGCCATGTCGGCTTTCTGGAGGATCCGGAAACGCTGCTTCATGCATCGGGCGGCACCATGTTCGTCACCCGCGAACCGTTTCAGGCGGCCATTGACCGAATCGCAAGGCTCTATGGTTTGCCCACGGTTTACCGCAGGCCTTGAGCCGGCTTGGTATCTTGGTTCAGTAGCCGGCCGTGCGGTCAACCAGGTTGATCAACGGTTCTCCGCGTTCATAAGCATCCATCTGCCGGACCATCGGCTCAATCAATGACATCGGCATCGATGCAGCCGCCGCATGCGGCGTCAGCGTCACCTTGGGGTGTGTCCAGAATTCGCTTTTGGGATCGAGCGGCTCCTGTTGAAACACATCAAGTGTCACCGCTGACAGCAGACCCTCTTCAAGGGCTGAGAGAATGTCCGCCTCGTTCTGCAAACCGCCGCGCCCTGCATTGATAATCACCGGCGCCCCCAGCGGACCGCGCTTGCTCATCCGCAAGAACAGGTCCCGGTTGAGGATTTCCTCGGTTTCGGGCGTCAGCGGCAACAAAACCACGAAGATGTCGGCAGAAGCCAAAAACGGATCGAGTCCGGCACCCCCTGCATGGCAGGTGACACCGTCAACCTGTTTTTGCGTTCTCGACCATCCCGAAACATTAAAACCCATGACACGCAGCTTTGCCGCCGCATCGCGTCCCAGCTCACCCAGCCCCATGATTCCGACGGTGATATCGGCAGCGGCCTTCTGGTCGCGATCCTCGTGCCAGACATGGTTCGCCTGCTGCGCCCGGTAACGCGGGCCGAGGCGGTGGTGATCAAGCACCTGCCAGACGACATACTCGCTCATTCGGGTGGTCAGATTGGCAGACACCACGCGCACAATCGGAACGTCCGGGAGACTGGTGTCGGCAAAGACATGATCCACGCCCGCGCCGAGTGAAAAGATGGCCTTCAGGTTTGGCAGTTTCGACAGCAGGCCGGGTGGTTGTTTCCAGACAATGGCGTAATCGATATCGGGATCCGCCTCGCCATTCGGTTCGAGCGTCACCGACCGGTCTGGCGCCGCCTTGCGCAGTTCCTCGATCCAGACTTTCGGCTCCCACCCGGTGAGCGCAAGCAGGATGCGGCCCTTGCCGTTTCTTTCACTCATGAATTCGCCTATTCGCTAACCACTGCACTGTCTGCGGCTTCCAGATCGAAGGCCGCTGCCATCAGTGCTTTTGTATATTCGGTTTCGGGATGATCGAAAATCTTGTCAGCGCTGCCCTGCTCAACCACTTTGCCGTTGCGCATGACGATAACGTCATTGGCCAGCGCACGGACCACCTTCAGATCATGGCTGATGAACAGATAGGCCAGATCATGCCGCTTCTGCAGATCGCGCAGGAGATCCACCACCTGCGCCTGAACACTCATGTCGAGCGCGGAGGTCGGCTCGTCCAGCATGACGAAACGCGGTTTGAGGACCATCGCCCGGGCAATTGCGATCCGTTGCCGCTGACCGCCGGAAAACTCGTGCGGATAGCGCCAGCGCGTCGAGGCGTCGAGCCCCACTTCCTCGAGCGCATCGGCGACAAGCTTGTCGCGGTCGCGCGCCGAGACATCGCGGGCGTGGATCGCCAGTCCCTCGCCGATGATATCAGCAATCGACATGCGCGGACTGAGTGATCCGAACGGGTCCTGAAAAACCACCTGCATTGAACTGCGCAGCGGTTTCATTTGCTTGAAAGACCGCTCATGCAGCGGCAGTCTGTTGAAGTAAATCTCGCCTTCACTGCGAATGAGCCGCATCAGGGCGAGCCCAAGCGTTGTCTTTCCTGATCCCGATTCACCTACAACACCGAGCGTCTGGCCCGCATTGAGCGACAGCGACAGCCCGTCAACAGCCTTGACGTGGTCCACCGTACGCCGCAGAAAGCCCTGCTTGACCGGAAACCAGACCTTGATGTCCTGCGCCCGCATCACTTCGGGAGCGGCTTCATTTCGCTCAGGCGGCTCGCCGCTGGGTTCGGCAGCAAGCAGATGCTTGGTGTAGGCGTGCTGCGGATTGGCGAAGATCTCGGCGGTCGGGCCGGATTCGACGATCTTGCCTTGCGTCATCACGCAGACCCGGTCGGCGAATTTGCGCACGATGCCCAGATCATGGGTGATGAACAGCATCGCCATGCCGTGCTGCGTCTTAAGATCCCGCAGCAGTTCGAGTATCTGGGCCTGGACGGTGACATCGAGCGCCGTCGTCGGCTCGTCGGCAATCAGCAGTTCCGGACGGTTGGCCAGCGCCATTGCGATCATCACCCGCTGCCGCTGCCCGCCCGACAATTGATGCGGATAGGACGCCAGCCGCGTTTCAGGGTCACGGATACCCACCTGGATAAGCAGTTCCAGCACCTGCCGTCGGGCTTCGTCCGGCTTGATCAACTGGTGCAGATGAAGGATTTCCGAGATTTGCTTTTCCACCGTCTGCAGCGGATTGAGCGAGGTCATCGGTTCCTGGAAGATCATGGTGATGTCGTTGCCGCGCACCTCCCGGATTTTTGGCTCCGGCGCTGACAGCAGATCCTGCCCCTTGAACAGGATCTCGCCGGAGGGATGACTCGCGGCGGGGTAGGGCAGCAGCCGCAGCACGGACAGTGCCGAAACCGATTTGCCGGACCCGGATTCGCCCACCAGCGCCACCGTCTCGCCGCGCTTGATGTCAAACGAGATATGATCAACTGCCGTCTGGCTGTCACCGCCCTGGTGAAAAGCCACCGACAGGTCGCGAACCGACAACAGCGCCTCGCCGGATTTGTCTGCCAAGCTACTCATCGAAAAGTCTTTCGTGGGTCGAAGGCATCGCGTGTGGCTTCACCGACGAAGATCAGCAGTGACAGCATGATCGAGATCGTGAAAAACGCCGTCAGTCCCAGCCATGGCGCCTGCAGATTGCGCTTGCCCTGGGCGATCAGCTCACCCAGCGAGGCTGAGCCCGGCGGCAGGCCGAACCCGAGGAAGTCGAGCGAGGTCAGCGTCGTGATCGAACCCGACAGGATAAATGGCAGGAACGTCAGCGTCGCCACCATGGCGTTGGGCAGCAGATGCCGGAACATGATGGTGGCGTTGCCGACGCCAAGCGCACGGGCCGCGTTGACGTATTCGAAATTGCGGGCGCGCAGGAATTCGGCCCGAACAATGCCGACAAACGAAACCCAGGAGAACAAGAGCATAATGCCGAGCAGGATCCAGAAACCCGGCGGCAGCACCGCAGCGATGATCAGCAGAATGTAGAGCACCGGCATCGACGACCATATCTCGATGAAGCGCTGCATCAAGAGGTCGGTCCAGCCGCCGAAATAGCCCTGAACCGCACCTGCAGCGATACCGATCAGCGCCGAGAGGATGGTCAGTGTCAGGCCGAACAGCACCGAAATCCGGAAGCCGTAGATCATTCGCGCGGTGACATCGCGGGCCTGATCATCGGTGCCGAGCCAGTTCATGTTGCCGAGCGTGCAACCGGGGTCTTCGTCTTTCAGCGGATAGGCCGAGCAGCGGGTTTCCTTGTCCAGCATCCAGAATGGCGCGGTCGGCGCTGAATGCGGAATGTAGGAATTGGCAGTGGTGTAGGAATAGCGGATCGGCGGCCAGATCATCCAGCCATTGGCCTCGATCTCCTCCTGGATGAACGGATCGCGGTAATCGGTGCGCGCCAGAAACCCGCCGAATTTCTCCTCCGGGTAATCCACCATCACCGGGTACAGGATCTCGCCCTTGTAGGACGCCAGGATCGGCCGGTCATTGGCGATGAATTCGGCCAGCAGGCTGGCGATAAACAGGAACAGAAATAGCCACAACGACCAGTAACCGCGCCGGTTGGCCTTGAAATTGGCCCAGCGCCGCTTGTTGGTCGGGGACAGCCAGCCCTTTGGCCGGCCATTGGCATCATAGGTTTGCGTGTTGCTGGATATCGCCGCGCTCATCCGACATCCCTCTTTTCAAAGTCAATGCGCGGATCAACCCAGGTGTAGACGAGGTCCGAAATCAGGCTGACCACCAATCCCATCAGCGAAAAGATGAACAGGGTGGCAAACACCACCGGATAATCGCGCTTGATGATTGATTCGAAACCGAGACGGCCAAGGCCGTCGAGCGAGAATATAGTTTCAATCAAAAGCGACCCGGAGAAGAAGGCCGATATGAACGCGCCGGGAAAACCGGCAATGATGATCAGCATCGCGTTGCGAAACACATGCCGGTAGAGAACCTGGCGTTCGCTCAATCCCTTGGCCCGCGCAGTGGTGACATATTGCTTGCGGATTTCATCGATGAACGAATTCTTGGTCAGCAGCGTCGTGGTGGCGAAGGCTGCCAGCGACAGGGCGATCAGCGGCAATGTCAAATGCCAGAAATAGTCGATAATCTTGCCCACCAGACTCAGCTCGGCAAAATTGTCCGATGTCAGGCCGCGTAACGGAAACCAGTCGAAGAATGACCCGCCGGCGAACAGCACGATCAGCAGGATACCGAACAGAAAGCCGGGCACTGCATAGGCGATGATGATCAGGCCGGATGTCCAGACATCAAACCGCGACCCGTCAGACACCGCCTTCTTGATTCCCAGCGGAATCGAGATGATGTATGATAGCAGCAAGATCCAGACGCCGAGCGAGATCGAGACCGGCATCTTTTCCTTGATGAGGTCAATCACCTCGATGCTGCGGAAATAGCTCTCGCCGAAATCGAAGCGGATATAATTCCACATCATCAACCCGAACCGCTCGAGCGGCGGCTTGTCAAACCCGAACTGGGCTTCCAGCTTGGCGATGAATTCGGGATCAAGCCCCTGCGCGCCGCGATATTGCGATGACCCCGGATCGCCGAAATCCTGCTGGGCGCTGCCAATCGTATCACCTCCGCCGGCAATCCGGTCGAGTGCGGAATCACCCTCGCCAGTCAACTGCGCAATCACCTGCTCAACCGGTCCACCGGGAGCAAACTGGATCACAGCGAAAGAAATCGCCATGATGCCGACAATGGTCGGAATCATGAGAAGCAGACGTCTGAGAATATAGGCGCCCATCAGGCCGCTTTCCCCTCAGTCGTGGCGCCCTCAGTCGTGGCGCCCTCAGTCGTGGCGCCCTCAGTCGTGGCGCCCTCAGTCGTGGCGCCCTCAGTCGTGGCGATTGGATCGCGCATGGTGATGTGTGTCCTGGTCAATCCTGCGTCCTTCCAGCCGAACAAGGATACGTCCGGCTGATTCGTCTGTGCTCCATACAGAATCGAATGTCGATTTGGGTGCAAGGTCGAAAGCGCCTCAGTTCGCCTGGGTCGACCACCACACGTCCGGGAAGCCGAGCCCGTAATAGGGCAGCTCCTCGGGGTGCGCCAGCGTCTTGGAGTAGGCCACCTTGACCGCATCGCTGTAAAACAGCGGCACCACGTAGTGATGCGCCAGCAGCACCCGGTCGAGGGCTTTCACCGCGGCGGTCTTTTCCTCACGCGTCTGCGCGAAGATCACCATCCGGATCAGTTCGTCCACTGCAGGATCAGAAATGCCGGCATAGTTTCGCGATCCCTCGCGATCCACTGAGTCCGATCCCCAGTACCCTGCCTGCTCATTGCCCGGGTTCAGCGATTGCCCCCAGACATTCCAGATCATGTCGTAGTCGAAGCTCCTCACCCGGTTGGTGTATTGCGAGGCATCAACTGTGCGGATCCGGGCATCGATGCCGACCTTCTTCAGGCTGGCGATGTAGGGCAGCACCGATCGTTCGAGCGAGGGGCTGGAAAGCAGGATCTCGATTCCGAATTGCTCGCCTGTGCTCGTGTTGACCAGCTTGCCGGATTTGAGCTCGTAGCCGGCTTCCTGAAACAGGGTCAGCGCCTGGCGCAGATTGGCGCGCGCCTTTTGCGGATCGCCGCCCACCGGATTGGTGTAGGGCGTGGTGAATACCTCTGGGGGAACCTTGTCTTTCATTCCTTCGAGTATTTCCTTTTCACGCCCTTCCGGCAATCCGGAGGATGCAAGCTCGGTGCCCCAGAAATAACTGTCGACCCGGGCCAGCGCGTCAAAGGCCAGATTGTGGTTAAGGTCTTCAAAATCCAGCACGAAATTTAGGGCTCGGCGCACCCGGACATCCTGGAATTTCGCGCGGCGCATGTTGGGAACCATCGCCTGCATGATGCCGACGGCGCGCAGCGGGTTTTCGATCTTCTCGAGTTTGATGTCACCGGTCTCTACGGCCGGAAAATCATAGGCCGTCGCCCATTTGCTGGCTGAGTTCTCCTGCCGGAAGTCCACCGTACCGGCACGGAATGCCTCGAATTCGACATTGGCGTCGGTGAAATAGACATACTCGATGGCGCCGAAATTGTTATGGCCGATATTGACGTTGAGATTCTCGCCCCAATAGTCGTCGCGCCGCTCGTAGCGGATCGACGATCCGGCTTTGAATGATTCGATCCGGTAGGGGCCAGACCCCATCACCGGCTCAAGCGTGGTGCGACTGATATCGCGGGTATTGCCATCCTTGTCCGTTCCTTCCCACCAGTGCTTGGGCAACACCCGGAGTTGGCCGAGAATTTGCGGCAATTCCTGATTGTTGTTCTCGTCAAACAGGAAAGTCACGTCCCGCTCTCCGGTTTTCTCGGCCGAGACGACATGGGCGTAATAATTGGCCTGCAGCGGGTTGAGTTCCTTGGCCTTGTCGAAACTGAACACAACATCGTCAGGCGTGACCGGCATCCCGTCCGCCCATGTGGCATCTGCGCGTAGCCGGAAGGTGACTTTCGAGATGTCGTCCGGAAAGGCGATGCTCTCGGCAAGCAATCCGTAGGATGAGGAAACCTCGTCCTCCGACGGTTTCATCAGCGTATCGAACACCAGGCTCAGCCCTGCCGCCAGTTCGCCCTTGGCCAGGACCGGGTTGAAACTGTCGAAAGTGCCTTCGTCCGACAGTTTCAATGTGCCTCCCTTCGGCGCATCCGGATTTACATAATCAAAGTGCGCAAAGCCCTCGGGATATTTGGGCGCGTCAATCATCGCTGTGGCGTGTCGCCAGGCAGGCTCCTGGGCCGCGCAAACATTGGCTGATACGAGCAGGCCGGCAAATGCCAGCAAGATGGGAGCGATACGGTTGATCATATTTGCGGTTCCTCCGTAACCTTGGTCATACAAGAGACAATAGGTCACTTCTGCGGCACTTGCAGCGCTTGATCCCAATTTCTTGCTCGAACAACAAAAAAAGCCGGGCTCGAGGCCCGGCTATGAGATTTAATTCAGCGAAGATCTTATTCGCTTGGTGCCGGCGCAGTAGCCGGCTCTTCCGCAGGCTCTGCAGTCGCCTCTGCTGCAGGTTCCGCAGTCGCTTCTGCTGCTGGTTCGGCAGCGGCCTCGGTTGCGTCAGGCAGCGGCGCTGGCGTATCGCCCACCGTGCGGAGATAGGCGATCAGGTCCGCCCGCTCATCGATTTTCTTGACGCCCGCAAAACCCATTGCGGTGCCTTTGATGTATTTCTTTGGCGCTGCGAGGAAGTTGCTGAGGTGCTCGTAATCCCAGACGACTGAGCCACCATCGGCAAACTCGATCATCGCAGCCGAATACTTGAAGCCATCATGGGCAGCGACCGGCCGGTTGACGATATTCCACAGGCCGGGTCCGACCTTGTTGGCGTTTGCGGCATCATTGCTGTGGCAGGCTGCGCACTTCTTGAACACTGCCTCGCCCCTGGCCGGGTCGGCACTGGCAAGCAGCGGTGCGATCAACTCAGGCGCTGCTTCTTCCGCAGCTGCGCCGGCATCACCGCTGCCTTCAGCCACTTCGATCATAAAGCCTTCAGTCTCTGGTTTTGGTGCGTCATAAATCCCCTCCGAAACAATCGAAAGTGTCATCACAACAAACAGAATGCCCAGAAAAGCGCCCGCCGCAGAATTGAAATATGAGGAATTCATGTTCCGTCGCTCCGTTTCGATTCGGCTTCCCGCCCAGTTTCCTGCAATATCCGAACCAGTCTTGAAATCGCGCGGAACCTATGTCTTTTGCAAGTTCGTTGCAACACCGTTTGTAACAGTGGCAGTGAGACTTTTTGACACTTGCGCCGCAAACTGAGGGAATGGACGCGCCATGGCAACAGGTTCAGAGCATACGCTGGTCATAATTCCGGCGCGTTTGGCGTCTTCCCGGCTGCCCAACAAGCCGCTTGCCGACATCGCAGGCGAGCCAATGGTGGTCCGTGTGGCGCGCCAGGCGACGCTTGCCGGTATCGGCCGGGTGGCGGTCGCCACTGATTCGCGCGAAATCGCGGACGTTGTGCAGGCAGCGGGCTTTGAAGCGGTGATGACCCGTGAAGACCATCAATCGGGGTCAGACAGGGTGTTCGAAGCGGCCACGCTGATGGATCCCGGGGCGAAAGCGCAAATCATTCTCAATGTGCAGGGCGATATTCCAGCCATAGAGCCTGAGACCATTCGCCGTTCCGCCTTGCCGCTTGCCGGATCAGATGCTGATCTCGCCACGCTGGCTGTCGAGATTGCCGATGAGGCGGAAAAAACCAATCCCAGCATAGTCAAGGTCATCGGAACGCCGATCGGCGACGGTTTGCTTCGCGCGCTCTACTTTACTCGGGCCACGGCACCTTATGGCGAGGGTCCTCTGTATCATCATATCGGGCTTTACGCCTGGCGCCGCTCGGCGCTCGAGCGCTTTGTGTCACTCAAACCGTCCACTCTCGAAAAGCGTGAATCGCTGGAACAGTTGCGTGCGCTTGAGGACGGTATGCGCATCGATGTGGCGATCGTTGACTCGGTGCCTCTGGGTGTCGATACTCCCGCCGACCTTGAGCGCGCCCGCAAGATCCTGACGCCGAAATAGGCCCGCATTTCTCACAACGGACAGACCTGATGACCGCATCCACCAACCGCATCGCCTTCCAGGGCGAGTTTGGCGCAAATTCCGACATGGCATGCCGCGACATGTTTCCCGGCATGGAGCCCTTGCCTTGCGCCACGTTTGAAGACGCGTTCAATGCGCTTGCTCAGGGCGATTGCGATCTGGCGATGATTCCGATCGAGAATACCATCGCCGGACGGGTTGCCGATATTCATTATTTGTTGCCGGAATCGCAGTTGCACATTGTCGGTGAGTATTTCATGCCGATCCATTTCCAGCTGATGGCGCTGCCCGGCGTCGACCGGTCGGAGCTGCGCACCGTGCACAGCCACGTTCACGCGGTGGGCCAGTGCCGCAAGGTGGTTCGTTCCAACGGCTGGAAAGCGGTTGTGGCCGGTGACACTGCAGGTGCCGCAAGGCTGGTCTCGGAAAGCGGCGACCGGACCATGGCCGCTTTGGCACCGCGGCTGGCGGCTGAACTCTACGGCCTCAATATTCTTGAAGAGAACGTCGAGGACACCGAAACCAATGTCACCCGTTTTGTTGTGCTGTCACGGGAAGCAAGAATCCCGCAGCGCCCGGTGGCCGATGAAGTGGTTGTCACCACATTTGTCTTCCGGGTGCGCAATATTCCGGCCGCGCTCTACAAGGCGATGGGCGGTTTCGCTACCAACGGCGTCAACATGACCAAGCTGGAAAGCTACCAGATCGGCGGCAAGTTCTTCGCCACCCAGTTCTACGCCGATATCCACGGTCACCCGGATGAAGCGCCGGTGGCCCGCGCCATGGATGAACTCAATTTCTTTTCCAAAGAACTGCGGATTCTCGGTGTCTATCCGGCTCATCCGTTCCGCTTGGCGCAGAACGGATCTCATGCCGAAGAAGTTGAAGGCTGAACCCCGGCTCTATTTCGACCAGTCGAGCCAGTCGCGCATCAGCCGGTGCGCGATGGCGCCGGGCGGCGGTGCCGAGGCATCAGCCTCGCCCAGGTTAGCTGACAGCATTGCCTCGGTTTCAGTCCGGTCAAACCAGCGGCAATCTTCCAGTTCGTTGGTATCGCGGGTAATTTCCAGGCTCTGCGCTTCCGCATAGACGCCGATCATCAGGGTGTGCGGCATCGGCCAAGGCTGGCTCGCATGATAGCGCACGCGGCCGACCTTGATACCGGATTCCTCCATCGTCTCGCGCCGAACGGCGTCCTCCATGGTTTCGCCGGGTTCGATGAAGCCGGCCAGGCAGGAATACATGCCCGGCGGAAAGTGTGGGCTGCGACCGAGCAGACACCGGTCCCGGGCCTCGTCAACGGTCAGCATGATGGCGACGGGATCGGTGCGTGGAAACGCTGTATGGCCGCAAGTCTGGCATTTCCGCCGGTAGCCGCCTGCTTCGGGAGCCATCAAGCCGCTGCACATTCCGCAGAAACGGTTGGCCAGCGCCCAGGACACCAGGCTGGTGCCCTGCGCATAGGCGCCAAGGACCTCTTCATCCATCAATGCCTGGCGATAGACCGATCGCGAATCAATCGCCTTGAACGGCTCGGGCAGATCATCAGGATCGATCCCCACGGGCATGGCAATGTGGGCGACATTGTCTTCATCCCAACCGATCAGCACGGCGTCGTCGTTGCGCGGCTGCATGACTGAAAGGTCAGCTGCCGTCAGCAAACCATCCTGCGTATCGTCATTGATCCGCATCGCCAATCGGCCTTTGGTGATGGCAAAATACCGCGTTGCCGGATTCTTGAGCGCATCGCCCAATTCGGTTTCGGTGCGGTATTCGGAGCGGCGGTCAAGCCGGTTGGCTGAAAAGGCGACAAGCCGACTGGCTTCCCCATGCGGTGCATCATGGTCAAAAAGAGAAAATGTCATGAACTAGAGAGCCTTGAGAAGTCTTTCGGTAAATTCAGTGCGCGCGCTTGGCGTCCAGCGTGTGGCTTGGCCATGGCCCCAGACCGGTCCGGGCCACGCAGGATCGTCCTCGTTACGCGCAACAATGTGAAGATGGAACTGGCGCACTTGATTTCCCAGGGCGCCAATATTGACCTTGTGACAGTCCGACGCTTGCTTGACTGCCTTGGCGGCAATTGCGGTCTCGAAGGTCAGCATGGTCTGATCGAGCGGCGTCATCTCGAATATCTCGGTAATGTCAGGTCGTTGCGGGATCAGAAGCACCCACGGCCAGCGCGAATCCTCCATCAGCCTGAGCTGGCACAATCCCAGCTTCATCAGCAATGTGGTGTCGCGGTCGAGACGCGGATCGAGAACAAAATCAGACATAACAAACACCGCCGGACAGGGTTGGACGGAAACTCTAGCAGTTTTTTTTGGCTCTGGCTTGCTTTTGCCGGTTCGATTGACGATATGTGCCTTCGGGAGGTTGGTGGTGGACGAGCCACTCGCCAACCGGGTCAGGTCCGGAAGGAAGCAGCCCTAACGAGCCCGGCACGGGTCACCGTGCCAGCCTCCCACCCTTTTGCCCGCGCCATATTTGGCAGGCCCATCATTGACTGGCGCATCCTTGGCTGGCGCATCCTTGGCTGGATTGGCATTGACGGGCCCCGACCGGGGTGCAAACATTCCATTTGAATGGCCGTCTGGCCATCACCAGGGCGGCACGAGGATCATGGACGAAACAACCGGCACGACCATAGTTTCGACGGGGTCAACTCCCGAGAGCCAGACGCCGTACCGGGTTTTGGCGCGAAAATACCGTCCCAAGGATTTCACCGATCTGATCGGTCAGGAGCCGATGGTCCGCACGCTGACCAACGCGTTTTCCTCCGGTCGCATCGCGCAGGCCTGGATGCTGACCGGTGTGCGCGGCGTCGGCAAGACCACCACGGCGCGCATTCTGGCACGTGCGCTCAATTACGAGACCACTGATATCGATCAGCCGACCATCGACCTCACCGTGCCGGGCGAGCATTGTCAGGCGATCATGGAAGGCCGCCATGTCGATGTCATCGAGATGGATGCGGCATCGCATACTGGCATCGATGATATTCGTGAAATCATCGAGCAGGTCCGCTACCGTCCGGTGTCGGCGCGCTACAAGGTCTACATCATCGACGAAGTGCACATGCTGTCCAATCAGGCCTTCAATGGCCTGCTCAAGACGTTGGAAGAGCCGCCGGCCCACGTGAAGTTCATCTTCGCCACAACCGAAATCCGCAAGGTTCCGATCACCGTGCTGTCGCGCTGCCAGCGCTTTGACCTGCGCCGCATCGAATCGGGTCTGCTTGTAGCGCATTTCAAGAACGTTGCCGGTCAGGAAGGCATATCGGTCGACGACGAATCGCTGGCCATGATCGCCCGTGCCGCTGAAGGCTCGGTGCGTGATGGCCTGTCCCTGCTCGATCAGGCCATTGCCCATGGCGGCGGCACTGTTGATTCTGAAGCCGTGCGTTCGATGCTCGGGCTCGCCGACCGGTCCCGTATTGTCGGCTTGTTCGGCTCGTTGATGACCGGTGATGTCGCAGCAGCGCTGGCAAATTTTCGCGATCAGTATGATTCCGGCGCCGGTCCCTCGGTGATCCTTACCGATCTGGCGGATTTCACCCATCTGGTGACGCGGCTCAAATTTGTGCCGGAAGCCGGCGAAGATCCGTCGCTGACCGAAACCGAACGCGAGAGTGGAGCCGACTATGCGGCGAAGCTGTCGACCGTCATCCTGTCGCGGGTCTGGCAGATGCTGCTCAAGGGCATCACCGAAACCGATACCTCGAGCAGACCCGCAGCAGCTGCCGAAATGGCCTTGATCCGCATCGCCCATGCGGCAAACCTGCCATCGCCCGAGGATGCGCTGAAAGCATTTCAGAATTCCGGCGGTGCATCGGCTGGCGCCGGTGGCCAGCCATCCGGCAGCGGTCCCTCTGGCGGCGGTACAACGGCTATGGCCGTCGGCGAACGACGGATGCCCCAAGGCGGCGGCAGCGGCGGCGGCAGCGGCGGCGGCCAACCCGCCATGCGCCTGGCCCATTCAGCCGAGCCGTCGGTCGTGGCACCTGCTGTTGCTGAGCCGGCTCGGGAAGTTGCCATCGGCTCGCTTGAGGACATGGTAGCACTCGCTGAAAAGAACCGGGACATCGCCATGAAGGTCCAGATCCGCACCGGCGTGCGCCTGGTTCGGCTTGAACCGGGTCGCCTGGAAATCAACCTCGCGCCGGATGCAAGCTCCAGCCTGCCTGGCGAACTGATCAAGAAGCTCGGCGACTGGACCGGCACCAAATGGTCCGTCGCGCTCAGCCGTGAAGAGGGCGCGCCGACCATTTCCGAGCGCGAGACCGCCAAGCGCGAGGCGCTTCACAGCGATGCCCGCCTGGATCCCGATGTTGCAGCCATTCTCGCGCAGTTTCCCGGCTCTCGCGTTACCGATGTCCGCATCACGGCTGCAGAGGAAACCATCGATGGCGACGCACTTTTGCCGTCCGAGGACGGCGATATCCTGCCTGACGAGATCGATCCCGATGACGGGTCGGACTGACAGGCGAATCCAGGACAATTCCGGCCGGTTTTGAGCCGGCAAGTTACACTCAAAAAGGAGACCTCGATGAAAGACATCATGGGTATGATGGGTAAAATCAAGGACATGCAGGCCAAGATGGAACGCATGCAGGAAGAACTCGCCGAACTCGAATGCGAAGGCGTGGCCGGCGGCGGCATGGTCACCGTGCGCCTGACCGGCAAAGGCCTGATGAAGGGTCTCTCCATTGATCCGTCCATGTTCAAGGAAGATGACGTCGAGATCCTCGAGGATCTGATTGTGGCCGCGCACAATGACGCCAAGGCCAAGCTCGAAGCCACGGTTGCCGAGCGGACCAAGGAACTGACCGCCGGTCTGCCAATTCCTCCAGGCATGAAACTGCCGTTTTAGGGTCGATTGCACGATTGACGGCGGACTGTGACTGGAGAATGAAATGCTGAAGCGTGTAACCGGCCCCGAGATCGAGCGGCTGATCCAGCTGCTCGCCCGTGTCCCGGGGCTCGGGCCGCGTTCGGCTCGTCGCGCAGCGCTGCATCTGATCAAGAAAAAGGATCAGCTGATGGGCCCGCTGGGGCTCGCCATGAACGAGGCCTTCGACAAGGTCCGCATCTGCTCGACCTGCGGCAATGCCGACACCTCGGATCCCTGCACGGTGTGCACCGATCCCACCCGCGACCAGAGCGTCATCATCGTCGTCGAGGATGTCGCCGATCTTTGGGCGCTGGAGCGCGCAGCAGCGATGAATGCCGGTTATCATGTACTCGGCGGTACCTTGTCACCACTCGATGGCGTCGGCCCGGATGATCTGTCGATTGCGGGTCTGGTTGACCGCGTGGCCAAGGGTGGGGTGAAGGAAATTCTGATCGCCGTCAACGCCACGGTCGAAGGCCAGACAACAGCCCATTACATCACCGAGCAATTGACCGGCTTCGAGATCAAGGTCACCCGCCTGGCCCATGGTGTGCCGGTCGGCGGCGAACTGGATTATCTCGACGAAGGCACGCTGGCCGCAGCCATTCGCGCCCGCACCGCTTTTTAAAGGAGTGACCAATGCCGCGTTTCTTCAATCCCGATACCATGCCGAAACCGGCCTCCAATTATGTGCAGGCAGTGGAGATGGTTTCGCCGGGTCGACGTCTGATCATTTCGGGCCAGATCGGGGTTACGCCGGATGGGAAAATGCTGGGCGGCTACCGCGCCCAGACAGAACAAGCCTGGCGTAACGGCCTCGCCGGGCTGGCCGCCTGCAACATGCAAATCAGCGATATCGTGGCGATCAGGGTTTATGATGTGGCGCCGGGGGACGTCAGCGCCTACCGCGAGATTCGCGATCAATTCCTTGAAGGTCATGCGCCTGCGTCAACCTATGTGATTGTAGCCGGTCTTGCCCATCCCGATCTGCTGACTGAATTGGAGATCGAGGCGTTTTCGGAGTCTTGAACCTCGTGAAGCAAAACATGCCATTTTCCTGACATGCCGCTCAGGCTAGGCTGACGCCATGATTCGCACCCTGATCCTGTCTGCCATTTTCACTCTCATCGCAGCCGTGTCGGTGGCGCTGCCGTCGTACGCAGCGACCAAGGTTGGCGTGGACGCGCAGTTTCGTCAGTGGCTGGAGGTTGACTTGTGGCCCGAGGCCAAACGCGTTGGCGTGTCCAAACAGGTCTTCGATCGCGCCTTTTCCGGCGTCTCGCTCGACTGGGAGCTTCCGGACCTGGCGCCTCCGGGTTTCCCCAAGCCCAAGGAACGCGCCCAGAGCCAGGCCGAATTCCGCAGCCCCGGCGCTTATTTCAGCGAGAAGCGGCTTCAGGGACTGGCAGCATCTGGCCGCTCCTTGATGAAGCAGCACGCTGGCCTGTTGCGCAAGATCGAGGACCGTTACGGCGTTCCGGGTTCCATCATCGTTGCGATCTGGGGTCGTGAATCGGGCTTTGGCCGGGCCAAGATTCCCCATTCAGCCGTCAGGGTGATTGCCACCAAGGCTTTCATGTCGACGCGGCCAGAGCTGTTCCGCAAGGAAATTCTGGCTGCGCTGAAGATCCTGCAGCGCGGCGACATCCCGGCCTCCGCCTTGAAGGGGTCTTGGGCCGGCGCCATGGGCCAGCCGCAGTTTCTGCCCTCGAGCTATCTGGATCATGCGGTGGATTTCGACGGTGACGGCAAGCGCGATATCTGGAACTCGACCGCCGATTCACTCGCCTCCATCGCCAACTACCTGGCTCAGTCGGGCTGGATCCGTGGTCGCGATTGGGGCTTTGAAGCCGTGATCCCCGAAGGCGTCACCTGCGCGCTTGAAGGACCCGACCGCGCCCGCCCGATCAGCAAACTCACCGATATGGGCATCATCCGCATTTCCGGCAGGCCTTTCCCGGATCATGAACGTCAGGCTTCAGGCATGGTGCTGGTCCCAGCCGGGATCTATGGCCCGGAATTCGTGGTGACGCCGAATTTCTATGTGATCAAGGAATACAACAATTCCGATCTCTACGCCCTGTTCATCGGCAATCTGGCTGACCGGATGGCCCATGGCGGTTCGGCGTTTGTCACGCCCTGGAGCAACACCGGTGCCATGCTGCGCTCTGATATTGCCCGGCTTCAATCATCGCTGGAAAAACAGGGTTATGATGTTGGCGGAGCGGATGGCCTGCCCGGCTACAAGACACGGCGGTCCATCGGCGAATGGCAGACGCGCAATGGTCAAAAGCCCACCTGCTTTCCGACGCCGGCCCTTCTCAAGGCACTGCGCTGACAGTCGACGCAGGCGCAATTATCTGTCGGTAGCGAAAAAGTCTCGTGAGTCCGGCTGGTCAAAACGATTGAAGGCGGAATCGAGGTTGCATTCTCCCGCCTTCCCCCCCTACAGATTTGAATTGAGATGACATCGTGCCCATCTGGGACGTTTGGAAATGTTTGGAGATTGAAATGATCGAGAAGCGCGAGTTTTACATCAATGGTGCGTGGGTTTCCCCAATCAAGGCTCGAGACTGTGAAGTTATTGATCCTTCGAATGAGGAAGCCTGTGCGGTCATCTCGCTCGGCTCCACCGAGGACACCAACAAGGCAGTCGCGGCCGCCAAGGCCGCCTTCGGCGGCTGGTCGCAGACCGACCCTGAGGTCCGGCTCGGCTACGTCAAGAAAATCCGCGAAATCTATGCCGAACGTGCCGAGGACATGGCCCAGGCGATCAGCCTTGAAATGGGCGCGCCGATTGATATGTCGCGGTCCAGCCAGGTCACATCCGGTACGTGGCACATCGAAAATTTCATTACCGCGTTCAAGGACATAGAATTCATCCGGCCGCTTGGATCTCATGCTCCCAACGACCGTATCGCCATGGAACCGATCGGCGTTGTCGGTCTGATCACACCATGGAACTGGCCGATGAACCAGGTCACGCTGAAGGTCATCCCGGCTCTGTTGGCGGGCTGCACCATGGTGCTCAAGCCCTCTGAAGTGGCGCCCTTGTCGTCCATCGTCTTTGCCGAAATCGTCCACGCCGCAGGTGTGCCGGCAGGCGTGTTCAACATGGTCAATGGCGATGGCGTCGGTGTCGGCACCGATCTGTCGACCCATGCGGACGTCGAGATGATCAGCTTTACCGGCTCGGCCCGTGCTGGCGCTGCCATTTCCAAGGCTGCCGCCGATACCTTCAAGCGGGTTTGCCTGGAACTCGGCGGCAAGGGTGCCAACGTGATCTTTGCTGATGCCGATGCCAAGGCCGTCGAGCGTGGCGTTCGCCATTGCTTCAACAACACCGGCCAGAGCTGCAACGCGCCAACCCGCATGCTGGTTGAGCGTTCGGTCTATGATCAGACGGTCGACAAGGCCATCGAGGTCGCCGCGTCGACCAAGGTGGGCTCCTCGCATGACGAGGGCAACCATGTCGGCCCGGTTGTCTCAGCTGCGCAGTATGACAAGATCCAGGGCCTGATCCAGAAGGGCATCGATGAAGGCGCGCGCCTCGTCGCCGGCGGTACTGGCCGTCCGGAAGGCTTCAATCGCGGATATTTTGTCCGTCCGACCATCTTCGCAGACGTGACCAATGACATGACCATCGCCCGCGAGGAAATCTTCGGACCGGTTTTGTCGATCATTCCGTTTGACAATGAAGAGCACGCAGTCGAGATCGCCAACGACACGATCTACGGTCTGACCAACTACGTTCAGAGCCAGGATGGCGCTAAGCGCAACCGCATGGCGCGCCGTTTGCGCTCCGGCATGGTCGAGATGAACGGCAAGTCACGCGGCGCAGGCGCTCCGTTCGGCGGCGTCAAGGCATCCGGTCGTGCCCGCGAAGGCGGCGTCTGGGGCATCGAGGAGTTCCTCGAAGCCAAGGCCATCTCCGGCTGGGACAGCGACATCAACTGATCGCCCGCCGCAAGCCAGAACGAACATTTATCGGCTCGCCCTTAACTGGGCGGGCCGATTGCGTTTCCGCCTCTTCCGAAACCGGGCGGCCGAAATAGTAGCCCTGGAACTCGTGGCAGCAACTGGGGCTGGGCCCGGTCTCGATGCCGTCTGCGAGAACGGTAAGGTCAAGCTACAGCCCCATTCTGACAACGCTGTTGATCAACGACGCGCAGCAACCTTCATGGATCAGTTTGCATGGGCGGATGTTGTGGTGGCAGAGATATCTGCCGTACCTGTAAAAGGAATGAGGTTGAAAATTCTCAGCTTCAAATATTCGACGACCTACAATCTTTGTGAAACGAAATATTCTTTACAAAGTCAGGCGAACAGAAGAGCCGGCAGCGCTGTGGGCGAAAGATTTACTGCTTAGATGCAAAAGTGGCACGTGATAATCAGTAGTGCTCATTTAAGATTCATTTAATGTATATGCGTGATTTATAAAAAGCTAGGCTGCTCAAGGGTTTGGAATCGGCAGTCTGGTGAGTTTTGCAGGCGGTTGTTCTGCAGTGAAACAGCAATCTGACTGGAGCTTGGCTGCAAGAGACAGACTTTCAGAGTTCGATTTGCGGGGAAAGTGAACATCCGCGCAAATCGCGAGTATCAAGAAAGAAAAAAATGTTTCAGGTTTCAATTCCAGTCGAGATGTCCCGGGCCAGCAAATCGGCGCAGGTTGAAACGATATTCAGCAGCCCCTCGAGGCCTCCCGTACACGTCATTGGCGGAGGAAAATTCCTCTCCGATGTCTCGCAGGTCATGCAGCCACTCAACTACACCGCAACAACAGTCGACCGCAAGCATGGGCCTGCCGCAGTTGCAAAGGGCGATGATGGCGCACTTGTTCTGATTGACGGATCCATTCCCGATGCGCTGACCATCTGTGAAGACCTCGGCGAGACCCTCCCGAAAATACTTGTTTCATCCAAGACCAGTTTCTCGTTTCGCGCCAAATGTGCGCGGTCCAACGTCAGTACAATCATCAACGACCCGATTGATCAGGCGGAGCTTGTTCACTGGCTGGAGCATCTGGGCGGTCAGATGAGTGAACAGCCCGCATCGATATTGCTGGTTGATGATGATCCGATCGCTTCGGCCGTCTACGCTGAAATGCTGCAGGCCAACGGCATGATTGTGTCTGTTCTCAATGACCCTCTGAAGGTCATCCAGACGATCAACGGAACGTTCTTCGACATCATTGTCATGGATCTTCAGATGCCCGACACGGATGGAATCGAGATCGCGAAGATCATTCGTCAGCACCAGAGCCATTTATCCATTCCGATCGTGTTTCTGTCATCGGAGGAAGACAAGACCATCCAGATGAAGGCGCGGCAGTTCGGTGGTGACGATTTCATCTCCAAACGCGCTGATCTCGATGCACTGGTCATGCTGATCAATATGCGGGTCGAGCGTGCGAGGGTTTTGCGTTCGCTGATCGAACGGGATGGCTTGACCGGTCTTCTCAATCACCGGCGGTTCAACGAGCGTGTCGGTCACGAGATGGCTCGGGTCAACCGCACGAAATTGCAATTCTGCGTAGCCATGCTCGACGTCGATCATTTCAAGAAGGTCAATGATACCTGGGGCCACCCGGTTGGCGATCAGGTTCTGTCCATCCTGGCGCGGGCACTGGTCGGCTGGGTCCGCAAGACTGATGTTGTCGGACGCTACGGTGGCGAAGAGTTTGCGGTGCTGCTGCTTGATACCTCTCCCGAGGCTGTCTTCGAAGTGCTGGAAAAGTTCCGCAAACACTTCGCCGAGATCGTTTTTGACGGCCGTCCGGAACAGTTTTCTCTGACCATCAGCATCGGCGTCGCGGGCAGCGATACGTGCGAAAATGCCGCCGAGCTTTTCGCGGAAGCCGACCGAGCGCTCTACCTGGCCAAGAACAGGGGGCGCAATCAACTGGTGCTGGCCAAAAATGAACCACCCGTGTCGAAAACCCCCGAAGCCGGTGCGGGAGGCGAGGCATGAATGAGCTCACGCCTCGCCCGGATCACCAAGGGGGCCTCAAAGCCCCGGCTTCTGATGGGTCTTTTATGTGGATTGGATCAAGCAAATGAGCGTTACTTATGAACAGGCGACCGACGGCAGCGGCATCAATCTGGACGGGCGCTCCGTCTGTATTGTCGATGACGACAATCTCTACCGGTTGCACCTCTCAGCGCTGCTTGGCCAGGCCCATCTGCGAACCATGGAGGCCGGCGACAGCGACAGCCTGGGGACGGTTCTGGACAAAGAGATGCCGGACTGCATCCTGCTCGATTACAATCTGAAATCTGAAAACGGATTTCGGCTGCACGAGCAGTTGAGACTGCGTTACAGGAATCTGTCTCCGGTTATCATGTTGTCCGGCGACGAATCGCAGCGAACCGCAATCAAGGCGTTTCGCATGGGCATCTATGACTTTCTGCCCAAGCGCAATCTGCGCATCGACGAAGTCACCATCGCGATCAAGAAGTCGATCGCACGTCATGAGGTGGAAGCGTGGCGCGATGATGAAGTTTCGGAGCTGCGCAAGAAAGCCCTGTTCGATGATCTCACCGGTATGTACAGCCGAGCAGAACTCGACAAAAAACTGTTACGGGTATCGGGCGCGGCCAAGCGTCAGGGCAGCAAATTTGCTGTTTTCTCAATCTGTCTGTCTGAGTACCGGAAGATCGGCACCAGTTTGGGTGTCGCCAATGCTGATGAAATTCTCCGCGGTTTTGCTGCCAAGATCCGTGCGAACATCAGGTCAGATGATTTTTGCGGCAGGTATGATGAAGATACGTTCCATTACGTCATGGACCGAAATGTTTCGGGACCCGTTGTAAACGAACGGCTGGCACGGCTGAACGAGCAACTGACATTCTCACACCACCTCAAATCGGTGGAGCTGCGCATCTCGCCACTGATCGGAGCTGCCATCTCCAGCGAGCATGCCGATCTTGGACATATGGAGCAATATCTTGCCACAGAGCTGACCTGCCAGCGGCAGGCGCTTGGAATGCAAAATGGAGCGGAGGACTGGAGCACTCTTCCGGCGGCAGCCGGGGACGGCGATCCGAAGGAGAGGCGGCGTTCAATCCGCATGCGGACATTGAAGCCAGCCTATATCGCCCTGGAACAGTGGTCATCCAAAGTCAATTGTACTGTTCGAAGTGTTTCCGACGGCGGCGCCCGGATCCGGCTCGAAAGACAGATGGCGCTGCCCGACCATTTCCTGCTCAAGATCACCGCATCCGGTCCGCTGCGTCGGGTACGGAAGTGCTGGCACGTCAATGATGAGATCGGCGTCGAATTCTGCGACGATCAGGAACAGGCGCTGTAGCCATTACCTGTGACGCGGCAGGTCCCGGCAACGGGGCAAAGAGCCAGGTCCCCGGTTCGCCGCAAGACAAGAGAAAGAAATCACGATGGCCAATCAGACGATGAGTGTAAGCAAGCTGGACCAGCTGCCGGAAGCAGCCCGTGATCGTATCGAGCAGTTGCGGCTTCTCTTCATCGAGCGGTCAAAGGGACATCTGGTGCAAATCCAGGAGCTTGCGTCCAAACGGCAATTCGCCAGTGAAACGCAGGCAGCCGATGCAGACCTCATGAAACTGGCTCACTCACTTGTCGGAACATCCGGCATTTTCGGTTTTCAGGCGTTGGGCGAAGCAGCCTTTAAATTGGAAAACACCGTGCGGGAAAACGGTTATAGCGAAGCTGATTTTACCGAGGCGATGGCTGGACTGATCGAGCAGTTGAACGCGCTCGCCTGAAATTAAAGCTTTATCGAGCATGCCTGTCCCCGCTTGCAGCGGAGTATTAGTCAGATTTATCAACTCTTGGTCTTTGCAAACAGCTTCCGAGCCTGATCGGCCAGTGTCATTGGGTCGAAGGGCTTGGAAACAACGCCTGCTGCCCCAAGGCTCATGAATCGTTCAAGGTCCTCAGGTTGGGTTCGCGCTGTTGTGAACACCACAGGGATTGAAGCTGTTTCCGCAGTGCTCCGAAGACGTGCAAGCGTCTCAGGTCCATCCATGCCCGGCATCATGACATCCAGCAAGATCAGGTCCGGCAACCAATCGCGCACGATCGTCAAAGCATCTGAACCCGAGTCGCAACTCCTCACCGAGATTTCAGAATCGAGCTCTAGAGCCATGACGGCGATTTCCCGAATATCATTTTCGTCGTCCACATACAGAATCTTGAGGGTTTCGCTCATGTCGGCCTTTCGCGGTCGGAATTTTGAGTTTGTGTTCGTTTGTAAACGGACTGTCGGCGGCGAACGGATCGCTCGCAAGCACCATGTTTCAAGTGCGGAAGTCGTCGGGCGTTAACTGGCCACCAGGCTTTCTATCGTTTTGATGATCCTTTCCTCTGACGCGCGTGATTTCACCAGAGCGGAAGCAACCGTTTTTTCGATTTCACTCGACACTTCGCTGGCTGAAAGGATCATCACCGGCACAGGCGGGTCCATCTGACTGATAAGGCTGGTGAGGAGATGAAGACCGGAGCCATCGGGAAGCTCAACATCGAGGACCACGAGATCAAAGTGTTGTTTCCGCAAGAAGTGTTCCGCCTCTTTCAGGCTGGTTGCGGGCACCACGTCAATTTTCCCCTGAAGCGACATGGCCAAAACACGGCTCAGATCCTCGTCGTCCTCGATGTGGAGCAGGGTTGGCGCTTTCTTGCTTTTGTAGTGGAGCAACGCGCGTTTGGCGTCTCCCTTTCCGAAACCGCCGACGACATGCTCTTCCACCAGCAATGGCAGTTCGAACCAGAAGGTCGAGCCTTTCCCAACTTCGGTCTCAAATCCGATTTCACCGGCCATTCTCTCGACGATCTGCTTGCTGATATGAAGCCCCAGGCCGCTGCCACCCTTGACCCGCGTCGAGGAGGAATCACCTTGAGAAAATTTTCCGAAAATCTGCGACCGGAATTCCTCCGTAATTCCGGCGCCGTAATCCCTGACCGAGATGCGAACACGCCCGTCTTTTCCCAAGGCCGAGATATCGACCTGGTCACCTCTGTTGGAAAACTTTGCCGCGTTGGAGAGAAGATTTGCCAGAACCTGGGACAAACGCGCCGCATCGATGTTGACCTTCATCTCGGGATCGATTTCGGTCGTTTTGAAAACCACGCCGAGTTTTTCTGCATAGGGCTGATTGACTTCAACTGCCTGCGTTAGCAACGTTCCGAGTTCCGCCTCTTTCATATCAAAGCGCATCTGACCCGTTTCGATCTTGTCGATATCAAGAATGTCGTTGATCAGAAGTGTCAGGCGTTCTGAATTTTTATGGGCAATGTCGATCAGACGGTTGGCTTTTTCCGGCAGATCTTTTGCCATCGGCCCTGCCATCAGACCAAGCGCCCCGCGAATGGACGTCAGAGGGGTTCGCAGTTCATGACTGACTATAGAAACAAAATCCGATTTCAGACGATCCATTTCCTTGCGCTTGGTGATGTCGAGAATGACCCCGAGATACCCGGTCAGCTGCTGCTGCTCATCGCGCAATGGCGTAACTGCCAGCAAAGCCGGAAAGCGCGTCCCGTCCCTGCGAATGAAACTCCATTCGTTTTCGTCAGTGCCCTTAATGTCGACTTTCCGCCTGAAGACGTCAAAGCCGGGTTCTATCGTCTCTCCCAACTCGTCCGAGAGCACTTGCGCCCGCTCAACGACCTCCAAAGGATCATGCCAGAGCGCCGGCGAGTGTTTTCCCACCACCTCTTCCGCCGTATAGCCAAGCGCGTTTTCTGCAGCCTCGTTGAACATCATTACCGTACCGTCTATCTCGGTGGCGACGATAAGGTATTCGGTGCTTGCCAGGATCGCTGACATGAGTGTGTTGTATTCATGCAAGGCCTGCGCTGCAGCCACCGCCTTGCTTGTGTCGCGAATGGTGCCGACAAACATCTGTCTGCCGTCAAGGTTCATTTCATTGACCGTCAGATCAATAGGAAAGGTATCACCGTTCTTGCGCATCGCCATGACCTGCCGCCGGATGCCGATCACCTTGCGGTCACCCGTCTCAAGGTAATTGTTCAGGTAGCCATCATGGTTCTCATGATAGGGTGATGGCATCAGCATTTTCACGTTCCTGCCGACGACCTCTCCCTTGGAGTAACCAAAAAGCCGAAGTCCGGCCGGGTTGATCGTTTCGATCCGGCCATGCGAGGTGATGGTGATAACGCAGTCCAGAACGGTATTCATGATTGTTGAATTCCGGGTTCCCTCTTCCCGTATACGGACATTGGACGCCTTAAGGTGGGCCGTTTTCGACCGCGACAACAGGGTCATATAGGCGGTTATGGCCGCAAGAATGGAAATCAAGTAACCAGCGATCAAGGCGACATCTGGCAGCTGGGTGCGCTGAGACTGCAGGAACTCCGTGGTAGGAATCGTCAGGATGGACCAGCTTTTGTCCAGCACCTGAATTTTGCTTTCGAGCAACCAGTCCGTCTCCAGCGGCTGAGTGGTGTTACCCGACGTTGCAAATACCTGGCCTTGATAAGCGATTTCGAAACGGTAGCGGTCGAGCATCTCCGGCGGAATGTTGCTGCCAAAGAACTCCGGAACCGAGAAAACCCCGGCCAGATATCCGTCCGGTGCGCCCTGTGCGCTGAGCGGATAATAGGCAACGAAGGCGCTGCTGCCGGTCGTCAACGCGATTGGTGAACTCAGCTTCGGCACATCACTGGCTATGGCTGCCTTCGGCACGTCCGCCTGGGTCTCGTCGAGAATTGCGTTGACCCAGATCAGCCTTTCATTTCGTGCCGCCTGATGCGTTTCCAGCATCAAATTTTCGGGATTCACCTGGCCAATCGCCCTCAGGCTCTGGAAGTCATCGATAAAATTTCCGGCGTCAGTATGCCAGGCTTGTGATGACAAGTTCTTGCTGAACTCCATCCTGGCTGCCATTCTATCAAGCGCCGAGATCTTTCCGCTGGCCTCTGCGGCGACGATCGAGCTTATCCTGTTTGTTTCATTGTTGGTAAGCGCCTTGAGATAGTCGAGCTCGGTTGCAGTCAGGGCGCGATAAAGAGCAATCGATCCGAGGCTCAGCACAACAAAAACCATGGTCGGCAGCACCAGGGCCTTGATGCCGGGCGTGTTCCCAATGGTTTCGGTGCGGCGACTATTCGCGACGAACAGAAACAAGCCCAGCAGGAAGGAGATCAGCAGGCCGCCCGCGAGAAATAAAACAGGGTTGCTGTTTCTGGAACCTTGTTCGAAACCCGGCGTACTGTCCCAGACGATCAGCCACTGCTGCTGCATGACGTCGATCTGCTCGCGCTTGGTAAATGCGGGCACGTAATCAGCCACCCGAACGGTCTGACTGTCGTAGATCAACGCGTCCGGGTCTTCCTGACTGCCGTCATAAACGCGAAAATTGATGGTGTTACCCTGACTCCGTGTCAGCTCCTTCATGAAATTCTTGGCTATGAAAGGGGCATAGATCCAGCCATCGAATATGGCCCATTCCTCAGACGCTGATCCGGCTTCGAAACCTTCTTTGTACATCGGATGCAGCAACAGGAAGCCGGGCGTTTTTTCTGCGTCCTGTACCAGAATGATGCGTTTGGTAATTGCCGGCTTTCCTGTTTCACGCGACAGATCGGCGGCCTGCTTGCGGTTTTCTTCAAAAGCAATGTTCAGCCCTATCGCTTGCCGGTTGATTGCTTCGGGCTCGACGTAGGTGATGATGTATTGGCCTGCCTCGACATTCTTCGGGCGGATCTCGAAGTTTGGCGCGCCATCGGCTCGCGCCGCTTTGAGGAACCTGTCGACGCCGGAAGGCGCCAGTGACGTGATCCAGCCCAGGCCGTTGATCCCTGGAAAATTTTTCTGAATATCAAGCATGCCGACATAACGCCGCCATTCGTCACGGTCGATCTTGTTGGATCCCTGAAAATAGGCCACGCCGCCAAGAAGAGCATTCTCATAGGAATTGATCCGGCTCAGGAGTGCCTTCTTGCTTTCAATAGCCAACGATTCAAACAGGATTTTGCCATTGCTGTCGTTGGCTTCCGAGGAAATTTTCCAGGCATAGAATGTCAGGCCAAGCGGAATGAGCAGGATGAGCAGTGCCGTGACGGGTAGTCTGCCGAGCGTCGTGCCGCGCCAGGTGAGCTTGTGTTTGTTGATCGGTGTCAGCAGCAGCAGCGGCAGGAAAATGACAACGCCGAAAACGTCACCAGTCCACCAGGTAAACCAGTTTTCGGCCAGCTTTGTGGCCGGCAGAATTCCTGAGGCGTAGAGAGACCCGACACCAATGCTGGCGGCGACGATGCAGGCCAGTGGCCCGGCGATGCCGAACACCAGCAAAACCTGCCGCAGATTATCGAACGACAGCGGCAAACCTACAGCCCGCTTGACCAACGTAAACCCGACCAGCCCTTGCAGGGTTGAGCCTGATGCAATGGCCAGAGCAGTCAGCATCTTTGCGCCATCCAGACCCGCTTGGGGAGTATAGGCACCGGAAATGGAGCTGTTGAGCAGAAACGACCCGAGTAGAATCCCGGGCCAGAGCCGCCAGCCGTAGATGAACAGCGCGCCGAGCGCTATTCCCGAGGGTGGCCAGATGACGGTGGCATACCCCGGAGGGACTGCCAGAAGCAGACCAAGCCGCCCTGAAATAAAGTATAGGGCGCAAACCAGAAGTATTCTCGACAGAACCAGTCCAATGCCATTTTGCGTCATGCTCTGGTTTTCACTTTCTGTATCGGATCTGCCGATATTTACTTGGGCTAATGCATGTCGCGTTCAAAATTATTCAGTTGCTAGATAACGTACTTGCATTATTTCAAAGTGCGACAGCGTTCTTTGCGCATCCAATTGGTCGCGCGGCGCTGTAGAACCGTGCAATTTGGTGTTTTATGATTAATGAAACCTTAAATTAGAAACAGCAGAAATCAGTGGGCAGCATGCGGTTAAGTGCTTGCGCGAGGCTTTCTGGATAAAATGGCAGTGTGGCATCGGCAGCACCCAGACCCGGCGCTGCAATTACCTCATAGGAGGCCGGAACGGTGGTTGTAGAAGGGTTCGCTTTCGTCAATGCCACACAGAAACACGCGAATGGCGAGCCAGAGCCGTCGTTCGTAAGCTTTCTGACTTCCGCAGGCTGATTGGGAGACGAGCAGATGCTCGAGTACGCTTCGGTGCGCCATGGCCGTCATCAGGCGCGCCGCAGCTTCCGTGTCGCTGATACGAATTTCGCCGCGGGCAACGGAGCATTCAAGTTCCAGGCGAATAATGCCAAAGAATGTATACGGCCCTTCTTGCAAAAAATCCCGCCCAAGATCCGGCTGCCGCTCCGCTTCTGTGGTGACGGCACGAAGAACTGCCAGAGCAAGCGGATCGGAGAATTTCTCGTCCGTCGGTGTCAGCAACAAGCTCAGGCTAAGCGGCTTCTTTTCTACATCCCGGCTTTGATTGCGATCGCAGCCCGTGACGATCCGGAAAGTCCCTTGGCCACAACAATCCGTTGCGCAGCATCAATGATGATCGCTTCGCGTTCAGCCGGAACGATTTGGATTGGTCGGCCCGGACCGCGTCGAGGATTGCGGCACTTTGGCAAGACGTCGTCTCTCCCGTCCTTGCCGTCGCAGCATTGTTGCTTGCATCGCACAAAAAATATGCAAAACCGATTGGCTTCCATTCAATGAGCGAATGCAAGTGGATACTCCTTATTTGGCGGAGAAATTAGATGAGGTTAGCGCCTTACGCTCTCTGTGTATCTGATGCGGCCATTTTCAGGACAGCCATCTTGGGGCAGGATGGCTGTCATCCGGAGTACCCGCCGGTTTGATACCAGCGCCAGGCATCGGCAATCATGTGCTGCAGTGTGGAGCGTTCCGGCGTCCAGCCGAGTTCCTCGATTGCCCGGCGACTGCCCGATACAAGTGCAGCCGCATCGCCCGCGCGCCGCGGACCAATGCTGTGCGGCACGTCATGGCCGGTGGCTGCCTTGCACTCGGCTATGACTTCTTTGACCGAGAACCCGGTTCCGGTCCCCAGGTTGAACGCCCGGCTGCCCTTGCCCTCAAGCAGCCACTCAAGGCCTTTGAGGTGCGCGTCAACCAGATCCATGACATGCACGTAGTCGCGCACGCAGGTGCCGTCAGGCGTCGGATAATCTGTGCCATAGATCGTCAGCGCACCGCGCGCGCCGGCGGCAGCTTCAATCATCACCGGGATCAGGTGGGTTTCCGGCTGGTGCCATTCGCCGATTTCAGCGTCTACGTCGGCGCCCGCCACGTTGAAATAGCGAAACACCACGGCCTCAAGACCATCGCTTGCCCCGAAGTCCCGCAGGATCTCTTCAACCGCCCGCTTCGACGCACCGTAAGCATTCAGCGGCTTCTGGCCGCTCAATTCATCCAGCACCACGCCGTCCTGGTCGCCATAAGTCGCGCAGGTGGATGAAAACACCAGTTTTCTGCAATTCGCTGCAATCATCGCTTCAACGAGGTTGAGCGAACCAAGCACGTTGTTGCGCCAGTATCGGCCCGGCTCGCGCTCGGCCTCGCCGACCTGGCTCAACGCTGCAAAATGCATGACTGCAACGGGTTCATATTCGGCAAAAACCGCATCAAGCGCATCACGATCAAGAAGATCGCCCTGCACCAGCGGGCCGAATTTCGCGGCACTGGCCCAACCGGTTACAAGGCTGTCGAAGGTCACAGGCACATACCCCTGCTGCGCCAACAACTTGCAGGCATGCGAGCCGATGTAACCAGCGCCCCCGGTGACCAGGACATGTTTCATCATTTCCCACCCTCAATACAATTGGACAAATATCGGCTTGGCATGGAATACCGCTCAAGTTTGAACCGATGCAAGAAAGTTGTTGCAGAATCGATGTGTTGATTTGATGAGGGACGACTGCATAAGCGCGCTCGCAGCATCGATAAACCAAGTATTCCGGGGCCTGAAACAGAAAGGTTTACCAATTTGGAACGTTTCACCAGTGTGAATGGGTATGGCAGGCCGAGCTGAATCAGGTTGGCGCGATCGGAAGAGGCCAGAGCCCGGGTTCAATTTGCACGGAATACCAATGCTGGTCCCGCGCAGAGGCTTGCCCCGGCGCGATGTTGCCAGTACTTGATTCGTTGTCGATAACACCTTTGCCTCAAGGGAGCCTACGCTCGATGATGAGCCATCTTGACCGCCTTGAAGCAGAGGCAATTCACATCTTCCGCGAGGTCGCTGCGTCGTTCAAAAAGCCGGTGATGATGTATTCAGTCGGCAAGGATTCGTCTGTCATGTTGCGGCTGGCCTACAAGGCCTTCTATCCGGCCAAACCGCCGTTTCCGTTCCTTCATGTCGATACAACCTGGAAATTCAAGGAGATGATCGCCTTCCGCGATCAGACGGCGAAAGAATACGGGATTGATCTGCTTGTCCATACCAATCCGGACGGCATTGCCCAAGGCATCGGCCCGTTCAGCCATGGCTCCAATACCCACACCCATGTGATGAAGACGGTGGCACTGCGCCAGGCGCTGGACAAGTATGGTTTTGATGCAGCATTTGGTGGTGCAAGGCGCGATGAGGAAAAATCGCGCGCCAAGGAGCGCATCTTTTCGTTCCGCAACGACCAGCATGCCTGGGACCCGAAAACCCAGCGGCCGGAAATGTGGAAGACCTATAACACCTGCGTCGGGCAGGGCGAATCCATCCGTGTGTTCCCGCTGTCCAACTGGACCGAGCTCGACATCTGGCAGTACATCCTCAAGGAAGAAATCCCCATCGTGCCGCTGTATTTTGCAGCGCCCAGGCCGGTCGTGGAACGCGACGGCATGCTGATCATGGTCGATGACGATCGCATGAAGCTACAGCCAGGCGAGACTGCAGAGAACCGGATGGTTCGATTCCGGACTTTGGGATGCTATCCGCTGACCGGAGCCATCGAGTCCGAAGCCGACACCCTTGAAGCCATCGTTGCCGAGATGCTGATTGCCCGTACCTCGGAACGGCAGGGCCGCCTGATTGATCGAGATGAGGCAGGCTCGATGGAAAAGAAGAAGAAGGAGGGCTATTTCTGATGCCCGATTCCCTTGGTCCGGATCTCAGCGGTGGCGTTGCCGCCTATCTCAGTGCGCAAGAATCCAAGACGCTTTTGCGCTTCATCACCTGCGGCTCTGTGGATGATGGCAAGTCGACGCTGATCGGACGGCTGCTCTACGACAGCAAGCTGATTTTCGAAGACCAGTTGGCGACGCTGGAAAACGACAGCCGCAAGCATGGCACCACCGGCGAAGACATGGATTTCGCGCTGCTGGTTGATGGCCTCGAAGCCGAGCGCGAACAGGGCATCACCATCGATGTCGCTTACCGGTTCTTCGCCACAGACAAGCGCAAGTTCATCGTTGCCGACACGCCCGGTCACGAGGAATATACCCGCAACATGGCCACTGGCGCCTCCACCGCCGATCTGGCCGTGGTGCTCGTCGACGCCCGCAAGGGGTTGCTCGAACAGACACGGAGGCACTCGCACATCGTCTCGCTGCTCGGCATCCGCTCCATCGTACTGGCGATCAACAAAATCGACCTGATGGATCATGACCAGGCAGTGTTCGATTCCATCGTCGCCGACTATATCGAATTTGCCGAGCAGTTTGGCTTTGACGAGGTCCGCGCCATCCCGATGTCGGCGCGCTACGGCGACAATGTCTCCTCGCGCTCCGCGTCCATGCCCTGGTATGAAGGCCCGACGTTGATCGAGCATCTGGAAACCGTTGCCATTGCTGATCCGGCGCTCGACCTTCCGTTCAGGCTGCCTGTGCAGCTGGTGGTCCGTCCTGATCCCGAATTCCGCGGCTTTGCCGGCCAGATCGCGTCTGGCACTGTGGCGGTTGGCGACAATGTGGTTGTTGCCAAGACAGGAAAGTCTTCCCGCGTCAGCGCCATCGTCACTGTGGACGGCAATCTCGAAAGCGCCCGCGAAGGCCAGGCGGTCACGCTGGTGCTCGAGGACGAAGTCGACGTATCGCGCGGCAACATGCTGGTGGCGCCCGATGCGCGACCCTATGTGGCCGACCAGTTTCAGGCTCATGTGATCTGGTTTGGCGAAAATGCACTGATGCCGGGGCGCAGTTACGTGCTGCGCACCGAAACCGATTCCACCAACGCCACATTGACGGCGCTCAAATACTCCATCGACGTCAATTCGCTCACCCATCAGGCATCAAAGCAGCTCGAAAAGAACGAGATCGGTGTGTGCAATTTTGCCACCGGGTCACCGCTGGCCTTCGATGCCTACCGCGACAACCGGACGACCGGTAACTTCATCCTTGTCGATCGACTGACCAATGCCACGGTCGGCGCAGGCATGATCGATCACCCGCTCAGGCGCGCCGACAATGTCCATTGGCAGGCCATCGATGTTACCCGCGAGGCCCGCGCCGATCTCAAGCATCAAAAGCCTTCGGTGCTGTGGTTTACCGGACTATCGGGCTCGGGCAAGTCGACGATCGCCAACCTGGTCGAAAAGCGCCTGCATGTGCAAGGTCGGCACACAGTGCTGCTTGACGGCGACAATGTTCGTCACGGACTCAACAAGGATCTCGGGTTCACCGAGGCTGACCGGGTGGAAAACATCCGCCGCGTTGCAGAAGTTGCCAAACTGATGACCGATGCTGGATTGATCGTGCTGGTGTCGTTCATTTCGCCATTCCGCTCCGAGCGCAAGCTGGCACGCGACATGATGGCGCCTGGCGAGTTCATCGAGATATTTGTCGACACACCGCTTGAGGAATGCGCCCGACGCGATCCGAAAGGCCTCTACAAGAAGGCCATTGCCGGCGATCTGGCCAACTTCACCGGCATCAGCTCACCTTACGAAGAGCCGGAAACCCCCGAACTGCATCTCAAGACGTTGGGTGCCGATCCAGACAGTCTGGCTGTCGAGATCGAGGATTTCCTATCGCAACACGATAGTCGATGCAGATCCGGTGATTAGGAATTTCGAGCGTGCGGCGCTGGCCATCGGCCAAGTCATACCGGACATATATGAAGCGGGTCGCAATGCGGTCCTGAAGGCCGGCAAATCGCCGCCGTCGCTTATGGCTTTCTCTCCGCGTTTTGCTGCAAGTGCATCGCGCATGTCGAAGGTGATGACATCTGCGCGCTGGTGTCGATGGCGGATCCTTGCCCGCTACGATGGTGTTTCCGTAATGCCCCCCGTGCCCTGCACACGGTGGTGGCAATAGGCAAGCGGCTCGGCGATGACTTCCAGGCGAAACGTCTTTGCGGCGCGCAGATGAAAATCCCAATCACCCAGGACCGGGAGATGATCGTCGAACTGGCTGATCACATCCATGATCGAACGCTTGAACACGAAGGTGATCGGTGGGAACTGGTTCTCCACGCTGAGCTTGGCCAAGTCGATGGTTTCGACGTTGTTGAATGGGAAGCGTTTGTGTTCAATGACTTGGTTGCCCTCGATTTCCTCGATAACCACTGTCGCATGAGTAACGACCCCGCCCACTTCCGGCGGGCTCCGCTCGAGACATTCAATCGTGGTCTGCAGGAAGTTGGGGTGCCAGGCATCGTCGTCGTTGTGTATAACGGCGAACTCGCTGACCGAATTTGTGAATCCGACGTGCGAGGCGTTTTCCATCCCCGTTGATGATGGGTTGTTGATCAACATGGCGCGCCCCTGAAGGGCTGCCTTGTGTTTCTCGATCAGTTTTTGGACGGGGCCGGGGTCTCCACCGTCATTGACGATGACGAGCGCCCAGTCCGTAAATGTCTGGCCGAGAACGCTTTCGATCGCCCGCTTGAGCAGCACCGGGCGGTCCTTGGTGCGCATGATAATCGCCACCCGGCCAAAGGCCTGTTGCCTGACGACGTTCAATGGAGCCCGCGGCACGATATGATGCGGCTCTCGCTTGCTATCCCAGCGACTGACCATGCCCTGGGCGAGTTGCAGTAGGCGAAAGATTTCTGTCGGCAGGCGGTCACGATAGGCGCGGATGTTTCTCTGCAGGTCTACGGTTTCAGTTTCACGATTGCGCAGCATGCCGCTGTCCGAAACGCGATACCAGAATACCGGTTTCGTCAGGAGCTCTTGATGAATGCCGGCCATTGCCGCCTTTGCCAACAGCTCCCAATCCTCGTGGCCGCGGCCGTAGTCTTCGGTAAACCCGCCGATGGTTTCGAAGGCCTGACGGGTGACCAACATATTGGCGTCGCCAAAGCAGTTCGAGATGACGCCGACGCCTTTGTCAGGCATCAGCGGCACGCCCACACCGTCGGGAATGTCACTGGACGGGTCAATCATGTCGGTCGAGTTGAACAGGCCGAACCGGGATGTCACGATGCCGGCACCGGTTCTATGGTGGGCGTCGACAAAGTTCGCAATCATGTCGGGATGAGCGAGATTGTCGTCATCCATGAAGATCAGCAGGTCGCCGCGTGCGCTCCGAGCGGCGGTGTTGCGTACGGCGCCGACATAGCTGTTGCGCTGCCTGACGATGCGCGAGATGCCTGGCGCTATCTCATCAACCACATTCTGCAGCCCGGAGACTACACCTGGCAGATGACTGCCATCGTCAACAACGACAATCTCGAGGTTGGGGTAGCCGCAGGCCATGATCGACGCCAGCGTCTGGCGCAGCAGTGTGGGCCGATTGAAATGGCTGACGCAGACACTCACCAATGGCCTGTACAGGGGCTCCCCGTCCGAGGTCTGGTCAGAACCGTCTGCGCCTGTCGGGGTGGCAAGGGACCTTCCAAGCTCGCTGCCAACCGGTGGCTTTTGCGTGGATGATCCATTTTGAAGGACCCGGAAAATCGCTTCAGCAAAATCGCTGCTGTTATCCTGACGGATCCCCTCGAGAGCAAGCCGCTGCAATCCGGCCGCATCACACAGCGCATCCCATAGTGTTCCGATCAAGGGGGGCGGGGTCAACGCGATCGCATTGCGCTCGCCATAACCGGCTGCAATTCTGCGCAGGCTGTCGAAATTGAGGTCACGAAACATGCGCATTCGAAACGGCCATTTTACAGCACGCTGCTGCACATAGTCGCCTGCGCGTTCTCCACGCATCCAGTCCTCAGGTCCAGCAAATACGACGCCGATGGTCTTGCCGGTTCCCTCAATCTTTCTGGCAAGCCGGTCCAGTGCATCGCATGCGAGTACCAGTCCGGCCGGGGTGTTGAGAGGCCCGGCAAAGAAGAGCCAGCTGACGTCCGGATCGGCGGTGAACCTCGCGCCCTCATGAGCCACGCCCACACTCTGTGCAGCAACATGCACCTTGGTCGAGATATCGCGAACAACCTCGTTGCAGCGATTTGCGGCCAAGGCATTGGGTGCGATCAGTTCATCGGCACCAATCAACGCTTCCCGTTCGAGCGCCTCTGTGGATAGCAGTCCGGGTCGATCCAGCAGAGTATCGCAGGCAAGCGCGTCGACGATCGCAAATGTGTCAACCACGATGGTTATGGTGTTGGCCACCACGCCTGTCCCTTGGCGTCTCGACGAAATGCAATAGGAGGCAACACCGTTTCGGCTGGGAGCAACGAGGCGATCAAATTCGTTTGCGCGCATCCAGATATCAAGGCAGTAGGCTGCGGTCTGCGTCCCGGAAACCGTGGAGTCCAGCGGAGGGCGGGGCAAAGCGACGAATTCGGCCTGCGTGAGCGCTTCCGCAGCCGCTGATCCGATCAGGTCCGCAACTGCAGCGCGCAGCTCCAGTGCTTGAGTGACTTCCAGATCAGCGATCACGATCGTCGTGGGATTGTCACCGGCCTCAGTTGCGGCGGCCGCGAGCAGCAACATGTTGCGGGCTTCCTCGCGCTGCTGTACGTCGCCGCGAGGATGGGGAATGACGAAACAGGTGCCGCGTCGCCCAAACCCTGGATCTCTTAGAGTGAAAGGGGCAAATGGGGTTTTCCGAATGCCCTGTCTCGAAACGAGTTTTCCATCCGCAACAAAGTTCAGGGTATAGTGACCGTCCGGGTGGTTGGACAGGTCCAATGAAAAACCGCGGTCAGTTGGAAGCAGGCCATTGGAGGCAAGCATCGGGTGCAAAGCGTTGCACCTGGCGGTGGCAATCGTCTGGCCCTCATACAAGGCCGCCACTTCGACGCTTGTCTCAGGTGACCAGGGCAACATGGCCCAGCCACGGACCTGACCGCAGGACTGCTGCTCGACCCGGATCATGGCGGCTTTTGACTGATCGTCTGTGGTAAACATCAACGGACGCGCAGGGAAGACAAAACCACTTTCGATAATACGGCATTGTACAGTGTGCGGAGCCCCATCATGCAAGCGCTGCGAGATGCCGCTACAAAACGTCCAGGCCGGGTCGGAAAGCTCTTGATTGTATTTGGCGACTTCAAATGCAGCCGGGCGTCCGTCAATCAGAACCTCGACGCCCATCTCGGCTGTGTTCTCACTCCAAAAATCCTTGATAAAACAGGAAATTTGGTTGTCGGTGATTTCTACCGATGTTTCATAGCGACTATAGTCAAACTCCAATTGAACAAGACTGCGCTCCGACGATTGATGTTCTCCATCGGTTTCAGCGGACGCTTCAATCCTGACGACGGTTGGTCCATTCTCCAATTTGTACCGCGCCAGCGGGATGGAGAAATTCCCATGCGCATCCATCGCAAGTTCTTCGGTCCGCTGGCCTTGGATCAAGACCACATAACGTCTCCGGGTTGCGGCTAGCTCGACAATCTGACCGGCAATCTCTCTTGCAGTGTGGTTAGTAATCAGAACGCAAAAGTCTCGCTTTTGCGATGAGACCTTCTCGTAGTGTAGGCTTTTCGCGATGGTATCTTGTAAATAAAGATCCATCTGAATTTGAGAATCCAGCTTGACCAGAGTCTCGAATTTCTCGGCTGTGAGTGTTTCACTCAAGTGTATCTGGCTGTTGTCGCCAGACAATCCACTGAACATTTCCCTCTGGTTCAAGGTGACCCGGAAAGGCACGCTGTGGCTTTCGTTCTCCAGGACTCGGGCAGTGCCAGAAACGAAGCCAAAGAAGAAGCTGTCTACGTCAAAACTCAGTGTTCCGATAACAATTTCCGGGCTGCTGTAAATGTTCTGGTCTTCTCCCCGGTTGCGAATATGAATTTGATGAGATCGCCCGTCGTAAACAGAGGCTGGCATACAAAAATCGAAAGCATGGCACCCATCCCCTTTGCCTGCCTGTTCGAGGTCAGCGCGATAGCCGTCAGCAACCGCTTCGCCAATGACCTTGCCGCCGTCCAGTATTTCAAGTGTCAGGTGTTCATACGGCTTCGAAGGAAGCCACGCCCAGCCGGCGATGCGCGTTCCGTCAAAAACGTCCACAAAATGCTCGACCGAAAATCGTCTAAATCTTCTGAATCTTCTGAACCGTCTTATCCGTTCAGGGCTCTTCTGTCCTTTTCTTCGGAACGCTACGCGATGCAATCTTGAAGCCGGGATAGTCTTCGGGAAGCGAAATTCGAAGCCATGGCGGCCATCGCCTTTACCGGCACGTTCGATATCCTCGCGGTATCCGTCTGCGGTCACCTCACCGATAATTTCATGTCCATCCAGTATTTCCAGCGTCAGTCGCTCATCAGGTCTTGATGGGCACCAAGCCCAGCCGACAGCATGCGTGCCGCTAAGCGCATCAACGAAAAGCTCTACTGATGTGCCCCTGAGGCGCTCGATCAATCTATTGATTGTATTAATCAATACCCTGCCCTTTTGGAAGTATGGGTATGCAGTGCTGGGGTGATATGCCATCGATTGATGGAGATATTCCATTGGCGCGGCGTCATTTCAACAATGACCTGATGGCTCATGCCAAATCTCGGTGATAGGCATCCTATGGGTTCCTATCACCGAGATTTGGTATGACTTGGCGATGTCGCAGAAAACCGAAACGTGCGTGAGCCAATGTGCCGGGTATCTGCAGTCCCGGATCCGACTTTCCCTTTTCATAGTTAGGATTGATTGCCGGATCCTCAAATGCACCCGTGTCATGGATCCGGCGAAGGTTGTCCTTCTCCTTGTCAAAGCGGCTCTTGCGCTCGCCGCTCTTGTCGGAGCCGCGTGACAGTGACTCATGATGATAAAGGCAGGCATAGGGCGTCCAGATAATTCGAAAACCCGCCTTGTAGGCGCGCAGGCAATAATCGACATCATTATAGGCCACGGCGAAATTTTCTTCATCCCAGGGACCGATAGCGCGTGCGCATGTGCCCGACACCAGCATGACCGCACCGGTTACGCAGGTCATCGAGTTGCGGAGATGAAGCCGGTTCATCGGGCCGCCGAAGTCTCGCGGTTTCTTGTAATACCAGTGCCCTGCCAGGCCGCCGAAGCCGCTGATCACACCCGCATGTTGGATCACGCCATTGGGATAAAGGAGTTTGGCGCCGACTATGCCTGTGCTGTCAAAGTTCAGGCAAGATACCATCTCTTTGAGCCAGCCGGTCTCAATGACCTCGACATCATTGTTGAGCAGAAGGAAATGCTCTCCGGACGCGCTTGCGATCCCGCGATTGATCGCCCGGGAGAAATTGAATTTTTCTTCCCTGATCAGAGCTCGGAAATTGGATTTCGTGCGTTCATACTCCGCGTATAGCTCAAGGACCTGCGTATCCGTTGACCCGTTGTCGACGACAATGACTTCGAAATTGGGATAGTCCGTACGCTCGAACAAATTGCCAAGAATGGTCGAGATCAGTTCCATCTTGTCCCTGTTGGGGATGATGATCGAAATTTTCGGCCAACCTGCCTCGTTGTCGACGCAAAACTCGACGCGGTGCAAGGCGCTGGTTATGGCCGGCTCCACTTTCACAGTTTTGTCCGCGCGCGCAAATCGATCTACGATTGCGGTTCGCGCTGCCGAAGTGGCCGCCTCGATAAAACGGTGGGAATAGCTGGTGCCGGTTTGCCGCCACCAATAGGCGAGGTACGGCAGGTGCAGTATCTGGCTCTCGGGAATTCCCTCGAGATAGCGCAGCAGCAGGTCGTAATCCTGAGATCCGTCGAATCCGAGGCGCAGATATCCGATCTTGTGCAGGCGATCACGCCGGTACAGCGAGAAGTGGTTGATGTAATTCACGCCCGTCAGAAGCACCGCATCATAAGCCGGTTTCAGCATCACGCCTGCCGGCGCGAGTTCGTCATCGACCACCAGCTCGTCGGTGTAGACGAAGCGGGCTTCGGGGTGGTCTGTCAGTGTCCTGGCGATGACCTTGAATGCATGCGGCGCAATGACGTCATCATGATCGAGCAACGCGACCCAGGTTCCCGTTGCCTGCGCCAGGCCCGCATTGGTTGCCTTGGCGATTCCGCCATTGGTGGCATTCCGGACAATTTTGACCCGCTCGTTCCTGGGCAGTCTGTCATACCATTGCAGCGTCTCCTGAGAGGTTGACGCATCATCGCTCAATATCAATTGCGTGCCTGGAGCGTTCTGGGTTTCAAACGAGCGCAAAAGATCGTCGAGATATCGCTTGGGCGCATTGTAGACCGGCACGACTGTGCTCAGCCAGATTGAGCCGCCTGAAGCGGGCAACGGCGCGGGCAATGCTTCGGCCAGCTTGTACTGGGCTTGGGCAAACGTTGCGAGATCATTTCTGGAGCGCCGCAAAGATGGCAACCCGATGTTCGGGCTGAACCGGGGCAGACGGCCGAGGTCGCAGCGAACGGCATCGACCATGTCCATGTCCTGCGCCTTCCGCATGCTGATGGCGTGTTCCGCGTCCCGCCGGTTAGCAAAGGTTTCGACCGAAAACCTGAATGTGCAGGGAAATGTGGCCGGGTCGATGCGCAGCGAACGATTGATACCCCACCGCCCGACATCAGCGATGATGATCAAAGAGCGTGTGGTGGCCAGTGGGACTGCATCGTTCTCCGTAAAGCCGGAGCCGCGGTCGATATAGGCCTTCGGGTCAATATCATCTTGATCGCTTTTCAAGAACGCCACAATGATTGGCTCACGCAGAACCGGATAGCGGATCTTGAAAGCCGGGTCGATTCCGGTGCTGTGCCAGCTGTTTGCTTCACCTTGGCCGTTGGGTTCCAGATCATTGCTCGCGGTGATGATAATTGATGCGGGTTTGGTCATGCCTCGAGCATCCTCCGGCGAAAGACCCGCTCCATCAGCAAGCCGAGGCAAAGCGATGACATGCCGAAGCCCAATGTGTAGGCCTTGTCGAGATATTTGCCGCTGTAGCCGAGATAATAGGCCGAGCGCATCCATTCGACCGTCTGGAACACGGGATTCCAGGACAGTGCGTAGGCAATGGGTTCGGGAAGCGCTGACGGCACGAACAAAGTACCGGACAAAAGATAGAACAGGATCATGGTCAAGGCATAGATGGTTGCAAAAACGGGCATGAACATCACCAGCACCCCTGCAACCGAGCCGAAACCGATTGCGAGTAACAGGCATGCAAGATAGGCATAAGCCGCCTGGTAGGGATCAGCTGGATAGGGATTGTCGCCCAGAAACAGAAGGATTGCGAACAGGAAAATGAGGGTCAGCACGGCCGCTGTTATTTCGAGGAAAGCCCTGGCCGCCATGATATCGATGACGGTCACGACAGGAAACGCCAACATAGCTCTGTTCAGGATGAGTGAAAGCGACATCCAGCGGGAGACATACATGAAGGCGAGCGTCGGGATGAGACCGGTCGCGAAAAACACCCGCAGGCTGTCGCCGTAGGGAGCTTGTCTGCCAAGCATTCCATAGACGACAATAAGGATCAGCATGTGTGCCAGTGGCCAGATTGCAATAAGCAGAAACCCCAGGCCGTGATTGAAATAACGGCTCTTGATGTCGCGCAGAACGACTGCGGTCATCACATTTCGTTTTTCCCTTAAAGCTGCCCCGATGGGGGTCTTGGACTGTGTGTTGCTGTGTGTCACTGTCATGGGCTAACGGTCACTCGACATGCAAGGGAAAGGACGCGGCTTCGTTCTCGGCAATCCATTTGACGACATTCGCGGTTGCGTCACGTGCGCGGTGACGCAAAGTGATGTTGCCTGCCAGCCTGCAAATCTCTTCAACCCAGTCCGTGGGGTCATAATCGACGAAGACCTCTCCATTGCTCGCATTGTGCTGATAGACGTGGCTACGGGAGAGAATTGCCGCCGCTCCCATGCGAACCGCGTCTATGCGCTTGGTCCCTGCCCTGACATCGTTCATACGGCTTTGGGCCAGAGGCACCAGAAGTATATCGACCTTTGATTGGAGTGTATCTTCGAGATAGTCCGCCCAGACCTTGTTACTGTGTATTACGAATTGGCCTTCAGGCAAATCCGCGTTCTGCCACATTCTCGCAATCTTGCCTGTTGCCACCACTTCGTAGCGCAAATTCCGGCAGCGACGCAGCGATTCCCTGACGACGGGCACAAGGAAATTGTGCTCGGCTTCGTGGCACCCGCCAGTGTGAAACGCCATCACAACATGGTCCGTCTCCGTGTCATCCTTCCTGCAGTGATAGGTCAGCTTGGAAGGAAGGGGTCCAACGACCTTGATGTCAGTCGTTTTGCTTTCCAGAGCCTTGCGCAAGGCCGGGGTCGAGACCCAAACGTCCGTAAGAACACGGTTCAGGACCATCAGAGGCAATATTCCCACCGCAGTGATATATGCCTTGTAGCCCAACCGGCCTTCCCTGGACACAAGCGTTGCCGCAATGTCGTCATCCAGGAACAGGGCGGCGCCGGCGATCCGATTCCTGTTGCGATACAGCCACTGCAACTGCCGGGGCCGTATATACCGGCAGACGACGACATAGAGACCTTCGGGATCGATATCATCAAGCCCGTCAGCCAGGTCACGAACCTGCGATGGATAGGGGGAGCGATTGAGCCGCTCTTCAAGATAATACGAGAAAGTCGGGTTGTTTCCCTTTGTCAGGACCAGCAATCGCTCGGCACGCCGCCTGACGTCTGTTTCTTGCCGACGCACCCGGGGTTTGGGAACTATCTGGTACAGGATATCGCCAAATCCGCGCATCAGCATGATCGGCTCATTTCGAAATCTGGTTGCGAACGACGTGCAGGATGCCGAGAAGCGATCCCCACAACAGCAGACTTGCAGCAAAAATCATTGTGATCCACAGTATCCGTTTCGGATACATCGCTTCGTCCGGGACGCGAGGATCGAGGAAGCTCTCAAGGTAAAGCAACTGCTGGCGACTGACGAACTGTATCTGTTCGAGCGTCTTGAGGCTGGAAGTAAACTGCTGTTCGGCAAGGCTTTGGGCAAGTTGCAGCTGAGACATCTCCTCTGAGACGTCTGCCAGATTGCGCGCGTCGCCTCCACTGCCTGCAAGCTGGTTCTTGAGCTCGATGAGTTGCTGTTCCTTGCTTTCGATCTCCCGCTTGAGAACGAGCATTTGGGGGGCATCGGCGGAAACAACGGCGAGCTGTGCGTCATACCTGTGCTGCAGGTTCAGCCTCTCGCCCTCCATCGTGCTGATAAGAGTGGTAACAATCGCGGAACTGCCTTCCACGGTAAGAACACCATCGCGGTTGCGAGCGCTTGCCAGGGCTTCTCTGGCCTTGAGCAACTGCTGCTTCGCATTCTCCAGATTGGTGTTGGATGTCGAAATCACGTCTTTCCAGATCCGGTCATTGACCCGGTTAACGACATGTTCCGACGCCGAGAGAATTTCCCTGACCAGCATGGCGGAATCTTCTGCGGTGAAAGCGCGGACATAGACGGTAACGATCCCGCTTGAGGGGCTCACGGTTGCGGACACCATGTGTTCCCAATAGTCGAGCAGGTCATCACTCGAAGCATCCTCTGGAAGGCGCGCCCACCAGTCGATCGACTCGTCTCCGAAAATCTCACGCAGATTGACATTCCGTTCAGCCAGGGTATCGAGCATTTCATGGCTGTTGATGAAATTGAGAGCAATCTGCGTGTCCTGGACAATCTTGGCGGATGGAATGCCGGTAGCCTTGCCAAGCTGGTCGCTGCCCAAAGCAGGCGTCGAGGACCTGACTGTAAAGCGCGTCTCGGATACGTACTGGTCGGAAGCGAAATAGCTATAATAAGCCAAGGCGGTGACGGTCGGTATAATCAGGCAACAGACCAGCAGCATCACCGATACTATGGAGAAAATCCGGTCGAGCAATCGCGGCCGGAGGCCGACCACCTTGAATATATTGCTTCTGGAGGACGTGGATAGCCGCAGAATTCGCGCGGCAGCGGTCAACCGAGCAGAGACATTTCGACTCGCCTGGATCCCAGCTTGCTGATTATGCGCGTCTTTTTCGCCTTGCCCGGTATGCATCATGGGTATCGGTTCACACCTTCCATATACCTGTTCTAACTCCGGATTGGCAATTTCGCAGCACTGAATTCTACCGGTTCAACCGGTAATACGCTGCTATGGCTTGCTCGACATCCTCATAAAGCATCATGCGACCATCAACAAGCAGAACCCCCCGGTCGCAAAATTCCTCGATCGTTTTCATGCTGTGCGAGACCATGATGACGTTGGAATTTCTACGGCGGCTGGCAAATGCGGCGCTGCACCGCTTCTGAAAACGCGCGTCTCCAACCGCGGTGATTTCGTCGACAAGATAGCACTCGAACTCGATGGCCATCGATAGGCCGAATGCCAATCGAGCCACCATCCCCGAGGAATATGTTCTTACCGGGGCATTGATGTAATCACCGATTTCAGCGAAGTCCTCGACAAATCGCAAGACCCTTACGACGTCCTCACCGTAGGCACGGGCGACAAACTGCAAATTCTCCTTCCCCGTCAGCAGCGCGTTAAAGCCGGCGGCAAATCCCAGTGGCCAGGAAACCCTGATGTTTTTGGTGATCGTGCCGGAGTTGGGAAGCATCGTGCCGGCAATCATTCGCAACGTTGTGGATTTCCCCGCGCCATTGACGCCCAGGAGACCGTAGGAATAGTTGCCGTCAAACTCGAAATCGACATGATCGAGAATGATTTTTTTGTGTTTTTGTGTCTTGAAGTGCTTGGAAACGTTCTTGAAGCGGATCACTGTGGCACCTAAAGCCTGTGGTCTTCAACCGATGCCCACACCAGCGATAGCAACGACCAGAACACAAGAAACCCAAGCGACAGAAGCAAGGGTGAAACGAAGCGGCGCGGATAGAAGGATTCCTCAGGCAGCGACGGATCGATGAACACCGTCAGGTAGAGGGCCTTGCGAAGCGCTGCAGCAAACGCCTGATCATAGTTCTTTCTGGCTGTTTCGAAGAGCTTTTCCGCAATGATACGGTTTGTTTCGACCTCTGAATACTCGGTGATCAGATTGGTCAAGGCGGTATCGCCCGTGCCCGCGAGACGCTGACGCAGGTTTTCGATCTGTTCCGTCAGACTGTCCCGCGCGTTGAGGAGTTGCTGATAGCTCGGCCCTTCGGTGCCGTTTGATTGGCGCAAGACAAATATCCGGCTATCCAGTTCCATCGCCTGCGCCAGCAGTCCGGTCAGCAATGTGCCGGTTTGAGTTGCCTCATCGACCGGACTGAGAAATCCCGTCTGTTTCTGAAGCCTGTTGAGATCTGTGAGGGCTTCGCGGTACTGTACCGTGGTTCTGTTCACTTCTCGCTGATAGCTTTCCAGCAGGTCTTCCCGCGCCCGAATGGTCAGTTCATTCACCAGCTTTTCGCTTTCCTCCAGAATTGCCGAAGCGAGCCGAACCGAATCTTCCGGGCGGAAAGTCCGAACGGTCAGCGTAACAATGCTGGATGGGCCGTCGATGTAGGCCGTTATCTGATTGGCCCAGTACTCCAGGAACTCCTCCCGCGAAGCATCGGGGTCAAGGCGGCTCCAGAAATCAGCACTCGGCGATTCAAAGATGGCTCTGTAATCGATCTTTCCTTCCAGCCGCTCAAGGATTTCAGAGGAATGAATAAAGCTGGTAACGACGTAGGAATCCTGGTTTGCGGCTCTCATTGTGAAGAGGTTTCCGCCCGTGTCCACATCATCGCTGTCATCAGCCAGCGACCGCACCGCAAAACGGGCTTCGGCTGTGTACTGGTCGGATGCGATCAGTGTGAAATACAGTACCGAGAGCAGCGCCGGGAGGATCACCAGCAAAAAGAATGTGATCATCGACCACGGAGTTTTGCCCCCTGACTGCGCGACCGGGGCGACAGATGCGTCAAAATCAAGCGTCGGGATCGTTTGTGGAGGGATCTGCCTGCGTTTATCCAGGCTGAAGCGGCTCAGCCATCCGGCGCGTTGCTCGGATTTGACCATGTCAACTTGCGGTTGGTCGCCTTTGGCGCGCGCGTCGAGTGGTTTTGTCATGAGGACGCCTCAGTCAATGTCGCAGGCTCCGGTGTCACGGCCTTGCGCACATAGTAGTCGAATATGAGATCCTCTTCCAACATGGTTTCGGCGATGTGCATATTGCGTAACCTTTCGGCCATCTCTTCGAGAAACGAATATCGGGGCGTAATCGGCAGTTCCTCGGTTGGGACGTGGAGCAGTTCGCCGATTGCCTCGTGAAAATGGCCAATGTCATTGCCATAACCAACCGTCGTGAAACGCGAGACCGCATCTATCGCAGCGGCAATGTCGCGACGCGTGACCTGCTGCTCCAGATCGCTGCACACCAGTTGCCGCGTCACTGGTGAGGCCAGAGTGTTCCTGACCTTGCTATCCGCCCTTTTCAAGGCGCGCTTGACCGCGCCTTCATCGAGAAGATTGACGTCCTCGAAATGCCGGGCTGCCGCCTGCAGAAAAATATGATCGCGGTCACTGAGGAAGGTCACCTTTTCCCGCGACAGGCGTTTGAGAATGAAGAGTCGGCTGGCCATTTCATAATAAGGTTCGGGAATCAATCCGATGAAATTGAAGCCCTTGTCGAGAAATTCTTCATAACCACGCAACAGCAGCCGGCCACTGACATAGATCGACTTGACAGCATTGAGATGGAACATCTGCAATGTCGTCTCGTTTCCAAACCGCTCAGCTGCTGACATGGCATACTGGAAACTAAGCCCGCATTGCTTGTCGAGCTTGATTGACGGGATCATTGCCAACTCAAGCCGGAACATCTTCATGTCGAGAACCTTGCGTGAACCCGGCCTGCGATAAATCAGCAAGCCGGTCTCCGCGTCATGAACCGACAGCCCGGTTTGGTCGGCCAGGTCAGGCACAGAGCTCTGGTCAAGCCGAAAGCCGACCAGTCCGGTCGCATGCCTGCCGGAGTCCATTGCAGCCTTTCGCATCTGGTCGCAGGGTTGCAGAAAGGACGACCCGTCATTGAGCGTGACTTTGACGACGGGCTTGTTGGAAAAGCTATCCGGTATCAGATAGCCCTCTAAGACATCTCCGCGATCATATTCGAGGTTGAACAGCAATTGACCGATCCGTCTATGTTTCTCAAGAGACCGCTTCCGGCCTTTTCCTCGCAAAAACCGAGAAGCACGGTCCGCCGGCATGATCCAGATTCACGTTCAGTTCGACAATATCAACGTATCCGAAATGCGTCAGAAGTGACAGGATTTCGTCCTTGCGCATCCAGTAGTGCCGGTCGCGCATGCCGCCGCAGAATGAGGCATTGGTGTTGGCATGCTGATAGCTGCGTTCGTGGTAGTGCAATTTCAATCCATCAAGATCACGGATCTCGACCTTGCCGCTGAACGGCAGATTTCTCAGATCGGAAGGCGGCATTGCCGCTTCATCATAAAAATGGGTCCATATGAAGATGGCATTGGAGCGGGCCGCAATCTTTTTCAGGAATTCCGCAGGGTCATGCATATGGTAAAGCACGCCCGAGGCGATCGCCAGATCATAAACAGTCTCGGTCTCCGATAGCCAGTTTCGGATATCGCCCAGATAGAACGTCGCATTGTTCAGCTCCAGGATTTCCTTGGTCACGAGGCAGCGCAGGTAGCACAGCTTGTTCGCCTCGATGGCATCAATCCTCGCAGGCTCGCGCGCATTGAGAATCGACGTGTGCATCCCTTCAAGCGGGCCCACTTCGAGAATGGTTTTGCCTTTGATCGAGCCGTAGCTGTCAAGCGCACTGAGAATTCGACGATCCCCGAAAAGCGGGATTGTGCCTGCAGTCAGCCCCAGCGCGGGGGGGAATGCCGAACTCCAACCGGGCAAGAGGTCGATCGCATTCTGATGGCTGGGGAGCCGCATTTCATATTGAGAGAACTGCTCGGTTGCAGAAGAATCGCCGGCCGAGAGAAATTTTTCAATGCCTTCGGCGGACTGATCAGGCTTTCCGGATTGCGATTCCCGTCCAAAGGAAAACCCGGACCATGTGTAAAACCTCGAGCGAAGCCGGAGAACACTCTTCAAGAGTCTGTCAATCATGAAAAATTCCGTCTTTGGCCAAGGTCACCAGGAGGAGAATACCCCACATACAGCACCGGTTGTCGGCACTGGCAATGTTTGTTTGAGGATTTGAATATCGTTGTAATCATCCATTCTGGATCACAGTGTGCGATGCGCAGCTACTCCATCGCATTTCATGTTGCTTGCCGGATGGGCGTTTCGATACATGGGTTGATAGCACGTTGTGTTCCAAACACCACAATGGCCTGTAGACGGGCGTTAGCCACTAAATATGTCTATTTACAGGTGTGACAAGAAAAGCAAGACGCGCTGATGGAGAATTCTCCCCGGGGTCCGGGGTTTTGTCCGGTCGCAACGGCGGAAAACCGCTGGCTCGGGAGTGCCATTTTGCAGCTCCAGCGGTGCGAAAGGACTGTGGCCGCAGACTTTCATACGTCCAGGCGTCTCAGCGAGCAGCGCATCCTTACCCGCGCAAAAACCCGTGATGAGCTTCAGCTTTCGGCAAGTAGCCGTTTGACGATGATCGAACAAGATTGCCGCCAGTCGGGTGCCCGGTAACCAAATATTTTCTCCGCTTTTGTGCAGTCGAGTCGGGAATTTGACGGCCGCTTCGCCGCAGTGTCGAAACTCGATCCGGGAATCGGTTCGATCGTTGCACTTGCGCCGCTGGCTCGGCCACTTTCAGCGAACACATGAGCCGCAAACCCGGCCCAGGAGGTCGTGCCTGACCCGGTGATGTTGTATATACCCCAGTCGGTAAAGCCAGGCTGCAGCACAGTGCGCGCGGCCGCCAGAACTCCGTCAGCAAGGTCAAGCGCCGAAGTCGGATTGCCGCACTGGTCATCGACGACACGCACCGTGTCACGCTCGCCTGCCAGGCGAAGCATGGTCTTGACGAAATTCTTGCCAAACGGGCTGTAGACCCAGGCTGTACGGATGATCAGATGCTTCCGATTGGCCGCAGCCACTGCCGCCTCGCCTGCAAGCTTGCTTGCGCCATAGACTGAAACCGGATTGGTCACGGCTGTCTCGGGGTATGGCACGCTGGCCTTGCCGTCAAAAACATAATCGGTCGAAATCTGAATGACCGGTAATCCCAGATCCGCAGCAGCACCGGCCACCGCGCCTGCGCCTGCGGCGTTGACAGCAAATGCCGCGTCCGCTTCGCTCTCGGCCTTGTCGACATCGGTATAGGCGGCGGCATTGATCACCAGATCGGCGTCACAGGCGATCAGAGCCTGCACAATGCTGCCGGGCTGGGACAGATCGAGCTCTGGGCGGCCGAGACAAACAAGGCTGAGCCCTGCGTCAGTTGCGGCGCGCTCCTGGAGCGATCGCGCCAGTTGCCCGTGCTTGCCTGTCACTGCAATCCGCATTACCTCAACCCGCCTTTTCGCCAAGCCGTGTGCCGGTATATTTTTGCGCGCGGATCGGTTTCCACCACCAGTCGTTGGCAAGGTACCAGTCGATGGTCTTGGCCATGCCGCTTTCGAAGGTTTCGGCGGCCGACCAGCCGAGTTCTGTCTCTATTTTTTGCGGATCAATGGCGTAGCGCCGGTCATGGCCGGGCCGGTCCGACACCATGGTGATCAGGTCGCGATAGCTCTTTCCGCCGGTGCGTGGCCGTTTGCCATCGAGAAGCCGGCATATTGTCTCCACCACATCGATGTTGCGGCGTTCGGCACGGCCGCCGATATTGTAGCTTTCCCCCGGACGGCCACGTGTGGCGACGGCCTCAAGCGCTGCTGCATGGTCTTCGACATAGAGCCAGTCGCGCACATTCTCGCCCTTGCCATAGACCGGAAGCGGCTTTTCATCGAGCGCATTGAGAATGACCAGCGGTATGAGCTTTTCCGGAAAGTGAAACGGGCCGTAATTGTTGGAGCAGTTCGACAGCACCGCCGGCAGGCCATAAGTGTGGCTCCACGCCCGGACCAGATGGTCGGAAGCGGCTTTCGATGCCGAATAGGGTGACGAGGGCGCATAAGGCGTCTCTTCGGTGAATGTTCCATCATCAAATGGCAGGTCGCCAAAGACTTCATCGGTCGAGACGTGGTGAAACCGGAAGCGCTCGGCGCGCTCGGGCGACAATCCGTCGCGATAGGCCCGCGCTGCGGTGAGCAGCCGGAAAGTGCCGATTATGTTGGTCTCGATAAAGGACTCGGGCCCGTCGATAGAGCGGTCGACATGGCTTTCCGCAGCCAGATGCATGATCACGTCGATCTCTTCGTCTCTCAGAATGCTGGCAACGGTCGCGCCATCGCAGATATCGGCATTGACGAAACGGTAATTCGGATAGTTCTCGATCTGGCGCAGCGAGGTCAGGTTGCCGGCATAGGTCAGGCAATCGAGATTGACGACCCTGTGCTGAGGGTTCATCACCAGCCGTCGGCACACCGTCGAGCCGATGAATCCGGCGCCGCCGGTGACCAGAAACCTCATATGGCTGCATCCTTCAATAAACAAAACCGGTATCGGTCTCGACCAGCAAACCCGCGTCGCGGTCCTTTGCTGACAAGGCGTCGATGTTGATTTCGATTGGCCATTCAATGCCGATGGCCGGGTCATCAAACCGGATAGACCGGTCATGGGGGCGGGAATAGGGGGCCGATACCTTGTAGAGAAACTCGGTATCAGGCTCAAGCGTGAGGAAGCCGTGGGCGAACCCGGCCGGAAGATAAAGCTGATTGCCTTTGTCGGCACTCAGCTCTATGCCGACCCAGTGCCGGAAGGTCGGCGAACCAGCGCGCACATCGACCGCGACATCGAAAACCCGGCCGCGTGCCACTCGCACCAGCTTGGCCTGTGCCATTGGCGGTGTCTGCAGGTGCAGTCCACGCAAGGTCCCCACCTCGCGGCTGAGCGAATGGTTGTCCTGGACAAAGGCAGCATCGACGCCGCCGTCGCGCCAAACAGCTTCGGTGTAGACTTCGCTAAAATAGCCGCGGCTGTCGCCATGGCGATCAGGCGTGACTTCGATCAGTCCGGCAATCGCAAGTCTGGAAAACTCCGGCATCAGGCGAGATCTCCAACCAGCCGGCGCAGATAGGCGCCGTAATCGGTGTTTCCCAAATCCTTCGCAATAGCGAGTACCTGCTCGGCGTCGAGCCAGCCGTTTTCGAGCCCGATTTCCTCAAGGCAAGCGATCTTGATACCCTGGCGATGCTCGATGGTGCGCACGAAGGACGAGGCTTCATGCATGCTGTCGGGCGTGCCGGTGTCGAGCCAGGCAAAACCGCGCCCCAATTGCTGCACGAACAGGTCGCCGCGCTGCAGATAGGTCCGGTTGACGTCGGTGATTTCCAGCTCGCCGCGCTTTGAAGGTTTGATCGAGGCGGCGATGTCGAGGACATCATTGTCGTAGAAATAAAGGCCGGTCACCGCCCAGCTTGATTTTGCAACCTGCGGCTTTTCCTCGATGTCCTGGGCCTGCCCGGTTTCGCTGTCGAATGTCACGACGCCATAGCGTTCGGGATCCCGCACATTATAGGCAAACACCGTCGCACCGGAGGTGCGCTGGGTGGCCTCATTGCACATTGTCGAGAAATTCGCTCCGTAGAAGATATTGTCGCCGAGCACCAGTGCACAGCTGTCCGTTCCGATAAAATTGCGCCCGATTATGAAGGCTTCTGCCAGTCCGTTCGGTGCTGCCTGTTCGGCATAATCGATGGATATGCCGTAATTCGAGCCATCCCCGAGCAGATGCCGGAACATCGGAAGGTCACGCGGAGTCGAAATCACCAGAATTTCCCGGATACCTGCGAGCATCAGCACGCTCAACGGATAGTAGATCATCGGCTTGTCATAGATCGGCAGCATTTGCTTGGAAATGGCCTGGGTCATCGGGTTGAGGCGCGTACCGCTGCCACCGGCAAGTATGATGCCCTTCATGATACTCTCCTGATCAGATGCCCCTGAAGTAAAGACTTGAGAGCATAAGGCAATTAAAATGTATCGTATGATGATGAATATCCACTTGCCCGGTCGGAGACATCCATCGAAATAACTTGCCGGAAGCTCGTGAGCGGCAATCAGCCACTGGGTCAGGATATGGAGAAAATCGGGTTTCCCGCGATCCGGGGTTCAGCCGGGCGGATGCCGGGTTCCACCCGGACAGACAATCACTATGGATATGTGAAGTCCACCATTGGCGTATTGCCGGGTAAGGCGGTTTTGTACACGGCTCGCCAAGGGACAGCCAAATTCAACGATGTCTGTGGGTGCCCGCAGCGACATTGACAGGATCACTGCACAGTGCGCAAAAGAACTGGTGAGCCTGAGCAAGTGACACTACCATCGCAACAAATCTGTCCAACGGGAAATGCCGTTTCATGAAGGCCCTCGAATATCTCAATCTGCCGTTCTGGATTCTCGGAGTTGCAGGCGCGGAAAAGTCACTGCGCAAGAATCCCATCCTTGGAAGCCCGTATCTGAACCGGTTGGGGCTTCATCGCACGCGTGTGTCAGTGGCCGCCAAAATGGCAAAGATGCGTCGCGCGCGGCTGGCATCCAGTCTGTCGGAATCTGACCGCAACTCCTTTGACGAAAACGGCTACTTCCTGACGGAGGATTTTCTGCCCACAGAGGATTTCGAAGCCCTGCGCAAGGCTGCCTTCGAAGAGCGGTTCGACGCGCGCGAGATGCGGCAGGGCCAGGCTGTGACCAGAATGGTGCCATTGCCGCCTGAGGTTTTGGATCGCCATCCCGCAGTTGCCAGAGCGCTTCGTGATCCCCGGGCTTTGGCCCAGATCCGCTACGCTGCCTCCCAGGGCGGTGAGCCGATCAGTTTTTTCCAGACCGTGATCGTTGATCCTTCCGGTCAGAAAGATCCGCAATCCAACATCCATTCGGACACATTCCATGCCACCTCAAAGGCATGGCTGTTCCTCCAGGATGTGAGCGAGGAGGACGGTCCTTTCTGCTTTGTCCCCGGCTCCCACCGGCTGACGCCTGAACGGCTCAACTGGCAGCATGAATGTTCTCTTTCCGCAGCCACCGATCCCGATAGCCATCATGCCAGCGGATCATTCCGTGTACAGCCGGAAGAACTGGCAGGGCTAAACCTGCGCCAACCGGTGCGCATGGCCGTCCGGGCGAACACGTTGATCGTCGCCGATACATTTGCCTTCCATGGACGGACCCCGTCGGACAAGCCGACAATTCGCTGCGAACTGCATTGGCACATGCGCCGCAGCCCGTTCCTCCCGTGGACCGGGCTCGATCCTAAATCCTTACCGGGAATCCGCGGCCGCGAGTTGCAGCTTTTCATGGCGATTTCGGACGCAAAGGAGAAGCTGCTGAAGAAGCCGCATATCTGGCGGCCGGTTGGTGCGGTTGCAGTCAATGCGCCGGCTCAGATCTGAGAGGACATAACAACACAGCGCGGCATCAGCGGCCGTGACAGGGTCAGATACTGCGATGACACTGGGGCATACTCCGGTCAATCCAACGCAATTACTCAGGCAGGATCAACCGGAACGGGACAGCTTATTCCGCAGCGACCAGTTCCGGTGCGCTCCACTTGCCGCTTTCGACTTCGGCAATCTGCGTGTCTATCTGTTGAACCACATAGCGTGAGAACGGGCCAAGATGCACATAAAGGGCAATCATCATCATGACCGGCTTGATCGCGCGGAAATTGTGCAGCGCGGTGTGTATCAGGGTGCGCCAGAACGGCCCGCGATAGGTGGTGTTGGTAAATGTCATGGACCAGATGAGCTTGCCGAACATTTTCAGATCGTGACCAAATCCAGCCCCTAATAGAGCGCCATTTTCGCCCTTCATGTTGAGCATGTCACTGACATTCCGAACCCGGCGGAAATAAGCTTCCGGTGCGTATATCCGGTCAACAATATCCCTGTAGTCCTGGAGGATCTTGACGCGGTCACGTTTGGTCTCGAAATTCAGGCCGGCCGTGCACTGATCTCCGAAGTGATCTTCTGTGTCTTCATCGAATGTGTCGAAGGTGGTGTGAAGACGGCCTTCGCGCTCCAAACGACGGGTCAACTGTGTAGTGGGCAAGGCGAACAGAAGTCCCACCATTGAAACCGGAATCGCCGCCTCTTCGATCAGCGCCGAGATTTCCTTGGCAACATGATCGTTCTCTTCGTCAAACCCGACAATGAAGCCTGCCAGAACCCAGATCCCGGCGTCGTAAATACGGTGGACGCTCTTGGCTATGTCGCGCCTTGTATTCTGTTTCTTCTGCGCAGCAATCAGGACATCGGGGTCAGGACTCTCGATGCCGATAAACACCGAGAAGAACCGCGCCTGCTGCATCATGTCCAACAGCGCCTTGTCATCCGCCAGGTTTAGCGATGCTTCGGTCGACATCTCAAACGCATTGTTGTGCTGTTTCTGCCATTCGATCAGATCCGGCAGAAAGGCCTTCACAGCCTTCTTGTTGCCAATCAGGTTGTCATCGACGAAATCGACATGGCCGCGATAGCCCAGTTCGTACAATCGGTCGAGTTCCGCCAACATTTGCGCACTGGTCTTTGTTCGCGGCCTGCGCCCGTAAAGCTCGATGATATCGCAGAATTCGCAGGTGAACGGGCACCCGCGCGAGAACTGGACGTTTACTTGCACATAGTTTTTGAAGGTCAGCAGGTCGAAGCGGGGAATTGGCGTCGTCGTCACGTCGGCCTTGAACTTCTCCGCCGCAAACGTCCCACTGCGCTCACCCCGTTCCCAGGCCTCAATGAATTTTTCGAAAATGCCTTCGGCTTCGCCGAGAACGCGGAATTCAGCTGCTTCGTAAATTTCCGGGCTCGACGTCGCATCGGGACCGCCCACCACGGCAGGCACTCCGAATTGCTTGCACTTCCGGATCATTCTTAAGGCATCTGCCTGTTGCGGCAACATACCGCCGGTGAACACCATGTCGGCCCATTCGAAGTCGGCATCCGTCAGTTCATCTGTGTTGCGGTCAACAAGTCGGGCATTCCATGCTTCCGGCAGCATTGCGGCAACAGTGATCAATCCGAGAGGAGGCGCGGGATATTTGGCCCCGATGAGCTCGCAGGTGGCGCCGTAGTTCCAGAAGGATCCTGCGGTAAAGCGGGGGTAGAGAAGCAAGACATTATAAGTCTGAGTGTTCATTCCAGGAATCCCGTTCTGCGTGAAACTCATGCCCCAAAGATCAACGTTTCACTCGAGTTTGGCTGCTTTGGAAGCGTGCAGCCCAAGCGAGGAACGCCCCTCGGGGGGGAAGTTGAACCACCCATATGCGCAATTACCTGTGCCGTGGCAGCGCAAGATGAGCGGCTTGCGTAGTGAGCGGTAGATTGCCAGGATCATTCACAAGCATTTCCCCGAGCTCTTTCGGGCACGATACACGGGCTCACGTCCGGTGTCACCTTGCTGATTAAGGCGCAACATCTGTCAAGCAGCTAATCTCGATCCCGCTGCGCTGCGAGGATCAGGGATTAGCAATGTTGCTGATGGAGGAGGCGAGCGAAATCGGCCCCTGAACGATCGCAATAACTTTCGCCATATCAACGGTCGGATGCCTCGACAGATAGATAACGTCGCGGCTGTTGATGCGGAAATTCTGAGCAACGAACAGGCTGTCGGGCTTGCTCATGTCGAACTGATAGACAATCGGGTAGCGATCGAACTCGTCCGGCTCCATGCCCTTGGCGAGCAGCTGCTGGAATTTCTCCCTGCCAAGCACGGCTTCGATGACTTCGCGTTGTTCGAAGCGGAACACGAAATATCCGTTCGCATCGACACGACTGTCGGAACCACCACCAGCAAGCGCCACGGCTTCGGCCAGATTGAGACTGCTCGACCCAAACTCAACACGCTTGTTTGAAATGGCTTCGCCCAAAACCGTAAATGTCTGTGGGTCACGGGCCAGAAAAATCTGATCTCCGGGGTAGATGTAGATATTTTCGCTCGAGTTTTCGATGATCGAACTGTAGAGGACCCGGGCAACTTTCTTGCCGCGCATGACCGTCACTTGGGTCTCGTAGGGTTGGGCGTTGTTGCCGCCGGCCTTGGCAATGACTTCGGCAAGCTGGTCGCCATTGAGACTGATCGGAATGAGCCCTGCGGCGTTGACAGCTCCCGATACCGTGACTGTGCGCGATGCAGTTCCCATCGCGGTCACGATAACATCGGGCTGGACTGCCTTGCCTTCAAGACCGGCTTTGATTGTGGCGCGCGCCTGAGCCAGGGTGCGACCGGCAAAGCGGACGTCACCCACATAAGGAATGGCGCCGGTGCCATCCGGCTGGACAACCAGATCAAACGAAATCTGCTTCGTGTCGGCTGTCGAAAACAGGCCGTCGCTGCCGGCTTCAAAAATCGTAATCTTCAACTGGTCGCCGACGCCGATGGCAGCCGAACTCTTGCCATTGCCAAAACCGAATCGCGTATTCAGCGTGCGGGACCGGTACTGTGACAAAAGCCGTGCAGTGGGCGTATCCATCGGCATCAAAGCGAAGACCGTCGTGTGCGGAAGGGAAAGCTCTTTCGCAGACCGGCCTGCATTGTCGACGATCTGCGAGGTAAGAGGGCCCTGGCTTGGAACGATCTGGCATGCACTCAGGGACAAGCACAGTCCAAGTGTCGCCAACCGCTTGAATGCTCTAGATTGTCTCAAACCAGTTCCCCGAACCATAGTCATGCGATATTCGCACACTCTCTACAGCTTTAAATTAACAATGACGAGAAGGATGCCCTTTTTTTTTGGCGAACCCGACCGGTGTGGCAATTTTGCATAATTTCCTTAATGAAATTTAAGCCACGGCAAGCTGCACGCTATCAATGGTTTGCTGTTGTACCTCAGGTCGGAATCGGGCCTGCATGCAAATCAGATGGCCTGAACAACTCGTTTTCATATCGAAACGATGACGCCAAGGGGAAGACGTCCTGAGTGGTTTTCGCGGCGTTGGCATGGATCCGCTCTGCCAGGTTCCTGCCTCCTGCTTCCATGGCAGGCTGTCCAATGAAGCCGCCACGAAAATGCGTCACCTCGATCAACCTGTCCGCAAACGCCTCGGGGAGGCCGGTGTCGGGAGTTTGAGGTTTGACCCAGAAATCATCAATGCTGGACTGATGTGTGAGGCCCTGCTGATCGTAAATCGCCCGCCCCAGAGCCAAAACCGGCTTGTGCGCCAGCAGCGCTGTGACGCCGACGGTGGAGTTGACCGTAACCACGCCGAGAGACTTGTCGATCAAAGCCTCCAGATCCCCGCCATCAATCACGTCCACACGGTCTTCGATGCCGTATTTGGCGGCCTCGGCAGCAATGTGGCGGGACCAGTTGTGCAGCCCATTGTCGAGAGGGTGGGTCTTGAGCAACAACCTGCAATGCGAAGGTGCCGATCGTGCGAAAGACCTGATAGCGCCATTGACGATCCCGTACAGGTCGCCGGCCGGTGCATGGTTGCGGATCTGGTAGTCGCCGACGAGCTGCAATGCGAACAGGAAATAGTCAGGGCCGTTTTCCAAGTATCGAGCCTGCAAATTCTGAGCTTGGCGAACCCGGCTCTTGCGAAGCAGCCCCTTTCTGACCCACCCGGCATATTCCCACAGCGGGTGGACGGGGCCGTGTGTCCGGTAGTGTGGATGAACCAAGCGCCCGAAAAAGACATTCGGGAGGTGGAAAGCGAGATCATACAAGGAAGAGACCAGAAAGCTCTGGTAATAGATTGACCGGGTCCTGGATTGAGGGCCCGTGTCTGGCATGTTCGTGTCCTTGACATCCGGACGGCCTGACGAATCAGGATTCTGCTCCGAGGGGCCACGGGTTTCGATCATCAACCAGTCAGGGCGCAGATAGCCATGCTCGAACACATGAATCCGCAAGCCCAGAGCTCGACCCACCTTGAGAGCTTCGGCGTGGCGCGAACGGCCATCGCCGAGCATGACGATGTCGCTCACGCCGCGGTCAAGAATGTATTGCGTCAGGAAAGCATTCAACTCGGCCGTTGGTTGTGAAAACCGGTCAGCGGATTTCGGCCACCACATGACGGCGTCTCCGATGCAGAAATTCAGTTTGTGAATTTTCCAGCCTTTCGACTGAAGGGTGTCGGCCACCTTTTTCAAGAATGGTGAAGCCGGTCCCTGCAGGAACAAGATTGTGTTCGTCATACGGATCCTAGAACGTCTCAACTGGTTGTTCGCGTACTTATCATCCATGCGTCGGCTCGTGGCAACCGGGCCCATCGGAGTAGCCGCAACGCATGCATTCCATCGGTATTCTCGCGGGACATTTTGAATATGCCATCACGGCGCTGTCGTATTGGCTGTGGGTTTGTCCCTTCGTAGATTTCCATTTGATGAATTATCGAGTACAGCGACACCCGAAAATGAATTTATGCCTTGGTCGCCCGACGGCAGAACGTAGTCTTGCAGTAAGCAGAGCAGTTGGTCTTCGCGTCAGAGCTGTTCCAGCAGGCCGGAAAGTGTCACGTAATGTCGAGTCAAACGCAGCAGCCTGCCGTTTTGTTGCTTCAGGGACCGCCATCCTTATTCTGGCGCGAGCTGGCGCAGGGGTTCGAAGCTGCAGGTGTTAAGGCCCATCATATAAATTTCTCGCTCGGGGACTGGATTTACTGGCCTAAGTCCGGTGCGTGGAACTTCAGAAAGCCGTTGTCTGCGTGGTCCGCTTATCTCAGCGACTTCATTGTTCGCGAGAATATCACCGATATTTTATATTATGCAGATCAGCTGCCTTATCATCGCGTCGCAGCGGAAGTTGCGAAACGCTTTGGCGTCAAATGTCACGCGGTCGAGAATGGGTATCTGCGTCCGGACTGGATCACTCTGGAACGCGGTGGCATGGGGCGCCTGTCGCATTTTCCCGATCAGCCCGAGCAGATAGCTGCTGTCGCCAGCCAGGTAGGTCCGGCCGACATGGTTGTGCGTTACCCGCACAAGTTCTGGCAGGAAGCCTCAAATGAGGTCGTCTACAATCTGGCGGCGTATCTGGGCCGCCTGATTTTCCCCCGCTACCAGGCTGACAAATACTACGATCCGTTATTCGAATATGTCATGTGGTTGCCCCGCATGTTTCGCCGAGCGAAAACCATGCCGGTCCGGTACATGAAAGATGATAGCCCACCTTTCTTCATGCTCGCTCTTCAGTTGCAGAGCGACTACCAGATCCGCGCGAACTCACCATATGCGCACTTGTCGGAAATGCTGGAGGAAGTGATCCGGTCTTTCGCCGAATTTGCACCAAAACATGTGCGCCTTGTGATCAAGCAACATCCTTTTGACAACGGTCTGGAGAGGTGGGAGAACGTTGTTCCGCAGATTGCTGCTCGTTATGGTCTTGCCAACCGCGTAGACTTCATCGAAAAGGGCGACCTTGGCGTTCTGCTTCCGAAAGTCAGCGGTGTCATCGTCGTCAATTCTACGGTTGGCCTGCATAGCCTTGCCGCGCGCAAGCCTACAATTGCGCTGGGCAGCGCCGTCTATAACGTCAAGGGTCTCACGCATCAGCAGGGGTTGGACAGTTTCTGGACTGACCCGACACCGGTCGATCCTGTATTGTTTGACCAGTTTAAAAGAGCGCTGGCGGCAGCGATTCAGGTTAAAGGCGATTTCTACAACAAGGCCGGTCGCAAGGTAGCCATTGCGGAAATTGTCGCTCGAATCATCAGCGGCGCCGTAAACTGTCCTGATGCCTTCGTGGAGGTGCCGCCTCGCTTCGTTGAGGATCGAAAGCTGCGACATGAAATGTGAAACCCGGGAGGGGTTTCACGGTGAGGTCCAAAAGCATTTGCCGTGGGCATGGATCAGCACATCCAGATCAATCGCCTCGATCAGGGGTGCCGTATAATGCGGTCGTTGCTTGTGTTGAGAACCTCCTTAAGTATATGAAGGAATGCTACGGTTTGGGGGCGTGGAAAGAGTCTGACAGGCTCGGGTTGGACATGAATGAAGGTAGCTCGATATAGTATGCGTCTGCGCCGCCGATTGGTAGACGATCTGTTTCGAGTGTAAAATAGGGAAGCGGTTCTCGTGAGTATTGAGATTATTGGTCGTTCATGCCGAGTCCCGGGAGCCGATTCCCCAGAGGAACTCTTCAAACTACTCTGCGAACGAAAGTCCACTATTACCGAAATTCCCGATGAGCGTTGGGACAAGGCTCGTTACTGGCACCCGCAGATGGGTGTCCTGGGCAAGACCTACACGTTCAAGGCAGGCATTGTTCAAAACACACTGGACATCGATCACGCCGTGTATGGAATTTCCCCGCGCGAGGCTGAGAGTCTTGACCCGCAGCAGCGATGGATCCTGCAACTGGTCTGGCGTGCCCTGGAAGATGCGAACCTCACTTCGGAAGACATCAGGGATGAGCGGGTAGGGGTCTATGTTGGGGCCTCGAACATTGAATATGGCAATCTTGTTGTCGGCGACCCAGCTGCAGCCAGTCCCTATTTCATGACCGGCAACACGCTTTCTGTCATTTCAAACAGGCTTTCGCATGTCCTCGGCGTCAAAGGGCCGAGCATGACGGTCGATACCGCTTGTTCATCAGGCATGGTGGCTCTTGATCTGGCCGTGCGTGCACTGGAGGCCGGAGATATTGATACGGCCATCGTGGGCAGTATCAGTATTCTTGCCCACCCGTTGTCGTTCGTCGGTTTTGCACAGGCCCGGATGCTTTCGCCTGAAGGTCTGTGCCGGGCCTACGGGAGCAAAGGCGAAGGCTATGTGCGCTCGGAAGGTGGTGTCGCCATTATTCTGCGCAAAACCGAGCATGCCTCTGCACAGGGCGACCGCAGCCATGCCCGGATTGTTGCAACGGGCGTGAATTCGGCCGGCCGGACCAACGGCATTTCCCTGCCGTCAAGGGAATCGCAGGCCGCCCTTTTGCGTTCCATCTACCAGGGTGAGGGCATTGATTTGTCCCGCCTGGCATTTATCGAAGGCCACGGTACCGGCACAAAGGTCGGAGACCCTGCAGAAGTCTGGGCAATCGGCACCGAGATTGGCCAGCGCCGAAACGCGCCTATCCCGATCGGCTCGGTCAAGTCGAATATCGGACATACCGAGCCTGCATCCGGCCTGGTTGGTCTGATGAAGGCAATGCTGTCTCTGGAAAACGACTTTTTCCCGCCGACGCTGAATGCCGAAAAAACCAATGAAGATATCGACTTCCGGGGACTCAATGTCAGCGTCGCCTCGATGGGGCTCGACCTGCTGGCTTCAAAACACACCCGGTATGCGGGGATCAACTCCTTCGGCTTTGGCGGTACAAATGCTCATATCGTCATCTGCGATCCAGATCGGGTCGCGCCAAAACGCCCGGAGCCGGAAAACAAGGTCCTGTTCGTAAGCGCGCAGAGCGAAGACAGCCTCAAGCAACTCCTTGGATCCTACCAGGAAGCGATTGCCGCAACCGAGACCTCGAAGCTTCCAGATCTCTTTTCCGCTATTGGCGCCAATCGCCATCACATGCGCCATCGTTTTGTCATCGACGGACGTGACGCCGCGGTGGTCAATGCGGAAATCGACAGCTATCTCAACGATCAGATGCCTGAAGTCGCGGCTGTGGGCCGCACATTTCAAAACCAGGCCAAGACCGCGTTCGTCTTTTCCGGCAACGGCTCGCAGTGGGTTGGCATGGGCATCAACGCGCTGAAGAATTCCGCAAGCTTCCGGCGTCATTTCGAGATGATCGACGCGCTCTACAACACAATTGCTCAGTTTTCGCTGCTGGATCTGCTCACCGATCCCGAACTCGAAACCAAGCTGGCCGACACCCGCATAGCGCAGCCCTTGTTGGTTGCGACCCAGATATCTCTCGCAAACAGTCTGATGGAAATCGGATTGATGCCGACGGTTACCTATGGCCATTCGATCGGAGAGATTGCCGCGGCCCACTTTGCCGGTGCAATTTCACTGGTCGACGCCCTCAAGATCGTGTTCCTGCGATCCAAGTATCAGCATGCCCTGGCCGGCAAGGGCGGCATGGCGGCCGTTGCCTTGGGCGCGGAAGAGGCTGTTGAAATGGCAGCCGTGGCAGGACTTGGGAATATCGTCTGCGCCGCATTCAACAGTCCGAAGTCGTCCACCGTATCAGGACCGAACAACGAGATCGTGGCATTCAGGGATGTTGCCCGCCAGCAAGGCGTTGCCGTGCGCGTGCTTGATATCGATTATCCGTTCCATCACCCGATGATCGGCTCGGCCCATGATCAATTCGTCAAGGATTTCGGGTCGATCGACCTGCGAAAAACCGAGATCGCCTGCGTTTCGTCGGTGACTGGCGAAATCGTTGACGGCAGCGAATTCGGACCCGACTACTGGTGGAGAAACATTCAGCAACCCGTCCAGTTCGAGTCGGCAACCAGAACGGCCATTGGCACGGGTTGTGAAGTCTTTGTCGAGATTGGCCCACGACCGATCCTGGCTTCTTACATTCGTGAACTCATTGCCTCCGAAGAGGTCAATGGCGCCGTAGTTTCGACATTTGAAGTCAAGGAATCCGAGGAGCATGACCCGGTCTTCCGATCCTTCTGCAAGGCTGCCGCTTCCGGCGCTGCATTCGACAAATCGCGCGCTATCGGCCAACGCAATGCATGGACGCAATTGCCGCCGCTGCCGTTTCAACCCAAGGCTCCCCGCTATTCCAGGACGATTGAGGCGATTGACCTTTACGGCGACCGCAACAGCGATGTGCACACATTGATCGGTTGGCGCATCGATCTGGCCGGTTACGTCTGGCATAACAATATCGACGCGCATCTCTACCCCGATCTGGCCCAGCATGTTGTCGACGGCAATGCCATTTTGCCGGCAAGTGCATTTATCGACATGGTGATTGCCGTTGCGCGGCGGTTCCACGGCGAGCACGCATTCGAGGTCACCAATCTCGAAATTCTTCAGCCGCTTGTGCTGTCGAAAACGAAGATGCTTGAGGTGGCAACTGTGGTGTCCGCCGAAACAGGTCACATCGAGATCAAATCCAGAGAGCGGCTGAACGAGGCGGATTGGACGTTGAACGTCGTCGCCCGAACGCGTCGATCGACAAGCTCGGCTTCGCCCGTCATCAAGACGCCTTCGGGTGCTCCCACCGAAACAATCACTGCAGACGACGTTTACAGGATCGCGAAGCGGTTCAAGCTGGATTACGGTCCGGACTTCCAGCTTCTGCAGCAGGTTAAACGGTTCGGTGACGGGTATCTCGAGATCGATCTGGCCGCACCGACCGGGGAAGGCCATCCATTCGTCACGCACGAGCTGCATCCGATTTCGACAGATGCCGCATTGCACGGACTTGTCGGCCTTTTTGCGCATCTCGCACCCGACAATGGAACCGCGCCTTATATCCCGGTGCACTTCGGTGCGATCCAGGTCTATCAACCGCGAAGCGTCGTCCGCCGTGCTGTTATCGCCATTGAGCGGGCCAGCAAATACTCGATCAAGGCGAGCCTCACCCTTCTGGACGAGAACGGGGTTGCCGTCGCGCGCCTTAGCGATTGCCGCCTGCGTCGCGCCCATTTGAAGGCCCGAAAAACCCTGACGGCGCAGACCTATCACTATCAGGCTATTGCCACCGATCTTTCCATCCAGGGCAAAGATGCTGCAACCCGCATACCCACTGTGCCTGCCGATCTGGCTGCGTTCGACTTTTCAGCTATTGCCAATCCCGGGCAGAGCGACGCGACACAAATTCTCAATGCAGGGCTTTACCGGGCTGCGTACGATGTCACCAGACAATGGATGCCAGCGTCCGGTCGCCTGTCTATGGCGGATCTTGGTGAAAACAAGAACGTTGATAGTTTCATCGTCAGTTGCCTGCAGGCGTTGGTTTCTGTCGATCTGGCGACCTGGGATGAAACCGATGAAAGCTGGCAACTTGCCGCCGACTGCCCGATTCCGGAATTCGCCGAGCTTCTGAAGGAATTGTTCAAGGAAGATGGCGCGCGCTCAGTCGAAGCGATCCTTTTGAACGACGCCTACTATTCGGCACTGAGTTTGGGCTCTTCCGCCACGGCATCATCCGATTCGGAAGGCGTCACCGAGCAGATGTCTGCCACCACGCTGGAGCATATTTACAGCCACGGTCGCACTGTGCCATCGCGAAAGCAGTACCTGCTGTCGGCTCTGCGCCAGACGCTGGAATCCAGCAAGGCCGGGCATCGTCCGGTTCGCCAAATTGTCGAAATGGCTTCCGTGTCCAAGGCATTGTCCCGGCAATTGGCAAGGATCGCCGAAGAGTTTGGTGCGAGATTTACCGTAACCGAGGCCAATGAGCGGCGGCGTAGCGATCTCGAACTTGCCTTTGACACATCGCCGCACGTTAACGTCTTGGCAGAGCCGTCGGCCGGCATGTCCGCCGATATCGTGGTGAGCGCTTCAACCGGTAGCTTCAAGCTTCTTGCAGCCGATGGTCCTGGCCGTGCGTTCCTGGTCAACGCCCTGGAAAACAGCGGGGCATTCCTGGCCTGCGTTAATACGGCAAGCTTTTTTGACGATTTCGTCTTCGGCTTGCGCGACGATTGGTTTTCCGCAACCCTCGATTCGCAGTTCCCCATAGGCGACCAGCCGGCCACCGAGGACTGGCAGCGTCTGGCTGAGCAACTTGCCGTCGCCCAGAGCGATCAGGCCGTGATGGCCACACCGGCAGGCGAAGTGATGATGCTCGCGTGGGGTGGCGAAGTCTCTGTCCCTGCAGGTCTGGCAATGCCTGAGCCGGCGATTGTCATCGCAAGTCAGCAAACAGTCGATGCCGCCAATACCGGGACCGGATCGCCCGATGCGCCTCAATGGATTGGCCCCTCAGATACAGCACTGCTGTTTGAAGACGGCCCCCAGGTATGGCAGCCCGGCGTGGTACTGACATTCGTATCCGAGGGTTTTGGCGAAGAGGAAGGCTCGGGCGCCCTGCTTGCCAATATCGACATCCTGTCGTCGATCCTTGTCAATGCCACGGAAAAACAGACCGAGCCGGATCCGGAATCAACGCCGCTGCAGCTGGCAGTGTTGATGCCCGGAGGCGCGCCGCTGCTGGCCGCGTCGTCTGACGAATTGACTGCAGCACGCAATGCCGGCCTCTGGCAGTTCCTGCGGGTTGTGCGCAACGAGTATCCCGCCATCGAGATCCACTCGTTTGATCTGCTTGGATCTGGCCTTCCGCTCGCTGAGCAAGTCAGGCTCGCCAGCCAGATCTGTGAGTCAAAGAGCGAAAACCAGGAATGGTATTGGGATGCGGACCAGGGCGGCCTGCGCGAGATTCGCGCCGTTCCCGGACCTGCCACCCCAGGAGTTACTCTGACCAGATCTTACGAAACCGCACTGGTGAGAGCCGATGCGGTATCCTCCATCGCCACTTTGGGCTGGGAGGTCGGCACACAAAGATCCGTCGAGGCCGGAGAGGTGCGGGTGGAAGTCGCCGCAACCGCCCTGAATTATCGCGATCTGATGTGGACAATGGGTCTTTTGTCGGAAGAGGCGTTTGAAGACGGCTTTGCCGGTCCTTCGATCGGTATGGAGTTTTCCGGGCGGGTGATCGAAGTTGGCAGTAGCGTTGAGAATTACGTGGTTGGAGATCTGGTGATTGGAGTGGCGCCCCAGGCCTTCGCGACCCATGTCGTGACCGATGCCAGGGGTGTGGCAAAGCTTCCCAATTCCGTACCGGTTGTGGCGGGGGCAACATTGCCTGTCGCCTTCCTGACGACCTACTACGCACTGATTGAACTCGGCGACCTGAAGGCTGGCGATACGGTTCTGGTTCACGGCGGCGCCGGCGCCGTCGGGTTGGCGGCGCTGCAGATCGCAAAGGGCGTCGGCGCCACGGTGATTGCCACCGCTGGTACCGATGAGAAGCGCAATCTGCTGACCACCTTGGGCGCCGACTTCGTGTTTGACTCGCGATCGCTTGATTTCGTGGACGGCGTTCACGAAGCCACCGCTGGCCACGGCGTCGACGTGGTCCTCAACTCGCTGTTCGGCGAGGCGATGGAACGCAGCATTTCTCTGCTCAAGCCGTTCGGCCGGTTCCTGGAATTGGGCAAGCGCGACTATTATTCCGACAGCAAGATCGGACTGCGTCCTTTCCGCCAGAACATCAGCTATTTCGGCATTGATGCCGACCAGCTTCTCAAGTTCCGTCCCGGCATCACGGCGCATGTGTTTGAACGCATTTCCGAGCTGTTTGACAGTGGTGATAACTACGTCATCCCCTATCGCGAATTCGCTTATGACGAAATCCGCGATGCTTTCCGGCTGATGCAGGCGTCCGGCCACATCGGCAAAATCCTTGTGGTCCCGCCCAAGCCAGGTCAGGATCTGGTTGCGCGCAAACCGGCAAGCGTCCGGCTCGAGAACAAGGACGGCGCATATCTGGTCTTCGGCGGCACGCGGGGATTTGGTCTCGCCACCAGTGAATGGCTCGTCGAACGTGGATGCAAACGGCTTGCACTGGTCTCACTGCGCGGCGAATTGAGTGAAGAGGGCAAGGAAAAGGTCGCCCGCTGGAGACGTCTTGGTGTCGTCGTGAGCACGCACGCTTGTGACGTGACATCGGAAGACGATCTCGACCTTCTGCTCACGGAGCTTCGCTCGGAAGCGCCGGTGGTGGGCATCGTCCACGCTGCGATGCAGCTTGATGATGCGCTGCTGGTCAATCTCACCCATGAGCGCAACAAGGCGGTTATTGATACCAAGGCCCGTGGTGCAGAACTTCTGCACAAGCTGACCCAGAAGGATCCGATTGAAGAGTTCATCATGTTCTCATCGATGACCACGTTGATCGGCAATCCTGGCCAGGCCAATTATGTGGCGGCCAATGGCTATCTTGAGGGATTGGCGAGAGCGCGTCGCCAGATGAACCTGCCGGCCCTGACCGTCGGTTTCTCGGCCATCTCCGACGTGGGTTACCTGACCACGGACGAGGAGAACAAGGCAGCCCTGACCAAACGGCTCGAGAAATTCTCGATGACGTCCGTCGATGTTTTGGACCGGCTGAGCGAAGTCCTGTCGATTGACCCGGGGACGGTCGATGCGGCGGCAGTCTATATCGCCGACATTCACTGGAACGCGGCGCAGAACCTCAAGATCGTCGAATCCCCGTTGTTCGACGTTCCGTCCCGGATTCTCAAACTCAACCCGTCAGACCTCAGTGATGGTCAGTTCGATCTTGCCGGGGCCATCGAAGGTAAATCGGCTGAAGAGGCAGAGACCTACATCTACGAACTCATCGCCAGCGAGATCGCCCGTACATTGCACATCCCGGCCAGCGAGATCCGCCGCAACCGTGTCATCCGCGATATCGGTATCGACAGCCTGATGGCGATGGAGCTCGGCATGGGGTTCCAGCAGAAAACCGGTTTCAATCTGCCTTTGAACAATATCACCGATGCCACCACGGTTGGTGATGTCAGCCACAAGCTCTATTTGCGTATTGTCGGAACAGGCGAACAGGATTCCGAAGAAGACAAAAAGGAAATCCTCGAGGAACTTGCAACCCGGCACACCAAAACCAACGACGCAAAGGCTGCTGCTTCATGACAGACGAATACAAGTCTCCTGGAACGGCTGGTGGTGGTATCAAGCGCGCTGCGCTTGATTTCATGAACACGAAAACCGCAAAGGCACAGCCTCCGGCCCGCCAAACCAGGGGCGCAGGCTCAGGAGCTGCGCCGCTAAGGCCGGTTCCTGCTTTTTCAGACCTGCCGCAATACAAGCAGATGCAGGCGCACCAGGCTGCCGGCGTAGCTTTGGGTATCGAAAATCCGTTCTACCGGGCGCATGAAGGCGCTCCGGGTGCCACGACCGTGATCAGCGGCAAGACCTACACGAATTTCGCGTCTTATGATTATCTGAGCCTGAACCAGGATGAGCGGGTTCGCGCGGCTGCGATTGAAGCAATGGGAAGATACGGGGTTTCATCTTCTGCCAGCCGGCTGGTGGCCGGCGAACGGCCCATTCACCAGGAGCTCGACGCCAAGCTCGCGGCGTTTCACGGGGTGGAAGCCGCCGTCACGATGGTCAGCGGATATCTGACCAATCTGACAACCATCACCTGCCTGATGGGACCCACCGATCTCATCCTTCACGACGAGCTCATCCACAACAGCATTCTCGCCGGTGCTCAGGCCTCTGGCGCCACGCGGCGGAGCTTCAAGCACAATGACCTCGTTGATCTGGAGCGCATGTTGCTGCGGCTTTCATCGCGGCATCGGCGTGTGCTGGTGATCGTTGAAGGCCTGTATTCTATGGACGGAGATATTGCCGACCTGCCCAGACTGGTCGAGCTGAGGCGCAAGCACGGGTTCTGGTTGATGGTTGATGAGGCGCATTCTGTCGGCATACTGGGCAAGACAGGACGCGGCTCGGCTGAGCATTTCGGTGTCGATCCGACCGAGATCGACATCTGGATGGGGACCCTGTCGAAGTCGACGGCAAGCTGCGGCGGATACATCGCCGGCAAATCCGAGTTGATCGATATTCTCAAAGGTTACGCTGGCGGTTTTGTCTACAGCGTCGGCCTGCCACCGGCAATTGCCGCGGCTGCCGCAAAGTCCGTTGATCTGATTGTCGACGAACCGGGCCGTGTCGCCCAGTTGCACGACCGGTCGCAATATTTTCTGAAGCAGTTGAAGGCAGCCGGGCTCGAGACCGGATTCTGCGCCGGTTATGCGGTGGTTCCGGTCATGGTCGGGGATTCGATCAGAGCGGCGATGCTTTCAAGGGCGATGCAGGAAGTGGGAATCAACGTGTTGCCAATTCTGTTTCCCGCAGTGCCCGAGGGATCGGCGCGGTTGCGCTTTTTCATCAACTACGATCACACCGAAGAACAGCTCGACTATGCAGCAACCCAGACGGCCAAGGCACTGCAGACAATTGTTGATCTCGGGATCGATATTTCATCCATCGATATCAAGGATGTCATGGATTTCGTGAAGACGTGAGCCGGCACTGCCGAAGGCCTGGAACAGCCGCTTGCACCAACCGCAACGCCCGCTTTTCTTTGCCAGGCTCTGCCTTGGGCCTCGTGACAGGCCTCTGTGCAACCGTGTTGGTGTTGGCTTCACCCGGTGTGCGGGCGGAAGAGGTTCTGTGGTCAAGCGAGGTGCGCCGCATTGACCCAAGCAAACAGAATTATGAGAGATTGCCGCCGCGGGTCCAGACTGTCCCGCCCAAGGCCCGGCCGAACGCCCGGCCGACGGGCTCATTTCGTGTCCGCGGGTTTTTTCGCGTCCGCGACAGTGTGAGTTTCATCTACAGGAACAAGAGGTACAGATTGTCTGGCGCCGAACCGGTGGCCAATTCGAAGATCTGTCTCGACAAGCAGGGCAGGCGTTGGGGCTGTGGGATCATGGCCCGCAATACTTTTGAAGAGCTTCTGACGTCGAGGGGTGTTTCCTGCGTTCCAACCGAAGAGGCAGAAGCTTGGACTTACGTCAAATGCGGAAAAGAAAGCCTCGATGTCGCGACCGACATGATCGAGCGCGGATTTGCCGAAACGAGGTAGGTGCAACCACTGCCTGCCTTTTCAGTTTGCACCCTGTTAATCGAACAATGATTTGATTGGCCCGATCAACAGGAATTCGCTTTGAACCCGGTAAAACACAGTTAGTTTCGGAGGTTGATCAAGCAACACGTTATTGCTGGCAATTCTGAAAGCGAATGATGAGTGGCAACGGGAAAATGACGATCAAACCACGAAGGAGCCGAATCTGGTTCCCGGTGGCTTTGTTTGTCATGATTGGCGGCCTGGCCAGTGTCGTCCTGCTTGCCAACGACTCCCGCAACCTGGAGCGTCTTCTGACCCGACTGGGCTTCCCCCCTGTCGCCAGGCCTTTGCCGGTCGAAGCAGACGTGCCGGAGATCGAGCCTGCCGCCAAGCCGCCCACTCCGGTAATCCCTGTTCCGGAACGGATGCTCGACCCGCCGGTGCTTGCTCCGCAGGACGGGTTTCGCCGCACCATCACCAGGCGTCGCGAAGGTATTTGCAGCGCACTGCAAAAGAGCGGCTGGGTAAGCCAGCAATGGCAGGTTGCGGATCTGGGTCAGCGGACTTGGAGCTGCGGCGCGGAGAAGATTGTTGTTGGTGCGGGCGATCCGGACTCACCTGCCGGCTCGCTGTTTGTCTCGGCCCGCGGCATGGGCAGCGACAACGTTTCGTCGGTGCGGCTCAAGATGAATTTCCTCGATGGAGAAGTGTCGGGTCCGGTGCGCCAGCAGGCGATCGGCGCCGCGGGCGATATTTTTCAGGCGATCGGATGGGGCGAGGAGCCTGTAATCATCGAAAAACTGCGCCAGTTGCAGGAGTTCGAGATCAACGGCAACGGCAGTACCATATCGCTTTCCAGAGAACCCACCGATATACCCCGTTACAACTTTCTCATTGTCAGTGACCCGACCGGTCCGATCCGCAAAGGCGCTGCAGCGCCCGCCCATAAACGATGGCTCAACTCACCCGAGCCGGGGAACTGAAGTGTCATCGTCATACACCGTCCCGGGGGTGCCAACCGCGCTGCCGGATTATTCAGGCTTTCGGCTTGTCGGCCTCGAAGCTTTCAAGCGTAGCGTCGTATTTGGGGTAAAGCGTACCCAGCGCGCGGTCCCAGATCGAAAACGTATGGCCGTAATTGTACGAAAAATGTGAATGATGCTGATCGTGAAAGACCGTGCTCGCCAGCGGAAACGGCGTGCGCCCGGCAGGTGACGCGAAATGCTCGAAGCCGGCATGGCCCAACATGCCGCTGAACTGATCATAGAGCTTCTGCAAAACCAGCATCTGCCAGGGAATGGGCAGGAAAAACGGGATGATCAGGTAGAAGGCCTGATTGAGAAAGGCTTCGGTCAGCGATTCATTGTGATTGCTCCACACCGTTGGAGCCAGGCTTTTGTGATGCAGGGCATGAAAGCGATAGAAGGGCTTGCAGTGCAGCAGCCGGTGGATCCAGTAGAACCAGGTATCATAGAGCACAACTGACGCGGCCAGGAAAAGCGGGCCCGTCCACCAGTTGAGCGCGAAGGGCGTGATGGTCCAGCCCTTCATCTGCGCGAACAAACCGCCCGAGAAGCAGAAAGCTATGATCGCAAGCGATCCCGGCGCGCGGTAGAGCTCTTTCCATTTGCGCTTGTTGGTCCGGCCTTTTTGAATTTTCCGTTCGGGATGTCGCGCGTTGAGAAACTCGAACACCAGGCCAACGCTGACAAGAACGATGACAAGGGCCAGCAGCACCACGCCAAACAGCGACAAAAACTGTTTTCCCAGAGCAATCCAGCTGTCGGCAACGCCGAAATTCATGATTGCCATCATTTCAGGTTTTCTCCTAACACAAGACAACAATTCTGCCGCCAGGCGGCGCTGCAATCCCGGATGTGGTGCCTCTATAGCGCATATGGTAAGGCTAGCGAAAGTGCGGGACCGGGGCCTATCGTCGCGGTTAACTGACCCAAAAAGCCGAAGTGGATGCCTGTGTGAGCCTGACCGATCCTGTCCCGGATAACGACGACGCAAACGATTTCGTTCCGCCTTATCCGTTTCGCCATGAGGTCGTGCCGCCAATCTGGACCCTGATCGGCCTGGCGAAGAAGAACTTCCTGTCGATCTGGAGTACCCGGGATTTCCAGGGCCGGCTGAGAAGCCTCAAGGTGTTCAGCCGCGAGTTGATTGTTTGCAACCGACCCGATGTCGTTCGCGAAGCCTTTCAGACCAACCATGTTGCCCTGCAGCGCAAGAGCCCGCAAATGCGCCATGCACTGCAGCCGCTCCTGGGCGATGGCTTGTTCGTTAGCGACGGTGCGACTTGGGCCGAGCGGCGAAAGCTGGTTGCGCCGATCATCCACGGCTCGCGAGTTCCGGGGTTTGCCCCGATCATGGTCGACACGATCGAGGAAAAGCGCGCCGAGTGGGCGTCAAAGCCCAGTGGGTCAGAAGTCGATGCTCTCGCCGAAATGGCCCACCTGACAGCGGAAATCATCAGCCGCACCATCTTCGGGCGTCAGTTGGGGAAGGATTATGCCGGCGAAGTGGTCCGGGGCTTTACGGAGTACCAGAAGCACATCGACCAGGTTGATCTTTACGCCATATTCGGCTTTCCGGACTGGTTTCCGCGCTTCCGCGGCAAGGCTGTCAAACAGGCAAAGACCCGCATTCTCGAAGTTCTCGACGAAATCATCGACAGCTATCACGCCCGCAAGGACGCCGGTGAAGTGTCTGTCATCGGCGGCCTTCTGGAAGCCCGCGATGATAACGGCAATCCGCTGTCGCGCGAGGCGATCCGCAATGAGGCTGCGGTCATTTTCATGGCGGGACACGAAACCACCGCCAATACGCTGGCCTGGACATGGTTTCTGCTGTCGCAGTCGCCACGCGTTCTCGACAAACTGCATGCCGAAATCGATGCGGTGCTTGGCGACCGGACACCAACTTTCAAGGATATTGCCAGCCTGCCCTATGCCAAGGCGGTGATCGAGGAAACGCTGCGGCTCTACCCGCCGGTGCCTATCCTGGCGCGCGAGGCGACACAAGACACGTCGATCAGCAACAAACCAATCCGCAAGGGTTCTCTGGTTCTGGTTGTTCCATGGCTCATGCACCGCAATCCCGTGCTCTGGGATTTGCCCGATACGTTCTGGCCGGAAAGGTTCCTGCAAGACAGCATGAAGCCCAACAAATATGGCTATGTGCCGTTCAGCATCGGTCCACGCATCTGTCCCGGCCTTCAGTTCGGGATGACAGAGTCGATCCTGTCTCTAGCCATGCTGGCGCGCCATTTCGACCTCAGGCTGAAGCCCGGCACTGATGTGCAGCCGGTTTGCCGCCTCACGCTCCGGCCTGGCGAGACACTGCCGATGATGTTGCAACCTCGATCTGTGCGGGTCTGAAGTGACAGGAGCCAGAACCAGCGACGCCGGCAAACGCCCCCCACTGACGCTTGCGGACGTTCCGTTTGAGGAAACCTATCCGCAGGAACCGCCAGCACCACCATTTCGGAACGTTTGGGCAAAAGAAGAAGCAACGCGGTCAGGCGCCCGTGATTATTGGGTGAAACAGCCAATCGAAGGCCGCATCAACCAGGTCTCCCACACACTGTTTAGCATCCTGCCCTGTGACCTTGGCTCCGCTCTGGCGGGACAACTGAGCCTGCTCGCCTACTGGCGCTACAAGCACCGGATCTTTGCCAAACGGATCGCCGGAAATTTGCGGCTTCTCGCTCCGGACCGCTGCGATACACCTGCCCGCCATCGGGCCGCATTGATCCGTTGGTGGAGCAATATCGGCAGGACAATGGCCGAGTATTCCATCGTCAACGCACTCTGGCCAAAGGGCCGAATCTCGATCGAAGGCGAGGAGAACCTGGCGGCGGCCCATGCGCAAGGCGGCCCGCTGATTCTGGTTTCCATGCACCTGTCCACATGGGAAGCAACTGCAGCCGTGGCCCAGCAGAGCATTGCATCGCCCAACATCGGACCGTTCCAGCCCGAACCCAGCCGGTTTACCAACCGGATCGTCTATGCCAGCCGCAAGCGGCGCAACCACTACATGTTTCCGCCTGGCCAGCGCAGTGCCTTCAGGCTGCAACGCCTGCTTACTGGAGGCGGTGCCGCGTCCGTGATCCTCTTTATCGATGAAGTCCGCGATTTTCAGGTTCATCTGCCGCTGTTCGGCCGCACAGCTCCGGACAAGGGCAATGCGGTTGTTGCGGTCAAGCTCGCCAATTCCACTGGCGGGACCTTGCTGCCGGTCTATTTGAAGCGGATCGGGGGAGCCCGGTTCAAGCTTGTCGTCTTGCCGCCACTGGCTACGAGGCAAGATTCCGACAGGCTTTATCCGGTTGCCGAAACGATCATGAAATTCAACGAAATCTTTGAACCGCTTGTAATCGAAAACGTCGAGCACTGGTACATGCTCGGCGAACTGCGCTTGCCGCAAAAATAGAGCATCGGTCGATCAATCAGTCAGCGCCCGCTTCCCAGCGGCGTGGCCGATCCAAAGGCTTGACCATTCCCACCGGCGGCTGGCCCGTCGTGCCTCGTCGGGCTTTCCATGTGTTGATCGCGTCGTGGATTTCCGCCTGGCGGCCGCTCAAACCTGGTAAATCGAAAGGATCGAGACCGGTCCAGGGCAGAAACGGATTGCGGCGCAGCGAGCCGTAGAGACCGAGCCGCACAGTCGGCCTCTGGCTCGCCGCTCTGGCGTGAAACCCGTGCGTATCGGCGACAACCAGCGTATTGGCGGGCACGGCAATACGGGCGGGTGCTGCATACCCCATGTCGCGTAGCTGTTCATCCGATACCCGAAACGAGCCCTGCGCGTGGTGGCCGTTGGGGTCGCTCCGCGCGGTGAGGCTTTGGTCCCGTTCCCAGGCGAGGCGCGCGGGTGTCATGCGGTGCGAACCCGGCACATAAGTCAACGGCCCGCCGTCTTCGGCTACATCGGTAAGGAAATACCAGGCCTTGGCGGTGGAATGGAACGTGTCTGAGTGAAACAGGGTCTGCGGATCGCGTGGCCCCCGGTCGGGCTCGGCGAAGACCGTGTGAATGAAGCTTATAGGCTCTGCGTTGGCAGCGGCGACATAGCGAAGCAGTCCCTGAAACAGCCGTCCGCGCACGAAAGCGCCAAGATCGGCATGCGCGCGCATCATCGCCCGCGTGATCGGGATGAAGCGGGTGACGGCATTGCCCTGCAGCATTTCCTGTGCCGCAAATTCGTGGTCTTCCACCTGGTGGCGAAGCCGCGCGAAAACATCGGCGGGCAGGGCGTTGCGGCGCACCACATATCCGTCGCGGGCAAAACTCTCGGCATCCTCGCTGTCGACCAGATGGGTCAACCGCCGCCGTCTGCTGTCGGCCATGCTCTCGGCCATGCGCAGGCGCGCGATGTGCAATCCGCGTTCGTTAAGCCAGGGGCTGCCGATAACAGGATTGTTTTTGAACGATTTCGCGCCAGTGGCCAGTTCCGCAAGCCATATCGGCGCCTTGATCACGTCGAGTGGTTTCACCGAAAGCCTCCAGCTGTTTCCTGCAATGTTCACGTCGTGTGAAGCGATGCACTGCGAATGTCGACAGGGTATTTCACGGCTCCGCCAGATGCAAAGCCTTCAATGGTCCTGGTTCTTGCGCACAGTTGCAATTTTCAAATCAAAATACCAGCGCAGCACCGGCGCGACGACCGCTCCGAACCGGCCCAGTAACGCCATCTGCAGCCCCGGATAAATCTCGAACCGGCCGCGGTCGGCGCCTTTGACAATTATACGCGCGACGCGGTCTGCCGGCCACGGTTTTGCGTCCCCGATAATGGCCGAAGCTGCCGGCGAGCGGAGCGGAAGTTCCGCGGCCAGTTGCTGCGTTTCCGTGTCCGGCGGAAAGCAGATGGAAACGGCTATTGCATTTGGCTTTGCTTCCTGGCGCAACGTTTCGGCAAACCCGGCAAGCGCATGTTTCGATGCGCAATAGGCCGTATAGCCATGGATTCCGATCAGTCCGGCGCCGGACGATATGATGACGATCTGTCCCGATTGGCGCTGAACCATCCCGGAATAGACCGCACGGACCGCATTGACCGTCCCGAACAGGTTTGTTTCAATCTGCGCTCTGAAACTCTCCATGTCCTGCGAGATCAACTCACCGGGTTCGACAACGCCGGCTGCGGCGATCAGGCGGTCACACGGTCCAAAGGATTTCTCAAAGGCTTCAATAGCGCGTTCCAGCGCCACAGCATCTGTAACATCGGCAGCCCAGGTGTTGATCTGGCCGGATGGATACTGCGCCAGGATCTGTGCCCGAAGCTCTCTGAGCGGCTCTTCACGCCTTGCAACGATCGAAACTCTCGCACCGCGCTGCATTTCGATTTCAGCTATCGCGGCACCGATTCCGCTGGATCCACCAGTGATGATTATATGCATGTCGGTGACATCTTCCGGGGATTCGGGTGAATGATTGGGTTCACCCTTGATTTGGCGCGCCTCCAATAATGACACGAACAGCAGTCACGTCGCCACGAATTTCAGCAATCAGGATTCGCGACCGATCGTGCACCATGCACATCAGTCTAATAGTTTATCTGTTCCTTGGCCTTCGGCATGTGTGGTCGCGCGTCAGTCTCTTCCCACCCCTTGATGATGTGATCGTAATGCGGGTGGATGGTGCCGAAAATACGGTCCCACCAGCTAAAGTAGTTCGCGTAATTGTAGACGAATTCGGAATGGTGCTGATCGTGATAGGTCACGCAGATCATCGGCCATGGCGCCCGGCTGGTCGAGTTGGCGAAGTACTCATAGCCCGAATGTCCGATGATAGCGCTCACCTGATCGAAAAGACGGTGCGCGGCAAGGCTGGCCGCCGGCATCGGGATCACGAACAGAACCAGTGCGTAGTAGCTGTGGGCAAACAGTGTATCAACTGACGAGCCGGCATCGTTCGACCACACCGTGGGGGTGATCGTCATGTGATGAGGCTTGTGGAAGCGGTAGAGCGCCTTGGTATGCAAAAGGCGGTGCCCTGCGTAAAACCAGGCATCGTGCAGGACAATGCTGATGACAAAGAAAACCGGAAAGGACCACCAGCTGAGGGCCACCGGCGTAATCGTCCAGCCTTTCCATTGGGAAAAGAAGCCAACCGCAAGACAGGTCGCTGTGACCGCAATCTGCTTGAGAGACGATAAGATGTCCTTCCTGGCCGAATGCGTCGGTTCCCGTTTCTGGATCTTTCGTTCCGGGTGCCGCTTGTTGATCTGGATGATCACGAAGCCGACGCTGAACATGATCGTGACCCCGGCCGCATAGGCAACGATCCAGAACAGTGCAAATTCCGCTATCAACTGTATCAACAATCCGTCGTCCCTGTCCGGTTAGGTGGTTTCCGTCGGCGCTTGCAGCCCGAAACGGCATGCCTGGCGGCCAGTGTATCGATCAAAAATGGCCAGCAGCTTTCAAACTGCCGGTTTTGCCGATGCGTTTGATTAAGATAAAGCTTTAAGGACAAACCGCTGCGGGTTCAATGCAGTTGATAGACTGATCATCCGATTTGGAGCGCAGCACCGACCTTTCGCAAGGCAGGCAACGGATATCCCATGGTGCCATGTTTCAAACCATTTCGCAGGCAGGTGCGCGCATTTGGCAGGGGATTAAACTTGCGCACCGGCTGAGCTATATGAGAGTACTTGAACTTGCTTGGATCCGGACTGCACCGGGACAAACCCGGCGCAGGAAAATCAGGAGAAGTGTATCGGCATGTTGTCTTGGTTGATGGGCCCTGTTTCGCAGTATCTGCTGTATTTCGCTGTCGTGTATGGCGCCACGGTGGTGGTCTATTTCGCCACCGGAATCGGCATGACCCTCATCAACCGGCGTCATCCGGACCGCCGCATCCAGAAAACCCGCAACGGCGACAAGCGCATGTGGGTCGAGATCCGCTCCTCCCTGTCTGCGCTGGCAGTCTCGGCTGCGATGCTTTCATTCGGCTATTTTGCCCAGGTGCGGGGCTGGACGATTGCCCCGCTGGAAACATCCTGGTGGTCGGTGGCGCTGATGTTCGCGGTCTCCATGGTGCTTTACGATGCCTGGTTCTACTGGGGGCACCGGCTCTTGCACCTCAAGATGTTTTATCGCTGGCACGCGCCGCACCACAAGTCGGTGGCGCCCACGGTGTGGAGCAATGATTCCTCCACCACCGTCGATACGCTGATCGAGCACGGATACTATCTCATTGTCTGGTTCGTGCTTCCGATGCCGGCGCTGGCGCTGGCCGCACAGAGGGTCTTTGACCAGATCTCTGGCATGATCGGTCACTCGGGCTTCGAGTACTTTGCGTCGCCAACCTCGCGCTGGCCGTCACCGATGATCTGCACGTCATTCCATGATCTGCATCACTCGACGTTCCGGTACAATTACGGCAATTTCTTTTCCATCTGGGACCGGATGATGGGCACCGTGCATCCTTCTTACGACAGCATGGTTCGCGATTTCGAGACACAAGGCGACGACGCCCCCGTCACCAGCACCGAACCAAAACGATAACTCGTTCCGGCAAGGCGGCCGACTTTCCCGAAGCCGGCATCGGCGCCGATTTCGGAATGTGGCCTGAACAGCCCTTGAAATGACGCAAAAAACAGCACAAGACCCTCACAAGATTGTTTCGTGGGTTCTTGTCCACATTCAGAATGTTTGCAGAATCAAATCATGACGGACAGCCATCTTCATGCCAATGCCCCGGCAGTCGCCGTATTGCCTTACAACACCCGGGTGACCAGCAGGCTTGCGCAGCGATCGCTGGATGATCTCGAGTGGCCGCTGGGGCGCCCGGAACGGCTCAGCCAGGGCTCGATCTCCGACCTGAAAGAGACCGACCACATCATAGCCTATGTCTCGTCTCGGCTGCTTTACATGCCGCGTCCGGGCATCCGCGCGAAGGTGTCGGTGATGGTGGTCGAACCGAAGGCTGTTCATGGCCGCAACATGGCGTGTCTGCGGCTGGCGTGGTGGCGTTTCTTCGCTGTCCTGACCTGCAACCCCTCGTTGCTTGGCGCGATTCCGAACGGAGTCCGCTTTCTGTTCGGCTCAACCTGGGTACCCGACTGGCCTGAGACCGATATGTCCAAGAACCGCATGCTCTCGCTGATCGCATCGACGAAGGACTATCTCGAAGGCCACAAATTGCGCCACCGCACGGTTGACTGGATCAAGTCCGGTTCCATCGACGCCGAAATTCTCGGCCGCGGATATGCTCCGTTCGAGCGCAAGTCGGATGGTCTGGCGCCCTTTCGGTATTCGGTCATCATCGAGAACGTGAGGGAAACCAGCTATTTCACCGAAAAACTGGTGGATTGCCTGCTGTGCGAAACAGTCCCCATCTACTGGGGAGCGCCCGATATCGGCGAGATATTTGATCCGCGCGGCATGATTGTCTGCACGTCGTTCGGAGATATCCAGGCCGCAATCGCCTCGATTTCGGCGGTGGACTATCAGTCGCGGCTTGAATTTATCGCCAAGAACAAGGAAAAGGCGTCTCGCTACGCCTATCATGAACGCGCAGCCGCCCGTATCGTGCAGGCTGCCGCCGCCCAAAGGACAAAGTCGAAGCCATGACCCAATCCACATCGCCCAAAATCGCCCTGATTACCGGTGTGACCGGTCAGGATGGTGCCTATCTCTCTGAATTTCTGCTCAAGAAGGGCTATGAGGTTCATGGCATCAAGCGGCGGACATCGCTGTTCAACACGGCGCGCATCGATCATCTGTTCGATGGCGAGTATGGTCGTTCGGGCCAGTTCGTGTTGCACCATGGCGACATGACCGATTCATCGTCACTGACCCATATCCTGCAGCAGACCAAGCCTGACGAGGTATACAATCTGGCCGCCCAGAGCCATGTTGCAGTATCCTTCGAAGAGCCTGAATACACTGCCAATTCTGACGCGATCGGTACCCTTCGTCTGCTCGAAGCCATCCGCATTCTCGGGCTGAAAGACAAGAGCAAGTTCTATCAGGCCTCGACCTCGGAGCTTTACGGTCTGGTTCAGGAAACCCCGCAAACCGAGCGGACGCCGTTTTATCCACGCTCGCCCTACGCCGTGGCCAAGCTTTACGCCTACTGGATCACCATCAATTACCGTGAGGCCTACGGGCTCTATGCCTGCAACGGCATTCTGTTCAATCACGAAAGCCCATTGCGTGGCGAGACCTTCGTCACCCGCAAGATTACCCGCGCGCTGGCGCGCATCAAGCTTGGCATGCAGGAAGATCTCCGGTTGGGCAATCTCGATGCGCTGCGCGATTGGGGCCACGCCCGCGACTATGTCGAGATGCAGTGGCTGATGCTGCAGCAGGACCAGCCGGACGATTTTGTCATCGCCACCGGCGTGCAGTATTCGGTGCGCGACTTTGTGCTCGCCGCCGCCGCCGCGCTTGATATGACGATCAATTTCGAAGGCGAAGGCGTGGACGAAGTCGGCCGCGACCCGTCCGGCAAGGTGATCGTCAAGGTCGACCCGCGCTACTTCCGCCCGACCGAAGTCGAAACGCTGCTCGGTGATGCCTCTAAGGCCAAGCAGAAGCTCGGCTGGACGCCTCAAACCTCGTTTGCCGATCTCGTCGCAGAGATGGCGGAAGCCGACCTCGCCGAGGCGACGCGGGACGGAAAGTGACGGCTTGCCGAAGGCAGGGAGACAGGCTTCGATGAAGATAGTGCTGACAGGCGGCAACGGCATGGTGGGGCGCAATATCCGCGACCACACGACGGCCAGCCAACACGAGCTGATCACGCCACGCAGCAGTGAACTCGATCTTACCGATGGACCGGCGACCCAAGCCTATATCGCGCGGGTCAAGCCGGACATGATCATCCATGCCGCAGGCCGGGTCGGCGGCATTCAGGCCAACATGGCGCACCCGGTCGAGTTCCTGGTCGAAAACCTCGACATGGGGCGCAACATCGTCATGGCTGCCCGTACGGCGGGGACGCCGAAGCTGATCAACATCGGCAGCTCCTGCATGTATCCGCGCGCCGCGTCCAATCCGCTGGAAGAGAGCGCGGTACTGACTGGTGAGCTTGAACCCACCAATGAGGGGTATGCGCTGGCCAAGGTGATGACGGCGCGGCTGTGCGACTATGTCCGCCAGTCAAACCCCGGGCTTGCCTACAAGACGCTCATCCCGTGCAACATTTTCGGCATCCACGACAAGTTCGACCCCGCCGTCTCCCACCTCCTGCCCGCCATCATCCGCAAGGTTGACGAGGCCGCGCGCACGGCTGCGGGCAGCGTCGAGATCTGGGGCAGCGGGGAGGCACGGCGCGAATTCATGTTTGCCTCCGATATCGCCGACGGCATCTGGACCGCGGTCGAGCGGTTCGACGATCTGCCCGGCATGATGAACATGGGTGTCGGCCATGATCACTCGATCAATGATTACTACGCAGCCGTGGCCCGGGTGATCGGCTGGCAGGGCAGCTTCACTCATGATCTCAGCAAGCCTGTCGGCATGAAGCAGAAGCTCGTCTCCGTTGCCTTGCAACGTGAATTCGGCTGGCTGCCGTCGACTTCGCTCGATGACGCGATCGCCCAAACCTATGCCCATTTCCGCGCGCTCCCCGCAGCGGCTGAGGAGAATCATCCGTGACAGACAAAGCCTTTCCGCTGGCCACCAGTTCCTGGGACGAGAAAGAATATGCGGCCATCGACCGCGTGGTCAAATCGGGCTTCTTTTCCATGGGCAAGGAAGTTGCGGCATTCGAGAAACTGTTCGCCGAACAGATCGGCGCGCCTTACGCGGTGATGTCGAATTCCGGCTCCTCGGCCAATCTGCTGTTCGTCGCAGCCCTTCGCTATCACTCGCGCCACACGCTGGCGCCCGGCGACGAGGTCATCGTGCCGGCGGTGTCGTGGAGCACCACCTATTATCCGCTCTACCAGTACGGTCTGCGGCTCAAATTCGTCGACATCGATCTCGATACGCTCAACTTCGATCTCGGCCAGCTCGAAGCCGCCATCAATGACAAGACCAAGGCCATCCTGGCGGTCAACCTGCTCGGCAATCCGAATGAGTTTGATCGCATCAAGGCGATCGTCGGTGACCGCGACATCGTGCTGCTTGAGGACAATTGCGAATCCCTCGGCGCGACCTACAACGGCCAGCAGGCCGGTACGTTCGGACTGGCGGGCAGCTATTCGGCGTTTTTCTCACACCATATCTCGACCATGGAAGGCGGTGTCACCGTCACCCATGACGAGGAGCTCTTACACATCATGCTCAGCCTGCGGGCGCATGGCTGGACCAGAAATCTGCCCAACCCGAACCATGTCACCGGCTCAAAGGGCGACGATCCGTTTGAGGAAGCTTTCCGCTTCGTGTTGCCCGGCTACAATCTGCGGCCGCTGGAAATGAGCGGCGCCATCGGCATCGAGCAGATGGCCAAGCTGCCAATGATCGTGGAAAACCGCCGTAAGAACGCCGTCCTGTTCAAACAGGTGATGGCTGATTTCCCGCAAATCCGCACCCAGCGCGAGACCGGCGAGAGCAGCTGGTTCGGTTTTTCGATGATCATCGATCCCGATTGCGGCGTGGCCCGCAAGGATTTCGTCGCCTGCCTTGAGCGCCACGGCATCGAGGCGCGGCCGATCGTGGCAGGAAATTTTGCCAAGAACGAAGTGGTGACACGCTACATGGACCACGAAATCCATGGCGGGTTGCCCAATGCCGAACTGGCCGACACAAACGGGCTGTTCATCGGCAATCACCACTATCCGCTCGACAAGCCAATGCAGCAACTGGCCACGGCGTTATCGGCAGCGTTCTAGGGTCGGTCTGTCGTGGAACTGTTGACCTGGTGGCGTCGCTAAATCAGAACGTATAGCCAAACAGGTCCAGATCATCCCTGTGGCGCAGAGCAATTCGCTCGCAGTCCTGATCGGAATAGTATTTCCGATACCCTTCGCGTTGCGAGGTGTTGATACGTCTGTCGCCAATATGGATGGCTAGGTCGAGTTTTACAGCCAACGCCCGCAGATCCTCGTTGAGCGTTTCCTGGCGGAGGATGTGGGAAACCGCGATTTCTCCGTTCTCGTCCGTCAGGAAGTCCTTCAGCTGGCTTTTGATATAGTTCTGCGGGGATGCAGGTGCATCGTCGTCTTCCAGCCAGGCAATGTAATCAGTGAAGCTGAATGCCTGGAACAGGGTAGCCTCGATAGCATGGCCGGAGAGAAGCCCGCCTTCATCCTGGCGGATGTAGTGAAACCACGAAACATGCCAGTCCCACGGATTCCGGACGACGGCAAATGACGTCATCGCCGCGATGTCGATATCATGTTTCCCAAAAACCGAGTTGTACTCACGCCAGGTCAGGTGGCCGGCCGCCTCCGCGATACGCCGGGATGGACATTTTCTTATCCAGGGTTCGAATGCCTTCTCGACGAACTTGCCGCCGCATTTTGGCACATGAATAAACAACATGTTTTCCTTTTCCCTTGAAAACCAACCTTGCTTGCGGTTTGTTGGAACCAGCATGTTGCTAGGCCACTCTTAACCAGCTCTCGGGCCAGATATCGTCATTGACCATGGCGGAATCGGCGAACCAGCGGGCCGGAGAGACCACGATCTTGTCGGGTGACGGATTGAGCCAGGCGCCCCACCAGGAAAACGACGAGTTGGCAATGATGTGATGCCGGCAGGCGCTCATCAGCCGCAGGTCTTCGTAATTGTGGTCTGAATCATTGTGCTCCATCACCCGCATCTCATAGGGCAGGATCAGGTTCTCCCGCACCCAGGCCGGGTCATCTGAGAAGGTGAAGATAACTGGCTTACCGGTCATCTTTTCAGCAATCATGTCCACAGCACGGGCGTAGTAGTCCAACGTGCAGGTGCCATGGGTGGCATTGGTGCGCGAATTGTTCACATAGTCGCCACGCCTGATGTGCAAGGAGATGGCGGGCAGCCGGGCAAGCTCGGCAAGAAGGGTGGCATTTTCGGGCGAGGGCGGCGTCACGATCTGGAAATCGGCGCGAATGGCTGCCTCGACAGATTTGAAATAGCGCTCGCTCTGCCAGTATCCCTTCAGATAGACGCCATCGCCCAGTTCGTCGAAACCGGCATTGTAGCTCAAAGATTTTTCCCGGAACAAATGCGGCTTGAGCTTGAACCCGCGCCAGATCAGATAGCGCAACCGGTTCTGCCGGCGTTCGGGTGGAATTTCGGCCGGCAGGCCTGGCCGTCCGGCATGGGCGAAATGATCCAGCCCGAACCCGAACTGGGTTCCGCCATCAAAGATCCGCGTGTCGAGAGCCAGTTCGGCCCCATGCCGCAGCGCCAGCGCCCGGCCCGCTGCATACTGAAACATCTGGTTGCCCAGCCCGCCATTGATTTGGGTGATGATCATGAAATGCCGATTGTCCCTGCCTGGTCGTTCTCGCCGCACCCTGGGAGCAGCACTGTCGCAAACCGCCTATATGCATGGTTTTGACGTTGCGGCCAATACCAACAAAAGATGGCTGGCCCGCAAGCCCGGAAGCCAGGCGGTCGACGTTGCACAAGACGGTTTGCTCATGAACCGGGCGTCCGCGATCACACAGCTGCATGATCCTCGCTTGACCGGCGCGCCGGTCATGCTTGATTGGTCTGCGTTCCACACGTATGTCATCCCTCACCAGCAGCACGAAGCCCACAGGCCATCACCATGTCCAAAAAGATCCGGCGTTTTTTCAGGGAAGCCCTCCATCCGCATTTGAAGATCCACCGGCGCGAGCACGCGCGCTGGCTTGCTGACAATGGCGAGGCGATGCGAACAAACTTCCCGGCGCTTGGGCCGGACTCCACGGTCTTCGACATCGGCGGCTTTACAGGCGGCTGGGCCGACGCCATTCATTCACGCTATGGCTGCACCGTTCATGTCTTCGAGCCACATCCAAGGTTCGCAGCCGACCTCGAGAGCAAATATTCCGCCAATGACAAGGTACATGTGCGTGCCTTCGCGTTGGGAAGCGAGAGTGGCAAACTGACGCTCTCCGATGACGGAGATGCGTCATCCGCCCTGTCAGGTGGGGAGGGCAATCTCACAGGGAATGTGATCGCAGCTTCTCGGTTCATGGCGGACTTCACGCCGACGACCATCGATCTCGCAAAGATCAATATCGAGGGCGGTGAATACGACCTCCTGCCGGCACTGGCACGGGCCGGGCAGCTCGAGCGCTTCGCCATGCTTCAGGTGCAGTTTCATATGTTTGAAAAGCATCAGATGGCCGAACGGGACGCCATTCGCGACGAGCTCGCCAAAACGCACAATTGCGACTGGTCCTATGATTTCGTTTGGGAACAGTGGACCCTCAAGGAACAGGCCGCCTGACGCAACCCCGCAACTCCCTAACCCCGCAACGAGGGCCGCTCTTGCGCCGCCCGTCTGTTACAACCGGTAATCGACCCTTTTGAAGAGCGTCTTTCGCCGCACGCTGAAATCGGCATCCTTCAACGCTTGCCCCATCCGGCGGAAAAGCCTTGCAATTTCGCGGGCTATTTTTCCGGCTTTCGGCTTTGATTGCGCACGCCGTTCAAGCGCCAGCCCGCTTTGCAGGAACCCGGCCTTGTTCTCGCGGCGAAGCAGATCCTGAACCGCAATCGCCGGGTCTATCTGATAGGTCTTGTGAGTGTTGAAAAAGCCAAAATCGGGATTGAACAGGACATGATCCGCCGGTTCGCAGATGTCGCGGGTCAGATCCAGAGCATTCTGAGCAGCCTTGCGGCAGATGAAATATCCGCCAGCCCCGCCATGCAGCGAATACAGCTGACGCAGCTGTCGCCCGTCAGCTGTGGGCGCTCCCTCGCGCGCGAAATGGCAGCGGCGAAAGGTTGTTTCGGCCTTGATCAGCTCGGCGTCCTCAGGCATCCAGCCGGTTGAGCGGAAGTAAGCGGCGGCACCGTCTGCCAGATGCAGATCGTCCTCGGCGACAAATGCCCATTCAGCGCCCGAGGCAAGCACCTGCTCCCAGGCCCTTCGATGGCTGAGGAAACAGCCGATTTCACTGGGGCCGAGTGGCGTGCCCGATTGGATCGTGCCTTTCAGCCGGTCAAGGGTTTCCGTTGGGAGCTCCCGGCCATCAACCGCGTCCACGCGCGTAACCTTGAGCCCAAGACGGGAAGCCTGGGCCTCGAACCAGTCACGCCGGTCGGCGGCATCGTCCATGTTGATGAAGAACACAGGTATCTGGCTGTCAGCACTCATGCTCTAGATCCCCCGGATCGGGATTTTCTTGACCACCGCCACGCCGCTCACATTGTCGACCAGGGCGCGCAAATTGGCCCAGAGCCTGCTGAATGGCCTCGAAACTTCGCGCTTGATCAGAGCCAGCCCCTTTGGCCGCATCCTCAGGCCTGCATCTGCGGAACTGACGGCGCGGTCGGTGTCGAGCGTGCTCTTGAAACCGATCCGGCTGGCGGGTTTGGCAACCAGATAGTCCTGAATGCACAGGGCCGGATCCAGCTGCAGGATCGACAACTTGTCGACCACGCCGATCCATTCATGAAACATCACATGATCAAGCGCGTCACAGACATTTTCGGTCAGTTCCAGCAGCTTCGCAGCCCCAGGACGGCTGACGAAATAGCCTGCCGTGCCGCCATGATAAGATTGCAGCACCCGCATCTCGTGGCCATGGGCTTCAGCGTGAAGCTGCGGCGAGAGCCTGACCCGCTGCCGCGCGGTTTCCGCCTTGATGATATTAACATCCGCGCCGGGCAGCCAGCTGGTGTCGGTAAAGAACACAGCTGCGTCAGTGCTGAAATGAATGTCGTCCTCGGCAACAAAAGCCCATTCATCCTGGCCTTCCACAATCATCGCCCAAACCTTGCGATGGCTCAGATAACAGGCCATTTCGCCCGGGCCGAGACCAAGCCGCCCGCTTTTGAGCGCCGACAACCGCGCTTGCTCTGCCGCATCGATCGTGCGCCCGTCGACAGCCGCAACACGGGTCGGTTCGATGCCGACGCGGGCGCATTCGGCGCGAAACGATGCATCGCGCTCGGGCGAGCGGTCTAGATTGATATAGTAGCAGGGGATGGTCATGTCCTGGTCCCGATCCGGCTTCACATAACGGCCCGCCCGCGTGCTGGCGTTCCATCCACATGTTGGTCTTTGAGGTACATGCAGAATATCGATGCCGAAGGCAAGCCGGTTGCCTTGCCCGGCGTTACGCGGTCGGAGCCGCGAACTTTTTCGAGAAGGCCCGTATTCTCGAGCGATAGACGAAGCGCTTTACCTCCCGCGAGAGCCTGTCGAAAAACCGCTTCTTCTGGGAAATGGTGCTGCCGCCCGATTGTGCAGTGCGATCGCTGATGCCGGGCGGCACGGCGCAACATAAAGGCTTCGATGTCACCCAGCTCATCTGCAGAAAGCTGTCGACAGGACGGTCAAAACGTTCAGTCAGTGCCAGCAAATGCGACGCGTGTGTAGCACTCACCATCTGGGCCGAGGTCCGGAGCTGGCCGACCTGCGGCCGGACAATCGAAACGCTGCCCTCACGCGCAACAACGCTCGAAGGGCCTTTGACCGGGCGGGTCTGAAACTGAATATAGCCCAGTTCGCCAACATGCTGCCGGGCAAGCGTGACGGCTTGCGAAAACACCGGTGCATCGATTTCGACATCATCCTCGATAATCAGGCCAGCCTCGAGACCACTGTCGACAATCGCCTGCCAGACCTTGCGGTGACTGAGAAAACAGCCGATCTCGCCCACTGCAAGCTCAAACGGATAGCGCGGCGCATGCAGGCTCTTGCGGGAATAGACGGCGTCGATCTCTCCCGTCGGAAGAGCCCGGCCATCGATGGCCTCGATCACATGGGCGGCAACCGGGCAGGCCTCAAGAATACGATCCACCTGCGGCCGCCGCGCTTCAGCGCGCGTCAGGTGGATGACGAAAGCCTGAATGTCGTTTGCTGTAATCTTGCTGTCCCCCAACGCTCGGGTATTTGCACCGGCAGCGTTTCAGCATGCAGGCCTGGCAGACCCCTGGCGACAACCTACAATGCAGGTCTGGCTTTTCAATACCGGTTTTCTGACAGCGCCCGTCATTTTCCAGAAATTTCCTGTCCCACTCACGCGCGTGTCGCCAAATCAATTGTCGGTAATGCATGTCGCGGTCAGATGGATTCATTTGGACGATAAGGTACATGCATGATTTCAGAGGCTTGGATCCGGCTATCCGGCGCTGTGCTGCCTGATACGGGCGATGGCCTTGGCAATCACCTCGTGCGCCAGGGCTTTCGTTGCTGCCTCGCTGTAGACCCGCATCTCCGGCGCATTGCCCGACGGGCGCAGATGGACGATGTCGCTATTTTTCAGCGTCACCCTGAGGCCATCGGTCAGATCAGTTTGCGAAACGGCTCCGAGCGGTTCAAAGAAGCTGGTACGGGCGCCCGCGTCGTTGGCCAATTCGGCAACCAGGGCCTGGCTGACAGCAGTGGGAAAATTCTCGATCCGGTCACTGGCAGCGACCGGCAGGCCGAGACCGGCCACATGGGCTGACAGCGATTGTCCGGCAACTCGCGCGGCGGCAAAGGCGCAGAGGATCGGCAGCACGCTGTCGCGCGTCGGCAGCGCCACGAGATCCGCAGTCCCGGCCTTGATGGCATTGCCGGTCAGCACGCCGCCATTGGCTTCGAAACCGATGACACATTTCTTGCCGCTGGCGAGCGCATCCGCCATGCCGGCGATGACGAAGGGCGAGCCGACCTTGGTGCGGCTGACCTCGGCCTTGCACTGGCGCTCGATGCCCGAATTCGACGTCACCGGCGTGACGATCGCATCGGCATCAAGATACCTGGCGACAATCAGACCCAGCGCATCGCCCCTGAGCACCTGGCCGGTCTCGTCAACAACCAGCGGCCGGTCTCCATCCCCGTCGGCGGATACCAGCCCGTCAAGGGCTTCGGAGCGGACCCAGCCTGCAGCCAGGCTCCTTGTTTCCTCGGAAACCGCTTCAGTATCGACCGGAATAAACACCTCCGATTTGCCCAAGCGCACGACCTCGACCCCCAAATCCTCAAGAATAGCGGACAGGGCTTCGCTCGCCGCCGAGCTGTGCTCGTAGAGGCCGATGCGCAGGCCGCGAAGCAGCCCGTCGGGAACAAAGCCTCGATAGCGCTCGATAAAGGCGGCGTTGGCCTCCAGCGACTGGTCGCGCATCAGCTGCGGCGACGGCAGCAGATGCGCCATGCATTCTGGCGCCAGACGCGAGATTGCCGCCTCGTCGTTCTTGTCGATCTCCCCATCGGGGCGGTAGAACTTGACGCCATTGCGGTCATCGGGGATGTGCGATCCGGTGATCATCAGGGCCGCTGCGCCTCGAGCCATGGCATGCAGCGCCAGCGCCGGGGTTGGCAGCACGCCACAATCCACCGGCTCCAGCCCCTCATCAAAAATCGCCGCGGCGCACTGGGCCGCAATAACCGGACTGGAAGCGCGCATGTCGCGGCCGATGAACACCGCCGCACCCTCGCGCGCCATGCTCGCAGATATCAGGTGACGCGCAAACGCCCGGGCGTGGGCTGCGGCCGTGCCATCGGTCAGGTCGCCGACAAGGCCGCGAAGCCCGCTTGTACCGAATCTTGCAGCCATGTCCGTCTGTCTCCCGTTGGTCGAGGCCCGCGAAAGGGCGCCCTCGTCACACGTTCATGTGTGCTATCGCAGCACAGCCCTCAGGGCAGCATTTCCTCGTGCCGGAGATACTCCACCAGCGCGCAGAACACATGGTAAAACGTGCTTGCCGGCATGTCCTTCGAGATCACCCTTCCATTCGGGTCTATCTGGTCGTACCAGCCGCCGGGCGCCGGTGTCGTCAGATAGCGGTTGAAGATGACGTCAAGCATGCGGATGAAAAGTGTCTCGTCGCCCGGAAGTCCTTCGGCACGCGCCAGCAACCCAGCTTTCAACGCCTCGGTCTGACACCAGAGCCGTGCAGTGCCGAGCATGGCCGAGCCGTCGGGCGCCATTGAATCGCAGACCGCATCGGTCCCTCGCGCATGCCCGAATGCGTGGCTGGTGGCATAAAGCTTGCGGCAATATTCCTTGAGTTCCGGCTGAGCGGCAAAGCGCGCCTGACGCAACAGCAGCCAGACCCATTCGTAATGATGTCCGGGCTCGACGCGGGCCGGCTTGTCCTTGCGCACCGACCAGTCGCGCTCGAAATGCTCGGTCACACTCCAGCTCTCGGGATCAAAGAACACCCTGGTGAAGAGGTCGACCGCGGTCTGGGCGCGATCCAGGAAGGCTTGCTCGCCGGTGACCTCGTACCAGGCCTGCATCGCTTCGAGATAATGCATGTGCGGATTGGCCCGGCGGTAATCGAGCCGCAAGCTTGATTCGTAGAATCCGCCATTGGTCTGGTCGACCAGGTGAGCATCCATGTAGGCAATGGTGCGGTCGGCCCAGACCCGGGCTTCAGGCCATTTCGTGGCTTTCCAGAGCCAGGCCAGAGCCAGCAGCACGAAACACTGGTCATAGGTATCGCGTTGCGGATCCTTGACGGTGCCATCGGCGTTCCACAGATGGATCCAGCCACCTTCGGAATGCCATCCGGTGGTGGTCAGCGTGTTGAAACAATGGCTCAGCACCTCGCGCGCATCGCCGTTCCAACCGAGCAGTTCGGCATTGGCGAAGCAATAGATCTGGCGGGCCAGAACCCTCAGCCGCTTGAAGCCAAGATCCGCCGGGCTGCCATCGTGATTGAGCGCCTCGTAGACGCCGCCATGCACCCGATCGACGCCCGCACCTGCCCAGAGCGGCAGCGCGGTGTCAAACAGCCATTTGCGAATGACGCGAGGCGACGGCACCGGGCGGCCGGAATGGGCAACCGCCAGCGGCGGCCACTCGCCGGTGTTCTTGACCTGGCCTGCAATGTCCTTGACCAGATGGGCCTTGTCGCGATGGACGATCAGAAGCGCATCAGGCTGGGACACCACGATGATGTTATCAAGGCCGGCGACGGCCAGAAGCCGGTCTTCGGAGCGAAGGTAGCTGTTTGAGACATCGATGGTCAGAATATCGCCAAACCGGGCGTTGCCATGCTCATCCAGCTGCGATCCGTCATGCAACTGGTTCCACGAGCCCAGATCGTTCCAGTCGAAGCTTGCCGCGACCACACCGATGCTAGGCGCGTTTTCCATCACAGCATAATCGATCGAGATTTTCGGGCTGGCGGCGAATGCGTCCGGATCGAGGCGATAGCATTTGCCTTCGACATCGGCGCGCTCGATGGCCAGCCTGGCCTGCGCCCAGACTTGCGGTTGCTGGTGGGCGAGTTCGGCGCCCATTTCGCCCGCCCGAAACATGAAAATGCCCGCATTCCAGAAAAACCGGCCCGAGCGCAGAAAGGTTTCGGCGGTCTCGAGATCGGGTTTCTCGCGAAACCGCGACACATCGTAGACCGGGCCGTCGCCGTCACCGCGCTCGATGTAGCCGTACTGGGTTTCGGGCCGCGTCGGGGAAATGCCGATGGTCATGATCCCGCCGCGTTCGGCAAGCGCCTGCGCACCGGTACGGATAACGTCAAAGAAAGCCGCCACGTCGGAAATCTGATGGTCGGATGGCAACACAAGCACCATCCGGTCCGGATCGGTTTCCGCCAGATCGACGATCGAGGCGGCGATGGCCGCGGCCGTGTCGCGGATCAGCGGCTCAAGCACATAGCGCTCGACCTCGACGCTGCTGGTTTCACCCTGTTCTGTGAGCAACGATTCAAAGGCGATGCCGCCGACAACCCGGGTCGGCAGATAGCGCAAGCCCTCGCCCTTGTGGTCAACGCGCTCGAGCGTGTTTGTCAGCAGGGTCTTGTCGTTGACCAGCCGGTGGAACTGTTTCGGCTTTGAATCCCGGGACATCGGCCAGAGCCTGGATCCAGCGCCGCCGCACAGGATAACAGGCGTGATGGTTTGGCTTGAGGCCATGGTATGCTCCGATTTGCGCGGCTGTCTGGTGGTTGTGCCGGGGCAGTTGAGTAAAATGGCTCATAAAAGCCGGAAAAAGTGAAAATCCTCTCATGCGATCGAAGGCATTTGTGGAAATTCGGAAATACATCGCTCCATTCTGACCGTATCATTTGCCCGCATCTGGGCCCGTCACGGGGCTTCGTTGTGTTCGGCCTTGATCGGTCGGGACATCAGAGTGGTGCGGGCTTCATCGGCCGACATCTTGCCCGACAACACCAAACCGGCGGTCTGCATGACCGGGCACGAGATCTTGTGACGGGCTGCAATATCATTGGCAATGGAAACCGTATAGACGCCTTCAGCCAGTTTCAGGCCGGATACATCGTGGCCACGGCCAACCGCAATGCCATAGGAGAAGTTGCGCGACAGTTCCGATGAACAGGTCAGCACCAGATCGCCAAGGCCGGACAGGCCCATCAGGGTTTCGGCGCGGGCACCCATGGCCACGCCCAGCCGCACCAGTTCTCCATAGCCTCGGGTGATGAGGGCCGCTTCGGCGCTGGCGCCCATGCCGCCGCCACGGCATATCCCGACGGCAATGGCCATCACATTCTTCAGAGAGCCGCCAATCTGCGCGCCAACCGTGTCGTCGGATGCATAGAGCCGGATGGCGTCGCCGGACAGATCCTCCGCCATGGACTGCGCCATTTCCTGCTCCGGCATGGCGAGTGTCAGCGCCGTGGGCAACCCGCGCACGACATCGGCCGCAAAACTCGGACCTGAGAGAACGCCAACCACGTGATCGGGCACCTTTTCGCTGATCACTTCGGTTTGGGTCTGGCCGGTATGGCTGTCGATGCCCTTGGCACAGGCAATGAGCACCGCCTCCGCCGGCAAATGCGACACCGCCTGACCGGCGACGTCACCGGTGGATTGGGCCGGGGCGACAAACAGAACAATCTCGGCTTGCTCCAGCGCTTGGGCCATATCGGGCGTCGCGCTCAATTTGTCGGGCAGACCGGCATCGCCGAGATAGACCGCGTTGGTATGCTTGAGCGAAATCTCCTCGCAGGTGGCGGCATTTCGGCCCCACATGGCCACATCATGGCCTTGACGCACGAATGCCGCAGCCAGTGCCGTTCCCCAGGCGCCGGTTCCGAGGATGCAAATTCGGGACATGAGACGAGGTCCTTCGCGGTTGAGTGCTGCGTCGAGGTCAGCTTGGTACACGTCTGACCCATCAAGTAAACCAAGTCCCGGTGATAGTCAGCGTTGACCATGCTGGCAAGCAAGGAACAGCCGATCAGCGGCAGTAGGCTTGTTTGCTCACACGCAATCCCGGGTCCAGCGCAAGAGCGGTCCGGCGCCAGAAATCAGACATGACGGCGGGATCGCGCATGGTTTCCATCTGCCGCCATTGCGGGAACGAGGCCTCAAACATTTCCGCCGACATGCGCTGATCCTTGTAGGGATTGAGTGCGCCGCCGGCTGCCATCACGATCCCGTCCAGCGCGTCAAGCATCCTCAGGGTCTGCTCGCCGGAATTGGCGAAATCCAGTGTCAGGGTAAACCCCGGACGGGGAAACGACATCAGGCCCGGAGAGGGCACGTCGCCAAAGCGTTTGAGCACAGTCAGGAATGACGACGCTCCATGCTTCTGGGCACATTCGATCAGCGAGACGGTAATCTCGCGCGCATTCTGAGATGGATAGACGCTTTGGTGCTGAAACAGCCCGCGCGGGCCATAAAGTCTGTTCCAGCCGGTGATCGCATCCAGCGGATGGAAATAGGATGACCAGGGCACGATGCCGGTCAGCGGCTGCTTCGGCGCCCGGCGGTAGTACAATTCATTGAATGCGGTGAGCGTCAGACGGTTAAGCAGATTGACGGGCGGGGAGAACGGAACCGACAGCCTTGGCGCCGACGGCGGCTTTGCGGGACCGCCATCGTCAGTGTGATCGCCTGCCATCAACACGCCGCGGCCAAGTTTGCCACCGCGGGCAAGCTGGTCGATCCAGGCGACCGAATATTCATGGGTTGCGTCGATCTCGTCAATCGCGTCGAAATATCCGTCGATGCCTGCAAACCGGAAGGCGGTTTGACGCACATTGGCGGAAGGTACCCGCATCAACCTTATAGTTGCCTGCTCGATGATGCCGGTCAGCCCCATGCCGCCGATGGTGGCGTTGAACACAGCCGCATTGGTGTCCGGAGAACAGGTCTTGCGCACTCCGTCACTGCCGAGCAGAGAGAACGTCACAACCGAGCGGCCGAAGGTGCCCCGGCGGTGATGGTTCTTGCCATGAACGTCATTGGCGATAGCGCCGCCGAGTGTCACCTGTGCAGTGCCGGGCGTGACCTCGAGAAAGTAACCGTGCGGCATCACGCTCGCGAGAATGTCCGACAACAAGACGCCCGCATCGGCTGTCAGCAGGCCGGTGTCGGGATCAAAGGCGCTGATGGCGGCTCCGGGCCGCATTGGCAAGAGCCGGCCCTGATCATTGTGACAGCTGTCGCCATAGGACCGGCCATTGCCAAAGGGCAGGAAGCTGCCCGCTGCCGTGCGCCGGAAGTCCGCAGCATCAGCCGTCGCCCGCGACTTGCGATTTACCCTGCCCCAGCTGTCGAACTGAACGCCCATCTAAGTCAGAACTGAAACGCGGCAAGCAGCACCAGGCCTGCGCCGACAATTGTCGTCACCTGGCTGCGCCAGTCCCGCATGATGAACACCACCGGATCTTCATGCATTTGCGAGCGACGGGCGAGAATCCAGATTCTGAGCAGCATGTAGAGAATCAACGGACAGAGCGGCCAGAGCAGTGCCGGCTGCGGATACATCGAGGCCACTTCTTTGCTGTCGACATAGAGCGCCAGAACCATGGCCGCGGAGAACGCGGCGGCAACACCGGCCTGGCCTATCATGTCCTTGTCGCTGCCAACATAACTGCGACCCTTGAGTTGGCTCTCGGGATCCTCGGCGAGCTCATTGAGCTCTACATATCGCTTTACCAGCGCAAGGCTGAGGAAGAAGAAGATCGAGAACGCCAAAAGCCAGAAAGAAAGGTCGACACCGGTTGCCGCTGCACCGGCGACAATACGCACGGTGTAAAGGCCCGCCAGTGTGAACACGTCGACCAGAAGCTTGCGCTTGAGAAGGAAGGTGTAAACGGTCGTGACCACTGCATACAGCGCCAGAACACCCCAGAACAGAGGCGGCAGCAGGCTGGCCAGTCCAACAGACGCCAGCAGCAGAATGACAGCAGTGACACTGATAACCGGAATCGATACCGTTCCCGAGGCCAAGGGGCGCAACCGTTTGCGCGGATGCAGACGATCATTGGCCAGATCCGAAATGTCATTGACGATATAGACCGTCGACGCCAGGAAACTGAACGAGAAGAACGCCGCGAGTGCTGCCAGAACCAGATTGAGATTGGCTAACTCGTGGTTGAGGATCAGCGGAACCGCGATCAGAACATTCTTGAGCCATTGGTGCACGCGAATGGACTTGAAAATCGCCAGCGGTGATATTTTCTTCAACGGCAGCATCTCCGCATCGTTGGCGCGTCCCCAACGGCTGGCTGCTCGATCCGGAGCAACTATAATGGCGCGCCTGGCAACATCGAAGACCGTCAGATCATCACGGCTGTTGCCGGCGTAGTCGAAACCACCGTCTCCGCACAACGACACCAGCCGTTCACGTTTGCGGCTGGATGTCAGGTTCTCTGTATCGGTTGAATGCAGGACGCGATCAAACAAGCCCAGGTGATCAGCAATGATTTTTGCCGTTGATTCTGCGGCGCCCGTAACCAGCCACACCGGCTGTCCGGATTTGCGGGCAGTCTTGATCCGATCAATCACTTCGGCGCGATAGGGCCACTCGGTGCCCTTGCGGACATAGCGGGCGGCGATCTCACGCTTCAGCACAGCCTTGCCGGAGATGGCCCAGGCAACGACAGCAAACAGCAACCAGGGTCGGCGAATCAGCACCGAGGCCAGGCCTTCCCAAAGTGTATCGGTGGCGATCAGCGTCCCATCGAGATCAATGCAAAGCGGCACATGCCGATTGTCGGTCACTGCATCCATGACTGTTTCCCCGCTTGTGTTCGGTCAGACATTCGGGGAAAAACACTTCGATTCCGGTAAAATTGCCCTTTTGGGTTGAGTTTTATGCGACTGGGCGGCTGGTTTTGCGCGGTGTGGTTAGCAAACGGTTGCGCCGGTTGCTTCACGACGTGGCGCGCTGTCGCCACCGATGCGTAGGCAAAGGCGTCGCGGAATTCCAATATCGAAACTGAAAAACAGGAAAATGGTGGAGCCAAGCGGGATCGAACCGCTGACCTCCTGCATGCCATGCAGGCGCTCTCCCAGCTGAGCTATGGCCCCGGGACGCAAAGGACTGGTGTCAAATCCAATCCTTGCGAGTAACCAGCCACTCGAAAGTGGCGGGCAGGTGCGGCTTCATACTTCTGCAGCCGCACAAGATCAAGATGGAAAATCAATCCTTTTTGCAGTTTCGAAAACCAGCAGGCTTTCAGCGCAAGGACGGATCCGCAGTCTCAATCGTCGTCATCATCATTGACGCCAATGATGTCGCTGACATCGTCGTCATCATCATCGTCGTCATCGGCGAGGAAAGTGTCATCATCGTCGTCGTCGTCGATTTCAACGTCGTCGTCGATATCGGGCAGATCGTCCGACTTGCTCTTGGTCTTGGTTTCCTCGTCCGCTTCTTCAAGCGATACGACTTCCACGTCAGCCGATTCGTCCTCGACTTCCGCGACTTCCTCTTCTTCTTCTTCTTTTTCGATCACGGCAATCTTCGCCGTCTCTTCGAAAAACGAGATCGGATACGTCTTGCCCGTATAGGGGGAGACGATCGGATCTTTGTTCAGATCGTAGAATTTGCGCCCGGATTCGGGGCAAGTACGTTTTGTTCCAAGTTCCGGTTTTGCCACTGTCGAAGCCTCTTGCACTGGCAGGAAGGCGAATGTTGGAATATCGGCCTTCCCGTTTCGGCGGGTCCGGACCCCATAATGATGTTGAACGCGGCTGTCAAAGCCATTCTCGCCAAAAATTGAAGCAAGCCGGATGACGCCTCCCCAACGGCTGTGATACTTAGCCATGCGCAGGGGCCGCTCGAGCGGCTTCAAACCGTCCAGATCAGCCGGAAAACACCCCATGGGCCCAGCCACAGAGCCTCGTCGCCCCGCCAGGGCATCGAAAAGCCAAGCCCTGAAGGGCGATATCCGTATTCCCGGCGACAAATCCATTTCCCACAGATCTTTGATGCTGGGCGGGCTCGCTGCGGGGGAAACCCGGATCACAGGCCTGCTTGAAGGTGAGGATGTGATCGCCACCGGCAAGGCGATGCGGGCCATGGGCGCGGCGATCCGCAAAAATGGCGACACCTGGATCATCAACGGCACCGGCAATGGCTGCCTGCTGGTGCCCGAGGCACCGTTTGATTTCGGCAATGCCGGCACCGGTTGCCGCCTGACCATGGGTCTGGTGGGGCCTTATGATTTCGAGACGACCTTCGTGGGTGACGCGTCATTGTCGAGCCGTCCGATGGCGCGGGTGCTCGATCCGTTGCGGCTGATGGGCGTTCAGGTTCGGGCGCAATCAGGCGACCGCTTGCCGGTGACATTGCGCGGTCCGCGGGCACCGGCCCCGATCAGCTACCGGGTGCCAATGGCGTCGGCACAGGTCAAATCCGCCGTGCTGCTGGCGGGTCTCAGTATTCCCGGCATCACCACGGTTGTCGAGCCGGTGCCGACCCGCGACCACACGGAAAAAATGCTCAAAAGCTTTGGCGTGGCGCTGGAAGTCGAAACCGGGTCTGACGGCGTTCGCACCATAAGGCTTGAAGGCCGGGGTCGGTTGATTGGGCAGACACTGGACGTTCCGGGCGATCCGTCGTCGGCGGCCTTTCCGATTGTCGCAGCACTGATCGTTCCGGGATCGGACCTGCACATTCGCAATGTGCTGATGAACCCGACACGGACCGGGCTTATCCTGACGCTGCAGGAAATGGGCGCTGACATCGAGGTTGTCGACCCCCGGCGGGCTGGCGGCGAGGATGTCGCCAATTTGCGGGTCAGGTCGTCCGAACTCACCGGCGTGAGCGTGCCTGCCGGGCGGGCGCCGTCGATGATTGACGAGTATCCGGCGCTTGCCATCGCTGCGAGCTTTGCCAAAGGCGAAACGGTGATGCAGGGCCTCGCCGACCTGCGGGTCAAGGAGAGCGACCGGCTGGCGGCGATCGCGCGCGGGCTGGAACTCAACGGGGTCGACTGCACCGAAGGTGAAGACTGGCTGTCGGTGCGCGGCCGCCCGGATGGAAAGGGCTTTGGCGCAGTCTCCAGGGACGCCATTGTCACCACCTGGCTTGACCACCGCATCGCCATGAGCTTCCTTGTCATGGGCCTTGCCAGCGAGAACCCGGTGCGGATCGATGATTGCGCGATCATCGCCACCAGTTTCCCCGGCTTCATGGCCTTGATGAGCGGCATCGGGGCGGAGATTGCTGAACTATGACAGCACGCACAATCGAATATTGCTATGATCTGATCTCGCCCTTCGCCCATGTGGCGCTTGCGCGGCTCGACGAACTGCCAGCCGGCGTTTCGGTGCGGCCGGTGCCGGTTCTGCTCGGAGCCATCCTCAATCACTGGGGTCAGCGCGGCCCGGCGGAAATCTCTGCCAAACGGCTGCACACCTACAGGCAATCGGTTTTTCTGGGAAAGCAGCACGGCGTGGATCTGCGGTTTCCACCGCGCCATCCTTTCAACCCGCTGAAAGCGCTGCGGCTGATGGCCGGGGCCGATGCGGATCTCGCCACCGTGCACCGGGCATTTGACTTTGTGTTCTCACAAGGCCGCGCACCAGATACCGATGCGGAGCTGGCCGCCTTTGCCGACTTCGTAAGCATTCCAGTGGAGCTCGCCGGCAACGATGGCGCCAAGGCAGCGCTCAGGGCCAACACCGATGAGGCAATCGGGCGCGGCGTCTTCGGGGTGCCGAGCTTTGTCTGCGCCAGCGGTTCGGGTTACGAAGTGTTTTGGGGTGTTGATGCCTTCGACATGCTGCTGGCCTGGCTTGACGACGAAACCCTGTTTACGCGCGAGCCCTATCAGCACCTCAATGAGGTCACGATAGGCATTGAGCGCAAGTGACCGGGCATGGCGTTTTCGGCGTCATGGAGCATGTGTTTTCCGGAAACCATCACTGCAGAGGAGCAGGACTGATGTATTCGCCGCCACAGTTTGAAGAGAAAGACGAAACCGTGTTGCGGGCGCTGATTGAAGCGCATCCGCTGGGCCTGCTGATCTCGGCGTCCGGCAGCGATATGCTGGCCAACCCGGTTCCGTTCCTGGTCTCAGTCACGGACGGCGTCACCAGGCTTCGCGCCCATGTGTCGAAAGCCAATCCGCAATGGCGGCACATCAAGGACGGGGCAAACGTGCTGGTGGTGTTCCAGGGGGCTGAAAGCTATGTGACACCGTCCTGGTATGCCGCCAAGGCCGAACACGGCAAGGTGGTCCCCACCTGGAACTACGCCATGGTTCAGGCGCGCGGAAGCGCCACTGTTCACCAGGGATCAGACTGGCTTGGCCCGCAAGTGAGGGAACTGACCGACCGGCATGAGGTGGAGCGGCCCGTGCCGTGGAAAGTGGAAGATGCGCCGGATGCCTTCGTCGCAGCCCAATTGCGCGGGATCGTCGGCATCGACATCAGCGTCAGTGAGCTGACCGGCAAATGGAAAGTCAGCCAGAATCGTCCGGAAGCCGACAGGCGGGGCGTTCATGCAGGCCTGGCGGCGCAGGGAGACGAAGACATGACCCGGCTGGTTGCGCGCTATGGCGGTTTGCCGGAACAATGAAACCGGAAGAACAATGAAACCGGAAGATTGAAGCCGGAAGATTGAAGATTGCGATGAGGACCGAGAATGACATCTGACGTGCGCCATATCGTGATTGCGGTGGACGGACCGGCTGCCGCCGGAAAGGGCACGTTGTCGCGCCGGCTGGCCGAGCATTACGGGCTCAATCATCTCGATACCGGGCTGACCTATCGCGCCACGGTCAAGACGCTGATTGATCGCGGGCTGCCGCTCGATGACGAAACCGTGGCGGCCGAGACCGCCCGCACCCTCGATTTGTCCAATCTCGACCGCTCGGTGCTGTCGGCTCATGAGATCGGCGAAGCCGCCTCCAGGGTCGCGGTAATGCCGCAAGTGCGCAAGGCCCTGGTTCAGGCACAACGGGAGTTCGCAAAGACACCGGCAGGCGCCGTGCTTGATGGCCGCGACATCGGCACTGTTGTCTGCCCGGATGCATTCATCAAGTTCTATGTCACCGCAAGCCCGGAAGTGCGGGCCAAACGGCGGTTTGACGAAATCACCGGCAATGGCGGGTCAGCCGATCTGCCCACCATTCTGGCCGATATCGAAAAGCGCGACGCACGCGACACGGAACGCGCCGACTCGCCGCTCAGGCCAGCATCCGATGCGCACTTGCTAGATACAACCGAAATGGGTATAGAAACCGCGTTCGAAACTGCCCTGCGTCTTGTGGATGCGGCGCTCGAACACTGAAGAAAGCCAGCGAGCCTGTCCCGCGCCGTACTTGTCCTGCCTCTCGGAGGTTAGGGACAGACAGGTATCTCTGGTCCGAACAACACCAACCAGGCGCATCCGACCGCACCCTGACGACGCGGTCACCAGGAGAATTAATGTCTAACACTGAAACCATGACAGAGGATTTTGCATCCCTGTTCGCCGAATCCATTGCCACGCAGGATCTCGCAGAAGGCTACGTTGCCAAGGGCATCGTGATGGCCATCGAGAAGGACGTCGCCATCATCGACGTCGGTCTCAAGGTCGAGGGCCGCGTTCCGCTGAAGGAATTCGGCGCGAAAGCAAAGGACGGCACGCTCAAGGTCGGCGACGAAGTCGAAGTCTATGTCGAGCGTATCGAAAACGCACTTGGCGAAGCCATGCTGTCGCGCGAGAAGGCTCGCCGCGAAGAAAGCTGGGTCCGCCTGGAAGAGAAGTTCAATGCGCAGGAGCGTGTTGAAGGTGTCATCTTCAACCAGGTCAAGGGCGGCTTCACCGTCGATCTGGATGGCGCAGTGGCGTTCCTGCCGCGCAGCCAGGTGGACATCCGTCCGATCCGCGACGTGTCCCCGCTGATGCACATCCCGCAGCCGTTCGAAATCCTCAAGATGGACAAGCGCCGCGGCAACATCGTTGTCTCGCGCCGTACAGTTCTCGAAGAGAGCCGTGCCGAACAGCGTTCGGAAATCGTGCAGAACCTCGAAGAAGGCCAGACTGTTGAAGGCATGGTCAAGAACATCACCGATTACGGTGCGTTCGTTGATCTTGGCGGCATCGACGGCCTGCTGCACGTCACCGACATGGCATGGCGCCGCGTCAACCATCCGTCCGAGATCCTGTCGATCGGCCAGACCGTCAAGGTCCAGATCATCCGGATCAACCAGGACACACACCGCATCTCGCTGGGCATGAAGCAGCTGGAAAGCGATCCGTGGGATGGCATCGGCGTCAAGTACCCTGCCGGCAAGCGCATCACCGGTACCGTGACCAACATCACCGACTACGGCGCATTCGTCGAACTGGAGCCGGGCATCGAAGGCCTGATCCACGTTTCGGAAATGTCCTGGACCAAGAAGAACGTGCACCCCGGCAAGATCCTGTCGACAACGCAGGAAGTTGACGTGGTCGTTCTCGAAGTCGACCCCAACAAGCGCCGCATTTCGCTCGGCCTCAAGCAGACGCTCGAGAATCCTTGGGAAGTGTTCGCACAGAGCCACCCTGCCGGCACCGAAGTCGAAGGCGAAGTCAAGAACAAGACCGAATTCGGCCTGTTCATCGGCCTCGAAGGCGATGTCGACGGCATGGTTCACCTCTCCGACCTCGACTGGAACCGTCCAGGCGAACAGGTCATCGAGGAGTTCAACAAGGGCGACATGGTCAAGGCCGTCGTGCTTGACGTCGATGTCGACAAGGAACGCATCTCGCTGGGCATCAAGCAGCTTGGCAAGGACTCGATCGGCGACGCCGCCGCTTCGGGCGACCTGCGCAAGAACGCCATTGTCTCGGCCAAGGTGACTGCAATCACCGATGGTGGCCTTGAAGTGGTTCTGGTTGATCACGAAGACCTGTCTTCGTTCATCCGCCGCTCCGACCTGTCGCGTGACCGTGACGAGCAGCGCCCTGAGCGCTTCACGGTCGGCCAGACAGTCGATGCCCGCGTCACCAACTTCTCCAAGAAGGACCGCAAGGTCGGTCTGTCGATCAAGGCGCTGGAAATCGCTGAAGAGAAGCAGGCAGTTGCACAGTTCGGCTCGTCCGACTCGGGCGCATCGCTCGGCGACATTCTTGGCGCAGCACTGAAGAAGCAGAATACCGACGACTGATCCTTTTACGGATCTGACGTCTGACAAACGAACCCGCCGGAGCAATCCGGCGGGTTTTTTTGATGGCGCTACTCTCCTCTCCCCTTGTGGGAGAGGAAGAAAAATCATGGTCTTGGTGCGAGAGCGCCAAGTCATAGATTTTTCAGGTGAGGGGGAATTCCGGTTGCTGAAACGAGCCCCCTCTCTTGAAATTTCTAGCACTTAGCTGAAGCTAAGATGCTGAAATTTCATTCTCCCCCACCAAGGGGGAGAAGATGCGCGCCGCACCAATCACTAAAAAGTCCCACCATTTCATCCACACCTTCCCACCTCCGTGCCACACTGATACCGCTCCCGCTGCCGGATGGATCGCGAACGTGTTGGACCAGGTGGGAGGAATGCCTTTCGGAGTTTGCCGTAACGTGCGGCAGAACCCTTGAGGAGGCGGCGGCCATCGTGGCTCCGCTGGCAGCCGGTTCACCGAAAGGCGGAACCGGCCAAGCCAGCCACCGGGCCGGGTTCGCATCCATACACTGCCTTCGGGCATATCCTGCCTTACAGCAGGATTTTGGATGAGACACCGGAACGGGCCTGTGGCGGATTTTTGGTCTACTGACCGGGAATGACGTGCCGGACCACGAAAACCATCTCCCGCGGTCTGTCCTGATCGCGGCCGGAGCAATCCGGGCGGGGGTAAAATCCCGGGAGTGCGAGGTGCCGCCTGTCGGATGCGGACATCATCCGGCGATATTCGGGCCGTGCGCGAGCTGCGCCACCGTTTACTTTTTACCCCAGAGGCAAAGCCCGCGTGCGGCCCTCCGGACTGGCATGTTCACACCCGGTGGTTTTTCCACGCGGCGGCGCTTTTGCATGTCCGGCATTCCCGGACACACACTGAGCCGCTCAATTCACTCAGCTATGGGCAAAAATGTCGGTTTCCTGCCAGCCCATGAGATCGAGCTTGGCGCGGGTCGGCAGGAATTCGAAGCAGGCCTTGGCGTGGGCCTCGCGGCCATCGCGGACCAGACGTTCAGTCAGCTTCCCGGTCAGGGCATGCAGATGCAACACATCGGAGGCGGCGTATTCGAGTTGTGCCTTTGTCAGCTTCTCCGCGGCCCAGTCAGAGGATTGCTGCTGCTTGGACAGATCGACCTCCAGCAACTCCTTGGTGACGTCCTTGAGGCCGTGGCGGTCTGTGTAGGTGCGTGTCAGCCGTGAGGCAATCTTGGTGCAGAAAACCGGCGTGGCGGTCACGTCGAACGTATGGAACAGCACGGCAATATCGAAACGGCCATAGTGGAACAGCTTTCGCTTCTTCCGATCCTTGAGCAGGGCCACCAGATTGGGGGCGCGCTTCTGGCCGGCGGCGATCTGGATCACATCGGCCGATCCGTCGCCCGGTGAGAGCTGCACAACGCACAAGCGGTCGCGGCGCGGCACCAGGCCCAGGGTTTCGGTGTCCACTGCAATGTCGCCTGTGTAACGCGCCATTGCCGCATCGGAAAGATCGCCCTTGTGGGTGCGTATGACAGCCATCGTTGCAGCATCCTGTTAGTTGACGGCGCTCTATAGCCCGGAGAAAGGCTCGCCCGCAACAAAACGGCCGGGCAAGTTGTCGCCCGGCCGCTTCGATTGTTGAACTGGCCCGAAGGCCGGTACCTGTCTCACTAAGGGCAGGCCTCAGTAGGGGCAGTTGTTGTCCGACATGTAGTCATGAACGGTGATCTTGCCGCCAATGATGTCGGCCTTCGCGGCCTCAACCGCTGTCTTCATCTCGTCGGAAACCAACGGTGCATTGTTGTCGTCCATGGCATAATCCACGCCACCTTCAGCCAGACCGAGCGAGCTGAAGCCGTAGGTGAACGCATCATTCTTGGCGTCCATGAAGGCGTTGTAGACAGCCACGTCAACGCGCTTGACCATGGAGGTCAGAACCTTGCCAGGCTGCAGGCCGTTCTGGTTGGAATCGACGCCGATGCCGAGCTTTCCGGCGTCAGCTGCGGTCTGCAGCACACCGATGCCGGTGCCGCCAGCCGCCGCATAGACCACATCGGAGCCCTGGTCGATCTGCGACTTGGTGATTTCACCGCCCTTGACCGGGTCGTTCCATGCGTCCGGGGTCGTGCCGGTCATGGCTTCAAGCACCTTGGCGTCTGGATTGGTGGCCATCACGCCGCCCTTGTAGCCGCAGGAAAACTTGCGGATCAGCGGAATGTCCATGCCGCCGATGAAGCTGACGGTGCCGGTCTGGGACGCCTTGGCGGCCATCACGCCGACCAGGTAGGAGCCTTCCTGTTCCTTGTAGACCACCGAACGGACATTGGGCGCTTCCACCACCATGTCGATGATGGCAAAATTGATGTCCGGATATTCCGGTGCGATCTTTTCAAGCGCAGCGCCCCAGGAGAAACCGGCCATGACGATCGGATTGTTGCCGTCCTTGGCAAAGCGGCGGAGCGCCTGCTCTCGCTGGGCGTCGTTGGCGATTTCGAAATCGCGGTAATCAATACCGGTCTCGGTCTTGAACTTCTCGGCGCCACCATAGGCAGCCTCGTTGAAGGATTTGTCGAACTTGCCGCCAAGGTCGTAAATGATTGCCGGCTTGATGTCGGCGGCCATGGCGGTCGCCGACATGGCGGCCATAGCGAAGAAGCTCAAAAGCGTGCGTTTCATGGTGTGCAGCCCTGTAGGTTACTTGTTGATCTTATTGGTTCCTCCCGCATGCCCGATTGGGCAGACCTGCGGAATTTGCCGACCCTGGCAGGCCGGAAGGGCATATCCTTGCATGGCTTTTGCCAAAAATCCAACGCCGATTTGCGTCGTCTTCAGATAACCCAAACTGTTCTCGCGTCAACTTCGCGGTCGGGCCGTGCCTCAAAGGTTCACAGATGATCCGGGAGACGGACACCGGTGCCCTTGCTGCCTGGCTGACTGCCGGTATTCCTGGCCGCATGCTGCTGATGGCTGGCCTCGGCATGGTAGAACGCCGCTGCAGGGCCGATTTCAGTGACGATTCTGCCGGTGTGTCCGGCCTGCTCGAGAGCAGCCTGGTAATCGTCCCTCACCTGCTTGGCTTGCGCAAGCTGGGCATCGCTGGTGGTGAAGATGGCGGAACGGAAAATTGTGCCGATATCATTGCCCTGCCGCATCACCTTGGTCGGGTCATGACGCTCGAAAAACAGCTTCAGCAGCGCCTCATAGCTCAGCTCTCCCGGATCGAAGACCACCATGACCGTCTGCGTGTGGCCGGTCAGGCTCGACAGCACCTCCTGATAGGTCGGGTTGGGGGTCAGCCCGCCGGCATAGCCCGTGGCGGTGACATGGACGCCAGGCAGCGCCCAGAACAGCTTCTCGGCCACCGAGAACCGTCCCATGGCGAAATAGGCAATCTCCAGGCCATCGGCAAATGGCGGCTTCAGCGGCTGGTTGGTGACGAAATGCAGGGCCGCCGTCTCGATCGGCTCAGCCCGGCCGGCCAGCGCTTCGGCAGCGGTCGGCATTGTGGTCTTGCGCTGAAACATCTCGACAAGAAACATGGCTCTCTCCCGCTGCCCGCACCGTTTCACCTGTCCGGGTTCAATCAGGCTCCCTGACTTTGGCTACCCTGGTCAACACTGAATACGGATCTGAACTGCTGCAGGCAATAGCGGCCTTGGCTGCGTGGGCGCCAAACCGGCTGACCCCAACTTGGGGGAGGGGCGCGCTCTGGGCCTCTTCCTTCAGGCCGCAAACCGGCCGGCGGGCCTGTGGCGGCGATAGGCGGCGAGATAAAACAGCAGCGAAAACACCAGGAAGACTGCAGATGCGGGCTGCTCCAGAACCCGGACGACACCGTCATCCCAGACCTGCGCCGGAGCGTATTGGGAAAACAGGCTTTTCACGAATGCCAGGGTATCGGGACTGTTGAGGTTCCACATGTCAATCAGCGGCGTCAGCACCAGTTGGCTGGCGGCCACAGTCTGAATGGCGTCCACCAGCCCGGCCAGCACAGCAAGCACCAGGGAAATCAAGCTCAGTGCCCGTACGAAAAATCGCATGTCGTCCTCCGCTCCCACGGTTTTTCACCCCGGCATCCCAAGCCGGCAGCAAAGCCTAAGCCCGTGACATAGAGACCTGAAAACCGTGTGGCAATGGCAAGTTGAAGGTGGCCGGTGAAGCTTGTGAGAATAATGTCATGAAAGCGCCGAATTGCGGTTGCCAAGCAAGTGGTCTTGGCTATAGTGCCGCCCGATCCGGACCGGGGAATTTTGATGCTTCGTCATCAGTTTATTCCGGCAGGGCGACCGCCTTGACAGCGGCCGGCATGTCCGGGTAATTGCCCGTCAGACGGATATGCGGAGAGGTGGCCGAGTGGTCGAAGGCGCACGCCTGGAAAGTGTGTAGGCGGGGAACCGTCTCGTGGGTTCGAATCCCACTCTCTCCGCCAAATCGTCCCCGATTCGCCCCCGAATTCCCATTGTGCGACGACGAGAGCGACGCAGGATGCGGTTCAGGTCGGCGCGACAATGCCAGTGCTTCGTCTCAACCCATGACTACATCGGCAATCTTTTCCATCTTCATCGAAAGCCCCTGATCGGCGCCGATCATCGCCAACTCCGAGCCCACGCCATCACAACCTGGCGGGAAATCTGCTTGTCGATTAAGGCGTGAAATTCGCCCCGAAGCAAGTATCGCGTTCCGGGCGCGGTTAAGGCGACGCCACCCTCATCACATTATATCCGCCCGTTGGTGACGTGCCCTAAAACAAAGAAAATCAAAATCCGACCTATGATCAGCGGGAGCCACAATGGGCGTCAACCACCCGTTGCACCATTGGCGCGAAATGCGAGAAGGGCGGAGTCTCCATGGTCGGATGCTTGCCTGCCTCGTCCAGGTAACGGACCTGAATAATCTGGTCGAGATTGGGGTTGAGCTGAAACGCGGCCACTTCGGCAGCATTCATCGGGCCGCCTTGCAGCCCCAGAGTATGAACAGAAGCCGCAGACAAACGATTGAAATACTCAGGTTTGGTCGCGCAAAGATAGCGTTTTGCAGCCACGTGATAGCGGACGCAGTCGGTGACGAGCGTCGGAAAGTAGGGACCCAAAACCTCAGCGCCAGCGTCTTCATGATGGCGGTCTTCGACGTCATCGGGATGATACGTCCCGAATTCGGAGGTAAAATGTCCGATGTCATGCAACAGAGCAGCGACGACCACCACCTCCGGTGCGCCGGCGCGCTCAGCAAGGGTTGCCCCTTGCAGCATATGTTGTGCCATCGTCACCGGCTCACCCAGATACTCCTCGCCGCCGCGCCGTTCAAAGATATCGTCAAGAAAGGCGACGATAGTTTGCGGAGAAAGATCGGTCATTCTGCCGCCTCCCGCCTTGATTGCATTGCAGCAAGGGTGGAATAGAGCCCGTCCTTGTCAGCGTAGCAACCCTGCAACCATCGGGTTCCTGCCCCACTATAGCCTTTGCGTGCATGCAATACTCGCGTGTTATCAAGCACGAAGCTTTCCCCGGGATTCAGACGAAAGGTCACCTCCATCGTCTCATCGTCAATAATTTCAGCAAAATGGCGATAGGCAGCGTAATAGGCCTCCATCTCGTCGAAGGGAACTTCGGTGATTGCAGCAGCAGAACGGTTGTTGAACCGGATCCCGACAAGTTCGCCATCAGGAGCGAGCTCTATCATCGGCCGACGTGATTGCAGCCGCACCCCGGCCTCGCCTGCATACTCGAAGCGGGCGCAGTATCGCGTCAAGAGGTCGAAGCTTTCAGGGTTTTCATCGCGCAGGCGCAGGGCACAGGCAAATCCATCCACCACCATGTTTTCACCGCCGGCGGCAGAAGACTCGAGGCAGTAAAGCACCTGCACGGTTGGCACCGGGTCGCGGTATGGATTGTCGGTATGGGCCTGAAGCCCAAGTCCGGTATAAGCAAGGTTGGTAGGGTTCACTTCCGTGCGCACTTCGAAATTGCGGCCATAGTTGGTTTCGCGGACATAGCCAAACAGATCCACAACCTCAAACAGCGCACCGTCGCGCACCGGGCCATCGGTCAGTTTGCCAAAGCCATAGCGCGCCACTTGTTCCAGCCACGCGTGCTTGGACGCTTCGTGAACTTGAATGTGCGGCAGGCTGGCCACCGGAACCGAACCCATTAGCCCGGCGTCCCATGGTTTCACCTGTTCGGCGGTCCAACCCGGCCGACGGGGCTTTGTCTGATCGTAGCGTTGCGTCAACAGCTCATCAATGTCGTACCGCACCGTTTTGTTTTCCGGCTCGAAAACCAAGATCATCTGACCCGCTTCGACGCTGGCTGCGCTGACATGCGTATCGCGTGGGATATCGGCCAAGGTGATAAGCCTTTGCCCATTTCCCGGGGCACGGGTCGCAGGATCCCAGGCATTATCGCGCAACCACACTGCGTGAAACCGCGCAGGAGGTTGACCGGACCGGGTTATGGTCACAACGCGACCGCCGTCGCTTAAGTTCACATCAAACATCATCGCCTCGCAGGTTGATTTCCATGGCAGTCTGGCGGAAACCACTATAAACTCAACACAGCAATACATTGGTCAAGGGGACGTTTTACTTATGTCAGTTCGCCCTCTTCCGCTCGAATGGGTTCGCGCCTTTGAAGCCGCCGGGCGCCTGGGAAGTTTCATTGCCGCAGCTGGGGAATTATCGGTCACACAAGCCGCCATCAGCCAACGCATTGGCCACTTGGAGGAACGTCTGGGCGTTCGCCTGTTCCTGCGCAAGCCTCGGGGAGTGACCCTGACGGTCGAGGGTGAAGCATGGCTACCCCATACCACCATCCATTTGCGTGCCATTCATCAAAGTGCCGATGACCTGTTTGGACACGGTCCAAGACAGGTCATCATTGCAGCCAGCGCCTCGGTCGTCCAAACATGGCTGGTGCCGCGCCTAACTCGTGTGCAGACCGCAAACAGATTGGAGTTTGCGTTTTCAACGATGGTCCTGGAGGAGGATTATGCCAAAGGTAGCGGGATCCAAATTCGCTATGGTAGCGGTCCTTGGCCTGGCTACCGAGCCGCCAGACTGTTCGATGAGGAACTGGCGCCGGTGGCTCATCCCGACCATTCGCACGGCGATTGGCGTGCAAAACCTCGCATCGCATTGTCCGGCCCAAGGCTCGGCTGGGCCCATTGGGGCGGTGCGACGGGCCCCACGCCGCATCTGCGCTTTGACAGTTTCATTGCAGCCCTTGTGGCGGCGGAGATGGGGGCGGGTGTGATGCTGGCCTCATTGCCACTGGCGGCGGAATCCTTGGCGGCGGGACGGGTTGTCAGGTTGGACGCGCACAGTCTTCGACCGCCAGAGAGCTATTGGCTGCTTGCTCCGCCCGACCGGTGTTCGGATGCAAGATGGCGCGCCCTGACGGACGCATTTTGCGAAAGTAGCGGGGAATAGCCGGGGCATGACCCAAACCCGTACCTGCATTATCGCCCGCGCCAGCTTTGAGTCTTGCGCAGCATCCTGCGCGAAGCCAACATATGCAGCAGCCGCGCGCCGGCGTTGGTGTAGAAAATCATCATCCCCATCGCCGCCGCAGGAGCGATATCGCCCGCGTCATCCATGTTCAGCACCGCAACCGAGGCCAGCGTCGTATGTGTGGAATACAGGAACACCACCGCCGACACGGTCGTCATTGCATTGACGAACAGATAGATCGAGATGTCCAGGATCGCAGGCAGGCAGACTGGCACCGTCACCCGGGCAAACAATCGGTAAAACGGCTGACGCAAGGAGCTTGCCACGGGCTCGAACTCGGCATCTATCTGTTTCAACGCGGTCAGCGCGGTCAGATGACCGACCGTGTAAAAGTGCGTAACGGTCGAGACAACCAGGATCGTCATCGTGCCGTAAATCGCATTCAGTGGATTCGCCGGGTCGTTGAAGAAGAAGATATAGGCCAGGCCCAGCACCATTCCGGGCACCGCCATCGGCAGCATCGCCAGGAACTGGAACACCCCGCGCCCGGTTCTGAACCCGTCGATCTTTTCCACCATATATGCCCCGGTGAAGACGATCAGCGTGCCGAAAATCGCAGTCATCAATGCCAGTTGGATCGAGTTGCCATAGGCATCCCAGCCACCGCCATCGGTGCGGTTGAAATCGTAGTTCTTCAGACTGAGGCTCAAGTCGTAGGGCCAGAACTGCACCAGCGCCGCATACTGGCATACGAGGATCAACCCAAGGATGAACACCGCCATTGCCCCGCACCACACGAGGCACAATGCCTCAAACTGCTTGTTGGCCTTTGGCTGAAAGGGAACCGACCGGGCCGACAGCAGCGACACCTGCTTCTTCTGCACCTGCCGGTCCACAATGAAGGCCAGCACAGCCGGGATCAGCAAGACCACGGAGACCACGGCCCCCATTTCGAAATTTTGCTGGCCGATCACCTGCTTGTAGATGTCGATCGCCAGCACATTGTACTGCCCCCCGATCACCTTGGGCAGGCCGAAATCGGTAATGACCAGTGTGAAGGTCACGAACGAAGCCGAGATCAGACCGTAGCGCGCACCGGGAATTGTGACGGTCCAGAAGGTTCGCCATCTGCTGGCACGCAAGGACTCCGCTGCTTCATACTGGCGTTGGTCGGCGATCGACAGCGCGGTGGAGATGATGATTAGCGCATGGGGAAAGGTGAAGAATACCGATCCGATGACAATACCTATCGGTCCGTAGATGCTGTGCCCCATCATCACCGATTTCAACATGCCCTGATTGCCGAACAGATAGATCAGCGCGATGCCGGGCAGAAGAGATGGCACCAGGATCGGCATCATTGCGACCAGCCTGAAAAACCCCTTGAAGCGCATCAGACTGCGATTGAGCGAATAGGCAAAGCCGAAAGCCGCCACGACGGTCAGCACAGTGCTGATCACCGCGATAAAGACCGAATTCTGGATCGAGGAAAACAGCGCGGGGTTCGAGAAATACTCGCTATAATTCTGCACACCCACCGATTTGACCGGGCGCAAATTGATCCGTCGGAAAGTGTTGCCGTCAAACTCTTGCCACTCGGTGGTGTTTTGCAGATCGAGCCCGATCAGATAGGGCGCATCCGGATCTGTGCCGCGAATGCGGTATTTGACCGGGCTGCGAAAGCTGAAATCCGGGAAAAACGCCGTCGCTGAAAGCCGGCCGTCCGAAGACGATCGCAGAGCCTCCGCGTCAAACAAACCAAGTTGCGCATTGATGGCGGCGGCGGTCTGCGGCGGCCCGAAACGACCCGCTTCATCGCTGACCTGGAATTCATAGCGTGCAAGGTCAAAGCTGTATGTCACGAAGCTCTTGGACAGCATGGCATATAGCGGCAGGGCCAGCGCCACGATCAGATACAGCGCGATCACCGCCATGAAGGCACGCTTGATCGCGCCGTCGCGGTCCAGTTTCAGCTTGATCGCACGGCCGGCGGGAAGAATTGCATCCGACATCTTACGCCCCTTCCGCAAACACGAGAACGCGTTCCGCCGGAAGCTCAACTGCCATTTCAAGCCCTGGCTTCAGATCCAGCCGTCGCACTGCGTTGATGGAGAAATTGGCGATCAACTCCTGCCCACCCAGAATGTCCGATTGCAGATGGCAGCGCCAGAAAGAGCCGAGGAATTCCATATTCATCAATCGCGCGGGCAACAGGTTCGCCGCCCCTTCACCGGCCTGGGTGGACAAATGCGGCACCACATCTTCAGGCCGCACGGCCACGGTAACGGCAGCGCCTTCGGCTACACCCTTCATATCGGTGGAAAGCGACACGGAGCCGAGGGTGACCCGCCCGCTGCTGAAGGTGGTTGCTACCTTGTTCGTCTCGCCAATGAAATCGGCGACAAACAGGGTAGACGGTTCGCGGTAAATTTCAGCCGGAGTACCGACCTGTTCGACAGTGCCGTGGTTCATCACCACGATGCGGTCGGCCATCGAGAGCGCTTCTTCCTGGTCGTGCGTGACCATGATCGTTGTCACCCCGAGTTTGCGCTGCAGTTCCTTGATTTCATGGCGCAGATGGACCCGAACCTTGGCATCCAGCGCCGAAAGCGGTTCGTCCAGCAGCAGCAGGCCGGGGTCGATGGCAATGGCGCGGGCAAGGGCGATGCGCTGTTGCTGACCGCCCGAAAGCTGGGCGGGGTATTTCTCTGCCTGTTCCGGCAACCCGACCAGCGCCAGCAATTCGGCCACGCGGGCCTTGATCTCCGCCTTGGGACGGCCGGTATTTTCAAGCCCAAAGGCTATATTGCGCGCCACGGTCAGGTTGGGAAACAGCGCATAGGATTGAAACACGATTCCGTAATCACGTTTTGAGGTCGGCAAGTTCGAAATATCCTGTCCGCCCTGATAGATCTGCCCGCGCGTCTGCGGGTCCAACCCAGCCACGGCGCGCAAAAGCGTGGTTTTGCCGCAGCCCGAGGGTCCAAGGAAGCAGACGAATTCACCTTTGCCGATATCGAGGTTGATGTCCTTGAGTGCCAGAAAGTCGCCGAACGCTTTCCACAGGTCTTTGATTTGCAGGTAGGTATCGGCTCGGTTTGGCATGACGGGTTTTCCGGATAGGGCAAGGGATGGGACGCCGCAATGCGGCGCCCCCTGGCTCATAGGATCAAACGAAAAGGCTCAGCCCTTGGGTTCGGACTTGGTATCGTACCGCTTGGACCATTCTTCGAGGATCTGGCTGCGGTTGTTGGCGGCCCATTCGAAGTCGTTGTCGATCATCGCCTCGGTGATACCTTCCGGGAAATGCTCCACCGGCTGGGCGATACCGGGAATGCCCACCACGGCATAGCCGACATTGTACATTTTCATCGCTTTCGGAGTGATGGACCAATCCAGCAGCGTCTTCGCCGCTTCTTCGTTAGCTGTGCCTGCAATAATCGCGGTCGCCTCCATGTCCCAACCCACGCCCTCGGACGGGATGATGATGTCGATCGGTGCGCCGTCGGCCTTGGATTTGGCGCCGCGGAAGGCAAAGGAGACGCCAATCACGGTTTCCCCGGAGGCCGCCATCTTGCAAGGCTTGGACCCGGAATGCGTATAAGCTGCGATGTTCTGGTGCAGCCCATCCATATATTCCCAGCCCTTTTCCTCGCCAAAGATCTGCAGCCATGACGAAACGTCAAGGAAGCCCGTGCCGGAGGAGGCCGGATTAGGCATGACCACGTGGCCGGCATATTCGGGTTTTGTCAGATCCATCCAGCTCGTCGGCGCGGTCAAGCCCAGCTTGCCGCCTTCGACTGTGTTGTAGCAGACCGCGGCAACCCAGGCGTCCATACCCACCCAGGACGGAGGGTTGTCGCTGTCGCGGAAACTGGCGGAAAGCTTGTCCAGTCCTGCCGCTGCATAAGGTGACAGCATGCCTTCGGTTTTCAGCACCAACAGCGAGGTAGCGGCAAGACCCCAGACCACATCAGCCTGCGGATTGTTCTTCTCTGCCAATAGCTTGGCGGTGATGACGCCGGTTGAATCACGCACCCAGTTTATCTTGATATCCGGGTGATCTTGATTGAAGGTTTCCGCATAGCGGGCGAGGTCTTCGGCTTCGACGGCGGTGTAGACAGTCAGTTCGGTTTCAGCCAGTGCTGTGTTTACGAGCAGCGCCGAGGCCGCAACGGTCAGGCACAGAAAGGATGTTATTTTCATGGTCATTCCCCTGTTGAGTTAGATGTTATTAATCGGCGGTATTTGCGCCGGTTATTCCGGCAGTTCCCCCGTGGCCGATCAGGTCCTTCTTGCAATAAACGTGCGACATGAGAGTGACACAGGAAAGAAACCTTCACAAACGCGAGATTGGGAATCCTTCATCAATAAGTAAAATCTATTTATTTTATAGTTGCATAAGTTGAGACGATGGTGAGCAATTATCCTGCCAAAGATAACGCCATAACGCCCATGGTGACGACCACTGCCGCCAGGATGCGCCCCTGCCATGGTCGTTCGCCAAAGATAAATACCCCGATCAGCGCGGCGATAATAACGCTGGATTCGCGCACCGCCGAAACTGCGCCAAGCGGGGCAATGGTTTTGACATAAAGCACCAGTCCGTAGGCCGTGACCGCTGCCACCCCGCCCAGCAGGCCATAGACCAAAGTGCGCGGTGCAAAATGTCCCCGGTTGCGGTGGCGATGAAGCGCGATCGCAAGCGGCACCGGCGCTTCCAGCAGAAACAGCCAGCCCATATAACCCGTCGCCGTTCCGGCCAGCCTGATGCCGATGCCGTCTGCCGTGGAGTAGGTGCCGATGCACAAGCCCAGTAGCACCGCGTATCCCAGGGTGCTGCGCGGCGCCGCCGCCGCCCCACGTTGCAGTGCCAGCAAGCAGATCCCCGCAGTGATCGCAACCAGGCCGGCCACCGCCAGCGGCGCCAGGCTCTCGTCGATCAAGATCCATGCGGAGAACGCGACAAAGGCGGGGGCGAGCCCACGTGAGATGGGGTAGACCTGGCTCAAGTCGCCATGCCGATAAGTGCGGAACAGGAGCAGATAATAGCCATAATGCACGAGCGTCGAGATAATGATTGACGGCCAGCTTGCCATTGCCGGCAGCGGCGACGCGGCTATCAGCGCTACTCCCACCAACGCATGGGCGAGCGACACCGCCCCCAGAACTCCCGCCCGATCGTCCACCGCCTTCAACATCGCGTTCCAGCCTGCGTGCAGCAGCGCCGAAAACAGCACGATGCCAAGGGCGAAGGTGGTCATGACTCCGCCAGAATGGCCGTTTCCACGATGCTCAGGGCGCGGTCGAGATCTTCAAGCGAAATTGTCAGCGGCGGTGACAGCGTCAGCACACAGCCGGCGCTGATCTTGAAGGACAGGCCCGCCTCAAGGCAGCGGTAATAGATCCGTTCAGCCCGGTCAGGGGCCTCGAGCCTTGTGGCGCGGTCCTCCACGATCTCCACCCCGAACATCAGGCCACGGCCCCGAACATCGCCAACAAATCGGCTACGCGGTGCGAAAGCCCGCAACCGTTCCAGCGCGTGGGCACCAAGGGCCGCGCTGCGCTCCACCAGTCCTTCGTCCTCGATGATCTGCAAGGTGGTCAGGGCGGCGCGGGCGGTGACGGGGTTCTTTTCATGAGTGTAATGCCCAATGGCAAAATCGCCGCAAACGTCGAGGTCTTTGCGGGCGATCACTGCGGCGATGGGAAGGACACCACCGCCAAGAGCTTTGCCAAGGGTCACGATATCGGGAATCACCTCGTCATGATCAAAAGCGAACATGCGACCGGTCTTGCCCAGTCCGGTCGGAATCTCATCCATGATCAGCAGCGCGCCATGGCGGTCGCAAGCCGCGCGCACCTGCTTCCAGAACCCCGGTGGCGGCACCACAGGCACGGCCCGCATGGGTTCGGCGATCACCGCCGCCACATCGGTTTCGCGACCAAGCACATAGTCGACCATACCGGCACAGGCCAGTCCGCAGGTGTCAGGTCCGGGATGATTATAGGGGCAACGATAGCAGTTGAAGGGGGCGACATGCTCGGTGCCAGGCAACATCGGTCCCGCGATATGGCTGCGGAACGTCGCTTCGCCGCCCACGCTTGCCGCGCCAAAGCCCGCACCGTGGAACGCATCCCAAAAGCTGATGGTCTTGAACCGCCCGGTGGCGGCGCGAGCGATTTTCAACGCCACTTCGTTCGCATCGGACCCGCCGGTGGTAAACAACACCTTTGACAAATCTCCAGGAGCGATCTGGCCCAGTTTTTCGGCCAGTTGCACGGCGGGCTCGTTGGTGAACCGGCGGGGCGCAAACGACAGCGCGTCCAGTTGATCCTTGATCGCGGCAATCAGACGGGGATGGCCATAGCCGATGTGATGCACGGAATTGCCGTGAAAATCCATGTAGCGGCGACCTCCAGTATCCTCGATCCAGATACCCTCCGCCCTGGCTATGGTGGAGACGCAAGGGCTGGAAAGGGATTGATGCAAAAAGGCATCAGCGTCACGGGCCAGCAGATCGCGCGTGGCGGCATTGGGATGCTTTGCGGCCCAGGCCCTTCGCGCCGAAGACTGGTTTGATTCACCCTCGGTATGGGTAATCTTCATGCGCCGCCACCTTGTTCCAAATGTGCAAAAAAGCGGCCCCACGCGGGGCCGCGTCAGTTGCAGGGAGATCTGATCGCTTTAACGTGGCCAAGGCAAGGAATAGGTTTTGACGTTGGTAAAAAACTTCATCGCCTCCAACACGCCTTCCTTGACTGCATTGCCGCTGTCCTTGATGCCGCCAAACGGCGACATTTCAATCCGGTATCCCGGTTGTTCCCAAATGTTGACCGTGCCCACATCGAGCCCGTTCACGTAAGCGATCGCGCGGTTCAAATCATTGGTGCAGACCCCAGACGACAGACCGAACTGGGTAGAGTTGGAAATCGCCATCACTGCAGCATCATCATCGGGCACGCGGACGATGGGAACGATGGGTCCAAAGGTTTCTTCCATCACCAGCTCGCTGCCATGCGGGACATGGTCGACGACGATGGGGGGCAACAGCGCACCTTGGCGGCCTGGATGGTAGAGAATCTTCGCGCCCTGCGCCTCCGCGTCCATCACCCGGCGTTCAAAGGTTTCGGCTGCCTGCGCATGGACGACGCAGCCAAGCTGGGTGTCGGGATCCATCGGATCACCGAAGCGCAGCTTTTTCGCCTTTTCCAGCACCAGCGGCACGAAACGCTCCGCGACTGATTCCTGCACCAAAATCCGCTTCACGGCTGTGCAGCGCTGTCCAGAATTGCCCGTGGCTCCGGCAACGGCTATCGTGGCAGCCTTGTCCAGATCCGCGTCGGACAGATCGTTGCAGATGATCAGCGGGTCATTGCCGCCCAGTTCCAGCGCCATCCTTTTGTAACCTGCCTTGGAGGCAATCAGCTTGCCCACCGGCACGCCACCGGTGAAGGTGATGATGTCGATATTGGGGTTTGTGATCATCTCATCGCCGATGTCCTTGGGCCAGCCGGTGACGATCTGGAACATTTCGTGCGGCAGGCCTGCCTCGTACAAGATATCAGCAAGCGCAATGGCCGTCAGCGGCGTCAGCTCGGTGGGCTTGCAGACGACGCAGTTGTTGGTCGCGATCGCGGGCGCGATCTTGTGGCTGACCATGTTGAGGGGGTGGTTGAACGGAGTGATTGCAGAAATCGCGCCGACCGGTTCGCGCAAGGTAAAAATCTTGCGCTCTTTGCCCTGGGGGGTCAGGTCGCAGGAGAAGATCTGGCCGTCGTCGAGAATGGCCATTTGCCCCGCCAGCGTGAACACGTCATAGGCGCGGCCGGTCTCGTAAAGCGCGTGCTGCCAGCAGATGCCGAGTTCGAGCACCAGCCAATAGGCCAGTTCTTCACGCCGCTCCTTGATCAACTGACCGGCCCGGAACAGAATTTGCTGGCGATCATAGCGGCTGAGTTTCGGCTTGTAGGCCGCGGCAATCTCGAACGCGCGGGCCGCATGTTCGGCCTTGCCGGCGGGAACCGTGCCGATCACTTCATCGGTATAGGGATAGCGAACCTCGACCACCTCGTCAGTGAACACTTTCTCGCCCCCGATGCGCATGGCCTCATGCTTGGGCTCGAGGTTGCGCGTGCGTGGATCAAACATCATGCGTCCCTTTCGTTGAGGCGCTCATTGGGCCGCTGCCGTGGTGGCATAAAAGAATGCATCGAAATTGCGCAGGACAGGTTCGTTGGGCAGGTCCATTACCCGGTTTACGATGAAAGGCACCTCTTGTTCGGTCAGCCCGCCATGACTGCGCAACGGCTCGTTCAGCGCGGCAAGATCATGGCGATGAGCGGAGGTGCCGATCGTCATATTCTCGGTGGAGATCATGACGATGTCACCGATCCGGTCGGCCGGAAGTTCAAAACGCTTCACTGCTTCGGCCTTGTCCATCACTTCCAGAATCTCCGGCCGTGCGGCCAATCGCGCGATGATATCCGCCGTATCGGCGCCTTTGGGCAGGTAGGCCGTACCAAAACCACCCAAGGCACCGTGGTGAACGACATAAGGGTCGGTAATAGGCAGGATCACCCGCGCCGCAGCTTCGCCCAACCATTCGTCGAGCAGGTCCTGGACGTAGATCACGGAAGGCTCGCCATTGGCACCGTGCTTGGGCTTCATGCCGTGATCGGCGGTGACAACGATCGCCGCCCCCATCGCGTCAAGCTGCGCCAGGTAGCGGTCAAACATTTCATAAAAAGCCTGCGCTTCGGGCTGATGCGGGGCGTATTTGTGCTGCACATAATCGGTGGTTGTCAGATACATCACATCGGGCTTCCATTCCGCCAGCAGCTTGACGCCAGCGGCAAAAACGAATTCCGACAGTTCCGCCGAATAGACCTCCGGCTGAGCCATACCCAGCCATTTGCTTGCCGCCTCTTGCCCGTGCTCGGCCTGGGTCGAGCTGTCCGAGCGTTCCGCCGAAAAGCACTTGGCCCGGTCGTCATCAAACTTCAGCCCCGCACCCAATAGCGCGCGGAGCTTGTCTTTGGCAGTAACAATTGCCACCCGCGCACCGGCTTCATAGAATTTCGAGAACACTGTCGGCGCCCGCAGGAACCGCACGTCGTTCATCATCACTTCCTTGCCGGTCTCAGGCTCGTAGAGATAATTGCCGCAGATCCCATGCACAGACGGAGGACGCCCGGTGGCGATCGACAGGTTGTTGGGGTTGGTAAAGGACGGGATCACCGAATGCGCCAGACGGTCAGTCCCGGTTTCACGCATCCGCTTCAGCGTCGGCATCAAGCCCTTGGCAATCGCCTGGGTCAAATACTCCGGCTCACATCCATCAAGGCAGATAGCGATGGCTGGAACCTTGGGCCAGGGGTAGCTGCGGTCGTTCGCCAAGACGGGGGCGTGGGATGAATCGTTCATTATCAGTCCTTTATATGTCGTGCTTGAGGCCCTTGTCAGGCGGCTAGTTTTGCGCGTTCGGCAATTGCGGCGGCAGGCGGTGCTGCAGAGCCGACACCCATTTCGGCCAGGGCCTCTTTTGCGGCTTCAACCACGCGGGTCATGATCGCCGCATCCATCCGACCGATGCAACCGACGCGGAAACTCTCCACCACAGTCAGCTTTCCGGGATAGATGATAAAGCCCTTGTTCTTCATCCGTTCATAAAATTCGGTGAAAACAAACTTCGGATCAGCGGGGCAAAAGAACGTGACGATGATCGGCGACAGCCAGCGGTCTTTCAACAAGGTTTCAAAGCCAAGGTCCCGCATCCCCGCGACCATCACATCGCGATTGTTGGTGTAGCGCGCGCCGCGACCCGCCACGCCACCTTCCTCCGCATGCAGACGCAGCGCCTCCAGAAATGCGGCAACGACGTGGGTCGGCGGCGTGTAGCGCCACTGGCCGGTTTTCTCCAGGTTGGCCCACTGCGCATGAATATCGAGGCTGAGCGAGTGGGAATTGCCCTTGCAAGCCTCCAACTCCGTCTTACGGGCAATCACGAAGCCAAAGCCCGGCACGCCTTCGATGCACTTGTTGGCAGAAGACACCATTGCCTCAAGCCTTATGCGGCACACGTCCAGATCAATGGCCCCAAAGGCGGACATGCTGTCGACCAGCAGTTTACGTCCTGCGGCATAGGTAGCTTCGGAGATCTCGGCCACCGGATTGAGGATCCCAGAGGAAGTTTCGCAATGAATGGCGATCACATGGGTGATCTCGGGGTCTGCGGCCAATGCTGCAGCCACCTCATCCCCGCGCGGGGGCATGTAATCTCCTTTATCGATCAGCGTATAGGCGCGATCAAGGTAGCGCATGGTTTCCGCCGCCCGCAGCCCGTAGGCGCCATTGGCCAGCACCAAAACCTTGCCATCGCGCGGAACGAAAGTTCCCAGCATTGCCTCGACGCAATAGCTGCCCGAGCCTTGGATCGGCACACAATCAAATTCGCCCGCAACGTCGCCCGCCAATGCCACCAACTGATCACAAACACTTTTCGTCATAGCGCGGAAATCACCGTCCCATGACCCCCAATCGCGTAGCATCGCCTCTTTTACCGAAAACGCGGTGGTCAAGGGGCCTGGAGTGAGCAAAAACGGCTCGCCCTTGGCCGGGTTCGGAAAGGCATCATTTGGAAGCGAAGACATGGGCGCGGCCTCATTCTGGGAATGGTGATATGGACCCGTTTTTTCATGCAGCCTTATATATGTAAAATCGTTATTTTGTATCGATGCAAAGGTTTTGCTGATACATCATGAAGCCTGAGCCAGGCGACTTTCCAACAGGTGCCCGCTCTCGGTCAAAATCGGATAGGCTACAGTCACCAGAAGCGAGTTGATCTCCTTCAAGGCCCGCACGATTTCCAGATGGATATCGGATGTGTCGATACTGGCGGAATGGCTGTTGCACAGCCGTTGGAGATGGCGGTCATGACTGTCCCGGGCCAGCTTTCGCATCACCTCCTTCTCCTTTACCAGTTGCCGGGCGCTTTCGACATCACCGGAAATCAGCACATTCAGCGCCAGCTGCAGGTTCGCCTCTACCCGGCTATGCAGATTGCACATTTCCAGCCAGCCTTCAGGCGAAAAGCGCAGGTTCTGCCGCGCGCGGGTTTCCGCCAGTGTCAGCAGGCTTTTGGCGATGATATCGCCGATATGTTCAAGGGTGATGGAAAAGTCGGTCAGCCCGGCGCCAAGCTTTGCTTCGCGTTCTGTCAGGTTGCCCCGGTTCATCTCGGCAATGAACAGCTTGATGTCGGTGTGTTTGCGGTTGACCTGATCGTCCAGCGCGCGAACGGAGGCGATTTTTTCCAGATTGCCACCGTCCATCAATTCCATCACCGGGTGATACATTGCCGCAACGGTTTCCCCCATGCGCAACAACTCGCGCTTGGTGCTGGCAAGGGCAACCGTGGGAATGCCGACCGACGTGCGGTCGAGCATGCTGACAATGGGAGCAAGCTCATCACCGCCGGTTTCGACGGCTCGATCGGGCAGCAGGAGCTGCACCAATCGATCCATCGGACGGACAAACGGCAAGGCCAGCAGCACCAGCGCTAAGTTGAAGGCAAGGTGAAAATTGACCAGTTGAACCGGCTCTGTCGTGCCCAGAAGCGCAATTGGCAGTTCAATGATCTGTGTGACGGTCAGCAGCAAGACCGCCGCCACGCCGCGAAAGATCAGGTTGCCCAGAGGGATGCGTCGGGCCTCCAGCTCCATCCCGCGTGTCAGCCAGACGGCGATGATGCCGCCGCCAAGGTTGGCGCCCAGAACCATAGGCACGGCAACCTCAAGCGGCAGCATGCCACTGCTGGCGAAGGAGACGAACAAAAGCACCGTCGCGACCGAGGAATGCACCACCCAGGCAATCACCGCCGCCACAAGGAAAGAGGTCAGGGGATCGCCGCGCAAATAGCCCAGAAGCCCCGGCAACAGGCTGCTGTCACGCAAGGGCTCTGTCGCCTGTCCCACCATTTGCAGCGACAACAGGATGAACGCGATGCCGAGCACGATCCGCCCGGACTGCCGCACTGTTCGCGCCTCGAATTTCAGAAACATGGTGGCACCGACCAGCAGCAGCAACGGGATCAGTCCGGACAGATCAAAGGACAGGATCTTGACCACCAGCGCCGACCCCAGATCCGCGCCCAACAGTGCTGCGATCCCGGTGGGCACTGTCAGTATGCCCGAGCTCACAAACCCGGCAGCGAGGATCCCCACAGCGGTCGAGCTTTGCAATACTGCCGCGAGTATCATCCCCACCAGCGCCATTTGCGCTGTGCCGCCCCGCGCCCCGCGCAAGGCCTCTCTCAGTCGCGCGCCATGCGCCCGCTCCACCCCCGTGCGGACCATGCGCACTGCCCACAAAAGCAACATGACCGCTCCCGCAAGATGAATCAGAAAAGCGACAGGAAGCATTGGCGGTCCTTGATTTTGGGGAAAGAGACGAAAATGCGCGGGCGCCTATAAAGCGCGCTTGTCGGACATAGAACAAATCGTTAGTTTCGTTGAATGCATAAGCTCACCCTATGAAGGATTGCAATTCATGCGTTATGTCCAGCTTCGGGCCTTTCACTATGTGGCCATTTGCGGCGGGTTTTCCCGCGCGGCCGAGGAGTTGCTTCTGACCCAGCCTGCGATTTCCGACCAGGTGCGCAAGCTTGAAGAGGAATACGATATTCTCTTGTTCAACAGGCATCGAAAACAGGTCACGATGACACCCTCAGGCGAAAAGCTGCTGGAGATCACCCGACGGCTGTTCGACAATGAAGAACAGGCACGAGAGCTCCTGACCGAAAGCCGTGCCACCCGCTCGGGCACCTTGCGCATTGTTGCTGATAGCGCGTTGCATATGCTGAAAATTCTCGCACGGTTTCGAGACAAATACCCCGGCGTTGGGGTCACGATCAGTGGTGGCAACACCGAAACCGTGATTGCAAGCCTGTTCAGTTATGAGGCGGATATCGGCATTCTGGGCGAACTTCCACCAGCGCGTGATTTTGAAACCATATCGCTGAACTCCACCCCCATTTCCGCTTTTGTCGCCCTCGGCCATCCGATTGCCAATCGCAAGACCTTGAGTTTTCAGGACCTACAGGGACTGCCTTTGGTGATGCGTGAAGCAGGGTCAAAGACCCGCAAGAAATTCGAAGAGGCAGCAGAGGCCAACGGCTTTAGCTTTATCCCCTCCATCATCGCTGAAGGGCGCGAAGCGGTACGCGAGATTGTAGCCTCGGGGGTCGGCGTGGGCTTTGTTTCGACTGCGGAATTTGGCGAAGACCCGCGGTTGGTGCGCATCCCGCTGGAGGAAGAAGACCAGATGATAATGGAAGAAACCCTGATCTGCTTGCGTGAGCGTCGTGGCGGAAAACTGGTCAGTGCTTTTCTGAAAATAGCGCACGATGAAGCAGGGAAACTGGCGAAGGACGGGTAACCCCCACAGCTTTCTACCGGCGCTCTAGATCGGCGGCTTGGAGTGCCACGTCGCTCCAAACCGCGCGCCCGCAAGGTCAATCTCGAACTTGCCTTCTGACAGATAGGCACGGTCTATGGCGCGCGTCGGCTCTTCGATCCGGCACAGCGTTACGGGCCGTCCGATACTGTGGCCATGGGCTGCCGACATCACCTTGCCCACCGGCACCCCATCGCGCAACAACAACTCCCCGCCCCAAAGCTGCGGGGTGGGATCATCCACGCTGAGCAATACAATCCGCTGATGCAATGGCTTCCCCCGCAACGCCAACAACGCCTCGCGCCCGATAAAGCCGCCTGGCTTTTCGAAATCGACGGCAAAACCAAGCCCTGCTTCAAAGGGCGTGATATCGGGAGTCAATTCCCGCCCCCAGGCCCTGAAGCCTTTCTCGATCCGCAAACTGTCCAGCGCATAATAGCCCGCATGCACTAGCGCCCCGGCCCCCACCAGCGCCTCATGCACCCCAAGGGTGAATTCCACCGGCACGAACAGTTCAAACCCGGCCTCGCCGGCATAGCTCATCCGGTTCGCCAGTACCGTGGCATAACCCAGGTCAATCTCGGCAACAGTGGCAAAGGGATGGGCAGCATCAGACAGGTCACTGCGCGTAAGGCTTTGCAGCAGTGCCGGCGCGTCGGGGCCCATCACCGCCAGCACCGACCACGCACTGGTAACATCGGAGACCAGGACATGCGCGTCTTCGGGCGTGTTCTTCCGGATCCAGTCGGCGTCATGCACCGTCTGCGCCGATCCGGTCACGATCATGAACCGCGCCTCACCCAGCCGGAACACGGTCAGGTCGCTTTCATAGCCTCCCCGCGCGTTCAACATGCCGGTATAGACCGAGGTTCCAACCGGCCGATCCAGGTTTGCCGCGCAGATCCGGTTCAGCACCGCCAGGGCATCGCGCCCCTCCACCATCAGTTTGGAAAACGACGACAGGTCAAACAGCGCAACCCCGGTTCGGGTCGCGACATGTTCCGCCGCCGCCGCATCGTGCCAGTTCTGGCGACCGAAAGAATACTCGATTATGGATTCCGCCTCGTTGCGGGCAAAATAGTTCACCCGCTCCCACCCCATCTTGCTGCCCCAGACTGCGCCTTTGGCGTTGAGACGGTCGTAAAGTGCGGAACGACGGAAGGGCCGGGCGCTGTCTTGCTCAAGGTTCGGCCACGGCATGGTGTAATGCATTCCCAGGGTTTCCTTCACCCTGTCGTGCAGCCATGTCGGATTGTTGTTGAACCCGGCGAAACGCCGGATGTCGACTGGCCACAGGTCCATCGTCGGCGCGCCCTCGACGATCCATTCGGCCAGCGCGAGCCCGGCTCCGCCAGCACTTGCAATGCCCATCGAATTGAACCCGGCGCCAACGAAAAACCCTCTCAGTTCTGGCGCCTCGCCCAACAGGAAGTTGTTATCGGGAGTGAAACTTTCCGGCCCGTTATAGAATTTCTTGACCTCCGCCGTCTCCAGCGCCGGGACCCGGATGAGGGCGTTTTCCATCAGAATCTCGAACTGGTCCCAATCGTCCTCCAGCAACTGAAAGGCGAAATCGTCAGGGATGCCTTCCATTCCCCAGGGCTTTGCGACAGGTTCGAACCCGCCCATGCAAAGGCCGCCGACCTCCTCCTTGAAATAGATATAACCATCCGGGTCACGCATCACCGGCAAATCGGGAGAAACCCCCGGCACGGCTCCCGTGACGATATACATGTGCTCCGCCGAGTGCATCGGAACGGAGACACCGCACATCTGACCCAGCTTGCGTGCCCACTGTCCGGCACAATTGACCACGATCTCTGCGGTGATATCGCCTTGCGCGGTCTCAACTCCGGTCACCCTACCGCCGCTCTGGGTGACCCCGGTCACCCGTACGCCCTCAACAATCCGCGCCCCGCCCATACGTGCAGCCTTGGCCAGCGACTGGGTCAGATCGGTCGGGTTGGCCTTGCCGTCGCCGGGCAGCCAGATCGCACACTTTAGGTCATCCACCCGCATTGGCGGCCACTTCTCGCCCGCCTGCTCGGGCGTCATTTCCTCCACCTCCACTCCCTGCGCACGGGCGCTGGCGATGGTGCGCCGCAACAGCTGCATCCGCTCATCCGTCCGTGCAACAGAAATGGAACCGCATTGCTTCCAGCCGGTCTGCAGCCCTGTCAGTTGATGCAATTCGGCGTAGAGCTTGGTGGAATACTTGATCAGTTCGGTCATCACCGAATGACCACGCAACTGCCCCACCAGCCCCGCGGCATGCCACGTCGTTCCCGACGAAAGCTGCCCCTGTTCCAGCAACACGACGTCGGAGATCCCCGATTTGGTAAGGTGATAGGCGGTGGAAGCGCCAACAATGCCGCCCCCGACGATCACAACGCGGGCATGGCTTGGCAGGTCGGTTCTGGTCATCACGATCCCTCAAATTGGCTCTCCTCCCAGAACTAGCGCTACTTGGCATAATTTGGAAGGTTCTTTATCTTATTGGCATATCGAAAATTCTGTGGCATCCATAAGCGGACACAGGAAACTGCCCATGACCGATCTGCCGATCCAGCGCCACCGCGCGATTCTCGACCATCTCAACAAGGTGGAAACCGCGCGCACCGTGCAGCTTGCCGCCCAACTGGGAGTTACGCGGGAAACGATCCGCAATGATCTTTCGCATCTGGCAGACCGCGGGCTGTTGCGGCTGGTTTATGGCGGTGCGGTGCGAGTGGGGCTGCAGGAACCCGATTTGCAGGCCCGGCTTGCTTCCAATATCGCTGGCAAGACCCGTATCGCCAGGCGCGCCGCAGCTCTTGTACCCGATGGCGCGCGAGTGGCCCTGGATTGCGGGTCGACGACCCTGGCCCTGGCGCGGGAGCTGCGGGCACGCGTCGGGCTGATGGTCTGGACCAATGACATTGCCATCGCGCAGGAACTGGGCAGCGGAGCCGATGTGATGCTGCTTGGCGGCACCCTTTCGCTTTCCCAGAACATAACCATCGGACCGGATGCGGCGGAAATGATGGCGGGCTACAATGTTGACCTTGCCTTCATCAGCCTTGGGGGCCTGAGCGCCGCGCAAGGCCTGACCGACTTCGATCGTGGCGAATTTTTGCTTCGAAACGCCATGCGAAACGCTGCAACAGAGTGCTATTTTCTGGCCGACCAGGGTAAATTCGGCCGCCCTGCACCGCTTCGCTGGAAATCCCCGCAAACCGCCAGTGCCGTGATCTGCGACTGCGAACCGGGGCCAGAGGAGCAAGCCATGCTGAACCGTATCGGCTTGCCTCTAATGCTCACCTGACACACTCATGAGCTTGTTGGCAGTGCGCTGTCAAAGCCAACGTTTCCCGGTTCGATCGCCCAGCTTTCATGCGTCCCGCCGGTAGAGCCCAATCCATCAGATCAAAATCGATTTCGCTCCAACACGCGCCCAGAACTTCGCCTGATTTAGCGGCTGTGAGGAATAGATACTCCAATGCCCTGGCCGCCATGGCGTCAAGCCCGCGCAACCGGACCACAAATGCTGGAACGCTTGCATAGCCCATCGCCGCGTGATGTCCGCGCTCAAGTTTGCCTGCGTTCAAGACGAAGACTCTAGTATTTCGGCATGCCCTTTGGCCGCATGCGTCGCTTCTGTGCGGCTATGCGGAACTGGGCATTGGCAGCGCCGTAGCCGCCATAGCCGCCGCGCCGCTCGACGATCTCGAAGAAGAAGCCTTCTCCGAAGCCCGGGCTGTAGAGCTTGAAATACTCACCCTGCTCATCGCGGTCATATAACGCGTGGGCACTCTTCAATCGGTCGATGAACGCGGCATCCAGATCGAACCGGGTTAACAGATCATCATAATAGTTGGCCGAGATTTCCAGTGGGACAAAGCCGTTGGCTGACAGCGCCTCCGCCGTGGCGAAGATATCCCGGGTTTCAAACGCCAGATGCTGCACCGCCGATCCGAACCGTTCGGCGATGAAATGGCCGGCAAGGGTGCGGCGGTTTTCAGCGCCGTTCAGGGTGATCCTGAGTGATCCGTCCGCGTTCTCGATGGCCTGACTGCGCACCAGACCTGCCGGATCGACCACATCGATCATCGGTGTTTTGCCGGTCTTGAAAATCGACGTGTAGAACAGAAGCGAAGTCAGCATTTCCTCGTAATTCATGGTCTGGGCGACGTGATCGATCCGCGCCAGTCCAACACCTGCGGCAGCATCCTGACCGGCCACCGGGCGGAACTCGATATCCCAGACTTTTGCAAGATCGCTTTGATCATCAATGAAATGGATGAGCCCTCCGCCAAGCCCCCGGATCGCCGGGATCTTCAGCTCGCCCGGACCAACGGGCTGGTCGAAGGGTTCGGCACCGAGCGCCTTCGTCCGCTCCACCGTCGCTGCCGCATCCTCGACCTTCAGGCCGATATCGCAGACGTTCATGCCGTGAACCACATGCGACGCGTGAGCAAAACCTTCCCGCTCGGTATTGACGACGATGTTGATCTCGCCCTGCCGCCACAGATCCACTTCCTTGGACACATGCCGCCGTGTCCGCTCGAAACCGAGCACGTGCAAAAGCCCGCCGATCTCCTTGGCCTCCTCTTCGTCGGCAGCGAATTCGATGAACTCGACGCCACTAACGGCGATTCGGTCGGGCATGTCTGCGCAGCTGATCCTGATGTCTGGTTCGGCGCGGCGCACCCGGTCCATCAGGTAGACAAGCGACCGGTGACCGTCGACGGAGATGAATTTCGGCGAGCCGCCACGGAACTGGTCGTTGAAGATTTCTAGCGACAATGTGCCGTCATATCCGGTGGCCGCAACCGCCCGCATGAAGCCATAGACATTGAGATCGCCTTCGCCCGGCATGTTGCGGAAATGCCGGCTCCAGTAGAGCAGGTCCATGTCGATCTTCGGCGCATCGGCGAGTTGCACGAAAAAGATCTTGTCGCCCGGAATCGAGCGGATTGAGTCCGGATCGATCTTGCGCGCCAGCGTATGAAACGAGTCGAGAATGATGCCGACATTGGCGTGGTCCGCCCGCCGCACGATCTCCCATGCGTCACGGTGATCATTGACATGCCGGCCCCATGCAAGGGCTTCATAGCCGATGCGGATGCCCCGTTTGGCGGCACGTTCGCCCAGCTCGTGAAAATCCTTCGCCGCCCGATCGATGCCGCCAAGCGAGGCGGGGGAGACATTCGAGCAGATCAGCACCAGATCGGCGCCCAGTTCGCCCATCAGGTCAAACTTGCGCTCGGCGCGATCAAACACCTTCGTGCGTTGCGGCTCCGGCATTCCCTCGAAATCGCGAAACGGCTGGAACAGCGAGATCTCGAGCCCGTGATCACGCACCATCTGGCCGACGTCCCGGGGACTGCCGTCATAGGCCAGAAAGTCATTCTCGAAGATCTCGACGCCGTCGAAACCGGCGTCGGCGATGGCTGCGAGTTTTTCGCGCAGGTCACCGGCAATCGAGACTGTGGCGATGGCGGTTTTCATGTGGCTGTCATCCTGTCCCCGGCAGCGCCGGTCTCGTCGTCATCGTTGCAACCGAATTGCCCGCATGAGCCTCGGCCAGACGGGCGTCTGGGACACAATCATCAGCACGAAACCAATGGACAGGATCAGCGAGATCGGATGCGACACGAAGTTCCACAAGAACTCTCCAATGTCTCCCCGCGCCCCGATCATCGCGCGCCTGTAGTTGGAATCCATCATCGGTCCGAGAATGACGCCGAGGATGATCGGCCCGACCTGGAACCCGTAGGTTTTCAGGAAATAGCCCAGAACCCCGAACAGCAGCATCCAGTAGATGTGTATAGGGTTGTTTTCAATCGCGTAGGTGCCGACCGCCGAAAGCACGATAATCAGCGGGATCAGGATTGCCTTCGGGCACTCGACGATCTTGGTGAAGACCCGGATCCCGGTCAGCCCGAAGATCAGCAGAAAGATGTTGGCGAGCGCCAGATTGCCGACGGTGAACCAGAAAAGATGCGGCGTTTCCACCAGCATCAGCGGTCCCGGCTTGAGGCCATGGATGAACAGTGCACCGATGATCACGGCAGTCACTGCATCGCCCGGAATGCCAAGCGTCAGCATCGGAATGAAGGCACCGCCCACGGCTGCATTGTTGGCGGCTTCCGGCGCCACCAGCCCTTCCTTGGCGCCTTCGCCAAACGGCACTTCGGGATTTTTCACGCTGCGCCGCGCGTCGTCATAGGCAAGCAGGGCGGCAATGTCGCCACCGGTGCCGGGCAACGCGCCGATGATGGTGCCGATGCCGGACGCCCGCATGGCCAGCCAGAAATAACGTTTGATGTCGGAGAGCTTCGGGATCACCCGGTCGATCTTCTGCTTGATCGCTGGTACGTCCAGGGTCTGAAGCTGAACCAGCGCTTCCGCCACACCGAAAAATCCGATCATCGCCGCGACATAGGGAATGCCGCCCATCAGCGAGATCGAGCCGAATGTGAAGCGGCCCTCGGCTGTCATCGGATCGAGCCCGACCATGCCGATGAGAACCCCGAGCGCTCCGGCAAACGCCCCCTTGGCAAAGCTCTCGCCCGACAGTGTGCCCACGAGCAGAATGCCGATCAGCCCGAGCAGCAGATAGTCGCGGGAATTGAACATCAGCGCGAAACTTGAAATCACCGGCGCGAACATCGCCAGCGCCGCAATGCCGACAAATCCGCCGAACACCGACATCACGGTGGTCAGGCCGATGGCTTCCCCGGCTTCCCCGCGCTTGGCCATCGGATAGCCGTCGATCGCGGTGGCGATGGCACTTGGCGCCCCTGGGATGTTGAGCAGGATGGCGGTTCGCGAGCCACCATAGACACCGCCCACGAAAACACCGGCGATCAGTGCCAAGGCATCATTGACCGGCCATTTGAAGGTGAAGGAGATCAGGATCGAGGTCGCCATTGTCACCGAAAGACCGGGAATGGCGCCGACATAGATTCCTGCCAGCGTGCCTGCAGCAGTCAGCATCAAAAGCCATGGGTCGAGCCATGAAAGGCCGAAATTTGTGAACGCCTCAAGCATCCTAAAACACTCCCGGCGGGAGCAACGTGCCCTGCGGCAGCACGACCTCGAAAACGATCCTGAACAGGAAATAGACAGCAGTCAGGCTGCCGGCCGCGAGAACGAGCGAGATCAGCAAGCTCTTGCGCCACAGATAGGCAAAGCAGGCAAACAGGAACAGGCCCGACGCGATGACAAAGCCCAGCCACGGCATCGCATAGAGGTAGAGTGCGACCATAGCCAGCATCACCATGAGCCGCACCGGCATGATGGTATGCCAGAACGCGATTCCTGATTCGGCCTCTGCTTCGGGCCCCGTTTCGGGTTCGGATGCGCGTTGGGCGCTCGCGCTGCTGCGAAGCGTATCGCGCAGGATGAAGACGCAGCTCACCAGCATGGTGGCCGCTGCCAGCATGGGGAAGACGCCCGGCTGCGACAGACCCGTGAACCCGGATATGCCGTAAGCCTGCCACAGGGCGGCGGCGCTGAAGAGCGCAAGAAGACAGATGAAAGCCAGCTCTCCCGGCCGGCGTGTGGACTGACCGGACACTCATTTCTCCCGAAGTGAAAGATGACGCAGGCCTGCCCCGGACCAGGCCGGGGCAGGGGATTCAGTCAGTCAGGGGCGCATGATGCCCAGTTCTTCAGGGTTCACCTTGGCGGCACCCGTGTCCTGCAGCGCCCAGGCAGTAACCTGCTGCCATTTCATGACGAAGCTGGATGCCTCGTCGCCGGAGATGTTCATGATGATGTTGCCCTTGTTGGCCATCAACGTGGTGAACGCCTCGCTCTTGGCGGCCGTATCGAAGGCAGAGACCAGGCTTGCCTTCACATCATCTGGAACGTCGTTCTTGACAAAGACGCCGTAGAACGGACCCCAGGGCAGGAACTTCTCCATGCCGGGCAGGGCCTCGGTGATTGGCGGAACGTCCGGCAGTGTATCGACAGACGTTCCATTGACCACGGCAAGCGCACGCATGTTGCCCGCCTTGATCTGCTCGGCCGCTGCCGAAATGCCGGATGGCATGAAGTCGACTTCATTGCCCAGCATCGCGGTCAGGCCGGGGCCTTCACCGTCAAACGGGATGGCAGTGACATCAAAATCGGCCGAGTTCTTGATCAGCGCACCGATGGTGCTCGGCAGGCCGCCCGGTCCGGTTGACCCCATTTTCACCTGACCCGGATTGGCCGCAATGTCGTCCATCAACTCGGCCATGGTCTGGTATTTGGAACCGGCAGGCACCACAATCACCGCGACGCCACGGCCCAGGATGTTGACCGGGTAGAACGAGGAGTAGTCGAGCTGGCTCACGCCCATGATCGGGTGCAGCTGCGGGTTTTCCGCGCCGTAGAGGAACGTGTAGCCGTCCGAGGGGGCTGCATTGACATAGGCCGTCGAGATGGCACCTGCGCCGCCGGATTTGTTCAGCACGACGATGGATTTGCCAAGTGCTTCTTCTGCCGCCGGGTTGGCTGCACGGGCGACGGTGTCGGTTGCGCCTCCTGCACCCCACATCACGACGCCAAGCAGTTCCCGCTCGGGAAAATCGGCTGCGAACGAGGCGCCAGTCATCATCGCGATGACGGCACTTGCTGTAATGAACTTTCTGAACATCGTTTCCTCCCTTGATGTTTCGTCTGCAAACAGCTTCGACCGGCTTTGCTCAGTGGTCTGACTGCATTCTCCTCCGGTACCCGGCCTTGCGCTAATGGCGAAAGACCGCAGAGACTTCGCTCTGAATCGCCAAGGGCCTCCACCCGGGCTATTTGCCGTGACCGGCATTCGATTTGTCGCGTCCGTCTGCTCTAGCCAGGATAGCCGAACATGCGTGGCAGCCACAGCACAATTCCGGGGAACAGAATCAGGCATGCCAGCGCCAGAATGAGAACGCCGAGGAAGGCCCAGATCTCGCCGATGATCTCGCGCAGCGGGATCTGTGTCACCGCGTTGATGACAAACAGCAGGATACCGTAGGGCGGGGTAATCAGCCCGATCATGCAATTGACCACGGCGACAACGCCGAAATGCACCAGGTCGATCCCCATTTCCCTGCAGGTCGGCAGGAACAGCGGGATGATGACAAGAATGATCGTTGTCGCGTCAAGCACGCAGCCGAGCAGCAGGAACAGCACATTGACGCCGATCAGGAAGGCCAGCGGCGAGACGTCGAGACCAACCAGAGACTGTGCCACGATGTTGGGGATGTTCTCCGACGCCACAACATAATTGAGGATCAGCGCGCCGCCGATCACCAGTCCGACTGCGGCGGATGAACGCGCGCTTTCCACCAGAATGCCGTAGAGCGCACGGAACGACAGCGCCCGGTAGAAAAGGCCTGCCAGCAGCAACGCATAGGCTGCAGCCACTGCCGCAGCCTCGGTCGGCGTGGTAACGCCGCCATAGATGCCGTAGAGCAGGATCGCTGGCATCAGCAGCGCCGGGAAGGCGTTGGCGGTGTGGCGTGGCAGATCCCGGAGCGGAACCGGTTCCTCGATGGCAAAATTGCGGCGGGTCGAGATGATGGTGTTCATCACCATCAGCACCGCACCCATGAACAGTCCCGGCACGATGCCGCCCAGAAACAGGAAACCGATCGATGTGTTGGACACCAGCGCATAAAGCACCATCGGGATCGATGGCGGGATGATCGGCCCGATGGTTGCCGAGGCCGCGGTGATCGCTGCGGCATAGCCGCGGGTATAATGGCCGCTCTTGGTCATCATGCCGATGATGATCTTGCCGATGCCGGCCGCGTCTGCCACCGCCGAGCCCGACATGCCGGAGAAAATCAGTGAAGCAACGATATTGACGTGACCGAGCCCGCCGCGGAAGCGGCCGACCGCCGCCACGCAGAACTGCAGCAGCCGCTCGGAGATCGTACCGGCATTCATGATGTTGGCTGCGACAATGAACAGCGGCACGGCAAGCAGGATGAAGCTCTGGTAGAGCCCGTCCATCAGCACCTTGCCGGCAATGCCGACGCCCTGACCGTTCACCCCGAGATAGACGAACGCCGCAATCAGGATCGAATAGGCAACCGGCAAACCGATGCCAGCCAGAAAGAACAGGGTGAGCAGGCACGCCGCGAATTCGAGTGTCATGGTTTCGCTGCTCCGCCATGTCCGGGCTGGTCAATGTCGGCGCCATGGCGAAACGCGCTGATCGCTCGCCAGCCATAACGCGCGGCGACAACCACCAGAAACAGCATGTAGACGGAATAGATGTCGCGCATCCGGACCCAGTCGCCGATCAAATGACTCAGCGTCGCGGTTTTCTTCAAACGCAGGATGTAGAATTTGGACCAGGTCGGCTCGACCGACCACAACATCCCGGCGAAGACAGCAAGGCCGCCGATGATTGCGAACCAGCGGCGGGTTTTCGGGCTGACATGGCCGTAGATGATGTCGAAGGTGACATGGTCACGTTCACGCACGACAAAGGCCGCGCCCCAGAACACGATCCAGACCCACAGCGCCAGGCAGAATTCCAGCGTCCAGCCATACTGGCTTGGTTCGAGGAACGGGAAGGTCTCGCCCAGCCATTCGAGCTTGGCCGAATAGCGGATGCCGATCTGCAGTATGAAGGTCAAGAACATGGCGGCCATCATCATGGCCGCCACAAATTCGGTGCCGCGGCGAAACCATTTCACGAATGTCTTCATGTCAGGTCCACCGCGGCTTCAACAGGTTTCAGGGATCAGTTGCCCAGGGCGTTGATCTTGTCGAGCACACCTTCGGGCCAGCTGGCGGCAAATTCCGAGCCGACATACTGCGCCTGGACGTGGGTGCGGAAGGCATTGAGGTCCGGCTCATAGATCTCCATGCCCTTTTCGCGCAGGAACGAGACCAGGTCTTCTTCCTTCTTCAGCTGCGCCTGACGACCGCTTTCCGCAGCATCGTCAGCAGCCTTCTGCACGGTCGCCTGCTGCTCGGGTGTCAGCTTGTCCCAGACAGCCTTGGAGAACGCGATGTAGTTGAGGTCCACCAGGTGCGAGGTCAGCACGATCTGTTTGGTGACTTCGTAGAATTTGGCGTCAACCACGGTCGGCAGCGGGTTGTCCTGCCCGTCAACCGAACCGGTGGAAAGCGCGGTGTAAATCTCGGTGAACGACATTGGGGTCGGGTTGGCGCCAAGCGCCTTGCCGAGGAACTGCCAGGCGTCGGAGCCGGGCATGCGCAGATTGACGCCTGCGAGGTCTTCCGGCTTCATGACCGTCAGCTCTTCCTTGCTCTGGCGCAGATTGACGTTGCGGCGGCCCAGATACATGACCGAAAGAAGCTTCACGCCAAGTTCGTCTTCGACCTTCTGCTTGAAAGGATCCATCAGCGGATCATTGAAGACGGCAACCTGGTGCGCGGCGTTCTGATGAACATAACCGGTGGCGAAGATCGAGAACTCGGGGAAGAACGTTGCCAGTTCCTGAGCTGATGCGATCGACATTTCAAGGTCGCCCGAGGCGATCGATTCCAGTTCGCTGCCCTGTGCGATCAGCGATCCGTTGTAGTGCGGCTCATAGGTGGCGAACGCCGCCACTTCCGGCGCGAACACTTCCGCCAGCGCAACCGAACGCTGGTCGGTTTCCGATGCCGGCGTTGACATTCTGAGGGTGATTTTTTCCTGTGCAAAGCTCGCAGGCACGAAGCCGGCAACGCCGACGGAAACTGCGCATGCCAGCAGCATGCGGCGGGTAATGTTATTCATGGTATTCTCCTCCCAATGACAATCCGGTGGCTTCCGGCCCTGTCGGATTTTGCAAAACCTGTCACAAAGGACAGGCAATTTCAACATACATATTGGATTTTGTAGGATGTTCTGCAGAAATCCTGCAGCCTATTGTGCGGATGCACCCGTCTTGCGCGCATTGATGATGAATTCAACGCCGCCCAGAATATGGACGCTGAGAATTTCCTTGGCGCGCTTTGCATTCCGCGCGAATGCGGCTTCCAGCAATTGGGCATGTTCATCGGCGCCCGGTTGTCCCCTGAACGCCAGTGTAAGTATCTGGTAGCGCAAATATTTGTCGAACAGCTGGCCGTGCAGATCCATCAGGGTCTTTGAGCCGCATCCGGTGATGAGCGCCCGGTGAAATCCCCAGTCCGCCCGCTTCCAGCCCTCACGCGCCGACATGTCGCCGGAAATCATCCGGTCTTCGAGACGATGCAGTTTGTGGTGGGCGGCAACCACTTGCGATTCCCAGTCCAGGTCTCCGCTGGCAAACGAGCGTGACACGGCATGACCTTCTACCAGCAGCCGCAGTTCAGCCACCTCCCAGAGGTTGGCGTCGGACACGCTGGCAACCTCGAAGCCTTTTTGCCCCTCGGCGACGACCAGGCCATCGGAAGTCAGCCGGTTGAGGATCTCCCGAAGCGTGGTGACGCTGACGTTGTAGCGCTTGCGCAAGGGCTCCAGGCGCAGTTTTTCGCTGGGGCGCAACTCGCCGAATATGATGTCTTCCCGGATATGGCGGTAGGCGCTGTCGCCTATCGTATCGTGATCTGCTGCTTCAATCACGCTGTCACCTCCGGCTGTTCATCTTGACTGGAATAGATAATGTAGGACATAAGAAATAATATAGGCAATTTGCCATCAGGGGCAATGGGAACTGTCTGGAGTTCAGTTATTTCTTTCCGCACCGGGATAAACATCGTGATCCATCGCGCCCGCCCTTCGAGCCAAGGCGGGACTGACTTGCAATCAGCCAGCTCGAGGCCAGTTTGCGCCGCGGTCGGTCGGACTGAGGTATGTCGGATCGGGGCGTGCCGGATTGGAGCCCGACGATGAACGGACCTGCCAGAATTGCGGTTGCCGGCGCCGGGCTGATCGGCAAGCGCCACATTGAAGCGATTGCTGTTGCCGAAGGTGCACAGTTGCACTCGGTAATCGATCCCTCGGAGGCTGGCCATAGCCATGCAGACAAGATCGGCGCCTGCTGGTATCCGTCTCTGGCGGGTGCGTTTGAGGCGGGCAAACCTGACGGGGTTGTTCTGGCGACGCCAAATCAGCTCCATGTTGAAAACGGTCTCGAGTGCGTCGCTGCCGGCATCCCGGCATTGATCGAGAAGCCGTTGGCGACCGGTTTGCAAGCCGGTCGAGATCTTGTCGCTGCGGGTGAGCTTTCCGGAGTGCCGCTGCTCGTAGGGCATCACCGCCGCCACAATCCATTGATTGCCTCGGCCAAGGCGCAGATTGACAAAGGGCGTCTGGGGAAGCTGGTTGCCGTGCACGGGATGTTCTGGTTGATGAAGCCTGAGAGCTATTTCGACACCGATTGGCGTCGCCAGCCGGGCGGCGGTCCAATCTTTCTCAACCTTATTCACGACATCGATCTCCTGCGTCACCTGATCGGCGAGATCGTGTCGGTCCAGGCTTTGACCTCCAATGCGGTGCGCGGCCATGCGGTCGAGGACGCGGCAGCGCTTGTTTTCCGGTTCGACAACGGTGTGCTCGGGACGTTCAGCCTGTCCGACACAATCGTTGCCCCCTGGAGCTGGGAGCTGACGGCATCGGAAAACCCCGTCTATCCAGCCACCGGCCAGTCCTGCTATTTCATCGGCGGCACGCATGGCTCCATTGAGCTGCCCAATGCGCGGCTTTGGACCAATCCGGATCAGAGAAGTTGGTGGGAGCCGATCTCCGCGAGCCATTATCCTGTCAGCCATGAGGACCCGCTTGTCTGCCAGATCAGGCAATTCGTCCGTGTCATTCGCGGCGACGAGGCTCCATTGGTGTCCGCGCTGGAAGGGCTGCGAACGCTTGAGGTGATTGATGCGGTGCAACGCTCGGCGCTTTCAGGGCAGGCGGTGGCGCTTTGATCAGGCAATTTCAGAGTGATGCGTCAAACGCCGTCAGTGCGGCAAACCAGTGGCAATGACATGATATCAGGTACAACCAGTCTGATCGCCCATCTGGGCGTTCCCACAGATTCCTTTCGCGCGCCGCTTATCTACAATCCGTGGTTTGAATCCAGGGGCATCGATGCCCGGGTCGTGCCGATGGGGTGCGAAATCGAGGATTATCCGGCGTTTCTGCCGCTTCTCTTCAAGCTCCGCAATATATCCGGGGCATTGGTGACAATGCCGCACAAGGTAACGACGGTTGATCTGCTGGACGAGGCAAGTCCGGCCGTGCGGATTGCGGGGTCATGCAATGCAGTCAGGCGTGACGCCAGAGGCCGGCTTGTCGGCGATATGTTTGACGGGGAAGGCTTTGTCCGCGGAATGCTGCGCAAGGGGTGCAATGCGGCGGGCCGCCGGGCGCTTGTCGTCGGGTCTGGCGGGGTCGGCTCGGGCATCGCCGCAGCGCTTGCTCAGGCCGGTCTTTCCGAGATCGGGCTTTATGACAGCCGTGGAAGTGTTGCCGAACAGCTTGCCGAAAGGCTGAAGCGCCATTGCCCTGAAATTGGGATTCAGACCGGATCCCACGATCCGGCCGGGTGGGATATCGTAGTCAACGCCACCCCGCTGGGCATGAACCCGGAAGATCCGATGCCGGTCGACGTCAGCCGCATCGATCCGTCTGCTTTTGTTGGCGAGGTCGTGATGAAACAGGCTGAAACGCCATTTCTGGCCGCCGCAAGAGGGCGCGGTTGCTTGACCCAGATCGGCGCCGACATGTTGTTCGAGCAAATCCCGGCCTATCTGGAGTTTTTCGGTTTTCCCGCCGCAACGTCGGATGAACTGCGAAGCGTTTCCAAGCTGAAGTACTAGCGCCGATGGAAAAGCAGCAAGGCGGCTTTCACACCCAGACGTTGATTTCCGCCTGCATATAGATACAGTCTTCGTCTGATACCGGCTGCATGAAATCGCAGTATAGTCATCGTGATGATCTGCGAAGGGAGGATCCCGTGGAAACAATTCCCGGCCAGGCAAGAACATTGCGGTTTGAAGAAGTGTGTTACGGCAAGCCCGTACGCACACCGGGCGGCCCATTGCATGAAAGCGCTCTGTATGGAGTGAACTCCGTTACCCCGGGCATCACCAAACCGCTACGCTATATACCTGCGAATTTTCTCGGAAACACAAACCTCGCGTCAAGCATGATCGACCCTGAGTTCGCCGGGCGTGGCGCATTGATTGTCAAGGCAGTCGATGAAGGGCTGGCGATCATGCGCATGCGCTACCGCGCCGAGGCAGGCGAGGGGGAAAGCGGCCGCCAGTTCCTGCTGTCCCGAACCTTGCTGTTGCCCGACATCCAGTACTGGCACGAAATTCCACCCGGTCTGTTCTCCTGGTGCGAGCAGCGACTGGAGGCGCAGCCTTTCGTGTTCGATCAGCCCAGTTCGCCGCCAGTGCGGTCGGTTGATCTTCCGTCATTTCAGGCCCGGGATGTAAACTGGTTCGACAATCTCAGCCAGCACCGGCAAATCCAGCTGGGGTCCGCATTTCAGGCAATCACCAGACGGGTTGGCTGGACCGTGTCCGGAATGGTGGCGGAATCGGAGAAGCAAAGGCCCGCCGCTCTGATTGCTGCCGATCTTGATGTCATGTCTTCTCTGCCCAGAAAATTTCCCCTCAGGAAAGGCGACACCGACCAGTTCATACTGAACCTGGGTCTCGAACCGTTGTTGACCCCGGGTGCGGTCAGCTATTTCCCCGGCCATCGCGGCAGCGCGATAGAAGCGCCTGACTTGCATGCGCTGCGCATAGCAATCATCAGCAGTGAAGAAAATCAGCCTGCCGAACCGCCAGTCAAGCAAACGCAGGGGGCGTCGGATAGCCTCGATCGCAGAATTGGCGCCGAGCCGATTCCATTGAAGTGGCTTTCATAATAAATTCAGATAATTGGTTGCATTTTAATCATTTACTTTACTGCCATTCAACCAACTGCCAGCTGTTGCGCTAAGGATTCATAAACTATATCGTTTGAGTTCGTATCGGGTCAGTACTAGCGTTGGGTCTTTAATGTTGGATTGGGATCTAAGTAACCCTAAGAAAATGCTTTTGCGTTTAGAGAATTGCTCAGTGATCTGTGATCTTGGCAAATTCTCTCGCGTAGTTACGCTCTCCAATTCGACTTTGGCTGCCGACGAAACGCTTAAGGTATCTGTTGCGGGATACATCGAAGAAGCGCCTTGGCTTAATGCAAGTCTCCGCGATTTGGATAGTGGCGAGTCTATACTTCAGTGTGAATTGGGGAAAGCAAAGAATATTGATCTGGTCCTTGAGTGCTCACGGGAGCCGAGCGAGGACGAGATAGACGATGCATCCCGTGACCAGTTTACGCTCTCGATCACGCTGCAAACAAAACGTGCAGACGGTCAGTCGCAAAACCTCAAGGTAGAGCTTGTCGGCCCACGTTTGCAGACGCTGAAATGGCAGCCACCCGTGGTGCAGACCAGGCAGGCAGCGATCCCGGAGCTCAGCCGGGTCGAAAAACAGGAAAATACCGATGTTGATCTCTTCACGATCAACATCAAGCAGCCGGTCGCCCGGCTGGAATATGGCGGCGCACCCACCAGCCTGATTGTGTCAGGCCGCTTGAGCTGTCGCGTTGACGATGAAATCAGGGATGTGACGGCCAACATCACAATGGGGCCCACAGTTGCCCGCTCCACTGCGGGGATGGCATGCGAGCTGCGCGCCGGCGATGAAGTGTCCATTCCCTGCATCGTTTCAATCAATGAAATATTCGAGGCCGCCGATAGCGCCGATACCCTGCAGATGCAGTTCGACTGGAGCTGTATTTTCAGCGATGAAACCCAGGCGCCTCTTCTAGGCGCCTATGATTTTGACCTGCAGCTGAGACAGGGAGAGATCCTTGCTCTGAAGTATCGTGACGCCTCAGCTGTGCCCAACATGATCCGTAGCGAGACCCCCTTTGTCGAGCGCTTCCCGCTGGAATTTTCCGTACCGATTTCCGGCGGCGGGGTCCAATTCGAGCTGGGCGATACCATCGAGTTCGATGTTGTGAGCCTGGATGACAGCTGGGATGTTGTCGCCCACGCGCATATCTTGCCCGAAGGCGAGAAAACGGTGCTCGCCAGCCGCGAAGATTTCAAGCTGGTGCAGGACATCAAGGTCGATCAGACCAGCGGCGGGAAAATTCAGATCCCGTTCCACAACACCACATTGGACGAAACCGGCGACACCGACCGCTATCAGCTGTTCATCCGCTTTGAAGCCAGACGGCTGAAAATCCGGGCTGGCATGTCACTGGTGGCCGAAGACGATCTGTTCGAGCACAAGAATGGCATGGTGGCGGTCGATATCGTGCTGCGCCAGCGTGACCCCAAATATCTGATTTGCCTGGATTACGGAGCATCGGCCATTGCTGCCTGGTTCGGCAGGGTGGAGCGAAATCTGGCGCGGCAACTGATCCCGCTGGGATCCTACGCCTACAGCCTTGCCGGCGCGCATTCGGAATATGACCCCAACAAGAAACGCTGGCAGAACGTCCTGATTCCATCCACCATCGGCCTCAACCCGGCAAAACATGTGCGCTCGCGCAAGGCGCCATTGTCCTATGGCAATCTCTCTTACGTCGGCACCAAACTGCAGGCTGCGGAAAAGAGAATGGCGCGGTTTGGCCGGACCTATGACGTCTCCATTCCGGTCGACCGGGACTTCGTTACCGACGGCGAAGCCTCGGCCTATCTTGAACTTCAAACGCTCGTCATCCCGGATCTCAAGCGCATGCTGATGAACTCGGAGCCGGGTTTCAAATACCGTATCAAGCAATCGGTGATCGAGCGCACCGCCAATGGTTTGCAGGCAACGCGTGAAATCAACCTCGCGGCACTGACCAAGGACGCCTTCCACGAACTGGGGTCGTATATGGTCCCCAACGCGCTGTTTTACGCGCATGACCAGCTTGATGGCCCGATTGTCAGCGAATTCGGTGACGAGCGCTTTGACCAATGGCTTGAGTGTGCCGACAACGACGTCCAGGTGGTGGTTACCCATCCCAGCGGCATCGCGCATCACAAACGGGATCTGTACAGGAATGCTGCCAGATCCTTTGCGCAGGGCTTGACCGGAACCCAGGATGCGCGCGCAGCACGTGAGCCCAAACTGATCCCTGAGGCCCTGGCCGCGGCCTATTTCGGCATTTCCCGCTCCCAGGGCAGCCGCGAGGAAACAGAAGTTTTTGCTTGCATCGATATTGGCGCCAGCACCGTGGATGCCAGCTTGATCGAAGTGAAAATGCGGCACGACAGCATCGAGAGCTGGAAGGTCTTTGCGCATTTCGGAGCCACCATAGGCGGCGCCAATCTGGACGAGGCCCTGCTCGCCGTTCTGATCCAGAACCTGCGTGAACTGTTCTCCTCAACCGAGCCGGTCTTCGAAGATCTTGAACTCGATCATCGTTTCTTGCGTGACGAGGCTCTCAAGACAGCTCTTCTGCCGCGCATTCAGGAAGCAAAGCGGGCGCTGTCGGAAACGCTCATGCGCTATGCAGGCACCGACAACGAATATCGCTGGGCTGAAGAGGGGGACGGCAGTTCCTTTGCGGTCGAATTGAATGACATTCTGCGCAGCGCATCGCCGGGTCAGCCATTGAGCGAGCGCGACACTGCGATCCCAGGATCGAATGAAAAAGTGCATCTGCGCGTCAGAACGACCGAGACCGGCGGACAAGCCGTCTGGATCGAGCTGTCGCCGGATCTGCTTGATGCCAACGAGCCGATCACCAATCCGGCGCGCAGCAATCCGCAAACGGTCGCCCGGACCCTTGGCTATGCTGTCCCGGCGATGCTGATCAGGGAGGCACGGCGCTTGAATCTGGGCGATCCGCAATGGGTTGTGACCGGGCGTGCCAGCCTCTGGCCTTCGATCTTCACAGGCATCGGACGGACGGCGCAACTGCTCGGCCAGGCGCGCGACATGGCGCCCACAAGGCCGTTCAGTCCCGACGATATGAAGAACGCCACAGTCTATGGTGCCGCACGCCTGGCAACCTCCGGACTGGAAGTGACAGACGGCGCGGATCACTCCTATGCGCTGGTGCTGCATGATGACGGGCGCGGCGTTGTCTCGGAGATCGAGTATCTCGATACGCGCACACGCTCGGAAGGCAACAAGAGCGTCCGCTTCCTGCCCAATCGCTGGCTCAGCCGCGTTCTGCCGGGACTGGATGATATAGGCAGCGAAAACGACATCACCCGCGACGAGATTGTTCGCCTGTTCGGCATCTTCGGTCAGAAGGTGGTCGTCGATCAGTCTCAGGTCAAGCCCGGAGGGCTGGCCGGGGGGCAGGATCAGCACGTCGAGATTTCCTGGAAGCGCAGGAACTCCGACGTCGAATTCACGGTCGGCGATATCATTGTTCGTCAACCCCGAAGTCGCTTGGCGGGAACCTAGAGGACGCAAGATGGCGGTGATTGGTATTGAGTTCACATCCGCAATTGCACAGGTAATCTTCATTGTGCTGCTCGCCGCTATCGTGGGGACGGCGCTCTGGTTGATCCGGCGGCTCCGCCAGACCGAAGCCCAACTGGAGTCGGTCCGGCGGGAGAGCAGCAAACTGCGCAATGAAATCGCCAATATCACCGGCTGGACCACCAATGGACGCCTTCCCGAAGACTGGCAGGAGCGGTTGCGCAACGAAAAGACCGTGGCCGGAAGCCTGCCGCCGCCGGTTGGCGCCGACGTACCGGGCGAGCTTGTGCTCATGGCAGCTCACCACGCCCTGGCTTCGATCGAGCCGCCACATTTTGCCTCAAGCGACAGTGTCGAGGAAGTCAGCCGCGCCCACCAGCGCAACATCGAGCTGATCGAGGGGCTGGCTACAGAGCGTATCGATCCGGTGCCGGCTCTTGCAAACGGCGACATGGACAAGCTTTTGTGCTTCTGGCGGCGGCTGGAGGCCTATTTCCCTGATCGTGTTGAAACCGACGCCTATGGCCTGGCTGCCTACGCTGTCCTTGATCTGTTCAAGCGCCGCCAGGTTCAGGTGATCGCTCCCCGACCCTTGTCGGTCGAAAGCGTCAAGAACTGTGTTTTCACCACTGAAGACAGCGAAAAGCTCAGGGATATTTCCCGCATTCGCACAGCGGCTTTTGCGGCAAGCTCACGCTTTACCAATCCCAAAGGGGGCGAGGAGCTGGTGATCGATTGTGAACGCCCGGGGTGGAATGGGCCGAATGGCCGCAAGAGCCCCCGAATTCTGATTCTGGATCGGTCGTGGTAGGGCGCGGATGCATTCATGACACTCGGTAATCCAGTTCGCTTCACCGATGAGACTGACCGACCGGTCATCATGATCCCGGTGAAGCTGGACTTGCGCGACAACCAGGCTTTCTGGCGCCGCAATGTATTCGGCATTCCCAAGCGAGGACTGCTGGGCTGGTTGTTCTCCAAGGGTTCCAAGGCGGCGCGGGATTTCCCCTGGGTGGTGGGAGGCAACCCCGACCCCAGCAAGAGGGCAGGTCTGTTTCAGGTCTCGCGCGGCTCGGTTGACGAGGTTCTCTACAACATCACCGACAAGCTGGTCATCGGAACTGCGAACGGCAGCGAAGTGGTCGAGGTGGCGTTTCAGCATCTCACCTTTGTTTCGGGTGCCGGCGGCGTCTGTGATACCGCTTCCGAAATGGGGCTTGAGGAGAGAATATCGGAAAGCCTGGGGTCAACCCTGAAAGGCTATTTTGATCCGACAATCGGGATCAGGGTGGACTGCATGGTCAACCCGTCGCTGCCGGCCAACCAGCTCAACATGTATCTCGGTCAGGGCGTGTTCGTGCCCCGGCGCGGTGAGCGCCCGATCGGCTGGATCCGCTATTATCCCGACCCTTCCATGCGCGAGGAGTACAACCAGCCGCAATTGCTCGATGGCCGGCCCGCAGGCCTCTACAAGGGCCAGGGCGGACTGGTGATCGGCATCGGCGAAGGTCTGCTGCACTCGGAGATTGATCTCGGCTCCGACGAGGACGTGCAATCGCCGTTCATGTTCATCAACAAGGAAGCGGTGCTCACGCCAGTTAACGAAGAGACAAGGGCCCGCGGCGTCGATGCCACCCTTTCGTTTTGCCGCGGTCACGGCAATGAGCCTGTTCCAACTCAGGTGGCCCGCACCGACGAGCAGTGTGATGTCGCCTGGAAAATCGATTTTGTCGGCACCGCCCAGATTCCGGGACGGCTTGAACTCTGTGTCGATTCCCGCAAGTCGCGGCTGCACTGGAAACCGACCAATGGCTGCAACGCCGCCGTAAGCTCTCTGCTGTTCGACTTGCGCGACTTTTCTCATCGGGACATCGATCGGGTCTGGATTGATCTGGACCGGGACAACATTCTGACAGCCTACGCACTGCAGGTGGCACGTGTTTCGTTGGTCTGGGACTGCGAGAACGAAGAGCAATATGTCTATGAATGGGGCCAGACCGGCGCACCCTTCAAGACGCCGGGCAGCGTCGGGCTGAAATGCCGGACCATCGAAAACAACATGATCGAGGTCGGCCGCGCCGATGGCGAGCCCTTCGGCTATCTTGAACTGCCGGACGTGCCGGAAAAGGTGATTTTCTCAGACACGTTCCAGTCTTTCAGCGGGTATCATCTCGATTGGCTCGATCAGTGTGGGCGCATCTCCTTTGGCGACACCGTTCTGTCGCTTGGCGAGGCCTATGCGGAAAAATGCTCCGGCATGCCGCTCGCCAGATTTGAGCCCGGCGAGATAAAAAAAGTCGTCGGTCCGCTTGTCCTCACCCCCTACGAGGGAGGCTGAGGCGATGAGGGCCAGACTGCTCAACGCGCGCCATTTTCAGATTGTTGTATTGTCCCTGCTTGCTGGCGTTCTGTATCTGGGCGCTCACTTCTTCGTCGACACATTCAGGGTCAACCGTATCTGGATGGAGCGCGTCGAGATCCCCAGCGCCCTCGCATTCGATGCCACCACGTTTGATTTTCTGGTGGATGGCGGCGCGATCTGGCCGGTTCGCGATGGCGTGTCCGTCGCTCTCGGACATGCGCCTTGCAATACGCTGGCCATGCGTTCGCCCGAGACGGTTATCCTGGCCTCTGGTCCGGCCGGTGACGCTGGCCGCAAATATGTTCGCGAACTGTGTGAATCGGCCCAGGGCGAACGCATCCGCGAACAGGTTGCCAATTTCAATCAAAGCTACCGGATTGTCTCTGTCTCCGACAATCGCGAGGCCGACAGCGCGCTGAAATCCGACCAGGGCGTGGCCTGCGCCGATGGTGTCAGCACAGCCAGGCTGTTTGTGCCCGCACGCTGCCTGCCCAACAAGTGGGAAGCAACAATCGCTGCTGATGGCAGAGCGATCCAGTCGATCACGACAGCGACGATCTCACAGTTCGACTATGCCTTTCTGGCCAGCGAGACGGAGAGTTTCTTCGGTGACTGGAAAGTCATAACCCCTGTCATTGATACGCAAACAGGTGAATCGGGCCAGTACAGGTTCCGGACCACCATGACATTCGGCGAGATGCCTGTGAGCATCCGCACCATCGGTGCTGTGCGTTCGGTCTCGATCAACGGGTCGCCGCTGAAAATAGATCCCGCCACCGGGCCCGACGAGGTAGCCGAGGCAGCGGGTCTGAAGCAACTGGCCTCGCTGGCGGTTTATTGCGCCGATGACACACGCTCAATCGGCCATCGTGTTCGGTGCGAAGGCGAAAATCCGCGCGGGCGGCCGACGGGGACGCAGATATTCCTGTCCGAACCGAAGGGCAGGGTCATTGATCTGGAATTGCTCATTGAGCCGTCGATCAGGATTGATCGCGGGCTCAGGCGCTATCTTGCCAATCGCCAGAAGGGCATGCCGGAAATTCCAGATCAGAAGGTTTCCCTCGGCTTCGGGCGCATTCGCGTTGCCTGTGAACTGGCCGATTTCAAAGTCGGCAAATCTGCCACCGGCGGGCCGGACACCGGATGCGACCTGAGCTGGAATGTGCCGGACAACCAGAGGGTTGAAAGCCAAGCCGAGCCGTTGACCAGCCTGGCGCTCGCCGATCTGCCTGTATTGGATTCGCAAGGCGCACTCACCCAAGAGGCCTTCGAACTGGGGCTTGGAGGCCTGTTGGGGTTGGGCACCGGGGACTCTGGCTCCGTTGCTGCCGCACTGCCCCGGACGGACGAGGGCGAAAATCCGTCGCTGACCCTGATCCCCGATTATCAGGAAAAGGCGCTCGCAGCACTCGCGCAGAACTACACGTGCCCGAAAGACCAGGAACGTTGCGATCGGCGCGCAGATCTGGTCATTCTTGATGCTGAAGGCGAAGACGCAGGCAATGTGCTCGCCGTTGCCAGCCTGCCGCAACCACGCACCGGAATGTCATCGTGGGATATCGAAACACTTGAGCTGACCGCGTCTGCCAAGAGCCCTCTGGCTGCCTATGCCTGGCGCAATTACGATCTGCGCGGAACACCAGGCTCTGCCTTCAAGCTGATCACCGCTCTGGCGGCGAGCCAGCATGTTCTCGACACCGGCGACACGGCGCTTGAAAGCGTGCTGTTGGGCAATGCGACGCCTCTGCAGATTGCCGACCTCTTTGGCATTGCCGCGACGAGGCCCTCATTCAATGGCCGCTGCAAGCCGGATTACGAGGAACGCGATCCGAAGAAGATGAATGCCCTGCCGATCCCTGGCGCGCGAGACAGGATCGTCTTCTGCATGGGCAACTCGGCATCCTCCGCCGGGGTCCGCAGTGGAATAAGTCACATCCTGGAAACCGGTGTTGAAAGTGGCTGCGGTGACGCCCGGATCCCGAGAGCCGGAATGTGCGAAGCGATCAAGCGCTCCTCGAACCTGTTTTTCGCCGGAATCGCGATGTATCTGGATGCCGACAAGCTGCTCGATCCGGAAACCGGCTTCGAGCACACAAGACTTGTGACGGATCTCATCCTTGCCAGGGAAGCTGAAAGGTTCTTTCCGTCCGCCCGCAGCTCGGAGGCCGTCAGCCGCAAGAGCGCGCTCGACATTCTCGATGTGAATTACCCCGCCACCGGACGCGGCCGTGCCAGCCCGCTGATTGTCGAAGCCGGACTGCCGGTGCCGCCGGGCGAGCCGCGTCGTCTGAGGCTGGCGCGTGGCGGCATCGGACTCAGCGTCAGCGCCAGCCCGCTTGCCATGGCTTCGGTCGCAGCGTCCGTGGCAACCGGCAAGATTGTCCGGCCGCATCTTGTGCCACGGGCGGAGCGGGGCCCTTCAGATGATCCTGTGGAAGGCGAACCGCTGCTCATCGCTGCCCCGGAAAAACAGGCGCTGGCAGACAATTTCCTGCGCGATATACGCGATGGCATGGGCGCCGTTATACGCAAACAGGGCGGCACGTCCCGCAGCGCTTTTGCAAAGATCCCGGCAGAGCTTCGGAACTCCATCTATGCAAAGACCGGCACCGCGCCGGTGTTTGGATATTCGAATTCGCCCCCCGACGGGCGATACGCATCGTGGCTTGTCGGCTATGTCGACCCGCAACCGGGGCTTCCCGGCATTGATCAGAAAATTGCATTTGCGTGCCGCGTGGCATTTTCCCCGAGCTATGGCGGGTCGGTCTGCGGACCGATCGTCCGAGATTTTCTCCTCGCCTTGTATGAGGCGGAAAAATGAAAATCATCCGCTCCATCAGTTCGGTCTTCGGCATTTTGATGCGTCTGGTCTTCGGGCTCGCCACACTGGCCGTGATCTTCTGGTGGATGTTCGCGCTTCTCACTGCAGCCGAACAGGCGCCGCAGTTCAGCTCGCTCAAGGATCTGAAGCTGACGATACCGCGCGGCGGGGAGGTGGTGCTCGGGCGTGCTGAATTGCTGCAGCCGGCAGGCGCGCGCTCGGCGGAGCTGCAGCACGTGCGGTTGCGTGCAACCGACGGCGGCCAATTGCTGATCAGCCGGGTGGCGGAGCTGCGCGGCCTAAATGTCGAGTTCGGTGGCAAGACCGAAGAGGGCTCGAGCGAGCGCTACGAAATTTCCCGCCAGGAGGGTGCCTATACACTGCTCTCGGCCGGTTCGCAGTTTGTAAAGATCGCTGTGAGGGATGACGACGGCATCGAATTTGCGGTTGAAGACTGGACAGGCAAGGCCTCGACCGCGGTTGTCTACCGCAATGGTGCGGAAATCCTTGTCGAAGGAAAGCCCGCCAGGGGATGTTACGAGCAGAGTACCGCCAGCTGGGTTGTATCTCAAGCCAACAAGCTGAGCCAGGACGTCACCAGCAGGGTGTCCAACCTTGTCGAGCCGTTTGGGCTGGGTGATATCCTGCGCAGAAAAGGCCGGGCAACCATCGCGGTCCTGGGCGGCGATGTGGATTGCACGATGCACAGTTACGCATTGGTGGCGATGCCGCGCGCCAATCCGGAACTGGAATTCATCGTCCGCAAGAACCTCTCGGACGACCGCTTGTTTGTGTCGATCTACCGCGATGCGCAACTGGTTCCGGTCAGTTTCGAGACCTGGCTCAACGGCATGCGGGTCCGCCAGAACTACGGCCGCACCGGCATCGAGGTGCCGGTTGCGTCCACCGCAGCGCTCAAAAACCCGCCGGTCACGCATTTTACTGCCGGCAAGACCCGCTACGCGATCGAAACGTCAGCCACGCCACAGGGCGGTTGGGAGGTTCACATTGCGCCAAACCGACGGACAGCGCTGTTTGATCACAGCGTATGCGCCCAGACCTCCGAGACCGTCGTGGAAACCGCCTCGACTGAAGATTGCCCGCCTCCGCTGGACGCCTCCCCCAATGTGTTGACCAAGGAGGCGAGCATAGAGGTTTCGCAATTGCAGCTCCCCTCGACCCTCGACCGCTTGTTTGTCAGCAGCCCGGAAGGGCTGGTGAGTGCCGAAATTCTGGCCAGAGGTGCTGCGATCTGCCTGTCCCTGCTCATCGTGCTGGCGGTTCCGGGCGCCACGATCTGGCGTGCCAACGGCTCCATTGTGCGGGCTGCATTCCTCGTTCTGGCTGGTGGCTTCGTGCTGATCCTTGCCTTGCTGCCCGACCTGGTTGCGATCGCCAGGATGGTCACCGATGTTCCGGATGCATCGCGTTGGCTTTTCTATGGACTGGGAGCCATGTGGGTTTGCGCCACAATTGTCGTCATGCTCGACCGCTCCGGTGGCGCCAGCCTCGGCGCATTCTGGCTCGTACTCACCGGCATTATCGCCATCGGCTCGATTTCCATGTTCACCCTCAGCGCCGAAGGCCCCAACACCGACTGGGAGCGGTTCTTCATCAAGCACAAGCTCGTTGTGCTCGACATTCTGCCGCTTTTCGTGATGGCATTGACGATTGTTTCCCCGACGGCGCTCAAGCTCCGAATCGGCAACGACTTTGCCGGTCGCCCTTCCTTCTTTTCCCCAACCATGTGGCTTCTGGCCATCGTCTTTGCCTTGTTCGCGGCCTGGTTCTTCCTGGGCAACCAGACCGGTCTCGGCGGATCGATCCAACCTGTCGAGGCGGGCAAGTTTGCCATCGTGGTGCTGTTGGGCGCCGCATTGGCGCAATGGTTGATCCGTGCCCGGCTGCTGGCGCAGGCCTGGTTCGGCATTACGCTGATTGCCGTCATTCTCTCCACTCTGTTCCTGATTGCTCTTCTGTTCGTTCCGGCGGTCAAATCCGACTATTCACCACTGATCATCATTGGTTCGGCAACGGCGATTACGGCGGTTGTCGGCGTCATGGCGATCGGCTGGCGGATACGGGAAGAAGAATTCGATGACCTGAGGGATATCAAACGGATTCCACTTTCCTACGTGCCGTCAATTCAGGACTACCGCATGAGCTATGCTCAGTTCGCTCTGCTGCTTTTCGTGTTTGCGACCATTATCACGGCGCCGCTGTTTGCGCTCGATCGGGCGAGCGAAGTCGTCGATGTGGTAACGCGGGCGCCGGAATACCTGATCGCGGCAGCGCTGGTGCTGTTTCTGCTCGTCGTCATGCTGATCCGGACGCTGGCCATCCCCCGTGCGGTTTTCATACTGCTGCTGGGTCTGCCGCTGGCGCTGATGGGAACATGGGCGCTGATGCGGGGAGAGGTGCTGATTCTGGTGCTCGCCGTGGCCTGCCTTGTCGTCATCACATTCGCCGTCGCCATTCGCAATCGCGTCAACTGGACGCTGGCGCGTGTGGCAATTGCCGCGCCGCTGATCGCGCTGGTCATGGCTGTGGCGCTCAGGGATGTCCCGGCCAAGGCCGGGCTCGGGGTGCAGGACTGGTCCTGGTTCTATGGTCCGGACAAGCAGATCACGGAGCTGGAAAAAGTGCTGGGTGAAGGGCGCCGTTTGCCGGTCGAACGGTTGATGAGCTGGGCAGATCTGCGCTTTGGCCGCACCGGCGGATATGAAGCGCCGCGGCAGCTGCTCCTGCGCGACATGAATTTTCACGTGCTAAGATCGCGGGCGACACTGGCAAATGCGCCGTGCGGGATGAGTGCGGAGCTGACGGCAGCGCCTTACAAGATCGGCTATGTGGTCGGATGGCTGGGCGATACGATTTCGCAAGGCCTCGGGATTTCCTGCCCTGACGAGGCGCAGACTGCCGAAACGCTGCGCTGCACGCCGTCGACGCTGAAGGGGCCGGTCAGGCCGCACTGTGTGCCGGTTGTCCAGAGCGACTTTGCGGCGACCTACATTGTCACCCGGCACGGCAACGCGGCGGCCACCTTGCTGATTGCACTTCAGGCCTGTTTCATCTTCCTGGTCATCAGCCTTTACCTGAAACTTCAGGCCAAACGCTCACGCGATCCGGTCGAGACAGGGGCAGATCAGGCCCTGGCGTGCATCGCGCTTGGCGCCGGCATGTTGTTTCTGATGCAGTGGATCCTGGCCTGGTCGAATGCATTCGGGCTGTTGCCCGTCATGGGACAGCCGATGACGTGGTTGTCGGCAGGAACCAGTCATCATCTTTTCATGGCAATACCGGCAGCGCTGGTGCTCCTCGTGGCAGTTCGCCTTGCAGGAATGAAAGCACCCGTGTTAACAATTCGTATACCGCCAAGACGCCGGGGTTAGTCACCAGTAGAGTTTGAGTAAAGGGAGCAGGCGTTGAGATGGACAAGAAACAGAACGACGGGAATGCGATCCTAAGTACGACCCGCTTGAAGCAGGGTTTTATCATCGTCTTTGCTGCAGTTGCATTCTTCATGACTGCTTATGCGACAAGTGGCGGCGCGCGAATATTCATGACCGAGACCTATGCCTGGGTCGGTATCACCGCGCTTGCTGTCGGGTTTCTGGCTTTTACATCGCTGGTTCTTGGCGACGGCATATCCTCCAATCGCCTCACCCAGATCGCCCTTGTGACACCGTTTTATCTGGTCGCGGTGGCGATATGCTGGATCTCCTCCTTTGCCTCCTACCATCAGCAATTCCTCAGCGTTGGCGGATCCGATCTGGCCAATGCCGAGACCAATTTGCGGCAAATGGGTCTCTACGCTCACGACATAAATAAGGAAATGAATGAGCGCTATCAGGACAAGAAAGCCGCATTGCTGGGCAATGAAGCGCTGAAGGATTACTCGATCAGGATGGGCGCTCTTACCGACGAGCTGCGCGATCGCGACAAGAAAAAGGAGATCGCTTCCGAGTTGCAGACGCTGATCGAGACCAAGAAAATCGAGTTGAGAAACCGGCAGGGTCAACTGAAAACCCAGCAGGGCGAAGTCGAGCGCGGGCTGCTCAAGCTCACCAAGCAGATCGAAAGCCTTGAAACGCAGGTTGCCGCAAAACAGAGCCGGGTTGCAGCGACTGCCGAGCTTGTCGACAAGCTGGCAATTGCACTGGAGACAGAGGAAGGCGATCCCGGTGTGTCACAGGAGAGCAAAGCCATCCTGCTGGCCGACGGCCTGGCCAGCCAACTTACCGATGATCCTGCCTGCAATCGCAGACGCCGTGCTGGCACAGGCGGCGGCTTGAGGGGCACCTGCTACAACGCGCTTGGGGAAAAGCTCGCCGTTTCGCGCGCCCAGCTTGCCGCGCTGAAGCAAGAACACGAGGTTGCTCGCAACCAGTTGCTGACAGCAAACCAGCAGCAAGCCGCGCTGCAGGCGGATGTCATGAAGGTGGCCCAGGAGCTCGAAACAACCACCAGCCAGATCAGTGATGATGTTGCTTCGGGCTATACGCTCGACGCCGACGGCTTTCTGCAGAGCGTCAATGCCTTCATCGATACGCCGTCACAGACCACATTTAAACAGACCGCGAGCTATTGTCAGGTGGTCACCGAAGTGTTGTCGGATCTCAAATCGGTTTCCGACCTTCCCGCATGCGAGCCACAAGCCCTGATGGCAGTTTTCCGGCAGATTGACACGCTCGACGCCGAGCAGGTCGCTTTCGCCCAGACATGCGACGAGACCGACCGGCGCAAGCAGATTATCGACAATCTGCGCGGCGAGATGCTGGAGGTCTCCGGCCCCGAGCGGCTCAAGCCCATCACCCGCGCCTACGACCAGATGCGGGCTGAGGTGCTGGAGACCTGTCTTCTGGGGGCCGAACAGCGGGGCCTCGAAGGCGGTCCGTACCGCGAGGATCTGGCAAGCCTTTATGACCGGATCAACCCGTCACAGGATGCGATCAGCAAGGCCATCGGCAAGGTTGAAGCGCTGTTCAACGGAACCGCATCGGCACGCGATTATTTCCCGGCCCTCCTGGCACTGTTGCAGGAACTCTCATTGCTGCTTTCGAAATTGTTCTGGGATGCCAATGTTGTGGGCAAAGCTTCAAAACGGAAAGATGATCTGGATACCGCCGATCTTGATCTCGATGCAAAACCCGATGACCCGGATTCAGTGCTGGCCGCCAAGAACGTGATCCTCAGCACGGTTTTTGACAAGCAGGGCTACCTGCTGCCGCAGCTCTACGACGAGGATTATTCCCACGAAATGCGCAGCCAGATGCGGCTTATCGTCGACAATCTGTTCCGCAAGCAGATGGCCAGGAAAACCAGTCGTGGCACCTTGATCTCGGAACAGGGGCTGGCGGAAGTGGGCCGCCGTATCCGCCGGCACAATGAAACTGCAGAAAGCCGGGCAACGACACCCGAAGTGACCACCGCTGAAACCGCTGATGTCGCGGATGGTCCGGCATCGAATGCGGTGCCCGGAGACGCTGCCGTCAGGAACACCGCCGAAGACAGGCCGACTGGAAAGCACGCGGCTTCCCAGCCGGGCGGTCTGGCCGCGTCAAGCGCAGAAGTGCTTGACGAGGTTGACGCCAACGCCACTCAGCGCCCGCGCCGTCGCAGGCCTGTGGTGGTCAGGCCCAATTTCCGGCGTGAAATCTGACGCATCCGGATTGGTTTGAAGAAAACAAAACGCCGCGCAGTCCAATCGGATGTGCGGCGTTTTCTGTTAGGCAATTGCTGGAAACGGGCATGGCCACGGCCCGTGGCAGTTTGTAGCCATTGCGATCTTGCGGTTAACCGGAAGTGCCGTCGGCATTCGCCGCCGCAGCGGCTGTGCCATTTGCCACTGGCTGGGTTGCGCCCGCCGGGTCACGGTCTTTCAAAATTCCGCTCAGGATCTCGTCCCGTGTGAACAGGAAAGGACTGTCTAGCCCCAGTGCTGCAAAGATGAAGGGATCGGCCGTCATGTAGGGGTAGCGGACATTGTCTGGTGTCAGGGGAACCGGAAACCGGGAGTTGCCCGGATCGAGTATCTCGGCGTTGGCGTCAATATTGGCGCATCCCAGCTGCGGATGAAAGCCGTAGCTCGACGTGGCGATGAACCTCAGATCAATATCACGCTCCTGGGAGGGGAACGGCCGGAAGTCCTTGATGATGTCGAAGGCTGGCCGCATGTGGGCGTGCAGAATGGCGAGTACGGCTTCCGGCTCGGTGGCGATATCCCGCGAGCGGTTGCCGAACCGCAACACAAGCAGATCGAACATGCTGATCGCGATTGCCACGCGTTCAAGGTTTTGAAACTCCGGTTTCCCGGCTCGCTCGAAGAAATCCTCGACCTTGTCGATCAGCGCCTCGAAGCCTTCGTCGGTGCCGGCGTTTAGCGCGGATATGACCAGAACTATTCCCTTGGCCTTGGAAAACCACTCATCGAGTTCTTTTGCCTTCTCGGCGTGTGGATTGGCCTTTCCGGCAATTTCGCTGCTTGGAAAGGCGGCCTCTCCGGGAGCGTCGCGGACGTGAATGGTGAATTGCTTGTTTTCGAGGGCGCCTGCCGGCTGAAGCCCGTCCCCGGAAGGTAGATCAAGCTCGAGATCAAACCGGATGTCGGTTACGCTCTCTGTCGCTTCCGGCAGGTTACGGTAGTAGGTTCTAAGTAGTTTTCGGTTAACTCTGTCGGTCTCAATGTTGATATTATGAAGTTGGCGGAAGCCGTGAAAGTTCAGCTCGACGCATTTTGCGAAGTCGACAAACAAGTTTGTCTTGCCTGATCTGACCGGTCCAGTCAGCCCGACGTGAATTTCGTTGTTATCATTAACAGCCAATTCAGCGTTCCCTTTTGCTGAATTTCATTATAAGTCTTGGAAACCAATAAACCATTTGAATAGTACAGGAAAGAGTTCAATGGGGTTTCGGGGTGGAGATTGCGAGAATATCTGGTTGGCCTGGGATGGCGAGGACCAGGCCGTGCTGGGCTATTTCGCGTCCAAGGGGGAGGAACTGGTCAAGCACCGAAAAGGTGCGATCGTTCTGTGTCACCTCAAGCCGCACGCATTTCGGGAAGGAAACCGCTCCGGAATTGTCGTTGACATCTTCTCGATTGCTCCGGGAGAAAACTTTCTCAGAACGCTCCGGCTGCCGCGTGGCATCCACTCCGTCGAATTGCTGATTGACGACGGACAGACGGCAAAGCCGCTCAAGGCTTTCGAACTGGTGGGTGAGACCGAGGGCCCTGTGCCCAATGCACGCTATGGCAACGTCGTCATCGCTCTTCCCGAAGAAGACGGCGATGATCCGGATGCCCGGTTCGTGTGGTCAGACAAGCGCATCCATCACGTCAAGAAGCCGCATGCCCACATCGGTTGGGCGGGTTATTTCACCTCATGGCCGGTCCACGAAGGTGACGATATGGGCAATGTGGTTGCCGTTTCGAGTTTCCGTCTCGAGGTGCCGCATCTGGAAGATGCGCTGCAGATCTTTCCGGTCGGCTATGACATCACCGAGGCTGAAGAGGTGGCCAGGGATGACAACGCGACCGCGATCACCCGGGCGTCTGTCGAGAACGACCGGGTTCAAAATGCTGTTCTGACCATTGAAGGCAGCCGGCCACTGCTGCACGGGCTCTATTTCCTGCATGTATCGGCGCACCGACAACGGGCCAATGAATGGAGCGATATCATCGATATCGATCCGGGCACATTCCAGTCGATCAGCGACAATCTGGTTGAAGCTTACCGCCGGCTGCTCTCCAGCACGGGCGACTGGAGTGAAGCCGAGGTTGGCGACGCTGGGCAGAACCTCATCGAGATTCTCACCCAGGAGCACCGCTGGTTCGAGCTGTCCTCGCCTGATTATTTTGTCGATGTGTTCCCCAACGAAAGCGGCGAGAAGGTCAAGCTGTCGGTCTACGAGATCTCTGCTGGAGACCACCTGGTGTTCTACGACACCATGGGACGCAAGCTTCGGGCCGGCCAGCACCTGAGTTCCGACAGCATTCTGGCCTTCAAGGCCAACACCACCGGATTGCAGCTGCTGCGCGGCGTCTACACGACGAGCCACAAGAAGATTGCGGAAATCGATGCGCACCGGCCGGCCAAGCGGTCCTCGCTGTCCGAGCCGAACGATTTTGAATCGCTGCCTGCGTCGCTCAGCACCAAGCATGACTGGGTGGCAGCGCCCTATTCGCCTTTCGAGTTCACGCCGCTGAAAGTCCACTCCGCCATCTTTTACGGAATGGGGTCTGAGGAGGGCACATTTGCCTGGGACGCGTTCATCCGCGATCCTGCTCCCTGGTTGCTGGCCGACGCGATCAATCCTGATTTCTGGGCCGGCGATGAAGAGTTCAGGCCGGCGCGTGACGGCAATATCCTGTTCAGGGCTCTCAGTCTGCTCGACCGCGACGAGGCTTTCGTGGCGCTGCCGCAGCTTGAAGACCAGATCGTCGCCGCCTTCCTGATTACCCGTCTCGCCAGAACGCCGGTCCTGCGGACATGCATCTACCGCATAAACGGTCTCAGCCCGGCCAGAGATGATCTGCCTGCGCTCGCTGAACTGGTCAACCGCATCGATCAGCGCCTCAGTGACGTGGAATTCCGGGAATGGCTGTCGTTCAGTCAGCCTGAAATGTTCGAGGCGCTGTGTGAGCCCAACGGGGTATCGAGGCCCATAGACAGGGCGGATCTTGCGAAATTGTCCGAGGAACTGCAGATCGCAGGCGAAATCTTCGATGCGTTCCATGGTGCCTTGGGTGAATCCGCCAAGCGGCCAACAGCCAATGTCTCCGAAAACGGCCGCTGGCAGCCCCAGGGCGCAAGCGAGGAGGTGCTCGAAAACCTGATCGCCACCCTGACCGAATCCGACCTTGCGAGGGACAAGGTGGCCGGCCAGCACTATGAATCACTGCTCGCCCAGTTTGGCCGCAACGCCTACTACAGAAGCCGGATCGCATCCGACATCTACAAGCACTATCCGGACCTGCTGCCCAACGATTCCAAGAAGCTGATGGAGTTCCTGCGTGGCCTGCTGACCGAGTCCGGATGCAATTTCGACATGCGCAATTTTGATGAGAAGCTGGTCGGAAGCGTTGCCGAGAATATGCAGAATGTCGAAAACTGGCTGCTGCCCAATGCCGTCAACATGCGCAAGATGGCACAGGTCGAGCTCGACAATGCCTCGATGAACACACCGACAGACGAGAAGAAGAAGGCGGCCATCATCGAGTTCGCCGCCGCCCATGAAATGCAGAAAACCTGGGATGACATCTCCGATATCATCGTGCGGGCGGAAGAGGCCGGCATCAGGGTTCCGACCAAGCTTCGTCGTCTGCAGCTGCTCTGGCCGCGCGAAAGCTCAACCACGCTGAGCGAATTCCTGACTTTTGAGCAAAAGCACAAGCACGTCCTCGGCCAGAAACTGAGCGAAACCTATGGCTATGACTCGGTGCTTTACGCCTGAGCCCTGTTTCGCGGCCCTGGAAACGCGCTGCCCTGAGACCGAGATGAACGGTCGGTGATCATCACGCCTCACCTTCGGCTGTCGCTGGCACAACACAGCAGCGACTGTCGTCGAGACGGCGCGCGTGCCGATTCTGTGGCGCCGGTGTTGTCACCTCCTATGAAGCGGGTGTTAAAAAATGACCAGTGCTAAGAAAACCTTCGTACCCGATCCCGCATTGCGCGACTGCTATGACCGGCGCTATTCATGTTCATCGAGCTTGGCGCGGATCCGCGCAAATTCTGGAGCAAGTTACGCAATGCCTGAAACAGCTGCTGCCGGTGGCAGCTATGATTGCATCATTGTTGGCGCCGGCACCGCAGGCTGTGTGCTGGCCAACCGACTGTCGGCAGATCCGAAGAAACGGGTTCTGCTGCTGGAGGCGGGCAAGAGCGACAACTACCACTGGATCCATGTTCCGATTGGATATTTGTACTGCATCGGCAACCCGCGCACCGACTGGATGATGAAAACGGCCGCGGAGCCAGGCCTTAACGGCCGCAGCCTGGCCTATCCGCGTGGCAAGGTTCTCGGCGGCTGCACCTCGGTTAATGGCATGATCTACATGCGCGGCCAGGCCGCAGACTATGATCAGTGGCGGCAAATGGGGAATGCCGGCTGGGGCTGGGATGACGTGTTGCCATATTTCAAGATGAGCGAAGATCACCATGCCGGAACCGACCTGAACCATGGGTCGGGTGGGGAATGGAAGGTGGCCAAACAGCGGCTGACCTGGGACATTTTGAAAGCCGTCCAGGAGGGCGCGAGGGAGTTCGGCATCGAGCCGACGGGCGATTTCAATTCCGGCACCAATGAAGGGTCGGGCTTCTTTGAAGTCAATCAGGACCGCGGCGTCAGATGGAACGCTGCCAAGGCATTCCTGAAACCGGCGCGTGCCCGGAAAAACCTCCACGTCATCACCGAAGCGCACACGCACAAGATTGTTTTCGACGGGCGGCGCGCCACCGGCGTGCTCTATGAGCGCAAGGGTGTGAGTTATCTGGCGAAGGCCGATTGCGAGGTTGTTATCGCAGCCGGCGCGATCAATACGCCAAAGCTGCTCGAACTGTCGGGTGTCGGCAAACCAGATCATCTGGCGTCTCTGGGTATCCCTGTTGTTCACGCGCTCGAAGGCGTTGGCGAAAATCTTCAGGATCATCTTCAGATCCGCACGGTCTTTCGGGTGAAAAATACACGGACTTTGAATGAGCAGGCCAACAGTCTGCTTGGGAAAGTTCAGATCGGTCTGCAATACGCTCTTTCACGGAGCGGACCGATGTCGATGGCGCCAAGCCAGTTCGGGATGTTCACAAAAAGCGATCCCGCCCTGGAAACGCCGGACCTCGAGTATCATGTCCAGCCCTTGTCGACCGACAAGCTCGGGGATCCGTTGCATGACTTTCCTGCAATTACCGTCTCGGTCTGCAATCTCCGGCCGCAAAGTGTAGGTTCCTGCCACATTGGTACGGCCGACGCCAATCGGCAACCGGACATAAAGCTGAATTACCTCAGTGCCGAAGCCGACAAACTGGTTGCTGTCGAATCGATCCGCCAGGCGCGGCGGATCATGACTGCGAAGGCTCTGGAACCCTATTCACCGACCGAAATCCTCCCCGGGCCGTTACATGACAGTGACGGGGATCTGTTGCGCGAAGCGGGCAACATCGCCACGACAATCTTTCACCCGGTCGGAACCTGCAAGATGGGGTCCGATAGTCAAGCCGTGGTCGACGCGCAGTTGCGGGTGCACGGTGTGGATAATTTGAGAATCGTAGATGCCTCGGTGATGCCGAAAATCGTCTCGGGCAATACCGCCTCTCCGGTGATCATGATTGCTGAAAAGGCCGCTGAGATGATCCTTTCTGCGCGCTGAGATAGTCTTCCAATCGTGAGCAGGTCACGCGTCGCGATTTTATCTTGCTGTATACAGTCTTGAAGGTGGAATTCGTTCCGCAGATCGGTCTGTGTCCTGGTGGGCTGTGCTGGCATGGGGCCAGAATACCAACACATTCTCTGGATGCCATCACATGCTGCCGGATCGCACGGGACGCGAGCTCTGCCGATTTCGTTCGTTCGCAACACGTTGCGGTTTTTTCCGATCGCGTGACTAAATGCTGTCCTTTACGCGGTCCCAGGTCTTCTTGAGGTGGTTCGCCATAGCTTCCCCGAGAGCCATGCCATCCCTGTTCTTCAGCGCGCGCACCATTTCCTCATGATCGGCCACGGCGCCTGCCCAGGAGTCAGGTTCTTGATTGCCGATGTAGCGGATACGCTTCAGCCGGGCCTGAATGTTCGCCTGCGTTTCCTGCAGGGTCTCGTTCTTCGACAATTCCGCTAGCCGCGAGTGAAATTCCTGGTTCATCTTGTAATAAGGCATCCGGTCTCGCATGCGGTAGCAATCCATCATGTGCTTGTGAAGATCAATGAGTGCTTCTATCTCTTCGTCGCTGGCGCGTTCGCAGGCCAGCTCGCCGCCCAGTTTCTCAAGATTTCCGAGAACTTCGAGCATGGAGAAAACTTGGTCCCGGGTGAGCTTGCGAACTATGCTTCCTTTGGAAGGGCGCACAATCACCAAACCCTCGGCGGCGAGCGTCCGGAGCGCCTCGCGGAACGGGGTGCGCGATACACCCAGCTCTTCGATGAGATGTGCCTCGTCGATCCGGCTGCCGGGCTCCAGTGTGCCCTCAATGATGAGATCTCGAATACGGCTGGCCACCTGATCGTGCAGCGATCGATTCGTAATGGCAATGGCGGACTTCATCTCTAAGCCTTTAATTTTTCAACGTTTAGTGTGGAGGGACCACGGTTGAAATAAAATATCCATAAACGCCTTGCTAGTCCATACTTTCATCATGTATACAAAATACATTGTGCGAGTATGCATGATTTATCACGCGGGAGAGGAGACCACCCAATGAACACCCTTCGAAACGGCATTTCCGCCGGACTGATGATCTGCGCGATGTCAGTGACGGCAGCGCCGGCACTGGCTGACACCTACATCGTCGCCGTTGGTGCAGCGTCCAACAGCCTCCAAGGTCGCAGTGCAGCCAAGTTCGCCGAGGATCTTGGTGCGGAACTGGGCGATGCGCACACTGTCGAATTCTATGCCGACGGTCAGCTTGGTGACGAAAAGGAATTGATGCAGAAGCTTCGCCTTGGCACGGTTCAGTTCACTCTGATCTCATCGATAATGACCAATGTTGCGCCCGAGTTTGCGCTCTTTGATATGCCGTTCCTCGTCAAGGACCGCGCGCATCTCAAAGCAATCGACGCCGACATCGTTCAGAGTGAGCTGGCGCCGAAAGCGGAAGAGGCTGGATTGAAGGTCCTGTCGACCTGGGAGAACGGGTTCCGTCAGATCACCAACAACACTCGCCCCATCAATACGCCCGCCGATCTCAAGGGACTGAAAATCCGCACACCGTCATCCGAATGGCGTGTGTCGATGTTCAAGGAGTGGGGCGCAAACCCTACACCGATGGCGTTTTCTGAGGTGTTCGTGGCACTTCAGACCGGGACGATGGACGGCCAGGAAAATCCGCTTACCAACATCACCGGAGCGAATTTTCAGGAAGTGCAGAAATACCTTAGCCTGACCGGGCACGTCTATTCGCCGACGTACCTGACAACAGGACTGGGCACCTGGGACGGCTTGCCGGATGACGTGAAGGCAGCTGTGTCGACTGTCTCCGCCTCGGTCCAGGACTGGTCGTTTGCACAGGGTGAAGCCGCCGACAACGAACTCGTCGACAAGGTCAAAGCCGCCGGCGTCGAAGTCAACCAGGCGGACAAGCAGGCATTCATCGATGCTTCTGGACCGGTCTACGCTGCCTTCGCAAGTCAGGTAGAGGGCGGTGACGCGCTGGTAAGCCGCGCGCAGGCTCTCGCCAACTAATACGTGATGGTGTGGAGCCGGCCGGATTTTTCGGCCGGCTCCCTTCTTGGGGAGGACACTTCTTTAATGGTCGCAAAGTTTGAAAAAGCGCTCCTGTGGGTGATCGAGACGATTTGCCTTGCGCTGCTGATCGCACTGGCGCTGTCGGTTATCTATTCGACCACGATGCGCTATCTCGGCTCGTCGCCGTCCTGGTACGACGAGATCGCCAGCGTACTTCTCGCCTGGCTCACCTATTTCGGTGCGACCTACGCGCTGTTTCTTCGCCAGCACATGAGCTTCGGTGGCATTGTCACGGCGCTACCAAAGCATGCCGCGATGGCACTCGCCCTGGTTTCCGAATTCCTGGTGATCGGCTTCTTCGCCGTTGTCGCGTGGTACGGCAACGCGGTGCTTGTTGCCGCCAAGTGGGATTCCCTGCTGTCCATTCGATGGATGACGCTCGACATCGTCCAGTCGATCATACCGTTATCCGCCATGCTGATGATCATCGGAACCTTTCTGACGATGCCGCGCGCCCTCAGAAACGCCGCGGCAGGGGTCGACACGGAGCACGCCGAAATCGAGCAGGCCATTGCCGACGCCGAACGCGAGAACGCGACCGCGTCACGAAAGGGCCAATCCAAATGATCCTTCTTGCCACCACAGTTGCCTTGATCGGCCTCATCCTGATCAACGTACCGATCGCCGTCGCCATCGGGATCGTCGCCGTCGGCGGCCTTGTCCTGACTCCGGGCGGAGCGACCCTGTACGACATGGCCATCGCGCTTTATTCCGGGGCGACCTCATTCCCGCTGATCGCAATTCCGCTGTTCATTCTGGCTGGCAACCTGATGAACACCACGGGCATTTCGGTCAGGCTGATCAACTTTGTGACCTCGCTGATTGGCTTCGTGCGCGGCGGCCTTGGGATGGTGAATATCGGAGTCTCGATGGTCTTTGCCGAGATTTCCGGCTCGGCAGTCGCGGATGTCGCGGCCACGGGCACCGTCCTTATCCCCGCGATGAAGAAGCGCGGCTATTCCAGCACGCTTGCCGCGGCGATCACGTCGTCGTCAGCTTCGTTGGCCATCATCATTCCTCCGTCGATCCCGATGATCCTGTACGGCGCCATTGCGGAAACTTCAGTGCTCAAGCTATTTGTGGCAGGTATCGTGCCGGGTGTTTTGGGCGGTGTCCTGCTGATGGCGGTCACCTATGTGATGGCGGTTCGTTATGACCTGCCGCGTGCCGACGGCTTTGACCTGTGCCATGTCTGGCGGTCGTTCAAGGAGGCCATCTGGGCCTTGCTGATGCCGGTTATCATCCTTGGCGGTATCTTCACCGGTGTCGTGACTGCAACAGAAGGCGCAGGACTGGCGGTTCTCGCAGCATTGATCATCGGCATCTTCATCTACCGTGACCTTGATGTCTCGCGGCTGCGCAAGGTGATGCTCGAAGGGGTCAGTCAGACCGGTGTCGTGATGCTGCTCGTTGCAACATCGGCTGCGCTGGGGTTGTTCCTGACCCAGGCACAAGTCCCGCAGCAGTTGGCTCAAGAGATCACCGAGCTGACGACAAACCCGCTGATCGTACTGGCGCTTCTCAATCTCCTGCTTCTGGTGCTGGGCATGTTCCTGCACGGTGCCGCAGCAATCATCCTGGTCGTGCCGGTCGTGATGCCGCTGGTCAATGCTGTCGGGATCGATCCCGTCCATTTCGGGATCATGGTGACGCTCAACCTCGCCATTGGCCAGCAGACGCCGCCGGTGGCATCGGTTCTGATCACATCGTGCTCGATTGCCAAGTCGGGGATTTGGGAGACATCTCGCACGAACCTGCCGTTCATCGGCGTGCTCGCCTTCATTCTCTTGCTCGTCACTTACGTGCCGCAGGTATCCCTCGCTCTCACCGGGATCATCCAATGACCGACCAGAAACCACGTATCGCCATCATTCCCGGAGATCCATCCGGAATCGGGCCGGAATTGATCGCCAAGTTGCTGGATCAGCAGGGCGTCAAAGACGCCGCCGATATCGTGCTGATCGGCGACCAGCACGTCTGGCAGCAGGGTGCGCAGCAGGCCGCGCTGACAATCGATCTGGTGCAGATCGACGAAGCGGAGATCGACACGCAACAGGGGTTGGCCTGGCTCTCGATGCAGACGATTGCGCCGGAGGACGTGAAAATCGCGGGTGTCACCGTAGCAAGCGGCGAGTCCAGCCTGCGCTGCCTGGACAAGGCGCTGGATCTGGCAATGGCGGGCAAGGTGGACGGCATCCTGTTCGGGCCGTTCAACAAGGCGGCTCTGACCAGCGCAGGCCTGAACGCCGAGGATGAACACCGCTACATAGCCCGTCACATCGGTTTCCAGGGCTATCACAGCGAGATCAACGTTCTGGACGATCTGATGACCACCCGTGTCACCAGCCATATTGGCCTGCGCGATGTCGCCGAACGGATCACACCCGAAGCGGTGGAAAAGGCAATCGGGCTTGCCGAGGACACCTTTCGGCGCGCCGGCAAGGACCGGCCGCATATTGCTGTGGCCGCGCTCAATCCCCACGCGGGCGACAATGGCAAGTTCGGTCGCGAAGAGATCGACATCCTTCAACCCGTCATAAGGGCCGCGCAGGCGCAGCAGAAGCACGTAACGGGCCCCTGGCCATCGGACACGATCTTTCTCAAGGCGAAGCGGGGTGAGGTCGACGCCGTCGTCACAATGTATCACGACCAAGGGCAGATCGCCATCAAGCTGATGGGGTTCGACCGCGGTGTGACCGTGGCCGGTGGTCTGCCAATTCCCATTGCTACCCCCGCCCACGGCACTGCTTTCGACATCGCCGGCCAGAACAAGGCCAACGTTGGCGCGACGCTCCAGGCCTTCAATCTGCTCGTTCGCATGGCCCGAAATCATCGCGCAAGCCGCGCGGCAGCCTGACAAGGAAACTCACATGACCAGAATCATATCTGTGCGCACACGCGTCTGGAACTGGACCGGCCCGACGGTTCCGCCCACCGGCAATTTCTGCACCAACGCGTCGGATGCACTGTGGGCGAAGGGCGACGCCATGGCGTCGTTCCGCTTTTACCAGTGGCTGACCTGCGAGATCGAAACCGAAGACGGAACCATCGGTATCGGCAATGCAGCGCTGGCGCCGACAGTGGTCAAGACGGCCATCGACGACTGGTATGCCCCGCTGGTGATCGGGGAGGATCCGTTCGACTACGCCTATATCTGGGAGAAAATGTACCGTCGCACCCATGCTTGGGGCCGCAAGGGTATCGGCATGACGGCGATATCCGCCATCGACATCGCCATCTGGGACCTGATGGGCAAGCTGGTGGGCAAGCCCGTGTTCAAGCTGCTGGGCGGCAGGACCAAGGAAAAGATCCCGGTCTACTACTCCAAGCTCTATGCGGGTCCGGTTGAAAGCATGCAGGCCGAGGCCGAGGAAGCCATGAAGAACGGCTACACCGGCTACAAGTCGCGTTTCGGTTACGGCCCCAAGGACGGCATGGCGGGAATGCGCGAGAACCTCAAACGCGTGGAAGCACTGCGCGAGGTCATCGGTTACGACAATGACCTGATGCTCGAATGCTACATGGGCTGGAACCTGGATTACACCAAGCGGATGCTGCCGAAACTGGCGAAATACGAACCGCGCTGGCTGGAAGAGCCGGTTATCGCCGATGATGTCGAGGGCTATGCAGAACTCAACGCCATGAACATCGTGCCGATTTCCGGCGGCGAGCACGAATTCAGCGTGATCGGCTGCAAGGACCTGATCGACAAGAAGGCCGTCAGCGTTCTGCAGTACGATACCAACCGGGTAGGCGGCATAACCGCAGCCCAGAAAATCAATGCCATCGCCGAGGCGGCGCAGATTCCTGTCATCCCGCATGCCGGTCAGGTCCACAACTATCATCTGACAATGGCCAATACGAACTGCCCGATCAGCGAGTATTTCCCCGTCTTCGATGTCGAGGTCGGCAATGAGCTGTTCTACTATATCTTTGAGGGCGATCCCGAAGCCGTCGACGGGTTCCTGCAACTCGATGACGACAAGCCCGGACTGGGAATCACGATCAGCGACAAGCATCTTTCTAATTTCGAGATCGTGGAATGACACGCTATTCCGGTATCTGGCCGGTTGCCCCGACACCGTTTCACGACGATGGCACGCTCGACCTCGACGGGATGAAGCGTGTTGTGGATTGCCTGATCGACCAGGGTGCGGATGGCATCTGCATCCTGGCGAACTTTTCCGAGCAATTCCTGATTACGGACGAAGAGCGGGCAATTCTCACTCGTTTCAGCCTCGAACATGTGGCCGGTCGCGTGCCGGTGATTGTGACGATCAGTCATTACGCAACGCAGATTGCGGTCGAGCGGGCCCGCTTTGCCAAATCGCTCGGCGCCAGCATGGTCATGATGATGCCGCCTTATCACGGCGCGCTTTTGAAGGGGACTCCCGAGCAGACCTTCGAGCAGTTTCGGATGGTCGGCGAGGTGGGCATCCCGATCATGGTGCAGGACGCGCCGCTCTCGGGCGTCGATCTGCCAGTCTCGCTGTTAGTGCGGATGGCCCGCGAAATCGGAGAAGTACGCTTGTTCAAGATCGAATGCCCAAAGGCCGCCAACAAGCTGCGCGCGCTGATCGCCGAGGGTGGCGACGCCATCGAAGGACCGTTCGACGGCGAGGAAGGCATCACTCTGCTGGCCGATCTGGATGCGGGCGCGACGGGATCGATGACCAGCGGCATGATTGTCGACCAAATCAAGCCTGTCATCGAAAAGCACCACGCCGGCGACATGGAGGGCGCAACCGCCTCCTATGCGCGCGTGGCAATGGCAATCAACCATGAAAACCGGCAATGCGGATGGCAATCCTGCAAAGCGGCGATGGTCGAAGGCGGCGTGATCCGGTCTGAGTTTTGCAGACATCCGATACCGCCGCTTCATCCGGTAATTCGTCAGCGGATGATCGACCTGCTGCAACCGCTGGAACCCATCGTGCTGAACTGGGGCCGTTGATCCAGGTCGCGCAGAAGTGTCCAGCGCTATTGCCCTGACGACATTCAGCACCAAAGCGTCAGAGCATCGTCCTGTTAACCGGGCGGTGTTTTGAAACGCGTCGCCTGGACCCGGTCTGGTGCGCCGCGCTGCAAGCCAGACAAGATTGGAAAATACATGTCATTCACGCCTCACGGAAAGCACTTGATCGCCGGCAACTGGATTGCAGGCGATACAACCTTCCGCTCGGAGCCCGCCGATGGTCCGGCGCACGACTTCAACGTCGGCACCCCAGGGCTGGTTGACCGCGCCTGCATGGCGGCGGAAGACGCCTTCTGGTCCTACGGTTACACTGCGCGTAGCGAGCGCGCGGAGTTCCTGAACGCAATTGCAGATGAGATCGAGGCGCGCGGCGAAGAGATCACCGAGATAGGCACGCAGGAAACCGGCTTGCCGGCCGGGCGGATGGAGGGTGAACGCGGGCGCACGGTTGGACAGCTGAGGCTTTTTGCAACCCATATCATGAGGGGCGACTACCTCGATCAGCGTCATGATCCGGCCTTGCCAGAGCGCAAGCCGATGCCGCGTCCGGACCTGAAGGTGGTGCAGCGCCCGATCGGTCCTGTCGCAGTATTCGGCGCATCAAATTTTCCGCTGGCCTTCTCCACAGCGGGAGGTGACACAGCCGCTGCGCTGGCCGCGGGCTGCCCTGTCGTGGTCAAGGGCCACAACGCACATCCCGGGACCGGCGAGATCGTCGCTGAAGCGATCCACGCAGCGATAAGCAGATGCGGCATCCATCCCGGTGTCTTCAGCCTGGTCCAAGGCAACACGCGCGAAGTAGGGCAAGCGCTGGTCCAGCATCCGCTGATCCGGGCTGTCGGCTTTACCGGATCGCTCGGCGGCGGCCGGGCGCTGTTTGATCTCTGCGCGGCGCGCCCCGAACCGATTCCGTTCTTTGGCGAACTGGGCAGCATCAATCCGATGTTCCTGCTGCCGGGGGCGCTGAGGGCGCGTGCCGAGGCACTCGGCGAAGGCTGGGCCGCATCACTGACCATGGGTGCCGGCCAGTTCTGCACCAATCCCGGCATTTGCGTCGTGATCGACAATTCCGAAGCTGATGCCTTCGCTGCTGCCTCATTCGAGGCGCTGGAGAAGGTTGGTCCGCAGACCATGCTGACCGACGGAATTGCTGCGGCCTATCGACGGGGGCGCGACCGTGTGGCAGCCGGCACCGGAGTGCGTGAGGTGCTGACAACGATGTGCGACCTGCGGTCTGCAACGCCATACCTTTATACCGTGAGCGGCAAGGACTGGATGGCGAACGAGACCCTTGGCGAAGAAGTTTTTGGCCCGCTGGGTGTGATCGTTCGGGTTGCCGACGAGGAAGAGATGATCCGCCTTGCACACAGCCTTCAGGGACAGCTGACCTGCACGCTGCATGTTGAAAACGCCGACATGGGTCTGGCTGGAAAACTTCTACCTGTCCTCGAACGCAAGGCCGGCCGGCTTCTGGCCAACAGCTACCCCACCGGCGTCGAAGTCAGCGACGCGATGGTTCACGGTGGTCCCTATCCTGCGAGCACCAACTTCGGTGCTACCTCGGTTGGTACATTGTCAATCCGCAGGTTCCTGCGGCCTGTTTGTTATCAGGACATACCGGAGGCGCTGTTGCCTCAATAGCCAACGGAAAGAGCAAGGCTTTCGGACGCAAGACAGATATTCATAATCCACTCGCCGCCGAAGCCGTCATATACGCAGTTGCAATCGCCCCGATGTTACCCAATGGGGTCTGCCAGGGTTCCGTGTCAGGCGTGCGGAACCGGCACTGGCCTAGGCGGACATTTAATCAGACCCTGGAGGACGTCCGGTTGTTTGCTCCAGGCAGTTCCGCCGTGGCCACAGGCACTTTATTCGAGTGATGCCGGAGGCGATTGCGCAGGACCGGGAGTTCAATCCAAGTGGGGTGTACAAAAGCGTTTTGCGTTGGTAATTGCCGCAGCGCACAACAAGTCTTGGTTTTTTAAGGATTTGCATTGTCACAAATCTGACTTAACCTCCCATACGGCCTGCTCATTCAGGCTCAAGGGGAGGATATTATGATGAAACAACTTTTGGGTACCGCGACACTCACCGCTTTTATGCTGGCCGGCACAGCCGTTGCATCGGCTGATAACCTGACGCTTTATTGTTCGGCTGACGAGGCTTGGTGCCAACTGATGGCCCGCGGTTTCGAGGAGGAAACCGGTATAAAGGTCGACATGACCCGCAAGAGTTCCGGCGAGACATTTGCCCAGGTCAAGGCCGAAGCGGCCAACCCGAAAGGCGACGTCTGGTGGGGAGGAACCGGCGACCCGCATTTGCAGGCTGCCGAAGAGAACTTGACCGCAGAGTACATGTCGCCGATGCGCGAACAGCTCAATGACTGGGCGATCCGGCAGGCGGAAGCGTCTGGCAACAAGACAATCGGTATTTACTCCGGGGCGCTCGGATTCGGTTACAACAAGGATTTGCTGGAAAAAGCCGGCTTGCCAGCCCCGGCCTGCTGGAAAGATCTGACCAAGCCGGAATATAAGGGGCAGGTCCAGATGGCCAATCCCAATTCGTCAGGCACCGCCTACACCACGTTGGCAACCATGGTGCAGTTGTTCGGCGAAGACGATGGTTTCCAGTACATGAAAGATCTGCACAAGAACATCAACCAGTACACCAAATCGGGATCGGCACCGATCAAGGCTGCCGGTCTGGGCGAAAACATGATCGGCATTGTCTTCATGCATGATGCCGTGGCGCAGGGAGCCAGCGGCTTCCCGATCGTGACTGTCGCACCCTGCGAGGGCACCGGTTACGAAATCGGTTCCATGTCGATCATCGCCGATGCCCGCAATCCGGAATCGGCGCAGAAGTTTTACGACTGGGCTCTGACCGCCGATGTGCAGTCACGCGCCAAGGACGTCAACTCGTTCCAGGTGCCGTCCAACAAGGATGCCGTGCAGTCCCCGTTGTCTCCCGATCTGTCGACGATCAAGCTGATCGACTACGACTTCAAGAAATATGGGTCCTCTGACGAGCGCAAGCGCCTGTTACAGAAGTGGGATGAAGAGGTCTCGACGCTGCCGCAATAACCGTGCGGCAAGTCCGGCAACAGCCTGTACTCCACCCCACCATCATCATCTGGATGACGGTGGGGTTGGCTGGCTTTGTGCTTCTGCCCTGGTACATGCTCGATGACGGCCTGTTCTCGTTTTCCTGGCTGTCTGAGGGTTACCCTTTCGACAGCGACGTAGCCCCGGCTCTGTTTCTCGTCCTGCAAGGCCAGAAGATGTGGTTGGCCCCACTTGGCTTCTTGCTGGTCTTGCCACTGGCGCTCTGGGGCAAACCGAAGAATGATCCGGTCTTCGGCAATGTGCTGATCGCGGTAGGGCTGGCAGGCCTCGCCTGGTTCTTTGCGCAAGGCTATGGCATCAGCCTTCGTGGTTGGAACGCTGCATTTCTCAATGACATGTTCGGCAAGTTGCCTGACCGGCAATTCGGCATGGGCTGGGGGGCCGCGCTTGTCGGAGGTGCTTTCCTGTTTCTGCTCACACTTGGTATCGCCGCACGCGGTGCTATCGGCGGAGATGTCTTCGTTGTCAGTTCGATTGGCCTCATCGTCGGGTTGGTCGCATTGTTTATCCTCTTGCCCATTCTCAAGCTGCTCGGCAGCGCGCTGGTCACTGAAGATGGCGGCTACTCGCTATACTCCTTTGCGGGCAAATTCCTGTCTTTACGCATTTGGGGACTGGGTTGCATAACCGGCGGATCGCGGTGTGGTGTTGCTTGGAATTCGTTGTTTCTGGCGGTAATCGTCGGCGTCGTTACGACTTTGTTAGGCCTCGTATTCGCGCTTATCGCCACACGGACAGATGCCCGTTTTCAGAAAATTCTCCGCATCCTGACTGTGCTACCGGTGATTACGCCGCCGTTCGTGATTGGTCTCGCAATCATCTTGCTGTTCGGTCTGTCCGGGGTGTTCACTCAAGGCTGGGCATGGCTGTTCGACATCCAGCCGACACGCTGGGTATACGGTCTGCCAGGTCTTCTGATTGCACAGACTCTGGCATTTACTCCCATCGCTTTCCTCGTGCTGATCGGGGTAGTCGAAGGGGTCAGCCCGTCAATGGAAGAAGCCGCGCAGACACTTCGCGCCAACCGCTGGCAGACCTTCTGGACAGTTTCACTTCCGTTGATGCGGCCTGGGCTCGCCAATGCCTTCCTGCTGGGCTTCATCGAGAGCATGGCCGACTTTGGTAATCCGCTGGTGCTGGGCGGGAATTTCGATGTGCTGTCGACCGAGATCTTCTTTGCCATTGTCGGCGCGCAATATGATCAAGCGCAGGCGGCGGTATTGGCTATTGTCCTGCTGGTGTTCACCCTAACGGCCTTCTATGCGCAACGCTTCTGGCTCGGCAAAAAATCCTATACGACAGTCGCGGGCAAAGGTGATGCGGGTGTTCATCCGCCGTTACCAAGCGCCTTCACGCTTTCAATCGGATCCATTGCAGCATTCTGGCTGTCGCTGACGATCCTTGTTTATGTGACGATCCTTTATGCCAGCTTCGTCAAGTTGTGGGGGGTCGATTACTCGCTGACTTTCGACCATTACATCCAGGCCTTCTCGGTCGGCTGGAATGAATTCGGCCTTCACTGGAATGGCTCAGCGTGGGACTCGTTTTTCACAACTCTCTGGATCGCACTTGTGTCAGCCCTGCCGACCGCGCTCATAGGTCTGCTGACCGCCTATCTGCTGGTGCGCCAGCGTTTTTCCGGCAAAGCCGCCTTCGAATTCGGAACGATGCTGTCATTCGCCATACCCGGAACAGTGATCGGCGTGTCCTATGTCATCGCGTTCAATGTGCCGCCGATCGAAATCACAGGAACTGCAATCATCCTCATTCTGTCCTTCATCTTTCGCAACATGCCGGTGGGTGTCCGCGCCGGCGTCGCCTCCATGTCCCAGTTGGACAAGAGTCTGGATGAATCCTCGCTGACACTCGGCGCCAACTCGTTTCAAACCTTCATTCGCATCATCCTGCCGCTGCTTCGACCGGCCATTCTCGCGGCACTCGTCTATTCCTTCGTGCGCGCCATGACCGCAATCAGCGCAGTGATCTTCCTTGTCAGCGCCCGCTATGACCTGTCTACGAGCTACATCATCGGCCGCGTCGAAAACAACGAATACGGCATCGCCATCGCCTACGCGACCGCGCTGATCTTCGTCATGCTGGCGGTGATCGGATTTATGCAAATGATCGTCGGCCGCCGCAATATCGGACGGCGCGGACAGGCCGGCTCGGCCCGGCAGATACAAGTCGCAGGGGGCGGATAGTGAGCGTGATCAAGAGCAATGCGGCATCGGTGGAGTTCCGCGGTGTCACCAAGGTTTACCCGGGCTCCAAACTGGCGGCTGTAGACAATGTGTCGATCCTTGTGGAACGAGGCAAACTGGTCACCCTGTTGGGGCCTTCCGGCTGTGGCAAGACTACAACCCTGCGCATGATCGCAGGGCTGGAATTTGTGACATCCGGCAACATTGTCATCGGCGGCATTGATGTGACCACATTGCCTGCAACCGAGCGTGATGTTTCAATGGTTTTCCAGTCCTATGCGCTTTTCCCGCACATGACTGTTCGCGAAAACGTGGAATACGGATTGAAATTCTCCGGTTTCCCCAAGAAGGAAATCGGTGAGCGCGGCATGGCCGGGCTGTCGCTTGTCGGTCTGCAGGACTACGGCGCACGCCTGCCAAGCCAGCTTTCAGGCGGCCAACAACAGCGTGTTGCCGTTGCGCGGGCACTGGTGCTGGAACCACAAGTGCTGCTTTTCGACGAGCCGCTCTCAAATCTTGATGCCAAATTGCGCAGGCAGGTTCGTGAGGACATTCGCGACCTCCAGGTCAAGCTTGGTTTGACTGTGGTCTACGTCACTCATGACCAGGAAGAGGCGCTTGCCGTTTCCGACCGTATCATCGTGATGAACAATGCCGTGGTTGCCCAGGAGGGTACGCCACGCGATCTCTATGACGCACCGGCAAATGCCTTCGTAGCCGACTTCATCGGAGAGGCAAACCTGCTCGAATGCGAAGTGACCATGGTCAAGGACGGTGAGGCAAGCGTAAGGCTGGGCCCCGTCAACCTGACCATGTCCGCACGCGGCCGGTCCCCCGGTCCAGCCCGGCTGGCAATACGTCCCGACCGGATTGAACTGGTCAAGTCGTCGACGAAGAACACGCTACCGGCGACGCTCACCAAAGTGACCTATGTCGGTAAACATCTCGAATGCGTGGCGGAGACCGAAGTCGGCCCCTTTTTCGCCATCTGCAATGATGTCGATGCGCCGTTTAAACCAGGCGACAAGATCGGCCTGGATTTCCCGGGTCGCGGGCCGGTGCTCATCAAGGATTAGAGATCAGGGCCGGAAGCAGTCGTCGGCGATTTCCTTGATCGAGGCAAAAACGCTTGTCCCCCCTGCAATCACCACCGTGCCATTGTCCAGAACCGTCGCTGGATCGGGCCGCACGATGTGGCCGCCAGCCTCCTCAATCATCAACAATCCCGCCACGCAATCCCAGCTGTTCATGTGCTCTTCGACGTACCCAAGCAGACGCCCGCCGGCCACATAGGCGAGCATCAGTGCGCCCGATGCGTTTCGAAAGAAAACGCCACCGTCGTCGACGATACGTTCAACCACTTTGACGATATTTGCGGCATGAACCCGGCCGGAAAATCCCGTTCCGACTGATCCGTCGCCGATGCCGGAGGCTTGCGAGACGCGCATCGGTTTTCCGTTGCAGCACGCACCGTTGCCCCTGGACGCATGGAACAGTTCGCCCGAACACGGCTCGTTGATGACGCCAATCACAGCTTCGCCGTGTTCTGAAACCGCGATGGCGACGCACCACTGGGGAATGCCGCGGACGAAATTCGCTGTCCCGTCAATAGGATCGACAACCCAGTCAAAACCACTGGTGCCATGTTTCCGGCCGTGTTCTTCACCAACGATTCCGTCGTCTGGCCAATGCTCTTCAATAGCCACTCGTATGAGTGTCTCGGTGTCCTTGTCCGCATTGGAAACCAGATCCTGATGACCTTTGCTCTCAATGACGAGTGAATCAAAGGCCTCGAAATGGGTCTTTGCAAACTTACCCGCGCGCTGGGCTATCTCAATAGCGAATTCAAGTCTGGCAGACAAAATCACACCCACTCCGTTGCATCAAGGATGCCTATGCCAGTAACAGCTTGCCAGCATCAAGGCCATCAGAATTCCTGCATCGGTCTGTTTTCAGGAGAAGGTAAATCCACCCACAATGACCGAATTGAGGGCGCAAAGCAGTCGTTTATCAGCGGACAGATGAGAGGCAGCTTCGTCTTTGGAGCTCTGGATGCCATCACATGCTGCTGGATGGTGGTGGACGCAAACCGTGAAAAAGCCAACAAAAAAAGCCCGCTTTCGCGGGGTTTCTTGGATGTTCTCGGATATTCCGGAAACCCGCAAGGCCAATCTCGTACTCGCTCGCGAACTCCTGAACGTCGCTGCGCCGCCCGATCACGACGCACCGGACGAACCGGCTGACCTCCGCCCGCCATGTCCTTGCTGTGGCGGACACATGATCGTCATTGAAGTATTCGAATGCTGGCGGCAGCCGCGTGGGCCACCGGACAAGGCGGCAATGAACCGGAAGAGCGCACCATGATCCGGCATGGCATAAGCCCACCATCAGACGAAGATACTCCCTCTTCGCCAGACCCACGCGCCTCAATGGTAGTGATCGATCTCGGTAAAGCCGTATCTCGGCATTTGCCAAGCCGAGCGAATTCTGCAAAAGCATTGCGAAACAGCCTGTCCGCATCCAATCCGGCTCTCAAAAAGTCCACGCACGTCGGCTCAAAGATCAGCCGAAAACCGAAATCCCCATAACCATATCACCCGTGGCCCGCGGGTTCCTTCCTCGGCGACTCTCGTACGCCCATCGGCGCCCGAAACTCTTCACGCCGGCAGACTGACGGATTCCGGTTTGCAGAATTGAGATTGGGGACAATCGGCACGATCGAAACTATCAACCTGACGCGCTCGGCCTCGGTGTAATGACAGGCCTTCGGAACTGGGTGCATTCGGACTAACCTGCATTTCGAATGACGGCACAAAGGTACGGCTTCTTGCATCGCGGAAGATGGCGTCCAAAATGGCAATGGAAAACAGGATATCCTGGGCCATCAGAACGCAGCGACTTTAGCCGGCAAGCAGCGCTGCGAACCGTGGATCGAGCAGTTCCAGAAAGCGGGTCGCCACACGCGAAGGTTCACGCAGCGCGGGCAAGAGCAAATCGTAGCGGAACGGCTGTTCGGCATCGTAGCGTTAACCCCGCGGCGATTGGCCTGTGATTGCGGCATGACCCAAACCGTTCGTGATCCCCTTTATCGCCGCCACCGGGTCCCAGCTGAAGTGATTGCTCATGCCGTCTGGCTTTGTCTTCGTTTCCCGCTCAGCTTGCGGATGGTCGAAGACTTAATGGCGGCGCGGGTGATCATTGTCTCGCACCAGACCGTCCGCCTTTGGGCCGAGAAATTCGGTCGCCACTTTGCCAATGAAATCCGGCGGCGTTCAGCCGGAAAGCTTGGCGACAAATGGTATCTCGATGAAGTCGTCATCTCCATAGGCGGCAAGAAGCACTGGCTGTGGCGGGCCGTCGATTAGGATGGCTTCGTTCTCGATGTGCCGGTGCACAGCCGCCGCAATACCAAGAGAGCCAAACGTCTGATGCGAAAGCTTCCGAACAGGGTCAAGCACCCCGTGTGATGATCACCGACAAAACCGGATCCTGCGGCGCGGCCAAACGCGACATCATGCCTGGCGTCGAACACCATCCGCACAAGGGATCGAAGAACCGGGCGGAGAATTTACATGAATCGACACGACGGCGAGAGCGCATCATGAAGGGCTTCAGATCAGCTCGACATCTCCAGCGTTTCGTCTCTAACCATGACCCGGTCGCCAACCTCTTTCACATTCCACGCCACGATAACCCGTCCCACCATCACCGTGAACTGAGAACCGCAGCCATGCAAATGTGGAGTGAGATCGCGCGCCTGCAAGCTGCGTGAGAGGAAGCGGCGAGTGCCAATTTAGACCGCAGCCCTTTAACTTTACGGTGCGGTCGCGAGAATGCCTGAGATGCCTCGCAAAGCTTTTCCAAGGTCATGTGTCATGGCGCCGCCTTTCAGAAAATATAGGGTTCGCCCGCCGCGGGGCCAAAGTCTTTCGCGAGGTAATCAAAGTCACACCCTTGATCAGCCTGGCCCACATGGCGCTGGAACATGTATCCCCAACCGCGCTGAAACCGGGGTTCGGGTGCTTTCCACGCGGCACGGCGCGCGGCGATCTCGTCTTCATCCACCAGCATATCAAGACTGCGGGCTTCCAAATCCATTCGGACGAAATCTCCCGTCTTCAACAGCGCCAACGGGCCGCCCACAAAGGATTCCGGTGCGACGTGAAGGACGCAGGCACCGTAAGACGTGCCTGACATCCGAGAATCTGAGATGCGCAACATATCTCGGTACCCCTTTTTGAGCAGCACCTTGGGGATGGGCAGCATCCCCCATTCAGGCATGCCCGGCCCGCCCTGAGGCCCCGCATTTCGCAAGACCAATACGTGATCGGGCGTGACGTCGAGCGTCTCATCATCAATTGCCGCTTTCATCTCTGGATAGCTGTCAAAAACCAAAGCAGGTCCCTCATGACGGTGGAACTTCGGATCACAGGCGGCGGGTTTGATCACGGCCCCGTTGGGGCACAGGTTGCCCCGCAACACGGCAAGCGATCCTTCGCGGTAGACCGGGTTGGACAGCGGACGGATGACGTCATCGTTGTAAACCGGGGCACCTTCTATCCCCTCCGACAACGGTTTGCCGGTGCAAGTGATCGCACTCCGCTCCAACTTGTCGCCCAGTTGATCCATCAAAGCCCGCAGCCCACCTGCTAAATAGAAATCTTCCATCAGGTATTCGCTGCCCGACGGGCGGATATTAGCGATCAAAGGCGTCGTGCGCCCCAGAGCATCCAGATTGTCCAAATCCAGCGCAACCCCTGCACGGCGGGCCATCGCCAGCAGGTGAACCACCGCATTGGTGGAGCATCCGGTTGCCATTGCCACCGTTGCTGCGTTCTTCACAGCGGCCGGCGTGATGATCTTGTCCGGCGTCAGGTCTTCCCACACCATATCAACGATCCGTCGCCCACAGGCCGCACTCATCCGCTTGTGCCCGGCATCGGCTGCGGGAATCGATGATGCTCCGGGCAGAGTTAACCCCATGGCTTCCGCAATCGCTGTCATGGTCGATGCGGTACCCATGGTCATACAATGCCCATAGGAACGGGCAATACCACCTTCGACCCCCACCCATTCTTCGCTCGAAATCTTGTCCGCACGCCGTTCATCCCAGAACTTCCAAGCGTCGGATCCGGAGCCAAGCGCGCGGCCTGCGTAATTGCCTCGCAGCATCGGGCCCGCCGGCAGGAAAATGAAAGGCACGCGGGCGCTTATGGCTCCCATCGTCAGACCTGGCGTCGATTTATCACAGCCGCCCATCAGCACGACACCATCAAGCGGATGCGACCTAATGGTTTCCTCGGTCTCCATCGCGATCATGTTTCGATAAAGCATCGAGGTCGGCTTCGTGAAACTCTCATCAATGGAGATGGTGGGAATCTCAAGCCCAAGACCCCCGGCCTGCGCGATCCCCTTTTTCACATCCTCCGCACGGTCGCGGAAATGTAAATGGCAGGGGTTCATCTCTGACCATGTGTTGAGAATGCCGATAATCGGCCGCCCCTCCCAATCTTCCGGGCCCAGCCCCATCTGCATCATGCGGGAACGGTGGCCAAAGCTGCGCAGATCGTCCGGGCCAAACCAACGCGCACTGCGCAATCGATCTGCGGTTTTTCTGATCTCAGTCATGGGTATCCTCACCGGGTAAAACGACAGGTAATTGAGGTATCAAATCGGTGATGCCAGGTTAACTGCAGCTGAAAGATTTAACGGCTATCTGGCCATCATGAACATGAACCCTGTCAGCTGCAGTTAACCTGACATCACCCGTGCTTGAACGTCGTGCAGCATCTTTCATTGAAGGCTAAGACTGCGGGCGTCGCGCACTCGTTGCCATTAAGAGGGTTGCGGCAAAAATGACGGCGGCGCCTACCCATGAGCTCCAGTCGACAGTTTGGCCGAATATCAGATAGGCCAGGACGGCGACGAGCGGCAGGCGCAAAAATTCTATCGGTGCCAGGAGCGACGCCTCGGCAAGCGAAAAGGCGTACGTGACGAGCGCCATGCTGACGGCCCCCAACACACCCTGCAAGGTCAGCAGCAACCATTGGTCAGCGGTGGGCATCGACCAAAAAAAGTAGGCCGGGATGGCGGCGATTGGCGCCGTTACCGCAAGGTTCCAGACAACCAGTGTCTGCGCTGAGTCCCTGCCCACCATCGGTTTCAGAAGCAACTGAATGACTGCCGCCAGAAACGAGCCGAGAAGTGCGAAGATTAACCCAACCGGCACTGTCGCGCTCTGGCCGGGTTTCAGGACCAGAAGCACCCCACAAAACCCGATGATCGCAGCAATGATCCGGAATTTGTGAGGCCGTTCGGAGAGAAACACCCATGCGCCGATCGTGACAAAGATTGGCGCCGTGAAGGCAATGGCGGTCACGTCAGCCAAAGGGGCGCGAGCGAAGGCTGCGAAGAAGGCAACGAGCGAAGCAAGTTTCAACGTTGCACGCACCACATGGCGGAAACGGAAGTTGGATCGCAGCACGCCGGGTCGAAACAAAATCATGGGCAGGACGAGCAGGAGACCGAAAAGCGATCGGGTGAAACCGATGACGAAGGGGTGAACGTCTGGCGACACTGCCCGTACGATCACCGCGTCGATTGCCGTCATCGCGGCAACGATCATCATGAGCGCAACGCCTGTGTAGACCTGCCTATTGCGTGTGGAAACTGGATTCACGGTGCCCCCGGAGATGGCTGATGCGATGGACCCCAATCGGCTTGTTTCAAATAACGGGACCTATCGTCCAAGGGGCAAATTCTTCATCACCGAAATCCAGTGTTTCACTTTTCGACCGCTCACCGGAGGCCACGGCCAACAGCGTTTCAAAGATGCGCGTGCCACATTGTTCTATTGACTCGGTTCCATCCAGTATCGTGCCGCAGTTAAGATCCATGTCTTCAATCATGTGTTGGAACATAGGTGTATTCGTGGCCAGCTTGACCGTCGGTGCCGGTTTGGAACCAGAGACGCTGCCGCGTCCGGTTGTAAAGGCCACAAGGTTGGCTCCACCTGCAATTTGGCCCGTTACCTGAACCGGATCGTAGCCCGGCGCATCCATAAAGATCAGGCCTGCCTTCGACGGTTTCTCGGCATATTCGATCACTTCAGCAAGGCGCGTTTCGCCGCCCTTGGCCAGTGCCCCCAAAGACTTCTCAAGGATAGTGGTCAGCCCTCCGGCTTTGTTGCCGGGTGATGGGTTGGCATCCAACGAAACGCCGTGCAGATCCGCATAGTCGCGCCACCACTGGATACGTTCAATCAACTTTTCGCCGACCTCCTGGGTCGTGGCGCGGCGTGTCAGAAGATGTTCCGCGCCCCAAGTTTCAGGGGTTTCAGATAATATGACTGTGCCACCCTGTTGAACGATCAGATCGCTGGCCTTGCCGAGGGCGGGGTTCGCCGATATTCCGGAATACCCGTCAGAGCCGCCGCAAATCAGGGCCAGTTTGAGGGCCGAAGCCGGAACCGTGCGGCGCTGGATTGCATTCGCTTCGTCCAGTACGCCTTTGACAAATTCGATTCCACTTTCAACAGTCTTTCGGGTCCCGCCACTTTTCTGGATCGTCAATCGGCGGACGGCTTCGTTGCCTTGCAAGATACCGCTGATCTGGTTCACTTCGCAGCCAAGCCCGATCACGACCACATGGCTCATGTTCGGGTGGGTCGCGTAGCCCTCGATCACTCGTCGCAGAATCCGCAGCGGTCCTTCGTCGGACATGCCACAGCCGGTCTTGTGGGTCAGCGCAACGACGCCATCCACATTCGGGTACTCCGCCAACGGATCGTGGTCCGAGAAAGGATCTTTTTCAAACTTACGGGCAATCGCACGGGCGACGCGGGCCGAGCAGTTCACTGTTGTCAGGATGCCGATGTAGTTTCTGGTTCCAACGTCACCGTTCGGTCGGACGTACCCCATAAATTCGCGGTCGCATCGCGGCGTTGTCAGGGGGGTCTGCGAGGTCGCATAGGCGTATTCGCGTTCCAGCGTATCAATCGCCAGGTTATGGCTATGGACATGTCCACCCCGAGAGATGTCTTGCGTTGCCCTGCCGATGACCTCGCCGTAACGCAGGACATTGGCCCCCTTGGGCATGGCCTCGAGTGCAATCTTATGGCCCGCAGGAATCCGGTCCTGTGCGATGAGCCCTTGCCCGAGGTCTGTTTCGGCGGAAATCGATATACGCGCGATCGCCACACTGTCTTTCGGGTGAAGGCGAATGAGAAGAGACGTGCCTTGCTGAGTGGTGGGGGTGTCGTTGTGCATGCTTGGGTCCTCAAGGGGCATTGATCAGACGTGTTTGGGCAGGGGACAAGTCCGCCGGGGATGCCTTAGCGGTCGAGTCTCCTTGCAAACTCTCCTCCGTGGGCACCCGTGTCCAATGCTAGGTGTTATTCTTTTGATACGCTAATGGTATCAGTGAGGGGTCCATTGATACCGATTATTGCTCGACGATCAGGTGCGAACTCTTGATACTTGGTGCGATCAAGGAGGAAACGTATGACCAAAGTCCCAACAATACGCATCGCCAAACCGAAGCTGGAGAACTTTACTCGTAGTGTGTTCATTGCTGCCGGACTGCGCGACGATTTAGCCGATGATGTCGCCGAGGTCTTGATTGAGGCCGATATGATGGGTCATGCAACACATGGTCTCGCGCTTGTCCCGATGTATCTAAAGTCGCTTGAAACAGGTGGAATGGCCAAGAACGGCGAGATTGAGGTGCTGGCAGATATGGCGGCCTGCGCAACGTGGACGTGCCACAGATTGCCGGGTGCCACGGTGTCAAAGCGCGCCATGAATCTCGCCATTGAACGGGCCAGGATGTTTGGATGTAGTACTGTTTCATTTACGGACAGCTACCACATGGGAGCGCTGGCCGTGTATCTGGTGCAGGCAACGCGACAAGGCATGATGGCGGTTTTGTCGTCTTCGACGTTATCGTCTGATGGAGTTGCGCCCTATGGCGGCACGGTGGGGATCATGACGCCGAACCCCATCGCCGCCGGAATTCCAACATCCGGCGATCCGATCCTTTTGGACATCTCAGCCTCGATCACGACGCGCAACAAGTCGCTTCAATACGCAGCCGCAGGAAAACGGTTCCCGGGACAATGGGTGATGGATGTCGATGGAAACCCCAGCGACGATCCCAATGCGTTGTTGGATGGTGGCACGATGCTGCCGATTGGCGGGCTGGACCACGGGCATAAGGGATATGCGCTTGGCCTGATGGTCGAAGCGTTGACGCAAGGGTTTTCCGGCACCGGGCGCGATGAAGAACGGACAGGCACCTACACCTCGGGGTTCCTTCAGGTTTTCGACCCGCGTGCGTTTGCAGGCAAAGACGCGTTCACGCGCACGACGGACCATCTGGTGAAATTGTGCCAGAACAATCCTCCCCGTGCGGGGGTGGATAAGGTGCGCGTGCCTGGCGAAAACGCAATGATCCGGCGGCGGTCGGCGCTGGAGAATGGTGTCGATTTGACCGATCAAATCATGCAGGGGCTTGTGGCTGCGGCGGAACAGACGGGCGTCACACTCCCCGATCCCGTGGCCTGAGGTCTTTTCCCCCTCTGACTGCTAAATGGGGGCAGGATGCGCCATATCGTTTGCATAACCGGAGCCAAGGATTTCAGGCAATGTTTGAACTACACCAGCTTCGATGTTTCGTCGCTGTTGCCTCAGAATTGAATTTTCACAGAGCGGCAGAACGTTTGAACATGACCCAACCACCTGTCAGCCGGCAGGTGCAGGTATTGGAACGTCAACTTGGTGTCCAACTGTTTGACAGATCAAGACGCACGATCCGACTGACCGCCGCCGGTGAGAGGTTCTACTTCGAAGCACGTGACTTGTTGCGCCGTGCCGAGGATGCCAAGGTGATCGCCCGTTCCGTTGCAAGCGGACATCTCGGTAATGTTAGTCTTGCGTTTATCCCAATCGCAGCCGTGCCCATCGTACCCATCATTGCGACAAAACTGGCCAAAGAACTGCCAGAAATCCGGATCGTGTTGAACGAAATGATGACCGGTGAACAGGTCGAACGGTTGCGGACCGGGCGGATAGATATCGGAATTCTGCGCCGACCTGACAGCAATTTACCTGGCGAGCAGAAGCTTTTGCTGCGCGAGCCCTACAGACTGGCCGTCCATTGCGACCATCCCTTTGCAACCCGTGAAGACATCAGAATTCAGGACTTGGATGATCAGGATCTGCTGATGTACTCGCCAGGCTACGGTAGGTATGGGTATGAACTTTTGAATCCGATGTTCGTAGCAAAAGGCGTGCGGCCCAATATTATTCAGCATTTGGGGCAGGGGATTTCAATGCTGACCCTTGTTAATGCGGGGCATGGCATGGCGCTGGTGCCCGAAGGTCTGGGCCTTTTGAGGCTGGAGAACGTAGTAATGCGCCCGATTGTACTGCCACCAGAGGCGACAGCGGATTATCACATCGTCATGAGCGACGAACGCAGGGACGATCCCGCAGTGCGGCAGGTCTTTGAAAAAATATGCGCGGCATTCGGTGCGTAGAGAAAGGAAAAAGATGCTTCGGCCAATCAAATGCAAAGTGAGACCGGGATCCAGGAACCGCGCATGGATGTTCAGGATGTGGCACGTACATTGCCTATATGGCTGCGCTGCTGCCATCGGCGAACGCGCTGTTCGTCACTGTAATAGCGGCATAATGATGTTGTCGGCTTCACTGTTTGTGACTGGACGATTCTATCGCGTTTAGTCCGGTACCCGGAATTGGCTAAGAACATCGAGAATAAGTTGTTTTGTACGAGTATTCACAAAAGAGTTTTTCCCCTTTCGTGAGACAAGAAACATGTCCGAGCGAAACTGCGTGGGTAGGTCAATATCGCGATATAGCGTGTTTTCCATCTGAATAACTTGCGCAGATCTCGGAACAATCGCAAAACCCAGTCCATGATTTACAAGGCTGATCACCGCATGGGTCTGACTTGCCCCTAACCGTGTATTGGGCACGATGTTGCAGGCATTGAACATCGCCCTAACGGTCTCTTTCAGATACCCGCCTCGATCCTTTGCAAACGAGATGTATGGTTCGCCATTGAGGTCCGAGATCGATAAATCCGGCTTTTGTGCCAGTGGATGCTGCTTGGGTATGGCCAAAACGAACGGCTCGCTGACGGCCTTCGTCCATTCTATTTCGTCCCTTGGTTTCTCCATTCGAGTTAACCCTAGATCAATGCGACCGGATCGTTGCGCTTCGAATACTTCATAGCCCATCATTTCGATCGGACTGAGCGCGACTTGGGGCATTTCTTCTGCCATCCGTTGGGCGATCAGGGGCATGAATTTGAATGCCGCGGAGGGTACGAAGCCAAGGGCAATGCTTCCAGTTTCACCGCGTTCAGCCTGACGTGCATTCAGTACAGCATGTTCAGATCGTTGAATAATATCCACAGCACTTTGATAAAAATTTTCACCGGCAGGCGTGAGGCGCACGTGCCTGTTGCTACGTTCAAACAGCTTCAGGTTTACCCGCTCTTCGAGGATTTTGATCTGCCGCGACAATGGCGGTTGTGTCATGTTCAATTGCTCCGCAGCGCGTCGAAAACTCAACGCTTCCGCGACAGCAATGAAGCACCTCATTTGGAAAAATTCGAACTGACCCTGGGCCATGATTGTCGTGTCCTATGCAATTCGATTCACAGTTCAGCGATACACATTTTGTATCATAGCAATCCAAATTTGAAATTTACAAGTCGTGGCTTTTTCCCAATCTTGCGTGTGGGAGGTCAGCAGTCATCAAAACAACTTGCATGGGTGCCGGCTATAACGTGATCTTTTATGGAGGATGAAATGATTTCTAGAATGCACCTTTTTGTGGCGACGGCGCTTGTGTCGACGGCCGCGTTTGCAGTGCAAGCGCAAGCGCAAGACAATTCCGTTACGATTGTTCTGTCGGAAGAACTTGAATTCGTCGAGCCTTGCATGTCCACCAAGTCTAACGTTGGCCGGGTAATTTTTCAGAACATCTCGGAAACCGTGACTGAGTTAGACCCAGTGACCGGACTGCAGCCGCGACTGGCTGAAAGCTGGGAAGACATGGGCGATGGCACATGGCGTTTCCATTTGCGTCAAGGCGTCACTTTCAGCGACGGAACCGTGATGGACGCCGAGGATATCGCGCATACACTTAAGCGGGTAACCTCTCCGGATATCGCATGTGAAATCGGCGCCAAAGTCTTTGGCGGCATTGAAGTCACTTCCAACATCATCGATGCATACACAATTGATGTTACCGCTGATCCGGCCCAGCCGATTTTGCCATTGTTGATGTCGCTCGTGACGGTGACGCCGCAGGATGCACCACTCGACAGCTTTGTTGACCATCCGATTGGTACCGGACCTTACACATTTGATGAATACGAACGCGGTCAGCGCATCACCCTGTCAGCCAATCCAAACTATTGGGGGGAACAACCGACAGTTCAGACTGCGACCTATGTTTTCCGGTCAGACAGTGCGGTCCGCGCTGCAATGATCGCAGCAAATGAAGCAGACATTGCCCCAAGTATCGCCCTTCAGGACGCGACTGATCCGGCAATGGATTATTCCTACCCGAATTCGGAAACATTGTTCCTGAGCATCGAACACGCGCAACCACCGCTAAATGATCGTCGTGTCCGTGAGGCTTTGAACCTGGCCATTGATCGCAAAGCATTCATCGGCACAGTCCTTGCAGACGGCACTTTGCTGGCAACAGGCATTACGCCACCATCAACTATCGGGTACAACCCAGATCTGAAGCCCTACCCCTATGACCCAGACCGTGCCCGCGAACTGCTGGAAGAGGCACGCGCGGATGGTGTGCCGGTTGATACGGAAATTACCCTGCTCGGTCGGTCCAACAACTTTGGCAACGTTCTGGAAACGATGGAAGCAATGCTCGCCATGTATCAGGACGTAGGTTTCAACATGAATCTGGAAATGGTTGAAGTCGCTGAATGGCTGGAACGATATGCCAAGCCGCTCCCCGAAAATCGCGGTCCAACACTTATTCAGGCGATGCACGACAATGCCAACGGCGATCCGGTGTTTTCGATGTACTTCAAATATCACTCCGAAGGGCAGACTTCTGGTCTCGCATATCCAGAGCTCGACGCCATGATTGAAGAAGCAACGGTCACGACGGGTGAAGAGCGCAGAGCAAAATGGAGCGGTTTGTTCGCCTACCTCCATGAGGACATCATCGCAGATGTCATGTTGTTTCATATGGTCGGCTTCAGCCGCGTCAACGAACGTCTGGACTTCAAACCGACAATTCGGACCAATAGCGAACTGCAACTTTCGCAGATTCAGTTCAAGTAAACTGAACGCGGCTACGGGCAGCGCTGGTTGCCTGTAGCCTCTTTCGTGGAGGTCTCCTATAATGCTGAATTTCTTGGCGAAACGTGCAGTTGCTAGTGGTATTTCCTTTGTCGGGCTTGTCTTGTTGGTCTTCTTTTTAAGCCGGCTGACAGGTGACCCAACGAGCCTGTATTTGCCGCTAGACGCATCGGAAGAAATCAAAAACCAGTTCAGGGAAATCCACGGCCTGAACGACCCCTTGCTCGTACAGTTTGTCAACTACATGGGCGACTTGGTTCGGTTCGACTTTGGTGACTCAATCCGACGTTCGGAACCCGCGATTGATATCGTATTGCGCGGCTTCGGTTGGACCCTGCAACTTGCAGCAATAACGCTGTCATTGGTTATCGTCTTTTCCATCACGCTCGGGTCACTGGCAGCTTTTCATATGGGCGGTGCATTTGACCGCATCGCAACTTTCTTTTCGCTCGTCGGGGCAAGTGCACCTGATTTCTGGATCGCCATCGTTGCCATTGTTGTCTTCTCTGTGACGCTGGGTTGGGTGCCAACATCAGGTACCGGCAGCTTTGCACACTGGATCTTGCCGGTCTCGATTCTTTTCATCCGGCCTTTCGGACTGATCGTGCAGATTGTGCGGGGGTCGATGATTACGGCGCTAAGTTCGGCCTATGTCAAAACGGCGCGGGCCAAAGGGATCAAGAACCGGCCAATCATTTTTGTCCACGCGCTTCGGAATGCTTTGTTGCCGGTCATTACTGTCATCGGAGATCAGGCTGCGGCACTGCTGAACGGAGCCGTTGTGATCGAGACCATATTCGGGTTTCCCGGCGTGGGAAAACTCATGATCGACTCGATCTTGCAACGCGATTTTGCGGTTGTGATGGCCGCGATTATCGTAACGGCGCTGGCGATTTTTCTAATGAACCTTGTGATCGACATCCTCTACTCGATCCTCGATCCCCGCATAAGGTACTGATCCGTGGACAATATACACAACGAACCCAGAGTTCCTGACGGTCCAAAGACACGCAATCCATACATGCAAATCTTGCGGATGCTTTGGAACGACAAACTGGCCTTTTTCTCGATCGTGTTTCTACTGATCGTGCTACTCTGTGCGCTATTCGGCGCGTACTTTCTGGACGATCTTGCGACCAAACAGAACCTGCGTGGCCGCAATGCGCCGCCGTTTGATTTCACCACGGATTGGCCGTTCTGGCTTGGTGGGGATGCGCTTGGCCGGCCTTTGCTGGCGCGTATAGTTGTCGCCGCCCAGAACACAATTTTCGTAGCGGCTGGTGCGGTTTTCTTTTCGCTGTTCATCGGCACCAGTTTGGGTTTGATTGCTGGGTATACGTCCAAGACACTCAGCCAGGTCATCATGCGGCTTGCCGACGTTATCATGGCATTCCCGTCGCTTTTGCTGGCTGTGATTGTTCTGTTCATGTTGGACAGCTCCGTGTTCAACCTTGTGATCGTTCTGGCGATCACGCGTATTCCCGTATACCTGCGCACCGCCCGCGCCGAGACCCTCGAAGTGCGCGAACGGATGTTTGTGCAGGCTGCCAAGGTCATGGGAGCGTCCACGCCACGGATCATTTTCCGCCATATTCTGCCAGTGGTGTTCCCTACCTTGATTACCATCGCAACGCTGGATTTTGCCTTCGTGATGCTTGCGGAATCTGCGCTGTCGTTTCTGGGAATTGGCATCCAGCCGCCCGAAATCACCTGGGGCCTGATGGTGTCGCAGGGGCGGCCCTATCTCACCACGGCTTGGTGGCTGTCGTTCTGGCCAGGACTCGCCATCATATTGACCACCATGTCACTGAATCTGGTGTCGAACTGGATGCGATCTGCCCTTGACCCCGTGCAACGCTGGCGTCTCGAAAACGTGGGTAAGAAAAATGGATAACCATCTCCTCGAAGTCAGAAACCTTTCTGTCGATTTCCATACGTCATACGGCACTGTGCACGCGGTCCGTGATGTCAGTTGGCATCTGGAGCGTGGTGAAACGCTCGCCATTCTGGGCGAGTCCGGGTCGGGGAAATCGGTTTCCGCTTCCGCAATCCTCAACCTGATCGACATGCCTCCGGGCGAGATTACCTCTGGTGAAATTCTTTTTGAGGGTCGGGACGTTCTCAAGATGTCGTCCGAGGAAAGACGGCAGTTGAACGGCTGCCGTATCGCAATGATTTTTCAGGATCCGTTAAGCCACTTGAACCCCGTCTATTCGATCGGTTTTCAGATTGCCGAAACGATGAAGGCGCATGGTCGGAATAAGGACGATACACGGGCGAAAACCATCGAGTTGTTGAAGCGCGTGGGCCTTCCTGACGCGGAAACCAAAGTCGATGCCTATCCGCACCAGTTTTCTGGCGGCCAACGACAACGCATTATGATTGCGATGGCCTTGGCGTTAAGGCCCGACATTTTGATTGCCGATGAACCTACAACTGCGTTGGACGTAACTGTGCAAGCACAGATCCTCGCCTTGCTCGAAGAACTGCAGCAGGAAACCGGAATGGGCCTGTTGCTGATTACCCATGACCTTGGCGTCGTTGCTGAAGTTGCGGACCGTGTCGTCGTGATGAGTTCCGGAGAGATCGTGGAAACCGGAACGGCGAGCGACGTATATCACAACCCGCACCACCCCTATACGAAGAAGCTGATCGCCGCGATTCCAGGCGAGGGCGAAATGGAAGAGCAACTGGACGGCGCGATTAAGCCGATCCTCGAAATTTCGGGGCTGTCCAAACATTACGGCCCATTCGTCGCGTTGGATAACGCTAGCCTAAACGTTCTGCCCGGGGAATCCGTCGCGATTGTCGGGGAATCCGGTTCCGGAAAATCTACCTTGGCCAAAACCATTCTGCGGCTTGAAGAGGCCACAAGCGGCAAGGCGATTTTTTATGGGCAAGACCTTGTCAGCATGGACGCTAAAGATCTGTTCAAAGTACGTCGCGACATTCAGATGGTGTTTCAAGACCCCACACAGTCGCTTAACCCGCGCATGTCGATTTACGATGTCATCTCGGAAGCTTTTGTTATCCATCGCGATATTCTAGAAAAACGCCACTGGAAAGCCCGGGTCTGCGAGCTGCTGGAACAGGTGGGTTTGAAATCAGAACACATGAACCGCCACCCGCACCAGTTTTCGGGTGGGCAACGGCAACGCATTGCGATTGCACGGGCTTTGGCGTTGGAACCCAAACTGATCGTCTGTGACGAAGCGGTTTCTGCGCTGGATGTATCGATCCAGGCGCAAGTGCTCGCGTTGCTCAAGAAATTGCAGACTGAATTGGGGCTGAGCTATCTTTTCATCGCCCATGACCTGCCGCTGGTGCGCGATTTTGCCCATCGTGTGGTCGTCATGCAGCGGGGAAAAATTGTCGAACAGGGCTCCGTCGAGCAAATATTTGACGCGCCACGCGAAGAGTATACGCGCAACCTGATTGCCGCCAGTCTAAGCCCGGATCCTGTGATCCAAGCGCAACGCCGCGCCACGTTAAGACATCAGCAAGGCGCCATAACATGAGCGGACCACAAGTCATGGTTATGTCGACGGTTTTCCCGTCCGTGCTCTCCAGTCTTGCGGCGCAGTTCGATCTTTTACGGTGTGACCTAGCCGAAGATCGCGACGCTTTTCTGCAATCCAATGGCAAAACTTGCCGCGCGGTTATCTTGAACGGACATGTGCCCCTTGGGGCGAGCGAACTGGAACATATGCCCAACCTTGAACTGGCCGCCTGTACCTCTGCGGGGTTTGAAGCCATTGATCTTGCGCAGTTGGATCGCGCTGGAATTGCCCTCACGAATTCGTCGTTGGCCCTTCGGGATGACGTAGCGGATGCCGCTGTGATGCTGCTCCTCGCGACGCGCCGGAATCTGGTGCAGTGCGATGCATATGTGCGCAGCGGACAATGGGGGCGGGACGGTCCATATCCGTTGTTGTCCACGCTTAAGGGAAAGCGGGCCGGAATTTTGGGATTCGGCACGATTGGCCAGGAAATTGCGGCCCGGCTGTTACCGATGAAACTCGAAATCGGATACTGCACGCGGCAGCAAAGGGACGTCGATTTTTCCTATTTTCCCGACGCTGAATCGCTGGCTGAATGGTGTGACATCCTAATCGCCGTTGTACCGGGCGGGGAAGAGACCCATCATTTGGTCGGGCGGGATGTTCTGATAAAGTTGGGGCCCACCGGAACGCTTATCAATGTCGCGCGCGGTAGCGTTGTGGATGAAACCGTCCTCATCGATTGCCTGACCAGTGGAAAACTACATTCCGCCGGACTGGACGTTTTTCAAAACGAACCAAACCCCAATCCCGCACTCACAAGCCTGCCGAATGTGGTCTTGTACCCGCATCATGCCAGCGGCACGCAGGCAACACGCGGCGCAATGGCGCAGCTGGCCGTTGATAACATCACCGCACATTTTCAGAACCAACCCCTACTTACGCCGGTCAGTACTACCAACCAGCCACTCAGGACGTTAAAATGAATCAGACCTTCACTTATTTGCGATGGCCCTTTTTCTTCACGCTTATTGGTTTGGCTTTGTCCTATTGGCTTGGCTATCAAACCACTGGGACAGTCGCAGGGGCAATGTCGTTCCTGCTGATCGGTGGCATCTTGGCCGTGCTTGAGATTTCGCTTAGCTTCGACAACGCGATTGTAAATGCGAATATTCTCAAAGACATGGCGCCCAAGTGGCAGCAAAGATTCCTCACATGGGGAATTCTGATTGCGGTCTTTGGGATGCGGATCATTTTCCCTTTGACCGTCGTGGTTATCGCAGCAAAAATCGGGCCGATTTCTGCGGTTGTTCTCGCGGCGACGGATCCTCAGGAATACGGGCGCATTATGGATGACGCGCATGTCGGCATCTCCGCGTTTGGCGGTACGTTCCTCATGATGGTCGCGCTCTCGTATTTCATGGATCAATCCAAAGAAGTGGATTGGATCGGATCCATTGAGCGCCGCCTACGTAGCCTTGCATCCATCCGTGGACTTGAGATTGCCGCTGTTTTGTTTGCTGCATTGATTTTGTCCACCGTTCTTCCCGACGAAGAAAGCGCAACTTTCCTGTTTGCCGCTGTTTGTGGCCTTGTCACATTTCTGGCTGTTGAACTGGTAGCGCATTTTCTCGACGCGCAGAAAGAGGCGCAAACAATGGCTGCAAAGGGCGGTTTCGGTGCGTTTTTGTACCTTGAAGTTTTAGATGCAAGCTTTTCTTTTGATGGCGTTATCGGCGCGTTTGCATTGACGCAAAACCTTTTCCTGATCGCGATTGGCCTCGGGATTGGTGCAATTTACGTGCGCTCAATGACGATTATGTTGGTCGAACAGAAGACCCTTTCCGAGTTCCGCTACCTTGAACATGGCGCGTTCTACTCGGTGCTGGCACTGGCCGTGATTATGTATGCGCAATCGCTTATCCACATCCCGGAAGTCATCACGGGCCTGATTGGTGCGGCCTTGATCGGCCTGTCTTTGTTTTCGTCAATTAAACACAACAAAGCAGAACAAAAGGTGTGACCGACCTGTCCCGCCAACGCAATTCACAAATCATAATCGAAGGAATAACGATGCCCGACTTCTCACTTTCAACAGAAACCAAAGAACTTCTGGAAAACGTTTCGGTGGCGACACTTGCGACGGCGCTTTACAAGCGAGGTCTGCGCAACCAGGTCATTCAGGACGTCCATCCGGTAAAGCGGAAAGGTCGCAATATGGTTGGTCCGGCGTTCACGCTTCGCTATATGCCAGCCCGTGAAGACCGTAACCAGTTAGTTGAGTTCAGAAACCCGAAACACCCCCAACGCCATGCGATTGAAATCTGCCCTCCGGGTCATGTGATGGTGATGGATAGCCGCAAATGTGCCTATGCTGCCTCGGCGGGGGATATTCTGATTACACGCTTGATGGTACGCGGCGCTGCGGGCGTGGTTACTGACGGTGGGTTTCGTGATGCTATGAACATCGGCGAGTTGGAAATGCCCGCTTACCACAATCGCCCGTCTAGCCCGACCAACCTGACCACGAACGAAGCCATCGACATCAACGTGCCAATCGGCTGTGGGGATGCACCGGTTTTCCCAGGTGATATTCTGGTGGGTGATGATGACAGCGTTATCGTTATCCCCGCGCATCTGGCAGATGAAGTTGCAAAGGAAGCCGTTGAAATGACGGCATTCGAAGATTTTGCCCTGAGCAAAGTTCGGGCCGGCGCGTCAATCATTGGTCTTTACCCTGCGACCAAAGAAGAAAGCCTGGAAGAATTCAAAGAGTGGCGCGCAAAGAACGGTCGCTAACGGCCAAGCGACGTCAATGCGCCTGTATGAGAACTCTTAATTCTGAAAAGTGAGTGCCTAAATGAAATTCGAGCCCCACGGAAAACACCTGATTGCCGGCGAATGGAAAGCCGGAACCACGACATTCACATCCGAGCCTGCCCATGGCGCGAGCCATGAGTTTTCTGTCGGAACGCCTGTGCTTGTCGATCAAGCGTGCAAAGCGGCTGAAGATGCGTTTTGGTCCTACGGGTATTCAACCCGCAAGGAACGGGCCGCGTTCTTGAATGTGATCGCAGACGAGATTGAATTACGGGCCGAGGCGATCACCGAGATAGGAAGTCAGGAAACCGGACTACCGACAGCGCGACTTGAGGGTGAGCGCGGGCGCACCACGGGCCAGTTACGTTTGTTTGCGAACCACATTCTTGCGGACGATTACCTTGATCTTCGTCATGACAAAGAACTACAAGACCGCGCGCCGATCCCGCGCCCTGACTTGAAGATGATCCAACGCCCGATCGGGCCAGTTGCCGTCTTTGGTGCGTCGAATTTCCCGCTCGCGTTTTCAACAGCGGGCGGTGATACGGCATCAGCGTTGGCAGCGGGATGTCCTGTTGTCGTGAAAGGCCACAGCGCCCATCCGGGGACAGGGGAAATCATCGCCGAGGCGATAAAGGCCGCGATCGAAAAATGCGGCATCCATGCGGGCGTATTTTCCCTGATACAGGGTGGCAAACGTGACGTTGGAACCGCGCTCGTGCAGCATCCACTGATTAACGCTGTGGGTTTCACAGGATCATTGGCAGGCGGTCGCGCGTTGTTTGACCTGTGTGCTCAACGCCCCGTACCTATTCCATTCTTTGGCGAACTTGGGTCCGTTAATCCGATGTTCCTTTTGCCGGCCGCAGTTGAAAACAGAGGCCGCGAAATTGGTGCAGGCTGGGCGGGGTCATTAACGATGGGTGCCGGACAGTTCTGCACAAACCCCGGCATTGCCATCCTAATTGACGGCCCTGACGCAGACGCTTTTGCGAATGCGGCGACGGAGGCGCTAAAGGGGTCTGGCCCACAAACGATGCTGACGGATGGAATTGCAAAAGCCTACCGCGACGGGCGCGACCGGATTTCCGGAGGAGAAGGTGTCAAAGAGCTACTGACAACGACATGCGACAGGCGACATGCAAAACCCCATCTTTACGAAACGACAGGTCAGGAGTGGCTGACCAACGAAGACTTGGGCGAAGAGGTTTTCGGACCGCTCGGCCTCATCGTGCGCGTTAAGGACCACGCTGAAATGGTGAAGGTTGCCAATAATTTGCAAGGGCAGTTGACCTGCACGCTGCATATGGATGAAGCGGATATCAGCGTTGCGAAAACGTTGATGCCAGTGTTGGAACGCAAGGCCGGGCGCGTTCTGGCCAATGGCTTCCCGACGGGTGTCGAGGTCTGCGATTCAATGGTGCATGGCGGTCCATATCCAGCGTCGACCAATTTCGGCGCGACGTCCGTCGGGACGCTCTCAATCCGTCGATTCATGAGGCCCGTTTGTTATCAAAACATTCCCGCGTCGCTATTGCCGGAAAAGTTCGAATGAACGTGTGAGTGTGGTCGCTGAAGGCAACGGAACCATGAAAAACGGGCTTATTTCTGCAGGTGAACGTAGACAGGTATCACTGCGGAAGGAAGTCAATCGTCACACGACCAAATCTGGAAAACATTAATATGATTGATTTCTACACTTGGCCTACACCGAATTGCCGCAAGGTTTCGATCCTGTTGGAAGAACTCGCAGTGCCCTACAACGTGCATTCCATCGACATCAATGAAGGCGCACAGAACACGCCAGAATTTCTTGCGATCAATCCCAACAACAAGGTGCCGGCGATTGTTGACCGTGACACAGGAATCGCCCTGTTCGAGTCCGGTGCTATTCTTCTCTATCTCGCCGAAAAACACGGGAAATTCCTGCCTAATGATCTGCTGGCGAAGGCCGAGGTCACACAATGGTTGATGTGGCAAATGGGCGGGCTTGGGCCAATGGCCGGACAAACCCATCATTTCGTGAAAAACAATCCCGGCAAAGCACCTTATGCCGAAGATCGTTTCAAGACTGAAGTCGCGCGGCTTTACCGTGTGCTCGATCAGCAGCTCGGCGGGCAGGATTACATCTGCGGCGACTATTCCATCGCTGATATGGCCAGTTGGCCTTGGGTTTCGCGTCATGAGTGGCACCAGATCAATCTGGCCGATTATCCGAACGTACGCGCATGGTATCGCCGTATTCTGGCGCGGGGTGCGGTTCAAAAAGGCTACCACGTACCAGTTTACACGACGGACATCCCTGCTGGTTGAACGGTTCAAACCTCCATATATTCCTTATGAAAGTCTGGGTAAGACAATGATCAAAGTTCTCGGACGTGATAATTCGGTCAACGTACAAAAGGTCATGTGGTGCGCTGCGGAACTTGGTGTCGATGTGGCGCGGGAAGATGTTGGTGGCGCTTTTGGCGGCAACGATACCGACGCATTTCGCGCCATGAACCCCAACGGCAGCGTTCCTGTTTTGATTGATGGCGATTTGATACTTTGGGAATCCAACACGATTGTACGATATCTCTGCCGTCAATATGCCACGGGCACTTGGGTATTACCCACTGCGCAGCAGACGGGGTTGGCTGAGCAATGGATGGACTGGTATATTGGTACACTGAATGCGTCGATGAAGGTGCTGTTCGTACAATTGATCCGGACCGATGCCTCAAAGCGTGACAAGGAACAGATCAATAAGGCAATCGCAGACGCAACAAGGCTCTGGTCAATATTGGATCAGCACCTCGCCAACCGCGATTTCATTTTGGGGCAGAGCCTAAGCATCGCGGACATCCCTCTGGGCTGCGGGGCTTATCGCTGGCACTCAATGGAGTTTGAGCGGCCTGATTTACCAAACCTCAAGGCATGGTGGGACAGGCTGGTGGAACGTCGCACCTATCGAAAAAATGTGATGATCCCGCTTACATGAATGATCGCCCTTGCTGGAATAAGTCCGAAAAAGGAGCGTTGGTGCTGGCCTGCCCCCGGCACCGTAAAGTTAAAGGGCTGCGCTCAAAATTGGCACTCGTCGCTTCCTCACCGGGAGCTGTTGCAATACGGCGGCGCGGACATCTGCGGGAAGTGATTTGCGCTTATCCCTTGTTGCACCATCTCTTGGAATTGAGAGCTTATCGAATGGGTTGTCCCAATTCGTTATCTGGTACTCCCGCTTAGCAATCTTCAATATAGCCTTTACCGACCCTATCATCCGCTTGACTGTCGCCGGGGCTTTGGCGTCCGCCACCAGTTTGTCTCGAATGGCACGGGCGTCTTGTCGCGTTATCTCACTCACCAACGGGTCCTTGCCTGCTACCGCCTCAAGCCGTCGCACAATCCTACCGATGCGTTGCCGGTTCTTTAGGGTGGCTTGGGCTGGTTGTTCAGTCAGATACAGCGCCACAGCTTCGCTCAGCTTCGGAGACGGTGCTGACCCTATACCACTATGCAGTGCCCGAACCCGCCTCTCGTCTGTAGGAGAGAGCTGAATAGTCCCGTTGTGCCCAACGGGGGAGGCGTCGATGATGGCTTCCGCTGCCGCCTCTCGCCCTGTTGTTAGCGCCACTGAGGCTGGATCAGCTTCCTCTACGCCAACTTCTCACGGGTTCAACTTGAGGCCCCTCAGGTAGCCGAGGGTATCGCTGTAGAGCGTCAATGGGGTAGCGGTAGCAGGGGACTTCGACAGCGCCCTTCGAGCTTCCTTCACAAGCGTCTCAAGAGCGGCGTTGGCAGTGCTCCAGTTGCGAGCGGCTTCCGCTTCCGTTTTCCCTAGGGGTGTGTGAAGGTGGAAAACCCAATGCCGGGCCGAAGCTCTTTAGGAACTTCACGGCGGTAGCCTATGCCACCCTTGGTTTTCCTGAGGTACTTCAATGCCACGGAAAGCCTCACGCTGTCCTCCGAGCTGTACGGAAAACTGTACTCCGAGAGAGCGCAAGGCCTTGAATACATTGATTTCTTTGAGAGAAATCGTGGAACAATGGTGCCCAGAAGAGGACTCGAACCTCCACTCCCTTGCGAGAACTACGACCTGAACGTAGCGCGTCTACCAATTCCGCCATCTGGGCAATGGCGCGGATTTAGGGGGTCTGGGCGCTCCTGTCAATGACCGTAAGTGTCTGATGAGCGATTTAATCCGCCGAACACCAAGGTTTTTGCGATCGGGTGTCCTGTGCGGCGTAACAAAGGTCCGGAGTGACAGCGCGGCGGGTCTGCTCGGATGCGCAAATGGCACTGTAACACTTTGAATTAATGCATGTGTGTCATCGTTCAAATGAGTGCACTTGAACGCGGCGCGCATCAGAGAAGCAAGCAGGGTCAGAGCGGTTCATTCGCTGTCTGTCCGCGTCTTTCGATGTCGCTCCCGTCTCTTTTCCAGGCTTGCCCGTGCGCGTTATGTAATCGACATGACCCAATCGCCAGAGACATCGATAAAAGCGCCTCGTCCGGTTGCACCGGATGCCACCGAGACACGGCGTGGTGCGTTTCTTGTGTTTGGCGCAGCCATGGCCTGGAGCTTCGGCGGCGCCATCGCCCGTGGTCTGGAAGTCACCGATCCGTGGACCATAATCGCCTGGCGTGGCTTCTTTGCCTCGCTGCTGCTGCTGGGCTTCATGCTCTGGCGCGACGGTCCGTCCGGCACGGTACGGCTGTTCCGTTCGATGGGTCTGCCGGGGCTCGGCGTCGCAGCTTGCGTGGCCATGGCCACCACCTCCTTTGTGGTCGCGTTGGGCTACACCACCGTTGCCAACATCCTGCTGATGCAGGCCGGCGTGCCGCTGATCGCAGCACTTCTCGGCGTGGTGTTCCTGCGAGAGGCGGTGGATGCAGTCACCTGGGCGGCGATCCTGATGGTAATAGCCGGTATCGCCGTCATGGTCTCGGATTCCTTTGCCGCCGACATCTCCTTCATCGGCGACGGTCTGGCGTTGTTGATCGCCATCGTGTTTGCTGCCGCCACCGTCATCACCCGGCGCTATTCGGGCGTGCGGATGACACCTGCCGCCTGTCTCGGCATTATGGCCAGTGGCTCGGTTGCCTTCTTGCTCTCATCGGGAATGCGTGTCAGCCCGGCAGATCTGGGGTTGCTGGTGCTGTTTGGTGCGCTGACGCTCGGGCTCGGCATGGCCATGTTCGTCACCGGCGCGCGGCTGATTCCCTCAGCGCTGGCAGCATTGATTTCCACCATGGAGCCGGTCTTCGGCCCGGTCTGGGTCTGGCTTGTTCATGGCGAAGTGCCGGTCCCGCGCACCTTGATCGGCGGCGGTGTCGTGTTCCTCGCATTGATTGGCCACATTCTCTGGCAATGGCACCGGAGCCGCCGTACGGCCCTGCCGTTGCCCAACTGAACCGCGGGCGTTCGGCCGCGGCTCAGTCGTCACGCCAGGCTCGTCAGTCGCCGATCTTCAGCGCTTCGATGAAGGCTTCCTGCGGAATGTCGACTTTGCCGAACTGCCGCATCTTCTTCTTGCCGGCCTTCTGCTTGTCGAGAAGCTTGCGCTTGCGGGTGGCGTCGCCGCCATAGCACTTCGCGGTCACGTCCTTGCGCATGGCCGAGATGGTTTCGCGCGCCACCACCTTGCCGCCGATAGCGGCCTGGATCGGGATCTTGAACATGTGCCGCGGAATCAGGTCCTTGAGCTTTTCGCACATCACACGGCCGCGCTTTTCAGCTGCCGAGCGGTGCACCAGCATCGACAGCGCATCCACCGGCTCGTCATTGACCAGGATCGACATCCGCACCAGATCGCCTACCTCATGGCCGGTGATCTGGTAATCGAAGCTGGCATAGCCCTTGGAGATCGATTTCAGCCGGTCGTAGAAATCGAACACAACCTCGTTGAGCGGCAGTTGATAGGTCACCATCGCCCGTTTACCGACATAGGACAGGTCGGTCTGGACGCCGCGACGGTCCTGGCACAGTTTCAGGATCGCGCCGAGATATTCGTCCGGCGTCAGGATCGTCGCCTTGATCCACGGCTCTTCGATGTTCGAAATCCTGACGACATCGGGCATGTCGGCCGGATTGTGCAGCTCCAGCACATCGCCGTTGGTCATGTTCATCCGGTAGACCACCGAAGGTGCTGTGGCGATCAGATCGAGGTTGAACTCACGCTCCAGCCGTTCCTGGATGATTTCCAGGTGCAGAAGCCCGAGGAAGCCGCAACGGAAACCGAAGCCGAGGGCTGCCGAAGTCTCCATTTCAAACGAGAAAGAGGCGTCGTTGAGCCTCAGCTTGCCCATGGCGGCGCGCAATTCCTCGAAATCGGCCGCATCAACCGGAAACAACCCGCAGAACACGACAGGTTGCGCCGGCTTGAAGCCGGGCAGGGCATTGGCCGTTGGCCGCTTGTCTTCGGTGATGGTATCGCCAACGCGGGTGTCGGCAACCTCCTTGATCGAAGCTGTGATAAAGCCGATTTCGCCCGGTCCCAGCGTTTCCATCGCCACCAGCTTGGGCGTGATCACACCGAGCCGCTCCACCGTGTAGCGGGCGTCGGTGCCCATCAGCCGGATCTGCTGGCCTTTCTTCAATTCGCCATCGATGACGCGCACCAGCACGATGACGCCGAGATAGGTGTCGTACCAACTGTCGACCAGCATCGCCTTGAGCGGGTCCTTGGTGGTTCCGCCCTTCGGCGGCGGCAGCCGCTTGACGATGGCTTCCAGCACGTCGGGAATGCCGATACCGGATTTGGCCGAAATCATCACCGCGTCCGATGCATCAAGCCCGATCACCTCTTCGATCTGTTCCTTGATCCGCTCCGGCTCGGCTGCTGGCAGGTCGATCTTGTTGAGCACCGGCACAATCTCGTGATCGGCATCAAGTGCTGCGTAAACATTGGCCAGCGTCTGCGCCTCCACACCCTGGGAGGCGTCCACCACCAGCAGCGAACCTTCGCAGGCTCTGAGCGAGCGCGACACTTCATAGGCAAAGTCGACATGGCCCGGAGTGTCGATCAGGTTGAGCACGTACATCTCGCCGTCGTTGGCGGTATAGTGCAGCCGGACCGTCTGCGCCTTGATGGTAATGCCCCGTTCCTTCTCGATATCCATCGAGTCCAGAACCTGCTTGCTCATCTCGCGTTCGGCCAGGCCGCCGCAGGTCTGGATCAGCCGATCGGCCAGGGTTGATTTGCCGTGGTCGATATGCGCGACGATGGAAAAATTGCGAATGTGGGAAAGGGGCGTGTTTGTCATATCCCGCGATTTAGCAGTCCTGCGGAAAAAGGCAATCACGGAAAGCGCCGAATCTCCGGCCCGGCGGTTACCTCGCCGGTGCGTTTCAACCAGATTGCTGCAGGTTGGGTCGTTTCATTGGAGGTGTCAGGCCGGCAGTTTACCTGTCCGGCGGTGACCAATCGGTTTCCACTGCATTGCGGCGGCTCAGACGCAGCGCGAGGCCGATTGATACGCCAGCGCCGATGGCGACAGTCAGATCGACAAGAACGGTCAGCACCAGCGTCAGCAGCAAAAGCATGACATCGCTTTTCCTGCCACGCGCGTATTCTCCCCATCTGTGGGGTTCGGTCATGTTCCACGCAGTGACGATGAGAAGGGCTGCTAGCGCCGGCATCGCCAGATAGCTGGCCAGTGGCGCGGCAAGCAGCATCACCAGCAAAATGACTGCGGCGTGGACAATTCCTGCAACAGGCGTCTTGCCGCCGGCCTTGATGTTGGTCGCGGTGCGCGCAATCGCACCGGTCGCCGGAAGGCCGGTAAAAAGTGCAGAGCCGATGTTGGCAATGCCCTGAGCCGTCAATTCGGCATTGGGCCTGTGTTGCCCTTCGATCATCTTGTCGGCGACCATGGCTGAGAGAAGCGACTCAACGCCTGCCAGAAAGGCGATGATAAAGGCAGAGGGAAGCAGCTCGATGATGCGCGCGGGCGAAAAATCCGGCAGTTGCGGCCAGGGCATGCTGCTCGGAAGCTCGCCGAAGCGTGAGCCCAGCGTGTCGACGGGCAAGGCCATGAAGGCCACAAGCGCGGATCCCACGCCAACAGCCACGATGAGGCCGGGGAAGCGCGGAGCGATGCGCCGCAGAAGCACAATCAGGACGAGGGTGACAAGTGCAATGGCAAGCGTTGCCGCGCTGAAGCTGTCCCGCGCCTCCCACAGCGCCGGAATTTTCTCCAGGAATTCCGCGGGATCCTGGTCTACAACCAGCCCGAGGAAGTCTTTCAGCTGGCTCGTGGCGATAATGATTCCGATGCCGATGGTAAAGCCGTTGACCACGGCCTCGGGCACAAAGGCGATCAGGTTTCCGGCCCGGAAATAGCCGCCAACCAACAAGATGACGCCGGCCATAAATGTCGCCAGAACGAGCCCGTCATAGCCATGCCGGGCAATCACACTGAAAACAACGACGATAAATGCCCCCGTCGGGCCACCGATCTGAACCCGGCTGCCACCAAACAGCGAAATCAGAAAACCGCCGACGATTGCCGTGACAATTCCCTTGTCCGGATCAGCCCCGGACGCAATCGCGATGGCGAGACTCAGCGGCAGCGCAACCATGGCAACCGTTGCCCCTGCCAAGAAGTCGCTGACAAATATCTGCCAGCTGTAGGTTTGAAGTGTGGTGAGTATCTTTGGTTGGCGCATTTCGAAAACCCATTGCTAAAATTGCCAGATTTCAGCGGCGTGATCGTCGGCAGGGCTGTCGGCGGTCGCCGTCGCGACGTGAGTGATGTTCAGAGCGGCTTTCCGGGTGGAGAGGCCGGGTCCTTTAGCCTGACCCCGCGGCCGCCTGCGGTGCTGCTGGCGTTGTCCCCGATGAGTTCGATCCCGGCCTTGTCCAGCGCCTCGGCCACCTTGGTCAGGGTGTCGATGATACCGCGGACATTGCCGTCACTGGCTTCCATCCGCTGGATTGTCGGCAGCGACACGCCGGCCATCGCGGCAAGCGTTTTCTGGTCTATGCCGAGAAGCGCCCGGGCGGCGCGCAGTTGCGATGCGGTGATCATGAAGCGGCTTTCTCGCGTCGATGCTGAATGATGGCAAAGTAAAGCGTCAACAGTGATGTGTCAAACATCAAACATAACGTATTAAGCTTGCATGATGTCGCGCCTTGGTGAGTAGGCGCCGTGGGCCGCAGGTCATGCGCAATCAGGCAACTCTCGGGATTGGGCAGCACTGTTAAGCCCTCGTCTTCACAATCGCGGGGTTTCGATCGTTACTCTGTCGATGCAGGGCCTTCGAGGTGAGTGCTCGGGTCCGGATGTTTCGCAGGCCCCCATTCAAGCCGCTTGTAGTCAAATCCATATTCGAGCGTCGGTTTGACGATGCGGAAATAGGGGGACAGATCGAAATCCCGCGGCGCGAACAGTGAATGATGCCGGATATGCAGGATCTCGCGGCGGGAATAGTCCGAATCGGCGCGTTGACGACCGGGTGCCAGCGTCACTTCGGGAAGGATGGGATACTGAACCGACTGGAGCGCCTGAGCAATCATCGAAGAGCAGATGGCGCGGGTCGGATCTCCCGATCCGAAAGCGATCATGCGGCGCCGCCACCGAACCGGAACCGGCGGGGTGGGGATGAAATAGCGCAGCATGTCGAAGATGTTTTTCAGATCATATCGAACGCCGAGCCTCTCGACCATGTAGGCGACGATCGCGTCGCGGTCTTCTGGCGTAAGCCCGACCGGCCGGCAGATGCGGGTGTTGAAGCGGCTGTATTTGGAAAGCGGTACCGCGACACAGCCTTCGCCCAGATTGACCTCGACAAGTTGCGGAAAAGGCTCCTCGCCTGCAGCGTCCGGCTTGAGCGCGTCGCCAACATAGAGCGCTGCATGCGACCAGGTTGATTGCGTGAGGTATTTGATGGCAGCCGATATCTTCTGGTTGCCCTCCACCAGCAGAATGTCACCGGGTCGAAGCGTGCGCGACAGCGTCTCCGGATCCGACGGGGTGTAGGGTTCGTATCCCGGATTGACGGAATGCAGACGTCGCGCCAGGAAGCGGCCCAGCCGGTCGAGTAAGGTGTCGGTCATTTCCCGTGCTTCGGTCATAAGGCCACAAGTGACCCGAGTACGTCGCCGGATCAACCCACGATGTTTCAACTTTCTGTTTTCCTGGCTTGATAATGAGCGTCGGCCTGTCTAGCTTAGAACCGTTCTAAAAAAGGAATGATCCATGCTGTCCCGTTTGACCGGCTTCAATCGTCGCCCCTTTGCCTCCCTGGACGAACAGGAAATTCTTGCGCTGGCGATTTCCTCGGAAGAGGATGACGCACGCATCTACCTGGCCTATGCCGATCATTTGCGCGAAGACTATCCGCAATCGGCCAAGGTGTTTGAGGAAATGGCGGCAGAAGAGGGCGTGCACCGTGCACGGCTGATTGATCGGCACAAGGCGCGCTTCGGGGATCGCATCCCGCTTATTCGCCGTGAGCATGTCCGTGGATACTACGAACGCAAGCCGGATTGGCTGGTCAAGAACCAGTCTGTCGATGTGATCCGCCAGACCGCCGAGGACATGGAGTCCCAGGCGCACAGTTTCTATCTGGCCGCAGCGCAGCGCACGCAGGATGCAGACACGCGAAAATTGCTCGGCGATCTGGCGTTGGCCGAAAAGGCCCATGAATCGCTGGCCCGCCGACTGGGGCTTGAGCACACGCCGGAAGACGTCAAGACTGAAGAAGCCGATACATACCGGCGCAAATTCATTCTGACCTATGTCCAGCCGGGACTGGCAGGCCTGATGGATGGATCGGTATCCACCTTGGCGCCGATCTTCGCGACCGCATTCGCCACGGGCGATACCTGGACAACATTTCTGGTCGGTCTGTCAGCCTCTGTCGGCGCGGGCATTTCCATGGGCTTCACAGAAGCCGCCCATGATGACGGAGTGATCTCCGGCCGGGGATCGCCGGTCAAGCGCGGTCTGGCGTCCGGCATCATGACCGCCATCGGCGGTCTTGGACATGCGCTTCCCTATTTGATTCCTGATTTTACCGTCGCCACCAGTGTTGCCATTGCGGTTGTATTTGTCGAGCTCTGGGCCATTGCCTGGATTCAGAACCATTGGATGGACACGCCCTGGAGCCGGGCAATTTTTCAGGTGGTTTTGGGCGGAGCCCTGGTGTTTGCCGCAGGACTTCTGATCGGCAATGCGTGAGCCCTGGTGCCAGACTGCGCGAATGAGATGGTCTGGCCGGGACGCGAGGCGGTTCTGAACCCAAGACATGCTGCGGCACCTGTGCCGGTTAGTTGTCAATCCTGAAGCGGTGTGCCATTGAGCGTGGGCACCGGCATTGGTTTTCGATTGGCAATCGAAGAGTGGGAACTGACCTTGGATATGACCCGCGATGTGATCCACCGGCTTGTCGAGCAACGGCAGCCTGTCAATCAGAACCCGCGCTGTATCATCACCGTCAAGTCTGTCGCGCAGCGGGCCATCCAGCTGCTAAGCCTTGCCTGCCGTGCTGGAAAAACGGCAAATTCCGCGAAACGCATTTTTCTCCCTGATTTGAGCTGTGCGGCATCCGGATCGCTGCATCGGTCAGTCTTGTGAGCCGGTTCGCCCGCTCTGTTGAACCGTTGTCATTGCTGATCGGCGTGTCCATGACAATCGGCTATGGAACGCTGTATTACCCCTTCGCCATTCTCGGTCCCGAGATCGCTCGCGCGCAGGGCTGGAGCAATGCCTTTGTCTTCGGCGTCTTCTCCGCGGCATTATTGACGAGTGCGATCACAGCGTCGCTGGTGGGGCGGGCGATGGACCGTTTTGGCGCTCGCCCGGTGATGGTTGCAGGCTCATGCCTGGCAGCATTGACGCTTGCAAATCTGTCGTCGATCCAGTCCATGGCGGGTTTCGCCATTGCCATGCTGCTGATCGAGTTTTCAGCCCGCATGGTGCAATACGAAACCGGGTTTGCCGCGTTGACCGCGATACACGGCCGATATGCCCGACGTCCCCTTGCCCACGTCACCCTGATCGCCGGATTTGCCTCAACCGTGTTCTGGCCGTTGATTCACTGGTTGCTCGGTTTCATGGACTGGCGCGGCGTCTGTCTTGTTCTCGCAGCGATAAACCTGCTCATTGCCATGCCCATCCACGCCATGATTCCACGGGCACGCAAGATCCAGCGTGATCTCGAGCCGACAGAGTGGGCGATCCGGGATCCGGGCCTTCTGTCGCCGGGCAACCGGAAACCGGCGTTTGTTTTCATGGCCATCGCCTTTGCCGGTGGCAGCTTTCTGATGTCGGCCGTGCACACGTCGTTCTTTCTGATTCTCAATGAAATGGGTCGCACAGCGGCAGTGGCGGCGCTGGCAGGTGCGGTCATCGGTCCGATGCAAGTCGGAGCGAGACTGATTGAGATGCTGACCGGCGAGCGCGTGTCCTCTTCGATCGTCGGAGTGATCTCTAGCACGGCGCTGCTGCTCGGCCTCGCATGTCTGGTCGCTGGGCTTTGGCTGGATGGAGAGCTGATCGTCATCGTCTTTGCCATCAGCTTCGGCATCGGGCAGGGCCTGAATTTCATCTCCCGCGCGATTCTGCCGGCGCGTCTGTTTGGCACAGACGGCTACGGCGCCATGACCGGCAATCTTGCAACAATACGTCTGTTTGCTATGGCAGGCGCCCCGGTATCGACTGCCCTGGTCATAGGTCAAGCCGGAATCGGATTGACTTTCACCATGTTGCTGCTGGTGGCTGCGGTAAGCGTGGCGGCGTCATGGATGCTGGTTGTCATTGAAAAAACCGCGGCCACAAATCCCCTGGCGGTTTCGCCGGGCTGATCCTGAAAAATAATTTGATGTTTGAGGCTCGTTTCGGGGCGCGCAACCCGGCTTATTTGAGTGCGCCAACCAGAACGTCTTTTCCGTTCTCGATGGTGACCCAGCGGCCGGAATTGTTGGACGCCTGACGCTTGAGATAGCTGTAGGGCGTCTCGCGCCAGTTCTTGACATCGTCGACGAGATTATCGAGCACGAAATCACCTTCAGTGGTTCTCAACGTCAGCACCGCGTGGCCTTCACCGTCTGGTTTGCGCACAACCGTGATCAGCACATCCGATGGAGAAAACCCGCGCTCGATCAGCATGTGCCGCTTGAGCAGCACATAGTCTTCGCAATCGCCGGCGATGGTGGGATAGGTCCAGACCTCTTCCTTGCCAAACAATTCCAGATCGGTTTTCGGCATCACCGAAAAATTGACTGCACGGTTGATTTCCCGGATCACGTCCCAGCCGTAATCGGTCACCTTGGGTGCGGCGCCTGAGCCTTTGACCGGCGCACATTCGGTGGCGAATTTCTTGCAGAATTCGTAGTGGCCGATGGGCTGCGACGTGATCCGTCCAACCTCCATCGACAGGCCCGAAGCCATAGCTCCCGCCGGCAGTGTAATCGATGCCAACAGGGCAATCATTGCCCGCTTTGCTCGTCCCGGTCCGCAATACATCGCCGGTATACTCCACGCCGTCTCATTTCGTTAACAAAGAGTTAAGATCGTATGGGCTGAAGAGTCAATTGCGCGGCCGGGTTCTTGTCATGACATGGTTACCAGCCGCGGCATTTAGATCACATAACTGCGCCGCAGCCAGGTTTCCGCCCCGCTGCAGCTCCCACCGATTGCTTTGTCAAAGAAGCCCGGAATATGTGTCTGCGTGTCCCGGAGCGGGTCAGCTCTTGCCTGCAATCCCGTCGACGGCCGCAAGAATGCGGGCGATATCCTCATCCCGCGACAGGCGATGATCTCCATCGCGGATGAGTGTCAGCGTCACGTTTTCCGATGGCAGGTGCTCGAGAAGACGCAGAGCGTGCCCCCACGGAACGTCCGGGTCAGCCATGCCCTGAATGATGTGGACCGGCGCCCCGGTATCGATCAGTCCGTCAAGAACACGGTTCTTCCGTCCGTCCTCGAACAGCGCCCGGGTATAGACGTTCGGATCTGGTCCGTAAGGTGTAGGCTCCTCGAAAAAGCCGTCCCGTTCAAGGGCGGAACGCTGGGCGTCTGTGAGTTCCGGCTCCATCAGTTCCAGCGTAAAATCGGGCGCCGGTGCGATCAGGACCAGGCCCGCCACCCGATCGCCCTGGCCACGCGCCTTGAGTTCCTGCACCATGCGAAGTGCGATCCAGCCGCCCATCGACGAGCCGACAAGGATCTGCGGACCGGAAGTGTAATGCGCGAATGCCGCCAGACTTTCCTCGAGCCATCGCGAAATTGTCCCCTCGCGAAAGTTGCCGCCCGATGCCCCATGGCCGGAATAGTCAAAGCGAAGGCAGGCCTGTCCGTTGCTGCCGGCCTGCTGGCACAGCGCCTCGGCTTTGGAACCGGACATGTCAGAGCGATAGCCTCCGAGCCAGACCACACCCGGCAGCCCGGCACCCTGTTCGGTTGCATCGCGGGTCAGGGCCGCGATCGCTCGCTGGTCTTTGCCCCTGCCCACATCCAGTTTGCTGGCGACCGGTTCCGTCATGGTCATTGCTCTCCCGTTTGCTCGTTTTCGCTTCTTTTACTAGATTCGCGGGCTTATAAACGAGCCCATGGTGATTTTTTCGCGAAGCCATGCTATTGACACCGGCCAGCCGATGACGACATTGCGCTCGAGACATACATACTCGCGTGCCGCAACCGGCTGAGTTGGACGAGTTAATCAGGAGACCAAAACCATTCGCAGACCATTTAGAGCGCCGCCAACTGTCAACGAAGGCCCCCGCGCAAACCAGAATATCCGGACCGCCACGGTCCAGCTAATTGACGCCGAAGGCCATAACCACGGCGTCGTGCCGACCGAGCAAGCGTTGGCCATGGCCGAAGAAGCTGGCCTCGACCTTGTTGAGATCAATTCCGCCGGCGACGTCCCGGTTTGCAAGATCGTTGATCTTGGCAAGCTGAAATACGCATCGCAGAAGAAAGCCTCCGAGGCGCGCAAGAAGCAGAAGACCGTCGAGGTCAAGGAAATCAAGATGCGCCCCAACATCGACACTCATGATTATGATGTGAAGATGCGGGCCATGAACCGGTTCTTTGACGAAGGTGACAAGGTCAAGGTGACCCTGCGCTTCCGTGGCCGTGAAATGGCCCATATGGAGCTCGGCATGAAGCTGCTCCAGAAGGTCAAGGACGACACCTTCGAGATCGCCAAGGTAGAGGCCGAGCCTAAGCTGGAAGGCCGTCAGATGATGATGGTTCTGGCTCCGAAGTAACAGGCCCGATTGCCTGATGCAGACCGGTCCGGCGGATGCCAGGACCGGTTTTTGCTTTTATCGGGCTGAATCATCGCAACGCCCGTTGCGCTTTTAGCCAGTCAGAGCTATAAGGCGCGCGTTCAAACCGGCCGGCAGGGCATGCCGAGGCGGTTTCCAACGCTAGATGAAAAAGGGATCTTCTCCTTTTCCATCTCACCCAACAAGAAATGACCATGCGGTGTCAGAGCGACACAGGCAGGTCTGATAAGGAGTAGCGAAATGCCCAAGATGAAGACGAAATCGTCTGCCAAAAAGCGGTTCAAGATCACTGCAAGCGGCAAGGTTATGGCTGCAGCCGCCGGCAAACGTCATGGCATGATCAAACGGTCCAACAAGTTCATTCGCGACGCGCGCGGCACCATGGTCCTTTCGGATCCTGACGCCAAGATCGTCAAGAAGTTTCTTCCAAACGGCCTCTAAGCAGAGCCGGGACCACCGAATTTAAGGAGATCATGATATGGCACGTGTAAAACGGGGCGTAACCGCCCACGCAAAGCACAAGAAGGTTCTGAAGAAAGCCAAGGGCTTTTACGGACGCCGCAAAAATACCATCCGCGCAGCCAAGGCTGCCGTCGACAAGTCGATGCAGTACGCTTACCGCGACCGCAAGGTCCGGAAGCGGAATTTCCGCGCACTCTGGGTTCAGCGCATCAACGCTGCTGTTCGCGAGCACGGCCTGACCTATGGCCGCTTCATTGATGGTCTGACAAAGTCGGGCATCGAGGTTGACCGCAAGGTTCTCTCCGACATGGCGATCCATGACGCCGAAGCATTCGGCGTGCTGATTGCCGCTTCGAAGAAGGCGCTTGAATACCTCAAGGATGCCACGCCGAACGAATTCGAAAGCGCTGTCAAGTAAGCCAGCGTTTCCCGAAGGCATCTTCTACATTGACCATTTGGGATCCCGCGCTGGCAGGGCTGGCGCGGGATTTGTCGTTTTTAAGGGTTGGAATGCACTGGGCGCGGTCCCGGTGTGGCGGACCCAGCCAGATACGGCCAGAGAAATACAGGTAGTCACAGATCATGAGCCAGTACCAGACGCTTGAAACCACCATCATGGGCGAGATCGCCGGAAGCGAGGACGAGGCGGCCATCGAAGCCGTGCGCGTCGCGGCGCTTGGCAAGAAGGGGTCTGTCTCGGAATTGCTCAAGGGTCTGGGCAAGATGTCCGCCGAAGAGCGTCAGGAAGCAGGCCCCGCCATCAATGGTCTGAAGGCTCGCGTCGCCGAGGCCATCGCAGCACGCAAGACCGAGCTGCGCAACGCCGCCATCACCGAGCGGCTGGCGCGCGAAACCGTCGATGTCAGCCTGCCTGTGCGCTCGTCGCCTGCTGAGCGCGGTCGCATTCACCCGATCAGCCAGGTTATTGACGAGATCACCGCGATCTTCGCCGACATGGGCTTCGCCATTGCCGAGGGTCCGGATATCGAGACCGATTACTACAATTTCACTGCGCTCAATTTCCCCGAAGGTCACCCGGCGCGCGAAATGCACGATACGTTCTTTTTCCAGCCGGACGAGGACGGCGAGCGCAAGGTGCTGCGCACCCACACCTCGCCGGTTCAGATCCGCACCATGGAAGCGCAAAAGCCGCCGATCCGCATCGTCATACCGGGCAAGACTTACCGGCAGGATTCCGACGCCACTCATTCGCCGATGTTTCATCAGCTTGAGGGTCTGGTCATCGACAAGACCGCCAATGTCGGCCATCTGCGCTGGGTGCTGGAAGAGTTCTGCAGGGCCTTCTTCGAGGTCGACAACGTCACCATGCGGTTCCGGCCGTCGTTCTTCCCGTTCACCGAGCCCTCGTTCGAGGTCGATATCCAGTGCGACCGCACCTCCGGCCCGATCGTCAAGTTCGGCGAAGGCACCGACTGGATGGAAATCCTTGGCTGCGGCATGGTACACCCGAACGTGCTGCGCGCCGGCGGGCTTGATCCTGACGAGTATCAGGGCTTTGCCTGGGGCATGGGAATCGACCGCATCGCCACACTGAAATACGGCATGCCCGATCTGCGCGATTATTTCGACGCCGACGTGCGCTGGATCAACCATTACGGCTTCCGCCCGCTCGACATGCCGACATTGTTCAGTGGCCTGAGCACGTAATCCACCAACCAAAAGATCGGCAATTCAAATGACAAATCTGGAAACCAAATCGGACGCCGACATTGATCAATGGATTGCGAACCACGAGCGAGCCGGCAAGACGCAGTCCACCTTGTATCAGGAACTGATTGTCGATCGTAACCGGCGCCATGGAAAGGGCCTGGACCTGGCAACGTCAATAGCGGCGCTGACCAAGTCCGCCAAGGAAAAGCGGTATATCAGCTATGGTGATCTGGCCGCCGCGAATGGACTGACGTGGAGCAAGGCCCGGCTGAGAATGAACGGCAAGCACGGGCATATGGATGACATTCTCGCCTACTGCCATTCGCACGAAATGCCTCTCCTGACGGCCATAGTGGTTGGTAAAAACCATCTCGACAGTGGCAAAATGGATGAGGAGACCGTCAATGGTTTCGTTGCAGGTATTCGCCGGCTTGGGGTTTCGGTTCCTGAACCGGTTGCGTTCCTGAAGGAATGCCAGAGCGAATGTTTCGAGTGGGCTGCAAAGCAGGTTGATGCCCCTGATGAACCTGACGCGGTCGAAGAATAACGTTCCGAGGAAAATAGAATGAAGTTCACACTCTCCTGGCTCAAGGATCACCTTGAAACCGACGCCACCCTGGAACAGATCTGCGAGCGCCTGACGGCGATCGGGCTCGAGGTCGAGGATGTCGATGACAAGGCTGCCTACCAGCCCTTCACCATCGCCAGAGTGATTTCCGCCGAACAGCACCCTGATGCCGACAAACTGCGCGTGCTGATGGTCGACAAGGGTGACGGCAAGCCGGTGCAGATCGTCTGCGGTGCGCCGAATGCCCGCGCCGGCCTGATCGGCGCGCTGGCCGAACCCGGCACCTATGTGCCCGGCATCGATGTGACGCTTTCCGTCGGCAAGATCCGTGGTGTCGAAAGCCACGGCATGATGTGCTCCGAAAGAGAGCTCGACATGTCCGACGAGCATGACGGCATCATCGATCTGCCGGACGATGCCCCGGTGGGCAGCTCGTTCGCCGCCTATGCCGGGCTGGATGATCCGGTCATCGAGATCAACCTGACGCCGAACCGCCCCGACTGCACCTCGATCTATGGTATCGCGCGCGATCTGGCAGCCTCGGGCCTCGGCACGCTCAAGATACCTCAAGCCCCAAGCTTCGCTGTCGAAGGCGAGACCACGCAAGATATCCGGATCGTGCTCGATGACGAAAGCCTCTGCCCCGGCTTCGCATGGCGGCTGGTGCGCGGCGTCAAGAATGGCCCGAGCCCGAAATGGATGCAGAAGCGGCTTCTGGCCATCGGTCTGCGGCCGATCTCGGCGCTGGTCGATGTCACCAATTACATGACTGTCGATCAGGGCCGGCCGATGCACGTCTTTGACGCCGACAAGGTCAAGGGTGATCTTGTTGTGCGCCGCGCGCGGGAGGGCGAAGAAATCCTGGCGCTTGATGATCGCACCTACAAGCTCAACCCGACCAATGTCGTCATCGCCGATGACAATGGCCCTGAATCCATCGGCGGCATCATGGGCGGCGAGCATTCCGGTTGTGACGAGAACACCACCAATGTGCTGATCGAATCCGCTCTGTGGGATCCTATCAACATCGCCAAGACTGGCCGCAGTCAGGGCATCATCACCGATGCGCGCTACCGCTTCGAGCGCGGCGTCGACCCCGAATACATGGTTCCCGGCCTTGAGCGCACCACCGAACTGGTGCTGGAGATGTGCGGCGGCAAGGCGGCAGCTGCACGCGTTGAAGGCTACAAGGGCCACGACAGGAAGATCGTCGACTTCCCCTTCGCCGAAGTCGGACGTCTGACCGGTCTTTCCGTGTCCAACGAGGAAGCCAGCGGCATTCTCAACAGACTAGGCTTTGAAGTCTCGGGTTCGGGCGAGCAGGTTTCCGTCGCGGTCCCGTCCTGGCGTCCGGATATCGATGGCAAGGCCGATCTGGTCGAGGAAGTCATGCGAATTCACGGCGTTGACAACATCAAGCCCGAACCGCTGCCCTCGATCGGCGCGGTCAACGCGAAGATCCTGACCACGCTGCAGATACGCACGCGGAATGCCAAGCGGGCACTGGCCGCGCGCGGCATGCTCGAAGCGGTCACCTGGTCATTCATTCCCGAAGATCAGGCCAAACTGTTTGGCGGCGGCAAGCCCGAGCTCAAGCTGGCCAACCCGATTGCTGCCGACATGTCCGACATGCGGCCTTCGCTTCTGCCAGGCCTGATCGCCGCTGCCGGCCGCAATGCCGCCCGCGGCTATGGCGATGTGGCGCTGTTCGAGGTCTCGGGCACCTACGAGGACGACACCCCGAAAGGCCAGCGCCGTGTTGCCGGCGGCATCCGTCGCGGCACTGCCGGTCTCAGCGGCTCGGGCCGTCACTGGGATGGTGCTGCCAAACCGGTCGGCGTGTTCGACGCCAAGGCCGATGCGCTGGCGGCACTTGAAGCCTGCGGCCTGCCGATGGGCAATGTCCAGATCGAGCAGGGTGGGCCTGACTGGTATCACCCCGGCCGCTCGGGCCTGATCAAGCTCGGCCCGAAGGTGGTGCTGGGACATTTTGGCGAGTTCCACCCCAACACGCTCGATTCGCTGGATGTCTCGGGACCGCTGTGCGGCTTTGAAGTGTTCATCGACAAGATCCCTGAGCCCAAGCGCAAGGTAACCCGCACCAAGCCGGTGCTGGAGCTATCGGCCTTCCAGGCGCTGCGCCGCGACTTCGCATTCGTGGTCGACAGCACCGTGCCTGCAGCCACACTGATCCGCGCGGCGCAGGGCGCCGACAAGCAACTGGTGGCCGGGGTCAATGTCTTCGACCTGTTCGAGGGCCCGTCGCTGGGCGAAGGCAAGAAATCCGTCGCCATCGAGCTGATCATCCAGCCGCGCGACCGCACCCTGACCGAGGAAGATCTCGACAAGCTGGCAAAATCCGTCATCGCCAATGTCGAGAAATCCTCCGGCGGCGTGCTCAGGGGCTAAATCGTTTCCGGAGCGGCTCTCCAGGCCGCTCCGTCAAAAGCGTTCAATAAAGCCGGTTACGCATGACTTGAGACGCTGCGGCTGCCGGTGCACAACAAAAACAGCCATCGGTCCGATCAAATGTGTCGCGGCACTTGCCGAACCCGGGTCGGCAATTGCATTCTGCCGGAACCACAAAGGGCGGCGGAGCGTAGTGCGTATCATGAACCTCATTCTCAATTCAGACAGCTACAAATACTCGCATTTCGCGCAGTATCCGCCCGAAACTGCGGCGATCTCGGCCTATATCGAGGCCCGTCCCGGCGGCAAGCATGATCATGTGCTGTTCTTCGGGCTGCAGATGTTTTTGAAGGACTATCTCTCCCGCAAGATCACCATGGCCGATGTCGACGAAGCCGAGGAGATGATCACCGCGCACGGCCTGCCGTTTCACCGCGAGGGGTTCGAGAAGATCGTCACCCGTCATGACGGCCACTTTCCTCTGCTGATCGAGGCGCTGCCCGAAGGTATGATCGCCCCCACCGGTACGCCGCTGGTACAGGTCAGAAACACCGATCCGGATTTCTTCTGGCTGCCGACTTTCATCGAAACAGCACTTCTGCGCGCCGTCTGGTACCCGTCCACGGTCGCCACGGTCTCGCACGGCGCACGCCAGATCATTTCAACCTCGCTCGAGCGCACCTGCGATGCACCTGATGAAGTGTTGCCGTTCCGCCTGCATGATTTTGGTGCCCGTGGCGCCACCTCTCTGGAGCAGGCCGGTATCGGCGGCGTTGCCCATCTCGTCAGTTTCATGGGGACAGACACCGTTAGCGCGCTGGTCTATGCACGGCGGTTCTATCACGAGCAGATGGCGGGCTTCTCGATCCCTGCCGCCGAACACTCGACCATGACCAGCTGGGGCGAGGATCGCGAAACCGAAGCCTACCGCAACATGCTCACCCAGTTTGCAGGTCCCGGCAAGATGGTGGCAGTCGTCTCAGATTCCTACGATCTCTACCGCGCGGTGAAGACCATCTGGGGCGAGGAGCTGAAAGCCGAAGTCGAGGCCTCGGGCGGCACGCTGGTGGTGCGCCCTGATTCCGGCGACGCTACCCGGGTGCCCGTCGACACGGTGCAGATGCTGGGCGAAATCTTCGGGTTCTCGGTCAATGCCAAGGGCTACAAGGTGCTCAACCCTGCGGTGCGGGTGATCCAGGGCGACGGCGTCACCCCGGAGACGATCCGGCTCATTCTCGGGCGGCTCGAGGACAAGGGCTGGTCGGCGGAAAACATCGCCTTCGGCATGGGTGCGGGTCTGTTGCAAAAGGTCAACCGCGACACCCTGCGCTTTGCCATGAAGGCCAATGCACGGCTCGACGATGACGGCCAGTGGCACGGCATCAACAAGAACCCCAAGACCGATCCCGGCAAGGCCTCAAAACGCTACCGGCAGGCGGTTGTGCGCGAAAACGGTAAGCTGTTGGCCATGCCGCTCAAGGACATTGGCGGTCGAGAAAATTTTCTGCAACCGGTCTGGCAGGACGGTAAATTGCTTGTCGACTGGACCTTTGCCCAGATCCGCGAACGGGCCGCATCAAGCGAATAATGGCCGTTTACACATCCGGTCCGGGACCGAACACAAAGCGGGAATAGCCTAGATAGGCAAATGAGGTGGCAGAACCTGATCCGAAAATCAGCGCCACATAGGGTGATAGGCCGGGCAACAGCAGCAGCAAACCCGAATAGACTGAATAGTTGATCAGTGTCGAGATCAGGCCGACGCTGCCATAGCGCACGCCTTCAGCGGCCACCTTCCGGTGCGAGGCGCCAAAGGTGAAGGTGCGGTTGATCAGGTAGGTGCACAACAGTGCCGACCCGATGGCCGGAGCCCGGGCACTGAACGGATCGAGCAGTTTGAACTCCAGCAGAACCCAGAGCACACCCATGTCCACCACAAAACCGACGGCGCCCGCAAACAGGAAGAATGTGAGTTTTTTCATGAAGCGGGTTTCGGCTTTCGGTTTGGCAGTCAGAGCTTGGCCTGACCGGAGGCGAGCAAGTCCTCGCTTACTATCCCGCCGGGGTCAACCCGCACCGGTGCTGTTGGGCAGGGCGTCATATATTGTCGACCCACACGAGGGGCCCTTCAAATCCTCATTCTTTCAATCAGCAGGCGTCTGCAACCCGGGTGTTGACATACCCCGCATCAAACAGGCTTGAATGGCCACTGATTGGAGGCGCGTCATACCAAATCTCGATGAGACATCCTATGGGTTCCTATCACCGAAACTTGGTATAAGACCGACGCCGCACACCGGATATTGGGAGAGAAGTATGTTTCGATGGGGAATTTTGTCCACCGCCAGGATCGGCCGCGATTACGTTATCCCGCAGTTGCAGGATTCCGAAAACGGCGTGGTTACGGCTATTGCCAGCCGTGATCATGCTCGCGCCCGCGCGCTGGCCGACCGGTTCGGCGTGCCGCTGGCACATTCCTCCTATGAGGAGCTTCTGGCGTCTGAAGAGGTTGACGGTGTCTACATCCCGCTGCCCACCTCGCAGCATATAGAATGGGCGATCAAAGCCGCTCAGGCCGGCAAGCATGTGCTGGTCGAAAAGCCGATTTCGCTTCATGCCAATGAGATTGCGCCGCTGATCGCTGCACGCGATGCCGCCAATGTGCTGGTCTGCGAAGCCTTCATGGTCACCTACCATCCGCAGTGGCTCAAGGTCCGTTCGCTGATCGCCGAGGGTGCTATTGGCCGCCTGCGCCATGTCCAGGGCGCATTCAGTTATTTCAACACCGACCCGTCCAACATGCGCAACAATGCATCACTGGGCGGCGGTGGATTGCCCGATATCGGAGTCTACCCGACGGTCGCGACCCGGTTTTCGACCGGCAAGGAGCCGCTGCGCGTTCAGTCGACAGTGGAGATGGATCCGGATTTCGGCACCGACCGTTACGCTAGCGTCAAGGCAGACTTCGGCGAGTTCGAGATGAGTTTTTATTGTTCCACCCAGATGGCCGCCCGCCAGAACATGGTTTTCCATGGCGACGATGGGTTTATCGAGCTGAGCACCCCCTTCAACTCCGGCGAATATGGGCATCCGACGGTGATTCTTGAAAACCGCGGCCATGACCAGGCAACCACTTTCCGCTTCGGCGGCGTGCGCCAGTACCGGCTTCAGGCCGAGGCCTTTGCCCGCAAGGTCAGCGGTAGCGAGGACGAGGTATTTTCGCTCGAACAGTCGGTTCTCAACCAGAAATTCATCGACGCCGTCTATCGCGCCGCCAAGCATGATGGTTGGGAAGCCGTCTGACCCACAGCACACTGTAGCAGCAGAAAGGTCGATCTTCTCAGGAAGCGAGTTTTCGGTCTTCGCTCGTGATAGTCCGCGCGTCTATTTGACTTGTTGCCTTGATCTCCTGGCGAGAGAGCTGGCTCAAATCCATGCGCGTGGGCGCGATCGACATGTAGTGAAAGTGTTTCTGTTCCGCTCGGCCCCGCGCCACCGAATCCAGAATAACGCCGGCCGAAAAGATCATCAGCGCCATCATCATCAGCGCCATGGCGAGCACCCATGTCGGCATCCGCGTGACCAGACCGGTGTTGAAATACTCGTTGAGCACCGGTGCCATGAACAGCATCGATATCCCGGCGGTAATGCCGCTGAGATAGCAGAAGAATGTAAACGGCCGAGTTTCCTTCATCAGCATGGCGAACATCCACAGGATCTTCGCCCCGTCCTTGAACGTCGAGAGCTTGGAGTGCGACCCTTCCGGCCGGCGCCCGTAATCAAGTGCGAGTTCGGTCACCGGCAGCTTCAGCACCGAGGCATGCACGCTCATCTCGGTTTCGATTTCAAATCCGCCCGACACAGCGGGAAAGCTCTTGGCGAAGCGGCGGGAGAAAGCCCGGTAGCCGGAGAAGATATCGGTGAAATCCTTACCGAAGATCACCTGGTACAGCGTGTTGAAAATCGAATTGCCGAAAGCGTGGCCGCGTCGTCCGGCATCATCTGTCACCCCGCGGCGCGTACCGACAACCATGTCGCAGCGCTCGGTCAGAAGGGTGCGGACCAGCTCGGGGCCGTCTTCGGGAGTATAGGTGCCGTCGCCATCGGCCATCAGGTAGATATCGGCCTCGATGTCTGAAAACATACGGCGCACCACGTGGCCTTTGCCCTGGCGCGGCTCGCGCACCACGATTGCGCCGGCAAGAGCCGCGCGAAGCGCTGTCTGGTCTTTCGAATTGTTGTCGTAGACGTAGATCCGGGCGCTTGGAATTGCCGCACGAAAGCCTGCCACCACCTCGCCGATGGTTGCGGCTTCATTGTAGCACGGCAGCAGCACCGCGATGTCGAGGCCTTCAAGCAAACCGTCGGTCATGGGAATCCCCGTTAGCTGCGGGCCAGGTTCGCCCGTGGCTTTACTATTTCTTGAGAAGGTTAAGGCTAGGTTGAATGTCTCGGAGAAAAACCAAGCGTTGGAGTTCCCAGTGACCAATACCAGCCCTGCCACCGGCAAAGCCGGCATCGCAGCCACAGGCATGGTCGACCGGCCGCGCCGCACCTCACCGCTTGCCGAACTTCACCGCCCGGTGCTGTCAACCTTCATGGTTCTCGTCATTGTCACGGCGGTGATGCATTTCGCCTCCTACGTCGATTACGTCGGCGCCGACAATGATGATGTCATGCGACTGGTCGAGGTGCGGGATCTGCTTGCCGGCCAGGGCTGGTTTGATCTGATGCAGTACCGTCTCGGTCTCGAAGGTGGCACGCTGATGCACTGGTCGAGACTGATAGACCTGCCGATTGCCAATCTGATCATCCTGTTTTCGCTCTTCATGAGCCCGGTCATGGCGGAAGCCTCCGCGCTGTTTGTCTGGCCGTTGCTCACCGCTTTGCCGGTCTTTTATGCACTGGGCCTCGGTGGCGGCGTTCTGGCCGGTGTACCCGGCCGGATGATTGCGCTCGCACTGGCTTTCCTGTTCGTGCTCGGGGTAAACCGCTTTCAACCCGGCTCCATCGACCACCACAATGTCCAGTTGGGGTTGATTACCATCATCGCTGTCTGTCTGATCCTGCCTGGACGCCCGCCGCTTGCTCATGCGATTGCTGGCGTGGCTGCAGCGCTCGCCATTGCCATTGGAGCCGAAACCACCCCGCATATTGTTGTCGCGGCCCTCATCGTTGCAGTCCAGTGGCTCTGGCTCGGCAAGGATATGAAGGCCGCGGCTTCTGCATTCGCGCTTGCCATGGCGGCAGCCTTGACCGCGGTGTTCTTTCTAACGGTTCCGCCGGTGCGCTATGGGCAGGTGGCCTGTGATGCGCTGTCGACCGGGTTCTATTCGCTGGGCGTAGTAGGCGCAGGCAGTTTTTATCTCGCGGTTGCGGCAACTTCCGGCCAGATTTTTGCATCGCGCCTGACAGCGCTCGGGCTTGCCGGCGCCGCCACACTTGGCGCCACATTGCTGATCGCGCCGCAATGTCTTGCAAATCCGCTCGCAACGCTTGATCCGCTGCTGGTCAGCATGTGGCTCAACAATGTCACCGAAGCCCAGTCGATAGTGGCGCAGGTCAATGCCGAGCCATGGACCGCCGCAGGGTTTTACCTGGTCCCGGTGCTGGCCATGGCTCTGTGCGCGCGCCGGATCTACCAGCGCCGCAATGCTCACGCTTACGGCGTGTTACTGGCTTTGCTGGCGGTGTCCTGGGCCATTGCCCTGGTGCAGGTTCGCGGTGCGGTGTTCTCCAACCTGTTGTCCGCCATTCCCATGGCAGCACTTGTCGCGGAGATGCGCGCGCGCGCCAATGCGGATCAAAAGAACTTGCGCAAAGGCCTGCTTTTCGCCGGTTCCGCACTCACGGCCGTGCCTTTCGTCTGGGCCCTGTCGGGCGCGCTTTTGTCGATGGCGATCAACAAGGTGTCTGGCGAAGAGGTTGGCAGTCTGCCGATGCAGGAGGAAAAAATCTGCACCGATGCCGCAGCAATGGAAGCATTGGCCCGCGAGCCGGCCGGAGTGGTGGCTTCGCCTTCCAATATTGGTGCTCATATCCTGCGCTTTACGCCGCATCGTGTGCTGGCGGCTCCTTACCATCGCAATCAGGGCGGCATGCTGACCGAGCTGCATGCGGCAATGGCAGAACCCAAGGATGCGGTAAAATTCCTGCGCGGCGCCGGTGTCACGGTCCTGGCGTTTTGCGGCACTGATCCGCAGGTCGGTAGCATCGCCAAGGTTACTCCCGACGGGCTCTATGCGCAGCTGAGCAAGGGTATGGTGCCCGTATGGCTTGAGCTTGTTTCCGGGACGCAAGACAAACCGTTGCAGTTGTTTCGCATCAAGCCGTGAGACGGGGCGCAGGTCGCTGTAACACTTTGAAATGATGCATGTACGTTATCGTCCAAATGAATACATTTGAACGCGACATGCATTAGTCAATCGCTATAGCGTGTGAACGCTTAGCCGAGGCAAATCCCTGGCGCGTTCAGGCGCCCACAAAGCGGCCTCTGTTTAAAGGTATCGGTTCACTTTGTCCGGCAAGTCGATACCGCCTGAGCCCCGGATGCTTTAGTCTGGCGCAAGCTGATTTGGGTATTTGCTGTGCCTGAGAGCCTGGAGATGCATCCCATGAACCCCCTCAATTGTCTTGTGACAGGCGCCCGCCAATCCGCAACCATTGTTTTGGTCCTGGTGTTGGCAATTGCTGGCGCGACACCTCCCGCGGCTGCCGATCAACCGGCCAAACAGATTTTCGGCGCGGCGAAACTGCCTGCGGTTCTTCCCGCGAGCCCGATTGGATTTTACTCCAAGGGGTGTCTGGCCGGCGGCATTGCCATTCCCGCCGATGGGCCGACCTGGCAGGCGATGCGGTTGTCACGAAACCGCCGCTGGGGCCACCCGGATCTGATCTCGCTGGTTGAAAAGCTCTCTCGTGAGGCAGCTGCCCAGGACGGTTGGCCCGGGCTCCTGATCGGCGATATTGCACAGCCGCGCGGCGGCCCGATGCTCTCGGGACACGCATCACATCAGGTCGGTCTCGATGCCGATGTCTGGCTGACGCCGATGCCGACCCGTACCTTGTCTGCCACCGAACGCGAAAACCTCTCGGCAACGTCGATGCTCAAGAAGAATACGCTGTACGTCGATGACAGGGTTTGGACGTCAGCGCATGCCAGACTGCTGATGCGCGCGGCAAGCTACCCTGAAGTCGAGCGGATCTTCGTTCATCCCGGCATCAAGAAGAAGCTGTGTGACAGCTGGACCGGCAACCGGGCTGCCATGAGCAAGATCAGGCCCTATTACGGGCACCATTACCATTTCCACATTCGCATCAAATGTCCTCCGGGCGCCACCGACTGCAAATCCCAGAACCCGCCGTCGTCTGCTACCGGCTGCGACAAGTCTCTGGCCTGGTGGTTCACCGACGAACCCTGGGCCCCCGCCAAGCCCGAGAAGGACGACAAGCCACAGCCCGTAAAGCGCGAAATTCAGTTGTCGGAGCTTCCCTCGGCCTGCGCTGCGGTCGCCATAGCCCCGGGTCCTGCTTCAGAAGCGGAAGTCACCCTGGGCGCGGATCCGATTGCCCGCATTGCCAAGGCAAGCGCCAATACCGCCCGTGTACCGGCCTCAGCCTTCACAGCGCTTCCCTCGCCGGGTCGCATTCCGCTGCCGGTGCCAAGGCCTGCCAACTGAGCTGCTTGCGAGGATTTGCCACTGAAAATTCGCAGGCTCTACGGCTTTTGTTTGCTGGGCGGACACGCTATAGACCAGTGTATCAAATCGATTGAAATGAGGGTTCCGGCATTTGAGCCGGTGCTTTCGGGATGATGGGCCACCATGAGTGTTCACAAAGCCGTTGCCCTGATCGCGCATGATCAGAAGAAGGATGATCTGGCTGATTTCGCCAGATCGCATCAAAACGTGCTGTCCCGGTTTCCGATTGTCGCCACAGGCACGACCGGCAGCCGTATTGCCGAGGCCTGTCCGGATCTTGAGATCAAGCGGCTCAAGAGCGGGCCGCTGGGTGGCGACCAGCAGATCGGCGCCCTGATTGCCACCGGCGATGTTGGCCTTGTCATCTTTTTTGTCGATCCGCTGACGGCGATGCCGCATGATGTCGATGTCAAGGCGCTGATGCGGCTCGCCATCGTCTATGATATTCCGATGGCGCTCAACCGCGCCACGGCTGACACCTTGCTCAAGGCGCTTGGATAATCAGCCGAACCTACAAGGTGCCGCTTTAGGGTCGCGCCATAACATTATCAGGCCTGACGGGGACCAGAGCATGCCCACAACCCACGAAACCGACCACACAAACCCTTTCCCGATCCTGATCGGCGACATCGGCGGCACCAATGCCCGCTTTGCCATCCTGTCGGACGCCAATGCTGAGCCGAAGGAGTTCCCGATTCTCGCCACCGCCGATTTCGCCACCATTGATGAAGCGATCCAGACCGGCGTGCTCGACAAGACCTCGCTGCAGCCGCGATCCGCCATTCTTGCCGTGGCAGGACCGATAAGGAGCGATGAAATCGACCTGACCAATTGTGACTGGGTGATCCAGCCCAAGGTCATGATCCGCGATCTCGGCTTCGAAAATGTAGTGGTGATCAATGATTTCGAGGCTCAGGGATTGGCAGCGGCGTCGCTCGGAGCGGAGTATCTCGAAAAGGTTGGCGGCGGTGAAATCCGCCCGTCCAGCTCACGGGTTGTGGTTGGTCCTGGAACCGGCCTCGGCGTGTCCGGCCTGGTGCATGCACGCCATACCTGGTTCCCTGTGCCCGGCGAAGGCGGGCATGTCGACATGGGGCCGCGCAGCAAGCGCGATTATGAATTGTTTCCGCTCTACGAGACCATCGAAGGCCGGGTTTCGGCCGAGCAGTTGCTCTGCGGCCGCGGCATGATGAACATCTATCACGCCGTCTGCAAAGCCAATGGCGTCAAGCCGGCAGCCACCACCCCGTCCCAGGTGACGGCGCACTGGGCCGAAGGCGCGGATCAGGCAGCGGTCGAGACAATCGAATTGTTCGTCACCTATCTTGGCCGTGTGGCCGGTGACCTTGCGCTGATTTTCATGGCGCGCGGCGGTGTGTTTCTCGCAGGTGGCATCGTCCAGAAGATCCTGCCGGCGCTCAATCAGCCGCGGTTCCGGGAGGCGTTTGAGGACAAGGCGCCCCATTCTGCTATCCTCAGAAACATTCCGACGTTTGTCATCACCCATCCGCTTGCGGCACTCTCGGGCCTTGCGGCCTATGCCCGCACCCCCGTGCGTTTCGGTGTTGCGACAGAAGGCCGACGCTGGAAAGCATAGGCAAACCCGATTCAACCCGCTATAGAGCCGCCATGAACAGCTTAGGGCACTCCTGGCTGATTACGACGGCGAGCTTCGGTGAACGCCTGACGGGATAACAAGACGTGAAGCGCGGCAAGACTATCAAACCGGATGTGGAATCGCTGACGATGGTGATCCGCCGGATCATCCGTGAGAATGGCCGCGACTACGTCAAGACCTACCTCTTCGCAGCCTTCTGTCTGATGCTGGTGGCTGCCTCCACAGCCTTCATGGCCTGGATCATGGAAGCCGTCATCAACGAGGCCTTCGCCAAGAAAAACACAGACCTGATCTGGCTGATTTGCGGCTCGATACTGGCTGCATTCATGATTCGGGGTGCTGCGTCCTATGGGCAGGCCGTTGCGTTGGCGCAGGTAGGCAACAATCTGGTTGCCCGTTACCAGCAACGCATGATCGATCATCTGATGAGCCTTGGCGTCGGGTTTCTGGGCGACACCCGCTCGGCCCAGATCGCCGCCCAGATCTCACAGAACGTCGCCGGTATCCGCGATGTCATGAACCTGACGATCACTTCCTTCGCCCGGGACCTGCTGACGCTGATCGCTCTGATTGCGGTCATGGTGACAAAGGACCCGATCCTCAGCATGATCGTGTTTGTTGGTGCGCCGCCGGTTTTATTGGCGCTTCGCTACATTTCCAAGCGGCTCAGAAGCGCCACCCGCGAATCGATCAATCTCAATAGCCGCGTGCTTTCCGCCATGCAGGAGACTGTGCAGGGCATCACCATCGTCAAGGCCTTCACGATGGAAAAGCAGATCAGCGCGCGCGCCGCCAAGCTGATCGGTGCGGCTGAGGACAGGTCCAACCGGATTGCACGATTGACCGAACGCACCTCGCCGTTGACGGAAACCGTGGCCGGTGTGGCGATTTCCGGCGTGATCGCCTATGCCGCGTTCCGCTCGGTCTATGGCGATGTTTTGCCCGGCGCGTTCTTCGCCTTCATCACCGCGCTGCTGCTCGCCTACGATCCCGCCCGTCGGTTGGCCCGGCTGCAGATCAATCTTGAACGTGCTGTCGTCAATGCGCGGATGATCTACGAAATCCTCGACGAGGAACCGACACAGGGCGACCGCCCCGGCGCAACCTCCATCGCGGTCAATGGCGGAGAAATCGAATTCCGCAATATCGGCTTTGGCTACGGCAAGGGCGACATTGTGCTCGATGATGTGAGCTTCATCGCCGAAGCGGGCAAGACGACAGCAATCGTAGGGCCATCGGGTGCGGGCAAATCGACGCTGATTTCGCTGGTGCCGCGGTTTCATGATCCGGTCTCTGGCCAGGTGCTGATCGACGGCACCGACATTGCCTCCGTCACCAAGAATTCGCTGCGCCAGCAGATCGCATACGTCTCCCAGCAGCCTTGGCTGTTTGAGGGTTCGATCCGTGACAATCTGCGTTATGCCCGGCCCGAGGCAACCGACGCCGAGATCGAGGACGCGGCGAGACTGGCCAATGCGCATGAGTTCATTCTGGCGCAGCCGCAAGGCTATGACACGCTGCTGGGTGAGAACGGCGTCAATCTGTCCGGTGGTCAGCGCCAGCGCATCTCGATTGCCCGGGCGCTTGTGCGCAAGGCGCCAATCCTGCTTCTCGACGAGGCGACATCGGCACTCGACAATGAATCCGAGTCCGCCGTGCAGAAGGCGCTAGAAAGCGCCATGCAGAACCGCACCGTGCTGGTCATCGCTCACCGGCTGTCGACTATCGCCCGAGCTGACCGGATTGTCGTCATGCAGGCCGGCCGGGTGGTCGAGGTCGGCAGCCATGCCGATCTGACCGCCAACAAGGACGGGCTCTATGCCCGGCTCCAGGCCTACAGCGAAGCCAGCAGCGATGCGGCGCTCGCAGCCGCAGACGACGAGACGGAAGGAAGCAAGTCATGACCACACCGACCGGAAGCATGGGTCTGATCGTAGTTGGCGCCGCCGGCCGCATGGGCCAGACGCTGATCCGCACCATCGCCGAGATTGATGGCGTGCATCTGGCCGGCGCAATCGAACGGCCCGGATCGGACGCGCTTGGCCGCGATGCCGGTGAGCTGGCGGGTCTCGGCACCAATGGCGTCATTGTCACCGACGACGCGCTGCCGGTCTTTGCCAAGGCCGAAGGCGTGCTTGATTTCACCGCGCCTGCCGCAACGCTCGAATTTGCCGAGCTCGCCGCCCAGGCGCGCATCGTGCACGTGATCGGCACCACCGGCATGGCGGAAAGCCACGAAGCCCGGCTGCATGCCGCCTCCCGACATGCTCGCATCGTCAAGTCCGGCAATATGAGTCTCGGCGTCAATCTGCTGTCGGTGCTGGTACGTCAGGCAGCCAAGGCTCTCAATGCGAGTGACTGGGACATCGAAGTGCTCGAAATGCATCACCGCCACAAGGTCGACGCGCCGTCGGGCACTGCCTTGTTGCTGGGGGAAGCTGCTGCAGAGGGCCGCGACATAGCTCTTGCCGAGCATTCGGTTCGGGTGCGCGACGGCCACACCGGTGCGCGCGAGGCGGGCGCGATCGGTTTCGCCACCTTGCGCGGCGGCTCCGTGATCGGGGAACACTCGGTCCTGCTCGCAGGCGAGGGCGAAACCGTGGAGCTGACCCACCGCGCCACCGACCGCTCGATTTTTGCCCGTGGCGCAATCCGTGCAGCCCTCTGGGCGCGCGGCCAGAAACCGGGTTACTATTCCATGCTCGACGTGCTTGGTCTTAGCGACCACTAATCCAAACCGCCTGAACCCAACCTGCCTGAACAAAGGAAATCATCATGTCCGGAACGCTCGTCCTTGTCCGCCACGGCCAAAGCGAATGGAACCTGAAAAACCTGTTCACAGGCTGGAAGGATCCTGATCTCACCGAACTCGGCGTTGAAGAGGCCAAGACCGGGGCGCAGGCCCTGAAAGAGACAGGTCTCAAGTTCGACGTCGCCTTCACCTCGGTTCTCATCCGCGCCCAGCACACGCTTGATCTGATTATGGAAGGTATCGGCCAGACCGACCTGCCGGTGATCCGCGACGAGGCGCTCAACGAGCGCGATTATGGCGATCTGGCCGGTCTCAACAAGGATGATGCCCGCAAGAAATGGGGCGAGGAGCAGGTCCACATCTGGCGCCGTTCCTATGACGTTCCCCCTCCGGGTGGTGAAAGCCTCAAGGACACCGGCGCCCGCGTCTGGCCGTATTACATGACCGAGATCCTGCCCCGTGTGCTGCGCGGCGAGACCGTGCTGGTCGCAGCCCATGGGAATTCCCTGCGCTCGCTGCTGATGATCCTCGACCGGCTGACCCGCGAGCAGATCCTCTCGGTCAATCTCGCCACCGGTGTGCCGATGGTCTACAAGCTCAACGCCGATTCCACCGTCGCGTCCAAGGAAGTGTTGGGCGATATGTCCAAGGCGCATTGAACTGAGTTTTTTGCACGATTGTGAAACTAAAAAATCCACTTGGCATGACCCGGCGGATTTTCTGTCGGATCAGGCGCTTTTGGCGCCACCCGACTGCACACACCCTGTCTCCCACCCCAGCATCGCCCGCTTGCGCGTGATGCCCCAGTGATAGCCGGTCAGTGCGCCAGATTTTCCCATGGCCCGGTGGCATGGCACCACGAAGGAAATCGGGTTGCGCCCGACCGCGGCACCCACGGCGCGCGAGGCTTTGGGGTTGCCAATGGCGCGGGCGACATCCTGATAGCTTGAAGCCGCCCCGAGCGGGATCCGCAGCAGCGCCTCCCACACCCGCACCTGGAAATCCGTGCCGATCATGACGATGCGCAAGGGCCGGTCGGCGCGCCATTGCTCGGGCGAGAACACACGCCCGACATAGGAAGCGGTGGCCTCCTGATCTTGAGCCAGCCGCGCGCCGGGCCAGCGCTGTGTCAGGTCCTCCAGTGCGGCGGCTTCTTCGCCCGGATCGGCAAAGGCCAGCCCGCACAATCCACGCTCCGTCGCCATCACCACGGCGGTGCCGAACGGAGAGGGGTGAAAACCATAGCTGATCTCAAGCCCCGCACCGCCGGTCTTGAAATCGCCCGGGCTCATCGCTTCATGGGTGACAAACAGATCATGCAGCCGTCCGGGCCCTGACAAGCCGAGTTCATAGCTGGCATCGAGCAGCGGTAGGCCTTCATGGCCAAGCAGCCGGCGGGCGTGATCCAGCGTCACCGCCTGCAGGAACGCTTTCGGCGTCAATCCGGCCCAGCGGCTGAAAGTCTTTTGCAGGCGTCCCGGCGCTACACCGATGTCGGACGCGATGTCTTCAAGCGACGGCTGGGCGCGGTAGTCGAGCGATATCCGCTCTATGGTCTTGCGGACGAGATCGTAATCATCGCCTTCGGGCGTGATGTCGCGGTCAAGCTGTGCGGTCATGTTCATGGTCTGGCTCCCTGCAGCGCCCGGTGGTGTCCAGAGGTGAGCTGCTGCGCTTTATGTCTTGACCATACTCAACCACGTGGCCACCGGCGCCGCCACCCGAAACGCGCCATACCGATCAAAACGTCTCAGCGCTTCTTGATGGTCGCCAGAGCCCGCTGAAACGCCGTGGCAAAGCTTTCCTTGTCGTCGGGATTGAGGAACGAGCCGACTTCGGTCTGCTGACCACGGCTGGAGATCCGCATGTCGGTGATGCCGATCTCTTCATGCCGGGCGATGTTGAAGCTGGTCCAGAAAGGATTGAACTGGTGATCAATCTCACGCCCTGACGGAAAAACCTTTCGGATGGTCAGGTCCGTCCGTGACATGCGAATGAATTCCCGCATCCGTCCTGAGCGGTAACTCAGCCAGAACGCGCCGAACAGCAAGGCCAGGTCAAGCCCGAAAAACGCAAACACCGGCCAGGCGCCAACCCGCGCAAAAATCACCATGTGCACGGCCGTAATCACGGTGGCAATACTCATCAACAGCACGAATCCGAACCGCCCCAGCGACCGGTGCGGGCTCAGCACCGCTTCAAATTCTGGTTTGTTGTTCATAACACGCCCGGTCTCCGTGCTCTCAGGTTTGCCAATGCCCCTTCTCCCTGATTATAGGGATGGAATGGAAAAGCCCAAGAGCCCAAAACCTGCCAAAATGTCGCTCGTGCCTGCACCGGCGACAAAAAAGCCCGCTCGCGCCAAGCCAGGTGCCAAGTCAGCCACCGCGCGCAAACCGGCAAAGCGCCGCGGCAAGAACCCTTACAGCCCGGAAGAGATCCGCGAAATCTTCCGACGGTTTCAGGTCCAGCGGCCCGAACCCAAGGGTGAGCTCGAGCACGTTAATCCGTTCACCCTTGTGGTCGCCGTGGCGCTGTCGGCGCAGGCCACCGATGTCGGCGTCAACAAGGCGACCCGCGCGCTGTTCGCGGTGGCCGATACGCCCGAAAAGATGCTGGCGCTCGGCGAAGACCGGGTTCGCGACTACATCAAAACCATCGGGCTCTACCGCAACAAGGCGAAAAACGTGATCGCCCTGTCACAAAAACTGGTCGATGACTTCGGCAGCGAGGTGCCCCGCACCGAGAAGGAACTGATCACGCTTCCCGGCGTCGGCCGCAAAACTGCCAATGTGGTGATGTCGATGGCTTTCGGCGTCCCGGCGCTGGCGGTCGACACCCACGTCTTCCGCATCGGCAACCGGCTGGGCATCGCGCCGGGGAAGACCCCAGACGAAGTCGAGGCAGCCTTCCTCAGGATCATTCCGGACGACTATCTGTTCCACGCACACCACTGGCTGATCCTGCACGGCCGTTACTGCTGCAAGGCGCGCAAACCCGAATGCGAACGCTGCGTCATCGCCGACATCTGCAAGTCGCCCGAAAAGACCGTCGATGTTCCGGCACCGCTGGTCGAGCTGCCGGCGCAGAGCGCCTGATCATCATGACTGGACCTCAGTTCCACGACCCCGGTCTCACTCGGACCTAAGATGCAGATAATTCCTGGCACACCGACAAGGACTATTATTTCGCCTTGGCCAGGGATGCGCGGTTTGCCTCCCGGGCAATTGCAAATTGACGCAGCCACAAATTTTGCGGGCCTGGAGGCGTACTGCTGGATGGGCGACTGGGCCGGGGGTCCGCTGCCCGCAATATCTCCCGAAATCATCCCGGTCGGTGGAATGTCTGTTTGATCCTGCACGGCACAAGCACGCAAGATCAGCCTCTCACCGGCCGCCAATCGCCTTCAGCGCGGTGATCAGGCCGGCGTCAGCCTCATTGCAGGGTGCTCCATGGGGAGAATTTGTTGAGCCGTTTAGGCGAAATTCCCGGCTGGGGCCTTCTCAATCTGAATTATTCTTACAACGAGACGCTTTATGTTCATCAAACCACGTGAGATTGTGGTACTTGCGCCACACTCAGCAAGTGAATTTTGTGAGTATCCGGCCCTCAATATTGCGCATTCCGTAGCGTCAAGGTTAGATTAGAAAAAATTAGCACTGCGATATGCTGGCAACATGATGAATTTTGGGGACACTAAATGAAAACCTTGCGGAAAATAGCCATCGTAACTGGAATGTTCGCTGCATCTTCTTTCTCTGCGGGTTCTGCCGGGGCGGCTGATGATACCTACGGCACGGCGACATCTGACAGCGGTCTTCCCTATTACCTGGAATTGCGTTTGGGCGGACCAATTCCGCGGCAATATGATTTCAGCGGCACTTTCACGGGATCATATGATCCGGACCCCAGTTTCTTTATTGTCGGCGGCGTCGGCAAATACTTCCGCCCGAACATCCGTGGCGATATATCGTTGTCGTATGGTCGTGGCAAAGATGGTGTCGCATACGCTCCCGGTCCGGTCCCGCATACCGGCTCGATATCCGCGACCTCGATCCTCGCCAATGGGTACTATCTTTTCAATGATATACTGCCGGGTGTCACGCCGTTCGTCGGTGCCGGCGCGGGCGTTACAATTTTCAACTATGACAATCTCGGCGGTGGAACGTTTTTCAACGACTCCGCCACAGCTGCAACGGTCGCTGCTCATGTCGGCATCGACTATGCGCTGACGGATATGGTTGATCTGACGGGGCGTTACTCGCTGACTTGGACCGATTCCCACAGTATCTCTAATCCTTTGCCGCTCAACTCCAGCAGCCACACCAACAACATCTTCACGGTCGGCCTGCGTGTAAAGTTCAACAAGTGATCGCTGATCATTAGGCATTTTGGGGCCGCCGTGCCGATTGGCATGGCGGCTTTTTCATTTGTTACTCTGGGTGCTGTAGCCGAATGCTTGTGAATAATCGGCCCACTCCCGCCGCAAGCGGCTCAGTTCCTCACCGGTAAGCGCTTCATGTCGCCCCGGTCGATAATCACGCCGCGCGCAGATCAAGGATCCCACCTCCTCCGGCATGGCCTCCTCGCCTTGCAGGAAGCTGTAGATGCGGCAGGCCTGCGCGGTAGGATCATCGATCAGGTCTTCGTAGGCGATTTCCAGGAGATTCCCGGGAGGAATCATTCCACGTTCAGCGAAATAGGTGTCGTAGATCCTGCGAAACAGCCGGAATACCGTTTCACTACGGGCAGTTCGTGAAGCTATTCGCGCTTCAAATGTCTGGGTCGCCGTGAACGCCGCGAACATGTTGAGATTGGACGCCAGAAGCGATTCGGGATCGCGACTGATATGGACAAACCGCGCGTTCGGATAGGCTTTCAAGATTTGCGCAATCCGGCCCGTATGCCCCGGTGATTTCAATACCGGGCGTCTTCCACCTGACCGGAATGCCACCTGATCGATGAAGCGACGCCAGACACCTAGCCACGCCATGCGCTCAGCCTCGGTATCAGGCCAGCAACCAACGCTGTCAATTGTATCCGCCATTGCGGATGGAAAGGCAAAATAGCGATAAGGCGAAGCCAGACCCGCATTCAGGATGGCGAACTCGTCTTCCTGCGGCGAAGCGGGTTCGACAGCCATTGAGTCCATCGGACGCCCCTTGGGGATAAGGCGATCTACAATAGGGGCCAGAAATTCCGCAACGGGAAACGAGCGCGGAAACAGGCACTGGACAGTGGTTGGCGCCACATGGCGCTGGTCGGCGGCTAGCAGATCATGCAGCCAGGTCGTTCCGGATCGCCAGAAGCCCAGTATGAAGATCGGGAATTGCGCTGGCGGCGGCGGTTTCAGACCGGAGAGGCGTACCGCCGCGCTGTTGATGCAGGCCGTTACAATGACGGAGAGCAGCAGTGGATAACGCCTCAAACCGACCCGTGTAAGGTTGCCCGCAAGCAGCGATCTGCTCGCGGAGACGGTCATTCCGTTCCAGATTCGCGGCTGCCATTCACTGAACCCGTAGTCACCGGGGCGGGCGACCGGCCCGATTTTCTCATTCTTCACGCCTTCTTGGCTTTCGCAGCTGGTTTGATCAGCATTTTTCTGCCCAGCATGAGCCCGCCGTCGATGACGAGGTCGCTGCCGGTTACAAAAGCCGAGCGGGAACTGGCAAGGTAGACAACAGCCTCCGCTACGTCCTCGACGGTTCCTGTATGCGGTAGCGGCTGCATGGTTCGAAACATCGGCGCAATCGCCTCGGAATAACGCGAGAGATTCTCACGGCCAGGCTCGGCGATGGCCAGAGCATGGATTTCAGTCGAAACGAAACCGGGCGAAATACTATTGACCCTGATATTGTCCGGCCCCAGTTCCATCGCAGCCCAACGGGTGAAATGAGCAAGTCCGGCCTTGGCAACGGCATAGGCCATCGAATGGCCGCCAATACGGTGGCCAGCGATCGATCCCATGTTGATAATGGCGCCACCGCCGCGTTTGCGCATGGCTGGAATGACAGCGCGCGTCATCAGGAATGCCCCACGCAAATGCGTTCCGATCGTCTCGTCAAAAGCATCCACCGGCATCGTTTCGATCGAATGTCCGGGGCCCGGATTTCCTGCATTGTTGACAAGGATGGAGACCGTTTCAAACCGTTCGAGCACCTCTTCCATGCATGACTGCACGTCGGATTCGACGACATTGTCACAAGCGATGAAATGCATGCCTGTTTCATTGGCGATGCGTTTGCCGCGCTCTTCATTGCGCCCGGTAAAACAAACTGTCGCCCCACCCGCCAACAGAGCCTTGCAAACGGCATTGCCTATCCCGCCAGTGCCGCCGGTTACGAGCGCCACCTGGCCTTCAAATTCCCTCTCGTCCACGAGCTGCCCCTTTTGGCCCGAAACCGCTGTCATTCGCAGTAATACCAAGATTATAGCCGAGATGGAACGATAGGCCAGACTCTAAAGGGATTGAACTTGTTGCGGGTTTATTTGGTTGCCAGCGCAGTGTCGCCAACAGCTGCCATCTTCAAGGGGAACACGCGACCGAACATTTGTCAGCAACCACCAAGCTTGATGTGAAACATGTCCCCAACACTTGCCGGTTAACGTCCACGAACCGCCTTCATCGCGATCATCTTGTGCAGATGCACCATCATCCCGGCGGCAAACATCGGGGTCAGCAGATTGAGCAGCGGCACCGACAGGAAGGCCGCGATGATCAGGCCGGCGAAGAAGATTGTCGTCGAGTTGCGTGACCTGAGCCGTTTGGCGTCAGCCGGAGACATGAACCGCATGGCGGCGAATTCGAAATATTCGCGTCCCAGCAGATAGCCGTTGACCACGAAGAACGCCATAAGATTGATGCCGGGCACCAAGAGCAGGATCAGCGCAAACAAATTGCCCAAACCCACTACCAGCAGGAACCCCAGCGATTGCCGGATCGACTGGCCAATCGGCATCGGATGGCCGGGCGTCTCTTCGGGATAGTCGCGGGCCTCGATCACGTCGGCGATGTCATCGAGAAACAAACCGGCCATCGCAGCCGTCACCGGGGCGACGAACAGCGCCAGCACCAGAGCCAGCCCGAATCCGGCGATGATCGCGGCAAGGGTGCCTGCCCATCCGGCCCAGTCGGGCAGTCCCGGCAACAGGTTTTCCAGCCAGGGCATGGCAAAGACGGAGAATGCCTCACCCAGACCGAACCACAGGCCCGCCAGCAGCAACATCGTCAGGCCGAGCGATTTGAACAGAACCGAGCGGGACGCCGGTGAAAACAGGTTGGCTCCGCTCAATCTTGCGGCTTCAATGATCATCGACGGCGTTCCTCTTTCGACATTTGGTGGACACCAATGGCACTGCGGGCAGCGCGCTCGCTTTGCCAGACCAGTGGCTGATATCCATGTGGGGATTGCGAGCATCCGGGTCAACTTTTTGCTCCATCAGCAGCTTCGGATGCCGTCGCGAAATGTCGAGCAGGCCCGGTGACAGATTGACACAAATCAGCCATGATTCGCGCGCCTGAGAGGCTGGCCGCCAATCGCTGTTATTACTCGTTTTTTCGGGAACGCCCATGTCCGCACCGCGGATACGCCCTGCCACCATTTCTGACATTGACGCGCTTGATGCGATCGAGACTGCGGTGTTTCCGGGCGACCGGATTTCCCGCCGCTCTTTCCGCACACTGATTGATCGCCCGACCGCTGAAACGATAGTCATAGAGGCCGACGGCGAAATCCGCGGCTATGCCATGATCCTGTTTCGCGCAGGCGCCGCACTTGCCCGGCTTTATTCGCTTGCAGTCGCCAAGGGTGAGGTCGGAAAGGGGTATGGCAAGGCTCTGCTCGCGGCGGCTGAAAAAGCCGCGATGGATCACGACCGCATCCTGCTGCGGCTCGAAGTGCGTGAGGACAACACCTCCGCGATCAGGCTCTACAAGGCCACCGGTTACCGCGGCATCGGCCGGGTCGCGGATTACTATGCTGATGGCATGGCGGCCCTGCGGTTTGAAAAACTGCTGCGCGGTCCCGAAGCACCGGCTGTGGTGACGCCGTTCTATGAGCAGACCGCAGATTTCACCTGCGGCTCGGCCTGCCTGCTGATGGCGTTGGCCCGGTTCCGCTCGCCAAATTTTCTCAACCCGCTCTGGGAAATCCGGCTGTGGCGCGAAGCAACTACCGTTTTCATGCTGGCGGGCCCCGGCGGGTGCGAACCCTTTGGTCTTGCCATGGTGGCGCGCGAGCATGGGCTCAATCCCGAGGTCTGGTGTTCGACAGAAGACATGCTGTTTCTTGAAACCGTGCGCGATCCCGAGAAGCGCAGGGTCATGGAACTGGCGCAGACCGATTTCCGTGCCCGTGTTGCCGAGGCCGGCACGCCGGTGCATTCCGAGACCTTCACGATGGACTGGTTGCGGGCCCGGCTTGCCGAGGGCCATGTCGCCATCATCCTGGTCAGCGGCTATCTGATGATGGGCAAGAAAGTGCCTCACTGGGTGCTTGCCCATGGCGACGACGGCCGTCATATTTTCGTTCACGACCCGTGGGTCGAGGACGAGGTCGGCGAGACCACCGATGACGCCGCCAACATTCCTGTGCCCTATGCAGTATTCGACCGGATCGCCCGTTTTGGCCGCTCGGGCCTGCGCGCTGCAGTCCTTATCAAGGGAAATTTGCTCCATGTCTGACTGGATCATTCTGTCAACCGTGCTTGCGGGCTTCGATCATGCGGCGACCAAGCACAAGGTGCTGGCAACCCGTGATTATCTGGCCCGGCCAGAAATGTTCCGTGGCGCCCGGCCCAACATCATCAACCTGTCGCGCTCCTACACCTATCAGAGCCGTGGCTACTATGCTTCGTTGCTGGCCGCAGCACGCGGCCAGCGAGTGATCCCGTCGGTTGAAACCATCATCGATCTGTCGGCGCGCAAGCTTTATGAAAACGCAATTCCTGAACTGGAAGATGCGCTCAACAAGGGCTTGCGCGCGGTGGAGGGTGACCCGTTGCCATCCCGGATGCGGGTGTTTTTCGGAACCTGCACCGACGTACGGCTCGAGCGTTTTGGCAGGCTGTTGTTTGACTGGTTCCGTGCGCCGATCCTCGAACTCACGCTCAAGCAGGGCGACTGGGTCGCAATTTCCAAAATCGGACTGTTGCCCTTTGGCAAGCTCGACGAGGCCGGTCGCGAGGCATTGTTTCAGGCCATGGCGCGCTACACTGCTCGGCAATGGAAGGACGCCAAGTCGCGCGCCCCGGCGCGTTATTCCTTTGCCACCCTGGTCGATGCTAACGAGGCGTTGCCACCGTCATCCATCGACAGTCTCAAGCACTGGTCACGCATTGCTGCGCGCATGGGCGTCTCGGTCGAGCCGATCGGCCGCAAGGATCTGCCGCGACTTGCCAATTTCGATGCGCTGTTCATCCGCGAGACCACATCAATCTCTAACCACACCTACCGCTTCGCCCGCCGCGCCCAGCAGGAGGGCATGCCGGTGATCGACGATCCGGTGTCGATGATCCGCTGCACAAACAAGGTCTATCTCGACGAGCTGATGGCCTCCAACGGCATCCGGGTACCAGACACAGTAATGCTCATTGGTCCGGAGGATTTCCAGCGCGCCGCCGATCAGCTGGCTTTTCCCATGGTGCTGAAAGTTCCCGATTCGTCGTTTTCCAGAGGTGTGAAGAAAGTCGCCTCGATGGATGAGCTCAAGAAGCTGGCAAGCGCCTGGTTGCATGATTCCGAAGTGCTGATCGCGCAGAAATTCATGCCGACCAGTTTCGACTGGCGGATCGGCGTGCTTGGCGGCAAACCGCTCTTCGCGGTGCAGTATCTGATGGCCAAGAAGCACTGGCAGATCGTCAAGCATGACACCGGCGGCAAACCGCTGGAGGGCGGCTTCAAATCCTTCTCGCTGGCACAGGTGCCGCCGCTGGTGCTCGACACCGGCCTGCGCGCCGCCTGTTCGGTGGGTGATGGCTTTTACGGTGTCGACCTCAAGGAAACCGATGATGGGGTCTTCGTCATCGAGGTCAACGACAACCCCAATCTCGAACATGGTGTCGAGGACGCTGCGGAAAAGGACGAGGTCTGGATCCGGTTGACCAACTGGTTCATCGAGCGTATCGCCACCTGAACGGGTCGAGCCGCGTGCGGTTTTTCGCCCCGACTGTCGTTTCCATGCGAAACAGGGTATAGCAGCCGCGGCTTGGTGCGCCGGGCTGAAACACCGCCCGAACACCGCTCGAAAACCGACTGTGACCCAGGATCCCATTCATGCTCAATGCCGCCGAGGACAGCCTCAATCTCAACCAGATTGTCGATCCGGCCAAGCTGCACAAGGCTCTCGACGCCATTGCTGCCGAGCATGGTGGCGCAAGCCAGGAAGCCCGCATGGCGGTTCTTGCGGAAGTCAAGCGCGTCAATACCGAGGGCCGCGAAGTGGCGCGCACCATGCTGTTTGAGGATGGCGGCGGCACGGCTTGCGCCATGCGCATATCCTACCTGCAGGACGAAATCACCTCGGCGCTCTATGATTATGCCAGCGTTCACGTCTACCGGGTCGAAAACCCTTCAAAGTCGGAACGAATGACCGTCACCGCCGTTGGCGGCTATGGCCGCGGCACACTGGCGCCCGGCTCGGATATCGATCTCCTTTTCGTGCTACCATACAAGAAGACCGCATGGACCGAACAGGTGGTCGAGTGGGTTCTCTACATTCTCTGGGACATGGGGCTGAAGGTCGGTCACGCCACCCGCAATGTTGATGAGTGCATCCGTCTGTCGCGTTCCGACATGACTATCCGCACAGCCATTCTCGAGGCCCGTTTCCTGTGTGGCGAGCGCGCCCTGTTCCAGGATCTCGGCACTCGGTTCGACAATGAAGTGGTGGAAGGCACCGGGCCGGAGTTCATCGCCGCCAAACTGGCCGAACGTGATAAAAGACACCGCAAGGCCGGCGATACGCGCTATTTGGTTGAGCCCAATGTCAAGGAAGGCAAAGGCGGCTTGCGTGATCTCAACACTCTGTTCTGGATCGCCAAATATTTCTACGACATCCGCGACACAAGGGAGCTCGTCGGCCTTGGCGTGCTGTCAAAGCGCGAGTTCAATCTGTTCGTCAAGGCAGAGGATTTCCTATGGGCGGTGCGCTGCCACATGCATTTCCTGACCGGCAAATCCGAAGAGCGGCTGTCTTTCGATATCCAGCGCGATATTGCCTCGGGCCTCGGCTATCAGGATCACCCCGGTCTCTCAGCGGTCGAGCGCTTCATGAAGCACTATTTTCTCGTTGCCAAGGACGTTGGCGACCTGACCCGCATTTTCTGCGCCGGCCTCGAAGATCAGCAGGCCAAACAGGCGCCGGGTCTGACCGGCGTCATCAGCCGCTTTGCCAGCCGGCCCCGCAAGATCCCCGGCACCCTGGATTTCATCGAGGACAAGGGCCGGATCAACCTCGCCGACGCCGACACCTTCAAGCGCGATCCAGTCAACATCATCCGGATGTTTCATCTGGCCGATATTCGCGGGCTGGAATTTCATCCCGACGCACTCAAAAGGGTCACCCGTTCGCTACGGATGGTCAATGCCGAGTTGCGTGAAAATGAAGAGGCAAACCGGCTGTTTCTGTCGGTTCTGACCTCGCGGCGGCAACCGGGTATCATTCTCAGGCGCATGAACGAGGCCGGTGTTCTGGGCCGCTTCATTCCCGAGTTCGGCAAGATTGTCGCGATGATGCAGTTCAACATGTATCACCACTACACCGTCGACGAGCATTTGATCCGCAGCGTTTCGGTGCTGTCGGATATCGACAAGGGCGAGGGAGAGCGCGAGCACCCGCTGGCCAGCAAGCTGATGCCTGGCATCGAGGAGCGCGAAGCGCTTTACGTGGCCCTGTTTCTGCACGACATCGCCAAGGGGCGCCCCGAAGACCATTCCACTGCCGGGGCCAAGGTGGCGCGCAAGCTCTGTCCGCGGCTGGGATTGTCTGCCAACCAGACCGAACTGGTTGCCTGGCTGATTGCCGAGCATCTGACCATGTCGATGGTGGCCCAGACCCGCGACCTCAATGACCGCAAGACGATCACGGATTTTGCCGAAAAAGTTCGCACACTCGAACGCCTGAAGATGCTTTTGATCCTTTCGGTCTGCGACATCCGGGCTGTCGGTCCGGGCGTGTGGAACGGCTGGAAAGGCCAGTTACTGCGCACGCTCTATTACGAGACCGAGCTGATGCTCTCGGGCGGGTTTTCCGAAGTCTCGCGCAAGGAGAGGGCGGCGCACGCGCGAGAAGAGCTCGGAGAAGCCCTGTCCGACTGGAGCCAGAAGGACCGCAACTCCTATTTGAAGCTCCACTATGAACCCTATCTGCTGGCAGTTCCGCTCGAGGAACAGGTGCGGCATGCCAATTTCGTGCGCGAGGCTGACAAGGCTAAGAAGCAGCTTGCCACCATGGTGCGCACCCATGCTTTCCACGCCATCACCGAAATCACGTTGCTGTCGCCCGACCATCCGCGTCTGCTGTCGATTGTTACGGGCGCCTGCGCCGCAGCCGGCGCCAACATCGCCGACGCTCAGGTCTTCACCACATCCGATGGCCGTGCGCTTGATACGATCCTGATCAACCGTGAACTGCCCGATGATGAGGACGAGATCAGACGCGGTGCATCGGTCGGACGCATGATCGAGGATGTGCTGGCTGGCAAGACCCACATCCCGGAAGTGATTGCCCGCAAGACCCGCGGCAAGAGCAGGAAGCGGCCCTTCATCATCAAGCCGCAAGTGACGATTTCGAATACGCTGTCCAACAAGTTCACGGTCATCGAGATCGAATGCCTCGACCGCGCCGGCTTGCTGTCGGAGGTCGCCTCGGTGCTTTCGGATCTGTCGCTTGATATTGCCTCTGCCCATATCACCACCTTCGGCGAAAAAGTCGTCGATACGTTCTATGTTCGCGATCTGGTTGGGATGAAGATCACCAGCGAAAACCGGCAGACCAACATTGTGGCCCGGCTCAAAGCGGTGCTCGCCAAGGAGGAAGACGAAGTGCGTGACAGGATGCCGCCCGGAATGATCGCACCACATGGCTCAACACGCAGGGGCAAGACCTCTGCACCCCAAGGCTGACAGTGGCATGAGCCTGATTGGAAAATTCGCAAGCGTTGGCGGCGCCACAATGACAAGCCGGGTCCTCGGATTTGTGCGCGAAGCGATGATCGCGGCGTTGCTCGGCGCTGGGCCGGTGGCCGATGCGTTCTACGCCGCGTTCCGGTTCCCCAATCTGTTTCGCAGATTGTTCGCCGAAGGCGCGTTCAATGCGGCCTTTGTACCGCTGTTTGCCAAGGAAATAGAAGGCGGCGGCCAGATTGCGGCGCAAAAATTTGCGCAACAGGTGCTCGCGGTTCTGCTGCTGTCGCTGTTCGTGATCTCCGCTCTGGCGATGATCTTCATGCCGTTCCTGGTCGGAACTGTCATTGCTCCCAAATTTGCCTCCGACCCGGAAAAATTCGATCTCACCGTGCTGCTCGCACGCATCATGTTTCCCTATCTTGCGGCGATGAGTCTCGTGGCGATGCTGGCAGGCATCCTCAATTCATTGCGGCGCTACTTTCTTGCGGCACTCGCCCCGGTGCTCCTCAACGTGGTGCTCGTTGCAGGCCTGGTGGCCTCCAGTTATCTCAACCTGCAAGCGCCTGATATCGGCAAGGTTCTGGGCTGGTCTGTCACAGTCTCCGGTTTGCTTCAGCTTGGATTGCTTGTCTGGGTACTCAAGCGTGAAAACTTCAGCCTCGGTTTTGTGCGGCCGCGGCTGACGCCAGCGGTCAAGCGGCTGCTGTGGCTGGCCTTACCCGCCGCGATCACCGGCGGCATCACCCAGATCAATCTGCTGGTGGGCCAGATCATCGCCTCGGCCGAGGCGGGTGCCATCGCCATTATCAATTACGCGGACCGCCTCAACCAACTGCCACTCGGTGTGATCGGTATTGCCATCGGTGTTGTTCTGCTGCCGGAGCTGTCCCGCGCTTTACGGGCGGGAGACGTGAAAGAGGCGCAGCACCTTCAAAACCGTAGCCTGGAATTCGGCATGGCGATCACGGTGCCTGCGGCTTTCGGCCTGGCGCTGCTGCCCGAGCCGATCATCGCGCTGGTTTTCGAACGCGGCGCTTTCACCCGCGATACGACGCTAGTCACATCAAACGTACTTGCTGCATTCTCAATTGGCCTGCCGGCCTTCGTCTTGATGAAGATCTTCACCCCGGTTTTTTATGCTCGCGAAGACATGCGCACGCCGCTTTGGGCCTCGGCCATATCGGTCGCCATCAACATTGGCGGCAGCCTCATTTTATTCCCCCGGCTGGGTGTCATGGGACTGGCGATCGCCACCAGCCTGGCAGGCTGGTTCTCGGCGCTGTATCTCGGCCAGCAGCTTTTGACCCGCAACCTGTTCCGTCCCGCAGCTATCACCATCAGGCGAATCCTGCTGATTATCGCTGGAGCTACGTTGATGGGGGCACTCTTGTGGTGGGTCGAAGCAAGCTTCCCGCACCTGTTGCTCGACGCTTCGCTGTTGGTTCGTCTGGTCTCGGTTCTGCTCACTGTCGTCGCGGGGGCGGTCGTGTATTTCGGCTTCGCGTTCATGACCGGAGCGCTCGACAGACGGGAATTTGCGCGGCTTCTCAAGCGCCGCAAAAAGCCGTGAGATCACGCCCCGCAGCATGATTGCGCTTGACCTCCAACCGCTGCAGCCGCATAACCCCGCCCGATTTCAACGAGGTATCCGGGCCCTCCACAAGCCCGGCGGGAGCACACCATGTCCGCCACTTTCAAGCCGCTCGTCTTTTCCGGTGTTCAGCCCACCGGTAATCTGCAGCTCGGCAATTATCTCGGCGCCATTCGCAAATTTGTTGCGCTTCAGGAGCATCACGATTGCCTCTTCTGTGTCGTTGATCTGCACGCCATTACCGCTCAGTTGGTCCATGACGATCTGAAAACCCAGACCCGTTCGATTGCCGCGGCCTTCATCGCCGCCGGCATTGATCCGAAAAAACACATCATCTTCAATCAGTCCGCCGTCCCCGGCCACGCCGAGCTTGCCTGGATATTCAATTGCGTCGCGCGCATCGGTTGGATGAACCGCATGACCCAGTTCAAGGACAAGGCCGGCAAAGACCGCGAAAAAGCCTCGCTCGGATTGTTGGCCTATCCCAGCTTGATGGCCGCTGACATCCTTCTGTATCGCGCCACCCATGTTCCTGTCGGCGACGACCAGAAGCAGCATCTCGAGCTCGCTCGCGACATTGCGCAGAAATTCAACAATGATTTTTCTAACCGTATTGGTGCGGCGGGGCTGGGTGTTGACATGATGGTAGGCGAGGAAAAAGTCTCCGGCTATTTCCCATTGATCGAACCCTTGATCGAAGGGCCGGCGCCACGCGTCATGAGTTTGCGCGACGGCACCAAGAAAATGTCGAAGTCCGATCCGTCCGATCTCTCACGCATCAATCTCACCGACGACGCGGATACGATCGCCAAGAAAATCCGTAAGGCCAAGACCGATCCCGCGCCCTTGCCTGATACGCTCGAAGAGCTTGAAGGTCGCCCCGAGGCGCAGAACCTCTTGGGCATTTACGCAGCGCTCAGCGACCGCACCCGCAAGGATGTGCTTGAGGAATTTGCCGGCCAGCAATTCTCGGTATTTAAACCGGCTCTGGTCGAATTGGCAGTCAACGTGCTCGCTCCCATCACCACCGAGATGAAGCGGTTGATGGACGACCCAAGCCATATCGACGGTATTCTCAAGGACGGCAGCGCCCGTGCCAATGTGCTTGCCGAGAAGACCATGAATGAAGTTCGCGAGATCATCGGCTTCCTCTAGCGACCTGCGCGGCGCTGCGCATTGCAGTGAAAGTGCGGTGCTGCACGGCTTGCGAGGGAGCCTCAAAAACACACTTGCGGGAAAGCCCGCTCTGATGGCATTGTCCCGCCCATGGTATCAAGAAGACGTTCACGCGAGGCCGGCCATCGGCGCAAGTTCCTCGCTGTCATCGATGACACGCCCGAGTGCGAACGCGCCATGCGCTACGCAGGCATGCGCGCTTACAATTCCGGCGGCGGACTGGTTCTGGTCTATGTGATCGAGCCCGGCGACTTTCAGCACTGGCTCGGCGTTGAGGAAATCATGCGCGCTGAAGCCATGGAAGAGGCGGAAGCAACGCTCGCCAAGGCCAGCGAAAAAATGCGCCAGATCATCGGCATCGATCCCGAGGTGGTGATCCGGGAAGGCAAGACCACCGATGAAATCCACGCTGTGATCGAGGAAGATCAGGATATCGCCATTCTGGTGCTTGCTGCAGGCTCCGCCAAGGATGGCCCCGGACCGCTGGTGACATCCATCGCCGGACGGGGTGCCGCGTTTCCAATCCCGGTCACCGTCATCCCTGATGCGCTGAGCGATGACGAGATCGACGCATTGAGTTGATCTGCATCGGCGAGTTGATCTGCATCGGCCCTTGATTGCGAGCCCTGCGAGGCTTATCTTGTTTTGAAGAATTCTAAACTGGCCGGTCAATTCACCAGGCAGGGAGACTGAACATGTTCATCCAGACCGAATCCACTCCGAATCCCGCAACCCTCAAGTTCCTCCCCGGCAAGGTGGTGATGGAGCAGGGAACTGCTGATTACCGCGACGCCGACGAAGCCGCCATGGTATCGCCGCTCGCCGGCAAGCTGTTTGGCATCCCCGGTGTGACCGGCGTGTTCTTCGGCTATGATTTTATCACCATCACCAAGGATGGACCCGACTGGCAGCACCTCAAGCCTGCCGTGCTCGGCACCATCATGGAGCATTTCATGTCTGGCGCGCCGATCATGGCTGCCGGCAGTGACGGCATACCTGTTTCCGACGAAGAATTTTTTGAAGAGGGTGACGAAACCATTGTCGCCACGATCAAGGAACTGCTCGAAAGCCGGGTTCGTCCTGCCGTCGCCCAGGATGGCGGCGACATCACCTTCCGCGGATTTCGCGACGGCAAGGTGTTCCTTCACATGAAGGGTGCCTGCGCCGGCTGTCCGTCTTCGACGGCGACGCTGAAGCACGGCATCCAGAATCTGCTCAAGCATTTCGTGCCGGAAGTGCGCGAAGTCGAAGCCGTCTGACTCGATCAAGCTTTACCGCGCCTGCCTCTGTCCCTATTAACTTCAGGGATATGATGCCGTGCGATGTTCGCGCGGTCGGTTCCAACGGATGTGCCCGGTGCTGACACTCGCCATTGATTGCTCTGCAAGGTTCTGTTCTGTCGCCCTGTTTGATGCGAGCGCGAACAGGATCCTTGCCGCCGCAGGCCCAGACATCGGTCGTGGTCATGCCGAACAATTACCCGCCGTTCTGCAGTCAGTGCTCGCTGAAGCAGGCGTGGACCTGTCCGAGATCGCGCGTCTCGGCGTAACTGTCGGACCGGGATCCTTTGCCGGCATCCGCGTCGGGGTCGCCTTCGCACGCGGCCTGGCGCTGGCTCTCGATGTTCCGGTTGTCGGCGTTGGGTCGCTGGAAGCCATCGCTCTCCCTGCAGCCCGTGAACATGGTAAAGCCGTGATGGCGGTGCTTGATGCCAAACGAGATCACGTCTGGGCCATTCTGGTTGATGCAGACGGCACGGTCACCGAACCCGCTGCCGAACGGTCCCCTCAGGCCGCAGCAGCACTTGCGATGGAAACCGGCTGCCGGATCATCGGCAGTGGCGCAGCGCTTCTTGCCGGCATCAGTCCCGCTCTGCAGTCTCTTATTGTTGATGATCTGGTCGCCCCGAAGATCGCGGATGTCGCCCGGCTTGCCGCAACCCTTAATCCTGCCTCGAATCAGGCCGAGCCGCGTTATCTCCGTGATGCCGATGCCAAGCCGCAGGCCGGTTTTGTCCTGCCACATCAGGCCGTGAGCTGATGGCCTTCAACTTTTTTTCGCGGCTGCCGCAATGCCTGATTTTGTCCATCGAGATGCAGGATGCACGTACCGCCTCGCGCATTCACGGGGAGGCCTTTACCCGCGCCTGGGGTGACGGTGAATTTGAAAGCCTCATCACGCAACAAGCCGTCTTTGGTTTTCTTGCCTGTCCCGAGGGTCGCGCCAGGACTGCGGCTGCGGGATTTGTGCTGTCGCGTGAGGCGGCCGGAGAGGCCGAGATCCTGTCGATCGGTATTTCGCCCAAACAGCGCCGCAGCGGATTGGGATGGCGATTGATGCTCAGTGCCATGAAGGAAGCCAAGCGGCGCGGTGCCGAGGAAATGTTTCTCGAAGTTGACGAAACCAACACGGCAGCTGTCACCATGTACCGCAAACTCGACTTCATTAAAGTAGGGGAGCGCGGCGCGTATTATGCAAAGGAAGGTGCCGCGCGCACGACGGCGCTTGTCATGCGCTGCGATCTTCGCTAGTCCGCAGTGGGTCGTCGGCTAAGGTGTCGCCGGCATATCCTCTGCACACTACAGCGCCGCGCATCCGGTTGGATGCACAACGGTCATTGTAACACTTAGAAAGGATGCATGTAGGCTATAGTTCAAAAGGTTGGTTTGGACGCCACATGCATCAGCCGGCGGGGCAGGCGATGGACGAGCAGAAATCCCTGGAAGACAGATGCGCCGAACGCGGCATGCGCATGACCGATCAACGCCGGATTATTGCCCGCGTGCTTGATGGCGCCGATGACCATCCCGATGTCGAGGAACTGCACCGCCGTGCCGTGCTGGTTGATCCACGTATATCGATGTCCACCGTCTACCGAACGGTCAAGCTCTTCGAGGACATCGGCATCATCGAGCGGCATGATTTTCGCGATGGCCGCTCGCGTTATGAAACGGTGCCCGAAGAGCATCACGATCATCTCATCGATCTTCGCACCGGTCAGGTGATCGAATTCCATTCGCCAGAGATTGAGGCGCTGCAGGAACGGATTGCCCGTGAACATGGGTTCAGACTGGTCGACCACCGGCTGGAGCTTTACGGCATTCCGCTCAAGCCCGACAAGAAATAGAATTTTGATGCCGGATACCGCCTGCTGTTCAGCCTTGACGTTGCAGTCATGATCGGCGCCTTGCGAATCGGTGTCATTTTTGCAGCCTTCCTCATGCTGACACTGGCACTGCTGCCGGTGCAGCTTATCGCGCTTGGCGTCGGCCATTCGATAATGCAGCGGTTGCCGCGCTGGTGGCACCGCATCATGTGCCGGGTTATCGGCGTCAAGGTGCGTGTCGATGGCAGCCTGTCAAAGCAGCGGCCACTGTTGCTGGTCGCAAATCACGTGTCATGGAAAGATATTCTGGTTCTCGGATCGGTCGCCGATGTTGTCTTCATCGCCAAATCCGAAGTCCGTGGCTGGCCGGTACTGGGTTGGCTGGCGCGCCTGCAACGCTCGGTGTTTGTCGAGCGCGAGGTAAGGCGCAAGACCGGCGCGCAGATTTCCGATGTATCCGCCAGGCTCGTCTCGGGCGAAGTCGTCGTGCTTTTCGCCGAAGGAACCACATCGGACGGCAACCGGGTGATGCCGTTCAATTCCTCGCTGTTCGGGGCCGCCACTGCAGCCTTGCCGTTTGCGCCCGAGGGCAAGGTTCATATCCAGCCGGTCTCGATTGCCTATACCGGTATTCACGGCATGCCTATGGGCCGTTATCACCGGCCGGTTGCGGGCTGGCCCGGGGACGTGGCGCTGGGGCCGCATATGCTCCGTGTCATCAGGGATGGCGCGCTGGATGTCGTCGTGGTTTTCAGTGATTCCGTGGAATTTGATGCCACCACCAATCGCAAGAACACGGCCCGCCTTGTCGAAGCGCGGGTGCGCGACGGCCTCAACGCAGCGCTTCGCGGCAAACACAATGGCTGACAGCCATTTTCAAGCCGTAGTTTTATCGCTAGAAGCCCCTCATGACACAAGCAATCCTCACACCTGATACCGCTTCCGAAGCTGGAGACGGCACCCAAATCGGCGGACAGTCCAAAAAGGTCTTCGTCAAGACCTATGGCTGCCAGATGAACGTCTACGACAGCGAACGCATGGGGGACGCGCTGACCCGTGACGGCTATCAGACCGTCGACACGGTTGAAGCCGCTGACCTGGTTCTCATCAACACCTGCCACATTCGTGAAAAGGCCGCCGAAAAGGTCTATTCGCAGCTCGGACGGCTGGCCAAGCTCAAGAAGCAGCGCAAAGCCGATGGCGGTGATCTGATGGTTGCGGTCGCCGGCTGCGTGGCGCAGGCTGAAGGCCGAGAGATCATCCGCCGCGCACCGGTGGTCAATGTGGTCATCGGCCCGCAGACCTATCACCGCCTGCCCGAAGCCTTGGCCAAAGCACGCCAGGGCGAGAGCGTAGTGGAAACCGACTTTCCGACCGAAGACAAATTCGACGGTCTGCCTACCACGCCGGAAAAGGCCATTCGGGCTCGCGGCGTGGCTGCTTTTCTCACCGTTCAGGAAGGCTGCGACAAATTCTGCACCTTCTGTGTAGTGCCCTATACCCGCGGCGCTGAAGTGTCCCGCCCGGTCGACCGGATCCTCAGCGAGGCCGAGCGGCTGGCAAGCGCCGGCGTTCGCGAGATCACGCTTCTGGGCCAGAACGTCAATGCCTGGCACGGCAAGGGCGCTGACGACCGCGAATGGGGACTGGGCGAACTGGTGCGCCGTCTGGCGACAATCGATGGCATCGACCGGATTCGCTACACCACCAGCCATCCGCGCGACATGGATGACGCGCTGATTGAAGCCCATCGTGATCTGCCTGAGTTGATGCCCTATCTGCATTTGCCGGTGCAGTCCGGCTCGGACCGCATCCTCAAGGCAATGAACCGGCGTCACACGGCGGCGGAATATGTAAAGCTGGTCGAGCGCATCCGTGCCGCCCGCCCGGATATTGCCCTGTCAGGCGATTTCATCGTCGGCTTTCCCGGTGAAACCGACGCGGATTTCGAAGACACCATGCAGCTTGTTCGCGAGGTCAACTACGCCTCCGCCTTCACTTTCAAGTATTCGATCCGCCCGGGCACGCCGGGTGCCGATATGGATAATCAGGTCGATGAAGCGGTCAAGACAGAACGCCTTGCGCGTCTGCAGGACCTCATCAATGAGCAGACACGAGCCTTTGGCCGCGAATGCGTCGGCAGGACAGTTGATCTGCTGCTGGAGAAACCCGGACGCAACACTGATCAACTGATTGGTCGCTCACCATGGCTGCAACCCGTAATAGTTGATGCAAAGCTCGGTAAAATCGGTGACATTATTCGCGTGAGAATCACGCAACCCGGCACGACCGGTCTTTTCGCTGAAATCGCGGAATGACCGCCCAGTGCAATTATGGAGCCAGATCGTTTGACAGCTGAGCACCTGTCTAAGACAGAAGCTGCGACGCCCAAATCGGGCGCGTCGGATACGACCCACCTCGCGCTAACCTTTGAAAACAACCGTCTCGCCAGTGAGCTTTTCGGCCAGTTTGATCAAAATCTGGCGCTGATCGAACAAAAACTCAAGATCGATGCCCGGGCCCGTGGCAACACGGTCACCCTGCGTGGCGAGGAAATTGCCACAAATCAGGCGCGCCGGGCGCTGGATTATCTCTATGACCGCCTGCTCAAGGGCGCCAGCGTCGAGAGTTCCGACGTCGAGGGCGCCATCCGCATGGCGCTGGCCGCAGACGATCAACTTGTGCTGCCGACACTTGAGCGCAAGGGCAAGATGACGCTGGCGCAAATTTCGACCCGCAAGAAAACAGTCATCGCCCGGACACCGACCCAGGACGCTTACATGCGCGCCATGGAGCGCTCCGAGCTCGTGCTTGGTGTAGGCCCGGCCGGTACCGGCAAGACCTATCTGGCGGTCGCCCACGCGGCACAACTGCTCGAGCGTGGCTCGGTCGAACGAATCATCCTGTCGCGTCCTGCTGTCGAGGCGGGTGAACGTCTGGGCTTCCTGCCCGGCGACATGAAGGAAAAGGTCGATCCCTATCTGCGGCCGCTCTATGATGCACTCTATGACATGATGCCGGGTGAAAAGGTCGAGCGCGCCCTTACTGCCGGCGTCATCGAGATCGCCCCGCTGGCCTTCATGCGTGGCCGGACACTCGCCAATGCCGCAGTCATTCTCGATGAGGCCCAGAACACCACCCAGATGCAGATGAAGATGTTTCTCACCCGTCTGGGCGAGAATTCGCGCATGATCATCACTGGCGATCCGAGCCAGGTCGACCTGCCGCGCGGCGTGACATCCGGTCTTGTCGAGGCCCTGTCGATACTTGAAGGCGTCGACGGCGTTGTCACCTGCCGCTTCCGGGGTGTTGACGTGGTGCGCCATCCGCTGGTGCAGCGCATTGTCGAAGCCTATGACAAGAAGCTCTATCCCAAGGCTGAAGGCGAAGAATGAGCACCCACCCGGCAATCAGCCTGGCGCTGGCCGTCGAGGCTGGGGAGTGGGGCGATATCGAGGCGATAGAGGTCTTGGCAGAGACCACTCTTGCTGCAGCTGTGGCCGATTTGGCCAAGCTGGAGGCCCAGCCGTTTCCTGATACGCCGCCGGAAGTCTCGCTTGTTCTGGCCGATGATGCGATGATGGCCGATATCAACAGCCAGTGGCGCAATCAGCCCAAGCCCACGAATGTTCTGTCATTTCCTGCCTTCCCGATTGAGCCGGGTGGCCAGCCGGGACCGATGCTTGGCGATATCATTCTGGCCCGCGAAACAATCGAGCGCGAGGCTCTGGAACTGGACAAGCCGGTTGATGAGCACATCACGCACCTGATTGTGCACGGATTTCTTCATCTTTTTGGCTATGATCACCTGGAAAATGACGATGCTGAGGAAATGGAAGCGATAGAGACTCGCATTTTGTCCTCGCTTGACCTATCTGACCCCTACGGCGATACCGAGCCGGTTTGACACTGAAGAGACGATGACAGAGAGCAATGCCCCGGCCCCGACCGGAGACGTCAAAAGCGCTTCGAGCGCTACATCTACCGAAGAAGCCCACAGTAATCTTCCCGTGCTGGTGCCCGGGGAAAGTGCGGTTGTGCATCAGGACGAGCGCAATGGCATGGGCCTTTGGCAACGTCTTGCGCGCGCCCTGTTCCCGCCGTCGGACCGCGAATCCATCCGTGAGGACCTCAACGACGCCCTGCAATCGGGCGGCGAACTGCATGAAGCGTTCTCCCCGGATGAACGCGCCATGCTGCACAATATCCTGCGCTTGCGCGAGGTCCGGGTGGAAGACGTAATGGTGCCTCGCGCAGATGTCGAGGCGGTGGATCAGACAACCACATTGGGCCGTCTTCTCGAGATGTTTGAAGAATCCGGTCACTCGCGCATGCCGGTCTACGCCGAAAATCTCGACGATCCGCGTGGTATGATCCATATCCGCGATCTTCTGGCGTGGATCACCAAGCAGGCCCGCGCCAAGCGTAAGTCCGTCGCTAAAAGCCCGGTAGCCATCCAGAAGCGGAATTCGCTCAATGCACTGGAACTTTCCCGTGTTGATTTGGGCAAGACCCTTCAGGAATCGGGCATTACCCGCAAGGTCTTGTTCGTACCGGCATCAATGCTGGCTTCGGATCTGATGCAGCGCATGCAGGCAAACCGCATTCAGATGGCACTGGTGATCGACGAATACGGCGGCACCGATGGCCTGGTTTCGCTGGAAGACATCGTCGAAATGGTGGTTGGCGACATCTCTGACGAACATGACGATGAGGATGAAACCCTGATCACCAAGGACGGTGAGGACATCTGGGTTGTTGACGCCAAGGCCGAGCTTGAAGATCTGGCCGACGAAATCGGCAAGGATTTTGACATTCGCGAACAAAGCGAAGAGGTCGATACTATCGGCGGCCTGATTTTTTCCGAACTTGGACGCGTGCCTGCCCGGGGCGAAGTCGTTCAGGCTTTGCCCGGCTTCGAGTTCCATGTGATGGATGCCGATCCGCGCCGCGTCAAACGCGTTCGCATTATCCGAAAACGCCAGGCTCCGCGCCGCCGCCCTGGCCGCGGTGAAACGGTCTCCAAGAAAACCTCCGATTCAGGCGATGCGAGCGCCGCCTGAGGCATTTTGCGACCTTTGGGCTCGCTGCCCATGAAACCCAGCTCCGGACGCACGCCGCTTTGACCGAAACGGCGGCGTCCGACCGGTTGCGCATCCTTTCAAAAAAGCCGCGCGAGAAGACGGACATGGCTGCGGTTTTTTGAAAGGATGCGGGCAACTGATTCGCTTGACCGATCCGCATCGGAAAAGCCGGGTTTCTGTTGGCTGGGAGTACACCGGATTTGGAACGCATCGCTGAATCCATAATGCTGAGCTGGGGCGTCAAGCGCATGGTTCTGGCTTTCGCAGCCGGAGCGCTGGCAGTTCTGGCCCTGCCGCCATTCAATTTTTTTGCCGTATTGTTCATCTCCTTTCCGGTTCTGGTCTGGTTGCTTGATGGTGCCAGCGGGTCAGCTGAACGGGGCTTGCTTGGGCGGATGCGGCCGGCATTTGCCACCGGATGGTGGTTCGGCTTCGGCTATTTCGTCGCGGGACTCTGGTGGCTTGGTAATGCTTTGCTGGTTGATGCAAACGGCTTTGCCTGGGCATTGCCGCTTGCCGTGCTTGGACTGCCGGCGATACTGGCGCTGTTTTACGGCGCTGCCGCGGCGCTGGCCTGGCTTATGTGGTCCGACGGTATCGGGCGCATTGCGGCGCTCGGCGCTGCTTTCGGTCTGATCGAATGGGCGCGCAGTTTCGTGCTGACCGGTTTCCCGTGGAATGCCATCGGCTATGCGGCCATGCCCGCGCCTTTGATGATGCAGTCTGTCGAATTCGTCGGCATATTCGGCATGTCGGCCTTGACGGTGTTCGTGTTTTCAGCGCCGGCCCTGGTTGGTACAAAGCGCGGCGCAGTTGCCGGTATTCTTGCGGCTCTGGTGCTTTTCTCGACACATGTCGGCTATGGCTGGTTTGCGCTCAACCGCCTCGACAGCACCGAACTGACACCTTCTGGCGCCACAATCCGGATTGTTCAGCCGGATATCGATCAGTCGGCGAAGTGGGATCTGGCCGAGCGGGAGCGGATTTTTTCCCGGCTTCTGGCCTTTAGCGCGGTGCCGCCGCGAGAGGGTGAGCCGCGCCCCACGCATATCATCTGGCCCGAGACGGCACTGCCGTTCTTGCTGACAGAGAACCCCGGCGCCTTGTCGCGAATCGCCGACATGTTGCAGGTCGGCCAGACCCTTGTCACCGGCGCGGTCCGCTTTGAAGACGGGGCAGGAGGGACGCAGCAGCGTTTCTACAACACGATTTATGTGATTGACGATGAAGGACAGATCATCGGATCCGCCGACAAGATGCATCTGGTGCCCTTTGGTGAGTATCTGCCATTCGAGACCATGTTGCGCCGGTTCGGCCTGACCCCGGTGGCTGAAACCTTCGGCGGGTTTTCTGCTGCCGATCGCAGGGGAATGCTGGCTCTTCCCGGTGGATTGGGCGCCGTGCCGCTAATTTGTTACGAGGCAATTTTCCCGGATTTGTCGAGTGTTCCCGAAGGCCGGGCGTCCTTGCTGCTCAACCTCACCAATGACGCTTGGTATGGCATGACGCCGGGACCTTATCAGCATTTGCGTCAGGCCCAGTTGCGGGCTGTTGAAACCCGGCTGCCTCTGGTCCGGGCTGCCAACAACGGCATCTCCGCCGTGGTTGATGCCGGCGGTCGGATAGTGGGCAGCTTGTCGCTTGGCGAAGCTGGCGTTTTTGATGTCGTGCTGCCACCACAATCCGACCAGTTTTGGCTTATAAGATTTAGGCGATTTAACTTTGGATTGATAATCGCCATAATGGTGGTAATGGCGCTTGTTGCTCGTAAAAGTAAAAAACAACGGTTTGATTGACGCAAAACCCCCAAAATAGCATAGTTGTTTTCGTCAACTCATTTCCCGTCGAGGACCAGAAAAAGCTGACCGGAACTTCCGGTAGTTTTTTGAACTGCAATCAATACGGGATAAATCAACCTTAGAGCCGAGGCTCTTGTCAGGACGAACGCATGATTGAAAACAAGAAGAAACCCAATCCTATCGACATACATGTCGGGAGCCGAATCCGTCTTCGGCGGACCATGCTCGGTATGAGCCAGGAAAAGCTCGGCGAAGCGTTAGGCATTACATTCCAGCAGATCCAGAAATATGAAAAAGGCACCAACCGCGTTGGTGCAAGTCGTCTGCAGAATATTTCGACCATCCTGAATGTGCCGGTCAGTTTCTTTTTCGAAGACGCACCGGGCGATCCTGCCACGTCCCAGCCCGGAATGGCCGAGGCCAACAGCTCAAATTACGTGGTCGATTTCCTGTCGTCGTCTGAAGGTCTCCAGCTCAACCGTGCCTTCATCAAGATCCCTGACCCCAAGGTCCGTCGCAAGCTGGTGGATCTGGTAAAGTCGTTGGCCTCCGAACCCGAAACCGACTGAACTGTTCCTGCTCGCTCCTGAACGGGTCGGGCAATCGTCGGACATGACCAGCGCCGCGTGATGTACTTGCTTAAGTGCGGGCGCGGCGCTTCGTCATCGGCAGGGTCGTGCCGCACACACGCGGGTCTACCGAAAGCCCGTTGGGTTCGATCAATCATATCAAGATATATTTATGTCATTCTGACCTTGTCAGAATCACACTGTGCCACTAAAGAGGCTTCACCACTTCAATCTGATGGAGCCTGCCATGGAGCGCTCGACTTTTCTTTTCACCAGCGAATCGGTCTCTGAAGGACACCCCGACAAGGTGTGCGACCGTATCTCGGACGAGATCGTTGACCTTGTCTATCGTGAGGCAAAGAAAACCGGCGTTGACCCATGGAGCGTACGCGTTGCTTGCGAAACACTGGCAACCACCAACCGCGTCGTGATCGCCGGCGAAGTGCGGGTTCCGCCATCGCTGGTCAAGACCGACAAGAATGGCAAGGACGTCATCAATCCGGCCAAGTTCAAGTCTGCAGCGCGCAAGGCTATCAAGTCGATCGGCTACGAGCAGGACGGTTTTCACTGGAAAACAGCCAAGATTGACGTGCTGCTGCATTTCCAGTCCGCGCAGATCGCGCAGGGCGTTGACAATGCGTCCGACCAGCAGGGCTCGGAAGGCGCAGGCGACCAGGGCATCATGTTCGGGTATGCCTGCAACGAAACGCCTGAACTGATGCCGGCTCCGATCTATTACAGCCACAAGATCCTCGAATTGCTTGCAGCTGCCCGCCACAAGGGCGAGGGCGATGCTGGCAAGCTCGGCCCCGATGCAAAAAGCCAGGTCACGGTCCGCTATGTTGACGGCAAGCCGTCGGAAGTCACGTCGATCGTGCTTTCCACCCAGCACCTCGATGGCAGCTGGGACTCGGCCAAGGTTCGCACTGTTGTCGAGCCTTACATCCGCGAAGCACTTGACGGCCTGGCTATCGCTGCCGACTGCAAGTGGTACATCAATCCGACCGGCAAGTTTGAAATCGGCGGACCTGATGGCGACGCCGGCCTGACCGGCCGCAAGATCATCGTCGACACCTATGGCGGCGCAGCCCCCCATGGCGGCGGAGCATTCTCCGGCAAGGACACGACCAAGGTTGACCGGTCCGCAGCTTACGCAGCGCGCTACCTGGCCAAGAACGCCATCGCCGCGGGCTTTGCCGATCGCTGCACCATCCAACTCGCCTACGCCATCGGCGTGGCGCAGCCGCTGTCGATCAACGTCAATTTCCATGACACCGGAAAGGTCTCGGAAATGGACCTTGAAGAGGCTTTGCCGAAGGTCATGGACCTGACCCCGCGCGGTATCCGCAAGCATCTCGACCTTAACAAGCCGATTTACGCGCGCACCGCAGCCTATGGCCATTTCGGTCGCAAGCCGGGCCGCGACGGATCGTTCTCGTGGGAGAAGCTTGATCTGGTCAAGCCACTCAAGGAAGCTCTCAAGGGTTAAGACACATTGTAGGGTGGGACGACTCAGGCATGACCAGCCCCGCAAGGCGTTCACGCGCGACCGAAGCCTTTTATGGTCGTCGTAGGGGTAAAACCCTAAAGGTGCCACAGGCAGCAGCACTTACAGAGCTGTTGCCTGTGCTCAAGCTTGACCTGGCAAACCCTGCGCCGGACCCGGTTCAAAGCCTCTGGCCGAAGCCTGTATCGACGGTTCGGCTGGAGATAGGCTTCGGCGGGGGGGAGCATCTGCTTCATCGCGCGTGCACGATGCCGGACACCGGCTTTATCGGTGTAGAACCCTTCGTCAACTCGATGGCGAAGCTGCTCGGTAATCTTGAAAGCGAAAGCGTCGACAACGTTCGGTTGTATGATGATGATGCAACCCGGGTTCTGGACTGGTTGCCGGACGCCTGCATTGATCACATCGATCTGCTTTATCCCGATCCCTGGCCCAAGAAGAAGCATTGGAAACGCCGGTTCGTCTCACGTGTCAATCTTGACCGTTTTGCCCGGGTGCTTAAACCCCGTGGCCGCTTCTGCTTTGCCTCTGACATCGATACCTATGTAAACTGGACGCTTACCCACATCGCAGACCATCCCGCGTTTGAGTGGTCCGCGCGAAACGCCGCGGATTGGCGCGAGCCGTGGCAGGGGTGGCCGGGCACGCGTTACGAAGCCAAGGCAATCCGCGAAGGCCGTACGCCGTGCTATCTGGAGTTTTTACGGGCCGCTTGAACGGGTCCGTCTGATCTGAGGGTCGAAGTGGTTTCGAACGACGCTCTAAACCCTGAAAAAGTTCAACGGAAACAGATGGCGCTGCTGGTCGTCCACCGATGTTCCGAGCGGCGCTTCCATGAAGCACTCGTCCTCAAACCAGCTCCAATCATCAGCCCAGGTCCAGCAATCGGCATTCATGTAGGCCTGGGCGACCTCGCGCGCGTAGGGAATGTCTGTCGGCAACCGCACAAAAGCTGTTGGCTGCCGTTGAAAATAGAGCTGCGCAAGCGGTAGCGACCGATCGCTGCAGTAGTTCGATACCCAGAGCTTGAAGCCTATTTCCTTTCGCAGCACGTCCAGGGCACGGAAACACTGAACGTGGTCCTCGTGGCCATATTCGCCCCACGGGTTGTGGGTGAACACATTCATGTCGCCGCGCAGAAGCCGACGAAGCCGTTCGACGATTTCCCTGAAATTGGCTTCGTACGCCTGCCAGATGGGAAGTGTTGCTGCCGGCGCGGAACCGGGAAGGGTTCTCACCACGCGCGATTTGATGTCACGCAGGGTGGCGATGGACGTAAACTTAAGTCCTGAATCGGTGGTGATCGGCGACGACCAGTCAGCACAACCAAAGGAGCCGGCTTCAGTCATCTCCATCCAGACAACATCAGGATGCGGTATGTTGCTGATTGCCTCGGCGCGGCGCTCGCCAATGCCTGGATCAGCCCAGAAGTCGCGGTAAAGGATGACCACTTTCTGCGCTTGTCTCATCACGGACGAAAACCAGAGAATTTCATCATCGGGATGTGCGGCAACAATCACCGCATTTTTGCACAGGTCGTAATTCGGTGTCATCGTCCCCCCATTTCTGTCCGGCAGTTTTGCCCGTGTCCCGATCAGTCTTATTATGGAGCAATTACATGCGAATTGCGCTTCCAAGTTAATCTACGGTTAACCGGGGTGGATCGAGTTGAGGTGCAAAGCCACATCCGCCGGAAAGCGATGCATCAGACTGTAAACGCGAAACAGCTTGCCCGTGGTGGAAAATCGGGCTATAGAGCATCCAAATTCTTGATCGTTTTGAACAAGGGTGGGCCCGCAAGGACCCGCTCTTTTTTGTTGCCGAGCGGTCAGTCGAACAATAGCAGCGCGCGTCAAGTCAAGGATGACTGACCAGGAAACCTGCAGCACCTTCAATGTGCTGCGTGTTTGGGTTCCTGAAAATCAGCGGATTGGCGGGCGTGCGCAGCAGCCAGGACACGGTCCCGATGACAGATGAAGCCGCAATGCAAAATGAAGAACGACTGGTCACGGAGACCGGCGTGGACGCGCGCATTGCAGAAATTGTTGAACCTCTGATTCAGTCTCTGGGCATGCGCCTGGTGCGGGTTCGCCAGTCTGGCCAGAATGGTCTGACAGTGCAGATCATGGCCGAGCGCAACGACGGCACCATGAGTGTTGAGGATTGCGAAGCGGTTTCCAGGGCGATCTCCCCGGCGCTTGATGTTGAAGATCCGGTCGAGAAGGCCTATCATCTGGAAATATCATCGCCCGGCATTGATCGTCCGCTGGTACGCAAATCCGATTTTGTTCGCTGGGAAGGCCATCTGGCCCGCTGCGACGCGTCTGTGCTGATCAATGGACGCAAGCGCTTTCGTGGGTACATCCGCGATGTCACCGAGACCGGTTTTACTGTCGAGCGCGACCAGCCGGCCTACGGCGAAGAAAACCTCGCAGTCATCCCCTTTTCGGCGCTTGCCGAGGCGAAGCTGGTATTGACCGACGAGCTTGTTCGCGAATCGCTGCGCGCCGACAAGGCTGCAAAGGCTGCGGACGCCGCCAATGAAAACGACGCCGGGGATAATCCGGAAGATCCTGGGAACGGCGATTCCGCCTGATCCCGGGTTATGAATTTCGATCACCCTCCGGGGTGTCTTTGATCCGGTCCGTTTGATGGACCCAGAGCAGGGCTGCAAGCTGCGGCCCGACATATGGAGACAGACATGGCAGTCAGTGCAAACAGGCTTGAGCTTCTTCAGATCGCCGATGCGGTCGCTCGCGAGAAGTCCATTGATCGCGAAATCGTGATCGAAGCCATGGCGGATGCAATCCAGAAAGCCGCACGTTCGCGCTACGGATCGGAATCCAACATTCGCGCCGACATCAACGCCAAGACCGGCGAGATCCGGCTTCAGCGCCTGCTTGAAGTTGTCGAACATGCCGAAGACTACTCCCTGCAGATCCCGCTGGCTCTGGCCCGCGATCGCAACCCGGATGCGCAACTTGGTGATTTTATCGCTGATCCGCTGCCGCCGATGGATTTCGGCCGCATCGCCGCGCAGTCTGCCAAGCAGGTTATCGTGCAGAAGGTGCGCGAAGCCGAGCGTGACCGCCAGTACGACGAGTTCAAGGATCGCATCGGCGAAATCGTCAACGGCACAGTTAAGCGCGTCGAATACGGCAACGTCATCGTCGACCTCGGTCGTGGCGAAGGCATCATCCGCCGCGATGAAACCATCCCGCGCGAAGCCTTCCGCTATGGCGACCGCGTCCGCGCCTATGTTTACGATGTGCGGCGCGAACAGCGCGGCCCGCAGATTTTTCTCTCACGCACCCATCCGCAGTTCATGGTCAAGCTGTTCCAGATGGAAGTGCCCGAAATCTATGACGGCATCATCGAGATCCGTTCGGTTGCCCGTGATCCTGGCAGCCGTGCCAAGATCGCCGTGATTTCGAACGATTCCTCGATCGATCCTGTCGGTGCCTGTGTCGGTATGCGCGGTAGCCGCGTGCAGGCCGTGGTCGGCGAATTGCAGGGCGAGAAGATCGACATCATTCCCTGGTCGCCATCGCCTGCCAGCTTCATCGTCAATGCACTGCAGCCTGCTGAAGTCAGCAAGGTGGTTCTTGATGAAGACGCCGAGCGCATCGAAGTCGTGGTGCCTGACGAGCAGCTGTCGCTGGCCATCGGCCGTCGCGGCCAGAACGTACGTCTTGCCTCGCAGCTGACCGGTTGGGACATCGACATCCTCACCGAAGAGGAGGAAAGCCAGCGCCGCCAGAAGGAATTCAACGAGCGCACGGCTCTGTTCATGGAAGCGCTTGATGTTGACGAAATGGTTGGCCAGGTGCTCGCCTCCGAAGGCTTCAGCCAGGTTGAGGAAGTGGCCTATGTCGAGATCGGTGAAATCACCGCGATCGAAGGTTTTGACGAAGAGACCGCCAATGAGCTGCAGACCCGTGCCCGCGAGTATCTCGACAAGGTCGAGGCCGAGCTGGATGACAAGCGCAAGGAACTCGGCGTTGAAGACGAGGTGCGCTCGATCCCGGGCATCACCACGGCCATGATGGTGGCGCTCGGTGGTGACAGCATCAAGACTGTTGAAGACTTCGCCGGTTGCGCTGTTGATGATCTGACCGGCTGGTCGGAGCGCAAGGATGGCGAAACCAAGCGGTTCGAGGGCCTGTTCAGCGCTCTCGAAGTCACCCGTGCGGAAGCCGAGCAGATGATTCTGCAGGCGCGCCTTGCGGTCGGCTGGATCACTGAGGACGAGCTGGTCGTCGAAGAAGACGATGCCGGTGAGGTTGAAGACGATGAAGCCGAAGCCGAAGCCGAAATGGAAGCTGGCGGCGAAGAGGCTTAAGGTCTGGCGTCCCCGGAGGCTTTGCAGTGAAGGTCAGGATCGAACCCGTGAACGACCGGATGTGCATAGTGACCAGGGAGCGTGGCCAGCCGGGTGAGTTGATCCGGTTTGTCGCCGGACCTGACGGATCCGTGGTCCCGGACCTGCGCCTCGCCCTTCCCGGGCGTGGCTGCTGGGTGACGGCGGAGCGGTCTGTCATTGACCTGGCGGTCAAGCGAAAGCTTTTCGGCCGGGCACTCAAATGTGAAGTGACCACCGATCCCGAGTTGGGTGCAGTGGTTGAACGGCTGCTTTGTGACAGCCTGTTCGGAATGATTAACCTGGCGCGAAAATCGGGCCAGTTTATCACCGGATCTGGTAAGGTGGATGATGCCATCCGCTCCGGCGCCGCACGGGCGCTGATGCATGCGACTGATGCGGCTGATGATGGTGTGCGCAAATTGCGACAGGCCAACACGGCGCGGGCATTGGGGATCACTGAGGCGGAGATTCCCGTCTTTCGGCTGTTTTCAGCCGACGAATTGGCGCTTGTCTTGGGTGATGGCGCTTTTATCCATGCCGCCGCGCTTGCAGGGCAGGCCGGTGAGGGTGTAGTGAAGCGCGCAAAGATGCTTGCGCGCTACAGGAACGGTCCCGATGCGGGGCCGGGCTGAAAACGGGCTACCGGGGTTCAATTCCCGGATGCGAACGATCAAGGAGCCGGCGCGCACAGGCGCGATGCGGTTTCCCGCGGAAACGGATACGGAATGAGCGACAGCAACGACGACAAGACGATCAGTGTACCCGGCAAGAAGACCTTCTCGCTGAAGCGCCCCTCTGTGGAACAGGGAATGGTTCGCCAGGAGATGGGGCGTGGCCGTACAAAAGCGGTCGTGGTGGAGACGCGCAAGCGCCGCATCAACCGCCCTGAAGACGAAAAAGCCGTGCCGCCGGTAACTCTCAAGCCGCGCCCCGCAGCGCCAGCAGCTGAAAAGCCGGCTGAGCCGGCAGCAGCGGCTGCCCCGGCCCCGGCGCAGAAATCGGCAGCGACCCCGGCACCTGCCTCGTCCCCCGCGTCGGCAGAAGCGAAGGCACCAACCCCGGCGCCGAAGCCAGCAACTCCGAAAGCTGCGCCAGCCGCCGCACCGGCACCAGCTGCTGCGGCCCGCAAGCCTGCTGCTCCATCGCGCCCCACACCGCCGAAGCCGGCGCCACGGGGTGCGGTACTCAACCAGCTCTCCGCAAGCGAAGTTGAAGCTCGCCGGCGTGCGCTTCAGGACAGCCGCGTCCGCGAGGTCGAAGATCGCAAGCGCGCTGCGGAAGAAGCGGTCCGCAAGGCCGAAGATGACGCGCGCCGCGCCGTCGAGGAGGCAGAAGCCGCTCGCCTCAAGGTCATTGAGGATGCGAAGCTCGCAAAAGAAGCAGAAGCCGAGGCTCTTGTGGCAAAGGAAGCTGCAGCCAACGCACCTGCGGAAGCCGTTCCGCCAACGCCTGCGGATGCTGTACGCGGTCGCCGTCGTGAAAACGAAGAAGAAACGCCAGCACGCTCAGGCGGCGCTGCCCGTCCTGGTGGGCCGGCACGCCCCGGCGCCAAGGTGACGCGTCCAGAAGCTGCCAAGCCGACCCGTCCGAAGGCGGAAGAAGATCGCCGTCGTGGCAAGCTGACCCTGACCGCCGCTCTCAATGATGACGGAAACTCGCGCGGCCGCTCCTTGTCGGCGATGCGTCGCCGTCAGGAAAAAATGCGCCGCTCTGTGTCGCAGGAGCCGCGCGAAAAGGTCATGCGCGAAGTGCAGCTGCCTGAAACCATCACCATCCAGGAACTCTCGCAGCGTATGTCCGAACGGTCGGTCGATGTGATCAAGTACCTGATGAAGGAAGGCCAGATGATGAAGCCTGGCGACATCATTGATGCCGACCTCGCTGAAATCATTGCCGGCGAATTTGGCCACACGGTCCGTCGTGTCTCTGAATCCGATGTCGAACTTGGCATTTTCAATGTCGAGGACGAAGGCGGCGACACCGTATCGCGGCCTCCGGTGGTCACTATCATGGGCCACGTCGACCACGGCAAGACCTCGCTGCTCGACGCGATCCGCGACGCCAATGTGGTGTCCGGTGAAGCCGGTGGCATTACCCAGCACATCGGTGCTTATCAGGTCGAAAAGAACGGTCAGCTGATCACCTTTATCGATACCCCGGGCCATGCCGCGTTCACCGCGATGCGTGCCCGTGGCGCCCAGGCCACCGATATCGCCATTCTGGTGGTTGCGGCCGACGATGCAGTGATGCCGCAGACGATTGAATCGATCAATCACGCCAAGGCGGCCGGTGTTCCGATCATCGTGGCGATCAACAAGATCGACAAGCCATCTGCCGATGCGCAGAAGGTCCGTACCGACTTGCTGCAGCACGAAGTGTTTGTTGAAAGCATGGGCGGTGAAGTTCTCGATGTCGAAGTTTCGGCAACCAAGAAGATGGGTCTCGACAAGTTGCTCGACGCCATCCTGCTGCAGGCTGAACTTCTTGATCTCAAGGCCAACCCCAATCGTACTGCCGAAGGTGTGGTCATCGAGGCCAAGCTTGATCGCGGACGCGGCTCGGTCGCTACCGTGCTGGTTCAGACCGGTACGCTCAAGCCGGGCGAAATTCTCGTTGCCGGCGATCAGTGGGGCCGCGTGCGTGCTCTGGTCAATGACCGTGGCGAACAGGTCCAGGAAGCCGGTCCGGCATTCCCGGTTGAAATCCTCGGCCTTCAGGGCACACCGCAAGCTGGCGACCGCTTTGCTGTGGTTGAGAGTGATGCGCGAGCCCGGGAGATCGCGGAATACCGTCAGCGGCTTTCCCGTGACAAGGCTGCGGCCCGTCAGAGCGGTTCACGCGGTTCACTCGAGCAAATGATGACCCAGCTGCAGGATACCGGCAGCCAGGAATTCCCGCTGCTGGTCAAGGGTGACGTGCAGGGCTCGATCGAAGCCATTGCAGGCGCCATCGACAAGCTTGGGACTGACGAAGTCCGAGCCCGGATCATCCATTCCGGCGCCGGTGGGATCACCGAATCCGACATCTCGCTGGCCGAAGCTTCGGGTGCTGCCATCATCGGCTTCAACGTCCGTGCCAACAAGCAGGCGCGCGATGCGGCTGAACGCGACGGCGTGGAAATTCGCTACTACAACATCATCTACGATCTGGTTGATGATGTGAAAGCGGCCATGTCGGGCATGCTCTCTCCGGAACGTCGCGAAACTTTCATCGGCAACGCCGAGATCCTTGAGGTGTTCAACATCACCAAGGTCGGCAAGGTTGCCGGTTGCCGCGTCACCGAAGGCAAGGTCGAACGTGGTTCGGGCGTCCGTCTGATCCGCGACAACGTTGTCATCCATGAAGGCAAGCTCAAGACACTCAAGCGCTTCAAGGACGAAGTTGCTGAAGTCAATGGCGGCCAGGAGTGTGGCATGGCCTTCGAAAACTACGAAGACATGCGCGCAGGCGACGTCATCGAGTGCTTCCGCGTCGAGCACGTCACACGCACGCTTTAATTAGGATAAAGGCCCGGCGCTTCAGGCGCCGGGTTGCCATCCATCTTGCGTTGCCTCGGGCCGTTGAGCCCGCAATTTCGGTTGGAATTCCATGCCCAAATCTTCCTCCTCGGCCCCATCCCAGCGCATGCTGCGTGTCGGCGAACAGGTCCGCGCAGCCATCACTCAGGTGCTTCAGCGCGGTGAAATCCGGGATCCGATACTCTCCAACACCCTCATTTCGGTGACCGAGGTGCGCATGTCTCCGGATCTGACGGTGGCGACTGCCTACGTCACGCCGCTGGGTGTCGACGATCACGCAGAAACCATCACGGCATTAAACAAGAACGCCCGCTTCATCCGCGGACGCGTTTCACCGGATTTGCGCAAGATGCGCAACATTCCCGAACTTCGCTTCCGCGATGACACCAGCTTCGAGAACTATTCCAAGATCGACGCGCTTTTGCGCTCGCCCGAAGTTGCCCGCGACCTCGATCCCAAAGAGGATGCGGACGAACCGGCAGACAATCCGGATTCCGAAGGCGAAGGGAAGGCCTGAGATGGGTCGTCGTGGCAAGAAGAAGGGCCGGCCGGTTTCAGGTTGGCTGGTTCTCGACAAGCCTTGGGATTTCGGCTCGACCGAAGCCGTCTCCAAGATCAAATGGCTGTTCAAGGCCGAGAAGGCAGGCCATGCCGGTACCCTGGATCCGCTAGCCTCTGGCATGTTGCCGATTGCGCTTGGCGACGCCACCAAGACCGTTCCCTATGTCATGGACGGTCGCAAGATCTATGAATTCACGGTCGCCTGGGGTGAACAGCGCAACACCGACGATCTCGAGGGCGAGGTGGTTGAGAGCTCTGATCAGCGCCCCGATCCGGCCGCCATCGAGGCGTTGCTGCCGTCTTACACCGGGGTGATCGAACAAGTGCCGCCGGCATTCTCCGCCGTCAAGATCGCCGGTGAGCGTGCCTACGACATGGCGCGTGATGGCGAGGTGGTGGAGATTCCGGCCCGCGAGGTCGAGATCCACCGGATCACGCTTGTGGGCTGCCCGGATGCCGATCATGCAGTGTTCGAGGTCGAGTGCGGCAAGGGCACCTATGTTCGCGCCCTGGCGCGCGATTTTGGCCGCGAGCTTGGCTGCTATGGTCATATTTCTGCGCTTCGGCGTACAATGGTCGCCCCTTTTGCAGAAGACGCCATGGTGCTGCTCGCCGATCTGATTGCGCTTGAAGAGATCGAGGACGATGCCGAGCGTCTGGCCCGTCTCGACGCCTATCTGGTTCCCGCCGGTGAGGCGCTGGGCATGTTGCCGCGTATCGATATCAGCGAGGATCAGGCGCACCGCATCCGTATGGGCAATCCGATTATTCTCAGAGGCCGGGACGCGCCGGTTGCCACCGACGATGCCTGCGCATTCGTCCGCGGGCAGCTGCTTTCCATCGGGGAAGTTGCCGATGGCGAGTTCCGTCCCCGCCGCGTGTTCAAGGCCTGAACCACGGCTTGCGCCAGATCGGCCTGCGTTGCAAACTGCCACCTTGGGGTGTCATCTGGCCATTGTCGGCCAGGCGGGCACAAGGGGGGATTGGTTCATGAACAGATTTTTACACATCGCTACGGTCGCCGGCTTCACGGCGGCGATGCTCGGCACAACACACCAGCAGGGGAATGCGCAAACACCCGGATATGACGTCAATGGCTGCGGCTGGTATATCATTCTTGGCTGCTCCAAGAGCCGCTCGGAGTCCAAGCGCACATTGTCCCAGCTTGGTGGTCCGATGGTCGGCGGAGGTGCCGGATCGCGAGTGATCAACACCTCCGACGTGGAGGGGTTTCGAAACGGCTTTTACTGCGTAGCCGACGGCCCCTACATCTCAAGTGATGATGCCAGTTCAGTGGCTTGGGTCGAAGCCATACCCGATGCCTACGCCAAGCGCGGCTGTTGAATCGGCCCGCCTCGGCCCTCACGGGCGTTGGCCCTTCTGTTGTGTGCCTCGGGCGTCGCCACATTTTCCTTTCATTTGGGCTCTAATTGGCCTATAGCCCAGCCGTCATTGCAGGTTCTGTCTGCATGACATTCGAGGCCCCTGCTGGACGACATCCCGGCAGAGGGCGCCAGTTCCATCCAGAATGAAAGGATACCACGATGTCGATTACTGCTGAGCGCAAGGCTGCGCTGATCGAAGAATACGCAACCAAGCCAGGCGACACCGGTTCACCGGAAGTCCAGGTTGCCATCCTGACCGAACGGATCAACAACCTGACCGGTCACTTCAAGGACAACAAGAAGGACAACCACTCACGCCGCGGGCTGTTGAAGATGGTGTCCACGCGTCGCTCCCTGCTTGATTATGTCAAGCGCAAGGAAGAAGCGCGTTATACTGCGCTGATCGCCCGTCTGGGCATCCGCCGCTAAACTGCTTTTTTGCGGGCGGAGCCAAGTGCACCGCCCGTAGAAACCCACTACCGGTCCCGTCTATCGGGGTCGCGGCGCTGCGGCGCGCGCCATCAGGCCAACCGGGCCGGAAAATCGCGCCGAAACCGTTCTGCTCTCCGGACATTCCGGATCAGAACACTCAAAATAGCCTGTCATGGGGCAGGATTGCCGGATGCTTTCGCCGCTCATCGCAGCGGTTCCTCAAAGCCTCCCGCTGTCTTGCCCGAGATGCGCTCAAACACACGGGACAGTGACGCGCGCGGCCAAAAAGTTGCCACGCCCACATTCCCGCACACGAAGGACAAGACATGTTCGATACCCACAAGGTCGAGATTGAATGGGGCGGTCGTCCGCTCACACTGGAAACCGGCAAGGTTGCCCGCCAGGCTGATGGCGCCGTCATCGCCTCCTACGGAGAAACCACCGTGCTGGCCACCGTCGTTTCGGCGAAATCGCCCAAGCCCGGCCAGGATTTCTTTCCGCTGACCGTCAACTACCAGGAAAAGACCTACGCAGCCGGCAAGATCCCCGGTGGCTATTTCAAGCGCGAAGGCCGCCCGAGCGAGAACGAGACGCTGACGTCGCGTCTCATTGACCGCCCGCTGCGCCCGCTGTTTCCTGAAGGCTACAAGAACGACACCCAGATCATCATCACCGTTCTGCAGCATGATCTGGAAAACAACCCCGACATCCTGGCGCTCGTTGCAGCGTCAGCAGCGCTCACCATCTCGGGCATCCCGTTCATGGGCCCGATCGCTGGCGCCCGCGTCGGTTACATCAACGGCGAGTACATGCTCAACCCGCATGTTGACGAAATGCCGGAATCCTCGCTCGACCTCATCGTCGCAGGCACCTCGGACGCCGTCCTGATGGTCGAATCCGAAGCCAAGGAACTGGGCGAAGAAGTCATGCTCGGCGCCGTGATGTTCGGCCACAAGTCCATGCAGCCGGTCATCGACGCGATCATCAAGCTCGCTGAAGCTGCTGCGAAAGAGCCGCGCGATTTCACCGCTCCCGACAATTCGGGCCTCGAAGGCGAAATGCTCGCCATGTGCGAAGCCGGTCTCCGCGACGCATACAAGAACACCGACAAGGCTGCCCGCTACGCGGCAATCGACGCGGTCAAGGCAACGGTCAAGGCACACTTTGCTCCGGCTGAGGGCGAAGAGCCCCGCTTCACCAGTGAAGTCATCGGCGCAGTCTTCAAGTCGCTGCAGGCCAAGGTCGTCCGCGGCGCCATCCTCGACACCAAGAGCCGCATCGATGGCCGCGATCTGTCGACCGTGCGTCCGATCGTCTCCGAAGTGGGCCTGCTGCCGCGCACCCACGGCTCGGCCCTGTTCACCCGTGGCGAGACCCAGGCGATCGTTGTCGCCACGCTCGGCACCGGCGAAGACGAGCAGTATGTCGACAGCCTGACGGGGACCTACAAGGCCACCTTCATGCTGCACTACAACTTCCCGCCCTACTCGGTCGGTGAGACAGGCCGCACCGGGTCGCCCGGTCGCCGCGAAATCGGCCACGGCAAGCTCGCATGGCGCGCCATCCACCCGATGATGCCGTCTGCTGACCAGTTCCCCTACACGCTGCGTGTGGTCTCGGAAATCACCGAATCCAACGGCTCCTCGTCGATGGCAACCGTCTGCGGCACCTCGCTCGCGCTGATGGATGCCGGCGTGCCGCTGGCAAAGCCTGTTGCGGGTATCGCCATGGGCCTGATCAAGGAAGGCGAAAATTTCGCAGTCCTGTCCGACATCCTGGGTGACGAAGATCACTTGGGCGACATGGACTTCAAGGTCGCGGGCACTTCCGACGGCATCACCGCTTTGCAGATGGACATCAAGATCGATGGCATCACCGAGGAAATCATGCAGATCGCGCTTGGCCAGGCCAAGGACGGTCGCCTGCACATCCTTGGCGAAATGGGCAACGCGCTGACCGAAAGCCGTGGCCAGCTGGGCGAATTCGCTCCGCGCATCGAGGTCATGAACATCCCCGTCGACAAGATCCGTGACGTCATCGGCACCGGCGGCAAGATCATCCGCGAAATCGTCGAAAAGACCGGCGCCAAGATCAACATCGACGACGACGGCACCATCAAGATCGCCTCGTCCTCGGGCAAGGAAATCGAGGCCGCCAAGAAGTGGATCCACTCGATCGTCGCCGAGCCTGAAGTTGGCGTGATCTATGAAGGCACCGTCGTCAAGGTCGCCGATTTCGGCGCATTCGTGAACTTCTTCGGTCCCAAGGACGGCCTGGTCCATATCTCGCAGCTCGCAGCCGAACGAGTCTCCAAGACCGGCGATGTGGTCAAGGAAGGCCAGAAGGTCTGGGTCAAGCTGCTCGGCTTCGACGAACGCGGCAAGGTCCGCCTTTCAATGAAGGTTGTCGACCAGGAAACCGGCAAGGAAGTCGAAGGCGGCGAGTAAGCCCGGTTTCGATTTGCTGAGGGCGGGTGACTGCCTGACGGTTGCAAAATAAAGAAAGCCCACGGATTGCGAAATCCGTGGGCTTTTTGTGTCATGCATTTATCACGGAACCTGATGCCAGTAGACCGACGCCAATCAAGGTCAGCATCTGCGTCAGTCGGCGGAACGGATATCAGCTCAAGTCGCAGCAGCGCAGGATTTGAAGCGGACGTTGCCGCTGGCTAATGAGAACCAGAGTGCATTAGCGGTTGCAATCTCTGACCCGGAGAGAAACCGCAACTTCGCGGTATGGTCGTTGCAAACAGAGCGCCTATGTTCAATGAAATATGAGGGACAGACAATGTGCGGGTCAACGTGGAAGAGGGTTCTCGATGGTCACTAAAGTGATTGCGCGTTCTGCACGTGCTGCAATGGCATTTATCATTGTGACTTTGCTCGTCTATTCGGCGATCGTGGGCTCCCTGATTTACCAAGGTTTCAACGATGCGGAAAACCGGGCTGAAGCATCTGCAGTTGCTGCCGCAAAGGCGGTACAGATCAACACCGGCTGGATCGTTGAAGTTGCAAAGCAAGCCCTGCGGCGAATGGATTCGGCGCTTGGTCAAAACATCCAGTCCAACGACACCTCGACAATGAGCAGCGTTCAGGACGCTTTGGAAGGGCTGCCCGCCAGCGCGAAGGCCTATATTGTCGCCTCTGATGGCCGAACCCTTTATACGACTGATCGCAGCTTTGTTGATGTAGATATTCGTGACCGTGAATATTATACCGCACCGGCAGCTGGAAAGGCCTTCTTCACCTCATCGCTTCTCATCAGTCGGCAAGACGGCAGCCAGATTTTCACCTTCAGCCGGCGTCTTGAACGAAACGGCGAATTTATTGGCGTTGCAATCATTTCATTCGATGCAGCCTTGCTCGGAGACCTCCTGGAGTCTCTGGACCTGGGTTCAGGCTCAACCATCAGCATAATTCGCTCTGACGGGATGCTGGTTGCGCGGCACCCGCCGGTAGACGCGCCCCTGGACCTGAGTGAGTACGTGCTCTTCACCGAGCTGCTTCCCCGCGCAAAGTCCGGTGTCTACACGAATTGGTCACCGGCGGATGGCGTGCAAAGAATAGTAGCGTACCGCACCATTCCGGCTACCGACCTCGTCGCGTTGGCTTCAGTCGGGACGGCGGAAACGATCGGGAGCTTCTGGCGGCGTGTGTGGACGTTCCTGGCGATAGTTGGTCCTGTCATTCTTGCACTGGCATTATCCGCAATCTGGATCATACGCCTTCTGCAGCAGCAAGAACGTCGTCATCATGAACTGGAAGCCGCACTGGCGACAAACACCATGCTGTTTCGCGAGATCCATCATCGGGTGAAAAACAATATGCAATCGATGCAATCGCTGGTCCGAATGCAGAACCTTCCCGAGGAAGTAAAAACCGATATTCAGTTGCGGTTTGCCGCCATGTCAGCTGTGCACGAGCATATGTACAATTATGATGCTTACGCAACTCTTCATGCTCCTGAGTTTGTAGCCGCCATTACCGACACGCTTTGCAAGGCATATGGTTCATCAGCCAAACTGAGCCTGGATATCGATCCCTTATCGATCAGCCACGAACAGGCAACCCCGTTGGCGCTTTTGATAAATGAGGTAGTCACCAACGCCTTGAAATATGCCGACCCGGGCGAGGCTGAGGCTGAAATATCCATCAGCCTCAAGTCCCTCACCAAAGACCTGGCAAAATTGGTCATTGCCGATAATGGACCCGGGTTCAATGTCGCAACCGGTCCGACGGGAATGGGCACCAGGATCATCAAGGGTATGGTGATGCAGCTCGGAGGAACCTCCAATTACACGTTTGATGGCGGTACGGTTTTCTCAGCCGAGATCCATCTCGGTGCGGTAGTTTAGCCTGCTGCACGGACAAAGCACTGCACCGATTCACTCCTACGTTCCTCGCGTCCACAAAAAAGCCCCGGATCTCCCAATCCGAGGCTTGCCATTCCCACCAGACCCTTCGCCTTACGCCTGTTCGGTGTCAGTCCGCTTCAGCTCCTCGGTGATCGGCATCGAGGTGATGTTGAAGCCCGAGTCCACGTAGTGGATTTCACCGGTGACGCCTGACGACAAGTCCGACAGCAGGTAGAGCGCCGATTTGCCGACATCGGCGATATCGACGGTGCGGCGGAGCGGGGCGTTCTTTTTCTGGTAGTTGAACATGGCGCGGGCGTCGGCAATGCCTGCGCCGGCAAGCGTGCGCACAGGGCCCGCCGAGATGGCGTTGACGCGGATGCCGTCCGGGCCATAGTCGGCTGCCAGATAACGCACCATCGCCTCCAGTGCCGCCTTGGCGACGCCCATCACGTTGTAGTTCGGCATCACCCGCATCGAGCCACCATAGGTCAGCGTCAGAATCGAGCCGCCCTCGCTCATCAACGGTGCCGCGCGCTGCGCCACTTCGGTGAACGAATAGGCCGAGATCACCATGGTGCGGGAGAAATTGGCCCGCGTGGTCACATCCGCATAGCGGCCCTTGAGCTCGCTCTTGTCGGAAAAGCCGATGGCATGCACGACGAAATCAATCCTTCCCCATTCCGCCTTGAGTGTGTCGAACACCGCATCCACGGTCTCCACGTTCTCGACGTCGCACTGCAGCAGCAGTTTCGAGCCGACGCTTTCGGCCAGCGGACGCACCCGCTTCTCGAAGGCCTCGGTCTGATAGGTGAACGCCAGTTCGGCGCCGGCTTCGGCCAGTTGCTGGGCAATGCCCCAGGCAATCGAGTGATTGTTGAGCACGCCCATGATCAGGCCGCGCTTCCCCTTCATAATTCCGTTCATGCCCATTACCCGTTGTGACGCTGGAAGACGAGCGTCGCGTTGGTGCCGCCAAAGCCGAACGAGTTCGACAGAACGGTGTCAATCTTGGCGTTGTCGATGCGCGAACGCACGATCGGCACGCCGTCGAATTCCGGGTCAAGCTCGGTGATATGCGCGCTTTCGCCGATGAAGTTCTCCTTCATCATCAAAAGCGAGTAGATCGCCTCCTGCACGCCGGTTGCTCCGAGCGAGTGCCCGGTCAGCGATTTGGTCGACTGCACATGCGGCATGTCGGTGCCAAACACTTCGCGGATCGCGCCGATTTCCTTGCTGTCGCCCACTGGTGTCGAGGTGCCGTGTGTATTGACGTAATCGACCCGGCCCTTGACCGTGGCCAAGGCCTGACGCATGCAGCGGATCGCGCCTTCGCCCGATGGGGCCACCATGTCGTAGCCATCCGAGGTCGCGCCGTAGCCGGTGAGTTCGCCATAGATCTTGGCTCCGCGCGCCTTGGCGTGCTCCAGCTCTTCCATCACCAGCACGCCCGCGCCACCGGCGATGACAAAGCCGTCGCGCGTCACGTCATAGGCACGCGAAGCGGTTGCGGCCTGGTCGTTGTATTTCGACGACATTGCGCCCATCGCGTCGAACAGGTTCGACATTGACCAGTCGAGGTCTTCGTGGCCCCCGGCAAACACCATGTCCTGCTTGCCCCACTGGATCAGCTCCGCCGCGTTGCCGATGCAATGCGCCGAGGTCGAGCAGGCAGACGAGATCGAATAGTTCACACCGTGGATCTTGAACCAGGTAGCAAGCGTCGCCGAGGCCGTCGATGACATCGCCTTGGGCACCGCAAACGGACCGATCCGCTTCGGGCTGCCGTTCTTGCGGGTGATGTCGGCGGCATCGATCAGGGTCCGGGTGGACGGTCCGCCGGAGCCCATGACGATGCCGGTGCGCTCGTGGCTGATTTCAGCCTCGGTCAGCCCGGCATCCTCGATCGCCTGTTTCATGGCGACATGATTCCAGGCGCCGCCACGCGACAAGAACCGCATGGCGCGGCGGTCAACCTGGTCGGTCGGATCCAGCGTCGGTGCGCCCCAGACCTGGCTGCGAAAGCCATGCTCGGCGAAATCTTCACTGAAGCTGATGCCGGATTTGGCGTTGCGCAGTGAATCTGTCACCTCGCCCGTATTGTTGCCGATTGAGGATACGATCCCCATTCCCGTCACGACGACTCGTCTCATGTCCTGCCCTTTCATGTGAGGGTCCTGAAATTACCCGGCGCACTGTTGACGCCGCTAGCGGAGTGTCAGGCGGTTTTGTCCTTAGCAAGGCCGACCTTCAAATCCGAGGCGTTGTAAATTGTTTCACCATCAGCCTTGAGCCAGCCATTGGCGATGCCGAGCACCAGCCGGCCGCGCATGACGCGTTTGAAGTCGATGCCGTATTCGAGCTTTTTGACCTCAGGCGTCACCATGCCCTTGAATTTCACTTCGCCGGTCGACAGCGCCATGCCGCGGCCCTGCTCGCCGAGCCAGCCGAGATAAAACCCGGTCAGTTGCCACATGCCGTCAAGCCCGAGGCAGCCGGGCATCACCGGGTTGCCCTTGAAGTGGCAGGGGAAGAACCAGAGATCGGGTGTGATGTCGAATTCGGCGCGCAGATAGCCCTTGTCGAATTCGCCGCCGGTTTCCGAAATGTCGGTGATCCGGTGCACCATCAGCATGGGCGGCAGCGGCAATTGCGCGTTTCCGGGACCGAAGAGGTCACCTTCCGCACATTTCAGAATGTCTTCGTAACTGTAGCTCGATTGCCTGTCGACCATGAAAAAACCGTCTCCTCATTTGCCGTCTTTCCACACGGCATCCATTAGCGATGTGCAAGCTAGCACAGCCCCGCGCCTTGGCGAAGCCACCGCGCACGGCATCCCGGAATACCGGATGAGGCATGCAAGTGAAAGGGGCGAGGCCGTGGAAAGTCGATTTCACAGCTCTATTGAAAGCAAAGCCCACAAAAGATATATGAAACCCATGAAATCCTTCGATCGGACGCCGTCGACCATGCCAGGTGCGCACAGATCAAAATCAGTCGACCATGATTCGGCCCTTCGTTTGCGAGGAGCAGGGCTTCGCCCGACGCGTCAGCGGGTTGCGCTGGCTGATTTGCTGTTTGCCAAGGGCGACAGGCATCTCACTGCCGAAGAATTGCACGAAGAGGCCGTCGGTGTCGGCGTGCCCTGCTCCCTGGCCACTGTCTACAACACGCTGCATCAGTTCACCGAGGCTGGCCTGCTCCGGGTTCTGTCGCTGGAAACGGCCAAGACCTATTTCGACACCAACGTCTCCGACCACCACCACTTCGTGGTCGAAGGCTGCAACAGCGTACTCGACATCCCGGTCGGCAACATTTCGGTCAGCGATCTGCCCGAGGCGCCAGAAGGCATGGAGATCACCCATGTCGATGTGGTCATCCGCCTTCGCTCCAAGCGCTAAACCGACACCGGCAGCTGGCAGGCCTGGCGCTGTTGGGTCACGACACCAGTGACACGCCGCCTGCGGGCCGCGACTATCTTATGGTTTGATCGCTCTGGAAAAACCGACAATTTCAGATTACTAGCATTATGAGAGTGTTATGCCCCGGCAAGCGCGTCTGATCGCCCTTGAGCCGGTATTACTATGAGGAAATTTCAATGCCGCCTTTTCGTTCGAGAACCTCCACCCATGGCCGCAACATGGCTGGCGCCCGCGGCCTTTGGCGCGCCACCGGCATGAAGGATGGCGATTTCGGCAAGCCGATCATTGCGGTGGTCAATTCCTTCACCCAGTTCGTCCCCGGCCATGTGCATCTCAAGGATCTGGGCCAGCTGGTCGCCGGTGAAATCGAAAAGGCCGGCGGTGTTGCCAAGGAATTCAACACCATCGCCGTCGATGATGGCATCGCCATGGGCCATGACGGCATGCTCTATTCGCTGCCCTCGCGTGAGCTGATTGCCGATTCCGTCGAATACATGGTCAACGCTCACTGCGCCGATGCGATGGTCTGCATCTCCAACTGCGACAAGATCACGCCCGGCATGCTGATGGCAGCGATGCGGCTCAATATCCCGGTTGTCTTCGTTTCCGGCGGCCCGATGGAAGCCGGTAAGGTGATTCTCGAGGACGGAACCGAAAAGGCGCTGGATCTGGTCGACGCCATGGTCGCCGCCGCCGATGACAGCATCAGCGACGCGGACGTTGCAGCCATCGAGCGCTCGGCTTGTCCGACCTGCGGTTCCTGTTCGGGCATGTTCACTGCCAATTCGATGAACTGCCTGGCCGAGGCCATGGGGCTGGCACTGCCGGGCAATGGCTCGACGCTCGCCACCCATTCCGATCGCGAGCGGCTGTTCCGTGAAGCCGGCCGCACCATCGTCGGGCTGGCCAAGCAATATTATGACGGCGATGATGCCAGTGTGCTGCCGCGCTCGATCGCGTCCTTCGCAGCCTTCGAAAACGCCATGACCTTGGACATCGCCATGGGTGGCTCCACCAACACGGTGCTGCATTTGCTGGCCATCGCCCATGAGGGCGAGGTGGATTTCACCATGGCCGACATCGACCGACTGTCGCGCGGCGTTCCGGTGCTGTGCAAGGTCGCGCCGGCGAAAGCCGATGTGCACATGGAAGACATTCACCGTGCAGGCGGTATCATGGCAATCTTGGGCGAATTGAATCGGGCTGGTCTGCTCGACACATCGGTCGGCACCATCCATGAAAGGACACTCGAAGACGCTTTGAAGAAATGGGATGTGGTGCAGTCGTCAGACGAAGCCGTGCATGAGTTTTACCGCGCAGCACCGGGCGGCGTTCCCACCCAGACGGCTTTTTCGCAGTCGCGTCGCTACGCAAGCGTCGATACCGACAGGGAAGGCGGCGTGATCCGTAGCGCCAAGCACGCATTCTCGAAAGATGGCGGTCTCGCCGTGCTGTTCGGCAATCTGGCCGAGGATGGCTGCATCGTCAAAACCGCAGGCGTCGACGAATCGATCCTCAAGTTCTCCGGCCCTGCCAAGATCTTTGAAAGCCAGGACGACGCCGTCTCCGACATTCTGACAGGCAAGGTCAAACCGGGCGAAGTGGTGCTGATCCGCTATGAAGGGCCGCGCGGCGGGCCCGGCATGCAGGAAATGCTCTACCCGACCAGCTATCTCAAATCCAAGGGCCTGGGCAAGGCCTGCGCTCTGGTTACCGATGGTCGCTTCTCCGGCGGCTCCTCGGGCTTGTCCATCGGCCATGTCTCGCCCGAAGCTGCGGAAGGCGGCACCATCGGCCTGGTCGAGACCGGCGATATGATCGAGATCGATATTCCGAACCGCAGCATCAATCTGGCGGTGGATGAGGCAACGCTTGCAGACCGCCGCGCCAAGCGCGAGGCGGAAGGCTGGAAGCCGGAAAAGCAGCGCAAGCGTGCTGTCTCGACGGCCCTGAAAGCTTACGCTTCGATGACCAGCAGTGCGGCCAAAGGGGCGGTGCGCATCCTGTGATGCGTCTGCCGTCACGGCAACGATGCTCCCGTATGCGCGGGCTAAAATGCAATCAGGCGCTCATCACCAGCGCCTGATTTTTAGATTTCATCAATGACGAATAAGAGTGGCGTCGTGCTGCCTACTTGAACGCTTCACCCGGGTAAGCGCCCCAGATTTCGCTCTGCTGCACCCATCCTCCGGCACCATCGGCCTGGGCTTCGCACCAGTCTCCATTGCAGGCTTTGACCACCACCACCACGCCGGGCTCAAGCCGTGCGACAATGTCGGCATTGCTGCGCGCCTCGCGATGCATGTCGATGAAATCGTCCACCGTCTCACCCATCTTCCACGGCGCTGTCACCGCCGTGCGTTCGCCCGACAGCAGCGACTGATAGACCCAGCCCTCGGTGCCCTCTGCGTCACGCACCCGGCGCCAGTTGTCGTATTCCTGGATCACTTCCATCGGCACGCCGGCCTTGGTGTAAAGCCATGCCACGGCATAATCCTGGCCCGGGCCGATGCGCAGATTGACCCGCTTCGCCTTGAGGCTGACAAACCGTGGCAAGGGCAATCCGCTCGGGCCCTTGGCGGCTGCCTGGGCCTGGGAAGTGAAGCTCGAAAGCCCTGATCCAGGCATAGGGCTCATCGTCAGACCGGCCAGGATCAGGCAGGTTGCGGAGAAAAGGGAAAGGCGACGCATGACTCACACCTTTTGGGTTGGGGCGCCAGGGGACGGCGCCGCTGCTGTTCATGTTTGAGGCCCGGATGTCTCACCACTTCCGTGGTTGGTCGTTCGATCAGAAACGTCAGGCGCTCACAGCGCCATCGGTGGCTGATTCGGGCTTGCGGCACTTTTTAATCAGCAATCCCGGCGCTTTGGATTGTCATCGCCTGAGGGTCTGATAGAAAAAGCGTTACGCATAAGCCACTGTCGCCGAGTTTGGTTAAAGAGCTCTCAACGTTGGACCTCAGCAGAATGAATAATCGAAAAAAAACCAAGGTCTATATCACTCGCCGCCTTCCGGATGCCGTGGAAACGCGGATGCGCGAGCTGTTTGATGCCGAGCTCAACATCACCGACGAACCGCGCACCCAGCCGGAGCTTGTCGCCGCCATGCGCTCGGTCGACGTTCTGGTGCCGACTGTGACCGACAAGATCGATGCCGCACTGATTGAGCAGGCCGGACCGCAGATGAAGCTGATTGCCAATTTCGGCAATGGTGTGGACAATATCGACGTCGATGCTGCTCAGAAGAAGGGCATCACCGTTACCAACACGCCAAATGTTCTCTCCGAAGACACCGCCGACATGACCATGGCCTTGATGCTTGCCGTGCCGCGGCGGTTGACCGAAGGCGCCAATGTCATCGTCGGCAGCGGCGGCAGCTGGAAAGGCTGGTCGCCCACCTGGATGCTTGGCCACCGCATTAGCGGCAAGCGGCTCGGCATCATCGGCATGGGCCGTATCGGCACCGCTGTTGCCCGGCGCGCCAAGGCGTTCGGACTGTCGATCCACTATCACAATCGCCGCCGTGTCGATCCCGCAACCGAGGATCAGCTTGAGGCCACCTATTGGGACAGCCTCGATCAGATGCTGGCGCGCGTCGACATCGTTTCCGTGCATTGCCCGTCAACACCGGCAACCTTCCATCTGCTCTCGGCACGCAGGCTCGATCTTATGAAACCCGGCGCTTACATCGTCAACACCGCCCGTGGCGGCATCATTGATGAGGACGCGCTGATCAGATCACTCAAGGATGGCCGCCTTTCCGGTGCCGGTCTCGATGTGTTCGAGCATGAGCCGGCCGTTGACAAGCGATTGGTCAAGCTGGCGTCTGAAGGAAAGGTGGTGCTGTTGCCGCACATGGGCTCGGCCACTATCGAGGGCCGCATCGACATGGGTGACAAGGTGATCATCAACATCCGAACCCTTTTCGACGGCCATCGTCCGCCAGACCGCGTGCTGCCGCTCAGGAACTGAAAAAAGGTGAATTCGGGGACAGTTTACTTCTGCACCCGAAAATCGATGTGAACGGCAGCAAGTGGCTAAGACAAAAGTAAGCTGTCCCCGACCTAGGGCATCGTTCGACTAATTAGACGCATTCCGCCGCATTTATTTTATGGGCTGAGGTGTATTTACGTCGAAGGGCATACCTGCTGGTACGGTCGAGACTAAAATACGCCTCCGGACTTGAAAGCATGCGGCCCTTCGGGGTGGCTCAAAACGTGGCTGTCCACTGCGTCGGACGGCTTGAGAGATGGCCCGCATCGCTCTGCGCCGCCCTTCTTATGGAACAGCCATGTTTGAGCCAACAGAATGGGTCTAATTAGTCGAGCGCACGCCACTCAGCCCCTGCGTCCGTAGCGCACGGTGCGGAAGCTGGCGGCAAGTCCGTCATAAAGCAGCAGACGGCCGATCAGCGGTTCGCCCGCGCCGGTAATCAGCTTGATCACTTCCATTGCTTCCAGCGTGCCGACGACCCCGGTCAGCGCGCCAATCACTCCGGCTTCGGCGCAGCTGGGAACCAGCCCCGGCGGCGGGGCTTCGGGAAACAGGTCCCGGTAGCGCGGGCAGGGCTTCCCGTCAGCTCCTGTTTCATAGGGCGTCAGCACCGTGATCGAGCCGTCAAACCGTCCGACAGCAGCAGTCACCAGCGGAATCTTCAGGGCCTCGCAGCTATCGGCCAGCAGGTAGCGGGTCTCAAAACTATCCGATCCGTCCACCACCATGTCGTATCCGGTCAGAATATCGATGGCATTGTCCGCGCTCAGGCGCATCTCGTGCGTCACCACCCGTATATGCGGGTTGAGCCGATTGAGCGCCCGCGCAGCACTTTCGGTCTTGGCCATGCCAACCGTGTCGGTGTCGTGCAGGATCTGGCGTTGCAGATTGGACAGCGACACATGGTCATCGTCGATGACGCCCAACAACCCGACGCCGGCCGCCGCGAGATAGCTCAGCACCGGTGAGCCCAGCCCGCCCGCGCCAATCACCAGCACCCGGGCTGCCTTGAGCCGTTGTTGGCCGGCCCCGCCGATTTCCGCGAGCACGATGTGACGGGCGTAACGCGCCACTTCGTCCGGGTTCAGGTGCGAGTTGTCCATGGGCTGGCTCCAAACAGCGATTTCTTGCCTGCATGTGTTGTCTGCGGCTCAATCGGCCGGTTCGTCCTTGTAAGGCGTCACACGACCTTCAGACACCCTGAAAATCTGACCGCGGGGCCCAAGGCTCGCAAACATCGACGCGTCGGTTCCGGTCATGAACGCCTGGCACTCAAGCGCCTCGATCAGGTCAAACAACGCCGCCCGTCGGCCTTCGTCAAGATGCGCAGCGATTTCATCGAGCAGCAGGATCGGCGCGTGGCCGGTCATTGCCCGCACCAGCTGCGCATGACCCAGCACGATGCCGATCAGCAATGCCTTCTGCTCACCGGTCGAGGACAGGGCCGCTGGCATCCCCTTGGCCCGATGGTGAACGATCAGGTCGGAGCGGTGCGGTCCCGAAAGGGTTCGCCCTGCAGCAGCGTCGCGCCGCCGCCCGGTTGCCAGCATGCTGGCAAAGGCTGCCTCCATGTCGCTCGCCGAAGCCAGCGCCTCTTCCTCGAGAAAGCCTTCAAGCCGCACCGTCGCCGCCGGGAACACACTGTGCGCGGTGTTGCTCTCGATCAGATCCGACAGCAGGCTCACCACCTCGTTGCGCGCCATCGCCATCGCCACGCCCAGCTCGGTCATCTGGCCTTCCAGACCGTCAAGCCAGGTTGGGTCGGCGCGACCTTCAGACAGCAGCCGGTTACGGCTTCGCATGGCACGTTCGTAGTTCAGCGCCCTGCCGCCATGCGCCGGATCCACCGACAACACCAGCCGGTCCAAAAACCGTCGCCGGTCACCGGCCGAGCCGGTAAACAGCCCGTCCATCGACGGTGTCAGCCACAGCAGTCGCAAATGCTCAAGAAGCTCGTCGGTGGCGCGTGCCGGTGCGCCGTTGATCCGCAGCCGCCGTGATCCGCCGTCCTCGGTGCCGTCCATCCCTGTCCCGATGTCGACAGGTCCGGCCATGCCTTCAAGGCTTGCAAAGACACTGAACCCGGTTGCTGGTGCTGATCCAGCTCCCGGGTTGGCCTTGATGAGATCGCCATAGGGCGCGCGGCGCATTCCCCGCCCGGGGGTCAGCAACGACAGCGCTTCCATCAGATTGGTCTTGCCCGCCCCATTGTCCCCGGCAAGCACCACATGGCGCGCTTCGAGGTCAAGCGACAGGCTGGCGTAGTTGCGAAATCCGGTGAGCTTGAGCCGCTCGATATGCACCTTGGAACCAGTCACGACGATCTCCTGTCAGCCGTGCTGCGGCAGGCATCGGGCGGTGGCGCCTGAAGGGAACAGCGGGTGCGTCACATGTGTCCTAGACACGCATCGGCATCAGCACATACAGCGCATCATCGCCGGCGGTGTCGCGCACCAGCGTCGGCGAGCCGGGATCAGCCAGCATGAATACCGCATCCGAACCGGAGAGTTGGTTGGTGATGTCGAGCAGATACTTGGCATTGAAGCCGATTTCCAGCGGCTCGCGGTCATAGCCCACGGCCAGTTCTTCCGTCGCACTGCCCGAATCCGGGTTGTTGACTGTCAACGTCAGCTGTCCGTCGGCAATCGCCAGCTTGACCGCACGGCCACGCTCCGACGAAATCGTCGACACGCGGTCAACAGCCTGCGCAAACGTCTGGCAATCGACAGTCAGTTCCTTGTCGTTGCCGGTCGGGATCACGCGCTGGTAATCGGGGAAGGTGCCGTCTATCAGTTTCGAGGTCAGCACGATGCCGCCGATGGTGAAGCGGATCTTGGCGTCCGAGACTTCCGCCGTCACCGTGATGTCCGGGTTGTCGACCAGCTTTTGCAATTCGCCCACGGTCTTGCGCGGGATGATGATGCCGGGCATGCCTTCGGAGCCCGATGGTGCGTCCACATCGGCGCGTGCCAGGCGGTGGCCGTCGGTGGCAACAGCGCGAAGTTTCAGTGCACCTTCACTCTCGATCGTGTGCACGAAGATACCGTTGAGGTAATACCGGGTCTCTTCGGTCGAAATGGCAAACTGGGTGCGGTCGATCAGCATCTTGAGCTGTGTCGCGGGCAACCGGAATGTGTGGCTGAAGGCACCAGCTGTCAGATCCGGGAAGTCCGATTCCGGCAGGCACTGCAGCGAGAATTTCGAGCGGCCCGAGGCCACCGTCATCGTTGCTCCGTCAGCATCGGTCGACAACAGCACTTCCGAGCCGTCCGACAGCTTGCGCACGATGTCGTAAAGCAAATGCGCAGGCACCGTGGTGGAGCCCGCCTGTTCGACCATCGCCGCAGTCGCCTCGGTGATCTCGAGGTCGAGGTCGGTGGCTTTCATGTCAAGCGTCGCGCCTTCGGCCTTCAGCAACACATTCGACAGGATCGGTATGGTGTTGCGCCGCTCTACCACGCGGTGAACGTGGTTCAGCGACTTGAGGAGATGGGAACGCTCGAGGGTGACACGCATGATCTGACTACCGCTTGGCTGGGGGCGTGCGCTGGACTGCGCAGGCCTTTCAAATTCTGTCTTGTCCGGTTTATGTCCGGTCTGGGCCGCGTAGTGGCGCGTGGTGCGCTGGGCCCGGGCGAGCAAAATGGCAGATTATACCCCTGATATGCAACAAAAACCGGCCCGGACCTTTCGGCCCGGACCGGGATTCTGGGGATAAGCGCGTGGGACTGCTGTCTATTCGATGATCAGCCGCTTGAGCAGTTCGATTTCGTGACCCAGCTTGGTGTCCGAATTGATCAGATCTTCGATCTTGCGAACGGCATGCAGCACGGTTGTATGGTCGCGCCCACCGAATCTGCGGCCGATTTCGGGGAACGAGCGCGGCGTCATGGTCTTGGCCAGATACATCGCGATCTGACGCGGTTTGACGATGACACGGGTGCGGCGATCCGAAACCAGCTCCTGCCGCGAGACATTGTAATGCCGTGAAACCACGCGCTGGATGTCTTCGATGCGAACCCGTTTCGGTTCGCCCGCATTGACCAGATGACCCAGCAACTGGTCGACCCGCTCGAGTGTAAGGTTGGGCTCGAAGCTGCGGCGGAACAACAGCTGATTGAACGCGCCTTCCAGCTCCCGGCCGCTTGAGGTGATGTTCTGGGCCACATGAGCGAGAATATCTTCGCCTATATCAAGTGAGCCGTCCTCGATCTGCGCGATGGCCAGCCGCTGACGCAGCATTTCCAGACGCATGTCGAAGTCGGGCGCTTCGATTTCGATGGCGACCCCGCCCTGCAGGCGCGACCGGACGCGCGGATCCAGCGATTCCAGCTCCCACGGCGCACGGTCGGCGGCGACAACTACCTGACGGGCCGAATCGAGCAGCATGTTGAGCAGATGACAGAATTCGTTCTGGATCGACTTGCCCTGCAGAAACTGCATGTCGTCGATCACCAGAAGGTCGATGTTGCGCAGCGATTCCTTGAACGACAGCGCGTCGTTGTCGCGGATCGCGGTGGCAAAGCGCCACATGAAATATTCAGCCGTCAGATAGACAACCCGCGGGTTACGCGCATGACGGCTGGCCGCGGCTGCAATTGCCTGCAGCAGGTGAGTTTTGCCCAGTCCGACGTTGGAATGAATGAATAGCGGGTTGAAACGGATTGCGCCGGTTCCGGCTTCTGCAATGGTCTTGGCTGCTGCCAGCGCCACTCGGTTGGACGAACCTTCGACATAGCTTTCGAAAGTGTAGCGCGGGTCGAGTGGCGACCCGATGACGTTGTTGCCGGCCTGCGGGCCCTTCTGGAAGTTTGAAAGATGCGCGCCCACACTCTTCAGGGACAGATGGTGATCCTTGCGCGCCGCAGCCGAGGCTGGCTGTACGGTGGTTGCACCGGCTGCGCTGTCGGTCTGTGTCTCGACGGCAGGACGGATAGCCCGGGTCGCCGAGCGAACGACAATCTCGACCTTCAGGATATCTGCATCTTCTTCGCTGAACAGCGCACTGATCTGGTCGAGATACTTGTTGTTGATCCAGGATTTCAGGAATGCGGTCGGGACTGACAGGCGCACGACGCTCTTGGATGCGGATTGCAGCTTGAGCCGCCCGAACCAGCTTGTGAAAACCTCTGGTCCAACCTGCGCCTTCAAGCGCGCCATAACCCGGTCAAAGGTCTTGGTATTCTTGTTCATGTCCGCCCCTTTGTCAGTCGTCGGGCAAACATCTCCGCTAAGCGGTTGGACGTTGGTCTGCTGTACGTCCCATTGTGCCGCTTTACGCGCTGTCGTCGTATGTGTTTGCATCGCCGCTGTAATCCTGTTGCCGCATTTAGGTAATTGCCCCCCGGCCATCATGGCCCGGTGCGGAACGCATCTTCGTTGACACGTCCATTTCTGTTGCGGTTGCCCCCGCCTTGCCTGTCCCTTCCTTTTCGTCCGCTCCTGCGACCTCGTATCGCTGGATTGGACAAAACGTCATCGTTCCCTCAAAACCGGAGTCTTGAGGGAGTTAAAGCTTCACCGCATGGCAAGAGAGTGCCAATGCAACCGAAGGTTTTATTTGAGTTTGCCCGGCGAGAAGGCCGGACACCAAGGGACAGGTTGGGACGTCCTCACCTCCAATTAGGCAAGCTGTCCCTGGAACCGCCCGGCTCCATGCCCCTTGTCGAGGGCTATTTAGGCAGGATGGGATGGCCTAATCAAGCGGCTTATTTACGGTTCATTCACACTTTAGGGATTGACTCGCAATGGTTGAAAAAAGCCCTTCGACGGAGGCTTTTAACAGACAATTGGATTCATTACCTTTTCGCGACTTCTGACCTTTTTGTTCCGGCCATGAAGCCTTGGATACAAAATTTTGGGGCTTGACAGTTTATCCGCCGAATCCGGTTTGTTAATCCACGTGCGAATCCGTCACCTCGTGTAAGGCGTTGAAAAGTCTAAATTTTTAATGCGAATATGATGGAGCCGTCACAACGCCGGATTCGTCGCCGGACTCGATATTGTGCAAGTCACTGGGACCAAACGAAAAAGGCCCGGACGAGCCGGGCATTTAGTCGACAAAACAATTTTGGGGGCGATTAGGCGCTCAGCGCCTTCACCCGGCTCGACAGCCGAGAAATCTTTCGCGAAGCCGTATTGGCGTGAACCACGCCCTTGCTGGCGGCGCGCATCAGTTCAGGCTGGGCTGCCTTGAGCGCTGCGGCTGCAGCAGTCTGGTCGCCGGAGCTGATTGCTTCTTCAACAGTGCGGAGGAAACCGCGGACACGCGAACGGCGTGCTTTGTTTACGTCAGTGCGGCGGGCAATCTTGCGGGTTGCTTTTTTCGCCGAAGTTGTATTGGCCATGAATGCCTCTCAAAGTGTCACATGCTCTATTCCGACCGGAAAGCGCCTCTTGCGAGGTTTGTCGCTTCGACATGCGGAATGCGAGAAAACCACGGCGAGCCCGAAAGCTGCCATTCGATGGCGGGCCTATACCGGGTATCGCGGCTTTCGTCAACGCGAAAAACCGCTTTCCGGTCGCCCGCCGATGTATTTGGTCACCGGTGTTTGAACTGTGCCTTGCGCTTGTCGACGAACGCGGCCATGCCTTCCTTCTGGTCTTCCGATGCAAACAGCGAGTGGAACATCCGCCGTTCAAAGCGCAAGCCCTCTGCCAGTGATACCTCGTCGGCGCGGTTGACCGACTCTTTTACCATCATCGCTACCGGCAGCGAGAAGCCCGCGATCTTCTCTGCCGCCTTGGTGGCTGTCGCCAGAAGTTCCTCTGCTGGCACCACGCGAGCCACCAGGCCGGAGCGCTCGGCTTCCTCGGCATCCATCATCCGGCCTGTCAGGCACAGGTCCATCGCCTTGGCCTTGCCGACGGCACGGGTCAGCCGCTGGCTGCCGCCCATGCCGGGAATGACCCCGAGGGTGATTTCCGGCTGGCCGAATTTCGCGCTGTCCGCGGCGATGATGAAATCGCACATCATGGCGAGTTCGCAGCCACCGCCCAGCGCATAGCCGGCCACAGCCGCGATCACCGGCTTGCGGGTTTCTGCCACCGCGCTCCAGCCTTCGAAGAAGTCTTCCATATAGGCGCCGATGTAATCCTTGGACTGCATTTCCTTGATGTCGGCGCCGGCGGCGAAGGCCTTCTCGGACCCGGTCAGCACGATGGCGCCGATTTTCTCGTCTGCACCATACAAGGCCAACGTCTCGCGCAGTTCCGCCAGAAGCTCGGAATTCAGCGCATTGAGCGCATCGGGCCGGTTCAGCGTGACGATGGCCACCCGGCCGTGTGTTTCGGTTTTCAATGTCTTGAGTGCCATCGCATCTCTCCTTGTTGCGGCTTCGGTGCCTGGCCTGTTTGCGGCAGGTCCCGAAACCGGGTCAGTGTGTCTGGCAGTTCGGACAGTAGAATGTCGAGCGTCCGCTCTGCACGATCCGCCGGACCGTATCGCCACAGCCGGGGCGGGGGCAAGCCTTTCCCTCACGGTCGTAAACGGAAAATCCGTGCTGAAAATACCCCAGTGTCCCGTCGGTGCGAATGTGATCCCTCAGCGATGATCCGCCGGCAGCGATCGCTTCTTCAATCACCGTCCTGATCGCCTGGGTCAACACCTCAAGCTGCTTGCGCGGCCGACCCGTTTTGGTGACAAGCCGCCCGGCCGGTTTGACCGGCGACAGCTCTGCCCGCCACATTGCTTCACAGACGTATATATTGCCAAGCCCGGCGATGATCCGCTGATCCAGCAGCGCCGCCTTCAAAGGCGCGGCCTTGCCCGACAGCCGCCCGGCCAGCTCACCGGCGTCAAGACTGTTGCCCGTCGGCTCCACTCCAAGACCTTTGAACCAGGGGTGGTCGGCAAGTGCCGTCCTCGCCATCAAGTCCATGTAACCAAAGCGCCGCGGGTCATTGTAGATCACCCGCGCCTTGCCTGCCGGTCCCACCACATGAAGGACGACATGATCATGCTTGTCGTCTTTCGGGCGCTCATGATGAAACACACCCGGGGTAAGGCTGCCGTCCCCGTCGGCTTCGATCCGGAAAGATCCCGACATGCCCAGATGGCTGACCAGCACCATGCCGTCATCAAGGTCAGTGATGAGGTATTTTGCCCGGCGGCCCAGCGAAATGATCTGCCGTCCTTCAAGCCGGGCCGCGAAATCGCCCGGAAACGCAAACCGCAGATCGGCGCGGCGTTGCTCGACACGGATGATCCGGGCGCCCTCCATCACCGGCTGCAGGCCGCGGCGGACCGTTTCGACTTCTGGCAATTCGGGCAACGCGAACTCCTCGGGCTGGTTTCAAAATGCGTGCGGCTGACATATAAGACGGTGCGCTATGTCGCAGGCAGGATGCTGATGCCTAGATAGCGCGCCGCAGAGTGATCCGCTATGGTCACGGCAAGATTAGCCCGCTGCCGGGCGCGATCCCGGCCAGTTTGATGCCAGTAGAAGAAATACGGGATGAAGTGATGTCAGAACAGCGCGTCGCCACGGATGGCGGAATGCAGACCAGCTACGGGTTTCGCACCGTCGAGGACGGCGAGAAGCAGACCCTGGTCAACGACGTCTTTCACAAGGTGGCCAAACGCTACGACATCATGAATGACGTCATGTCGGGTGGTCTGCACCGGGTCTGGAAAGACGCCATGGTAGCGAGCCTCAATCCCCCGCGCCGTCCGGGCTTCCGCTTTCTTGATGTGGCTGGAGGCACCGGCGACATCGCCTTTCGCATTGTCGCAGCCTCCGACAAGCAGGCGCAGGGCACCGTGCTCGACATTAACGGCTCGATGCTCGGCGTCGGCGCCGAGCGCGCCGAAAACAAGGGCTATGCCGCAAATCTCGACTTCGTCGAGGCAAATGCCGAAGAGCTGCCGTTCGGGGATTCGAGTTTCGACGCCTACACAATAGCTTTCGGCATCCGCAACGTGCCCGACATCGACAAGGCATTGCGCGAGGCCTATCGCGTGCTTCGCCGTGGCGGCCGCTTCCTTTGCCTCGAATTCTCCGAGGTCGAGATGCCGATCCTCGACAAGATCTATGACGCCTGGTCGTTCAACGGCATTCCGGCCATGGGCAAGGCCATCGCCGGCGAGGCGGAGCCCTACCGGTACCTGGTCGAATCGATCCGCAAATTCCCGCGCCAGGCCGATTTCGCCGCGATGATTGAACGCGCCGGCTTCTCCCGCGTCGGCTACACCAATTACACCGGCGGTATTGCCGCGCTGCATTCGGCCTGGAAGATCTGACCGGGATGGCAAGTCTCGGCACCTATCTGCGCCTGATGCGGGCGGGCTTCATCCTTGTGCGCGAAGGCGTGGTCTCTTCGCTGCCCGCCGAGGAGCTTCCCGCGCCGCTGCAATTTGCCCACCGTATCGCCAGCCTGCTCGCCAAGCGCCAGGCCAAAAGTGCCGAGCGCACCGACAGGTTGGCTCGCGCGGTTGAGCGGCTCGGGCCGTCCTGGGTCAAGCTCGGCCAGTTCTTGGCCACCAGGCCCGATGTCGTCGGCACCGAGATCGCCGACGATCTGGCAGGCCTTCAAGACCGCATGGCAACTTTCCCTGAAGCCCAGGCCCGGGCCGCTATTGAAGCTTCGCTCGGCCGGCCGATTTCGGAGCTTTATGCCCGCTTCGATCCACCGATTGCGGCGGCGTCCATCGCCCAGGTGCATTCGGCTCAAGTCACCGATGAGAACGGCCCCCGCAAGGTCGCAGTCAAGGTCATCCGGCCCGGCGTGCGCCAGCGCTTCAAACACGACCTCGAGGCCTTCTATCTGGTCTCGGAACTGCAGGAGCGCTTTATTCCGTCTTCGCGCCGGCTTCGTCCGGTCGAGATCACCAAGACGCTTGAGCAGACAACACGCATCGAGATGGATCTCCGGCTTGAGGCAGCGGCGCTGTCCGAAATGGCCGACAACACGAAGGACGACCCGGGCTTCCGGGTGCCGTCTGTCGATTGGGAGCGCACCGGTCGCGATTGCGTCACCATGGAATGGATCGACGGCATCAAGATGAGCGATGTCGCGGGACTGCACGCTGCAGGCCACGATCTTGATGCCATCGCCGACACTCTGATCCAATCGTTCCTGCGCCACACCCTTCGCGACGGCTTTTTTCATGCCGACATGCATCAGGGTAATCTCTTCGTTGATCCTGCAGGTATGATTGTCGCCGTCGACATGGGCATTGTCGGCCGGCTCGGCAAAAAGGAACGCCGCTTCCTTGCCGAGATACTTTATGGCTTCATCACCGGTGACTACCAGCGTGTCGCTGACGTCCATTTCGAGGCTGGCTACGTCCATTCTCGCCACAATCCGGCGAGCTTCGCCCAGGCCATCCGCGCCATCGGCGAGCCGATCCACGGCCAGCCGGCGGAAACCATCTCTATGGCGCGGCTGCTCACACTTCTGTTCGAAGTCACCGAACTGTTCGATATGGAAACCCGGCCCGAGTTGGTCATGCTGCAAAAGACCATGGTCGTGGTCGAGGGCGTCGCCCGCACGCTCAACCCCAAATTCAATATGTGGAAGGCCGCCGAACCGGTGGTCGGCGACTGGATTCGCGACAATCTCGGCCCCAAGCGCATCGCCGTCGACATCAAGGAAGGCGCCATCGCCGCCTTCAAGCTCGCCGAGCAATTGCCCGATCTTGCCGCCCGCGCCGAACGCTTGTCGCAAGAGGTGGGAGATATGGCCGAAAACGGCCTGCGTTTTGACACTGCTACCTCGGAAGCCATCGGCAAGGCCGAAGCCCGCCACACCCGTTCGGGCCGTGTGGCGCTCTGGATCATCGCTGCGGCTGCGGTCTGGTCGGCGCTTGCTTACCACCCCATATGGTAGGCGTGATCGCTTACCGACCCATTTCCCTTGACGACATTGACGTCCAGCCGCTGTCGGATGAGGCTTGGACCGACGGCTATGCCTATGTTGAGCGCATGCTGCAGGACTGGAAGTCCGGCGAAAATCGCTTCGATGGTCCAGGCGAACGACTGGTTGGCGCCTTCGAGGATGAAGTGCTCATCGGCTTCTGCGGCCTCAATCGTGACCCCTACACCAGCGAAATCGCCGGCCGCATCCGCCATATTTATGTCGATCTCGCCCACCGCCACCTTGGCATCGCCCGCGCCCTTCTCGCCGAAACTCTCGATAGCGCTTCAAGCTGGTTCCCCCGCATCCGCCTCCGCGCCACCCCGGCTTCGAAAAGTTTCTACGAGCGCCTCGGTTTTCAACCAGTCGACGAGAAAGACGCAACGCACGCAAAACGGCTGAGGTGAGATTTGCACCACCCTTGACCGGAAAGGCTGTGGCTGCAAAAAAAAACGCCGCCGGAATTTGCAATTCCGGTGCATTTCACGCAAACTAGGGCATTGGATGGGCCACTGAGCGCCGAACCAACATTCGCCGACGGCAGCATATGCGCCGTCAGGGCAGGAAACCCGGCAGCGCATCGCGCACGAGATCCGTACACTCACGGACACCCCGGGAAAGACACAAGCATTGGATATAATTATGAGCGAGGCCAAATCCGGCGACACCGTGCGGATAAACTATACCGGCAAACTGATAGACGGCACCCGGTTCGACAGTTCCGAGGGTCGCGAGCCTTTGGAATTCCAGGTTGGTTCCGGCCAGATCATCAGCGGTCTTGACCGTGAGGTCGAAGGCATGAAGGTCGGTGACAAGCAGACGATCACCGTTCCGGCCGAAGAGGCCTACGGTCCCCACGATGCTGCGAAGGTTCAGCAAGTTCCGCGCGACGCCCTGCCGCCGGAACTCGAGCCGCAGGAAGGCATGCAGCTGCAGGCCCAGACGCCAGAGGGAGGGCAGATGACACTCATCGTCACCGCCGTCGCCGAACAGGAAATAACCGTCGATGCCAACCATCCGCTGGCTGGCAAGGATCTGATTTTCGAAATCGAGATGGTCGAGATCCTCAAGGCGGCCTGACCGCGAGCCTGAAGGCGGCATCCCGGCAGGGCGCCGGGATGCCGTTTCATGACGTCACGGGTTGCCGTCAGTCCCTTGATACGCCGCTCGCGCGATTCGGGCGTCGATCCCATCGCGTCGGCCTGACCCGTTTCCCCCACATCCGCCTCTGCACCACCCCGCCGCACGCAGCTTCTGCGAGCTGCTTGGGTTTCTGCCCGTTGATGAGCCAGTAGCCACCCACGCCAAGCGGCTGAGGTAAATTGTTCGCGCAGCGGTACCGTCCGGCCTTTGATTTGACGAACGCCAGTGTTCCCCGGAGCAAAGCGCCGACGTCATTGTGGGCAATGATGATTTTGCATCGCCGACGTTTCGGTTCAGAGAGCAGGGAAGGTTGGCTGACCAAGGTTGAAAAACACTGCGCTTGCAATGATTGCACATTTGAGTAAAGATTGATTGCAATGAAATCATAATATATGCTCGAGAGTGCCCATGGCCAGCCTGACAATCCGCAATCTGGACGAATCCGCCAAGCAGATGCTCCGCGAGCGCGCCGCCAGAAACGGCCGGTCGATGGAGGAGGAAATGCGCTTCATCCTCTCCGGGCTGGATGCAGACCGTGATAGGCCTGCCGAACTATCCGAAACCGTAGCAGTGCCCCTCACGCCAAGTGCCGCTGACCGCCAAACCCTGTCCGGCAAACACATCCTGCTGATCATCTCCGGCGGCATTGCCGCCTACAAATCGCTCGACCTGATCCGTCGTCTGCGCGAGCGCGGCGCACAGGTTCGCCCGCTGATGACCCAGGCCGCGCAGGAGTTCGTCACCCCGCTGGCGGTTGGCGCGCTGGCCGCCGATCATGTCTACACCGATCTGTTTTCGCGTGAGGACGAGCAGGATGTCGGCCACATCAGGCTGGCGCGCGACTGCGATCTGATCTGCGTCGCCCCCGCCACTGCTGATCTGATGGCGAAAATGGCCAATGGATTGGCGAATGATCTGGCCTCAACCGTGTTGCTCGCCACCAACCAGCCGGTCTTGATCGCGCCTGCCATGAACCCGGCGATGTGGGCGCACAAGGCCACAAGCCGCAACGTCGAGACGCTCAAAAAAGACGGCATCCACTTCATCGGCCCGATGGCCGGCGAAATGGCCGAATCCGGCGAAGCCGGTAAGGGCCGCATGGCCGAACCGCTGCAGATCGTCGCCAGCATCGAGACGCTGCTGGACAACAGCCCCAAGCCGCTCGCCGGCAAAAAAGCCATCGTCACCTCCGGCCCGACCCATGAGCCGATCGACCCGGTCCGCTACATCGCCAACCGCTCATCCGGCAAGCAGGGACACGCCATCGCCGGCGCCCTTGCGCGGCTTGGCGCCGAGGTGACGCTGGTTTCCGGCCCGGTGACGATTCCCGATCCGCACGGCGTCAATGTCATCCGGGTCGAGAGCGCCGCCAACATGCTCGAGGCGGTGACATCGGCCTTGCCTGCAGACATCGCCGTCTTCGTAGCCGCCGTCGCCGATTGGCGGGTGGCCACGGCTTCGGGCGAAAAGATCAAGAAGAAACCGGGCGAGGGGCCTGCGCCACTGCAGCTGATGGAAAATCCCGATATTCTCAAGACCATCGGCCACCACCAGAAAAGACCCCACCTCGTGGTCGGCTTCGCCGCCGAAACCGCCGATGTCGTCTCCAACGCCCAAGCCAAACTGGCTCGCAAGGGCGCCGATTTCATCGTCGCCAACGACGTCTCGCCTGAAACAGGCATCATGGGCGGCGATCGCAACCGCGTCCGCATCGTTTCCAAGAATGGCGTCGAGGACTGGCCGGATCTGAGCAAGGCCGAGGTCGCCGAGAGGCTTGCGGCACGGATCGCCGATTTTACAACCGGCAAAAGCTAGCTAAGACCCCGTTTGTTCGGAAATTGCGAACGGCAGCAAATGCGGACAAAATCAGCGGTACGCTGGCCTTGGTTGGCAAAAAGGGGCAGAAAGCGGACCCTGGCAGCATCACTTTCCAATGTCCGGTGTGCGGGGCGGACAAAGCCGACATTACCGCAAGCAAGCCTAATTCAATGAACAGATGAGCCAGGCTACTGCTTAACTTGAGCCGCGATCTGCTCTAAAATCCCTGATGACTCAATTTTGGGAACCAGGGCGCAATATCAAAAATTTACGCCCTGTGTTCCGGTAGGTGAGACCCGAATCCACAACAGTGGTAAATTGTCGAGATGAAGCTCGAACTTCTGCGCCCAACAACTCATGCTGTATTTGTTCGAGTCTTGCGAGTTATGATTGGATGTGGGATCGAATCCAATGTTTCTTTTGAAATTGCATTGGCTGCATCCAGAGCCTGCATTGGCTTGCCGAAATGAAAGCCCTGCAGTTGGTCGCAGTGCATCGCCGACAAGAAATCAACATGGGTGTTGGTTTCGACGCCTTCGACAGTGACGGTCATGCCAAAGCCGTGGCCGAGATTGACTATTGTCTCGATGAGTTTTTTCAAAGCATCCGGATTCTCATCAAATCCCTTGAGGAATGAACGATCGATCTTCAACTTGTCGAACTTGTATTTCCACAGATAGCTAAGGCTTGAATAGCCGGTGCCAAAGTCATCCATAGCGACGGAGACGCCTAGTGCCCTGATCTCCTGGATTTGAGATGCAGCAATGCCATCATCGCCAATCAAGAGACTTTCGGTCACTTCAACTTCCAAGCGGCTTCCAGCGAAATCATACTTTTTCAACAGCCCCTCAATGAAGCCAGGCAGTTCGTTTGGACCAAATTGTACAGGCGACAAATTCACCGAAACAAACATATGCTCGGGCCAATTTGCAGCATTGGAGATCGCCTCTTCCAACACCCATTTGCCGATCGGTATGATTAGACCAAGTTTCTCGGAGAGCGGTATGAACTTATCCGGCAATATGATTGCACCATCATGGTCCTTTAGTCTGAGCAAAGCTTCGAAACCAACAATCTTTTTCTGAACCGGATCGTTTATTGGCTGATAGTTCAGCTCCAATCCAGAGCCATCGACCGCATCGACCAGCAGCTTTTCAATTTTCTGACGGCATTTTAATTCTGCATGCATTTCCTCTGAATAAGACGTTACGGTATTCTTGCCAGCCTCCTTTGACTTGTACAAAGCAAGGTCCGCCGCATGAAGGGCGTCGTCCAAATTTTCAAAACTCGGGGCAAAGTGAATGCCGATGCTAACGTTTCCAATAATCGTTTTTTCGCGGTGTTGCGTGCCCTTTGATACTTTTTTCAGAATGTTTTGAGCAGACGCGCGCAATTGATCGTGGGCAACGCCCGGCAAACACATAACAAATTCATCTCCGCCAAACCGCGCAGCAAATCCCGTAGTGCCTAATTCCGCTTCAATGGCATTTGCAGTCCAACGCAAAAATGCGTCACCGCCGTCATGACCAAACTCATCATTGATGTTCTTGAAATCATCAAGATCGACATAAATCATGCCAATGAAATCACCATCAGCCGCATTTTTACTAAAGAGCGGCTCTGCCATCTTTACAAAAGAACGGCGATTGAGCAAAGCCGTCAGCACATCATGTTTCGCCAGATGCTCAGCTTCTTCTTTCGCCCTTTTGGCAATTTGACCTTTGCGCAAAAAAGCCATCGAGGGGATGAGATAGATGAAAGCACAAAGTGCTGGCAGCGCAAATGCAATCCAGGAGAAACCAGAATTAAGGATGCTGGCCGCCTCTGTCTGATCAACGTAAACTTCCACAACACCTATGGTTTTGCCGCTGTTGTTTTTGACTGGCACATAGGCTTCGACATATAGGTCCGGTCGATTTTCCTTGTGCCTGCCGTCATTGACTTCAATATGGCTTTCGCCAGTCTCATAAACTCTGAGTGCTTTGTCGTTGATCTCCGAAAGCGAAGCGCCTTCGGCCCTGAACCGGAATTCGTCGGAAACAAGCGCGATTTTGCCGCCCGGTTGAAACAGTTTGAAGCGGAACACTTCACCAAAATTGACAGCAGCTTCGATCTGAGCCGCCTGCCCATCAGTTGGCTCACCAGTCTCTATGAGTTCTTCGATGCCCTCAAGATTCTGATAAAAATACGCAGCCCAGTGGATCGCTGAAGTCTCTGCTTCGCTTTGCACCACATTGGCGACCGTTCTCTGCAGCGCGGTCCAGACACCGAATGACAATATGGCAGTGATTGAAAACACAGCGAAAATTGAGGCAATCGAGTATTTCGTGATTTTCATGTTCGGCCTGCCTCGATGATCTAGAGCAGTATTGATGGTCACAAAAGAATTGACCAACTGCTAATTTTTGGCCGCAAGACTTGGTTCTGACTGTCGATCCATCAAACGAGCCTTTGGTCCAACTGCACAGCTGATACCCAAACCCCACATATTAGCTTCCCACGTTGAGACGCATGCCAGGTTCAAGGTGAACATGAAATTCCCGATCTCCAATGACCGCCGCTCGAAGCCGCCTTCCGCCGCGTAGGGTGCCAAGGTCAGCTAAGGGCAGTAAGTAGTCACAGCAAATACAACATGGAAGTCCGAGCAGGGCTCGAAGCCGCCATTTTTGCTTTTACATTCCATGCAGCCTGCCCAGCAAATCCATCGTCACGCGACCTCTGCCACTTTCTCTGCTTCCACATGCAGCGGCGCAAATCGCGATGACGAGATCCCGCTTCCCGTCAGCGTTACGAAACTGCCTGCTGGAATTTCATGCCATTTGGTCTCGGTGTCGGTGAACGGTTCGGAGACCAGGCAATGACCCTGGTTGCCGCAGGTCGGGGCCGAATAGAGTGTCGGCGCATAGGCGTCAGTGGCGTAGCGGATCGCATAGAGTGTCTCGCCGTCCGAGAAGGCGGCAGTAAAGCGCACCAGTTCTCGCACCCCGGCGCGCGCAGCTTCCGCCAGCGCAAAGCGAATGGCTTCGCCAAAAGCGCCTGCGGGATCGGTTTCCAGTCCGAATTCGATGGCTAACAGGAACAACAACTCTGAATCGGTGGTGCCGTTCCGCGCCCGGTAGAGCCGGTCCGACAGCGCTGCTTCCATCGGCCGCCGGATCGCGTCAAAGCCTGCGATCTGGCCGTTATGCATGAAGGTCCATTTGCCGTTGACGAAGGGATGGCAATTGTCGCGGCTGGTTGCTCCGCCGGTTGAGGCGCGCACATGAGCCAGAAACAGCGGCGAGCGGATCTGCCGTGCCAGCGATTTCAGATTGCAGTCAGACCAGGCCGGCAGCACATCGCGGTACAGCCCCGGCTCGGGGCGCTCGCCATACCAGGCGACGCCAAACCCGTCACCATTGGTCGCGGTCTTGGCCTGGGTGGCCTGGTGCGATTGCTCGATCAACGAATGGCCCGGGGCGGAGACGATCTGCTCCAGCGGGATCGGCGTTCCTCGGTAGGCGGCCCATCTGCACATGCGGTTCTATTTGCTCCGGTTATGCATCCGGTGATGCAGCTCGTTGACTATACGGCTTGCAGTTTTCTCAAAGGTAAATGGCAGCACCGCATGACACAGAGCGCAGAAAGCGGCAGCGAAAAGCTTGGCTGAAAATTTCCCGGCAAACAGCAAATGCTCGAAATAGCTCTCGTCGACCGAGTGCGGATGGCTGGTGAACAGGCGGGCGATCTGGTTGGACATCGTATGGGTTCCCTCATTTGAATTTGATTGTGAGAGAATAGCCCGTTGTCGGGGAAGATATATCCCAAATGTCCTTTGAATGAGGTGTATTATAGGATATGTGTCCTGCTATGCATCAGATAGACGATATGGACATTCGAATCCTGAGCCAGTTGCAGCGTGACGGCACCCTGTCCGTCGACGCGCTGTCGGAGCGGGTCAGCCTGTCGCGCAATGCCTGCTGGCGCCGGGTCAAGCTGATGGAGGAGCGCGGGCTGATCAAGGATCGCGTCGCCATCCTCGACGCCGAAGTCGCCGGCTGCGGTCTATCGGTGTTCATTTTCGTCCGCGCCGCCAGCCACGATGCCGACTGGCTGAAACAATTCCGCGAGGCTGTCGGCGCATTCCCGGAAATTGTGGGCGTCTATCGGACCTCCGGCGATCTCGATTACGTACTCCGGGCCCGTGTCTGCGATGTGAAGGCCTACGACCAGCTCTATCAAAGACTGATCGCCAAGGTGAACCTGGCCGACGTATCGGCTTCGTTCGTGATGGAAGAAATCAAGGAAACCACTGCGATACCGCTCTCCGGTCTCGAGCGCCGCGCCGCTGGCTGACGCCTGCGCGTGCGTTCACGCGGGCGCGCTGGGCCGATAGGCGGCTAGATCGTTGCAGCTGTCGGTCCGAAGAGCCGTTGCTCAGGACGCGATCATGCACGAACGTTTTGACACCGTCAGGTCAGTCCGGGCTAAATACTTGGGGTATGGGCTGATGCAGCACGATGTTTGCTATAACTTCGGCCGCGGCGGCCGTAACTGCCGCGCGTCACGCGTGCTACCGACTGCTCGATCGAGGCCATGAGCAACTCGGCCTGGTCGGGGTCGATTGTGCCGCGGCTGCTCTGGAGTTTTACATCGAACATCAGGTCATTCAGAAGTTCGAGCTTTTCCTCCCGACTCAATTCATCATGTGAGGATATTTCTTCCGGCGACAGGTAGGTAGAGGGCATCAACGTCTCCTTCCGTTACGGAAAGGCAACGCCGGGAACCGGGTGCGGTTCCATCAGATGCTGATAAAAAATAATAGAAGGTCGAGCGTCGCTTCTGGCTACGAGTTTTTCACCCGCAGCACCGCAACATCTACAGAAGCAATTCTGGCCTGCAGCTGTTCGAGATCCGACGTGCCGCGGCCGGACTGCCGTTCCAGATCGTACTTCATGTCGCTGAGCTGGCTGAGCTTCTCGTGCTGTGCTGATGTCCTGTCCAGTGGCGCATCGTCGTGGGTAGTCTCTGGCTTGTCTTTCGGATCGTTTCTCGTGGTCATGGGGTTCTCCTTTGCTGCCCCAATCAACGCGGTGCGCGCACAACAGTTCCAATTCCCAGTAACAGGCTGTGCTGGCAGTGAGGGCCTGCTTCTTGCGAACCTGTTGAACAGTGCGTTCTCTCCCGGCCACTTAATGTGAACGCCGGAAGCAGCTATCTCTTGCATAACTTCAACACCGTCGGAGCCCGTTGCCGGTTCCAACATCGAGGAGACTGCCATGTCCATCAGACCAGTCCGTCACCAGTCCACTGCCGTGCCGCATCTCGAAGGCGCAGGCGTGCATCTCAAGCGGGCCTTCGGTTTCGACGATCCGTCGCTGACCGACCCGTTCCTGCTGTTTGACGATTTCCGCAACTCGGAGCCCGAAAACTATATCAAGGGCTTTCCCTGGCATCCGCATCGCGGCATCGAGACCATCACCTATGTGTTGGCCGGTACCGTCGATCACGGCGACAGCCTCGGCAACACCGGCATACTCGGTGCTGGCGATGTCCAGTGGATGACCGCCGGTAGCGGCATCATGCACCAGGAAATGCCCAAGGGCGACGCCAATGGCCGCATGCACGGCTTCCAGCTCTGGGCTAATTTGCCGTCTTCGATGAAGATGACCGCGCCGCGCTATCAGGACGTCACCGCAGCCGATATCCCGGTCGAAATCGATGATGACGGCACCGCTGCGCGCATCATCTGCGGTGAGTTCTGGGGCAAGCGCGGCCCGGTCGACGGCATCGCCGCCGAGCCGTCCTATGTCGACATCTCGGTGCCGCCGGGCAAGCGAAAGACTTTCAAGGTCGACGCCTATCGCTCGGCCTTCGCCTACATTTTTGCCGGCTCAGGCAGCTTCCGCGACGCCTCCAGGCCGTTCGGCGTGCTGGTCGAGAAGGAAGTCGAGGGCGAGGAGATCCAGATTCGAGACATGTCCGGTGACCGGACTTTGGTGGTGTTTGATACCGGTGATGAGATCACCGTACAGGCCGGCGACGAGGGTATCCGCTTCCTGCTGGTCTCTGGCAAGCCGATCAGGGAGCCGGTTGCCTGGCACGGTCCGATCGTCATGAACAGCCGGGCAGAACTGATCCAGGCCGTGACCGAACTGCAAAACGGCACCTTCATCAAGCCGTCGCATTAAAGTGCCGGTTCTCAATCAAGGCTGTCGGAAAAATGCCGGGCAATGCTCCGGCATTTTAGTCTCCAATGGTCTTTTGGTGGACAGCGCTAAGCCAGCACGTCGACCAACCAAAAGTTAACCAGAAATCCAATGGCCATCTTGAACCCCATGAAAATATGGTGAGATTGCCAATCAGGGCTTCGGCCGGATGACAAGCCTCAGCCAACGGGCCAAGGCATGTCCTCAAATGAACACGATCTCTGACTACGTCAGACTGTGCATGCGCCTGTGGGCCGTATGATCAATTTCTCTGTGTTGCTGGGTGACAGATCGTGCGTTGCGGCTGGCGCGCCTTGGCCGACAGACTCGAAGAACAGGAAACTTGAACGGAATGTTTTCCGGCAACCAACCAGGCGATGTCTTCGCCTTTTTCAATGAAATCACCATCATTGATCAGCTTGTCAGAACGCTGGTCGGCAAGATTTTGCCTGACGATGTTCATCCTTCGCATTTCGCCATCATTCTGCATCTGACCCGCATGGGTGATGGAAAAACGCCGCTTGGACTTGCCAACGCCATGCAGGTGACAAAGGCGACCATGAGCCATTCGCTCAAGGTGCTGGAAAAGCGTGGCTTCATCGATACGCGACCATGTGAAACGGATGCGCGATCCAAGCAAGTGTTTCTCACAAAGGCCGGATTGACCTTTCATGACACAGCCTGCGAAGCCTTGGCGCGCGCCTTCAAGCATTTCCTGCGCGACGAACACCGTCAGATCATGACCGATGCGGTTCCCGGTCTCGTAGCAATCCACAACCTGCTGGACGAAAACCGCGAGCCATTGTTGGAAAACTGACCGCATCGGCCACTATTCCGCAGGCCTCGTCGATCCTGGCTGCGCGATTACGGAATGTGCAATGACTGCTCTGCTCTTCCAGTCGGTCATCGAGATCAGCGTTGCATTTTCCTGAAAGCAGACACTGCTAACGAAGCTACCAGAGGTAAATGTTTGGCAAGTTTGAGCCGTTGGTACTTTAGGCCAACCTCGCCAAAAGGTGAGGGAAGCGGAAGGTCGTTGCACAGGAAATCAATGGCGGCATTACGGACATTGTTGCCCTTCGCTACACCTGGCCCGATAGCCGGTTTTGGAGCTTTGCGACTGGACCACACCTTGGGGTTTGATGTTCTGACGGTTAGCACTCGGCAGAGGCATGACGTCTAAGTTGAAGCTTTAGCGATCTGATTGCCTGGCCAAAGCCATGCGACACGGGAAATGGCGACCAAGGCAACCAGTTGGATGCTCATGAAAAATATATTGTCGAGGTCGGGATTAAGGTTCATCGCGATAATCATGCCCATCGAAAGTAGGCTTGCCCCAGCGTTGGCCCATCGGTTGATACGTTGCGGAAGTAGCAACGGCAATACAGTCATGAGGATGGGAATCTCAATCATCACACCACCAAAAAGCATCAGCGCTTCGGTTATTTGAACACCATCGATCGTGCCGGACATCATTTGCTCCAGCATACCGGGCCGACCCAGTTCATGAATGTCTCTTGCGAAGAAGTTCAATACAACAAATATCCAAAGCACCGATAAGAGCACGCGGGGGTCTTGGGAATAGGTCCTCATGTCAGGCCTCATTGTCTGGATCGCTGACGGGAAACTGCTGCCATTTCGCCACCGCTGGTCTAACTGACCGTGTTTTTGGCCTTGGCAGCAGCAGCCGGATCAAAATCTCTGCGACCAACAGGTTCAGACCCCAAGCGGACACCATGATACCATCGCGCATCGGTCCCATCGCCTCGGACCCGGAAAGGATCATCCAGCTGATCCCTAGGACTGTCTGCGTCGAGGCACCTTGACCAATTGCATAGGCGCGCAGCATTGAAGCGCTATGCTGATAGACATTTCGGGCCCTGATTGCGATGATCGCCCAGATAATAAAACCAATCATCAGTGATCCAAGCACCATCCTGACCCAGTACAGCAGGGCTCCCTGAAGGTCCTCGGAAAAGGAGTAGACGTGCGTCATCCACAAACCGCTTGCTGCTGATACGCACCCCGCGATCACAATGGCACGCCCGATTGCGCGGTGTTTTGCACGATGATGACGTCTGATGCTTGGTAAGAACTGAAGCGCACCGACCATACAGAATAAAATGCTGGCAAGGATATGAAGGACGATTGGAATCGGATCGGCCAAAGCACGTGGGTTTTCAGGGGCGATTGTTGGACCACCAGCCAGTTCAAGCACACGTATCAAACCGCCAACGGAGGGGATGAAAGAATAGACTATGATGAAGGCCAATAGTGTCCACTCGGACCGTCTGAGGGATTTCATGGCAGGCTTTCTTCATGTGGGACGAAGTGTTTGATCCTTGATCTGCCCAATTTTTCGGCGGGTTTTTGAGCCCAAAAGGCCGTGCTGGCTTGGCCCGCGCAGGGTCCCAGACTGACCGGTTGGTATCCGATATTGTTAAGTTGGCAATCGCGCAGCCACGCGACACCTTGGCGTTCTGTTGCTGCCCAAGTCCGCCAGCGCAATTGAATGAGCGTGCCAAAAACGGATCGCCGAGTCATGCAAACAAACAACACACCACCCGGTTTCAAAACGCGGATCATTTCGGTGAGGGCGCGTTGAGGTTCAAGAAAATGCTCAAGGACGTGTGCTGCCATAACGACGTCGAAAGACTGATCAGCATGGGGAATTGAGAGGATGTCGGCCTGTTGAAGCTGTGGTGACATCCCGGCTTGACGCATCTCGACGTCAGCTGCGGCCAGCATCGCTCTCGAAATGTCAATTCCATGGTACACGATGGGGTCAGGCAGGATATTGTTCAAAGCTATCGACAGGCAGCCTGTTCCAATTCCGCAATCAAGGACCCGCGAGGCCGGCCTCAAATCAGCAAGACCTGTAGCTGCACTACATGCAAGCAATGGTATTCGATAGGCGGTTTCAAGCTGGAAACGACGCGCCGTCCGGCTCCAACTTCCTGATGCGGCATCATATTGGCTGGCCAAGTCCTCCGGAGCACGAAGCCGGCGATTGATTGCAAATTCCCAAGTCCCGATCCAATGGCTCACCATCGGGATCGATCTGGGAACCGAAGGATCGAACGGAGATTCACTAATTTGCTTGTTAAGCTTCATTGCGACCAACCTATTTGTAAAAGTCATGTTGTTGGTCGTGGTTTAGACTGTCCGCATGCAATGCGAAATTGTAGATTTTTCTAGTTCTGGTATACGTAAATGATGGAGTGGCAAAGATCAGCATTTGATTGGAATCAGGCACGTGCGTTTCTTGTGACGGCCGAAGAGGGATCGCTATCTGCGGCAGCCCGTGCGCTTGGGCTTACGCAGCCAACACTCAGTCGACAGGTCGCTGGTATCGAAGAAGCGCTTGGCGTGACGTTGTTTGAACGGACCTCCCGTGCCCTGCTCCTGACGCAGGCAGGCACCGAACTACTTGAGCATTTTCGCAGTATGGGGGATGCAGCAAACCGCATCTCTCTCACAGCAACGGGCCAATCCCAGACCGTTACGGGCAAAGTGGTCATCGCTGCAACCAACGGTGTGGCGACTTATTTTCTGCCGCCGATCCTCAAAGACCTGCGGACAAAAGCGCCAGAGCTTCAGATCGAAGTCATTGCTTCGAACGAAATGAGCGATCTACGGCGACGGGAAGCCGATATCGCAATCCGACACACCCGCCCGCAAGATGAAAACCTGATCACGAAACGACTGCGTGACACTACGGCGCAACTTTACGCGTCGACGCAGTACCTGAACGAGGTTGGCCGCCCGTCCCGTACTGCTGATCTTGCGAAGATGCAATTTGTTGGCTTCGACGATCCCGAACGGCGGCTCGGGCTTATGGCATCGCGTGGGATCAATCTTACAACTGCGAATTTCAACTTTCTCACGACGAGCGTGACACTTTCGGTCGCGCTCATTCGGCAAGGCTTCGGGATTGGAATTCTTCCGGTTGAGATTGGCGAGGCATATCCAGAGCTTGAAAACCCATTCCCGGCATTCGAACAACTCAAGATCGAAACTTGGCTGGTTGCGCACCGGGAACTTAGAACCAACTTACGAATTCGATTGGTTTTTGACCTGCTGGTGGAAGGCCTTGGAAAGTAGAAATTCGGGTTCTCCAAGGGTGGATCCCAAGTTGACGACATTTCAGTGGCGTCAAACCAAGGACTGGCTTGTGCGCTTTGCGGCAGTTCGCGCGCATCGTTGCATTCCGCAAATTGGGCTCGAAGCGGCCCTTTTCTGTACCAAATGCTAACGGCAGCAATGGGCAGGAAGTTCCAGTTCCAATATCCTGATTGGACGGCGTGGTAGAGCGCGTCAAGGTAATCGGTGTGATCGCGTCGATTGTCCGCCATCACTGTTGTGAACGGTCAAAGCCGCCAGTCCTCTCGCCGTTTCATTCCGGCTATTCCTTTCCGACGCCTTTAGACACAGTTCCCGAACAAGCCGCGCGATGTCAGGAAAAAATCAAACCCGAAAACCGCCATCCCCCACGGCGACGCCACTCCGGCGCCTCTCACAAAGCCTTGTACATATAGGTCGTCGCGTGCTGCGCCTTGCCGTCCGGATCGAGTGCAAAGCCCGGGATCATGCCGGCTGTTCTAAAGCCTGCTGCCTTGTAAAGCGGCTCGGCCTTGTCGCCAGTCTTGGTGTCCAGCGTCACCAGCGTCTTGCCTGCTGCCCGCGCTTGCGCGTCGAGCGCCTGCAGCAACGCCCGGCCAACACCTTTGCGCCGTGCCGTGGGGCTGACCATCATCTTCGCCACCTCGCAGCGATGCGGCTGGTTGGGCGGCAACGCGATGATCAGTTGTACCGATCCGACTGTTTCGCCATCCAGTCTGGCGACGAGCAACAGCCGCCGTCCCGCCCGCACTTCGGGAAACACCTGACGGGTGAAAAACGTCACCCCGTCAGCCGTCGCAAACGGCTGCATGAAGCCAATCGCCGCGCCATCCGCAACGGTTTGCGCTAAAATCTGGCCCAGCGCCTGAGCCTCCGCCTCGAGCTCTTCGCCGTCCAGCGAGTGAATGCTGATGCTGGTCATGACCACCTCACACAAGAACAATGAAATAGGATGCGGGATCGACGCCGGTCTGGAACCTTGAGGCGCCGAACAACTGGTAGCGAAGGCAGTCGCCGGCTTCGAGCCGATGTTCCTGGACCCCAATGGTGACGCTCAGCGCGCCCGACAGCATCACCAGATGGTGCTCATGTCCGGGAACCGAAGGCGCCGCATAGGAAATCATCTGGTAGGGGGCGAGCTCGCACTGCACCACTTCCGCCGACAACCCGCCGCTGGGCGGAGACACGACCCGGCGCAAAAACCCATTGTCGGCATCATGCCAGATGCTCTGTTCGGCCGCCCGGACCAGTGGCGCGAACGCGGCTTCGATCGGCGCCAGCAATTGCGAAATTGTCATCTGGTAAGCGGTCGACAGGCTGCCCAGCGTGTCCGCTGTCGGGCTCACCTCGGCATTCTCAACCCGCGACAGCGTCGAGCGGCTCACTCCACTGGCATCCGCCAGTTCCTGCAACGACAAGCCCCGCTCTGTGCGTACCTGTTTCAGCCGCTCCGCCAGTCTGTCATTGAGGGTAGACATGCATACATCCCGAAATAAGGAATTATTCCTGATTTCGGGATACAGATTTGCAAATGCATAGTCAAGCCTTGGGTTGAGTGTACCGTATTGGTGGAACCTTGTTTCCTCACACCAACATCTGGAACACGATCCCCGAGACGATGGCGCCCGAGACCCCGAGACCGAGATAGGCGGCGAACACCGGCTTGCGCACCAGCGACCAGACCGCCGCCATCGCCGGAATTGAGCTGACTGCCCCGGCAATCATGAACGACATGGCAGCACCATTGCTCATGCCTTGCTCCATCAGTCCCGCCAGCAGCGGCGGCGCCACATAGGAGTTGAGATAGGCCGGCATGCCGACAAGTGCAGCAATTGCGATCGGCACCACGCCTTCGCCGCCAACAAGACCGGCAATCATCTCAGCCGGAACATAGGTGACCAGCAGCGCTTCCAGCACATAGGCCAGAGCCAGCCACTTGATCAGAAACATGCCGTTGCTGACCAGTTCAGAGCGGAAAGTGGCGCGGCGGCTCTCCTCGCCCCAGAAGCGCCAGACCGGCTTGCCGGAAAACGGATCAGGCCCGCAGCCGCAGCTTGACTTGGTGTAAACCCTCAACGGCTGCTTGAACCAGCCGCCCGCCATCGCCGCCTTGATTGCAAAGCCGCCAAACAGTCCCAGAGCCACCGCAACCACCGCCTTGCCGATGGCAAATGGCCAGCCAAGGGCTGCCGCTGTGATCAGCAGTGTCGGTGGATCGATCAGCGGTGAGGACAACCAGAATGCCATCACCGCCGGCAGAGGCGCGCCCAGTGCCAGCAGCCCGGCGATAAACGGGATCACCTCGCACGAGCAGAACGGCGCCAGCCCGCCAAACAGCGCCGCCATCAGGATCATTTTGGTCTCGCGCCCCTTGAACGCCTCGGCGATCACCGCTTCCGCGCCCGCCGCTTTCAGCCCGGCAATCAGCGCCACGGCAAAGACGATATAGGGAAGCGTGCTCCACAGCGCGGCGATGGCAAAGCTGACGATGGTGGTAAACCGTTCAGGGTCAAGCACGGCAACGGCCGCCAGCATGAACAGAATGAACGCCCACGGCGTGGCGATCCAGGCCTTGATGTCCTGCCCACTCGGACGGCTGATCTCGGTGACGAGGCTCATGTCGTTTCTCCTGCGTCGATGCAGCAGTTTTCGAGGATGAAACCCGCCAGTGCGCTCAGATGGTCGAAATTGGCCGTGCTCATGATCACCCGCCCCTGCTTGCGCTGGACAATCAGATTGGCGGCGCTCAAAAATTTCAGATGGTGCGCCAGCGTCGAAGCCGTAATCCCGGTGCGCTGCTGAATGTCGCCGACCCGCAAGCCCGTCTCGCCTGCCCGAACCAGGGTTTGCAAAACCTCCAGCCGCGAATCCGATCCCATGGCAGAAAACCCCTGCGCCGCTTCAATTGCATCCATGTGCGTCACCTCCAATAATTCGATTAAACTAGTTATATCGAATCAAATCGAAACGCAACCAGCCTTCGATCCCGCCTGCATCACAGCACTCAACTCAGGCCTGGCAAAACTCGACGCCACCGTCACAGCGGCCTGATCTGCACCTTGATCAACGGCGGCGGATGCGGGATGGTCCCTCCGACAGATGATGATCTCAATCATCTCACCCGCAAAAGACCCGCGCAAAAGACAAGGAACCTCATCATGAACATCTCCGGCAAGAAGGCCGTCGTCTTCGGCGGCACATCGGGCATCGGACTGGCAACCGCCACACTGCTGGCTGAGGCCGGCGCTAAGGTCGTCGCCATCGGCCGCAATCCGCCAAAATCCGGGCAACTGCCTGAAGGTGTGAGCGCCGAACAATGCGATGTCCGCGATGGGGCGGCCATGCAGGCGCTGCTCGATAGTCTCGCCCCCTATGACATCCTGGTCAGCGCCGCGACTGGCGGCGACCGTGCGATCGGTGCCTTTCTCGACATGAACATGGACGGCTTCAAAGCCTCCTTCGACAAGCTCTGGGGCTATGCCAATGTCGTCCGCCACGGTGCCCGCCACGTCACCGACGGCGGCTCGATCACCCTTGTCTCGGGCGCACCGGCGCGCAATTGCAAGCCCGGACAGATCGCCCTGTCCTCGGTCGGCGCAGCGGTGGAGGCGATGGTGCGGGCGCTTGCGGTCGAACTGGCGCCGCGCATCCGCATCAATGTCGTCTCGCCCGGAACCATCGACACCCCGATGGTTGCAGCGAAAGGCGCCGAGCGCGCGGCGCTCTACGACAAGATGACGGCAAACAATCTGATCCCGCGCGCCGGCAGCGCAGACGAGGTGGCGCAAGGCCTCCTGTTTGTCATCGGCAATGATTTTGTCACCGGAACCACCGTCGATGTCGACGGCGGTTGGCTGCTCAGCTAAGTCCGCTGCTCAGCTGACCCAGCCGCGACACGTGTCGCGACACTAATCCGGGTGCGGGCCGCTCAAGGCCCGGGCCCACCCCCGCTCCATCAGCCCACCCTCAGAACTCGGTGACCACCGTCACGCCCACCCCCTCGAACCGGTCCATCCCCATCAGCGCGTCGATCGATTGCGCAAGCGTGATCTCCCGCCCCACCAGCTTCTCCGGTTTCAGCCGCCCCGCGGCAATCATCGCAAACATCGCGTCATAGCGGTGCGCCTGCATGCCGTGGCTGCCGAGAATTTCCAGCTCGTGGGAAATCACCCGCCCCATCGGCACCGGCGGAAAGCTCTCCGCCCCCGCCATCAGCCCCACCTGGATGTGCCGGCCGCGCTTGCGCAGGGAGTTGATCGAGTTCACGCAGGTCGCCACCGCGCCCAGCGCATCGAGCGACACATGCGCCCCGCCATGACTGAGATCGCGCACTGCCCCCGCCACATCGTCGACCTCGCGCGCATTCACCGTCGCCACCGCCCCCAGCGCCCGCGCCAGCGCAAGTTTCTCCTCCGAGATATCCACCGCCACAACCTGCGCCCCAGCCGCCACCGCGATCATGATCGCCGACAGCCCGACCCCGCCGCAGCCATGCACCGCCACGTAATTCCCCGCCGACACCCGGCCCTGGTCCACCACCGCGCGAAACGAGGTAACGAACCGGCAACCCAGGCTTGCGGCCGTGGCAAAATCGAGGCTTTCGGGCAGAGCCACCAGGTTGAGATCGGCGCGGTGGATCGACACGAATTCAGCAAACGAGCCCCAATGCGTGAACCCGGGCTGAAACTGGTTGTCGCACACCTGCTGGTGCCCGGCATGGCACTCCGGGCAATGCCCGCAACCGCCGACAAATGGCACCGTCACACGCTCGCCAACCCGCCACCGCGTCACATCCCGACCCACCGCCGCAATCACGCCGGCCAGCTCGTGTCCGGGCACATGCGGGAGCTGAATATCCGTGTCATGCCCCACCCAGCCATGCCAGTCCGACCTGCAAACCCCCGTCGCCCGCACCTCAACCACCACCCCGTGCGGCTCGGGCACAGGGTCCGGCAGGTTGACCAGCTTGGGCGGCGCCGAAAAGGCTTCGTAGAGAATGGCTTTCATGACGGAATCCCGGACGTGTGGAGGGAGGGCAGGGGGAGAGGCTTACACCGGGGGAAGGGGATTGGGGAGTGGCGAGAAGCCATGGATTTTGGAGTGCCGGAGATCCAGCGGGCTAGGAATGGATTGCAAACTTCGTCAGCTCAATTGTTGAAACCGTTTGAAAGGAACGGCGGCTTAGCTCCCGCTAGAAGCTGGCGGACGCTCGATCGCCGGAAGAAGATCACGCCAGACATGAGCCGGCACTGGCAAGCGATGGCTGCGGCAAGCCGTGAGTAAGATGGGCCAGTGGCCAAAATCTATGACCGACAAGGCGTCGTAATGGCCATTGGAATTGACCTCCTCGAACACGAAGTCGAACGTGTCCCGCGAGCCGCTGGTTACCGGAATTCCCGTCAGGGCGGCTCCGTGGATTGCGCCTCCAAAATATATGTCTGCTTCGCTGTCTTCGTCCGGTAGCCAAGTTTGAAACGTGCAGTCGCTCAGTTTTTCCATCTTAAAGGCTGCAATCTCGTCTACCACTTGCTGATTGCCGCGTGCTGCGGCCCACAACGCCAGCAAGGGATAGAGGATGCTACCTTGGGTGTTCTCGTTCCGGTACTCATCGTTCCGTTCGGCGGGGTGCTCTACGAGGTCCCAATAAGAGCTGTTGCAAGTGGGGTATTGGCCGTGGGTTTGATAAGCGAAAATAGTGCGCTTGGTCATTTCCTCCAGCCATTGGTCGATCGCGCCATGGAAAGGCGACCTCGTTGCCAGTAGTGTGAGTGCCAATGCAATGTCAATCGCCTGCCAATCGCCAATCGGAGACAGCAAGGAGCGGTTGTTCGAGATTATCTGAACAAGTTGCTTGCAAAGCGTGTCGATTTTTTCAACGAGGATGTTTTTTTCTTCGGTGAGTGCAGATGGATACGTCGCTAGCACTTCATCGGTAAGCACCACCGGCCCTGGGTTGGGTGACAACTGCCAGGCCATCCAGAGTCCGCGAAGAGCTAGCCTCCCGATCATGTCAAATAGCTTGAGATTAATATCAATCGATGCATGCGAACCTATTGCAGTCGATAATCCGTGTCGGACATCGGCAAATGGAAGAATCTTTTTGGTGAACAGCTCATCCCAAATGGCGAAATGAAGTTCGATCAATTCGTTCAACACAAGGCTAGCTTTTTCTGCAGTTCGGCCCGAGCCGACGATATCACCACGAAGTAGATGCCAGACCGCAAGCATCGCGCGTTCGCTTGCGCGATAAGGCGCTTCAACATTGTCGGCTTCGCGTGCCCAAACGAACATGATCCATAAGCAGATATTGATAAGTCGCGCCTGCGAAAGCCGCTTGGCCGGACTATCACCTGGACTTGTGACCAGCGCGCTAAGCAGGCGCTCGAAATGGGTTAGGGCAATATCCGGCTCTTCGACCATTGCCACCGCCTTGCGCAGATGGCTTCGAAGAGGTGCAGGCAGCAGCCCTTCGCGCAAGATTCCGTCAAGGATTACCTGTGCAAGTAGATCACCGTTCCATTCCTCAAAACTAATCTTATCCGTCGTGTATCGGCGTATATAGGCAATCACCTCGGCGCGCACTTGCTCATCAATCGCTCCTCCGAAGCACAGACAGATCGCGATCGGCAGGTCAGTGAACTCGAGTGGAATTCGGCTGGTCACGTAAACGTCGAGAATCTCATCTAGCGACGGTCGTAAACTCTGCGGCGACGCTGTGTTCCACTCGTTGCGATTTAAGTCGCCTGATTTTACCGAAAAAAGATGGACACGCTTGATGCCATCGCGCCCCTTACCGACTGCTGCTACGTCGACTCCGTACTGGCGCGTGCCCCGCCCAGGCCGAGAATAAACGGTAAAGCCTAGTTCGGTAAGAAGGTCGGGAAGCACTGCATCAAGTTCGTCGCGCTCGCGCAACGATGCAAGATATTCCCGGATCACCAGCTTCATGTCGCGGCCTTCGCCGCGCGAAACCACCGTAGGGTGTAATCGAGTTCAAAGGGCTCGATTATGTCTTGCCGCGGTGCTTCTATAGTCTGGCTGAAGCTGTACATTTTCGTTTCATTACGCCGCTTCTTCCCATTTTGTTCTTGGAAATAGCTGATCGACCTGTTGCCATATAGCAAAACAGATCGTGACATGGCCGACATGAGAACCGATCTCTTCTCAGCCTTTTTGTGTGCTTGGCGCATCGATTCTTGCTGGCGACGGTTTTGGATGAGCCGTTCTCTCTCCGATGGTCGGAATTCGTTGATGCATTCCACTCGCCGCAGCCCGTCGAGATAAGTATCGAGCCGAGTTAGGAGATGTTTGATTGTCGGCAACGCCTGTTCACCCTTATCTGCCGCTTTCGTCTTCAACCAATTGGCAAGGTCACCGGAAAAATTGATAAGAAGCGGTTCGAAGAGTATGTCTTCAATTGCACGGCGGCCTTCATCCGAATTTGTTTCCACCACAGACAGGACGATCGAGGCTACGGTGATAGGGTACATGAACAAATAGCCGATTGTTCGATGCGCCAGCAGTATCGCATCAGCTTCTGACAGTGCCAACGGCGCTGCATCAAATTCAAGCACAAGCGCATCTCCGTGATGACCGCCGACCAGACTGCCAGTTGCGATGCCCAGATTGTAGTCGAAGCTCAGCAACCAAGTGACGATAATGTGTGCGAGGCGTTCTTGATCAAGCCGAAGGAGAGCGTGCGCAAAACTGTCGAGCATATCGAGCGATTTGAACTCTTCGTGCGCAGAAATAATAGGAACCACCAAGGCAAGTGCTTCCTCGACACGGTCGCTTTGGACCAGTCGAGCCGCCGCTTGGTCAATTTCCTCAATCGTACCGGTATTCTCGATGCGGATTTTATGCGCAAACTTTGTGAGCAATTCAACGAGCGTAGGAGACAGATCACTGGCATTAAACATCAGGGTTGTAACCGCACCGTGAATCGTCTGGTCGCCAGCGTCTTCAATAATCTCGTTGACCAGAAGAACGGCTGTGGCTTCTTCATCTGGCGCATTTCGCGCAATATCAACTGCTGCGGCTAAGATATGCCCGAGAAGATTGTCATCAGTTCCGACTTCACACGCAGTTTTCAATGCATCTAGGGATCGCTTACATGCTTCACTCGTGCTGAGTGGCAGGGTGCCAATAGCCTTTGCCGCCCCCAATTGCGCTGGCAGGTCTTGGCCAGCAAGAAAGGCGATCGCTTGGTCGAGCGCAGCATCTGGCTCGGTCTTGGCCAAAGCCTGAAGTGCTAAGTACAGATAGGCCGCATCTTCACGATTGTTGGGTTCGATCAATGCAATCGTGGCACGTGCACGATCATCGTTTTCCGCCCATGACCGAAACGCACCATTGGCCCAGCCCGATGCTAAATCATTGCCAGCGCGCGCAGTCAGCGCCTTTACCGCCGAGAGCATTGCCGGAACCGTATCATTCAGCTCCGGGATAATTTCCACATAGGCGTTCTGAACGAGGAAGAAGTCATGCTGTGACACTGGGGAGGTTGCTATCGAGCGAGCCGGTTCAAGTACGTCGATCGCGCCGCTATTGTGAAGGTCCACAAGCGCAGCGCGAAAATTCCGACCCTCTTCGTCGCCGCGATGTCCTCTAATCCGTGTGACGAATAGCTGGGGAAGCGTACCAGCAGCGTGATTTGCAATTATCTCATCTTTGATCGTCAAATACTCCGCCTTTATGCAAGTAGGTATAGACATCGCGTCGTTGTTGGATGTGTACGACACATACTGGCAGTTGTAACCTCACGGGAGGTGCATTCCAAGTGTGATCAAAAGAGCATTGTCATGAATAGCAAAGTTCGGGCGCGGTGCTACGTTTGCATGGCCCCCAAACCCACAATCAACTCTCCCAGCCGCCCAAATCCCTAGCGTTGAGCGTGAGCGCGTCAGGAACGCGTTGCGTCCGCTGACTCGGACCAGACATTTTTCGTCTCCCCCAATATTTTCCACACCCTTTCCGCCCCTGCGACACTCCTGCCACCTTCCGTCGCAACGGATGGCTGGAGCCCACGGAGCTTTGGCCGGCGGAAGGCGGTGAGGTTTGGCGCGCGGGGCCGCATCTAGGGTCAGACGCCTGGCAAGTGCGTTGACCCCGGCTTTGCCGGTACCGGAGATCTGCTGGTCCGCGCCAGCACCGGCGGCGTCACCCAAGTGGTCTGACCGAAACAGATGATACCCATCTGTTTCGAAAAGTGAGCCCACAAGCTATTGATCTGGTGGGGCGATTTGTCCTGACAGATGGGAACCATCTGTCAGGATCGCACCACTGGCGCCGGTCGTGACAAGGCCTGTTGCGCTTAACAGCAGTGAGGCCGGGAGCGGGCGGGCGTTTTGGCGCGCCGTCACCCCAGCTCCCCAGGCCGCGCCACCCCTATCCCCCCAATGTGCTCTGCCGCGCCACCACCTCGAAGCCGAGATCGACCACCGGCTCGGCCGGGTCGCGGCCGTCCAGCGCCTCGGCCAGCATCCGCATGGCGCGCTCACCCATCTCGTAGCGGTGGGTGCGCACGCTGGTAATCGCCGGATAGGCGGCGGCCATCATTTCGAGATCGTTGAACCCGCAAATGCCGATCTCGTCCGGCACCTTGATGCCGCGGCGCTGGCATTCAAACAGCGCGCCCAGCGCCAGATCGTCATTGTTGCACAGGACCGCGTCGGTCTCGGGCGCCCGTGACAAAAGATCCGCCATCAGCATGCCGCCGAGTGTCACCGTCGAGGCCTGCGGCGTTGTGATGATGCGGCGGGGCTCAAGCACGCCTGCCGCGCCTGCCACATCGCGAAATCCGGCAAGTCGCCGTTGCGTGCGCGGATCGAGCCGGGCGACGAGAATGCCGGGACGTGTGTAGCCCATGTCCAGCAGATGCCGGGTCGCCGCCCGCGCGGCTTCCAGATGCGAGAAACCAACCATCATGTCGAGCGGTCGGTCCGATGTCTCCATGATCTGCACGATGCGGCAAGGCGAAGCCCGAAGCAGCGCAAGGGTCTCCTCTGACTGATCTATGCCGGAGATGATCAGCCCGGCCGGACGCTGGCTCAGGAAGGTCTTTACCAGCCGCTCTTCCTCCAGCGGAGAATAGCGCGAATTGCCCAGCTGCACCTGCCAGCGGCTGGCTTCCGCAGCCGTGTAGACGCCGCGCATGACATCTGCAAAGACATTGTTGGTCACCGACGGGACGATCACCCCGATTACATTGGTCCGCCCGGCAGCAAGCGCCTGGGCCGCCGGGTCGGGCAGGTATCCCAGCCGCTCGATCACCGCGCGGATGCGGGTCAGGGATTTCGCTGATACTCGCTCCGGTTCGCGCAAGGCGCGCGACACAGTCATAGCGCTAACATCGGCTTCACGCGCGACGTCGGCAATCGTAATTCCTGTGTTTCGTTTATATTTCAATGGCCTAAGTGTTCATTGTTTCAATTTCAAACTTGTAGCATACTTCCAGCAGTTGACAAATGTTAGCGCTACCAATAGAGCAAAAGCAACAGGAGAACAGGTATGGCAGGCCAGGGAGCAGGCACAGTCTTGATCGCGATGGGTGTGTGTGGCGCCGGAAAAACAGCGCTTGCCCGCACACTGGCTGCACGGCTGGGGCTGGCCATGGTCGACGCCGACACCCATCATTCTGCGGATGCGCGCGCCGCCATGTCCCGAGCCGAGCCGCTGGGCGATGCCGAGCGGCTGCCCTGGCTCGACCGGGTTGGCGTTGCGGCCAAGGGCGCCTCGCAAACCCACGGCGGCGTCGTCATCGCCTGTTCGGCGCTGCGCCGGATCTATCGCGACCGGCTCCGCGGCCACCTGCCCGACGCATTTTTCATTCATCTGGCTGGCGACCGCGATCTGATCGCAAGCCGCCTCAACACCCGCCGCGATCACTTCGTCGGCGCGGCCCTGCTCGACAGCCAGCTGGCCACGCTTGAGCCTCTCGCGTCTGATGAAAACGGCATGAGCGTTGATGTCGCGGCGTCACTTGATTTGCTTTCCGAAGCGGTGCTTCGCAATATGGGGGATGCGGGTGCCGCATCTCTTAAAACCGGTCCGGTTCCCGACATGGTCGAGACCCGGCACACCTGAAACGCATACCTGGGAGGTATTTGCTATGTTTAAATCCCTGACGACACTCGCCCTGGCTTCGGTCATCGGCGCGGCTCTTGGCGCATCTGCGCTGGCACAGGAAATGACGCTGAAGTTCCAGTCGTCCGATCCTGCCGGCAACCCCAATTTCGTGCTGCAGCAGGGCTGGGCCGAAAGCATCAAGGAAAAGACCGGCGGCAAGCTCGCCATCGAACTGTTGCCGGTGGAATCCATCGTCGCTCACAACGAGACCCAGGATGCCATCGCCGGCGGCATTCTCGATGGCCACATCACCGACACGTCCTATTTTTCCGGCAAGGACCCGGCGTTTGGCCTGATCGCCAATCCGGTCGGCGCCTGGTCGGCACCGCAGGAAATGTTTGATTTCATGGCCAATGGCGGCGGCAAGGAGCTGATGAACGAGCTCGTCCAACCCTACGGCCTGCACTTCATAGGCGCCACCACGCCGGGTCTGGAAGCCTTTGTCTCGAAGGTGCCGCTCGATGGCGTCGCTGATCTCAAGGGCCTCAAGCTGCGCGCGCCGGAAGGCCTCGTCCAGCAGGTGTTCGCCGCAGCCGGCGCCGCTCCGGTCAATCTGCCCGGTTCGGAAGTCTTCACCTCGCTCGACAAGGGCGTCATCGATGCCGCCGACTACACGGTCTATTCGTCCAACAAGTCGCAGGGCATGCATGACGTGGCGATGCACCCGGTCTATCCCGGCTTCCACTCCATGCCGCTGGTCGAGATCTCGATGAACAAGGCCAAGTGGGATGCACTCGACGACGACGTCAAGACAGCTCTTGAGGAAAGCGTCGTTGAGTTCGCCCAGAGCCAGGTCGCAGCCCTTGCAGCCCGCGATGAGGCAGCCGTCGCAGAAGACAAGGCCGGTGGCAAGATCACCGTTCATGACTGGTCGGCCGAGGAACGCGCCAAGTTCCGCACCATCGCCATGGGCGAATGGGCCAAGGTCGCCGAGCGCTCCGACAATGCCAAGAAGGTCTATGAAGTGCTGACCACCTACCTCAAAGACAATAACATGATGAAGTAAGCTGGTTCTCCGGCACTTCAGCTCGATCCCTGCCGGGCGGTTCGCCGCCCGGCATTTTTGGCAGGGAGCCTGCTGGGCGGTTCGCTGCCCGGCATTAAAGGGGAGAATAACATGAGCGACGACCACACCGCACCCGCCGTCGAAGAGACGAGCGGCGCCATCCCCGAGGCCGGCCGCCTCGGCCGCCTCGTTGACCGCATCGGTCTGGTCTTTGCCGCAGGCATCGTCATCTCGATGGTTATTCTCATCAACGAGGTCGTGCTCCGCTACGTCTTCAACGCGCCCACCATCTGGGCCCACGAGACCACCATCTTTCTTTGCGGCATCGCCTTCATCTATGGCGGGCTCTATTGCTCCGCCCACGACAAGCACATCCGCGTGGTGCTGATCTATGATGCGGTACCGCTGCGCATCCGCCGCGTCTTCGACATCGTCATCTCGCTGATCTGTGCCGCGGCCAGCGCCATGTTCGCCTGGGCGGCCTGGATCATGGTCCAGCGTGCCGCCTTCCGCCCCGATGGTTCGTTCCGGCTCGAACGCTCCGGCAGCGCCTGGGATCCTGTCTATCCCGGATTGCTTAAGGTCTTCATGCTCGTCGTCCTGGCAGTCATGGCAGTCCAGTTTGTCATTCTCGCCGTCAATTATGCTCGGGGTAAGCGCTGATGGAATTCTTCGGCTCTTTTCAGTCGCTCGGCATCGAGGGCGGCACCTTCGTCATGCTCATCATGCTGCTGGCGCTGCTGGTTTCGGGCATTCCGCTGGCCTATGTCACGCTGCTGGTAGCACTGGTCTTCGCGCTCGGCTGGTTCGGGCCGATGGTGGTGCCGCTGATCACCAGCCGGGTTTATTCCTTCGTCTCCTCCTTCGTTTTCGTCTCGGTGCCGATGTTCGTGCTGATGGCGGCGATCCTCGATCGCTCGGGCATTGCCCGCGATCTGTTTGACGCCATGAAGCTGCTGGCCGGGCGCCTGCGCGGTGGTGTGGCGATCCAGACCATCGCCGTCGCCGTCATCCTGGCGGCAATGAGTGGCATCATCGGTGGCGAGATCGTGCTCTTGGGCCTGGTCGCCCTGCCGCAGATGCTGCGTCTTGGCTATGACAAGCACCTGGCCATCGGCGTGGTCTGCGCCGGCGGCGCGCTCGGCACCATGGTGCCGCCCTCCATCGTGCTGATCATCTACGGCCTCACCGCCAATGTCTCGGTCGGCGATCTGTTCACGGCGGCGTTCCTGCCGGGTCTGATGCTCGCCTCCTTTTATGTGGTCTACGTGCTGATCCGCGCCCATCTCAATCCGGCAATGGCGCCGGTGCAGGAAGGCCCGCCGGTCCCCACAGCCGAGAAAATCAGGCTGTTAAAAGGCCTGATCCTGCCCTTGCTGGTGGTTACCGGCGTGCTCGGCTCGATCTATGGCGGCATTGCCAGCGTCACCGAAGCCTCCGCTGTCGGCGTCGCAGGCGTCATGCTGTCAACAATCGTGCGCGGCGAGTTCACATTTGCTCTGCTCAAGGGCGCAGCGCTTCAGACGCTCCGCACCGTCGGCATGATCGTCTGGATCGGCATCGGCGCCAGCGCGCTGGTCGGCGTCTTCAACCTGATGGGGGGCATCAAGTTCGTCTCCGATCTGATCACCGGAATTTCCGACAACCCGACCATCATCTTGTTGTTCATGATGCTGATATTGTTTGTCCTCGGCATGTTTCTCGATTGGGTCGGCATTGCGCTTCTCACCATGCCGATCTTCGTGCCCATCATCATCAGCCTGGGTTATGATCCGGTCTGGTTCGGCGTGCTGTTCTGCATGAACATGCAGGTGTCGTTTCTCTCGCCGCCCTTCGGTCCGGCCGCGTTCTACCTCAAAAGCGTCGCCCCGCCGGATATCTCACTCGCCACCATCTTCCGTTCGCTAGTCCCCTTCATAATCATGCAGATACTGGCGCTTGCCATGCTGATCCTCTTCCCGGCCATCGCCTGGCATTAGCTGGTGCGCCAAATTGCAATCTTCGGGGTTTGCGTCTGATGAGTGAAACGGGGGAGGACGCAATTCCGTTCCGCATCTCCCGCGCTCATGGGCACATTCCGCACCGCGATATCCATGGCTATCGGCCCAAGCCGACCTCGTTGTTGATGGCAACGAAGGGCAGCGAACGATCCAACACAGATATTTGCGATCAGGTCGTGTGACAGTCAAGCCTATGAAAACATTTGCCAAAAAAGCGTCTCAACAGGGACGGTTTTTGTGACAAGCGCTCACCAAACACCCACACCAAGTAAGACAGGCATAGTTTGTCCCTCGGCCTGAATTACAAATGCTGGTTCTATCTGAAAGGAGCTGAAACGTGCTCGTTTCAGCGCGTTGCTCATTTGATTTTCTGTTAGCCCAAAGCCATCATCATCAGATGCCAACCAATCCCATTGCATGAAGTAACCGCCGCGTTTCAGGGTGCGGGCTAACGCACAAACCGCGTCTTCATAGTTGCACAGAAAACTGCAGACGGATGATGCGTAGACCAAATCAAAATCAGAAAGATGACTTCTTTCATGCTGGAAATTGATGTCAAGAATATCAGCGTGGACGGTGGTTACATTGGGGAGTCCCTTTTCCTTCAGTCCCGCAATCATTTTCTCTGAAGTATCGACAGCAACCACTTCCTTTACATACGGAGAAATCAACTCTGCCAGCGATCCTGTACCACATCCGAAATCAAGAACTCGTTTTGATTTCCAGCTTTCATCCCGGATATCCGTGTGCGTGACGAGAGAGGCAAACGCCTTCTCAGCGTAGAGCTTGACGCCTGGGTTGGTGTCCCAATTTTCAGCGTGTTCGTTCCAGTCTTCAGACATTTTTGATGAGCTTTCTCATTGAAACAGTGTTTCCGCTTGGGGAGACCTCTTCCCAACCTAAGTGTTAAATGCCGCCAACTGTGCTGCCCGGATCTCACACGACCGTCATTCCGGCCCCCGAGCCAGACAAGCGTAGCGACGTCTTAGCCTCCGGAATCCAGCGGCCCGGCGTCGGCCGGGCAAAACGACTCTCTCCCGCCCCGCGACTCGGCCGGACTGGATGCCGGATCAAGCCTGGCAGGGCGGAGGGAAACACATAGGCCAACCCCCGCAAGGTCAGGCCGAGGGTCGGGCCCCCTCAGGCAGCCTTGACGACGTGATATTCCTTGATCGCCACCATATCGATCATCTTCCAGCGCTCCGACTCGTAATTGAGCGAGAACTGGTCCGACGCCAGAAACACCGGATCGCCATCCAGGTCGCGGGCAATGTCGCCGCGATGGCTGGTGACAAAGCGTTCCAGGTCATTCTTGTCCGGGGACGAAATCCAGCGGCAGATCGAAAACCGCGCCATCTCGAAGCTGACTGGAAGGCCATATTCCGAGGCCAGCCGCTCCTTCAGTACGTCAAGTTGAAGCGCACCGACCACGCCGACGATCGCCGGTGAGCCGTCTTCGGGCGAGAACAGCTGCACCACGCCCTCCTCGGCCATCTGCTGCAGGGCTTCCTTGAGCTTCTTCGCCTTCATCGCATCCTCGAGCCGCACCCGGCGCAGGATTTCCGGCGCGAAGTTCGGCACGCCCTGAAACACCAGCGCCTCGCCCTCGGTCAGCGTGTCGCCGATCCGCAAGGTTCCGTGGTTCGGGATGCCAACCACGTCGCCCGCGTAGGCCGTGTCGGCAATCTGCCGCTGCGAGGCGAAGAAGAACTGCGGCGCCGACAGACTCATCGGCTTGCCGGTGCGCGCCAGCCGGGCCTTCATGCCGCGCTCCAGCTTGCCCGAGCACACCCGCACGAAGGCGATGCGGTCGCGGTGGTTGGGGTCCATATTGGCCTGGATCTTGAACACGAACGCCGTCATCTTCGGGTCGGTCGCTTCCACTGTCCGCGTGTCGGCAACTTGCGCCCGTGGCGGCGGCGCCAGCTCGCCCAGCGCGTTGATCAGATCGCGCACACCGAACGCTTTCAGCGCCGACCCGAAATAGACCGGCGTCAGATGCCCTTCGCGAAACGCTTCCAGATCAAATGGTCGGCAGGCCTCTACCGCCAGGCTCGCCTCCTCGATGAAGGTCTCGCGCTCGTTTTCCGGCAACAACCCGGCAACAGCGTCCGAATCGGGTCCGTTGACCGGCGTCAGCTCGGTTTCACGGTCGGATTTGCGGATCGCGGATTTGGCCAGATGATAGGTGCCCGAGAACGACCGGCCCTGGCCGATCGGCCAGGTCATGGGTGCTGTGTCGAGCGCCAGCTTCTGCTCGACCTCGTCAAGAATTTCGAACGGATTGCGCGCCTCGCGGTCCATCTTGTTGACGAATGTGATGATCGGAATGTCGCGCAGCCGGCAGACCTCGAACAGCTTCAGCGTCCGCGGCTCGATGCCCTTGGCCGCATCGATCACCATCACTGCCGCATCCACCGCCGTCAGCGTCCGGTAGGTGTCGTCGGCAAAGTCTTCATGGCCCGGCGTATCAAGCAGGTTGAAGACATGGCCGCCATATTCGAAGGTCATCACCGAGGTGACCACCGAAATGCCGCGTTCGCGCTCGATCTTCATCCAGTCGGACCGGGTCTGGATCCGGTCCTTCTTGGCTTTCACCTCACCCGCCAGCTGGATAGCGCCGCCGAACAGCAAAAGCTTTTCGGTCAGCGTCGTCTTGCCCGCATCCGGGTGCGAGATGATGGCGAAGGTGCGGCGGCGGCCGACTTCTTCGGCAAGTGGTTCGGGCATCGTCTGAGAATTCCTGTTGATTGCGCTGCCTTCTATCGTCTTGCCGCCCGCCATGCAATTGACCTCGGCCCGCCAAGCGTAAAAGCTTGTCCCATGACCCATCCCATTGCCCCTTCCGGATCGACACCCCAACTGCTCATCGTCCGCCTGCCGCACGGCGAAGGCCTCGACCTTCCAGCCTATGAGACGCAGGGTTCGGCGGGGATGGATCTGCGCGCCGCAGTCGAAGAGGATGCACCGCTGGAAATTGCGCCCGGCGGCCGCTTTGCGGTTCCCACCGGCCTGATCATGCAGATCCCCGAAGGCTTCGAAGGTCAGGTCAGGCCCCGGTCCGGCCTGGCGCTGAAATCCGGCGTCACCTGCCTCAACACCCCCGGCACCATCGACAGCGATTACCGCGGCGAGGTCAAGGTGATCCTCGCCAATCTCGGGTCTGAGCCGTTCACCGTCACCCGCGGCATGCGCATCGCCCAACTGGTCATCGCGCCGGTGGTGCAGGCCCGGATCAGCCTGCGGGACGCGGTGGACGAAACCACGCGCGGCGCCGGCGGTTTCGGCTCCACAGGAACGTGATGAGCAACCCTCTCACCGTCATCGACATGCACACAGGCGGCGAACCGCTGCGGATTGTGACCAGTGGCTATCCTGATTTGCCAAAAGGCACGATCCTCGAAAAACGCGCCTATGTTCGCGACAATCTCGATCACTTGCGCAGGATCCTGATGTTCGAACCACGCGGCCATGCAGACCAGTATGGCGCGCTCTTGGTCGAGCCGGATTTGCCCGGCGCCGATCTGGCGGTCTTGTTCATGCACAATGAAGGCTATTCCACCATGTGCGGCCACGCCATCGTGGCACTTGGCCGCTACGCGGTGGATCAAGGCCTGGTTCCGCCCGGGGCGGACGTGACAATCGTCAACATCGAATGCCCCTGCGGACTCGTTCGCGCCGAAGTCACCATGCGCGACGGCAAGGCCACTGATGTCAGTTTCGAAAGTGTACCTTCATTTCTGTTTGCCCGCGACAAGACCATGACGCTTGGCAACTGGGGCAGGATCGGCTTCGACATCGCCTATGGCGGCGCGTTTTATGCGCTGGCTGATGCCGGGCAATTCGGCCTTGCATTCGGCCGCGATCCTGTCTCCGCATTCGTCGATGCTGCCGATGCCCTGACCCGGGCGGCGCAAGCGGCAATTCCACTCAGTCATCCAGACGCCGAGGATTTGGCCTTTCTCTATGGCACGATCCTTACCGATGGCCGTGACACCTGGTCTGATCAGCCGACCCGCAATGTCTGCGTTTTTGCCGATCGCCAGGTCGACCGATCGCCCACCGGTTCCGGCGTCACCGCCCGGCTGGCGGCGATGCACGCCCGCGGCCAGATCGCCCCCGAACAGACGCGGATTTTCGAGAGCATCATCGGCAGCCGGTTTTCCGGATCGGTCGCCTCGGTGACAAGGGCTGGGCCGCACCCGGCGATCACGGCGAATGTGTCGGGCCGGGCATTCTACTCCGGCAAGGCCGAATTCAGTGTTGAGGATGACGACCCGCTGGCGGAGGGATTTCTGCTTCGATGATCCGCTGCCGCGGTTTGCTGGTGCCCAGATAGATAGACAGCATGATGATTGCGAGCGCGATCAGCCGCTGCGCGGTCAGCGCCTCCCCAAGCAGCGTAAAGCCCAGAAGGGCGCCGCCGACCGGGACGGCGAAATTGACCTGCGACATCCGCGTAGCCCCCAGCCGCGGGACCAGGTGAAAATAGATAAGATTGGCGCAGGCGGTCGAAAACAGCCCGAGATAGAGCACGGTCCCCAGCGATGCCGCGCCAAGATCGATCTGGTCCGGCTGAATACCCGAAACGGCAACAACACACCCCATGATCAGCGTGGCGACCAGCATGGAACCTGCTGCCATCTCCAGCGGGGGCCGGGTGACAGCGCGACGGATATAGACCGTGGAGACGGCATAGCAAACCGTTGCCCCAAGGATCGCCAACTGCCCGCCGAGCTGCGCCCCGAGCCCGGAAAGCGCTGTCGGGCCGACCAGCACAGCGACGCCCGACAGCCCACCGATGATGCCGGTTACGGTGCGCAACGTCAGCCTTTCCTGCGGGATCAGCCAGGCGGCTAGCACCAACGTGACCACTGGCGATGCCCCCATCAGGATCGAGGCAAGTGCGCTGTCGACCGATTGTTCACCATGGGTGATCAGCAGAAACGGGGCCGCGCTGCCCAGGATCCCGGTCACGGCATAGGACAGCCAGGCCGCCGGGTCGCGCGAAAGCTTGAGGCCGCGCCAGCGCATCACGCTGTAAATGATCACGCTCCCGACCAGAAGCCGTCCGAAAACCAGCACAGCCGGATCGAGCGTCGCGACACCGATCTTGATCACCGCATAGGACGAACTCCACATCGCGGCGAGGACCAGCCACAGCAGGATGTCGATTGGCGAGGTCTTGTGCATTGCGGGAACTCCTCTGCGCTGCTACGATAAACGTAGCATTAACTCGCTACGAAAATAGTGCAATAGGGCCTTGTTAAATCTGCAATCAGGAGCAGGCAGTGACGCGAGACAACAAGCCGATTGCGAAGTACGGAGATCCGGTCCGCGGCTCGCAGAGCGGACAGCCGATCATGGTGCTGTTCGATCTTCTGAGCCGGCGCTGGGCCATGGGCATATTGTGGAACCTGGCTGATTCTCCGCGCACTTTTCGTGACCTGCAGCACCGCTGCGGCTCGGCCTCGCCCAGCGTGCTCAACACCCGTCTCAAGGAATTGCGCAGTGTCGGTCTGATTGAAAACACCGCTGCAGGCTACGCATTGACTGCAACCGGCCGCGAATTGTTTGCTCATCTTGAGCCGCTCGGAGACTGGGCCATGGAGTGGGTTCCAAAGCTACGGCCGGAGTAGGCGACCGATAGGCTGATGTTCGGGACCTGGCAGGGGGAGATCAGGCAGATCGTTCCGAGAAATAAAATTTCATTCTCTTTCTGGAGTAGTAACAAGAATTTTTTCGCGCCACTGGCAGGTCCTGCTCAGTTGCGATGGCTGGCGCGGTGGAAGGGCCTGACCTACACTCGCACCTACAACAAGGAGCTTTGCCATGCCCGCTTACTCAGATGAAACGCCCGGCCGCGGCCGGATTTACAACTCGATCATCGACACCATCGGCAACACGCCGCTTGTCAGGCTCTCCAAGCTCGCCGCAGAAGATGGTGTCAAGGCCGAACTTCTCGCCAAGCTCGAATTTTTCAATCCGATCGCCTCGGTCAAGGACCGCATCGGCGTCGCCATGATCGAAGCGCTGGAGGCGGAAGCCCGTATCGCTCCCGGCAAGACCACGCTTATCGAGCCGACTTCCGGCAACACCGGCATAGCGCTGGCGTTTGCCGCTGCGGCCAAAGGCTACCGTCTGATCCTGACCATGCCCGAAACAATGTCTGTCGAGCGTCGCAAGATGCTGGCGTTGCTTGGCGCCGAACTGGTGCTGACCGAAGGTCCCAAGGGCATGAAGGGCGCCATCGCAAGGGCCGAGGAATTGCTCAACCAAATCCCCGATTCAGTGATGCCGCAGCAATTTGAAAACCCGGCCAATCCCGAGATCCACCGCAAGACCACTGCCGAGGAGATCTGGAACGACACCGAGGGCGGCGTCGATATCCTGGTTTCCGGCATCGGCACCGGTGGCACCATTACCGGCGTCGGCCAGGTGCTCAAGTCCAGGAAACCCGGCGTGCAGATCGTGGCAGTGGAACCGGCCGACTCGCCGGTGCTATCGGGCGGCAATCCCGGACCGCACAAGATCCAGGGCATCGGCGCGGGCTTCGCACCCGGCATTCTCGACACCGGGATCTATGACGAAGTCGCCAAGGTGACAAACGACGAAGCATTCGATATGGCCCGCCGCGTCGCCAAACTGGAAGGCCTGCCAGTTGGTATTTCGTCCGGTGCGGCGCTGACGGCTGCCGTCCGTGTCGGTCAGCGCCCGGAAAATGCCGGCAAGCAGATTGTCGTCATCATCCCTTCCTTTGCCGAGCGCTATCTGTCGACCGCGCTGTTTGACGGTCTGGGCGAGTGACGTTCGATTCAAGCAGGCAGCCAACCAGCGCCCGCGTTTGACTGTTTACGCCGCCTGCGTCACCCGCTCGGCTGCAATCCTGTACGAGATTGCCTCAGCCAGGTGAATCCGGCCGACGGTCTCAGTGCCATCAAGATCGGCCAGCGTCCGAGCCACCTTGAGAATGCGGTGATAAGCGCGCGCCGAAAACCGCATCTTCTCAGCCGCGTCGCTGAGCAATGCCTGCCCAGCGGCGTCCGGCTTGGCCACCTCTTCGACCAGCGATGTCGAGCATTGCGAATTGGTGCGGATATCCTGTCGACCAAGGTCGCGGTAGCGCGCCTGCTGCATGTTGCGCGCCGCTGCCACGCGGGCGGCAACATCGACGCTGCTTTCGGCAGGTTGCGGCTTGATCAGATCCTGCGCGGTGACGGCCGGAACATCGATGCGGATATCGATCCGGTCCATCAGAGGTCCTGAAATCCGGCCCTGGTAATCAGACTGGCACCGCGGTCCACGGGCGCATGAGTGGCCTGGCTCGCCGGCCATGCCGCAGCGGCAGGGGTTCATCGCCGCAATCAGCTGGATGTTGGCGGGATAGCTGACCCGGTGATTGGCCCGGGCGATGACGCTTTCGCCGTTTTCCAGCGGCTGCCTGAGAGAATCCAGCACCTGCGGCGTGAACTCCGGAAATTCGTCGAGAAACAGGATGCCGTTATGTGCCAGCGACACCTCGCCGGGCCGGGCGCGCAACCCGCCGCCCACCATGGCCGCCATCGAGGCCGAATGATGCGGCGCACGAAAAGGCCGCCGGTCGGACAATTTGCCGCCCGCCAGTTGCCCGGCGATGGAATGGATCATTGAGACTTCCAGAAGTTCTGGCGGCGACAATGGTGGCAGAATCGAGGGAAGCCGCGCTGCCAGCATCGATTTGCCTGATCCCGGCGGTCCGACCATGATCAGATTGTGGCCCCCGGCCGCTGCCACCTCAAGCGCCCGCTTGGCGGTTTCCTGACCTTTGATATCCGAAAGTTCGGGCATGTTGGCGGGCGCTGCCCGCATGGCCGGAACCGGGCGTGAGAGCACCTGGGTGCCACGGAAATGATTGGCGATGGCAATCAGCGAGCGCGGCGCCAATATGTCGATCTCCTCGCCGGCCCAGGCGGCTTCCGGCCCGCTGTCTGCCGGGCAGATAAGGCCCTTGCCCAGCGCATTGGCCCCCATCGCGGCGGGCAGGGCTCCGGCAACGCTGGCGATGGTGCCGTCCAGAGAGAGTTCACCCAGCACCACATAGCCATCAAGCGCATCGCCCGGAATGGCGCCAAGGGCGGCCATCAGCCCCAGCGCGATCGGCAGGTCGAAATGGCTGCCTTCCTTGGGCAGGTCGGCGGGCGCCAGATTGACCGTCACCTTCTTGGCGGGCAACGCCAGCCCGGAGGCATGAAGTGCTGCCTGCACCCGCTCCCGGCTCTCGGCGACCGCTTTGTCCGGCAGCCCGACAATGTGCATGCCCACCTTGCCCGGCGCGATCATCACTTGAACATCGACGGGCACCGCCTCGATGCCCTGAAACGAAACCGTACTGACCCGCGCAACCATGTCTCCAGCCCCTTCATGTTGCCTGACCGTCTGCGCCGGGCAATGCGTAACACCCGTTATGCGCGATCCGGATTGAATTGAAACACGGTATGCGGAATATAACAAGAACAATATGGCAACAAATGCACCATAGAAGTGAAACAAGTTGTATTTGGTTGCAATAGGAGAACATCGGGACTGCACAGAACTCGGGTGCCAGGCGCGGCGTTCACTGCGCCAATTGCGAACTGGAGCATGGGGCGCGCGCTTCATGACAACTCGCAATTTTACTGTTGCGATCCTGTAAATCGAAGCTTGCTCCGGGTATTCACAGAATTGTTGGCCGTGCGGGTACAAATACCAGGCAATTTCAACTAGGGGAAACGCTTGCAATCTGGGCCATGCCCGGAGGATTCGGCACCGGACCGGATTTGTTCAGAATTAGATCGGACACGGAGCACAGGCATGGCCTTTCTTGAGGATGGTGAGCATCTCTTTATCGTCGATCTCACCTACATCACGGCACTTGAAACTGTCGATCAGCTGGTCAACTCGCACATGGCTTTCATCGATCGCTGCTATGCATCGGGTCTGTTCCTGGCGTCTGGTGCCAAGCTGCCGCGCACCGGCGGTATCATCATCGCCCGCGGCCGGACTATGGCCGACATTGAGGCCCTGATCACCGGTGACCCGTTTCACATGGCCGGCGTGGCAAAATACCGGATTACCGAATTCGATCCCGTCAATGTTGCAGCGGCGCTTAAGTAGCAGGCTTGCAGCGGCAGATCCGTGTGCGTCAGGCCTCATCTGCGGCCGAATTGGCGTTGTCCTGCTTCGCGTATTGCCGGTCAGCAAAATCGGAAACTCTGCTGTCGCGTTCGGCTGGCAGGAACTGCAGGCCCCCTCTGCGCTCCAGTTCGAGTTCGCTCACCGCCTTGAGCATGGCCTCGCGCAGTTCGCATTCCAGTGTCCAGGCAGTTAGCGGCTCTTCCGCGGTGGCATAAAACCCGACGAGCATGCCGGTGTCATCATGGTCAACGACGAGCACCCGCGCACCGTCCTTGTCGATGATCTTGTCATTGCTTTCGACAAAGTCCTCGAAACGCTCGCGCAAGCTGTCGACATCGGCGCTGTGATGCAGCCGCAACCGGACCACCTTGGTCATGGTCGGGTCTCGCTTCGTCCAGTTTTCGAACGGTTCGGAGACGAAGTATGTCACCGGCACGATCAGACGGCGCTTGTCCCAGGTTTTAAGCTGAACATAGGTGAAGTTTATCTTCTCCACATAGCACCAGCGATCCTCGAAATAGAGTGAATCGCCGACCGCCGCTGTCTTCGAGATGGCGATCTGCAGGCTGGCCATGATGTTGCTCAGCGCCGAGCGGGCCGCATAGGCCAGGATCAGCGTCACCACACCGGCTGAGCCGATCAGTGCCACGCCGGTGGTAGCGAACAGGTTGATCTGGGTCATCAGCAGGCCGGCGGCGAATACCACCGCCAGCACGATGCCGATACGCCGGAAGGCGGAGAGGTTGGTTTGAAACGCCCGCATTTCGCGGTTTTCGGGTTTTTCCAGCTCGGCGATGTCTCTGATCAGGGTGCGTTCAAGGATCATGTCGATGGTCTGGACAAACACCGTCAGCCCGCCACCGAAAAGGATTATCAACATCAGTGGTCCAAGGAACGTGTCAATGGTGGCCGAGAACACGAACAGATGCCGTTGCATAAGGTAGCTCACGACGGCACCGGTCAACACCGCCAACGACAGCGCCAGTCTTCGAAGCAGTCGACCGGAAAAGCGCGGCGCCAGCCGCTCGCCAGTGTTCCGGAATATCCGATAGACAATCCAGCCGGCCAGTACGGCACTGATCAGCAATGCAGGCATGGCGATGAGTTGCCAGGCCGCGATACCGACGATGACCTGCTCGCGCGCCCAGTCCGGCAGCGATTGCTCAAGCCAGCTCTTGCCGTAAAGCTGGTACAATGCCGGCAGGTTTTCAACGGTCTGCGCGGCAAACACCCAGACCGGATCGCCGCCCGCCGGCTTGACGCGTGCCAGACGGATCGGAACCGGTCGGTCGTCAAGGTCGATCAACGCCAGCCGGAGCGATCGCCGCGGCTTGCCCGCCATCGGGTCTTTGGGTCTTGCCGTGACATCGAGTCCGTCGGGCCTGTCGGGTATATCTTCCCATTTCAGCCAGACCTTACGGTTAAGAATCTGTTCAAGTTGGCGCGCCAGCTGCGCCCCGGCGCTGCGCTGCTTTGCCGGCTCGATCGCGCTGAGATCGAGCAGATGCGCGGCTGTGACGTAGTCACCGGCCCGGGCATGATGGAAAAAACTCTCAATCGTTGCCTGCGGGGTGTCGCGGTTAATCGAGGCGGTGTCGGCAAGACCGGGATTAAGTGTTTCGGCTTCGAAAAAATAGTCGCCTGGCGTGTTCTGCTGGGCTGCGGCCTGCTGGACTGCGGCGGTGCCGGCAAAAACGGCGCACCACCCCAGAAAGACCGCAAAAACCATCTCCGCCAATCGCCGCATCGTCACCCCCTTGTGTATCTAACTCAAGGTTTCAACGCCTGTGGCCGCACTTTGTTCAATGGCGACCTAGCGCGGGGTAGCTGGGGCTTATTGCCGCTTGGACTCCACCGCATCCCAGAACAAAGCCGCCACATCAGGCCCGCCGAAATTCTTGATCTCGCGCAAGCCGGTGGGTGAGGTCACGTTGATCTCGGTCATCAGGTCGCCGATGATGTCGATGCCGACCAGAATGAAACCGCGCTCTTTAAGTGATGGTCCGATGCGGGCGCAGATTTCCTCTTCGCGCGGCGTCAATTCACTGTGTTCGGCACGGCCGCCTGCGTGCATGTTGGAGCGCGCATCCGTCTCCGCCGGCACGCGATTGATCGCGCCGACGGGCTCGCCGTCGATCAGGATGATGCGCTTGTCGCCGGCCCGCACTGATGGCAGGTATTCCTGCGCGATGAACGGTTCGCGATACATACTGGCAAACATTTCCAAGAGCGATGCGAGATTGCGGTCATCGGGCTTGATGTGAAACACCCCGGCGCCGCCATTGCCGTAGAGCGGCTTGAGGATCATGTCGCCGATTTCCTTGCGGAACTCGGCTATCGCCGCCGGATCGCGGCTGATCAGCGTCTTCGGCATCAGATCGGCAAATTCGGTGACGAAAATCTTTTCCGGCGAATTGCGCACCCAGGCCGGATCATTGACCACCAGCGTTTTGGGATGGATCCGCTCGAGCAGATGAGTCGATGTGATATAGGACATGTCGAACGGCGGGTCTTGCCTCAGCAGCACCACGTCCATGTCGGTCAGGTCGATCTTTTCTTTCGGACCGAGCTCGAAATGGTCGCCCTCGACGTCGCGCAGGATCATCGGCTCGGCCACCGCCTCGATGCGGCCGTCGCGCATCGACAGCTGATCCGGCGTGTAGTGAAAAAGCTTGTAGCCGCGGTTTTGCGCTTCCAGCGACATGGCGAAGGTAGAATCGCCGGCAATCTTGATCGAACTCACATGGTCCATCTGGACCGCGACATTTCTGATCTTGCTCATGGATAAGGTGTCTCCGCCAATCTGATGGGTTCCACATAGGGTGCCGGTGGGGGGGAATGCAACGGGGGAAGGGATGGAATTGAAGATTGGACCGATCGCCGCTGCTCACCCGTTTCGAGAACGAACAACCACTGTTCTATCCGGCCAGTTTCTCCTGTTTCGCGAATGGACTGAGACCAAGCCAGACTTGCATTGTCTTTGCGATCTTTTTCTCACCCAGCAATTCCATCTTGTCGCGTTCGCTTTCGATGGTCGCCAACCCCATCCATATTGCCGTCATCGTTCGCAAATCGGTAGTCACGTAAAGATTGACCTCGAACCCCGGGTCCGACCAGCAAAGATCAACTTCGCCTCCTGGTTCAATAACCAACCACCAATGGCTTTTTGAGGCCGGCAAATCTGAGTACAGAAACTGAACCACTGTGCGGATCGACGGCAGCGGCGACGGATCAAGATTTCGGCGCATGTCCCACATCAACAACGAAGGGTCGAGGTTCTTCAAGGAAAGCGAGGATTCGACCCACTTCTGGCCCCACAGGCCAATTGCTTCGACAACGGGACGCAGGTCTTTTCCCGCATCTGTCAAGTGATATTCGAAGACGCCCTTTTCCGATTTCAACGGTATGCGCTCGACCACACCGGCTATTTCAAGTTCTTTCAGGCGCGTGGATAGCAGTGCAGGCGACATTTTCGGGACGCCGCGGCGCAGATCATTGAACCGGGTGGTCCCCGCAACGAGCTCCCGCATCAGGACCATTGTCCACCGAGTGCACAGCACTTCGGCCGCCATGGCCACAGGGCAGAATTGCTTGTATCCAGCTTGCGTCATCTTGGACCTCCCTTTCGGAGAAATCCAACCCTAGTCCTTTAAATCCATGTGCCTAGTACAGAATCTGAACCGGGTAGTTCAGTTCGGGTACTGGACCGGCGACCGACACTTTCGATAGCTCTTGGGGACCGACCTCGATGTTCACAATCGAAGCGGCCGACAACTGGAGAGAGAACATGAGTGTTTACCTGATAGCAGACATCAAGGTTACGGATGACGGTTGGGTTCCCGAATACGCAACAAATGTACATACCCTGGTCGAAAAACATGGCGGCAAATACCTGTCACGCAGCGGTAATATCGAGACACTGGAGGGGGCGGAAAAGGACAGCACGCTGATCGCGATCCTCGAATTTCCCAACCGGGAAGCGTTGGACAGTTTTGCTGCCGACCCCGACTACGCACCGTTCGGCCAGGCGCGTCAGGCCGGAAGCGTGAGCAATTTCCACGTCATCGACGACACAGACATCGCCGGTACGATTCCCTACCTCAAAGCTGGTTGAGAGCAAACAACGGCGCGTCGGCTGGCAACGGTTGACGCGCCGATGCATCAGCGTGGAATGGCCCGAAGCGGGAAGCCACTTCGTCCTCCCAAAATTCACCCTTGAAATGCACCGGACTGCGCCAGCAGCTCACGGCAATCACGCAGTTATGAATAGTCTCTCCGTGTCGCTGACGGGACAGAAAACGCCCCGCCTTCATCTGCCATATTCAACGCCTCATTCGGCTGGAAGCCGGAGCGTTGCCAGGTCTGTTCCGACGATGATGTTTCCCTCAAAACCGGCATTCCGTGCGGCGTCCGCGTAATCGGCTTCGGTCAGTCCACCGCCGGGAACCTTGTAGGGACCCTGATTTTTCGCGCCCAGAGGCGGTATCAGATGGGTCAGCATCAGGTGCTTGGCGCCCGCACGCTGGGACATCGCGCCAAGGTCAGATGCCGTGGCCTGACGGTAAAAGACCGGGGGCGGAAAGCCGCTGTCCTTGTCCGGTCCCATCACCGGATGAATGGTCGAGTGCACAATTACATCCGCGCCGTTCGCCAGGGCTTCGACTGCAGTCGAAGTGGAGGAGTCCCGCGGTGGGGCGGGCAAGTTGTTACCGGCGTCTCCACCAATGACGACGCTGCCAGCTGGTGTGTCGATCCGGTAAGACGCGTGACCGGCGATGTGGCGTGATGTGACCGCTGAGACGACGACGTCGCCTGACCGCCATACCTCCTGACCCTCTGCCGTACCGTCAAAGGTGCTAACATTCAGCAGATCGGCCGGTCCTCCGGGAAATCTTTTCGGATTTTCGGTCAGACGCTGGGCGATCTCGCCCGAGGCAATGTAGGAATCTCCCAGATGCGCTGCAAGGTTGGCACAGCTGGCCACGTGGCCCGGTTCGATCTCTACATCCGCACTGCAGACGAGATCGACCTTTGGTCCGCCTGATCCGAAGTGCCACCGCACCTGAATCAGATCGGCAAGTCCGTCGGTGTGGTCGGAATGGATATGGGTCAGAAAGACGGCATTAATCTTGCCGGCGGGCACGTTGAGCTTTGATAATTGCTGAAGCGTGCCGCGTCCGGCATCAAACTGTAGTGTCACATCTGAACATTTGTCGGCGTCATCGCCATAGCGGACCAGCGTTCCCGCGCCGGCCTGACCATTAAACACTGGAGGGCCGCCTTGCGTGCCGGTCAGTGTGACCTCGAGACATGGAGCTGCGTTTGCTCCGATCCCGCCAGCCATCAGTCCAGCCCACACTCCGAATACGCCCAAGATATGCCTGGGTAACAACATGATATTCCTCCCGTTCGTTCGCCCAGTTGAATGCCGGGGTAAGCTGATCATATCAGCGCGCACAAAAAAATCGATATTAATTTTGTTTTTTAATCAATGTCGAAATTGTAGAAGGCATGCCGGAGGGTTTGCAAGCGAAAGCACCGTTCGGAAAACCGTGTGGCATGCTGCTCTTGGACAGGCCGGCGCGTATGGCTCGAGGCATAGTGGAATCGTTGGGCACACCAGGCCGGCCCGCTGGAACGCATCCTGCAAATGCACCGGCCAGCGCCGGCGGATTACGACGATGTTTGCGCACAACGGTGGCAAGTTCGCTTGCCCCTGAGTGCCATTTTGCTGCTGTTTGAATGGCCGTCAGCAACATGACGAAGGTCCATCTCGGCAGCCTCCCAATGCACCGAATGTCCTCATCTAGCCGAACTTCAGGAAAAACCGGGAGTAAACCGGCTTGAGCATTGAAAGAGCGTCTTGCAGCTCTTTTCCGCCGCCTGCGCGGGCCGCGTCCTGCAATTGTTGTACCGAAGCGCTGAATTCGGAAGCGAGACGTTCGTATTCCGGATTTCCGGAAGCTTCGGGCGGCGGTGTAAGCAGGACGTCATCTGCAAGATACCTTAAAACCGCCGCCCGCTCGCGCGCCATGGTCACTGCGTCCGGTTTGGCAGGGGAGCTCTCCAGCAGGTGCTCCATTGCTTCGTGGTAAGCATTCATGCGGTCCGAAAACAGCTTAATGCCGTTGCGCCGGTGCAGGTCTCCGATCGCGTCACGCACGAGTTCCAGCGTTTCATGCGCCATCGGAAGGGCAGCCTCGGCAACCTCTTCCCGGGCCTGGTCGACCAGACGCGTCACCTTGGCGATCGTGTCGGGCCAAAGCGCGTCGTCCGTATATTGCGGGGGCGGGGCTTCGGCATAGGTGTCGACCAATGATGACCAGGATTGTCCCAGTTCAGACACCGCGTCCATCGATGCCTTCTGCTCTCCGGTGTTTGTCTGAAAAAGCGAGACGCGATATTGACCATACAGGTTTCGGAACTCCTGTTCGAAATCTGACACCGGCCCCGCCTTCGCCAATGATGAAGCAAGAACTGCGAGTCCAAAGCAGACGGAGGAAAGATATTTCATGCTTGCTCCTTTTGGGTGAACACTCTCGCTGCCTTGTTAGATCAAGAGCCCCTTTCGGTAATTGATCTCAATCAACGCACGGGCCGCTGTTCGGCCTTTAAAGACATGCACACCCTGCAAGGAGGGCGACCACGATATTGAAACAGCTTCTATTTACAATCGCGATCCTCGCCGGTGCATGGTCGGTCTCGAGCTTCGGCTATTTTTGGTTTGAGTCGCTCCTCGATGTTGAGATCGGCTACAATGAAGCTCCGTTCATTTACGGGGCCTATTATGCTGTGTGGTCCGCCTTGGTGCTGTGGATATTTCGTCCATCCCTGATAACGCGGCATGGTGTCAGATTTACCTATGAGCATTCAATTTGGACGGTGCTGATACTTACAATGATGGCCGGCTTCCTGCTTGTTATCCTTCCGCGCCTGCCAGAGACCTCCTGGACACGCGCGGAAACCCCGGTCGAGTTCTTTTATGCGAATTCCTGGTATTTCATCCCCAAATCCATAGAGATTGTGTTCCAGCAAATATTGATCGCGGCACTGGTCTTTGCGCTCAGCGACTACCAGTTGAAAATGTCGAAGCTTTCGCTTGTCACTGCCACGCTTTTCGGTGCGTTTCACCTGACGCTGGCCCTCGCTTACGACAATCCGCTATATGTGCTGAGATACGCAATTGCCGCCACGTTGTTTGGTGCGATAGTGCCCTATCTCATCCTCAGGGTGCGAAACGGGTTCTTTGCCTCCTACGCAATGCACTGCGGGTATTATGCGGTGGATATCACCTTGATCCATCATTTTTTTGCAGCATCCAATTAGCACTGAACTGAAAAGCGCCATGGCGACGAAGCCGGCACTGGCCTCGAAACCGTCACAGACGACCCCGCATCCGCAACCCCACCGCTTCAAAACGCATCGGTCAGATGCACCGGCCACCTCCAGGGGCTGACGACGACGATATCGTGCCGCCAGGACAAACGCGTTGAATCCCTCTGCCGGCTGATGAACAGCTCACCTGCCGCTGCGATCCGTGATTGCGCCGGGTAGCTCACCGCATCAAGGCCCGAGGCCAGATCGCGCCGCGCCTTGACCTCGACAAAAGCGATCAGGTCACCCTTGCGCGCTACCAGATCGATTTCGCCCACCGGGGTCTTGTAGCGAAGCGCCGAGATCCGGTAGCCCTTGAGCATCAAGGCAAGAGCGGCGAACCATTCCGCGCGGCGGCCCTTGCGCTCGGAGCGCCGTTTCCTGTCGAGCTTGTCGCCCGCGTTCACGCCTTGCCTTTCGGTGAGAGGCCTTCCGGTATCGGGCCTTTTGAAGCGATGTCCTTCATGGCAAGCAGCCGCGAGTAGAGATCCTTGCGCGGCAGCCCGGTCAGCCGGGCAGCTTCGGTTGCGGCCTTTCCGGCGGGCAGATCAGCAGCGAGCTTGGAAAGCAAAGCATCGACATCATCCTCTGAAGGCGGCGGCGTCGAGCCCGGGCCGATTACCAGCACGATCTCGCCGCGCACGTGCTCGTCTTGATAGTGCGCGGCAAGCTCTCCCAGCGTGCCGCGCCGGATTTCCTCATAGGCCTTGGTCAGCTCGCGGCAAACTGCAGCCGGACGGTCGGTGCCGAGAACATCGGATGCGGATTTCAAGCTCGCGGCCAGCCGGTTGGGGCTTTCGAAAAACATCAACGTTGCTTCTGTGGTGGCGAAATCTGCCAGCCGGTCGCGCCGCGCCTTGTCTTTCGAGGGCAGGAAGCCGGCAAACAAAAACGCGTCACTGGGCAGGCCCGAAGCGACCAGTGCTGCCATCGGCGCAGAAGCGCCGGGGATCGGGATCACCGGCAAATCCGCCTCGATCGCCGTCTGTGACAGCCGGTAGCCGGGATCGGAGATCAGCGGTGTGCCGGCATCCGAGATCAGCGCCACGCTCTTGCCGGCTTCAAGCGCCTGCATCAGCTTCGGCCCAACGCGCTCGGCATTGTGCTCGTGATAGGCGTAAGGCCGGGTGGCGATGCCATAACGGTCGAGCAGCACCCGGCTGACACGGGTATCCTCGCAGGCGATGATATCCGTACCGGCCAGCGTTTCCAGCCCGCGGATCGTCATATCACCCAGATTGCCGATTGGCGTGGACACCAGATAAAGCCCCGGCGTCAGCGGCCGGGCGGCGATCTCGTGGGCGCCGATGCGGAATGTCCGCGAAGGCGGCTCGGCTGTCGCGTCTTGCCGCGCATCGCTTGCGGCATCTGGTTTTTTGCGTGTCATGTCCGCTCCGCCGCTGTCTTGCATATCTGCCTGCAAGCCCGCCAGGTTTCAGTGTCAGGCGGGTTTAGCAGAGTTTTCCTTGGGAGTGCGAGAGAGATATGGATTTCACAACCGAAGGCGCTTTGCTGCTTCAGGTTAGCAGGCTCTGCGGGCAACATGTGTTTCACCGTGAGCACCCGAACTCCGGCTCTCTGTGCAGATAGGCCACCGGCATCCGGGGTCGGCACGATACACTTGGTGTTCCTGAAAATTGGCTCTATGCAGAATGCCGTTGTCGTTCCAGGTCTGAACAAAAACACGAGGTGAAGCTATGTCGAAAGCGCAAGGAGGATGCCTGTGTCGTGAAATCCGGTACGAGGTCTCGAGCAAACCCGCCAGAGTAACTATGTGTCACTGCAAATTCTGTCAGAGAGCCACTGGCGGAGCCTATATGGTTCAACCCGCATTTGACGCCTCTGACTTCACGGTGATCATAGGCAACCCGAAGATATACACGCATGTGTCGGAGGGCAGTGGCAAAGAGATCCATATCAATTTCTGCAATAATTGCGGCACCAAGCTGTTTCAGACATTTGAACGCTTTGATGGGGCGGTTGGTGTGTATAGGGGCACACTCGATGATCCTAACTGGATCGAAGTCACCCCTGATAATTCCAAGCACATCTTCGTAGGTGTCGCTCAAAGAGACACCATGATTCCGGCGCATACTCCTGTTTTCAAGGAACATGCTGCGCAAAATGACGGAACAGCTGTTGCGCCATTGGTGTTCGACGCACCGCAGAAAATTGGCGACTTGTAACGATACCCTAATGCATGTCGCGTTCGAATGTATTCATTTCAACGATAACGTACATGCATCATTTCAGAGTGTTACAGCGTCCTTTGCGCATCCAAAGCGATGCGCGGCGCTGTAGCCCGCTTCGAGATGTGCTGGCGGTCATTTATTTTGCAACACGTATGTGTGGATATCACTCCTGACAGGTTTTGACCCACCGGCATGCCATCGGCAAAAACCGACCGGGGGACGTTCATGAGATCATCGCTGAGACAGAAAGCCATCGGGGTTTGCGACGCCAGGATTGCGCAAAAGGGAGACGGCGTCGGGCTGTCTTTCTATGCATTCTTTGCCAACAGAAATGATGATCCGGAGCTTTTGATGGAGGCGGCGACCTGGTGGATCAAGACCCATAAACTCGATCATTTCGAGAAGGCAGCCGAAATCCGTCAGATGCTTCTGGATCAACTGTAAACGGGGCATCGGCCCGAATCTCGGCCGGCTCAGACAATTTGGCTGATCAATCCTGTCGCTGAGAGCAGGGTCAAAAGCGTCAGGCACACGACCTTGTAGAGAGGCTCATAGGCCGGTCGAAACAGCCAGGTTCCGGCAAACACGCCGATCAGCACCACCGGCGCCATCAGTGCGCCGCGCCAGACAGCTTGCATGCTCATCATGTCGTAGGCGATCAGCCAGACCAGCGAGGTGAACATGCTGATGCACAAAAACATCACCAGCGATGCCCGCATTTGTTTTGGCCTGGTGCCGCTCGCCAGAACGTAAAGCGCGATGACCATGCCGCCGACGGAGGCAAGCCCCGTCGCAATTCCCGCCGTCAATCCGCTGGCATAAAGCCCCTTCGGTGTCGCCAGAAACTTCGGTCTCAGCTTGAAGAATTGCGCCAGCGTCAGCGCCAGGATCAGCGATAGCGCCAGGTTGCGGGATGTCTCGACGTCAACGCTTGTGGTGGCAAGCAGACCGAGCGGCATTCCGATGGCCGAGCAGATCACCAGACCCCAGACAATCTTCATGTCGGCATCTGCCATACCGCCTCTGAACATGGCGAGACTTGCCGCTCCCTCAAGCAGGTAGCACGTCGGGATCAGTTCGATCGGGGGAAGGATTGTCGCCGCCGACGCCATGACGACAGCCGAAAGACCGAATCCCGCAAAACCGCGGATCAGCCCGGCCATGAAGACTGCAGTCACAACGATCATCAGGCCAGTTGGAGAAAGCCCTGTGAGCTGCATCAAGGTGGTCATCAAGGGTGGCAGCTCCATCATGCGTGACGGGCAAAGTGAGTATGTCCAAATCTCGGTGGCAGCAACCCTTGATGTGCCCCACGGATTGCTGTCACCAAGATTTGGTATGAGGCAAAATCCTGTGACACAGGTCAGTTATCGAATGGCATACGTGTAGTTTCAGTCAGAAATTTAGATCATGTGCATGTTAGGAAGTTCTCATTCGGGAAACCCAATTTTAATATACACGATGTATTTCCTATTAAATGTAACTGGTTTAATTCTAAAAATGGCGTTTTGGTTTGATGAAAACAGTATTTTTGCGATTAAAAAGTCTGATTTCTGTGCCCACCGGAAATGCCGAACTGCTCAAGGCACAGTTTGAGGTTTTCTCCAATCAAGTGCCATTGATGTACTCCATCGTGCTGGTAAACGCATGGGCGCTTTCCTTTATTTTCATGTCGGAGGCTCCGGCATGGCTTTCAGTCTGGATCCCGGGCGGGTTGTCGTTGATATGTTTTGCGCGTCTCGCCGGGTGGTTGCGATCAAGACACATAGTTCCGTCGCCTGAAGCTGCCCGCAAGGCGTTGACCCGAACCAACCAGTTCAGTTTTGTCCTCACAGTTGCTCTCTCGGCTTGGGCACTGGCGCTTTTTCCTTACGGCGATCAGTATGCGCGTGGAAATATAGCCTTCTTCATAGCTATAACTGGCCTCGGCGTCATCATCTGCCTGCAGCAGCTGCCCTCTGCCGCCTTTATTGTCGCCATCGTGATCAACGCCGCTTTCGTGACCTATTTCAGCTTCGTCGGAATAACATCCTTCGTTGTGATGGCAGTCAATTTGGCACTTGTATCGGTCGTTTTGCTGTTGGTGGTGACCGTGCAATTCCGGCATTTTTCCGGTGCGGTCAGCGCGCGGGCCAAGCTTGAGACGGCTAATCGGGAAAATGCCCGTTTGGCCAATCTCGACAGTCTGACCGGGTTGCCCAATCGCCGGCAATTCTTCGCGCATCTCAACTCGACATTTTCGCTACCGGGCGACAAGCGTCTGGCTGTTGGTATTATCGACCTGGATGGCTTCAAACCCGTCAATGATCTCTACGGACATACTGTCGGTGACTGCTTGCTCATCGAAGTCGGGCGACGCCTTTCTGAGCTGGTGGACGGCACCACGCACATCTCCCGGCTTGGCGGCGACGAATTCGCCCTGACGGTCACAGATTGCCCCGAGGATGCGGCCCTTCTTCTTTTGGGAGAGAAGATCTGTGCGGCGTTGCGAACCCCGTTTGTCTTGAGCGAGGCGACCGTTCAGGTGTCCGGCTCAATCGGCTTCTCGGTCTATCCGCAACTCGCCGGCGACGTGCATCAGCTTTACGAGAGGGCCGATTACGCGCTTTACCAGGGCAAACGAACCAATCGCGGCCATGCCATGTTGTTCAGCAGCGAACACGTTATTGCCATCGAACAGAACCACCGGCTCGAACAGGTGCTCAGCAGGGCTGATCTGGATACGGAGCTCACCGTCTACTTCCAGCCCATCGTTGATATTCAACGCGAGGAAACGGTGGCATTTGAGGCGCTGGCACGCTGGAACAGCCCGGAACTGGGAAAGGTGTCGCCCGCTGACTTTATCCCTGTTGCGGAACGAATTGGCCTGATCAGTGTTCTGACATGCTCCTTGCTCAAAAAGGCGCTTGCTGCAGCCTGCAGTTGGCCGGACGACATCGGGCTCTCATTCAACCTGTCGACCCACGACATCAGTTCATCCGACGGTGTGGCGACCATAGTCGGCATCATACTGTCCAGCGGCATCGACCCCCGGCGTCTGGATCTCGAGATCACCGAAACGGCGATGATGTATGATTTTTGCCAGGCCAAGTCGTCCATTGAAATCTTCAAGGTGCTGGGTTGCGGAATTGCCCTCGACGATTTCGGAACCGGTTACTCAAGCCTCAGTCAGCTGCACGCATTGCCGCTTACCAAGCTCAAGATTGATCGCAGTTTTGTCTCCGAACTGCACAAGAACCCGGCCAGCTACAAAATCGTCAAATCGTTGCTGGCGCTCAGCCACGACATGGGACTGGGTTGCGTTATCGAAGGGGTCGAAACCCTCGAAGAGCTCGATGCGCTGAAAAAGCTCGGCGGTGGATTTGTGCAGGGCTATTTTTACTCGCCTCCAGTTTCTGAAGCCGAAGTCGCCCGATTTCTTCCCGGATCCGAAATCTCTCGCAAGGCAGGCTAGAGCCGTTCATCTTGAAACGATTGCCTCTCGTTCTGAGGCTGTGATCGCCCGGAACACCCCAAGTGCCTCGCTTGGATGTCTTCTCCACACCAGCGTTGTCAAAATCCTAGCACGATGCGCTGCATCGCAGCTCGCGGTGTTTTCCTGGCTGACGCGACGCCGAGCTCGCCAACGGCAGCCAGTACGCTTTCGATCCGCTTCTCGCTATGGTCGACAAACACACCTTCTGTGATTTCGATGCAGATCTCATGACCGAACAAGTCATGGCGTCTGAGCGCATCCTCGACCACTGTTGCCTTTGCATCCCCCACACTCTGTTTTGCAGATGAAGATCGAGCGACGCTCTAAAATGCCAGGTCGGCAACCACGGCGTCGAGCACCAGCATGCCCGCAGGCGTGCAACGGATCCGGTCCACATCCATCTGCTCGATCATGCCGTGATGGATCAGGAAATCCGTGCGGTCGGGATCAAGGTCCCTGCCGGCAAGCGCGCCCCAGCGTCTGAGATTGATGCCCTCGCGCAGCCTCAATCCCATCAGGAGCAACTCGTCGGCCTGCTCCGAGGCGGTGAGTTCGCTGGTTTCAATCATGCCGTGGCCGTTCTCTGCCACCAGCTTGAGCCATTGCTCGGGCGAACGCTCGGTCGCCGTGGCAATCTTGCCGGCGCGTGTCGACAAGCGGCCATGTGCACCGGGGCCAATGCCGGCATAGTCGCCATAGCGCCAATAGGTGAGGTTATGACGGCTCTCGGCGCCGGGGCGGGCATGATTGGATACTTCGTACGCCGGCAAACCGTGGCTTTCGCACACCTGCCGTGTCAGCTCGTACAGTTCGGCCGAAAGTTCGCCGTCCGGGACAATGAGTTTGCCCGCCTTGTGCAATCCGTAAAACGGCGTGCCCTCTTCAATCGTCAGCTGGTACAGCGACAGATGGTCGGCGGACAGCGAGATGGCTTCTTCCAACTCCAATGCCCAGGCTTCAGCCGTCTGGTCAGGTCGGGCATAGATCAGGTCGAACGACATGCGTGGAAAGATGTCGCGCGCCAGTCCGATGGCCTTGAGTGCATCAGCCCGGTCATGCAAACGTCCGAGCCGCTTCAGATCGGGATCATTGAGCGCTTGCACACCCATTGACACCCGGTTGACCCCGGCCTGGCGGTAGCCGCGAAACCGGCCGGCCTCGACGCTGGAGGGGTTGGCCTCGAGCGTAATCTCGATTCCGTCGGGCACCACCCATGCGTCGCGCACGGCATCGAGAACGGCGTTGACCGTATCGGGAGACATCAGAGACGGCGTACCGCCGCCAAAAAAGATGCTGGTGACCACCTGCGGACCTGAAAGCAGCCGCATGGCAGCGATTTCCTGCCGGAAGGCACTGACGTAGGCCTGCTGGTCGACACCGGCATGCCGGACATGGCTGTTGAAATCACAATAGGGGCATTTGGCTGCGCAAAACGGCCAGTGCAGATAGATCCCGAAACTCGGCTTGCCGGTATCGGGCGCTATGTCGACGGGTGCGTTTGCGATGACAGGGAAGGGGGGCTGATTCATGCCGTGGCTACGCCCAGGCGCTGCTCTGCGAAGAGCTTGAAGGCGCGCGCGCGGTGCGACAGCGCGGTCGCCTGTCCGGGTTTCCAGCCATGCTTCTCTTCAGCCGCCATTTCGCCAAAGGTGCGGCTGTGGCCATCGGGCTGAAAAACCGGGTCGTACCCGAAACCCAGCGAACCGCGCGCCGGCCAGACCAGCACGCCGTCAGCTTCGCCGCGATAGAAGCTGACTTCGCCCTCGGGCGTCGCCAGACACAACACGGAGACGAACAGCCCGGTGCGTTGCGCATCGGTGGCGGCCCCTCGAGCCTGGAGCGCATCCTCGACCTTCTGCATGGCCACCTGGAAGTCACGGCTGCCATCTTCCATCGTCGCCCAGTCAGCCGTGTAGACCCCCGGGGCGCCATCAAGCGCATCGACAACCAGACCGGAATCATCCGACAGAGCGATCAGACCCGAAGCCTTCGCCGCGGCAAGCGCCTTGGTTGCGGCATTGGCTTCGAATGTGTCGCCGGTCTCGTCCGGTTCGGGCAGTCCCATCTCAGCCGCCGAGGTGACCGTGATGCCGAGCGGCCCGCACAGATCGCGCATCTCAGCAATCTTGCCGGCATTGTGGCTGGCAACCAGCAGCGTGGTGAGAGGCGCATTCGACATGGGTATTACAGCGGTCTTGCGACCGTCTCCTTTTGCATGGTGACCAGATCGGCGATGCCGTTCTTGGCCAGTTCCAGAAGCTCGAGCAGCTGATCCTGGGTAAATGGTTCGGCTTCGGCAGTGCCCTGGATTTCGACAATCCCGCCGGACCCGGTCATGACGAAATTGGCGTCCGTTTCTGCGGCTGAATCTTCGAGATAGTCAAGGTCGATCACCGGCTGCGAAGCGAAAATTCCGCAAGACACCGCGGCAACGTGATCCTTGAGCACTCGTTCTGTGCGCACCATGGCGCGTGCTTCCATCCACTTCAGGCAATCATGCAGCGCGATCCATGCACCGGTGATCGCCGCAGTGCGGGTGCCGCCATCGGCCTGGATGACATCGCAGTCGATGGTGATCTGGCGTTCGCCGAGTTCCTTGAGGTCGACCACGGCGCGAAGCGAACGGCCGATCAGGCGCTGGATTTCCAGAGTCCGGCCGCCCTGCTTGCCCGCTGTCGCTTCGCGGCGCATGCGGTCGCCGGTCGAGCGCGGCAGCATGCCGTATTCGGCCGTGACCCAGCCCTTGCCGCCGTTGCGCAACCATGGCGGAACCCGCTCTTCCAGGCTTGCGGTGCACAGCACATGGGTCTCGCCGAACTTGACCAGGCAAGAACCTTCAGCATGCTTTGATACGTTACGCTCAAAGCTGACCGCCCGCATTTTGTCCGTATTTCGTCCCGATGGGCGCATCGTCTGTCTCCTGATTTCAAAAGTTGCCGCCTTCTACCGGCGCCAGCTGCATGATGCAAAGAAAAAGCGCCCAACCCTCAGGATTGCCGGATGGCCGACGTTCTGCGGGTGGCCTGTGATGCCACATTCGTGTTGCCCCTTCCGTGTTGCAGCGCGAATGCCTATATTCAGGAAAAAGGGCTTGCCAGTGGCAGCCTGCGGGACACCACGAATGACCATGAACACACCTTCAATATCAGCTGATCTTGTAGGAGCGCTTGATGAACGCTCACGCGATATTTTTCGTGCGCTTGTGGAAAGCTACATGGAATCGGGTGATCCTCTCGGTTCACGCAGCCTGTCGCGGATGCTGCCGATGTCTCTGTCACCAGCATCGATCCGCAATGTGATGAGCGATCTGGAAGATCTCGGGTTGATATATGCGCCGCATATCAGCGCCGGCAGACTGCCCACCCAGAAGGGGTTGCGTTTTTTCGTCGACGCTTTCATGCAGGTCGGCGATCTGCAGCCGGAAATGCGCCAGACCATTGAGCGGCAGGTCCACTCGGAAGATACCAGCCGTCCGGTCGAGACCTTGCTGACCGAAGCCAGTCAGATGCTGTCGGGCATGACCCGCGGGGCAGGGCTGGTGATCGCCGCCAAGCAAGATGCCACAATTCGCCATATCGAATTTATCCGGCTGGACCCGAAGCGGGCGCTGGTGGTGCTGGTCGGTGGTAATGATCAGGTCGAAAACCGCGTCATGGAGCTTCCCGACGGAGTGACAGCCGGACAATTGACCGAAGCCGCGAATTTCCTCAACGCCCATCTTGCCGGACGCACGATGGGCGAGGTCCGCAGCGAGCTTGAACGGATTACTGCCGAGGTGCGCTCCGAGCTGGATGTGCTGTCTCAGGATCTTGTCGAACGCGGCCTTGCCGTCTGGGCCGGTACCCGGGAGGGGGCAGGTGCCGCTCGGCTGATCGTGCGTGGGCGCGGCAATTTGCTGGAAGGTCTCACCGCAGGTGAGGAACTCGACCGGCTCAAGCTGTTGTTTGACGAGCTTGAGCGCAAGGAAAGCCTGATCGAGCTGATGACACTTGCCGAAGAAGGATCAGGTGTTCGCATCTTCATCGGCTCGGAGAACAAGCTGTTTTCCCTCTCCGGATCATCCCTGATCGTAGCGCCCTGGCGCGATGGCGAGGACAAGGTGGTGGGCGCGGTCGGCATTATCGGCCCGACACGGCTCAATTATTCCCGCATCGTCCCGATGGTCGATTACACCGCGCAGCTGGTCTCGCGCCTGGTGCGCAAATAGCTCCTGCCTGATCCAATGAGTATCGGCCGGATCGGCCTGATGTAGATGCATATATTCCAATTTCCGCAAGGTTCTTTGGGTGCCAGATCAATCATCAGGCGCTGGAGGGCCTTGATTTTTGCCGTCCGAACGTCGATATGCGAAACATATCCCCGGGTCAGACCAGCAATGGTGACCCTATGACAACTTTTCCGAACCGTCAGGACATGCACAACATGAGCGATGAGAGCCAGGTCAACGAACACGAGACCCCGCAGGCAGGCGCCGCATCCAAGGCTGAAGAAGCCGCAGCCCCGGCGCCAGCCGCTGAACTTGATCCGGTGGAAGTGCTTAAGGCCGAGATTTCCGACCTCAGGGATCAGCGGCTGCGCATGGCGGCCGAGATGGAAAACCTGCGTCGCCGCACTGCCCGCGAAATCAAGGATGCGAAGACCTTTGCCATTTCCGGTTTTGCCCGTGACATGCTGCAGGTTTCAGACAATCTTCAGCGTGCGCTTGCCGCTGTGCCTGAGCAGGGCGAAAGCGCTGACGACAATGGCCTGAAGACGCTTGTCGAAGGCGTTGAGCTGACCGAACGGGCCATGCTGTCGACGCTGGAGCGTCACGGTGTGCGCAAGCTCGAGCCGATGGGTCTGAAATTCGATCCGAACTACCATCAGGCGATGTATGAAGTCCCCAACACCGAAGTGCCCAACAACACGGTCGTTGATGTGGTCCAGCCCGGTTATGTGATCGGCGACCGCATGCTGCGCCCGGCCATGGTTGGTGTCTCCAAGGGTGGCCCGAAAGAGGCTGCACCTGCCGCTGCGACTCCCGAGTCCGATGGACCGGACCCGGCATCCGGCTACGACGTTTAAGGCAATCCCCGGCGGGGAAAGGATTACCCATGACCCCGCTGGAGGGACTTGATTACGCCGGTGTCGCGGTATTTGCCGCCACCGGTGCTCTGGCGGCATCCCGCAAACAGCTCGACATGATCGGATTTGTGTTTCTGGCAGCGGTTACCGGAATAGGTGGCGGCACCTTCCGCGATCTCGTGCTCGGCGCAACGCCGGTTTTCTGGGTTGAAAAGCCCATTTATCTGATTGTCTGCGTCATCATTGCGGCCATTGTCTATTTCACAGCTCACCTGGTGGAATCGCGTTATCGCCTGTTGCTCTGGCTCGACGCGGTCGGCCTCTCGGCCTATGCAGTCATGGGCGCGGCAAAGGGACTTGCGCTAAGTGGTTCCCCGATCGTTGCCCTTGTCACCGGAATGATGACGGCGACCTTGGGCGGTATCCTGCGTGATCTTCTCTCCGGCGAGCCTTCGGTGCTGATGCGCCCGGAAATCTATGTTTCCGCGGCGCTCGTCGGCTCGGGAGTTTTTGTGGCCGCCAGCCTGCTCGGCGCGCCGCTGATCGCAGCTTCCGCGGTCGGCGTTATCGCTGCCTTTGCGGTGCGCGGCGGCGCCATCCGTTACAGTTGGGCGTTTTCACCCTACCGTTCACGCGCCGGCCGCCCGCCCGAAGATGTGATGTGATTATCGTGGTCGGGTTCAGGCGAACCCGGCGTTGCGTGCAGCATCCTTGAGTGACAGCAGCGGCCGTGGTCCGATCTGCTGGATCACCAGTCCGGCAGCGAGGCTGCCGAGTTTTCCGCATTCATCCAGCGGCTTGCCATTGGCATAGCCATGCAGGAAGCCCGCCGCATAAAGATCGCCGGCGCCGGTGGTGTCGACCACTTCGTCGATGTCGATCGCGTCAATGTCATGGCGCTCGTCACCGCGAACAATGACCGATCCGTGCTCGGAGCGGGTGATTGCGGCGAGCTTGCAGTCCTTGCGCAACTGCGACACTGCATGTTCGAAATTGTCGGTCTCGTAGAGCGATTTGGCTTCTTCCGCATTGGCGAACACGATGTCGATGGTGCCCGAGCGCATCAGATCGAGGAACTCTGCGCGATAGCGGCCGACGCAGAACGGGTCGGACAGCGTCATCGACATTTCGCGGCCGTGCTTGTGACCGATCTCGGCACACAGACGGATGGCGTCCTTGGCACGCGGCGGATCCCACAGATAGCCCTCGAAATAGGTGACCTTCGCATTGGCAACCACATCGGCTTCAATGTCCTCCGGGCCAAGCTCGACACAGGCGCCGAGATAGGTGTTCATCGAACGCTCGCCATCCGGCGTGACAAAGATCATCGACCGCGCGGTGGGCGGTGTGCCGCCAAGCGGCTTGGTTTCGAAATGCACACCCAAAGCCCGGATGTCATGGCTGAAGATCTTGCCGAGCTGATCGTCCGAGACCTTGCCGAAATACGCTGAGCGGCTGCCAAAGCTGGCAAGTCCCGCCGCAGTATTTCCGGCGCTGCCTCCCGATGCCTCAATCGCCGGTCCCATGCGGGAATACAACAGCTCGGCGCGGTCCGCGTCGATCAGATTCATCGCGCCCTTGATGATGTCATTGTCGACGAGAAAATTCTCTTCGCACCGCGCGATGATATCAACAATGGCATTGCCGATGCACAAAACATCAAAATTGCTCATAAGAATACTTACCTGTTGTCGCTCAAGGGTTCCCGGGTGTCTTAAAGCTTTTACGCTGGATTGGAAGGCCGAAAAGTCTGCAGACGAGCCAGCTGGCCCGTGATGAAGGCTACGCGCTCCTGAATGGAAACGCGGGGAATTTCTACCAATTCATAGCCAGCGGCGCGATAGGCGACCACATTGGCCTGATAATCGCGCACCGCGAACTCGAAGTCATGTCGCCGTTCATCATCGGTGGTGAAGATCTCCCGCCACGGCGGGCAGACAAAAACCGGGGCATCAAATTGTCGCGCTGCCGCAGCCTGAAGCATGGATTGCGGTGCGGGATGCCCGATCATCGAGCCGTAAGCGATCGCCTCGATAAAACTCCGGTCAAAGAACACGGCCTGATCTGTGGGATTTCCGGTCTGGTCGAATGCCGCAATCGAGCGCTCGAACAGAAGCTGCATGAACGCAACCCGGTCCAGCCACGGCAACGCGGTGCCTCTTGAACGCAATTGTTCGGCGACAATCTGGCGGCCAGCTTCTGGAACAGTCGTGTATTCTTCTGCGGCGAGCGCGGCGATCAGTGTCGATTTTCCTGCGCCGGCAGCGCCGGTTATGACAAATTTAGGCATCCTGTCTCAGCCTCTCCAAAGCCGCGCCAATACTGCGTTGCAGCGCACCGGTCGTCTGCAAGCTCAAACGCAGGTATTCCCGGCTCAGCTTTTTCCCCGAGCCGAGGCCCGCCGCTTGAGCTCGTAAAGCGCCTCGAGCGCATTTCGAGGCGTCATGTCATCGGGGTTCAACTCTGTCAGATAGGCGTCCGATTCCGACGGTCCCTTGGCAGTCTTGATCGGCTCCCTGGCCGCTGGCATTGCAAACAGCGGAAGATCGTCGACCAGCCGCGCCGCCGGGTTTTCGCGCTCGCTGGTTTCCAGCAGCTGCAGCACCTCGCGGGCGCGGGCCACAACCGCGTCGGGGAGCCCTGCCAGCCGCGCAACCTGGATGCCGTAGGAGCGGTCGGCAGCGCCTGCGCCGACTTCATGCAGGAACACCACCTCGCCCTCCCACTCCTTGACCTTCATGGTGGCGTTGGAAAGCCGCGGCAGTTTTTCAGACAGTGCCGTCAGCTCGTGGAAATGGGTGGCGAACAAGCCTCGGCATCGGTTTTCGGCATGCAGGTGCTCGACCGCCGCCCAGGCAATCGACAGGCCGTCAAAGGTCGCGGTGCCGCGGCCGATCTCGTCGAGGATGACCAGCGAATGCGGGCTGGCCTGATTGAGAATGGCCGCAGTCTCCACCATCTCGACCATGAAGGTCGAGCGCCCGCGCGCCAGATCGTCCGATGCGCCGACCCGCGAAAACAGTCGGTCGACCACACCGATATGCGCCGCTCCCGCCGGCACGAAGGAGCCCATCTGGGCCAGAATGGCAATCAGTGCATTCTGTCTCAGGAACGTCGATTTACCGCCCATGTTGGGTCCGGTCAGCAGCCAGATCGTGCCGCCGTCGCCACTCTCGTCAGGCGGAGAGAGATTACAATTATTGGCCACAAACGGCTGAGCGGCCTGTTTTCTGAGTGCCTGTTCGACCACTGGATGGCGCCCGGCGACGATTTCGAAAGCAAGACTGTCGTCCACTCTGGGGCGCGAATAGCCCTGTTCCTGCGCCAGCTCGGCCAGTGCCGCCGTCACGTCGATCACCGACAGCGCATCCGCTGCCGCCTTGATCTCATTGGCATGTGAAACCACCATGCCCACCAATTCGTCAAAGGCGGCAAGCTCGATGGTCAGGGCTTGCCCCGCCGCATTGGCGATGCGGGTTTCAAGATCTGAAAGTTCCGTCGTGGTGAACCGCATGGCGTTGGCCATGGTCTGTCGATGGATGAACCGCGCCTTGGCCTCGTCGCTGTCTGTCAGCGGCCCGGCGTTGAGTGCGGTAACCTCGATGAAATAGCCCAGCACATTGTTGTGCTTGATCTTCAGTGAGCGAACCGAGGTTTCCTCGGCGTAGGACAGCTGAAGCCCGGCAATTACCCGGCGCGATTGGTCCCGGAGCGCTCTGAGTTCATCAAGTTCGGGCGAGTGACCGGATCGCACAAAACTGCCGTCACGCTTGAGCAGCGGCAACTCGTCATCAAGCGTCGCAGCCAGCCGCGCGCCGATCTCGGTTGGCAGAGCCCGCAGCGAAATCACAGCCTTTTCCAGATGCGCCGGGGACTCATCCGTACCAAACAGCGCCCCGATGTCCCGCGCGGCTGTCAGCCCGGCGAGGATCGCACCGAGATCGCGCGGGCCGCCGCGGTTGAGCGCCAGCCGTGACAGCGCCCGCGGCATGTCGGCCACGCCCTTGAGTGCCCGGCGCAGCTTGTCGCTGAGCGTTGGATTGGCAATCAGGTGCGAAACGCCGTCCAGCCGTGCATTGATGGCGTCGGGATCGGTGAGCGGCGCCATCAGCCATTCGCTGAGCTTGCGCCCGCCACCACCGGTCACGGTGCGGTCGATGGCCTTGATCAGGCTGCCTTGCCGGTCGCCCGACAGCGTGCGCACCAGTTCGAGGCTCGCCCGTGTCGCCGGATCGATGAACATCCGGTCGCCATCGCTTTCACGCTCGGGACGACCAAGTGCCGGCCGCTCGGAAATCTGGGTTTTTTCGACATAGGCGATCACTGCCGCCGCTGCCGCCAGCTCGGCGCGGGAGAAGCTGCCGAATCCGTCGAGCGAGCCGACATCGAAGAACCGGGCAATCCGGCCTTCGGCCGATGCGCTGTCAAACAGCACCGCCGGTTGAGGTGCTGCCACCCGGCCGATCTGGTCGATCAGAGGCCGGATCTCGGGGTCATGAAACACATTGTCGGCCAGGATCAGTTCGCGCGGTTCAACCCGGGCGATGTCGGCCATCAGCCGTGCCAGACGGCTTTCGCCGACATGGAACGCACCGGTGGAAATATCGATCCAGGCCAGCCCGTATTGCGCTTCGCCCGCTCCCTTGACCCGCGCCAGGGCCATCAGGAAGTTTGATTGCGATGGATCGAGCAGCTTTTCCTCGGTCAGCGTTCCCGGCGTCACAAGCCGCGTTACGTCGCGCCGTACCACTGATTTCGAGCCGCGTTTCTTGGCTTCCGCCGGGTCTTCGGTCTGCTCGCAGACCGCTACCCGGAACCCGAGCGAGATCAGCTTCTGCAGATAGTCGTCCGCCGCATGCACCGGCACGCCGCACATCGGGATATCCTGTCCCAGGTGCTGGCCGCGCTTGGTCAGCGTGATGCCGAGCGCGCGGGATGCATCAACGGCGTCCTCGAAGAACAGCTCGTAGAAATCCCCCATCCGGTAAAACAGCAGCGAATCCGGATTGTTCGCCTTGATCTCGATGAATTGTTCCATCATCGGCGTCGCCGTGGCACGGCTTTCGGCTGTCGCGAGTTGAGCGGTCGTCAGGATGGCGGGGTTTAGCGGGGATTCGGCGTTCAAGAGGAAATGCCTGTCTTGGTTTTTCAATTGTTTGGCAAATAAGCTTCACCGGGCGAGTGGCTTTACAGCCCGGCCTATCCACCCTAACGGTGGGAGGAGGACAAAGACAACAGTTACGAGGCGCCGTACACAAGGTCGCCCACAACGGGATGGAAAATATGCCAGGGACGGACAAGTCAGATCGCTCAATTTCAGCTGTAACCGATCAGGAGGCGCTGGATTTCCACGCCCGCGGACGGCCAGGCAAACTCGAGATCAACCCGACCAAACCGATGGCGACGCAGCGCGATCTGTCGCTGGCCTATTCGCCAGGCGTCGCGGCTCCCGTCAAAGCAATCGCCGAGGATCCATCCCGTGCGTTCGATTACACCGCAAAGGGCAATCTGGTGGCGGTCATTTCCAATGGCACCGCCATTCTGGGCATGGGCAATCTCGGCGCGCTGGCCTCCAAGCCGGTGATGGAAGGAAAGGCAGTGCTGTTCAAGCGCTTTGCCGATGTGGATTCGATCGATCTGGAAGTCGACACAGAGAATGTTGAGGAATTCATCAACAGCGTCCGTTATCTTGGACCCAGCTTTGGCGGCATCAATCTCGAAGACATCAAGGCGCCTGATTGCTTCATCATCGAGCAGCGTCTGCGTGAGCTCATGGACATCCCGGTGTTTCATGACGACCAACACGGCACCGCCATCATCGCGGTCGCCGGCCTGATCAATGCGTTGCATCTGACCAACAGGGACCTCAAGACCACAAAGCTTGTCTGCAATGGAGCGGGTGCCGCAGCCATTGCCTGCGTCGAACTGGTCAAGGCGATGGGGTTCACGCCCCAGAACATCACGCTCTGCGACACCAAGGGCGTGATCTACAAGGGCCGCACCGAAGGCATGAACCAGTGGAAGTCGGGCCATGCCGTCGAGACTACGGCCCGGTCTCTGGCTGATGCCATGGACGGCGCCGACGTCGTTTTTGGTCTCTCCGCCAAGGGCGCATTGACGAGCGAGATGATCGCGTCGATGGCGAAAAATCCGATTATTTTCGCCATGGCCAACCCGGATCCGGAGATCACGCCCGAGGAAGTCGCGGCCATCCGCAACGATGCGATCATGGCGACTGGGCGCTCGGATTACCCCAACCAGGTCAACAATGTTCTGGGCTTTCCCTATATCTTCCGTGGTGCGCTGGATGTCCGGGCATCGACGATCAATGAGGATATGAAAATCGCTGCGGCCCATGCTCTGGCCGAACTCGCCCGTGAAGATGTGCCCGACGATGTGGCGGCGGCCTATCAGGGCGTGCGGCCACGTTTTGGCCCGCAATACATCATTCCCGTGCCCTTTGACCCTCGGCTGATCTCGGCCATCCCCGTTGCCGTCGCCAAGGCGGCAATGGATTCAGGTGTGGCGCAAAAGCCGATCCTCAACATGGAAGCCTATGCTCAGGAGCTCTCCGCCCGCCGCGATCCGATCGCTTCCACGCTGCAAAGGCTCTATGAGCGGGTTCGCCGCCATCCCAAACGGGTGGTCTTTGCCGAGGGCGAGGAAGAGCAGGTCATGCGCGCCGCGGTGTCCTATGTGAACCAGCGGCTCGGTACCGCCTGCCTGCTGGGTCGCGAGGAGCAGATGCGCGAAACCGCCAAGCTGGCCGGCATCGACCTCGACCGGGCCGGCATCGAGCTGGTCAATGCCCGCGTCTCGCGTCGCGTCGAGGCCTACACCGATTATCTCTATGCGCGGCTGCAGCGCAAAGGCTACCTGCATCGCGATTGCCAGCGTCTGATCAACACCGACCGTAACCATTTTGGCGCCTGCATGGTGGCGCTGGGAGATGCGGATGCGATGGTCACCGGTACCACCCGCAATTATTCCACAGCGCTTGACGACATTCGCCGCTGCGTCGACGTCAAGCCGGGCCACCGGATGATCGGCGTTTCCCTGGCGCTGTGCCGCGGCCGCACCGTGTTTGTCGCCGACACCGCCGTCATCGACATGCCGAATTCGGAAGAACTGGCCGACATCGCCGAGGAAGCCGCCGGCATGGCGCGGCGGCTTGGTTATGAGCCACGGGTGGCGATGCTGGCCTATTCCACCTTCGGCCATCCGACCGGCGAACGCTCCGAGCGGGTGCGTGACGCGGTCAAGATTCTCAACAAGCGCCGGGTTGATTTCGAGTATGATGGCGAGATGGCAGCCGATGTGGCGCTCAACGCCAAGGTGCTGGAGCAGTATCCGTTCTGCAAGCTGTCGGGCACGGCCAATGTGCTGGTCATGCCTGCGTTTCACTCGGCATCGATCTCGACAAAGATGCTGCAGGAACTCGGCGGCTCCACCGTCATAGGCCCGCTGCTGGTTGGCCTCGACAAGTCGATCCAGATCGTCTCGATGGGCGCCAAGGATTCCGACATCGTCAATATGGCGGCAATTGCCGCCTACAATGCGTCGAGTTGAGGGCGTGGATGACCCAGCTCTCCGAAATAAAGTCGCGACTGGGTTGATGACCGTCTCTGGGCGGCCGACTAATCCGGGATCGGGGATTTTAGGAAAGCGATCACATCCGCCAGGTCCGCTTCGGACATTGACCAGCGCGGCATGGCACGGTCCAGCGGTGCCCCGCCAGCGTCAATGCCCTCGGTGATGGCACGTCGAAGGCTTTCATCGGAATAGGCATCGTGGTCGCCATGGCCGTCGTCGTCGTGTTCGCCGAACAGGGCGACCGCTGTCAGTGGCGGCGCGCTGGTCCAGAAATTTGGCATCAATCTGCGGCCCAAGCGATCCGCTCCGTGACAACTGGCGCAACCGCTGTTGGACATCATGCCCATGTGCGTGTTGCCGCCACGCGGATTTATTGCGTCGCCGGACGCGCTGGATGCGGTGAAATAGATACGTTCCCCATTGCTTTGAAAGCGCGAGGGCCAATTCCCCTGGCCGACAAGGGAAATCTGTCCAAACAGAACAAGTACAACGGCAACACCAGCGAGTAGGACTGCTACAATGCCCATTTTTCTCATGCATCTCCGCCTTTCCGGATTGTTGGATTGAATGGCTTTCTCTCACCTTCGATAACTTCGCCGAAGGGCCGGAGGAGATTCAATTTTCCAGCATTGTTGTGAATTTCTCTGGAATCTGATCGGTGGTCAATTTGCCCTGCTCCTTCTCATCATGGGCGAATGCTACAAGATCAGCCAGATCCTGGCCTGTCAGCGAAATGACGCCGCCCAGTAGATCTTCTTGCATGGATGCCATGGCAGCCGCACCGCGCCACATCCGGGCGGAGAATTCGAAGGCGTTCATTGGAGACGGCATATCTGCCGCGTCAAGATCCGGGCCGATTTCTCCGCCGACCTGATTGACCGAGTGGCAGACAACGCAACCGGTGTCGACGTACAATTTGCGACCGCGCTCCGGGTCCATTTCCGGCAGGACCAGACCGACATCCTGCATTAGGTCGATCATCCGCTCCAGTTGGTTAGGAGACAACTCCTCCATCGCCTCGAAATCATGGCCATGTTCATGGGTGCCATGCTGTTCGCGCATTTGTTCGATCATGTCACGGGCACCGCCGTGGGCTTTGTCGCCATCGTCATGCGTCCCGGATGCATAGGCCGGTTGGGCAGCGCTTGCCAGCAACAATGAAACCGCCAGCGCAATGGTTTTGCTGTTGAATAGAGTCATTACCCGATCCTTTGTTTCGCATACCGGTTTGGGTATCATGCACCCTTCATGCAGGCCTTGATTTGATTCAATACTGTCATCGGGTTACCGTCGCTCACACTTGCCGAACGTTCCGAGAGCAGCCGCCCGATGGAAGGTTGGCGAGACACGGGAGCTATCACCCCTGCCGTCTCGGAGCCCGCCGGGTCGGCGCCTGCTGACCGGGTTTCACTCGGCCTCGATCTCGACCAAGATGTTGCAGGAACTCGGCGGCTCCTCCGTCATCGGCCCGTTGCTGGTTGGCCTCGACAAGTCGATCCAGATCGTCTCGATGGGCGACAAGGATTCCGACATCGTCAACATGGCCGCAATCGCCGCCTACAATGCGTCGAGCTGACAGGTCAACGGCTGAGGGGCCGTTGATGCCCTTCAGCCATAAATCAGATCGATCATTTGGAGCGGTTCGCGCCGGTAATCTTGCCAAGCTGATAGCGTAGATAATTCGAAACCATGCGTCCGTTGCCGTAGAGCTTTTCGGAAAGATCACGCCCCAGGCGCGCCTCGCTCTCGACCGCGCTCGCAGGCATGTCCGCCCGGCTGAAAATCACTCCGGTGGGGCTGATCACACGGTCCGGTGTCAGCCCGGCACGGGCCGCCGCAACCACGAGATTGTGCTGATTGAACCCGGTCAGATGAGCAAAGTGAAGCGCGCCAAACCCCTTGTTGGGATGGGCCTTCCCCAGATCCGGAATCTCGATATAGACGAGCCCGCCCGGCACGGTCCAGTCAGCCATCTGCCGCATCGCGGTAACCGGATCGCGCAGATGCTCGACAACATGGAAGCAGGTCACCAGATCGAACGGCGTATCAGCCTTGATATCCTGCCAGCCAGCTACGGTGATCCGGTCGCCATACAGTGACTTTGCGTAAGAGCCATAGGTGTCACCGGGCTCAAACCCGTGGGCGTCGTAGCCGTCCGAAAGCAGCGTGCCGACAAACTCGCCAGAGCCGCATCCGAAATCAAGGGTTCGCGCACCGGGTTTCAGCAGGCCCTCCAGATGCGCGGCGCGGTTTGCCGCCTCGACCCGGCGTTTGCGGATATGCCGCTCCTTGGGCTCGGTGGTCGCAGTCTGGTAGTCGAAACGGTAGTACTCCTGGTAGTACGTTGCCAGTTCCGCATCCGTCGGCATCGGGTTGGTGTAAAGCAGGCCACAATGGCTGCACATCGATGTCGGCAACCGCTTGAGCCGGCGGTCGAGCGAGACAAGCGGCTTGCTGTCTGAATGCCCGCAGGCCGGGCATGGCACAGCCTCACCCTTATAGGGATAGGACGTGAAAGGCAGAAAAAACTGCACAATATTGTAGCTCATCATACCTCGCGTAACGATCCGGTCGGCCGGGGTCGGGGGGGCTTTCCCTCTTCAATCCGCACTGACCTATCCTTTACAGCAGGCTATAGGCAATCAAAAATTGCGCGAAACCATGGCGGTTGGGCTCGATAACCGTTTGAGCCAACCCGCCATGCGCGACAATCGGTGGTCGGTTCAGGTGGCAAATCGCGAGGCATCGGCGCCGTAATGATTGATGTAGCGTCCATTGATCTGCTTGACCGGCAGGACCACCAGCACATCGGTGGTGCCGAAGGCTGGATCAACCACCGCTTCTTCGGAAACCAGAGCGCCAACCCGCAGATAACCTTTGACCAGCGGCGGCATCGCGGCCAGGGCTGCGCGCGGATTGATGGCCTCCACGGGCATCATGTCGATTGACAGGCCGCGGCCGGCAATAGCCTTGACCTTCCACTCGGCATCGGCCGAGGCCGTGTTGTTGAGGAACGAGAGCGCCAGCGCATGTGCATGGGGCTTGTTGCCCGGAAACGAGGCGCAACCGAACATCACATCGATGCCATGGCCCAACGCATAGGCCCAGTTGCCCTGCCACAGGGCCTCAAGGGTGCGGCGTGTGCGGTAGGTGCTCAGCACACAGGAACGGCCAAGCTCTAAAAAGCGCTTGCCGGCGTTGCGCCCGGTCAGATCGGTCACGTCGAACTCGCTTTGCGAGTAGAAGCCGTCGTGGCGCGCGGCAACCTCCTGCCGCAGCAGTCGGTAGGTTCCGACAATCTGCTCCTCGGTCTCGCCGGTCAGTGCGGTGTCGAGAACCAGCAGGTGATCGCAATAGCGGTCGATACTGTCGAAATCGCGCTTCTGCGCCATTGCCTCTTCAGGAAGGCAGGCACCCATCTCCTCGACAAAGACACGGTAGCGCAGAGCTTGCGCAGCCTCGATTTCGCTTCTGGATGCAGCGAGCCGCACTTCCAGCGATCCGATACGGCCAAGAACCTGACCCGCCGGCTTGTACCTGGCGATGGGAGCGAGGAATGGCTTGGATAAAGGCAGATGCACGTGCGTTTCCATGGGTAATCTCCCGCTTGGTGATGACGGGGTTCAACCATGATTCTGCGACATCCGAGTGACATTTGCCATCCCGGATGCGGAGTTTTCGAGGTTATATTGTGTTTGCGGCAGAGCGTCCGGCTGGGCGGAGGTTGTATTCGGAGGTAAAACAGGCCTGAATATTCCTGCCGCCACCGGGTTTCTTGCACAGGAGGTTCCTGCACCTCTAAGAAATGACGATTCAGCATCTCCCCGGGCAACACCCCGGGGAGATGCTGCAAGTGTCACGCCGCAGTGCGGGATTTTTTGCCGGCGGTCATCGTCGCCAGTTGCAGCAGCCACTCCGGATCGACCGGCTTTTCGGCATGCCCGTCCGCACCGGCGGCCAGCAACTCGTCCCGGGTCGAAGCCTGACCATCGGCGGTCAGCACAATAATGGGGAGACGAGCCAGTTGACCAGCGGCCTCCTCGGCGCGGATCTGCTCGATCGCGCTGCGGCCATCGAGCTCCGGCATCGAAATGTCTGTGATGATAAGGTCATAGCCTGCGACACCACTGCGGCGTTCCATGGCCTGATTGACCAGCTCTCGGCCGTTTCCGACAACCGTGACACGGTGGCCCTGACGCGCCAGATTGGTTCGCACCACAAGCGCATTGACCGGGTCGTCCTCGGCGAGAAGAATGTCGAGCGTTGGATTGTCGGAAGAGCGTTCCAGCATAACCGGACGTGGTTTGCCGCATAAGCGGTCGCGATCCTCACGGTCGTCGCGCCGGGTCAACACGTTGATCAGTGACACCCGGCGCACCGGACGGACCAACCAGGCGTTGGCACCATGGCCGGTGTGGCTTTCCAGATCACGGCTGTCTTCAGGCGCGATCACCAGTGTGCGCTCAATACCTTCAGGCAACTCGGTCGGCGCTGCAGCCAGCAGGCTCTCGGCTCCGTCTGCGAGCCTGCGGTCAACGATGATATCGCTGAGCTGCACGCCGGATCGGTAAAGCCGGGTCAGTGCAGCAATCATGCTGTCGTCATCATGCGCTGCCTCTGCAATCCCGCCAAGATCGCGGATGCTCCACAGCAGGGCGGTCGAAACCGGGCCGCTCGGCGCAATCACCAGAACGGCACGGTCGGCGAGGGGGCCGCACACAGGCGCAAGCGTTTCCGGAACGGCCATTTCCTTGACCGGAACGGTGAACCGGAAGCTGCAGCCTTTGCCGGTGGTTGATGTTACACCGATTTTACCGCCCATCGCCTCGACAATGCGGGCCGAAATCGACAGACCAAGGCCAGCCCCGCCATGGCTGCGGGTCGGGCCGTTGTTGGCACGTTCGAATTCCTCGAAGACACGGGCCTGGTCGGCTTCCTTGAGCCCCGGACCGGTGTCGGAGACGATGAAGGCGAGCTGCTTGTCTTCGCGCAGAACCTCGATCAGCACGCCGCCGGTTTCTGTAAACTTGATGGCGTTCCCGACCAGATTGAACAGCACTTGCCGCAGCCTGCCGATATCGGATGTGATCAGGCGCGGCGCTTCCGGTGTGATATGAACGGCAATTTCGATGCCCTTTTCATGGGCGCGAGAGGCCATCAGCTCCGAGACGCCGTTGACCAGCTCCTCGAGGTTGCCCTCTTCATGCCTGAGATGCAGACGCCCCGCTTCAATCGACGTCACATCGAGCAGATCTTCGATGAGAGCCAGAAGCGCCATTCCGGATTCGCCGGCGGTCTTGAGGTAGCTCGCCTGCTCCGGCGTTGTCTGTGTCTGCTCAAGCAGATGCGTCATGCCCAGGATGCCGTTGAGCGGTGTGCGGATCTCATGGCTGACGGTTGCCAGAAAACGCGACTTGGCGTGGTTGGCGGCCTCGGCTTTCTGCCGCGCTTCGACCAGTTCCGCCTCCGTGAGCCGCGCCGCGGTGATATTGCGGCCGATGCACTGCAACACCAGTTCGCCGCTGGAGGGGTCGCGCGACACGGTTTCATGCCAGGTCCAGATCGTCTGGTTCTCGTCATCGCCAAGCACCAATTCGTGACCGCCCGTGCTGGTGGTGTCCACCGGCTCGATGCCTGCCATCGAAAGCGTCAGGCCGACCGGGCTCGCAAATCCCGTCGCTGATTTGAATGTTTCATTGGCGTAGATGATCTGACCATTGTTGGCGCACACGACCACCATGTCGCCAAGAGCATCAAAGACGCTGGCGAGCTGGCTGGAGAATTCGCCAAGTTCCCATTTGCGGTCAGAATCGTGTTCTGACTGACCGCCTGCTGTCGGCTTGAAGCTTGCGGAGACCGCTGATCTGGCGCTGTTGAACGAACGCTGCAACAAGGGCACCGCGGAATAGATGGCTATACCGGCGACCGAGGCGAGCAATAGCGCCGGTGCGTTGAAAGCCACGGACACGGCTGTCGCTGCAAGTGCAGCAGATAGGGCAAACAGGGGGCGTGATGCAGAGCGGCTCGCCACCGCGGCTTGCGTCCGCTCGGTCTCCACCGAAACCTCGGGAACAGGGTTCCCAACTCTTGGATTGACCGGTGGAAAGCCAGGATGAGTGATCGCCTGTTCACTCATGGCTCGCTGAAGGGTCGCTTGCAGTCGCAAAGGTTCTGTCATCATGGACCCGTGATAACACGGGCCCAGTGAGCAAAGACTTCAGCAAAATCGTCAAATTTTAGCGATTATGCATTTGGCTTCTTCATGTCGACAACCACCCGTCCGCGGACCTTTCCGTCGATGATCTGATGCGCCGCATCAATGATCCCGTCAAAGCCGATTTCGCTCGACAGCGCCTCGAGCTTGTCCATATCCAGGTCCGTGACCAGACGTGACCAGGCTTCCTGTCTTAGCGCCAGCGGGGCCATTACTGAATCGATGCCGAGAAGCGATACACCACGCAGGATGAACGGAGCCACCGATGTCGGTAGATCCATGCCTTGCGCCAAGCCACAGGCCGTCACCGCCCCACCATAGGAGGTCATCGAAAGCACATTGGCGAGTGCATGACTGCCAACCGCGTCAATGGCGCCGGCCCAGCGCTCCTTGGCAAGCGGCTTGGCCGGGCTGGAGAGTTCATCGCGATGAATGACTTCGGAAGCGCCGAGGCTCTTGAGGAAATCGGCTTCCTCGGTGCGTCCGGTCGAGGCAATGACCTCGTAGCCGAGTTTGCCCAGCAGGGCGATCGCCACGGTGCCGACGCCGCCATTGGCGCCGGTGACCACCACAGGGCCGCGTCCTGGCGTGATTCCGTGGCGTTCGAGCGCCATCACCGACAGCATTGCCGTGTACCCAGCCGTGCCGATTGCCATCGCCGAACGGCCATCCATGCCCTGAGGCATTGGGATCAGCCAGTCGCCCTTCATCCGGGCGTAGGCGGCGTAAGCTCCGGTATGCACTTCGCCGACACCGAAACCGTTGAGGATTACCTTGTCTCCGGCCTTGAAGCGCTCGTTCTCGGAGCTCACCACGGTGCCGGCGCAGTCAATGCCGGGCACCATTGGCCAGCGCCGCACCACCGGACCCTTGCCGGTGATGGCAAGGCCATCCTTGTAGTTGATAGTGGTCCATTCCACCTCGACGACCACGTCACCTTCCATCAAGTCATCAAGGCCGAGCTCGGTCACGTTGACCGACATCACCTTGTTCTCGTCGCGGGTGAGCAGAATGCCCTTGAAACGGTCTTGCATGGAAGTTCCTCTCATCGTGTTGATCCAGACTGGCCTGCTCCGACGTCAAGATCAAGAGCACTTCGTCCGGTGGGTTCAGGTCCGGTTTTTGCGCTCTGCCAATGTAGCGATCACCTCATCGAGCACAATCAGTCCGGCGCCGATGCTGATGAACGCGTCGGCAAGGTTGAAAACGGCGAAGGACCAGCTCTCGGTGTGAAACAGGATATAATCAACGACGTGGCCATGGATCGCGCGATCAACCAGATTACCCAGCGCGCCGCCGATAATAAGCGCATAACCCAGATGGGCTATGCTACGGCCGGATGGCGTGCGCCACCAAAGATATAACACGAAGATGATCACCAGCCCGGTCAGGGCCAAGAGCGCCGTGTCGGGCAATCCGCCCAGCAACGAAAACGCGATGCCCTCGTTCCATGTGCGGTAGAGCGCGAACATCGGGATCACCGGCACCAGTTCATGAAACGGCAGCCGCGTCTCCACCAGCCATTTGATCACCTGGTCTACCGCGACAGCGGATCCAACCAGCGACAGCATGGGAATGACACGGCTCAACGCGGAAAGTTTGACGGTTGTCTGGTTCATGGGTGCGACTCATCGAGTGAAAGCAGGTGCCGTCGCGCTTCAAACAGCATCACCCCGGTGGCAATCGCCAGATTGAGCGAATCTGCCCGACCGGTCTGCGGGATGCGGGCAAGCTCGCCGCAGGCCCCGGCCAGCGTATCGGGCAGGCCTTGCTGCTCATTGCCCATCAGCAGCACCACCGGATTGCCCTTGTAAGTGATTGTCCGGTAGTCGACGCTGCCCTTGAGATGGCTGCCGACAACCATCGCAGAGGATTTTTTTGACCAGCTCAGAAACTCGGCTTCCGTCGCCCGGACCAGCGGAACGGCAAACACCGATCCCATTGTCGCGCGCACCGTTTCCATCGAAAACGGGTCGACGGTGTCGCCGATCAGTATCACGCCCGATGCGCCCGCAGCGTCGGCAGTGCGGATGACGGTGCCCAGATTGCCCGGGTCGCGGACCCGGTCGAGCGCAATCCAGGTGTCGTCTTTTGCGGGCTTTATGCCTGAAAGCGGCGCCAGCTTCTGGTCGAAGACGGCGATCACGGCTTGCGGATTGTCGCGCCGGGTGATCGCGGTCAGCACCTTTTCGCTGACCTCCAGCACCAGCCCGCCACGCGCCACGGTTAGTGCCGCAATCTTTTCGACTTGGCTCTTGCCGCGCTGGTTCTTGGCATAGATCAGCGTGCGGATAGCCCAGCCGAGATCGATCGCGTCGATCACCAGTTTCAGACCCTCGGCCAGAAAGGTGCCGGTCTCGTCGCGATGCTTCTTCATCGACAGCGCGCGGATATCCTTGATCACCGGATTGGACAGGCTGGTGACTTCTTTCACCTGTCCTACCCGCGCCGCGCCGCTTCCTGGGTTTCTGTGTTCACTCATTGCGGCAGCCACCGTGAATAAAGCGAAGTCGACAACGCCCGGCATTCGTCTGCTTCGGGCTTGTCGCTCTCGCGGATGATCAGTTCGCCCGATTCCACCCGGCCGCCAGCGCCGCGCATGGTTTCGCGCAGCAACTCGTGCGTCGCATAGAACGAGGCCCGGATCGAATAGGCGGTCAGCACCAGGCCGACCGGCTTGTCGCTCATCAGCTCACGGCAGATGTCCAGCATCAGTGGCAGATGCTCGAACAGATGCCAGACTTCACCATTCGGCCCGCGGCCGAACTTCGGTGGATCGGTGAGGATGATGTCGTATTTACTTCCGCGTCGCTCTTCGCGGGCGATGAACTTCATCGCGTCTTCGCAAATCCAGCGGATCGGCTTGTCTTCGAGCCGCGCCAGCGCCTGGTTTTCCCGCGCCCAGCCAATGGCTTTCTTCGAGGCGTCAACATGGGTGACTTCAGCCCCGGCCTTGGCCGCCACCAGCGAGGCGACACCAGTGTACCCAAACAGATTGAGCACTTTCAGCGGCCGTTTGGCCTCAGTGATCCGGTCCGCCATCCAGCGCCAATGCGCAATCTGTTCGGGAAACACCCCGACATGGCGGAACGAGGTCAGCCGGCCATGAAAATCGACGCCGAGCAGCTTCATCGGCCAGGTTTCGCCCAGAGGCACGCCCGGGAACGCCCAGCGGCCGATCCCGTCCTCGTCGGTGTCGCCAGTAAACACCGCGTCCGCTTTGTTCCAATCCGAATCCGGCAGGCCGCGGCCCCACAGCGCCTGGGCCTCCGGACGTACGATGCGCAGGCTGCCATACTGCTCAAGCTTCTCGCCCTGGCCGGCCTCGTTTAGGCCCGTGTCGAGAAGCTGGTAACCGTCCTCGTTACCGGTTTCCAGGATCAGCGGTGCGGTCTGTTGGGGGAGCGCGCCGCTGCGCTTGATCAATGGCCGAAGCGGCGCTTGCGGTTGGGCGGGACCGCGCTTGTCAGCGCCACGTTTGTCAAACACAGGCGCATTGTAGACCGGCTTGGGTGCTGCGGGTTTTAAGGACGCGGTTCCGGACTGCGGGTCTTTGGCGCGCGATGGAGTGTCGGCTGGAACCGCACCCCGTCCCGGTTTGCCGCGTTGTCCGCCCGCTGGCCTGCCGTCGCCCGGTTTGGCGTCCCTGGGTTTGCTGGGGCTGCCGCGTCGTGGCTTTTGGGTGCGCTTGTCGGCCAAAGTCGGAAATGTCCAGTTTATGTGCGTGGGCAGGGCCTGTGCAGCGCCATCCTCGCGATTTCATGAGGGATTTGACATAGCAACCCGATATGCACTTGGCAAAGCCGTTTTCGCTTAGCATAGATAGGGCTGTATTCAGGGAGGACCATTGTCCAATGGAAATGAACGGTGAAGAACGCATCGCGGCCCCGCGTCAGCTTGTATGGGAAGCCCTCAATGACCCCGACGTGCTGCGCGAGTGCATTCCAGGCTGCGAAAGCCTCGAAAAGACCTCTGAAACCGAGATGTCTGCGAGCGTAAAGCTCAAGATCGGCCCGGTATCAGCCAAGTTTTCCGGAGACGTGACGCTGGAAAACATCAATGCACCCGAGAGCTACACCATCGCCGGCGAAGGCAAGGGCGGCATCGCCGGCTTCGCCAAGGGTGGCGCTGATGTGAAGCTTGCCGAAGACGGCGCGGAAACTGTGCTCACCTACGCCGTCAATGCGCAGGTCGGCGGCAAGATCGCCCAGCTCGGCTCCCGCCTGATCGATTCAACCTCTAAAAAACTCGCTGGCCAGTTTTTCACCAGGTTCAACGAAGTGGTCAGTGCCAAAGCCGCCGGTGTGTGAGGGGCGGTTGCTGCTCGTTGCAACCGTGGGCAACCGGCAGGTGCACAATGCTAGGCCTGACGGTCAAGAACCCGTTTTTTTATACGGCTCAAACCGACTGGCGTGACACCCAGATACCGCGCAATCTCGTTTTGGGTCACGCGGTCAAACAGCGCAGGCGTGGAGTGAAGCAGCCGCAGGTATCTCTCTTCGGCGGAAAGGCAAAGCAGTTCATACTCGCGCATTTCCTTCTTCATGCCAAAACCGAGCAGAAACTCCACAGTCGCGGCAGACAGTTCTGCATCTGAACAAACTGCGGTGGAAAGGTCGGTGAAACTGAACTGGATAAGTTCACAGGGCTCGAGGCAGATCAGGCTGAAAGTGCAGCTCTTGCCCCCATGGCAGGAAGCCAGGCTTCCGATGACATCATCCTGGAGAATGAAGGATTTGATATTCTCCTTGCCGTCACCGGAGAGATAGTACGCCTTCAACAGGCCTTTGCTTACCAGATACAGGGATGAGACCTCATCGCCCTGGCGAAACAGATGGTCTCCAGCCTTTCTTTGAATGAGACGCCCATTGGCGGTGATGAAGTCAGTAAAATTCATCCGTGTTATCCCGGGTTAATTCCAGAGCGCGGTCGCAAGCCTAGTTTCCACGAAAATGAGGTGAGAAACAGGTAACGAGCATGAAACTTGTCGACAAACATATTGTTATCACTGGTGCAGCCTCGGGCCTTGGACTGGAACTGCTGCACCAGCTTCAACCAAACAATCGCATTTCGGTCATCGCCCGGCCTTCTCGCGGCTTGGACGCATTGCGTCACGCACTTCCGGGCGTGGATATCTATGAAGCCGATCTTTCTGACATGAGCTCCGTCGAGCGCGCTGCCGACGCCCTCATTGGGTCCCGCATCGCCATAGATGTGCTGATCAACAATGCGGCCGTGCAGCACACTCCGCGCTTTACCGATCCGGACTTTCGTTATGAAACCATCAGGCGTGAAATCGATGTCAATTTCACTTCCATCTGCACGCTCGTTCATCTTCTGCTGCCAAGTCTGATGCGATCAGAAGCGGGCATGATCGTCAACATCAATTCCGGCCTGGCTCTGGCGCCCAAGACCGGCTCCGCAGTCTATTGCGCCACCAAGGCTGCCGTGAACATCTTCTCGCAGTCGTTGGCCTACCAGATGGAAGATACGAATGTTGCGGTGAGGCAGGTGTTCCTTCCTCTGGTTGATACCGCCATGACACGGGGACGCGGCAGCGGAAAACTGCCTCCCGACCGGGTTGCTGCGGCAATCATAGCCGGGCTTGGTTCAAGGCGAACCAACATCGATATCGGCAAGGCGAAGCTTCTGCGGGTGCTTCTGCGGGTCGCCCCGTCCCTTGCTGCCAAGATCATGAAACGGGGGTGAATGATGCGATCTCTGCTTAAAGTGATGCTGATCCTCGGTTCAGTTTTCGCCCTGACCTTCATCGCCGGGCGACTTCTCGGAATCCTCACAGCTGAAAATGTGCGGCTTTGGCTGGAGTGGGCGCAATCCGTCGATCCTGTCTGGGTCATCAGCCTTGTGGTGTTGCTGCTGTATGCGGATCTGTTGGTCGCGGTACCGACGCTTACAATAACGATACTGGCTGGCTTCTTCCTGGGCTTTCCGGCGGGTGCAGCGGCGGCATTGTTAGGCATGTCTCTGGCGTCGTTTTCCGGGTTCTGGATCAGCCGTAAGTGGGGCGAAGGCGCCATCGCGTTTCTGATCAAGGACCCCGGCGAGCGCAGCTTGCTTGCTCAGTCCTTTCAGCAAAGTGGGCCGGTGATGATCATGCTGTCGAGGGCGGTTCCGATTGTACCGGAGGTGACCGCCTGCATTGCGGGAGCCACCGGAATGCGGTTCCCCCGTTACTGTATGTACTATGCGATCAGCACAGCGCCCTACGTTCTGGTCGCCAGCTACGCCGGCTCGATCAGCTCGATTGAAAATCCGCAACCCGCGATCTACGCCATACTGCTGTTGAACTGTGTTCTTTGGAGCGGATGGTTCCTGTTCCGGCGGCGCGGGAAGCGGTCGCGTAAAATCGTTCAGGCAGGCAAGTAAACGCGCGCTGGTTCGTATGGCGGAACCCACCTCTCGCGGAATGATCGTTCCGTAGGGGCTCTGCGGAAATCAGGCGGCAGCAGTGCATCGGGTCCAGGCTCTGCAGCGGTCTGCTGTCCCGCTCAGTGGTCAGTCTCGCATAAACTGTGATCTGCCAGCGTCTCGATCACCGCGCAATGGGCGATGGTGTTGGCGTCACAGGTTGAAATGCGTTTCAATTCGCGCTCCAGACGCCGAAGTTTTGCAATCCTTGCCCGGACATCCTCAAGGCGGCGCGCAGCCATATTGTGTGCGTCGTGGCATGGTTTTTCCGGATGTTGGCTCAACTCCAGCAAACCTCTGATATCCTCAATGGAAAACCCCAATTCGCGGGAATGGCGGATAAAGGACAGGCGTTTCAGCCCGTCTTTTGAATACCGGCGCTGATTGCCGCCAGAGCGTTCCGGCGCTTCGATCAATCCCATTTGCTCATAGTAGCGAATTGTTGGAATTTTCACGCCGGTGCGCTTGGAAAGCTCTCCGATGGAAAACATTGAAGTCACCTCTTGAACCTATAGCCACTAGAGGGATTATATTTCGTGCCAACGATTAGGCAAGGAATATGAAATGGCCGATAGCCTCTCCCTGGATACCCCTTCATGTGGCTCGAAAACACAAGCCTGCGGCTGCTCTGGCAATCCCAGATTTGACGGTATGGACTCCTCCTACAAACGTGTTTTGTGGACGGTGATTCTCATCAACGCCGCAATGTTCTTTGTCGAAATGTCGGCGGGGCGGTTTGCGGGTTCACAAGCATTGCAAGCCGATGCTCTCGATTTTTTGGGCGATGCGCTGACCTACGGTTTGAGCCTTGCAGTTATCGGCATGAGCCTCAAGGTTCGCTCCACGGCTGCCTTGCTCAAAGGCTTCAGTCTGCTGGCAATGGGGCTGTGGGTGTTTGGGTCCACCGTCTATCAGATCCTTATTCTTGGCGTGCCCAGGGCTGAAATCATGGGAGTGATCGGCCTGCTCGCTCTGGCGGCAAATCTGGCCAGCGTGTTGCTTCTGATGCGCTACAAGGACGGCGATGCAAATGTGCGGTCCGTCTGGCTTTGCTCGCGCAATGACGCGATTGGAAACGTCGCTGTCATGATTGCAAGCGCGGCAGTCTGGTTCACCGCCTCGGCATGGCCCGACCTCATCGTCGCCCTCCTGATGGCCGGCCTGTTTCTGCGCTCGGCCCAGCTTATTCTTGCTCAGGCCTGGCAGGAACACCGCTCCGGCGCTCTAGGAGCTCTGGAGAGCCACGGGCACGGCCACTGAGTGGCAAGCGATCTGGAATTTATTAGCGGTGAGGTGGATCAGCCCCGGCTCATCGCTGACCGGTTGATCCGCGAGAACGGGTGCTGGCAAAATTTTTCGCCCTGTCCAGGGACTTGGCCCGCGCCAAGGCAATAGGGTGCAAAAAAGTCTCTCAGGCAGCGGTGCGCTTGTCCGGGGAGGGCAGGGCTGCGGCGATCTGTTGGGCCTTGGCCTTTTCGCGGTCGGCTTCGGTGTGCCATTTGACCGCCTCATGGGCGCTGACGCGCGCCTGCTTGCGGTGCTTGCCCTGTTTGAACCAGGTCGCCAGCGATCCGATGATCATGCCGAGGATCAGCATGGCAAACAGGAACACAAAGAAGGGAAGCGTCACCGACAGCACCGTGTCGGATGGATCGAACGGATTGAGAGCCAGTGTCACCGCAGTGCGGTTGGCAACCGACAGCATGATGAGAACGATGCCCGTGGGCACGAGGATTGCCAGTGCGATGATGCGCTTGATCATGTTTCGATCCAGTTCCTTTGAAAGCCCGAAATTCCTTGGGCTATCCCTTCGGCTGCCCGAGCCTTGTCGTTGTTGGTGCAAGCCATGGCGGCAATCGTGACAACAATGCCACCATCAAACCGTTGGACTTGTCCGCACCAGATAGGGCCGCGCGACAGTCAGCGCAACCTTAGTCATGGTAGCCGCGCCTCAGTCCTCGTCGTCAGGCCCTAGATCCTTGCGTCGGGCCCCTTAATCCTTGTCGTCGGGATTGAGCCGCTCGCGAAGCTCTTTGCCAGTCTTGAAGAACGGCACCCATTTTTCCTCGACGAACACCGGCTCGCCAGTGCGCGGGTTGCGGCCGGAGCGCGGCGGACGGTTCTTGACGGAAAATGCACCAAATCCGCGCAATTCGACACGGTTACCGTCTGACAGCGCGTCGGTGATCTCATCCAGTACGGCGTTGACGATATTTTCGACATCCCGGTGATAGAGATGCGGGTTGCGCGCCGCAACCGCTTGAACCAATTCCGATTTGATCATTTCCCTCGCCCCAACTCGTAACTCTCTGACTGCCCGCCAACCTGCCAAACAGACACAAGGCCGTCAAGGAACAACTTGCCGCCCGACAGTCGGTCAATTTCGGTTGCAAACGTTGCGGGCATGCCAAGGAACTGCTGGATCAGGCTTGCAACATGGCCTCCCAAGAGCAGATTTGCGGTCTCATCTGCGGGCTTCCAGTCGACAAATTCCAGGTTGTCGTCAACAGCACGGCTCTTCAAGTAGGCGCGGATTTCAGCTTCGCCGCCGAGCGCATCGACAAGTCCGTTCTTCAGCGCCTGCCGGCCGGTGAAAATCGAGCCGTCCGCAAGCGCCAGCACATCTGCGCGGTCCATCTCGCGCTGCTCGGCCACAAGATCGACAAACCAGTCATAGCTGTCGAGCACCATAGAGCGGATCATCGCTTTGGCCTCTTCGCTAGCCTCATGAAAGGGAGAGGGCTCCGCCTTCAGCGGCGAGGATTTGATTTCCTCAAGCCGCACGCCGATCTTGTCGAGCAGGACCTGGGCCTGCGCATATTGGAAAATCACCCCGATCGAGCCGACAATAGAGCTTTCACCGGCGACGATATGATCAGTCGATGCGGCGATCATGTAGCCGGCTGATGCGGCCAGCGTGTGGATGTCGGCCACCACCGGCTTTGACTTGCCGGCCTCGACCAGCGCCTTGTGGATGCGCTCGCCGCCATAGGTGGTGCCGCCGGGCGAGGAGATCGAGATCACCAGCGCCTTGGCCGCGTTGCTTTCTGTTGCATCGGCAATCAGGTCGAGCAGCGGCTGGTCGTCGGTGATCACGCCGCTGATGTCGATACGGGCGATATGGCTGCTGCTGCGGCCTGTTCCCTGAAAGCGCATGAACAGCCCGGCGACAAGAGCGATGGCTACGACAATGGTCATGACCCGCCAGAAACTGAGCTTGCGCCTGATGCGGCGGCGATCGGCTAGAATGTCCGGGTCGGTCACGCGTTGTCCTCCGAAGGTGGAACGGGTCGTATTCATAGTGCGGGTTTGCAGGTCCGACGGCTTCGATTGTCTTCTGTATCCGCTTAGCTTTTGCCATTGTAAGCGCGGCGTGGCAATCTGCGTCAACTGCTTCGTAAAATTACCATATTGGCATGCGAAGCCAACCGCAACCGCCACTTGGCCAGGCACCCCAACGGTGCTGGAGCCGGCGCCATCATGGCGCTGACGATTAGCAGAACCGCAGGAACGAATGACAAATTCGACAGTTACAGGAATGCCAGACAGCGGTAACTATGCAGGGCGTTCGCATGCCGAATATCTGCGCGCCCAGTCTCATTCCCGTCTGGTCAGGGCCCTCAAGGTCCTGTTGCCGCTCGCGGCTGTTCTGATCGTGGTGGCGTTCGTCGTGGTGTCATGGCTCGACAATATGGTGCCTGAAGGCGTCGGGATAGAATCGGTGGTGATCCGCGACGGAAAGCTGATCATGCAGAACCCGGTCATGAGCGGCCAGAGTTCCGACGCGCGGCCTTATAAAATGCGGGCTGCCCGTGCGGTCCAGGATCTCTCGGTCCCTGATGTCATCGTACTCGAAGACATCGTCGCTGACCTGCCTGCCCCCAACGGCGACACCGCCACACTCAACGCTGTCAGTGGCACCTACAACAGGGCTGCCCAGACGATGAAGTTTGACCAACCCCTATCCCTGACCACGGTCGAGGGTATGACCGCGACCCTGCAGTCCGCCAATGTCGATATGGCCAATGGCGGGCTGGTATCCGACGCACCGGTTGCAATAAGCACCGGCGGAGCCTCTGTTGTTGCGCAATCCATGCAGATGACGGATAAGGGCCGCGTTATTATCTTCAGGGACAAGGTCCGCATGACCATCGACCCTTCGGCGCTCAAGTCGAAGGATGGAGTGACGAACTGACATGACAAGAACGCCTTTGCATTTCATGAGAGTTGCTGTGGTCGTGATCGCAGCCGGATTGCTCGTGCCGATTTCCGGTGCCTTAGCGCAGGATACTCAGAGCCGGATGTCCGGTCTGGCCCTGTCGGCTGATGAGCCGATCCAGATTGAGAGCGATCTGCTCAGGATCAACGATGAAGCCAGCCAGGCAACCTTTACCGGCAACGTCAAGGTGTTGCAGGGCGACACCGTGCTGCAGGCCGGCGAGATGATTGTCAAATACAACAAGGGTGGCGGCTCGGTGTCCTCCGGCACTGCCGATATCAGCGAGATCGAGCTCTACAAGAATGTGCTGATCCAGTCGGGCACCCAGACCGCCACGGCGGAAGCCGGAAATTTTAACATGGCCAACGAGGTGCTGGTGCTCACGGGTGAAAAAGTCGTGCTCAGCGATGCCGACAATGTCTTCATTGGCTGCAAGCTGACCGTGCAGATGAAGAATGGACAGGCCAAGCTCGACAGCTGTGGTCGCCGCGTCCGGATCCAGCTCGACCCGAAATCGCGATCCAAGAAGTGATCAGGGCTCTCTTCTCATCGCTGGGGAGCAACAACGGGAACGGAGATTTCGATGAGAAATCCGAATCCGGCGGACCGGCGCGTTATGATGGCACCCTGATTGCCCGCAATCTCACCAAATCCTACAAATCCCGTCGGGTGGTGGATGGCGTCTCGCTCGGTGTTCGTCGCGGAGAGGCCGTCGGGCTTCTGGGACCGAACGGCGCCGGCAAGACCACCTGCTTTTACATGATTACCGGGCTGGTGCCTGTCGATGCCGGATCGATCGAGATCGACGGACATGACGTCTCCAGCCTGCCGATGTATCGCCGCGCCCGGCTTGGTGTCGGCTACCTGCCGCAGGAAGCCTCGATTTTCCGGGGTTTGAGTGTCGAAGCCAATATTCGCGCCGTACTGGAGGTGGTCGAAAAGGACCGTGCCAAGCGCGAGGAAAAACTCGACAGCCTGCTTGAGGAATTCCACATCTCGCATCTGCGCAAGTCGGCCTCCATTGCTCTGTCGGGTGGAGAACGCCGCAGACTGGAGATTGCCCGTGCACTTGCGTCAGACCCCACCTTCATGCTGCTTGACGAGCCGTTCGCAGGCGTCGACCCGATCGCGGTCGCCGACATTCAGGATCTTGTCCGCCATCTCACTCGCCGCGGCATCGGCGTGCTGATCACCGATCACAATGTGCGCGAAACGCTGGGCCTGATTGATCGTGCCTACATCATGAATGCCGGCGTGCTGCTGACCCATGGACGGCCGGCGGACATTGTCGCAAATCCCGATGTGCGCAGGCTTTATCTCGGCGAGCAGTTTTCGCTCTGATCGTCTATCGGTGCGCGCTTTGAGCACACCGGCCTGTCCGTGTGGCATTAGAGTCGTTCATCTTCAAATGGAAGCAGTTTGATGGCATGAATTTTTCGCGGCAGCTAGGAAAACACCGCAGTCGCGATGCCGCGCATAGTGCGAGGATCTTGACGACGCTTGTGCGGAAAAGACATCCAAGCGGAGACGGTTGGATTTCTCTTGCGATTCCATTTGAAGTCGAACGGCTCTAGAGCCCGCAACCAGAGGCATTTTTACCCTGTCCATAAGTCGGACTTGACCAGAATAAAGAAAAAAGCAATTTTCGGGCCAGATGGGTTGAACGGGCATCGCCGGAGATGTCTCGCATTCGGACAAAATGGATGCAGGGGGCGTGTCATCCAGGCTCAAGCCAGCCCAAGCGGGGAGTAGTGCGTCGCATGGCCTTGTCAGCCGGACTTCAATTGCGTCAAAGCCAGTCGCTGGTCATGACGCCTCAGCTGATGCAGTCGATCCGTCTGCTGCAGTTCAGCCATGTCGAATTGACGCGGTTTATCGAGGAGGAGGTCGAGCGCAATCCGCTGCTCGAACTCGTCAATGCCGAAAGCGAGCAGTCCGATACCGCGCAGGATACACCCTTTGAGGCACCTCCGTTGCAAACAGAAGCGGTTGAAGCTGGTGATGACGCCACCTGGGCGGAAACCTCTGAAAGTCAGGCCGACCGGATGACTTCCGAAATCGATGCGCGCTACGAGAATGTTTTTCCCGATGATCACGGCACTGAGCGTGTCGAACAGCCCGAGTTCATCGACAATTGGAAATCCATGCCGGGCAGCGACGGACGTCATGCCTCAGAGGGCTATGATCTCGACGATTTCGCAGCCCGTGCACCCACCTTGCGCGATCACGTGGCCGAGCAGATCGCCTTTGCCTTTTCGGAGCCGGCCGAGAGATTGATCGCCACCGAGCTTGCTGATCAGCTCGATTCGGCCGGGTACATGGTTGGTGATCTGGCGGAAACCGTCGAACGGTTGGGCGCCGATCCCGAACAGCTCGATACGATACTTGCCCGTCTTCAGGAGTTTGAGCCTGCCGGCATTTTTGCGCGCTCGTTGTCGGAGTGCCTTGGGCTGCAGCTGATCCGCAAGGACCGTTTCGACCCGGCCATGGCAGCACTGATCGGAAATCTCGAACTGCTCGCTCGGCGTGATTTTGCCGCGCTGACACGTATCTGCGGCGTCGATGAGGAGGATCTGCTCGAGATGATGGCAGAGATCCGCGCGCTCGACCCCAAACCGGGAACACGGTTTGAAATCGGCTCGAGTGAGCTGATCGTCCCCGATGTGTCCGTGCGTCCGGCGTCCGATGGCGGCTGGACCGTTGAACTCAATGCGGCGACCTTGCCCCGGGTGCTGGTCAACCAGACCTATTTTGCCACCGTAATCGGGAAAATGCCCAAAAAGGACGCGGGTCAGGGATTTCTCAGCGAATGTCTCCAGACGGCCAACTGGCTGGCGCGTTCGCTCGATCAGCGTGCCCGGACAATCATGAAGGTGGCGGCGGAAATTGTCCGCCAGCAGGATGCCTTCCTGCTGCATGGCGTTGACCACCTGCGACCGCTCAATCTCAAGGCGGTGGCCGAAGCAATCGGCATGCACGAATCGACTGTCAGCCGTGTGACGTCGAACAAATACATGATCACCCCGCGCGGTGTGTTCGAGTTGAAATATTTTTTCACCGTGTCCATTGCCTCTGCACAAGCCGGAGGCGACGCTCATTCTGCCGAATCAGTGCGTCACCGCATTCGTGTTCTGGTTGAGCAGGAAGCTGCCGAAGCAGTGCTTTCCGATGATGATCTGGTGGATTTGCTCAAGAAGTCGGGTGTCGAAATTGCCCGCAGGACGGTCGCCAAATACCGCGAAGCGATGGCCATCCCCTCGTCAGTTCAGCGTCGACGCGAAAAACGCGCACGGGCCCGGGCGGCAGCGGTTTGAAGCCTGGAAGTCAATTGTTTGAAATCGCTCCCTAAACAGGCAAAACATATGCAGAACTTGACAGTCTGGGCGCATCGGCGTAGAAGCCGCACCGCACTGGGCAACGCTGTAGGATCGCTTGCCTTGACCAGGTTCTGTCAAGCAAAAAATTGCATGGACCGGGCCATTTGACCGACGTCAGGCGCTTGGATGAGCGCGGCGCATGGCCTAGACTAAATTCCCAAACCATAACAAGAAGGGATGACCCATGAGCGTGCGAGTGTCTGGTAAGCATATGGAAATCGGCGAGTCATTTAGGACCCGCATCGAAGACCATGTCACAGGAGCGGTTCGTAAGTATTACGATGGCGGCTTTTCAAGCCACGTGATCGTGGAAAAGTCCGGTTCGCGTTTTACGGCTGATTGCAAGATCCATCTCGATACCGGGGTCGTGCTGCACGCCACCGGCGAAGCCCAGGATCCGCAACCTGCCTTTGATGCTGCAGCCGAACGTGTCGAAAAGCGTCTGCGCCGCTACAAGCGCCGCCTCAAGGATCACCACGCCAACAGCAGCCAGCAAGCTCAGGCCGAACTGGCCTACGCAGTGGTGGACTCATCTGCCGATGACGCGGTGGAAGTGCCCGATGATTATGCACCGGCGATCATCGCCGAAAGCACCAAGCAGCTTGTGACCATGAGTGTCGCCAATGCGGTTATGGCGCTTGATATGACTGATGAACGGATCTTGATGTTCCGCAACGCCGGTAATGATGCGCTCAACGTTGTGTATCGCCGCGATGATGGAAACATCGGTTGGATTGACGCCGGTGGGATCAAATCCTGACGGCGTTGGCTGAAATGAAGTAAGGCGCGCGAGCCCCGGTGTAACCAACCGCCGGCGGCTTGCGGTCTTTCACATGAAGCGAACAATGAGGTCCGGGACGCGGGCCCAAAACGAGGAATACGACATGGCGCTTGCTGATCTGATTGCGCAGAACTCTGTTCTGCCTGCGCTCAAGGCAAACTCCAAGAAGCAATTGTTGCAGGAGCTGGCAGCCAGAGCCTCGGAAGTCACAGGACTGGCCGAGCGCGAGATCTTTGATGTCATCCTGCAGCGCGAGCGGCTTGGCTCTACCGGCGTTGGCAATGGTATCGCCATTCCGCACGGCAAGCTTTCGGCGCTGGACAAGATCGTCGGCGTGTTCGCGCGTCTTGATCAGCCTGTAGATTTCGAAGCGCTGGACGACCAACCGGTCGATCTGGTGTTCCTGCTGCTGGCGCCGGAAGGTGCAGGCGCCGACCATCTCAAGGCGCTCTCCCGCATCGCCCGCGTCCTGCGTGACAGCGAGATGGTCGCCAAACTGCGCGCCACCGACAATGCGGCATCGCTGCATGCATTCCTCACCGAAGAGCCTGCATCCAACGCCGCCTGACAATCATCTGGCTGCAGAGTCACAATGCCCGAAAATCGACCGGGATCTTCGGGCATCTAATTGATCGCACGACGCTCTGTTTCAATGCGTCAACGCTGTTCGCAATTACGTATCAGTGCAGCGCGACGGTCTTGAGCTCGTCTTCTGCGGCGCGGTAGAACGTGCTCGACCGGTTGTCGGTCAGCAGGATCGGCGTCCCGTCGGCGCCAAACAGTGCCCAAAGTTCAAGCCCGGGATCAAGAACGGGGGCTTCCGGAAAGCGGGCGCTGACGTCTTCCGAGCGCATCTTGCGGATATAGCCAACCTTGCCGGAGCCCAGTAGGGCCAGGTCGTTGGCGGACAATTGGGTTTTTCCCGATTTGGCAATCATGTCGATATCCTCCTGGAGGTGGCAGGAAACATTCTGTTGGCTCGAACTGTTATCTTTAGTCTCGAACCGAAATGTTAATTTTTCGCACCATACGTTCAGGTTCCGGGCGAATTAGATCAACGGACAGCAATCCATTCTTCAATTCTGCGTTGGTGACCTCCATGCCGTCGGCCAGCACGAACATCCGCTGGAACTGGCGCGCGGCTATGCCGCGATGCAGATATTCGCGCCCGTCATTGTCGGATTGCCGTCCGCGGATAACCAACTGGTTTTCTTCCGTGGTCACCTCGAGATCTTCATCACAAAACCCGGCAACAGCCAGCGTGATCCGCAGCCGCTCGCAATTGTTTCCGTCGGCAGAGGCCCGAATGCGTTCGATATTGTAGGGTGGGTAACCTTCGGACCCCTTGGCGATCCGCTCCAGGGTCTTTTCCATCGTATCAAAGCCCAGCAGCAGCGGGCTTGAAAAAGGCGTCATGCGCGTCATGGCTTGTCCTCGGTTTCAAGCGACAGGCGCCGGACCCTAAATCGGCACCCGGCTTGCTGTTAATATGGGAACTTGATTGCAGCTTCGCAAGAACCTTGCCCGATCAGGGGTGCCGCTCTTAATCTCCCGCCAACCGAATCGATTTTCTCAAAGGACGGGCCATGACGCCGCAAAAGATCATCATCGACACAGACCCCGGTCAGGACGACGCCGCCGCAATCATGCTGGCGCTCGCCAGCCCGGAAATTGATGTGCTGGGCGTGACCGCTGTGGCAGGCAATGTGCCGCTCGCGCTTACCGAGCGCAACGCCCGCATAGTCACCGAAATCTGCGGTCGTGGTGATATCGCGGTCTATGCAGGCGCCGACAAGCCGCTCGCCCGCAAACTTGTCACCGCGGAGCACGTGCACGGCAAGACTGGCCTGGACGGTGTCGACCTGTTTGATCCGGGGCGCCCGATTGAAAAGAAACACGCTGTTGATTTTATCATCGAAACGCTGCGCAGCGAACCGGCCGGAACGGTGACGCTGTGTCTGCTCGGGCCGCTGACCAACATTGCAATGGTCATCGAGCGGGCGCCTGATGTTGTCGGGCGCATCAAGCAGATCGTGCTGATGGGCGGCGGCTTCTTTGAGGGCGGCAACATCACGCCCTCGGCTGAATTCAATATCTATGTCGATCCTGAGGCCGCAAAGATCGTGTTCGGAGCGGGCGTGCCGCTCACCATGATGCCGCTGGATGTGACCCACAAAGTGCTGACCACCAAGGTGCGGGTCGAGCGGCTGCGCGCCAACGGCAACAGGGCCTCAGTGGTGATGGCCGACATGCTGGAGTTTTTCGAACGCTTCGACGAGGAAAAATACGGCACCGATGGCGGCCCGTTGCATGATCCGACGGTCATTGCCTGGTTGCTCGACCCTGGCATGTTTGCCGGTCGCCACTGCAATGTGGAGATCGAGACCGGCTCCGAGCTGTCCTTGGGCGCCACAGTCGTAGACTGGTGGAAGGTCACGGGGCGCCCTGAAAACGCGTTTGTTGCACGCGACGTGGACGCTGACCGCTTCTTCGATCTGCTGATCGAGCGGCTTGGTCGTCTCTGATCATCTCAGAGACACGCCTCCACATCGGCTGACACCGGTATTGAAGGCTGGGCGCCGGGCTTCAGGCAAGCCAGGGCGCCCGCCGCAGCGGCTCGGCGGACAGCGGACGCAAAGTCCATGCCGGTGTCGAGACCTTGAGCGAGATAGCCACAGAACGTATCGCCCGCACCGACGGTGTCGACGGGCGTGATCTTGAGGGAGTCCACATGGTCAATCTGACCGTGCCTGGCCCAGAGAACTCCGTCGCCGCCCAGCGTGACGATCAGGCATTGACCGGTTTTGCCATGCAGCTTCTCAAGCTCTGCCCTAGCTGCCTCCAGGGTCTCAGTCGGACGGCCTGATAACCGGGCAAATTCGGTCTCGTTGGCGATGACGATGTCAGCCAGCGGCGCAAGCCGCTCTACGGCCTCGGTCAGCGGTGCGATGTTCAGCACGCTTCTCACACCCTTGGCGCGCGTGGCCTTCAACGCGGCCTCTATCGCAGCCTCGGGAATTTCCATCTGCAACAGCAACGTATCGCCTGCTGACATCGCTGCGACGGCCTGGTCTGCATCACCGGCCGTCACCTTGCCGTTGGCACCGGGAATGACAGCAATCATGTTCTCGCCATCACCTCCCACAATGATCATCGCAATGCCGGTAGGGCCATCCAGGCGGCGCACCGATGTCAGGTCAGCGCCGGCTTCACCAAGCAAGGCAAGCGCCTGGCTGGCAAAGGCGTCATCTCCCACAGCGCCTGCCATCTTCACCGACGCGCCAGCGCGCTGTGCTGCCAGCGCCTGATTGGCGCCCTTGCCGCCCTGCGCTGTGGTGAAATCTGTTCCGCTGACAGTCTCGCCCGGTTCAGGCAGCCGCGATGTTGTCGCGATCAGGTCCATGTTGACTGATCCGATGACGGTGATCATGGCTCTCTCCCTTGCTGTTACGAGATCTTCTTCCGACGCCTTTGTGTCAGGTTCGCGTGGCACGGAAAAGAGCTTTGGGCGATGATTCATGCACTCGTGAGGGCGACTATCCCGGAAAGGTCTGCACGCCGACGCTGATCAGCGCGCTGATGCCCGGTTGCCTGATCACGCATAAGGTGCTCTCGCCGCCCTGAATGTAGCAGATCATCGGATAATTAGCGGCGCGGATGCCCTCATAATCGGTCTGCGACAGGCCCTCCTCGACATAGAAGGGGAATTCGCTGGCGTCAGGCATTTCCGCCACATATCGCCAATCCGGCAATTCCGTCGAACTGGAAAATTCGACGTAGTCCCCGAGCCAGTCGCGCAGCGCCATCTGCATCGTGTCAACATCATGGACATCGCCGAAGCCGAACAAGTAGTCCGATCCGTAAGAAGCGCTCCAAACGACTTCGTCAGTGCCGTTGTGCACCACGAGGTCGATTGTGGCGGCATCACACGCGCCGCTGACATGGGCTGACGCGACGAGATCATCCAGCCAGGGTTGCTCGAACGAGAGTTCACAATCCCGCGCCAGCGCTGATGCGGGTGCTCCATGGAACAAGCCAAGGATTGCCGCAAGCAGGACCGCTCCGCCTGTTGAGCTCAAATAGTCGAACAATGCTGCAAAGTGTTTGCCGATAACCATGACGTCTCCCCCGGTCGTGCCAATTTCCTTGATAACAAGTCTCACGAGAATTCGCGGCGGCGCAATGAAATTTTCGTCTTCGTTCTGGGAAGGGTGCACAGCTGGTTCCCCGGCCCGGCGGAACTTCGCCGTCAGGCCTCAATCATCCTCATCGACAACGCGCAGCTTTAGCGTCGAGGATCGGGGTTCGAATTTTGGCGGCTGATCGGTGGCGACGGGGCGATCCGGAGTCTGCCCCTGGGGCGCAGCTGGTTGTGCGTCATCGGACAATTGTGCGAATTCCAGCGCTTCGATCTTGGCGCCGCGTTTGGTCAGCTTGTCTGACGAAGTCAGGATAAGGTCCACATCCTTCTGCGCCATGGAAAAATGTGCCTGCAACTTGCGGGTCCGGTCATCGAGCCGCGACAGATCTTCCATCAACCGCAGCACCTCGCCCTGGATCAGATGCGCCTGTTCACGCATCCGCGCATCCTTGAGCAATGCCTGGATCACCTGAATCGACAGCATCAGCAGCGACGGCGAGACGATGACCACGCGGGAGCGCTGCGCCTTGTGCACGATGGCTTCAAAATTCTCGTGGATTTCAGCGAAGATTGATTCCGACGGAACGAACAGAAACGCTGTGTCCTGGGTTTCGCCAGCAATCAGGTATTTGTCAGAGATGTCGCGGATATGCACTTCGATATCCCGGCGGAACCGCTGTTGCGCCTGCTGGGCAGCCTGCTCACCACTGCCTTCGGTCTCGGCCTGGCGCATCGCATTCCAGGCTTCCAGCGGAAATTTCGCATCGATGACAAGATCCGGCGCGCCATTGGGCATGGCGATGGTGCAATCGGGTCGCATGCCGTTCGACAGTGTCGGCTGAAAACTGAACGCGCCAAACGGCAGCCCGTCCTGGATAATCGTTTCCATGCGCGACTGGCCGAAGGCGCCGCGGGTCTGCTTGTTTGACAGGATTGCCTGCAGGCTGACGACATCGCGCGCCAACGACTGGATGTTGTTTTGTGCCGTGTCGATAACCGCCAGTCTTTCCTGCAGCTTCGACAGGTTTTCATGGGTAGATTTGGTCTGCTCGGTGATCGAGGATCCCAACCGCTGGGTCATGCCGTCAATACGCTGACCGATGGACTGATTGAGCTCGGCCTGACGCGCGCCGAACAATTCCGCCATCGCCCCCATGCGGCCCTGCATTTCCGATTGCGCCTTGAGAATTTCGGCAAGCCGTGCCTCGGCCTGGGCAGCGCGGGCTGAGGCTTCGGCCTCCGCCGCAGCCCGTCTGCGGCTGGCGCGTGTCAGGTTCACAGCCGTCCAAACAGCAATCAGCAACAGCACCAGAAGTGCAGCCGACAGGCTCTGGCCCAGCGTGACCATATGGCCATTGAGCTCAAAAAGCGGGGTCGAAAACAGTGAGGCGCCGGTTTGCATTCATCACCGACTAGCTGATTCTGTGGCATTTGTCAGATCAAAGCAGGAACATCGTTAGCGAACTCCACGCAGGACTGATTGACTGCGCGCGGATCAATGACTATTTCACCGCTATGACCATCAAGCCGATCATCTATTTGCCCGACCCGGTTCTCCGCCAGCAAAGTGCTGCGGTGGAGCGCGTCGATTCGGAAATGAAGAGCTTTATCGATGATATGCTCGAAACCATGTATGACGCGCCGGGTATTGGCCTGGCTGCGATTCAGGTAGGTGTGCCGCGCCGACTGCTGGTGATCGACATTGCCGGCAAGGATGAAGAGCCCGCACCGCAGGTGTTCATCAACCCGGAACTGGTGGCAACGGGTGACGAGACAAGCGTCTACGAAGAAGGGTGCCTCTCAATCCCGGATTACTACGCCGAAGTAGAGCGTCCGGCGACAATCACCGTCAAGCATCTCGACCGTGACGGCAAGCAGCAGGTGACCGAGGCCGACGGCCTGCTCGCCACCTGCCTGCAGCACGAGATGGACCACCTCAACGGCGTTCTGTTCATCGACCATATTTCCAAACTCAAGCGTGACATGGTGGTACGCAAGTTCACAAAGCTGGCAAAGTCTCGCATGACGGCCTGAACTGAAGCGCCAGACCAACGTCAAGGCTGCCTTAAAGCTGCCGTCCACCCATTTGAGGATCGACCATGCGTATCATCTTTATGGGAACGCCCGATTACGCGGTGCCGACGCTGAAGGCGCTGCATGCGGCGGGTCAGGAGATCGTTGCGGTCTATTCACAACCGCCACGCCCGGCAGGCCGCCGCGGACTGGAAGTGCTGCCGTCACCGGTTCACCGCACTGCGGAGGCGCTGGGGATCCCGGTGTTCACGCCCAAGAGCCTCAAAAGCGATGAAGAACAGGCGGGGTTCTGCACTCTCAACGCCGACGCAGCGGTTGTCGTCGCCTACGGCCTCATCCTGCCCAAAGCCATTCTGGACGCGCCGCGACTTGGGGCCTGGAACGGCCATGCCTCGCTGCTGCCGCGTTGGCGGGGGGCCGCACCGATCCAGCGTGCCATCATGGCCGGGGACGCCGAGACCGGCGTGATGATCATGAAAATGGATGAGGGTCTCGATACCGGTGCGGTGGCGCTGACCGAGACCGTTTCCATAAACCAATCCATGACCACCGGCGAGCTGCACGACACGCTGGCGGTTGTAACAGCCAGGCTGATGGTCGAGGCCGTTGCGCGGCTCGGGGCCGAAGGGCTGCCGCTTGCGCCGCAATGCGATGCTGGCGTCACCTACGCGGCCAAGATCGCCAAGACCGAAACCGGGGTCGATTTTTCGCGACCGGCGCAACAGGTGCATGATCATGTCCGGGGTTTGGCGCCGTCACCGGGGGCATGGTTTGAGCTCACCACCGGCGATCGCGCCGAGCGGGTCAAGCTGCTGGCCACTGAGGTGGCTGGCGTCGACATCAAGGGGCAGGCGCCCGGAACCGTGCTCGACGATCAACTGACCATTGCTTGCGGGGAGGGTGCCGTGCGGCTCCTCAGCTTGCAGAAAGCCGGTGGCAAGCCGCTCGCTGCGCGCGATTTCATCCGTGGCAACGCGGTTCCCGAAGGCACGGTGATCGGCTGATGCCACGCTATCGGCTCGAGATCGAATATGACGGAACTGGCTATGCCGGCTGGCAGCGGCAGGACAATCACCACTCGATTCAACAGGCCCTTGAAACCGCATTTCTCAAATTTTGCGGCGAAACGGTCGTCGTCCGCGGCGCCGGGCGAACCGATGCCGGCGTGCATGCGCTCGGACAGGTCGGTCATGTCGATCTCGAGAAGGCCTGGCCGGACGACACCGTGCGCGATGCCATCAACGCCCATTTGCAAATGGCCCGGGAACGGGTGGCGATGATCGCTGCAAGTCAGGTCGACGACGCGTTCGATGCGCGGTTTTCAGCGCTTAAGCGGCACTATGTTTACCGGATCATCTGCCGTCGTGCGCCGTTGGTCATCGACAAGAAACGGGCGCTGTGGTCATCCAAGCCGCTCGACATCGCCGCCATGCACGAAGCTGCGCAGGTTCTGGTCGGTCGGCATGATTTCACTACCTTCAGATCGATGCAGTGTCAGGCCAATTCACCTGTGCGCAGCCTTGATCGCCTCGACGTTTTGGCCGGCGCTCAGGACGGATTGATTGAAATTCACGCCTCCGCGCGCAGCTTCCTGCACAACCAGATCCGCTCTTTTGCAGGCACGTTGCGGCTGGTCGGGGAAGGCAAATGGACGGCATCGGATGTCGAAACCGCGCTGGCCGCCCGTGACCGCAAGGCTTGTGGCCCGGTTGCAGCCCCTGAGGGGCTGTATTTTAGAGCAGTGGACTACCCCGTCACTCCCGGCTGAAGGGCTGGTTTCGCGCACCGGGTACCACCTCGTTATGCATGGCCAGGCGCTCAAAGAACACCGGTTCGTGATTGGGAATGCGTGAAAATGGAAGGATTTGGGGCACCCTGGTGTTTCGGCGCCGGCGCTTGTTCCATCGGTTTTCTCAAGCGGTTTCTCATCGACGATCCGCTCAACGACGCCACCATGCGTTGCTTTGTCGAAGTGGCCGGGGTTCTCGGGATCCAGATCGTTGCCGAATATGTCGGCGACGACAAGGTGATGGCAAAGCTTGAGGAAATGGACGTGGACTTTCGCCAGGGCTTTCATATCCACAAACGCGAACCGCCCCGGAAGTAAGCGCCAAAGCCACACTCGAATTTCAAGACGAGGGTCATTCCAAGCCGAAAAAATCACGGTCCGACGGAATTATTTTTCGGGTTTGTTACTTATTCGCTATTGGTTCTTAACAGAAAGGTAACGCAAACCACGGAAAGCTTAAAGGGCCAGTATCCGCATTCGTGCGGGCCGCATGATGCCGTTCTGGAGGTCTCGATCCTAGTGAGACATGTCGAAGATCAAAGTCATTTCCGGGAACCCTGATGAATATTTCGCGCAAATTGCCACTGGCCGCTGCCTTGTTGACAATCATGTCCATTGGCGCGTCGAGCATTGTGAGCCTGCAAATCGGATCAAGCGCGGTCAATGAGAAGATCGTCGAGAAGCTTGAAGCCGTCGTCGATGGTCGTCGCAATCAGCTTGAAACCTTTCTCGCCAACCTGCAGCAGGATCTGACAGCGACATCGGAAAACAATCTGATGCGGATCGCTCTGGAAGGCTTCAAATATGACTGGGGCTTCCTCGGTGGCGACGCAAGTCAGGAATTGAAACGGCGCTACATCACCGAAAATCCATTCCCCGAAGGGGAACGTCAGAAATACGACACGGCACAAAAACCCGACGCAGCGAAGGTCAGCTCCTACGATCAGACGCATGAGCGCTATAACGCGCAACTGCGCGAGATGGCGAACAGTCGCGGCTGGGAAGATTTCTACCTCGTTGATATGAGCGGCAACGTCATTTACTCGGTCAACAAATACGATGACTATGCCAGCAATCTCAGATCCGATGCGGTGAAGAACACCGGCCTAGGCCAGGTGTTTGAAGGCATCGTCGGCGCTGATGTGACCGACAGGACCGTATTTGCCGACTATGCGCCTTATGCGGCCATCGGCGGACAGCCAGCGGCGTTCATGGGGCATGCCCTGAATTCCCAGATGGGCATGGTCGGCGTCATCATCATTCGCGTGCCAAGTGGCAAGATCGCCGACATCATGTCAAACACCGCCGGTCTCGGTGAAACCGGTGAAACCGTTCTGCTCAATGCCGACGGCTACCTGATCAGCGATTCGATCCGCACGCCCGAAAACGATATGCTCACCATCAGGGTCGACAGCGATCTTCTGAAGAATGTTCAGAGCAGCAGCATTGAAGTTGGGGACCTTGAGGGCTACCGCAACATGGACTCCAGTGTAGCCATGACCGGCGTCAAGTTCGACGGTGCCAACTGGACAGTTGCCGCGCTGATCGACAAGAGCGAAGCCGGCGCCAGCATGGTGATGATGCGCAACGCCATTCTCGGGGTGGCGCTATTGCTGCTGCTTGGCGCCATTGCCGTCAGCACCTGGTTCTCTCGCTCGATGACCAAGCCGATCGCAGCGCTGGTGGAAAACATGCGACGTCTTGCCGAAGGCGACACCTCGATTGAACTGGCCGGTGAACAGCGCAAGGACGAGATCGGTGAAATGGTTCGTTCGGTTGCTGTCTTCCGTAATGCGGCGATCGAGAAGGTCGAACTGGAGCGTGAGGCTGACGAGACCCGGTCTCTGACCGAACGCAGACGCAAGGATCGTGAAACGGCCAAGGCCGAGGAAACCGCGCAGATGCAACAGGCTGTTGAGTCTTTGGCCAGTGGTCTGCAGAAACTCTCGGAAGGTGATCTCACAATCAGGCTTGATACGCCGTTCATCGAGAGCCTTGACCGGTTGAGGGTCGACTTCAACGCCTCGGTTGAAAAGCTCAATGATACGCTCAGTGATGTCAGTGAAAACATTCACGGCATCAATGGCGATACCGGTGAATTGCGAGCCGCCGCGGATGATTTGTCGCGGCGCACCGAGCAGCAGGCAGCCTCTCTCGAAGAAACCTCTGCAGCGCTCGACGAAATCACGGCCACGGTCAAGAACTCATCCCAGCGGGCTGACGAAGCCACCAGCAGGGTGGCTGAAGCCAAGCAGTCCACCGATACTTCAAGCAAGGTGGTCGCCGAGGCGATCGACGCCATGGGACGGATCGAAGCCGCCTCTGTCGAGATTTCGAAGATCATCAATGTGATTGATGAGATCGCGTTCCAGACGAATCTGCTGGCGCTCAACGCCGGTGTAGAGGCAGCGCGCGCCGGAGAGGCCGGAAAAGGCTTTGCGGTTGTCGCTCAGGAGGTCCGTGAACTGGCGCAACGCTCGGCGACCGCTGCCAAGGATATCAAGGGCCTGATCACCAAATCCAGTGAAGAGGTCAAGTCCGGTGTGACGCTGGTGCGCGAGACCGGTGATTCGCTTGGCATGATCGCCGAACATGTCAGTGCCATCAATGACCAGATCAACTCGATCGCAACTGCCGCTCGTGAGCAGTCCAATGGACTGACGGAGATCAACTCGGCGGTTAACCAGATGGACCAGGTGACCCAGCAAAACGCGGCCATGGTTGAAGAGACGACGGCTGTCACGCATCGCCTTACCAGCGGGGCTGCCTCGCTCGAAGGGCTAGTTCGCCAGTTCACCCTCACGGGTGGCAGCCGGCCTGTATCCGTATCAACCCGTGCTGTAATGCCCGGCCCGGCAACCGCTGCCCCGAGCCCGGTTGCCCGCGTCAAGTCGACCGCAGGCATCGTTAGAGCTTCCACACCTGATTCCCGTCCGGTTCAGTCGCCGGCTCGAAACATGCTCAACACTGTCGCCCGTGCCTTTGGTGCTGGCAAACCCAACAACTCAACCGCAGCGTCTCAGGACGACTGGGAGGAATTCTGATGCAGGAAACCGCGAACAACAACGTCGCCACCAGCGGCTACCTTGAAATTATCTCGTTTCATCTGGGCAAGCAGGTATTCTGCGTAAACATCATGTCGGTCCGCGAAATCCGTGGTTGGGCGCCTTCGACCACCCTGCCGCACTCGCCGCCTCATGTCCTTGGCGTGATCAACCTGCGTGGATCCGTCATCCCGGTCATCGACATGGCGATCCGTCTTGGCCTGCCAGCAATCAAGCCGACCGAGCGTTCGGCGATCATCGTGACCAACATTGCCGGCAAGCTGGTTGGTCTGTTGGTCGAGAATGTCTCCGACATGATCACCGTCAAGAACGCTGACTTGCAGCCGGCGCCTGACGTGTTGCCAGCCGCCGAGCGCGCGCTGACCAAGGCAATCATCCCGGTCGACGAACAGATGATCTGTTACCTTGATCTTGATGCACTGTTCTCGACCGACGACGAACTGGCCGCCTGATCAATCTGCGAGTTGTCCTGCCTCTCAGCCACCCCTGCGCCGTTCGATCGAGCGGCAAAGGCGTGGTTTTCGGTGTTGAACGACGAATGAAATCAGTGGGTTTTCAGTTTAAACCGCTTCAGTTGCTGAGCGAACTGAAGGCCAATTCCGAGATGGTCAGACCGGTCATCACCATCAACAGGGTGATGAAGATCGTGATCATCAGGTCTCCCTCCATGCAGATCCGAATCACCCGGAAATACAGCCAGATGACCGCCGCATAGACCCCCAGCGAAATCAACGCACTGGCGGTATCGGACACCGGCGTCAGATAGCGCAGTGCTGCCGGAAAGAAACCGATATAGGCCGACAATAGCCCAAACCAGTTGTTGACCACCACCAGTATTGTAAACTTGCCCGAGAACCCGAAAATTTGACAGACCGGTAGAAGCAGCAGTGCCGGTAGCACCCATGCGACCACATCAAAACCGCTGGAAATCGCAAAGAACCTGAAAATTTCTCCGGTGGTCTCGGGTCTCGTTTCAGGCGAAGCACGCCAGAGGCCGGCCCACAAAAAGCACTGTACCGGCCAGGTCCAGAAAAAAGCGCCGAACGACCGCCAGAAACCGTCAGGGGAGCTGTCAAACAGCTTCAAGCCGTCCCGGTTTCCCAATATCAGGTAGAACAGCCCGGCAAGCGACCGGCCGGCCTCAAGCCGCGTCGGAATGAATCCCCCGGCCAAGCTCAGCTGGCCTCAATGTTGGTAGCCTGGCGCTCGAACCAGCGTTCGATGAACAGCTCATACACCCCGGTCAGGCTTTCGAGATCGCTCAGGGCCACGCGCTCGTCGACCATGTGCATGGTTTTTCCAACCAGCCCGAATTCGACGACCGGACAGTAGTCCTTGATGAAGCGTGCGTCCGAGGTGCCGCCGGTTGTCGACAGCGCCGGTGTCTGCCCGGTCGCGTCCCGAACCGCTGCCGAAAGGGTCTCTATCAGGGCGTCGTCCCGCGTCAGGAAGGATGGCGATGAGCGTGCGTCAAATTCGACGCTGTAGCGCACAGCTTCGCGCCCCGGCCGCAGGCTCGCATTCCCGGCGGCCTGCTCCAGTCGGTCGCGCAACGCACCGGCGAGGCTTTCTGCCGTCCAGATGTCATTGAAGCGAATGTTGAATCGTGCAGTGGTGCGCGCCGGGATCACATTGGTCGCTGTGTTGCCGGTATCGATGCTGGTGACTTCGAGATTGGAGGGCGGGAAGCGCTCATTGCCTTCATCGAGCGGTGGATCAAGCAGCGCGCCGACAAGTGTCACCATGCCGCGAAGCGGATTGTCGGCGAGATGCGGATAGGCGACATGCCCCTGAACCCCGTCAATTCTCAGCGTGCCGGACAATGAGCCCCGCCGGCCGATCTTGATCATGTCGCCCATCTTGTCCGGATTGGTCGGTTCGCCGACCACCGCGGCATCCCAGTGTTCGCCCTTTGCCTTGGCATAAGCCAGCAGCTTCTCGGTTCCGTTGATCGAGGGGCCTTCCTCGTCGCCGGTGATCAGCAGCGACACCGATCCGTCCGGCACGCCCTTGCGCTCGATCATCCGCGCCAAGGCCGAGACGAAGCAGGCAATGCCACCCTTCATGTCCACCGCTCCACGGCCGTACATTTCGCCGTCAATAATGTCCGCGCCAAACGCCCCTTGCGTCCAGGCGCCGTTGTCGCCCACCGGCACCACGTCGGTATGGCCGGCAAACATCAGATGCGGTCCGCTGGACCCGAGCCGTGAGTAGAGGTTTTCCACATCCGGCGTGTCGGTGTCGGAAAATGTCACCCGGTCATTGGCAAACCCGAGTTCGGTTAGCATTGACGCCAGCGTGGTCAACGCTTCGCCTTCGTCGGGCGTGACCGAGGGGCAGCGGATCAGGGCGGCGAGTGTCTGTGCGGGATCAGTAAGTTTCATGCTTCGTGATTAGACGATTGGCCTGGGACTGTCGACTGTCCGCAACAGTCGAAAAGCTCGGTTCAGTCTCCGGGTTGATTCGGCACAGTCCAGTTGCCCTCTGCGATCATTCAAGACAGCGACGGACGGTGGTCATTTTTTGGTTTGTTTGGAATCGCCTTGAAGGCCGATGTCCGAAACGCTGCCCCGACCCGAGCCCGTTTCTATTTTGCCCTTCAGGTTGTTCAGGTCGCGCTGCGTCGTCCCCCATTCAGCGCTGAAGAACCAGGTTTCATCTTCCTGCACCCGGTCGATCGCAGAAACTGCGTCAAGTCCCGCTTCCATTTGATCAAATGTCGTATTCTCAGTGAATTCCACCCCAAATTCATTCATAGCGCTTTCTCCATGCTTTCGTTGGAAAAGCACAAAAATACACCTATAGCGGCATTAATACAATAATACACCTAAAAAGAGTGTGGAAGCCAATTGCCGAAGGTCCTGTCAATGGGATTTCATCCCTCACCCGGGCACCTAGTATCCAGGATGGTCTGGCGCCGGGCCATGATTGTTGGGTCCCTTGGTCGATGGCCAGAGCATGATGACGAGCAACATGAAAAATGATGCGCCGGGAATAACCAGAACGGCGACCAGAATACCCGGCAATCCCGCATCATGCAGTCGCTTGATGCTCGTCACTGCCATCGACCAGGCCGCAGGCACAAAGCTGAGGATGATGCCAAAGCCGGCCATGGTCAACGCGCTGCTGTCAGGTGCGGCGTTTACTGCAGCTGAAACCGGAACCGCCAGCACCACCATCCAGAACAGCAGCGACCAGGCATAGGCTCTGCGCGACAACCGGCCGGACACGCTGAACAGAAGCCAGCGCATTCCGGACCCGGGTCGCCGCGCCATCGGGGTTTAGTCCCGCAGCAGTTCGTTGATGCCGGTCTTTGACCGGGTTTGCGCATCGACGATCTTGACGATCACTGCACAGTAGAGATTTGGCGAAGGCTCACCATTACCCATCGTGGCAGAAGTCGGCATCGAGCCTGCAACGACGACCGAGTAGGGCGGCACTTCGCCATAGCTGATCTCGCCGGTCATCCGGTTGACGATGCGGGTCGACTTGCCAATGTAGACGCCCATGCCGAGCACCGAGCCTTCGCGGATGATGCAGCCTTCCACGACTTCCGAGCGCGCGCCGATAAAGCAGTTGTCCTCGATGATGGTGGGGCCTGCCTGCAACGGCTCCAGAACACCGCCGATGCCGACACCGCCGGACAGATGTACATTCTTGCCGATCTGCGCGCAGGAGCCGACTGTCGCCCAGCCATCGACCATCGTGCCCTCATCGACATAGGCGCCGAGATTGACGAAGGACGGCATCAGTACGACGTTCTTGCCGATGAATGATCCGCGCCGGACGATTGAGCCGGGAACCGCGCGAAAACCGGAGCGCTCAAATTCATTGGCGCTCCAACCATCGAACTTGGACGGTACCTTGTCCCACCAGACAGCGTCGCCAGCTCCACCCTTGATGATTTCCATCGGATTGAGACGGAACGACAGCAGCACGGCTTTCTTGAGCCACTGGTTGACAGTCCACTGTCCGTCATCGCCGCGCTGGGCAACCCGCGCCTGACCAAGGTCCAGCATGTTGAGTGCAGTTTCAACCGCGTCACGAACCTCGCCGCGGGTGGAAGTGGACACCGTATCACGGTCGTCAAATGCGGTTTCGATCGTGCTGGCGAGAGCGGCCAAATCATGTTTCATCGTGGCGATTCCTTAAGGTTCAACGTCTAGTGTGGGCGGTCATGGCCGTATCAAGCCGGACCGCCAGCGCCGTTGCATCTCTCCTAAGCGAGGCAGGGCGCGGGGTCAATTCCGGTCTCTTCGGCAACGCCACACAGGAATTTGCAGATGAATGCCAAACGAACAAACCAGGTCTGGGATCCGCTCGCCGACAGCCGCGAGGACAAACTGCGCGCCGACCGCCAGCCCAAGACCCCTCAAAGTATGTCTCCGGCCTACCGGTTGGCCTATGCTGATGGGGATTTCCTGTGCCGCGAGGAACTCAGGCCGGTTCGTCTTCAACTGGAGCTGCTCAAGCCTGAGATGATCCTCATGGAGGCAGGCATCCGCTCGACGGTGGTGATGTTCGGCGGCGCCCGCATCCCCGAGCCGGGCAAGGAACCATGGGCCGCCAAGAACGAGACGCAGATGAAGAACCTCACCGCCGCGTCGCGCTATTATGATGAAGCGCGCTCCTTCGCCAGGATCTGCTCAAACCATTCTCTGACCACCAATGGCCAGGAATATGTTGTCTGCACCGGTGGCGGACCAGGCGTCATGGAAGCGGGCAACCGCGGTGCCCACGATGTTGGCGCAGCATCGATCGGTCTCAATGTCGTCTTGCCGCACGAACAGGCGCCGAATGAATATGTCACACCGGAATTCAGCCTGAACTTTCACTATTTCGCCATCCGCAAGATGCACTTCCTGATGCGCGCCAAGGCGATCACGATTTTCCCCGGCGGCTTTGGAACCATGGACGAGCTGTTTGAAACACTCACCCTGATCCAGACCGGCCGAATGGAGCATGTGCCACTGATCCTGTTCGGATCGGAGTTCTGGAATTCGATCGTCGACTTTCAGGCGCTGGCCGATTTCGGCACCATTTCGCCAGGAGATCTCGATCTGCTAAACTTTGTCGATACGGCTGAGGAAGCCTGGTCGATCATTGCCAACCACTACGAGATCACCCCGCTGACATAAAAAACCAGGCCGGGAATGATCCCGGCCTGGTTCTGCCTTCAACTGATCTGAAGTATCAGTTGTTGTTGGCGGTGCGGTAGAAGTCGGTGACATCAATCTTCTTGTCGCCGTTGCGGTCAAAGCGCTCGAACATCTTGGTGTCGACCGAGGTGAATTCCTCGAGGCTGATCTCACCGTTCTTGTCGGCGTCGAGGCGCTCCATGCGCATCTCGCCGCGCTGACCGTCCCGGCCTTCGCCATGACGCTTGCCGGCCATCCGGCCATCGCGGTCGCCACGCTTGCTCATTTTGCCGTCACGGTCGGCGCGCTTGCCCATCTTTTCGCCGTCGTCAGTGGCGCTATCCTTCAAGGCCTTGCGCTCGGCGCGGCGTTCTTCGCGACTCTCGTCGCGCTGCTGCTTGCGCAACTCGCCAAAGGCTTTGAGTTCATCCTGGCTGAGCGAGCCGGACTTGTCCGTATCAGCGCTTTCAAACATGGCCAGACGATGCGCCGAGACTTCTTCGAGCATGACAGCGCCGTCCTGGTTGGAGTCAAACCGTTCCATCAGGCGCTCGATGCGCGGGCCGTGGCGAGGGCCATCGCCCTTGCTTTTTGCAGCAAAGGCCGGTGCAGCGGTGGAGGCGATAAGAGCTGCGGCGAGAGTGGCTAAAATTGTCTTTTTCATGAGTGGTTTCCTTTAACGAGGGGATCGTCTTGTGCCCACTCAATGTGGTTGCTGCAGCCCTCGATAACCACTTAAAGCCCTGTAATGTAGATTAAACTTTGGAAAGGTCGGGAGCGAGGCTTATTCCACCCGCTCCCGGATCATCACGAAACCACACGGCTCAGGAATGTCGCCAGATCGTCGGTGATATGATCAATATGTTTTCCGTCCTTGCCCTCGTGTTCCCAGACTTCGTCGAGAACCACATCCAGATTGTTCGGCACAATCAGTACCGTGCGCATGCCCAGCGCATGCGGCGCCAGCAGGTTGCGCGGAAGATCCTCGAACATCGCCGCCTTGTCCTTGTGCACGCCATGCTTGGAGAGAAACCGGTCATAGGTTTCAGGTGCAGGCTTGGGCATGAGATCTGCAGCGACGATATCAAAGATGTCATCGAAATGATCGAGAATCCCGAGCGCCTGAGCGGTGCGCTCCGCATGCGGCGTATCGCCGTTGGTAAATATGAATTTGCGACCCGGCAGCGCTTTGATCGCGGCTGAAAGCGACGGATCTGGTTTCACCCAGGAGTAGTCGATGTCGTGGACTTTCTCTAGAAAGTCATTCGGGTCAATGCCGTGATGCAGCATCAGTCCCTTTAGCGTGGTGCCGTGCTCGCGGTAATATTTCTTCTGGATGCCACGTGCGGCGTCATGGTCGAGGTTGAGCAGTTCACGGACATAGGCCGTCATCTTCATGTCGATCTGCGAAAACAGGTCGGTTTGACGCGGATAAAGCGTGTTGTCGAGATCGAATACCCATTCGCTCACATGGGCGAAGGCTGCGGGATCGGGCAAGGCCGATTTATGGGGCATGAAAACCTCTGTTTGGTCGTGGAAATGGTCGCTGTGGTTCAACATGGAACACTGCCACCGAATGTAAACGGCAGATTTACCTACTCTGTATACCCGCTGTCAAAACTATCCCGCTATTTTACGCGCGACGAGATATCAGGATGAGCTGAAAATGCAGAGTACCGGCTTCCTGCCGACAGTTTCACGTGCAATGATCAGAAAAATCGTCTTTCTGACGATTGTCACGGTCGTTTTGTCGTTGCTGATCACCAGCTTTATCATGTGGATGGCCGAGCGAACCGAGGGGCTGCCACTGGGGCTTACGATCGCGGCTTGTTGCGCACTGGCAATCACGCCCTGCGCGACATTTGTTTTCTACCGGCAAACACTGGAGCTCGAATCCGCGCACAACGCACTCGGCGAAGCGCATCAGAGCCTCTTCGAGGTCCACGCCAAACTCAAGGATGCGCACAGGGATCTCGAGTATCGGGCGAGCCACGACAGCATGACTGGCCTGGCCAACCGGGACAAATTCCTTGCCCGCTTGTCCGAACTTAAGCGCAAATCGGATTCGGGCTACTTGCTGATAATCGATGCGGACCGGTTCAAGCTAATCAACGATCATCATGGTCATGACGCTGGAGACCGCGCCTTGCTCGCGGTCGGGCAAGCCATCTCAAGCTCGGTCAGGGGCACCGATCTGGGGGCGCGCATTGGTGGTGAGGAATTCGCTGTCGTGCTTCACGGGGCAACCAGGACGAATGCCGTGGCGACCGCAGAGCGTCTGCGCGCAAGTGTCGAGCGGATTTCTCTGCCGACGGCCGATGGCAAGCAGCTGAAAATTACAGTCAGCATCGGCGGCGCGCCCTTCAGCCCGCAGTCAAGCATCAAGGAAGTGATGCGTGCAGCTGACAGTCAGCTCTATGAGGCAAAGCGCAACGGTCGCAATCAGGCACTTATTGCTGAACAGGAAGTCCGCGCAGCCTAGAGCGTCGTCCGATTAATCAGACGCATTCTGCCGCACTTGAAAGCTTGCGGCCCTTCGGGTTGGCTCAAACGTGGCTATCCACTGCGTCGGACGGCCTGAGAGGGGGGCCGCATCGCTCTGCGCCGCCCTTCTTGTGGAACAGCCACGTTTGAGCCAACAGAATGGGTCTGGTTAATCGAACGACGCTCTAATGTCGCGTTCAAACGGGTACATGATCGGATAATGTACATGCCTCTCTTCAAAGCGCTACAGTGATGTCGGATAAGGTCTGCGTTGCCCTTGTCGCGACATGCTCGATCCTGCTAGATCGTTGATTTCTCTGTGACAGGGCCGCCTTCGATCATTTTGCAAGGCGGCACATAGCGCTTTCTCACCGGTACAGGACAGTCTTGCAAGGATGGAAACCTGGGTTCTCATAACCATTGCCGCTGCCTTTTTGCAGAATATCCGCTCGGTTTTGCAAAAGCATCTCAAAGGGGTGATGGGCACCACGGGGGCGACCTTTGTCCGCTTCGGGTTCGGAGTCCCATTCGCTCTGATGTTCGTGGGCTTCCTGGCTTTCGGCATGGGCTATCAGGTGCCCCGGCCCAATCCCAGCTTTGCCGGATGGGTGGTCCTGGCGGCATTGGCGCAGATCAGCGGCCAGGCATTGCTCATTCAGATGTTCGGCCATCGCAACTTCACCGTCGGCACCGCCTATTCCCGCACCGAACCAGCCCAGGCGGCATTGTTCGGTCTGATATTCTTGGGGGATCAGCTCAGCGCAGGCACTCTGGTCGCCATCGCCATCAGTCTTGTTGGCGTCGTGCTGATCTCCGTCGCCCGCTCGGGTTCCGGCACTTCAGCGCTGCTTCGCTCTGTGTTCTCCCGCACATCCGCTCTGGGGCTGGCGTCGGGCGCCTTTTTTGGCCTGGCCGCTGTCAGTTATCGCGGAGCGTCGCTATCGCTGAACGGTCCGAATTTCATGATGCAGGCCGCTCTTACGCTGCTCGCGGCCATCGTGCTGCAGTCGATAGTCATGCTGGTCTGGATGTGGTTCAGGGCGCCAGGAGAACTGGGTCGTGTCCGCGCCGCGTGGAAAATCGCGGCACTGGTCGGCCTGGTGGGCGCCACGGCGTCGTTCGGCTGGTTCATGGCGATGACCCTGCAAACCGCTGCCGCTGTCAAGGCATTGGCTCAGGTTGAAATGATTTTCACATTTGCCTCTTCAGTGCTAATATTCAGGGAACACGTCAACAAGCTTGAGATTGTCGGCTGCATTCTGATCGTAGCCGGGATACTTGTTCTGCTGCTGGTCTGACCTGCACGACGGACGATCGACGCGCCTGAAAGGCGACGGGTATTGTCTCTTTCCCGAACGGATTGTTTATGCCCGCCCTGCGTTTCCATTTCCTGTTTCTGCGGGTCTCGATAATACCGGTCAGGGCTCGGGCAGGTGCCATGTTTGTCGCACTGGTCCTGGCTGGATGCGCCAGCCCGCCGGAAGGCGTGTTGTCACCGGTTGCCCAGACAGCGCGGGATGCGGCGGAAATCTCGCTCCTGGTCGCCACCACACGCGCGCCATCCGACAACCCGGGCCTGCTTTACTCCGGCGAGCGCGGCGATGCGATCGACTTCAATGAACTTGTGGTCTCGATCCCCCCCGAAACCGCACGCAAGGTCGGCGAGGTGCAGTGGCCGAAGAAACTGCCAGCTGATCCGTCGCGCGAGTTTGCCACGCTGTCGGCAAGCCAGTTTACCTCTGTCAAGGGTGTGAAGGCGTGGTATCAGCGCAACAAGTCTCCCTCCGGGCGATTGCTGATCTTCGTGCATGGTTTCAATACCCGCTATGAAAGCGCGGTTTACCGCTTTGCCCAGATTGCCCATGACAGCAAGACCGACGCCACTCCGGTGTTGTTCACCTGGCCGTCGCGTGGCTCTGTCTTCGATTACGGCTATGACAAGGAAAGCACAAACTATTCCCGCTCGGCGCTTGAGGCGCTTTTGGCTGGTGCATCGGCCGCGCCGGAAATCAAGGACATCACCATTCTGGCGCACTCGATGGGTACCTGGCTGACAGTGGAGTCTTTGCGTCAGATGGCAATCCGAAACGGCGGCGTGCCTTCCAAGATCAGCAATGTCATCCTGGCCTCACCCGATCTTGATGTTGACGTCTTTCGTCAGCAAATCGCTGATATGGGGCAGAAGCGGCCGAAATTCACGGTGTTTGTGTCCAAGGATGATCGCGCATTGACCCTGTCGCGCCGGATCTCCGGCAATGTCGACAGGCTAGGCCAGATCGACATCAACAACCCGGTCTATCGTCAGGAACTCGAGCGTGGAGGAATCACGGTACTGGATCTTTCGGCGTTGCAGGGTGGCGACCGTCTGAACCATACAAAATTCGCAAAAAGTCCGGAAGTTGTGAAACTGCTGGGGCAGCGGCTGATCGATGGCCAGGCTGTCACCGACCAGGATCTCGGTCTCGGCGCAGAATTGGGCGCCACGGCAATGTCTGTTTCCAATACCGTCGGCTCTGCTGCGGGCATGGTGATTTCGGCCCCGATTTCCATTATTGATCCTAAAGCACGCGATACATTTGATGCCCAATCCCGTCGTTTTGGCAAGGGCCTTGGTGACAGCATTCTGGGTGTGACGACAGGCTTGACCGGTGTATCAGCAGGTGCGCGGCGGTGCGATCCGGCGCAGAACATCTGCAGATGAATTCCGGCAACTCAGGGCTTGTCAAAGGTGGCGCGTGCTCATGGAACCAGCAAGGTCCCCGCGCCGTGTGAGGTGAACAGTTCCAGCAGCACGGCATGCGGAGTCTTGCCGTTGAGAATGACCACGCCCTTCACGCCGCGATCGATCGCCTCGATGCAGGTTTCCACCTTGGGAATCATGCCGCCCGAAATGGTGCCGTCTGCAATCAGGGCGCGGGCCTCGCTGACAGTCAGCTCATCAATCAGCTTCTTGTCCTTGTCGAGAACGCCCGGCACGTCTGTCAGGAACAGCAGTCGCGATGCCTCGACGGCACCTGCAATGGCACCGGCAAAGGTGTCGGCATTGATGTTGTAGGTATGCCCGTCCCGGCCAGGAGCCACCGGCGCCAGAACCGGAATCATTTCGGACTTTGCCAGGAGATCAAGCAGCGTACGGTCGACTTCCACCGGTTCGCCGACAAAGCCCAGATCCAGAACCCGCTCGATATTGGAATCGGGGTCGATCACCGTCTTGTGGGCTTTTTCGGCATAGACCATGTTGCCGTCCTTGCCACACAGACCGATGGCCCATTCGCCCTCGGCGTTGATCAGCGCGACGATTTCCTTGTTGATCGAGCCCGCCAGGACCATCTCGACAATCTCGACGGTTTTCTCGTCAGTGACCCGCAATCCGCCCTCGAACCGGGATTCGATCCCCATCTTGCCCAGCATTGCAGCGATCTGCGGACCGCCTCCATGCACCACGATCGGATTGACGCCCGATTGCTTGAGTAGGGCGATGTCCTGGGCAAAGGCCTTGCCCAGTGCCGGGTCGCCCATGGCGTGGCCGCCGTATTTGACCACCACGGTCTTGTTCTCATAGCGCTGCATGAAGGGCAGGGCTTCCGCCAGCAGGCGGGCCTGAGTTGCAGCATCGTCATTAGGAGTGTCAGACATTGGCATGGCGTCCCGGTTCGCATGAGCACAAGAGGCAAAAGGTCCGGCGCTGTTTAGCCGCAATCCGTCCCCGCATCAATGATCGTGACATCCAATCAGGGTTTTTAGCCGTATCAGGTATCAACGGACCGTGAAACCGATACTGACTGACCTGATGAGCGGAGAAACCAGTTCCAACATGAGCCAAGATGATCTCTCCGGATTGATCGCGCGCATTGCGCTGGGCGACAGAGTGGCCTTCTCGTCGCTTTATTCGCAAACGAGCCCGAAACTTTTTGGTGTCGCGCTCCGTATTCTCAAGGACCGGGCCCAGGCGGAAGACGCTGTTCAGGAAGTTTACGTCCGTATCTGGCGCCGGGCCGGAAGCTTTCGTGTCGGCCAGGCATCTGCCATGGCCTGGCTTGTCACCATCGCCCGCAATCAGGCGATTGACTTGATCAGGGCGCGCCAGCCCGCAACACTGGAGTATGATGACGCGCCCGATGTCGCCGATTCTGCGCCGGACCCGGAGGCGCGCGCAGTCTCGAGCAGTGAAAGCCGGCGTATTGACGGCTGTCTCGGGGAGTTGGAAGCGGACAAGGCTGCTGCAGTAGTGGCTGCCTATGTGGAGGGCTTGAGTTATCTGGAGCTGGCAGAGCAATATGCGGTGCCGCTCAACACCATGCGAACATGGCTGCGGCGCAGCCTGATCAAACTGAGAGAGTGCATGAACTGATGAGCACCGGTGCGCAAAAACCCGACGACAACACGCTCGCAGGCGAGTACGTGCTTGGCGTGTTGCCGCTTGCCGACCGTCGCATGGTCGAAGAGCGCATGGGCCGCGACAGCGCTTTCGCGACACTTGTGTCCTCCTGGCAGGCGGATCTCTCAAATCTTGACGAGGCCTATCAACCAGTCACGCCACCCATGGGTGTGAAGGCCCGGATTGATGCCCGCCTGTTTGCCGAAACAGCAAAACCGGCTGGCGGTCTTTGGGGATCGCTGGTCTTCTGGCGCAGCATGGCCTTCGTGGCGGTCGCTCTTGCGAGCATCGGTCTGTTCAGTGCTGACATTCAGCGCATCATCAATCCGGGGACAACACCAGAACTTGTTGCCGAGCTCGGCGCGCCGGGCAGTTCGATCGGCCTGATCGCTGCGCTCGATCCGGCAGATGGCGCATTCACCATTACCCCTGCCGCGTTTTCGCCCGATGACGGCAAGTCTCTCGAGTTGTGGCTGGTGCCGGGTGAGGGTGCTCCGGTTTCGCTTGGCCTGGTTCCTGGTGGTGGTGGGCGCCTCGTGCTCGACCAGACCCTGGTCGGGCAGATATCCGATGGCGCGCTTTTGGCTGTCAGTGTCGAGCCGCTGGGTGGGTCGCCGACAGGCGTGGCGACAGGGCCTGTGGTGCTGTCCGGCGCACTGTCCAAAAAATAATTTCGCCTTCCTGAAACTTTTGGTGAAACGCTCCCGTCTTCCTCTTTAACCGCCGCAAACAAAGCGTGGCGGGTGAGCAAAGGCCCGGATAATCCGGCCTGCAAACCGACAAAGAGGCTGTCTTATGAAAAATACTCTTCGCTCCATTGCCGCCACTGCTGTTCTCCTCTCGGGCGTAAGCCTGGCCCTCGCCGCAAGCCATGGCGGTAACAAGATGGTCGGTGGCGCTGAAATGTTCCCGGACAAGAACATTGTCGAAAACGCTGTCAATTCCGCTGAACACACCACGCTGGTTGCCGCCGTCAAGGCTGCAGGCCTGGTTGACACCCTGATGGGCGAAGGCCCCTTCACCGTGTTCGCGCCGACAAATGACGCTTTTGCCGCTCTGCCGGAAGGCACCGTAGACACATTGCTGAAGCCTGAAAACAAGGACCAGCTGACCAAGGTTCTGACCTGCCACGTCGTAGCAGCTGACGCGATGTCGGACGCAATCATGAAGATGGTTGACGATGATGGCGGCGCACACCCGGTCAAGACCGTTGGCGGCTGCATGCTCAACGTTACCTATCAGGGCGACAAGATCATGATCGAAGACGAGACCGGTGGTATCGCCAATGTCACCATCGCCGATGTGGACCAGTCCAATGGCGTCATTCACGTCATCGACAAGGTGCTTCTGCCCAAGGGCTGAACCTGACGGCACGCCTCCCAAGACATGACGCCATGTCCGGGTACGCCGCAGCCCCTTGCATCGTGATGTGGCGGACCATATCGGACGCCTCTCTCCCTTCACAGGGCGGGAGGCAACTCACGGGCAAGTGAAGACATGTGCTTGGCGCTTTTTCGGCCAATGACCTACATTTCGATCACCAAGAGGAGAGACAAGATGACAACCAAGACAGAGATGAGCCGCCGTGCGCTTTTGACTGCTGGTGTTGCCGGCGTGGCCTTGTCGGTGTTTGGCCGCCGGACCACAGCCACCGCGTCGGAAGGTGAATTCGAAATCATGCTCAGCGAAGCGGAGTGGAAAGCAAAACTCACACCGCAGCAATATGCCATTCTGCGCGAGGAAGACACCGAGCGTGCTTTCACCAGCGCCCTCAATGACGAGAAACGCAAGGGCAAGTTCCATTGCGCCGGCTGCAATCTGCCGGTCTATTCGTCTGAAACCAAGTTCGACAGCGGCACCGGCTGGCCCAGTTTCTGGCAGGCCGAGGACGAAGCTGTGCGCACCAAGGAAGACCGCTCGCTGTTCTCCGTTCGCACGGAAGTGCACTGTCGCCGCTGCGGCGGTCACTTCGGGCACATTTTCGATGACGGCCCTGCACCAACCGGCAAGCGCCATTGCATCAACGGTCTTGCACTGAACTTCAAACCGGCTGAAGCCGCCTGAAGACTTCAGACGCTGCGTAGAAATTTGGAAATGAGTGAGAGCCGTGCGTTTTATCAAGCGCACGGCTTGCGCGTCACAGCGTGATCGCCAGTGCGATCGCGGTTCGCAGATCTGCGATGCCGGAGCTTTTTTCGGAAGACGTGGCGATGATCTCCGGATAGGCGGCGGGCCGCCGCTTGAGCGCGGCGACGGTTTCCGACATCAGGCGCGGCACGCCGGCTTCCTTGATCTTGTCGGTCTTGGTCAGCACCACCTGGTATGACATGGCCGCCTTGTCGAGCAGATCCATCACGCCTTCGTCGTTCTTCTTCAGTCCATGGCGGCTGTCAATCAGCAGGTAGACCCGCTTCAGCGTCGAGCGGCCGCGCATGTAGTCAAATACCAGCTTGGTCCACAGATCGACCTGGTCCTTGGGTGCCTTGGCGTAGCCGTAGCCCGGCATGTCGACCAGCGCCATCGGTGGCAGGTCGCCTTCGTCGCCCGAATATCCGGCAGGAACGAAATAATTCAGTTCCTGGGTACGGCCTGGCGTGTTTGATGTCCGTGCCAGTCCGTGGACACCGACAAGCGCGTTGATCAGCGACGACTTGCCGACATTCGAACGGCCGGCAAAGGCGATTTCCGGCGGGCCTTCAGGCGGCAGGAACTTGAGCGACGGCACGCCGCGGATGAACACCCACGGCTTGGAGAACAGCGTGGCAGACAGTTCCTTGGCGGCCTGTTCGGCCGGGTCTGCGGACAGTTGGGTCATTGCGCCGCCTCCAGTTCGCCGGTCAGGTTTTCTTGGCTTTGGGTTTGAAGAGGGCCATGAGGTTGTCCCAGAGCTCGATCTTGGCACCTTGACGCTTCATGATCACACCCTGCTGCAGCACAGACAGCGTGTTGTTCCAGGCCCAGTAGATCACCAGACCGGCTGGGAACGTCGCCAGCATAAAGGTGAAGACAACGGGCATCCAGGTGAAGATCATCGCCTGGGTCGGATCGGGAGGTGTCGGGTTCATGCGCATCTGAATGAACATGGTGATGCCCATGATCAGTGGCCAGACGCCGATCAGAAGGAACGATGGCACGTCATAGGGAAGCAGGCCAAACAGGTTGAACAGCGAGGTTGGATCGGGAGCCGAGAGGTCCTTGATCCAGCCGAAGAATGGCGCATGCCGCATCTCGATGGTGATGTAGAGCACTTTGTAGAGCGAGAAGAACACCGGAATCTGCAACAGCACTGGCCAGCAGCCGGCGACCGGGTTGATCTTCTCTTTCTTGTAGAGCTCCATCATGCCTTGCTGCAGCGCCATCTTGTCGTCGCCGTGCTTGGCCTTGAGCTCTTCGAGCTTCGGCTGCACCTTCTTCATGTTGGCCATCGACACATACGACTTGTTGGCCAGCGGGAAGAAGATCAGTTTGACGATCACGGTGGTGACCAGGATCGAGACGCCGAAATTGCCGAACATTTTGTAGAGGTAATCGATCAGCCAGAACATTGGCTTGGTCAGGAAGTAGAACCATCCCCAGTCGATCATCAGATCGAAATTGAGAATGTTGTTCTGCTCCTGGTACTCGGCGATCACCGGAACTTCCTTGGCGCCGGCAAAGACCAGCGTCTTGGATGTCACGCTGCCGCCGGGCGCGATTGCCATCGTGTCGGTCTTGAAGTCCGACTGGTAGCGCGCGCGGCCATCGGTGAAATGGGCGAAACGGGTCTCAAAGCCCGCGCCCTGCGGCGGGATAAGCGCTGCAGCCCAGTACTTGTCGGTAATCCCCATCCAGCCGGCAGTCGCCTTGGCGTGGGCTATGACCGGGGTGTCCTCGACATCGGAGTAATCGATTTCCTGCAGTCCCTCTTCGCCGACAACGCCGATCAGACCTTCATGCAGAACATAAATTCCCTGCGTCTGTGGCTTGAAGAAGCGCGTGACGCGGCCGTAGCCGGCAACGGAAGCAGCAGCATCACCGGAGTTGGCAATGGTGTCCTCGAAACTGAAGAGGTAGTGTTCGTCAACCGATATGACACGGGTGAACACAAGGCCTTCGCCATTGTCATAAGTCAGCGTTACCGGCGTAGTCGGCGTCAATGTCTGTCCAGCTGCAGCGCTCCAGACCGTGTTGGGACCAGGAGCCGGGCCGGACTGCGCCTCGGCGATAAAGCCCACTTCCGCGAAATAGCCGTCGGCCATCGCAGCCGGGCTGAACAGCGTGATGTTGGGGCTCGTTGGATCGATAGTCTGGCGGTATTCCTTGAGCAGCAGATCATCAATACGCGCGCCGGAGAGGTTAATCGAGCCCGCAAGCGACGGCGTGTCGATGGTGATCCGGCCGGTCTGGGCGACAGTCTCTTCGCGCGTCATGCCTGCGGCCTGGGTCGTCGAACCGGGAATGGCTACGTCGCCACCAGGCGCCGATCCGCTCACGCCGTCAGGAGTTGTCGTGTTGTTGGTCGCAGGGGCCTGCGCCGCCTGCTGGGCTTGCAGGGCTTCGGCCGCCACCCGTTCGCGATCGATCTTTGGAGAAACGTAGAGAAATTGCCATGCGACTAGGACAAGCACCGACAACAGAATTGCGACGAAATAATTGCGATTGTTTTCCATCAATCAATCCTGATGTTCAGGCTGCGACGGCCTGGTGTTCTGGTGTTGTCCGGTGCGTCGATCAGTGTCGACACGCGGTTGCTGGGGTCGTCTCTGTTTGGTGGATTCGTTCACCCGCTCGGTGAGCGCGGTGACCAGTCCGTCAAACGACGCGCTCAGCGTATCCCTGCGCGCGACCACCACATAGTCGTGTCCGGGCTTGAATGGAACCCCTGCCATGTGACGCACCACTTCTCTGAGGCGTCGGCGCATTCGGTTGCGTTCAACCGAGTTGCCCTGCTTCTTGGTCACCGTAAAGCCGATGCGCGGGGCCTGGTCGGGGTCGCCCCGGTCAAGGGTTTCCAGCAAGAAATAAGGTCCGCGCAGGCGTTTGCCCTTCTGCACGGCGAGGAAATCCGGCCGGATTTTAAGCCGCCCGGGTTTCTTGATGATATCGTCCTGTGCCACGCGATCGTAGTCCTTCGCGGGCCTGTCGTCAGCGATTAAGCCGACAGACTGCTACGCCCACGGGCGCGGCGAGCCTGGATGACCTTGCGGCCGCCCTTGGTGGCCATACGTGCACGGAAGCCGTGACGGCGCTTGCGAACAAGCTTGGATGGTTGGTAAGTACGCTTTGGCATATTATTGTAATACCGCGGTGTGCGGCCCTTCTTGGAACAACTTGGTTTGGGTGTTCAGTCCGTGAAAACACGCTCCCGGAAACCGGAAGCTTCCACGGACGAGTGGCTTATAGGCGCGATCACGGTTAAAAGTCAATCAGCCGACCGGTTTGGCTTGTGCTGACACAACGATCCGATGCTGACACAAAAATCCGAAGCCGGCTTTATCCAGATTGTCGCCGTACGACCGCCCGGAATTGCGAATGGCCGGTCACGTCGGTTCACAAGTCGGTGACATCTCGCCTGCTGCTGTTGCCTCAAGCCCAGCCCTGCGCCAAGTCCTCACTCGACACTTCGCAAAAGTTTTGAGCTGGGGAAATCGAAAATATGAACCTTAACCGCCGCAACCTCATTGCCGGGTCCTCAAGCCTGGCCGCAGTGGTGGTCCTCAAGCCGCTGGGAGCATCCGCCGCCTTGACTGGATTTCGTCCAGAAGGTCAGTCCGGGATGGATCATTCAGCCCTTGATGCGTTTCTCAAGGCCTACGTCAAATCCGATGCTCACGGTTACAACAGAGTCGACTATCGGGGAGTGAAATCAAATCTGGCGGTGCTGCGCGCCTACTTGGCTTCATTGGAAGCGGCCAATCCTGCTTCCTTGTCTCGCAACGAAGCTCACGCTTTCTGGATCAATCTCTACAACGCAAAGACCCTCGAAGTCGTCGCCGAGGCTTTTCCGGTGACTTCGATCAAGAAGATCAATCTCGGTGGCTCGTTCCTTTTCGGTTCCGGACCCTGGAAAGCAAAACTCCTGACCGTCAGCGGTATCGAGCTGTCGCTTGATGATGTCGAGCACGAGATCGTTCGCGCCATTTTCAATGATCCGATGTCCCATTATGGCCTCAACTGCGCTTCCTATTCTTGCCCCAATCTCGCCGCCAGCGCCTACACCGGCGCCAATGTTGACGTGCTCCTGCGTCATAACGCGGTCGCCTATATCAATCATCCACGCGGTGTGAAGGTCGACAAGGGCCGCATCACGGCCTCCAAGATCTATTCCTGGTATGCTTCCGATTTCGGCGGCAAGGCAAAGCTCAAGGACCACTGGCTATCCTTTGCGGGCCCGCAGAAGGCAGCGGAGATAGAGTCCGCTTCGATTTCCGGCTATGACTATGATTGGAACATCAACGCAATTTAGGGCCATTGACGTGGAATTCACGTCGTCGTGAGAATTAGCAGCTTCAGGCTCACGCGAGTTTGGTAATTATCGAGGGATTGTCATTGGCGGTAAAGGCCGCACGTCTCTATTCATTCTTCAAACAAATTGGCGGCCGGCGAGCCGCAGCAACGAACTTGGAGACCCTGCATGACTTCGCACGCCGTGAACGAGCAGATGGACAAAGCCATGGTAAACTCCCGTGAGACCGATACAGACACGGACAAGCCCGCGACCTGGCGGCGTTACCTGCCATTGGCAATCATTGTGGCAGGCCTTGTGGCAGCCTATGCAACTGGTGTTCAGGAGTACCTTACGCTGACCGTTCTCGCCGAGCAGCGTGAAGCACTCAAGGGGTTTGTCGCCGATCACCGCATTGCTTCGATACTGGGTTACTTCGCACTCTACGCCGTCGCCGTGGCATTTGCCTTTCCTGCCGCTTCGATCCTGACGATTTTCGCGGGCTTCGTGTTCGGATGGTTAATTGGGGGCATATTGACTGTCTTTGCCGCCACCACGGGTGCCGCAGCGATTTTCCTCTCCGCCCGATCGGCTTTTGGTGATGTGCTGCGCAAGCGCGCCGGGCCGTTTGCGGCCAAACTCGCCGACGGCTTTGCCGAGGATGCATTTGGTTATCTGCTGGTGCTGCGCCTGGCGCCGGTGTTTCCGTTCTTTGTCATTAATATCGCTCCGGCCTTTTTTGATATAAAGCTGCGCACTTATGTGGCGGCGACTTTCCTCGGCATCATTCCCGGCACCTTCGCCTATACCTGGCTGGGGCAGGGGCTAGATAGCGTCATCGTCGCCGCTGCCGGGCGTGAAATCTCGATATCCGATCTGGTGACGCCAGAGATCACCATTGCATTTGCCGGACTTGCGATCGTCGCGGCAATCCCCACCATTATCCGCAAGTTTCGCAACCGTTCCTGAAGCCGGTCAAACGCGATATACCTTTGCGGGTCACACATTTGGAAAGACATCTCATGAGCAGCCCTTTGACACCTGATATCTGCATCATTGGCGGCGGCTCCGGCGGCCTCTCCGTTGCCGCCGCCGCCGCCGCATTCGGCGTTGATGTTGTGCTAGTCGAAAAGGCTAAGATGGGCGGAGATTGCCTCAATTACGGTTGTGTACCATCCAAGGCGATGATTGCCGCGGCCAAGCACGCACACGCAATTGCCCAGGCGCCTTCCTTTGGCGTCACTGCTGGCGAGGCAAAGGTCAATTTCCGCAAGGTTCACGATCACATTCATTCTGTCATCGGCGCCATCGCCCCCAATGATTCGGTCGAACGTTTCCGCGCCATGGGTGTCAACGTGATCGAGGCCGAGGCGCGGTTTGTCGACAAGACCACCGTGATGGCCGGCCCAACCGAAATTCGTGCCCGACGCTATGTCGTCGCCACCGGTTCATCGGCCTTCGTCCCACCCATCCCCGGTCTCGATAAGGTCGATTACCTGACCAATGAAACCCTGTTCGACCGCACCCGCGCGCCCAAACACCTGATCGTCATCGGAGGTGGCCCGATCGGCATGGAAATGGCTCAGGCGCACCGCAGGCTCGGCGCCGAGGTTACCGTGGTCGAGGGCGAAAGGGCGCTTGGCAAGGATGATCCGGAACTGGCCGCGATTGTGCTTGAGAATATTCGTGCCGAGGGCGTGACCATCCATGAAGGCTCCAAGGTCTCCTCGGTCGAAAAGCGCGGCAAGACCGGAGTTCGTGTCAATTTTGAAACGGAGAGTGGCGAAGGCTTTGTTGATGGTTCCGATGTGCTGGTCGCTGTAGGTCGCCTCGCCAATGTCGAGGGGCTGGGGCTCGATGCCGCCGGTGTCGAGCATGACCGGCGCGGCATCAAGGTCGGCGCAAATCTTCGGTCCTCAAACAGCCGCATCTATGCCATCGGCGACGTTGCCGGCGGTCTGCAGTTCACTCATGTCGCCGGCTATCATGCAGGCTTGGTGGTGCAGCAGATCCTGTTCCGCGTGCCAGCGAAAGAAAACCGCGACATCATTCCCTGGGCAACCTACACCGATCCCGAACTGGCCCATGTCGGGCTTTCCGAGGAAGAGGCAGGAAAGCGTCATGGTGGCCGGATCTCGATTTTGCGCTGGCCCTATGCCGAGAACGATCGCGCTCAGGCCGAGCGCAAGACCACCGGCCTGATCAAGATCGTCGTCGACCGCAAGACCCGCATACTCGGTGTCTCCATTGCGGGCGCTGGCGCTGGCGAGATGATCAACATGTGGGCGCTTGCGGTAACCAACTCCATGACGCTCAAGGACGTGCGCGGTTATGTTCCGCCCTATCCGACCATGGCCGAGATTGGAAAACGCGCTGCGGTTTCCTATTATACACCCATGACCCGCAAACCATACGTGCGCCGGATCGTGCGCTTCCTCAGGCGCTTTGGATAATATTTGAGCACGAAAGGGCAGACAATGGCGGGCATTCATACTGAGACAGAAATCCCGTGGTGGAGGCCGAGAAGCCTAACCTCCAAGCTGTTGTGGCTGACGGTCCTGTTCGTCATGATCGCCGAAGTGCTGATCTTTGTGCCCTCTGTCGCCAACACACGGCTGCGCCTGCTTGAGAACAGGCTCAACACGGCCGCCGCCGCGGCAATCGTGGTCGACGGCGTCAATGCCATGGAGCTTCCGCAAGACATCCAGAACGACACGCTGTTGGCGACTGGCACCAAGTCGATCGTTTTACGCAAGGATGGAACAACGCGGCTGATTGTCAGCGCGGATATGCCGCCGCTGGTCACACATCAATACAATCTGGCCGACGTTACGCCGGTTCGCGCCATCAGTGATGCTTTCGATACCATCCTGTTTGGCGGAGATCGGGTGATCCGCGTCTACGGCCCGATCGGCGATGCCCCCGACATGCAGATCGAACTGGTCTTCGAGGACAAGCAACTGCGCCACGATATGCTTATCTATGCACGTAACGTGTTCATTCTGTCCGTGCTGATCTCGATGATCACTGCGGGCCTCTTGTTCTTCTCCATCAACCGGTTGCTGCTCCGACCGGTGCAAAGGGTGACTGACAACATGCAGGCATTCTCGCAAGATCCGGAAAATCCCAAAAACATCATCGTGCCCGTTGCCGCGGTTGATGAATTGACTGCAGCCGAGGGGCACCTTGCGGCCATGCAGACACGGCTGCAGCAGACTCTCAAGGAGCGGCGCCACCTTGCCGATCTCGGCCTTGCGGTCTCCAAGATCAACCACGATATGCGCAACATTCTGACTTCGGCGCAACTGATGTCGGACCGGCTGGCGACGATTGATGACCCGATGGTCAAACGGTTTGCGCCGAAACTCCTGCGCACCATTGACCGCGCCGTCTCCTATTCGAGTGAGGTTCTCGCCTATGGCAAGGCGCGCGAGGCGGCACCACGCCGCCGCTTTATCAATCTCGCCGCGCTTGTCGGCGAGGTCAGGGACGTCATCACTGAAGAGACCGTCGCAGATATCAGTATCGTCCTCAACTTGGATGAGGATATCGAGATCGAGGCCGACAACGAGCAGCTGTTCAGGGCTATCTACAATCTGGCGCGCAACTCGGTGCAAGCTCTCGAGGCTGATGCAGGCGGCGACGACGCCATTGTTCGCCGTATCACCTTCTCGGCCCGCCGCCAGGGCCTGGTGGTCGAGATCCGTGTTGCCGACACCGGTCCGGGACTGCCCGCCAAAGCCCGCGAGAACCTGTTCCAGCCATTCCGTGGCTCGGCACGCTCCGGCGGCACCGGGCTGGGGCTGGCAATTGCCCGTGAACTGGTCATAGCCCATGGCGGAACGATCGCGCTCGACGAAACGGTGACCCAGGGCACCGCCTTCCGCATCGAGTTGCCTGATCAGCCTGTCCCCTTCGACAAGTTCCGCGCCCGCGCCTGATTGCCGATGAAGCCTGACACTCCCAAAGCATGTTTCGCGAAAAGACGTGCAGCAGTTCTCGCGGTGCCTGCTTGCACGGCAAGGCCCTATGCGCAGCCTGCGATTGAGGGTGCCGTCAATTGGCTTCGTCTGCGAGCGACTGCATGGGTGCAGCGCCCATTGTGCAGACAGCAGGCCCGGCAGTGTTGACGTGGAGCCGATTGGCTTTGCAGCGCCTCGTCCAAGCCCGACAGCCAGTTCAAGCGTGGCTACACGGCGGATGGTCGATAAATGCGTGCTTGCTGCCAGGCGGGCTGCTTTCGGCAGGCCTGCTCCATCCGGACATGGTGAATACCCATTGCGGCTACTTGGGTCCGGTAAACCGCCTCTGTCGCTGACTAAATCTGCAGCCGTCGCTTTTTTCTCCAATTGCGCTTGCAATCCCCCGCAGTCCGTTTTAGGAGAACGCCTCGCAGGCAAACGACACCTGCAGCGCGCGCCCGTAGCTCAGCTGGATAGAGCACCAGACTACGAATCTGGGGGTCAGAGGTTCGAATCCTTTCGGGCGCGCCATTTATTTCAATGACTTAGCTCATGTCCCTACGTCTTCTTGCTCCGTGGTTTGTAGCCGGGTTGCAAATTCTGTGCTCCTTGCGTTCTCAAACCGGGTGATAGCCTCTCCTGCAAGCGTGCGGGTGCGGGCAAGGTATTTGTCCAGAATCGTGCTCACCGACTTCAATGAATGACCGGTGACAGTGTTCTCACTGGCTTCCCGTATCGCGCGAAGCCAGTCGCCCTCGTTCTCGGTGACGGCCGTCCGGAAGATGCGTTGTATGGCATTTGCAGTGGTCGGGTTCTCTATCTGCTCGAGTGCCATCAGGACGAGACAAGCCGGATCGCACCCCAGCGCAGTGGCCAGGCTCGGAACGCGATGGAGGGCGAGTTTGAATGCGCCGCTCTTGATCATCGAAATCATGTCGGATTGGGGAAGCTGGCCTCGGCGGCGATCTGGGTCTGGGTCTTGCGGGATTTCAGCTCCTTGACACGCCTGGTGACAAACTGGGCAAGGCGGCTGTTCTTGTAGGGCTTGGTCGACAATGTGGTCTCCGTGTTCGCTGACGCAGCGAGCGTGTTGCTAAGTTAATTATAGCGAGGGGGAAACGGCTATATTCGGCGGGAAGTTGGGTCTGGGTGGACGCTGAAACCAGACTTCAGGATGTTCAAGAGCTCCAAATTGCTGATGAACAGGTGGTAGCAGAGCGGCCCGGCCGGCGCGATTGCCATATTGAACGTAAACGGCGGTTACACCGCCTGTCAGACGTGTTGCCGTCGCGAAAGCAGGGGCTTGGCCTGAACCGGAGATCGTGAGGCGCCAAAGCAGACGTTAAAAGCGGACCACTATTGGGTGGCGGTCCGCGGGCTCGAACAATGGTCCGACGGGTGTTTGACGCAGACCATCGCCTTCGCGCTCGACAAACAGGGAGTTCAACTGCATTTGACGTGCCAATTCCGCGCCTTCACGGCTGCCTTTCACCATCAGCACTGTTGCCCAAGCATCAGCAGCCATGCAGGTCTCGGCAATGACGGTGACCGAAGCCGGCGCCTCGGCAAGTGGCCCACCGCGCGCCGGGTCCATGGTATGGGACAATCGTTTCGCGCCGACGTCAATCCAGTGACGGTAATCGCCCGAAGTCGCGACGGCGGCATCTTGCAAGGCCACAATCGCCAACGGTTTCCGAACTGAAAAATCCGGGTCCTCTATGGCGATTGACCAAGGCAAGCCATCAGGCTGGAGACCAATTCCCCGCAACTCGCCATCGATGGATAGTAACGCCTCGGAGATTTGAAAGCGCCTCGCGACATCAGTCAGGCGGTCTACGCCGTAGCCCTTTGCAATGCCTGACAAGTCCAGCATAACCGGGGCGATTTTGCGCACGCGCCGTCCGGGCAGGTCGAGCTCCAGAATGTCGTGCGTCGGACGTCTGGGTTCAGACAGGGCTGCCTGAATACGGGCCGGGTCTAAAGTCGCCGGACCAAAGCCCCAGGCCGAAACCGCATCGCCCACGCCAATGTCAAAGGCTCCGCTAGACGCCCGGCCAATCGAAACCGCCATCTCCAGCACGATCATCAGATGTTCGGGACACTCGACCCAGACACCCGGCGGCGCAGCATTCAAGCGCATCAGATCGCTGTCGGGTTTCCAGATGGACATCTGCTGATCCACCTCGGTCACCGCCGCCGCCATCGCTGCGGCAACCGGGGCTACGTTGAATTCGGCAGGCTTGTGAAACAGTGCGGACCAGCGTGTGCCCATGGTTTCGCCATTGAGCGCGTGGCGCTTGAGATCAGTAAACGTCTTCGGCATATCGACCCTCCGCTTTCAGCATTGCAGGGGTCAGGCCCTGCGAAGCCAAGATGTCCGTCATTGCTTCGGCAACGCCGGCCGCCATGTCGCGGCCGCCGCAGACCAGAACCTGCGCGCCATTGGCGATCAACCGTGCAACCCTGGCCCGGTCCCGGCGCAGAATGTCCTGAACATAGGTGCGCGCTTCCGTCCGGGAGAAGGCAGCAGCGACCGAGGTCAGCCTGCCATCGGTGTGCCAGTCGATAAGCTCCGGGCGATAGAGCAAATCGCTGTCGGGATGGCGGGCGCCAAACCACAGATGCATCGGCTGATGCCGTGTATTGGCTCGCGCGAATCCGGCAAGTGGCCCAATGCCGGTGCCAGCGCCAATCAGGATCACTGGTTTTATGCCACACGCAGGCCTGAAACCCGGATTGGGACGAATGGAGCCCTGAATGGCCTCCCCCGGTTCAAGCGAGAGAAGTTGTCCCGAACACAGGCCGCCGGGATGCTTGCGCACGCAGATTTCAACAAAGCCGTCCTTGTCGCCCGAAGCCAGCGAATAGAAGCGTGGCGATGGTGATCCTTCAGGCACGATTCCGATCAGATCTCCTGCAGCGAAACGGGAGACGCCCAACCCGGTTATCCGACGCCAAACAGGGATATGTGGCAGGGCGAAGCGGAGGATTGCCGTCGGTGCCTGCACATCGGCGCCGTAGTCGCGACGCGACATCAGCGTGAGGGCCGACGTCCTGGGCGCCACTGGCTGATGATCGAGTTCCAGAGGCAGGCTCATAGCTGCGCCGAGCAAATGGCCCCAACGGGCGAAATCCTGCGGCGACTGTCGGTTGACGGTGTCCATCTGCAAAAAAGCGGTCCAGCCCTTTGCTTCGGCCGCGCGCTCCACCTGTTTTGCGAAACCGCAGAAATCCGGAAAGCTGCGGTCGCCAAAACCCAGGATCGCGAGCGGCATGGCCGGAGGCGCGGGCAAGGCGGCAAGACGATCGAGAAATCCCCTCGCCGAGGCCGGCGCGACGCCGTCGCCATAGGTGGAGGCGAGAACAATGATACGGGCAGCATTTGTGTAGCGATCGGGCGCAAATGCCGACATCGGCGCCGCATGAACCCTTTGCCCTGCTGCCGTCAGTACCGCCTGCAGCGTTGCTGCAAAGCCCCAGACATTGCCGCCCTCGCTGCCCACGAGTAGGACCGTGTCAGCATGACCAGCCACCACGTTACCGTGCAGCTTCGGCCGGGCGCGGCGTCCTGCAATCCATACGATAATTCCGGTCACCGCCATCAGCGGAACTCCGAGCGCCATCAGCCCAAGCAGAAGGCCGAGTGTTGCGGCGCCCTGGCCGGTGTGCAGCATGTAGATGGTTTCAGATATCCGGTCCCACGTTCCGGGTTCGACCCAGGCCAGGAGCGCACCGGTTCCCTGATCGATATAACCCTGTCCGGCATCGGTTTTCAGCGTGAAGACGTCGGTTGGATCATCAGGGTAGGGAAACGTCAGTTCCCGCAGCGCCGACAGCGGCGTGGTACGCAGGGCCTGAATGTCCGTCACTGAAAACCCGCTCTCACCACTGACGGTGTTGGGGATCGGTGGCGTCACATTGTTTTCGGGCAGATAGCCGAATGTCGAGGCGGTCATCCACAAGGCGGTCACCGATGACAGCGAGAGTCCAACGACTGAAAGACGGGCGATCTCCACATGCAACCGGCCGGACAATGGGCCCTTCAGGGGTGCAAATATCCGGCGCCAGCCGCCCGTGCGGCGAACAACGAGTGCAGTTCCCGAAACAGCCAGCACAAGCATGGCGCCCGCTCCGATGGCCGCAACGATTCGCCCTGAATCATCCAGAAACAGCGACCGATGCAGGTTTTTCAACCAGCGTTCAACGGTCGATGCGTCGGCAGAGCCGGCATCTAGGCCGGTCGCCGGGTCGACAACAGCAGCTCCCGGCGTGCCGTTGTCAAACCAGTAGGCGGTAATCCGCCCCGAGGGTGCACGCTTGATCTGCTCGACATCCGGATGAGTGACCAGAACCCGGGCTGTCAGGTCAGCGACAGTGAGCCCGGCCTCCGTCTGTGCAGGCGCTGTCACGGTCTCGAGTGCCGGAAAGACCGACAGCCCGACGCCGGAAAGGCTGAGGACAAGGAGAAGGGCTGCGGCGATGAGGCCGGGCCATCGGTGCAGGGAGCGGATCATGCTGGTTGCTCTCACATCTTGTAAACGAATGAAGCGATATAGCGACGGCCTGTTGTTGCCTTGCCGACGCCAGCGGTTGTGAGCGGGACGACCACCTCGGATGGGCTATCGCGCATGTCTTCCACGGCGGCATCGACATGCACCTGGTAGCCGGCATCAAAGAGCGCGTCAGCGAGGTTGAGTGTGATCGAGAGTTTGCGGCCCGAACCGATACTGGCACCGGTGATTCCGTTGATATCCGACAGGCTTCCGCCGGTGGCGCGCTGCCAGTCGCTCAGATGCTGATAATATTTCGACTTGCCGCCAGCCATCCAGAGGCTGCCTTTGTAGACACCCTTGGCGTCGGTCACATAGATCGCCAGATAGGCGCCATTGCCACTGTAGTTCTTCAGCGTTGTGTCGAGGGTGACAGGCCGTGCCCAGGCGGTCGCGGGAAGTGTCAGCGCGGTGGTGATGGCAAGTGCTGCCAGGATTGATTTCATCATTTTTCTCCACGGGTTGATCAGACGCCCCGTCAATGGGCCGCGCGTCTGATGCCTTCCTTAACAACCGCAACAATTCGCTTCAGCTTGCCGTCAGCTTTCCGGAAACGGCTGACCGACGGTTGGAACGAAGCAACCCCGTCATCGGCAAGCGATGACGGGGCTGAAGAGAGCGAAGGCCGAAGGTTGGGTCAGTTCACCTGAACTTGCGAGGCTGCGCCGGTATCGAAGAGACCGTTGTCAGGGGGGGATACGGAACCGGCAGGAACAGGTTTTGAACCTGCACGGCCACCATCATCATCATCATCCTCGTCATCGTCCTCGTCCTCGTCATCGTAGTCCTCGTCATCGTAGTCATCGTCATCCGAACCGTAGCCGGTTTTTGACCTGTGATCATCGTCGTCATTGCTGGCGAGCAGATAGCCCCGATCTTTGGGTGACGCGTCATCCATCGTCATCAACTGGTCGGAATCGCCGATGCGATTGGAATGGTCCGCGCCGACTGCAGGCATCGCGAGGAAAGCGGCAAGCGCCGTGGTGGCGGTCAGGATGGCAAGGGTGGTTTTCATGGGTGTCTCCTTTGATTTGATTGACACCCGGAACCTCGTCCCTCAGCATTATCGTTTACTGACGTCACAGACCTATTTGCTTCAGCTTGGCGTCAGGAACAAAACCGCGGCGCTGCGGCGTCGGCATTTCTCAAAGCCTCAATCGTCATATTCGATATCAATCACTTCCAAGGTCTGCGGATTGACCTTGATCTCGACTTTCCGTCCGGACACGTCGCGACCATTGATCTGGTAGCATCCGTCATCAATCTTGATCCTGCGGACGGTGACGCCCTGCTCTGCCGCGACGCGCTGAACCGCTTCGCGCGGCTGCCAATGCGCCATCGGCACGGTGCAATCATCCTCGTCGGCGCGGGCCAGGCCCGGGGCGCCGAGAGATGCGAAAACAAACAGAATGGCCAGTGACCTTCTCATACCCCATACTCCTTGCAATAGATTCTTGAAGGATCATGTGCACCCCTAAACTGACAGCGGGCTGAACATGGACAGCAGGGCGCTTAAGTTTGCCGTCAGTTGGCTATGCGAGACAGTGCACGAACAACACGGGCGAACAGCATGCGCATACTCCTGATTGAAGATGACACGGTTCTGGGCTCGGCCGTCCATGACCAGATTGCTGCTGACGGTCATTCGCTGGATTGGGTCAAACGGCTTGATGAGGCTAGCGATGCGGTCGCTGTTGCAGCCTACGATCTGGTGCTGCTCGACCTGATGCTTCCAGACGGGCGCGGCATTCCGTTTCTCAGGGCCTTTCGCGCCAAGGGCGATGTCACCCCGGTCATCATTCTGACGGCGCTCGACCAGGTTTCTGACCGGATCGAGGGATTGAACGCGGGGGCGGATGATTATCTGGTCAAGCCGTTTGATCTTGCCGAACTCTCTGCACGCATCGGATCCGTCGCACGGCGCTACAGCGGCAATCCAAATCCCATCATCAAGTTTGGGGAACTGGAGATAGATCTTGCCGCCCGCAGCCTGCGCAAGGACGGCCGCATGGTGCCACTGACGGCGCGTGAATGGGTGCTTTTCGAGGCCTTCGTGCAGCGTCCGGGGCAGCTTCTTTCCAAGCCACAACTCGAGGAACGGCTCTATTCCTTCGACACCGAGATCGACAGCAATGCGATCGAGGTGCATGTGAGCCGCTTGCGCAAGAAGCTCGGCCGTTCCGTGATCGAGACGGAGCGGGGCCTCGGCTATCGGCTGGGCGCTACATGAGGGCACCCCGTTCGCTTCAGGCAAGGCTGGCGATCCTCATCGGGCTCGGTGTGACGCTCCTCTGGATCATTACAGCGACAGTGACTGCGACACTGCTGCGCCAGGAAATGGACGAGGTGTTTGATTCCGCCTTGCAAGAGACCGCACAAAGGCTGTTGCCGCTTGCTGTTATCGACATCATCGACCGCGAGGAAGAAGGTCTATCGCAGCGGATCGCCAACCTCAGAGAGCACTCGGAGTTCCTGACCTACATCGTGCGCGATGCACAGGGACGCGTGCTCATAAGCTCTCATGCCGCCGACCCGTCGATTTTTCCGCCTTACGACGGCGTCGGATTCCGGCAGTCGGCCACCCACAGGCTCTATTATGAGGCAGCGCTGCAGGAAAGCCTCACCATTGCCGTGGCCGAGCCGCTTGATCACCGGGCATCGATGGCGCGCGAGATGCAGCTTGGCCTCGGACTGCCGCTGCTGGTCGTCATACCGCTCTGCCTGGTGGCAATCTTCGGCGCCGTTCGCTTCAGCTTCCGACCCGTCAGACAGCTCCGAAACGCTCTGGCGAGCCGCGGCGCGCATGATCTCTCACCAACTTCCAATCTTGATTTGCCCAGTGAGCTTGTGCCCATCGCCGTGGCAACGAATGATCTGCTTGCACGGCTGAACGCCGCTTTCGAGGCGGAACGCAGCCTGGCTGCCAATGCAGCCCACGAACTTCGCACGCCTCTGGCCGGCGCCATTGCCCAGGCGCAGCGATTGCAAAGTGAAACATCCGACCCTGTCGCGGCAAAACGTGCAGCCGACATCGAGACGACGCTGAAACGTCTGACGCGTCTGTCGGAGAAGCTGATCCAGCTTGCCCGCGCTGAAGGGGGGCGGCTGCGGACAGGCAGGTATTCAGACCTGAGCCTGGTGCTGCGCCTGATCGTTTCCGATTTCGAGCGGACCGCATGGGGCAGCCAGATCGACTTCATTCCGCCAGACCATCCGGTGATGTCCGATATTGATCCCGATGCCTTCGGCATCGTGTGCCGCAACCTGATCGAGAACGCTCTCAAGCACGGCGCACCCGGATCGCCCGTCAAGATCAGGCTTTCGGCATCGGGACGACTGTCCATCGAAAATGACAGCCCGTTGATCAAGCCGGAGATCCTCGCCCGCCTGACCCGCCGGTTTGAACGTGGTTCCGGGTCCGCAGAGGGAAGCGGGTTGGGACTGGCCATTGTCCGCACCATTGCAGAACGTGCGGATTGCAGGTTTGAACTTGTCTCGCCGATTGTCGGCCAGACGCGGGGCATGGAGGCTACCGTTGTTGTCCCCACGATGAGTTTGCAACGATAGCTGACGGAGTGGACCATTGTGTGTCAAACCGGAGCCTGTTCACACTTTAGGTCAGATATCCCGCGGCTCCGGGCGGAACTTGGCTTTGACGCGTTCGGAAATCGCACCCAATACCGCAGTAGCTTGCTGCATGACGAGCATGAAACATTACGAGCACAGGCAAGAAACATTGTGAGAGTTGCTCTTGATATTCAAAGACCGCGTCCAATGCAGCGTTTTGCCGGAGAGCATGTCGCTTTTTTTGAGCTCCTTAGTGCGGGGGACGCGAGCTGGGAGAAAATTGCCTCGCGGATCAGGCGTTGGGGCTTGCGCCAACTTTGTGTCAACACGGTCAGCGCAAAGATGTTGCATCAATGAAGGCGTAAGGATTATTCCAAATATTTGGCGAGGTATTCTATCTGCGGTCAGATCGCGGATGTCTCTTGGTCAGTGGTTGTTTTTCTCAGCCACTTCACGACTGATTCCTGCTTGTTTTTCATGTGCTGAACTAAAATTCGACTTAATTGATTTCCATCGCGGGCTTCGAGTGATTGGATTATCTGTTCGTGTTCGCTCACTGCATCGGCCCAGCGTTCCTCCGATAAATTGGCGGCGTAGCGGGCCCTCTGCATCCGCGCTGACAGTGCTTGGCAGGTATTTGTCAGGCTCTGGTTTTTTGCGGCCAAGAGAATGGCTCGATGAATTTCCTGGTTGGTCTTGAAATAGTCCGCCAGATTTCTGTCCGTGTAGCTTTGCATCATCTGGTCGTGAAGCCAGCGGATGTGACTGATCTCTGCATCGGTGATGTTGGTGCAGGCGAGCTCCCCAGACAATGCTTCAAGAGCACCCAGAACTGGAAACACTTCCTCCACTTCGTCAACAGTGACCACTGTCACCCATGCACCGCGATTGGGTTCCAGCCGGACAAGACCTTCGGCTGCCAGAACCTTGAGGGCTTCGCGCATTGGTGTGCGGGAGACGCGGAAGCGTTCGCAAAGGTCCTTTTCAGGCACCTTGTCCCCGGGTTTCAGGTGACTTTCGACGATAAGCAGACGAATGCGCTCCACCAATTCGAGATGAAGTGACCTTCGTTCAATTACATTGGTATCGGTCATTTCGTCTCAGACATCCTGTTTTAGTGCCATGTCGAGAAGTCGGGCGACATGTAACGATTTGCGGTCTGTATTGTCTGCGATTTGATGCCGGCAAGACGTTCCGTCGGCAACAATGATAGCATCGGAGTCTGCAGCGCGTACCGCTGGCAGCAAATCCATCTCACCCATTTGCAGAGATATCTCATGGGTGTCTATGCCATAGCCGAAGGCACCTGCCATGCCACAGCAGCTTGATTCCACCTTTTGAACCGTCGTATCCGGTAACATCGCCAGAACCTTCTCAACACTCGACATCACATTCATTGCTTTCTGATGGCAATGGCCGTGCAGGACGATTTTCGAAGAGGGAGATTTCAATGGCAGATTGAAAGATGGATCTGCGGATTGGTTGGCAATGAACTCCTCAAACATGAAGGCGTGTTTTGCAATCAGCGTGGTTTCCTTGCCCGGCAAGAGTGCGGGGATCTCGTCGCGCAATGTCAACAGGCAACTTGGCTCAAGGCCGATGATGGGCAGACCTTTTTCGGCATAGGGAAGCAATGCCTCGACAAGACGTTGACCTTCTTCCTTTGCCTTGTCGACCAGCCCGACGGACAAGAACGTCCGCCCGCAACAAAGGGGTCGATCGCCGTCAGCAGCTTTAACCACATCAAGCGATACGCCCGCCGTCTGCAACACGCGAATCGCAGCACGCAGGTTTTCAGGCTCGAAATAGCGGTTGAAGCTGTCCACGAACAGCACCGCCTGTGGTGCCGGACTGTCTTCCAGCTCGCTGTCCTTGAAGGGGGTGGCACTCCAATGCGGCAGCGCGCGCTTTGCCGTGAAGCCGGTCAGTTTTTCCGACAGTCCTGCCAGGCCGGGAATTTGGTCACGCAAGTTCATCAGGAAAGGGATTCTTGAAGCCCAGACCGCATAGCGTGGCAGAAATCCCACAAGCCGGTCATGAAGACTGAGGCCGTTTTTCCTGGCGCGTGCGGACAGCACTTCGATCTTCATGCGCGCCATGTCCACCCCTGTGGGGCATTCGCTCTTGCATCCCTTGCAGGACACACACAGCTTCATGGTATCTGCCATTTCATCTGAGGCAAACGCATCGGCGCCAAGTTGTCCCGAGATTGCCAGCCGCAAGGTGTTTGCCCGTCCGCGGGTCAGATCCTTTTCCTTGCGGGTGACGCGGAAGGACGGGCACATAACGCCGCCCTTGAGCTTGCGGCAGGCGCCATTGTTGTTGCACATCTCGACGGCGCCCTGAAAGCCACCGCCGCTGCCGGTCCATTCGGACCAGTCAAGCTCGGTATGCATGTCGGGAACCGCGTAGTCCGGTCCGTAGCGAAACAGCCGCCGGTCATCCATCTTTGGCGGGGAAACAATTTTTCCCGGATTGAACAGGCCGGCGGGATCAAACCGCTTCTTGACCTCAGCGAAATTCGCGACCATCCGCGGACCGAACATCTTCTCGTGGAATTCCGACCGCACAAGACCGTCGCCGTGTTCGCCGGAATGAGACCCCTTGTAGCGTGCAACGAGATCAAAACATTCCTCGGCCACGGCGCGCATCGTCTTGACGTCCTTGTCGAGCCTGAGATTGAGAACCGGGCGGACATGCAGGCAGCCGACGGAGGCGTGAGCATACCAGGTGCCCTTGGTGCCGTGTTTTTCGAAAATGTCTGTCAGGCCTGATGTATATTCAGCAAGATCCGGCAGTTCGACGGCACAATCCTCGACGAAGGAGACCGGTTTTCCGTCGGTTTTCATCGACATCATGATGTTGAGCCCGGATTTTCGCAGCTCGGCGATCTGGTTTTGCAGAACCGGATCGGTAACCGAAGTCGCCCCGCCCCACTGCTTGCCCGTTCCCGACCACGAGAACCCGAGGTCGCCCATCATCTCTTCAAGTTTACGCAACTTGACGGCGTTGTTTGCCGAATCCTCCTCGATGAACTCCACCAGCAGGAGGGCTTCGGGATCTCCGGTGACAAAGTTCTCGATGGTTTTTCGGAACATTGGAATGTCGCGCGCCAGCGCAATCATGGTCGAATCCACCAGTTCCACGCCCTGGGGCATCAGGGTGACAAGATGCTGCGCCGCGTCCATGGCCTGATAGAATGTCGGGAAGTGGCAGACGCCGACGGCCTTGCCTGAAATCAGCGGAGAGAGCCTGAGTTCGATCGCGGACGAATAGGCAAGTGTGCCTTCTGATCCGACCAGCAGATGCGCCATGTTGTTGGGGGCGGCATCGGGAACCAGGGCGTCGATGTTATAGCCCCCAACCCGGCGCATCACATTTGGAAAACGGGCGTCGATTTCGGCTGCCTCCCGGGCGCCCAGCGCCAGCAGGTCAGCGGACAGCGCCTTGTAGAGGTCGGACTGGTCGACGTTGCCAGGGCCGAAATTGTGTTTGCTGCCGTCTGCCATGAAAGCATCAATTGACAGCACATTGTCGCGCATCATGCCGTAGCGAAGCGACTTGCCGCCGCAGGAATTGTTAGCCGTCATGCCGCCGATTGTTGCCCGCGACGCAGTGGAAACATCAACGGGAAACCAGAACCCATGTGGTTTCAGGGCTCGGTTCAGTTCGTCCAGAACGATTCCGGGACGCACGACGCAGCGCATGTTCTCGACATCGAGTTCGAGGAGGTCATTGAAATACAGCGTGTTGTCCAAAACCAAAGCTTCGTTGACGGTCTGACCGCATTGCGACGTGCCGCCGCCCCTGGCCAGAATTGGTACGCCCTGTTCGCGCGCAATATCGATTGCCGCGCTGATGTCATCTTCGGATTTGGGACACAGAACTCCGAGCGGCATCATCTGGTAGAAAGAGGCATCGGTTGCATAACGACCGCGAGAAAACCGGTCGAACAAGATGTCGCCCTGCACGCGCTTGGAAAGGATTTGAGCGATGTTCGACACGTAATTCACCTGGTCAGAAATCATGGAGACGAGATTTTGATTGACATAATTATGAATTCAAAATGTAATCTGCACAACGACAAAGATTATGCATGACCCCGATCAGGCCAACCTGACCGGATGAGGCGCGGACAAAATCCCGGGGGGAACATGAGACAGACAGGACATCATTTCTTGCAGATACCCGGACCGAGTTCGGTGCCTGGACGCGTTCTGCGGGCGATCTCGGCACAGACCCTCGATCACCGCGGCCCGGATTTCGCGAAAGTCGGAATGCAAGCGTTGAATGGCCTGAAGACGATCTTCAAGACGGACCGGAATGTCATCATCTATCCATCGTCGGGGACAGGGGCATGGGAAGCGGCGCTGGTGAATACGCTGTCGCCGGGTGACCGGGTGCTGATGTTTGAAACTGGACACTTTGCGACCTTGTGGAAACAGATCGCAGAAAAATTGAAGCTGAAGCCTGAATTTATCGAGGGTGACTGGCGCGGTGGCGCAGACCCTGACCAGATCGAAGCCTATCTGGCTGAAGACAAGGCGCATGAAATCAAAGCCGTCTGTGTCGTGCACAATGAAACGTCGACCGGGTCGGTCTCTCCAATTGCCGCCATTCGAAAGGCAATCGACAATGCGGGGCACCCTGCATTGTTCCTGGTTGATACAATCTCCGGCCTTGCTTCGCTTGAGTACAATCATGACGAATGGGGTGTCGACGTGACTGTGTCGGGTTCCCAGAAGGGTCTGATGTTGCCTCCGGGACTGTCGTTCAACGCGGTCAGCGAAAAGGCAATGGTTGCCAACAAGACAGCGGGCTTGCAGCGTTCCTACTGGGATTGGGCGGACATGGTGGGCCCCAACAAGACCGGGTACTTTCCCTACACACCCAGCACCAATCTGCTCTACGGGCTGAATGAAGCAATCGACATGTTGCATGAGGAGGGGCTCGACAACGTGTTTTCACGGCATCAACGCCATGGAAGGGCGACCCGCGCTGCTGTCCGGGCCTGGGGGCTTGACGTGCTGTGTTCAAAACAGGGCCAGGAAAGTGGCGTGCTGACCGCCGTTCTCATGCCCGAAGGGCATAGTGCTGATCAGTTCCGGGCGGAAACCCTGAAGCATTACAACATGTCGCTGGGCAACGGCCTGTCCAAAGTGGCCGACCGGGTGTTCCGGATTGGCCATCTCGGCGATTTCAACGACCTGATGTTGATGGCCACTCTGTCTGGAGTGGAAATGGGTCTGAAAAAGGCGGACGTTCCCCATAACTCGGGGGGCGTAAGTGCTGCAATGGAATTGCTTAACGAGGTGAACGCATAACGCATTGCGGCGGAGTAAACTGACGAAATCTAAATAGTCTACTGGGAGGAAGAACTATGAAATTTATCGCAAGAATGCTCGCAACAACTGCAGCAATTGGAATTGCCAGCAGCGCTTATGCCGCTGACATAACGCTAAAATTCGGCCACGTCGGCAACCCTGGATCGTTGTTTGAATCCAGCGTCAACAATTTCGCGGAATGCGCGAACAGCTCGATGGATGGAAAGGTTGAAGTGCAGACCTTCGGCTCTTCGCAGCTTGGCAATGACAAAGAGCTCCTGCAGAAGCTGAAGCTGGGTCAGGTCGACTTTTCACTGCCGTCCTCGATCATGTCCTCGGTCGACGACAAGTTCGGCATTTTCGAGATGCCCTACATCATCCGAGACCGTGACCACATGCGGCGGGTGCAGGATGCGATGATGGACACATTCCAAGGAGCAGCCGAGGCAAATGGTTATCATATCCTCGGGTTAGCCGAGAACGGCTTTCGCCACATCACCAACAACACCCGCCCGATCAACGTACCTGACGATCTGAAAGGCATCAAGCTGCGCACCCCAAGCGGCGTGTGGCGGGTCAAGATGTTCCAGGAATATGGCGCCAACCCTTCGCCAATGGCCTTCTCGGAAGTGTTCACCGCGTTGCAGACGGGCACTATGGACGGCCAGGAAAATCCCTATGCTCAGATCGCGTCGGCGAAGTTCCAGGAAGTGCAGAAATACCTGTCGATCACCGGGCACGTTTATACGCCTGCCTATATCGTCGGCTCGCAGAAGCATTTTGCGGCGCTGCCAGAGGATGTTCAGGCAGGCCTGATCGACTGTGCCAACAAGACGCAGGACTACACCTATGAAGAAGCAGCGCGGTTGGAAACAGAGCTGCTGGACGTGATCAAGGCCGCTGGAGTCGAGGTGAACGAGGCCGACAAGGACGCTTTCGTTGCGGCATCGGCACCTATCTACAATGCCTTCGCCGCAGAGGTCGAGGGCGGTCAGGAAATGATTGATCAGGTGCTGGGGCTTGCAAACCCAGGCTGAAGAGACTTAGCCGGGCGGCGACATTGCTGCCGCCCGGCCATTGCGCATTGCGACACCGCCTTTATGGCATTTTTCCCCAACCTACCCGAGATAAAGGCCCCTAATGGCTCAGCCCCCTTCTACCTTGCTGCCCCGCATCATCGCGGTTCCGAGCGCGCTGCTGGAATGGATCACGATCACGCTCATGGTGCTTCTGACCGTTGTCGTTACGATCGCGGTGCTGGCCCGTCTGGCTGGGCAAAGCTTTTCCTGGTACGACGAAGTGGCCGCGATCATGCTGGCCTGGATTACCTATTACGGATCGGCGCTGGCTGCACTTCACCGCCGCCATATCGGCTTTGACACAGTCCTGCTGAAGCTACCCCACAGGTTCCGTTTGGCGGCACTGCTTGCAGGCGAAACCGTCGTTCTGCTGTTTTTCATTCTTATGGCACGAGCCGGGTTTCAGGTGCTCGAGGTGCTTCAAGGCGACAATCTGATCTCGCTGACCTGGGTTCCGGTGCAGTTCACGCAATCGGTGATTCCGATCGGCGCGCTGTTGTTCATTTTGTGCCAGATCCTGAGCCTGCCAAATTACTGGAGGCTCACAATGGCGGGCATATCTCTGGAACATGCCGAGATCGAGGAAGAGGTCGAAACCGAGCTCGAGAAAAACAAGGATCGCATCTGATGCTTATGGCCGCAATTTTTGTCGCATTGGTCATCATGATCTGCATCAACGTGCCAATTGCCGTGGCGCTGGCCATGTGCGGCGTGATCGGACTGGTGGTGACCGAAGGCACCGGCAGCCTGGTAACCATTGCGCTCGATATGTACGATGGATCCACCAAGTTCTCGCTGATCGCGATCCCGATGTTCGTGCTGGCGGGTGCGATCATGAACGCGGGCGGCATCACCGACCGGCTAATCAACTTTGTCACCAGCCTGGTCGGATTTGTCCGCGGCGGGCTGGCCATGGTCAACATCGGCGTGTCGCTGTTCTTTGCCGAAATCTCCGGCTCGGCTGTTGCGGATGTCGCTGCCATGGGCTCGATCCTGATCCCGCAAATGAAAAAGCGTGGCTATAGCAAGGAATTCTCGGCGGCAGTTACGTCTTCCTCGGCCTCGCTTGCAATCATCATTCCACCATCCATCCCGATGATCCTTTACGCGGCCTCGGCCAACACTTCGGTCGAACAGCTGTTCGTCGCCGGTGTGGTGCCTGGTCTGCTCGGGGCCGCGGGACTGATGGGTGTTGCCTGGTTTTTTGCCAAACGCTATAATTTCCCAACCGAAGGATTGTTCAACCTGCCACGGGTTCGCGAAACCTTTGTTGACGCACTGCCTGCCTTTACCCTGCCGGTGATCATCCTCGGCGGCATCTTTGGCGGGTTCGTCACGGCGACCGAAGCCGCCGGGCTGGCGGTGCTGGCAGCAATGGCGGTTTCGGCCTGGTATCGTAATCTGGACGTCAAGCATCTGCGGCGCGCAATGCTGGACGGTGGCATTCAGACCGCAGTGGTGATGCTGCTGGTCGCGGCGTCGGTCCTGATGGGTGGCTTTTTGACCCGCGCCCAGATTCCGCAGCAACTGGCCGAGAGCATCCTGTCGGTCACGACAGAACAATGGGCAATCCTGCTCATTCTGAATTTCTTCTTTCTGATCATTGGCTTCTTCCTGCATTCGGCAGCTGCCATCATTCTCGTTATCCCGATCGTGATTCCGTTGATCACGGCTGCAGGCATTGACCCCGTCCATTTCGGTCTGATTGTCACGCTCAACCTGGCCATTGGCCAGCAGACGCCACCGGTCGCCTCGGTTCTGATCACCGCCTGCTCGGTGGCCCGGGCCAATATATGGGAGGTCTCGAAGGTCAATATCTGGTTTGTCGGCGTGCTTCTGGCGGTGCTGATGTTGTGTACCTACGTGCCTGCGGTTCCGATGTTCCTTGTGGAGTATTTCTACCGATGAGCGAGATCACGCCTGACCTTACAGAGGAGTCGCGCGGCAAGACGCTATGGGTGACCTTCAACCGCCCGGCAAGCCGCAATGCGCTGACATTTGACATGTACGATGGGCTCGCCAGGATCTGCCGGGATGCGCCGACTGACGGCTCGGTGACCGCGATTGTTCTTTCCGGCGCTGGCGGCAAAGCCTTTGCTGCCGGAACCGACATGACCCAGTTCCGGGCGTTCGAGACGCCGCAGGACGCGCTGGATTATGAAGCGCGGATCAACACTGTTCTTGATGCCGTCGAGCGGTGCCCGCTGCCGACCATTGCCGCCATCAACGGTGCCTGCACCGGCGGCGGCGCAGCAATTGCCGCAGCATGTGATTTGCGGATTGCCTCGGCCAATCTGAAGTTCGGTTTTCCGATCGCAAAGACGCTGGGCAATTGTCTGGCAGCAGCCAACCTGGCACGTCTTTCTGGCCTGGTTGGCGCAGGACGTGTTCGGGAGTTGATCTTCACCGCTCGATTGATGACCGCCGATGAAGCCCTTTCTGTCGGACTTATCAGCGAGATCTTGACAGACGAACCAGCCCTTCTGGCCCGCGCCGAGGAGCTGGCACATCATATAGGCAGCATGGCGCCACTGACGTTGCGGGCGACCAAGGAAGCCATGCGCCGCAACCGGATGGCCACAAAGGTGGATGACGCCGACTTGATCACGATGTGCTACATGAGTGATGATTTCCGCATGGGGATGGAAGCTTTCCTCGGCAAAACCAAGCCGGAGTGGAAGGGCAAATGACACAATCCTTCGGTCCCCTCAAGGGCATGAAAGTCATCGAACTGGCCCATATCATGGCGGGCCCTGTCTGCGGGCTCATGCTGGCCGACATGGGGGCGGATGTGATCAAGGTGGAAAAACCAACTGGTGATGACAGCCGCAGGTTTGTGCCACCTGAAATCGAAGGTGAATCCGCAGCCTACATGATGATGAACCGCAACAAGCGCGGGATTGCTCTCAATCTCAAGGATCCGGCGGCGGTCGAAGTTCTGCACAAGCTGTTGCTGGATGCAGACGTTGTGATTGAGAATTATCGGCTGGGCACGATGGAGCGGCTGGGGCTTGGCTATGACGAGCTTTCAAAGATCAACCCACGCCTGATCTATTGCGAGATTTCGGGCTTTGGCCGGACCGGACCCTATGCTGAGCGCGGAGGATTTGACCTGATTGCCCAGGGCATGGCCGGGCTGATGGCAATCACTGGTGAAGGACCTGATCGCCCGCCTGTGAAAGTCGCCGCTCCCATTTCCGATATCAATGCCGGCATTCTGGCGGCCATGGGGGTGTCCGCGGCATACGCCAACATGCTCAAAACCGGGCAAGGACAAAAGGTTGACACTTCCCTTTTCGAGGCCGCAATTGTCCAGACTTACTGGCAATCCGCCATTGCCTTTGCCACGGGCGAAAATCCCAGGCCGATGGGATCGGCTCATCCCTTGAACGCGCCATACCAGTCTTTCGAGACAAGCGATGGGTGGATTAACGTGGGGGCTGCCAATCAAAGCAATTGGCTCAGATTCCTGAATGTGATTTCCGCCCCTCAACTCGACGCCGATCCGCGGTTTTGCTCGAACCTGCAGCGGATGAAGAATTTGCCTGCTTTGGTGCGGATTCTTGATGGTTTTCTCAAAAAAGACACCACCGCGAACTGGCTCTCCAAAATGGAAGAGGCAAAATTGCCGGCCGGGCCGGTTCTGGAAATTCTCGAAATGCATGAAGATCCGCAGGCTCTGGCTCGTGAGATGGTTGTTGAGGTTGATCACCCGAAGGCTGGGCAGGTCAAAACACTGGGACACCCGGTCAAGTTCAGTCAAACCCCTGCACAGATCAACCGAGCTGCGCCATATCTGGGTCAGCACACCAAAGAGGTCCTGATGGAGCTGGGTTTCGGCACCGCGGACATCGAAAACCTGATCCGTTCGGAGGCCGTCATCGCGGCTTGATCTGGCGCCGATCCCGGATGGTGTCCGGCAACAGGGCAAGTGCTATTCCAATCATCTGATCGAGGGAGACCAAACCTTGGAACTCAATATGCAGGCCGCACAGTCCATTGTTTCGTTTGCGCTGGAATGGCGCAAGAAGAAGAAGATGAAGCCCCTTACCGTTGCGGTTCTCGACAGTGGTGGCTTTCTCATTGCGCTGTTGCGAGAAGATGGCGGGAGCAATTTGCGCCCGGAAATAGCGCAGGGAAAGGCTCGCGGCGCTGTCGCCATGGGCCTGGGCTCGCGGGCGCTTTTTGAACGCGCCCAATCCCAACCATTCTTCATTCAGGCAATGAACAGTCTGGCCTCGGGATCGCTTGTCCCGGTGCCGGGTGGCGTGCTGATAAAGCGCGATGGTGTCTTGTTGGGTGCTGTGGGTATCACGGGTGACTCGTCAGACAATGATGAAGCCTGTGCAATTGCTGCAATCGAAGCAGCCGGATTCACGGCTGACGGTGGCTAGAGGCCAGTCCAATGCGAACTCCTGTCAAGAAATTGCACTTTCCGGCCCTTCTCCGGCTTTCGAACACGCGGCAACGAACGGCTGCTTTCGGGATGTCTGAATCCGGTCACGAACCACCGAAATAAGGGCGCATTCCCGCCCGGCTCGTTTGGGGCCGGGAACTGACTGTCGGATCACTGACGCTGATTGGGTAAAGCCGACATTCTTAATCGCTGAAAGGTAGACGCGTCCGACCCGAACCGTCCCTTCGCGGGATTTCTGGATGCTGCAGTGCAGCTGTATTAAGCTGACGTTCGTGCGCCACGCAGTGTTTGCCCTATAAAATGTGGCTCAGCGGACTTTCTCGGCCGTCCAAACTGAAGCGACCGGCCCTTGCAAACATGGCGGGTGCCAAGGAGCCAAGTGAGGTCGTTTCGTAATGAACATTGGCGCGATGCCGGACACCTCATATTGAGGGCTGATGCCGAGCCGAGTTCTCAAAAGGGACGCTTCTTATCCTCCGCAGCACGATCTCCCGTTTGCGCTGAGAGTGGTCGGCCGGATCGAACGCTGGATATTCGTGGTGCGGAGGATCATTAGCGCTAATATGCAGCGTCGCACCAGATGAGCCTGAACAAAATTGACGCCGATCACGCCTCCGACGCGATCAGCTTCAACCAATAGAGCGAGATCTGGGACCGGACCTCCGACCTGTTACATCCAGCCCTGTTCCTTGTAATACTTGACAGCGCCGTCATGCAGAGGTGCGGACAGACCTTCACTGATCATATCTTCCTGCTTCAGGTTGGCAAACGCCGGATGTAGCTTCTTGAATTGATCAAAATTGTCAAATACCGCCTTGACGATTTGGTACACGGTTTCATCATCTACATCCGACGATGTTACAAAGGTAGCCTTTACGCCAAAGGTCTCGATGTCCTGATCATTGCCCGCATACATGCCACCAGGTATGGTCGCTTTGGCATAGTAAGCATTGTCAGATATCAGTTTTTCGATTTCGGGTCCGTCAACAGTTACCAGATTGGCTTCAACCGTTGTCGTTGCTTCTTGGGCAGACCCGTTCGGATGCCCCACGGTATAGACAATTGCATCTACCTTGTTGTCACCAAGTGCCGCTGACTGTTCGGCTGATTTCAATTGTGAAGCCAGCGAAAAATCGGCCATCGTCCAACCCTTGGCATCCAGTACGACTTCCATGGTTGCTAGCTGACCAGAACCCGGATTGCCGACATTGACTCGCTTGCCTTTAAGGTCATCAAATGAGTTGATATTGGCGTCCTTTCTGGCGATGACGGTAAACGGTTCACTGTGCACCGAAAATACAGCGCGTTCTTTGTCGAACTTTGCGCCTTCAAATTCGGAAGTGCCGTGATAGGCGTGATACTGCCAATCGGACTGGGCAACCCCCATATCAAGATCACCTGCCTTGATCGCGTTGATATTGGCAATTGAGCCACCTGTGGAGGGGGCTGTGCATTTCAAATTATGTTCCGCGGTACCGCGATTAACCAATCGGCAGATGGATTGACCTACGATGTAGTAGACGCCAGTTTGGCCACCGGTTCCAATTGTGATGAATTTTTCCTGAGCAAAGCTGGCGGTTGAGGTCAGAGCCATCAGCGTGATGGCTGTCAGTGTAAGAACTGACTTTGAAATGATCTGTGTCATGAACGACTACTCCTGTTGATTTTAGGTGATCCAACTCAGCGACTTCATATCGCGGAAGCTCACCTTGTTTCTCCCAGACGCGTCCAACTGTTTGAGACGCTGCCTATCTGTTTGCTACCTAAAGATGTTTTCAGCCCAGGCCCTCCTTCGCCGGCAAAAAAGCTCAACTTGCTAACCCCTTGATCACGCCCAATGCCTGAGCGATCTCTTGGATGGTGTTGTAGTGGCATATTGAAATTCGAACACAGTCCGCCAGGTTCAGCGGAACAAGAATGTTGCCACTGTAGTGATCGGCTTTGCGAGTGTGAGTCCGGATCCCATGACTTCTCAGGATCCTCACAATTTCAGAAGACGCCACTCCCGCAACCACGAATGACACCGTGCCTTCGCGTGTCGGATTATCTGCACCAGACAGAATGGTCAGGTTGTTCATGTCCCGAAGACCGGGAACATTGCCTGTCCCGTTAATCAGTGCGTTTGTCAGCACAGTTTCATAGCTGTTGATCGCTTTGCCCGCAGCCTCGACACGTTTTCGCGGTTCAGTCTCTTCTGAAACCTCTCCTCCCAGCCAGTCAAAATAGGCGATGACATCCGACATCGCGGCATATGCACCAGTGTCGCGGGTACCCAATTCCCAATTGCTAACAGGTCCACCGATCAATGCTTCATGGGGTAGTGCGGTCAGCCTGTCAGAGATCCATGCGATCCCGTATCCGTGTCGGGAAAAAACTTTGTAGGGTGAAACTGCATAGCCATCGACATTGTAGCTGGCCAAATCCAGTTGGCCGTGTGCCACGTGTTGGATACCGTCGACAATGATCAGGCAGTCAGGTGCCACCGAACGGATCGCATTGGAAATTGCGACCACATCCATACCTATGCCAGTAACAGGCGAGGCGTGCAGGATTGTCGCCAGCGCCACATCTGGTGTCATCAGAGCGATGTAATCTTCGGCGGTCACGGAACCGGTAGACGCATTGTGCGGGACCTCTACATAGGTCATTCCGGCAATCTCAGCCCAGTGGCGTGCAGCGCTTCTGCTGGAAGGATGTTCAATCGAACTGCCAATGACCTTGGAACCTTTCGGTGCATTGAGGCAGGCGGTGCGGATCATGCGAAACAACAGCTCAGTCCCGGTTTCGCCCATGATGAATTGACCTGAGACCGGGTTCATCAATACGGCCAAGTCAGCTTTGGCTTTTTCGACCGTGCTGGCCAGCGCTATCGCTGCAGGGTTGTTTCGTCCTTGATTGTCGGGAATAGCGGCATATTTGGCCGAGGTCTCCACCACAGATTTCAGCGTCAGCGCACCGCCTCCATTTTCTAAATAGATGCGTGGCCCCTCAAAGGGACAGTTGTCCACATGGGCAAAGCGATCGCGGATTGCTTCTATGAGCCCGGGGCTATCTTGGATCATCGGGCTATCCTTCGTTGAAGCAGGGCGCAGTTGACGTCGGACCCCTCCCTGCCAGGTCGGCTTAGCCACCCAGCATACAGCCGATGGTCATGGCTGCAGCTGAACCAGGAGGTTGGAATATTGTTAATACCGGATGTCATCTTGGTAAGAGGCAAGTCTCTGTCCTTGGTCGTTGGCTTCGAGATTGCCTTATTTCAGTGGTCACTTATAGTGATTAATTATCATCAGTAATCATCGAAAAAGGGAATGATATGAGTATTACCCACAATCAACTCATTGCGATGCTGGCGGTTGTCGATTGCGGTACATTCGAGCGAGCCGCAGGCAGGCTCAATCTGAGTCAATCAACCATTACCAAGAGGATTCAGGAACTCGAGGCTTCTATAGGCTTTTCGATTTTTGACCGTTCCAAGCGTCAGGCTATCCTCACAGGACAGGGCGAGCAGTTCGTCAGCCTCTCTCGCCAAACGGTGACCAGCTTCGAACGCTTGGCTTCTTTCAACGCAGATTCGAAGATGACATCCACGCCGGTAAGGCTTGGAGTGACCGAGATTTCAAGTCTGACATGGTTGCCGAAGTTTCTAGAGAACTCGTTTTCTGCAGAACCAACTACCCAATTCAATCTAACGATCGACATGAGTAGAAATTTGCTGAGCAATCTCGAAGACGGAGAGCTAGATATCATTGTGGTCCCCGAAATGCCGTTTCAGTCCAACGCGCGTGTGCAAACAATTGCGGGTATCGAGATTACACTAATCGGCAACCCAAGGGTGGTCCCGAAGGCAAATCAGGTCGAGATATCCGAACTACAGGAATTTGAGTTCATCACGCAGGGAAAATCATCGGGATACTCGAAAAGCATCCGCGAGTGGTTCTCCAACTATGGGCTGAATACACGGAACAGCGTTAGTGTGGATAGCCTCCATGCGATGGTTGGCCTTGCGGTTGCGGGTCGTGGTGTTTGCATCGCCCCCAGAGACTACCTTGTTCCGTTGATTAAAAGTGGGCGTGTGGTGGAAATCCTGACCAAACCCAAATTGCCAGTAATCAATTACTGCGTGGTTCACTATCCATCGCCACACGAAGCGCTGTTTTCTCAGGTTGCGAGTGAAATCAACCGCGCCGCTGATTTCAGAACACCATATTTTGTCTAGACGCCGTACTTGGATTGCCGCAGGCAACACAACTCGATCCGCCAATCACCGGTTTCCGCTGATTGTGCTGAAACGCTCTCGGTCAGCCAAGACATTTGAAACTGTGGAACAGTTTCCTTGGTTTGGGGCAGCTGGGTTAAATTTCGCATCTGCCGCGAATGACCGTTTCCCGCGCATATTCGCAAAGATCGATCTGCAAGACGAACGTCTCAAACTTCCGAAACGTCGACCTCTGTCTAAGTTAGCAGCGTCTGCTTTCTGGAAAATGTAAAACCGGTCTCAATGACCGATATCGGGCGCAAAGCAGTCGTTGAACGAGTTAGGATTTAAAGTCAGCAATTGGCCGATAGGGCGTCTAGAGGGCAGGACACTGGTAATGCCGTCAGGGAAGGCTGCAGCTACCGATAGGCTTTTGACTGCACTTCTATAGCAAGATCGTCACTAGAGCATTTGCGATCATTCAGGCTGTTGCTCCACGATCACGCGGTTGCCGTCGGCCTTCCATGCCGATACGGCAGGAGCGGGGGGGCGTCCTGCCGGCCCCGGGTTTGTCCAAAATCGGGGAGCACTTCAGCCATCCGACGAATTCTCCAGATGACTGGAGGAAAGTTGGGTCTCAGGTCAGACTCGCTCAACGACATTTCGCCTGTCGATATATTTCTTTGCGAATCATGGGTCTTAGCTCTTCTATGCCTGCCGACAAACAGTCGGCAGCTGAAGACTGTCAGGCGGCAAGACGGCCTTCAAGGAGCGCGATTGGACACATCATGGCGTCGAAAACCGTATAAAACTTGGCCGCCGACTGGACACCGCCAAAAGTCTCGCGGAATTCATCCATCAGGCTGCGGCGAACCGTTCCGTGGTAGACGCTGAAGATGTCTCAATTGGGCGCGACAAAACCATCGTAAGAGAAAGGGAGAAGATCAAGAAACTGACATTCAGCCAACGCCGCTTAGAACATCAAATACAGGAGGCATAATCCGCCACACAATCGAATTAGAGCCTCCAATAATCAAGCCGCTCTGGTGCCCTACTTTATTTGACGACGGACAAAGCGACCGGCCATCATTATCTCGTGGCAATTGCCGCTGACCCCGATTGGCCGCGGCACAACAGTGCGATCAGGCCGATGCGAGCTTGGCAAGATCAGGCGTTGCTCGTGCGGCTGGCGCGCTGATGATCGAATCGATGATGCGCTCATAGTCACAGCCATGTTTGTCAGCAAGCGTTCTCCACCATTCGTCGGTCTCGAAGACGGCGCGCGCATTGGCGGCATGCTCAAGCGCCAGGTCCTGGTCTCCAAGCGCCGCATGACACTTGCCGACATAGAGCTGGCCGAAGGCATGATCGGGATATTTTTCGACAACGTTCTTCATGTAGTGGAGGGCAATGTCGTAGCGCTCGATCCGCATGTTGTAGTTCTCGACGAAATTCACGCGCAACTGGGTTTCGTAGGCAAAGGCCTCTAGCTTGACCGGATCGATGCCCGGCGCCCGGATCACGGATTTTGTCGCCACAAAATTCTCATTGGCCGTGTTTTCAATATATCCGTTCTCGACGCAGATATCGTAGAGCCGGCTGCCGAAGATCGGGATCGCCAGATAGACATGGATCCAGTCGAAGCCGTTATCGAGCAGCATTTCCAGTGTTTCCTGCCGGTGCTCGTCCTGCTCGCCTGGAAGGCCGGTGACGATGAACACATGCGAGCGGACGCCATGTTTGCGCAGAGCTTCGACCGCGGGCTTGATCAGCTTCTTTTTCAGCGGCTTCTTGATGATGTTGTTGAGCACATGGTCGGAACCCGATTCCACCGCAAGTGCCACGGCTGAGACGCCGGCGGCAGCCAGCAGTCCCGCCATGTCATCGTCGATCGCGTAAACAGCGGCGCCGTTGGGGAATTCGCACCTGATGCCGAGCGTTGCGAGCTCGCGCAGCAATCGTCTGGCGCGCTCCTTGTCATGGAAGAAATGATCGTCCTCCAGCATGAGCACGGTCATCCCGAATTCGTCGCGCATGCGTTTGGCGTCGGCGACCACGCGTTCAACCGACATGAAGCGGACCTCACGCCCGTGCAGCGACGGGTTGGAGCAAAATACGCAAAGAAACGGACAGCCGCGCGAGGTATGGATCGCCATTTCCCGCTTCGGCTGATCGGTGTAGCGCTTATCAATTCCGCGTTGATTGTAGTTGTCGAGATCGATGATCGAATAGTTCATCGGCGGAATATCATCGAGATTGCCGATGAAATCATGCGCCGGCATTTTTCCCTTTGACAGTGATGGCCTGTCGATCCAGGAACGGTGCGTTGCGATCACCTGCATCGGATCATCAGAGTCGATCAGAGTCTTGAGCGGCAGCTCGCCTTCGCCTTTGCAGATGGCGTCGAGATCCGGACAGGTGTCGAGCATCAGCTTGAAGGCTGCCGAGGGTAGGCCTCCACCGGCAATGGTTAGAATGTCGGGGTCGAAATCCTTGGCAACCTTCACCAGCCGCTGGATATATCCGAAGGACGAGTTGAAGAGTGCAGAAATGCCCACGATGTCGGGTTGAAACTCTTCCAGCACCGACTGCAGTTCCGCATTGAAGACCTGCTCGTGGGATTCCACTGTCTGGGTCTCCACCAGTCGCTTGAGCGTGACATTGAGGTCGACCAGACGCATCTCGCCCAGCTGTTCGCAATGCTTCACCAGATAGGCTTCCATCGACAGGATCCCGTAAGGAATAGTAAAGGCCGGCAGAACGGCTGCACGGTGCTTGTCGAGATAGTCGTTGGCGTTGAAATAGGGTGGAATGATAAAGAGCAGCTTTTTCACTGGTCGGACTCCCGGTGGGTCGCTGGATTGCGTGGAACGGTCTGATGCGCGGTGATGATCGTCATTGCAGGCGCCCCTCAAGCAGTGGGATGGGAAACATCATGGTCTCAAGGATACCATAGTATTCCGCCGCAGACTCGGCTCCACCGATACCCATTTGGAGGCTGAGTTCATTGTTGTTGAAGCCCATGAAGGGTGGGATGTCGGGGCGGTACTTGTATTTTGGGTCAAACAAGGCGAGTGCGTCTTTCCCGCGCCATTCCTTGATTGCCCGCCGATAGGCGGACTTCCTGGCTTCAAAGGCCTTGCGGTTGTTGAAAGATTCGCAGTTGCGCGCGCAGGCCTTGATGAAATTCTCTTCCCAAGCGGTGATTTCGATACCCTGTTCCTGCTTGAACGATTCGATGACATGGCCGATCTGCGCTGTAATGCCGAGTTCGATCGGAAACGGAAAATTGGAGGCCTCAATGGTTCCGTCCATCTCCTTGCGGAACGTCTTGATCAGGCTTTCCGCCGCCTTTTCGTCGCGCAGTCCAATCGTGTTGGATGCTTTGCAGGCACCAAATACTGACATCGGTCGTTCAAAGTAGACAAAACCGTTGGCCACCATCATGGTTCGGCAGATGTTGTCGTAATCGACAATCGGATGACCAAAATACTGACCGGTGAAGGTTGTGCGGATGTCCTCCAGCACGGTGCGCTTGATAGACCCGTGATAGACCCCGAAAGGGCATTTCGGCCGGTCCGAAGCATCTTCCCAGAAGAACAGCTTGCGGATCATGTCGTCTTTCTTTATCCCGACAAGGTGGCTTCCATTGGGCATCTTGGTGACTTCAGGGCCAGTGCGCGCCTCTGGCCATATGAAGTAAAGTCGCCCCCAGGTCAATGCATCCACATTGGGCACCGTCTTCTTGGTGACACGGATTACTTCACACAGTTCCGGGTCGAGATAGTCGTCGTCGCCAATGTAGCTGACCCATTCGCCAGACGTTTCCGGAACGATCCGCTCCCAGTTGGCCCGCATTGACAGCACCTGATCCTCAGGCGCCAGCAGCTTGACCCGTTTGTCGCGGCAGTCTGCGACAAACTGCGCTAGCGGCGCAGCGTCATCAGAGTTGTCGGCCAGCACGATCTCGAAGTCCTGGCGTTCGCAGGTAAGCATTTTCCGGACCGCCGACATGGCATAAATCTGCCGGTTGCGGGTCGGAATGCAGATGGAGAGCACCGTCACGCCGCAAACACCTCTCTGGCCGAAACCACATGCTTGACCGGCATCAGGAAGGATTCCGCAAAATGGTAGAACTCTGCCGGCGTTACGATCTTCTCGAGTCCGCTTTCGCGGATATACATATTGTTTTTGAATACTCCGCAAAGCTGGTTTTGAGATACTGGCGGGGTGAACTCCTCGGGTGGGTCGAAGAGAGCTGCCCATTTGCCGCCCTCAAAAGCTTCAAAGCCGATCCTCAGGCCCTGCACCTTGAGTCTGTATTCCTCTGCAGTCCGCGAGGTCAGGCATTCCTGTATCGCCGAATGCGCAAAATTCTCCTGAAAACCATCATTGTCGACGCCGTACTTGCGACAGAACCACCAGGTCGTCGCCGCAATCGATGAAATGATCGCCAGTCCCGGCAGTTTGGGTGAGAACGGGAAATCATCATCCTGGATCTGCTGGCCACTGCCCATCTCGCGATAAAAGTCGTCGACCAGCTTTTGCATGGCTTCAAACGACTGGGTGCTTGCGGAGTTTGATGCTACGCAAGCTCCAAGAACAGAAAACGGGCGCTGGCAGAAAATCATCGCCTTGGCTTCGGTCACCACCTTGCAGGTATTGTCGAAATCCACAGTCGGATGCTCAAAATAGCGATCACTGTACTTACGCTTGATCCGCTCCATCAGTGACCGGCGGACAGCGCCATGATAGATTCCGAAACCGCCGGCGGGGCGTTTTTCACGTTGGCTCCAGCGATACAATTGGTTGCTCACGGTTTTTCTGTCGGGGATATGAGTGCTGTGACCGACCGGCACTGCAGCAAGTGTCTGAATCGCCCTGTTGTCGGGCCAGTTGTAGTTCATCCGTGCCCAACTGACCACTTCGAGGTTAGCTTGTTCACGCTCATAACGTCGGATGAGTTGAAGCACGCCGGGGTCAATATGGTCATCATCACCGATCACGCTGACCCAGCGCCCGCCGACCTCGGGCATCGTGCGCTCCCAGTTGTCGACCATCGACAGTACGGTTGACTCCGGCGGCAAGAGCCTGAACCGGCTATCGTTGAGCTGGGTGCGAAAGTAGTCGTCGAGAATGGTGGCGTCGTCGGAATTGTCAGCGACAATCACCTCGAAATCGGTTTCCTCGGATTCCGCAATGGCCTTGATAGCTTCGATGCAATAGCGCTGCCTGTTCCGTGTCGGGATACAGATCGTGAAATACACCAAAACTGAAACTCCTGTTTGACATCAAACGCCCAGTGTTAACTCGCAAAATTAGCTTGTGTGACGCTGACCCGTTATTTCGGTGCGGCAAGCAGTCTTGGAGCCGGGCAGGATGCCTGGATTTTAACTGCTGCGTTCGCCGCGCGCCGTTGCTGTCGTGGCGTTGTTCATCCAAACGATGCGATTGGCCTTCTCTGCGGTCGATCAAGGCCCGGGTAGTAACCCAATAAATGCGCCAGACTGCCCTTCGAGGCGGCTTTTGCGGTTTGCAGATTGTCACCGTCCGCGGGGAAGTCGGCGACATTGAGCGCATGATACCAGTCGCTTGGGGTGGCTCTCAGTGCCGGTGCAAAAACCGGTCTTCGCTTCGGCTTTTGTATTTCTGAAGTCCAGAGAGCCTGGAAAGCGGCAATGGAGCGCGCAGGTTTTTTCAGCTCACGCGCTTCGGAGCGGGCATTGGTGCCGATCCGGCGCACTTCGTTCGGGTTGTCAGCATCCAGCTCAGCAATTCGACATCGCTTCGACAAGCGCGCCGGTCCTGCGGATTTCATCGACATAGCGGTGATCGCGGGCCTCTCCGTGAAGCATATAGTGATTAGGCAGCCTCTGCATGCGCCGCGCACAGGGCCGCATGCACCTTGCCCACACCGCCGCCCAGATGGGGTGTGATGTGGACAGATTTTATTCAGCAGCGACGGGGGAGGGCGCGCGTTTGGCGCCCGGCGCTTTCACATCAGGATTGAGCTTGACCACTTCGCGGAACCGCTCCAGCAGCATAGGGCGATGCGGATCGATATTGTCGGGCAGGCAATGGCTCAGCTGGCCGCAGCTGCCGCAGGTGCCGTTCTCGCACCGCTTGCCTTCAAGATGCTGCAGCCTGAGCGCGTTCATCTTGTCGGAATTCCAGACCTGCTTGATCGACTGTTGCTTGACGTCGCCTATGATCAGGTCGCGCGACCAGTCGAGGAAGCAGGAACTGACCAGACCGTCCGGGTTCACAGACATGCTGTAGAAAATATACGGGCAGGTTTCGGTGTTGCTGACTTCCTGCTGGTAGATGCCCTTTTCGATCTTCACGCCGGTGTGTTTCTCGATATCGAATTCAGGCCAGCAAGGCGCGAAATTCTCGACGAAAATACGGTCGCAATGGTCGCCGAAAGTATCGAAGAATAATTCCCGCTCGCCAGGCTGCAGCAGCTCGCCGGGGATCTTGATCGAGATTTCCATGTCGCCCTTGTTGGCGTAGACCCATTTCACGTTTTCGACAAAGCGCTCAAAGTCGAAATTGAATTTGGTGAAGCGCTGATAGGTGTCGCGGCTCATGCCGTCGACCGAAATGTTGATCTTGTCGAGGCCGGCTTCAATCACCGGACCCACGCGCTCGGGTGTCAGGAAAGTGCCGTTCGTGGTGGTGTCGATGTAATCGACATGGCCGCTCTGCTTGGCGTAGGCGATCATGTCGGCCAGGCGCTTGTTAAGAAACGGCTCGCCGTCCTTGTACAACCGCAACACCTTGACCGGCTTGCTGAACTCTCCAAGATCATCGATAATTTTCGTAAACAGGTCATACTTCATCGCGCCCTGGAACCGGCCGGTATCGGCGATCATGTCGCGGTGTCCGGTTGGGCAGAAGGTGCATTTGAAATTGCAAGCGCTTGACGGATCCACGAACACCACAAACGGGGTCTCGAGCGGAATGACGGTTTCTAGCGCGGTCCTGTCTTCCAGATTGATCCGCGGTTTGACCTGAGCTTTCATGACCGTGCGTCCCTTTTTGACCCTTCAACGACATAATCTGGCACGCCAACCACCGCAGAAGGATCACGCGGATGGGGTTGGTGAATGCCGAATTCGAGCAAGTCGCGCTGTCCGTACCTGTCAGCGATGCTCTCGGCGAACTGGCGAATGCTTACAGGCAAACCAGAACAAATGTTGATTGCGCCAACCTGACCAGTTTCGATCACGTCGGCAATGCGTGTACCCGCGTCGGCCACATCCATGTAGTCCCGCAACTGGGTGCCTGAACCCAGTCGTGCTGTTTCACCGGCTGCAAGGCAACGTGTGAGATACGGATACAGGCGCTTTTCGTTCTCGCCCTTGCCAAACAGGCGCCCGCAAGAAAAGGCTACCTGAGTCCAGCTGAAAAGACCATGTGTAAAGTGCTGGTTCGCAGGCTCCTTAGACTGGTGAGGGTGCGGTCGACACGCCGACATTCAATCGGCCGGACGCCAGCGCATACTCCATGCAGGTTCCGATCCGACGAAATGCCGCACATTCGAACGCGCAGCATCTTGCGCCATTGTGAACGTGCCGGAAACTCAAGCGGCGTTCTTTTCTGAATCAGGATAATCGGCAGGGGTCACATACCGGGCCGTATGAATGATTGCATCGACGCCCTTGTAGCACTCGGCCCACCAGTCCGCGGACTGGGCAAGCAGATATTCGCTTTCAAGATGATTGCGCTCGGGAAATTGACTGCATATTACCGTGCCAGCCCCGACCGCGCCACAAGGCATGGTCGTTGCCGGCAAGCTGCTTGACGACTTGTGTGCCGGCAAAGCCCGGTGCACCGGAGACAAGCACAACACTCAAGGCAAGGCCCGGAAAAGCTTCGGAGTGTTATTTGCGACCACTAGACTTGTCCTGTCCGGGGGTGTGATTCTCTCATGCAGTGTCGCACTAGGTGAGCGGTCGAAACATGATGAAAAACTCCCTGTCAGCTTCCGGGCGAGACGCGACGGGGCATCCCTCAGGGGCTGCCTACACGCAGCGTGCCTTTGATAGGGCTCCAACCCGCAGTGAAGCCCGCGCGCTTGTGCAGGAGCTCGCAGGCCAGTCCTGCCTTGCAGCGCCGGTAAACCCGGATGGGCCGCTGGTAATCTATGGTGCCGGAAATTTCGGGCGCATGGCGCTGGATTTTCTCAAAGATGTCGGCGTTGAAGCCGTGATGGTGGTCGACGCCAAGGCTGATCAGATCCGCCGCACACATGACTGGTCAGGCATTGATCTGCGCACCCCGGACGAGGTTCCCGAGCAGCTCAAATCCGATGCCTTGCTGGCGCTTAGCGTCGTCACCAGTCCGGTCTTGCCTCTCCTTGAGAGTTTGCAGCAGCAGGGCTGGAAGCACTGCGTGCCGTTTTATGACGTTGCCGAAAGCTTCCGTCCGAAACATCCCTTGTCCAATGGCTGGTTTTCCCGACCGCTTACTGTGGGAGATATCAACGAGATCGGCGAATGTCTCGACGCTTGGGCGGATGATTGTTCGCGGGCGCATCATCTCATGTTTCTTGCCTGGCGACTGGCGCGGCATGAGTGGTATTTTGATGGCGTTACTGTGGACAACGCCAACCGTTTCTTCATCGACGAAGTACTTGGCGCGATGAAGCCGGACGAAGTGTTTCTCGATGGTGGCGCTCACCACGGCAGTGTATCGGCGGCCTTCTTGGCGGCAAGCGGCCCAGAGAGCCGCATTGTTGCATTTGAGCCTGACACAGCGAATGCGGACTGTTTTGCGGCCTGGTGCGCAAACCAGCCTGAGCAAGTTCGTGCGCGCATCGAGCTCAGGCGCGTCGCGCTGGATTCAGTGTCGCGAGATCGGCAGTTCCACGGCGGATTGGGTTACATGTCGCAGCTCACCGGGCATGGTCCGGCCCATGTCGTGACCGATACGGTTGATGCGGCAAAACTCGATCCCGGCTTCATCAAGCTGCATCTGGAAGGCGGCGAGCTCGATGCCCTCAGGGGCAGCCTTGCCACCTTCACCCGCAGTCGCCCGATCATCGCAGTTACCATCTATCACAATGCGGACGGGATATGGCGCACGGCCCGCTGGATGCGGAAAAACTTGATGTATTACACTTTGCTCATGCGCACACACAGCTGGTGTGGAACCGGCGCGGTGCTCTACGCCATTCCTGATGAACGGAAGTTGATATCATGATTGATTTGCAGGCTGTGACGCCCGGACTGATCTATGATCTCGGAATGAACAATGGCGATGACACCGGATTCTACCTCGATCGCGGGTTTGACGTGGTGGCCGTCGAAGCCAATCCGGCGCTGTGCCGGATGGCCGAGGAACACTTTGCTGAAGCCATCGCCGCGGGCAGGCTGACGATCATCAAAGCGGCCATTGGCGATCACGATGGCGAGGTGACCTTCCACATCAATCTCGACAACCATCACTGGAGCAGCACCGATATCAACTGGGCCGGACGCGATGACAGCGCCTGCGAAGCCATCACCGTCCCGTCTCTGTCTCTTGCCTCGATCTATGCGCGTCACGGCATTCCTCATTTCATGAAAATCGATGTCGAGGGTGCCGATTTGATGGTACTCGAACAGGTGGTCAAGAGCCCCGCCTTGCCCGATTTCGTCAGCATTGAGGATTGCCGCTTCGGTTTCGACTATGCGCGCATCTTGTCAGACGCCGGATATGAGAACTTCCAGCTGGTCGATCAGTCTGCGGTCGGCGGAAGTCGTGATCGCGTCAGTGGACATGTTTTTCCCACAGGCTCGTCCGGCCTTTTCGGACCGGATCTTCCTAGTATCTGGGAACCCTATCTGGAATTTGTGGAAACCTATGCGACCACCGTTCGCACCCGTGAAGGCGTTCGCCTTGCTCCCCGCACCCGCTGGTGGGACATTCACGCCGCACGGCATGCCCAATACAAGGAAAAGACCCCGTGAGCCAGGAAGCCGAATTCGCCAATTATGTTGACAGCAATATCCTCTCAGCCGCCAGCGATCCGGGATTTCGCGGCCTGTCCCAGGTCTGGGTCCGCGAGTGTATCCGACACAATTATGCGCAGAACTTCACCTGGCTCGGGCGTCCGATCATTCAGGTTCCGCAGGACACCTATGCCTATCAGGAACTCATCTGGGAACACCGTCCCGACCTGATCATCGAGACCGGCATCGCCCATGGCGGCTCGCTGGTGATGAGCGCCTCGATGTTGGCCATGCTGGATTATTGCGATGCGGTGGCAGCGGGTACGGTGCTTGATCCGAAGGCCAGCCGTCGTAAGGTGGTCGGCATAGACATAGACATCCGCGCCCACAACCGCGCAGGCATTCTGGCGCATCCGATGCAGCACAAGATACAGATGATCGAGGGATCATCCATCGACAAGTCGATTGTCAACGATGTACACGCAATCGCCAGAGACTATGAGCGGGTGATGATCTTCCTCGATTCCAACCACACTCATGAGCATGTGCTGGCCGAACTGCACGCCTATGCGCCGCTGGTCTCGCAAGGTTCCTACTGTGTGGTCTGGGACAGCGGTGTCGAGGACCTGCCAGTCGACATGTGCGCCGACCGGCCGTGGGGCAAGGGCGACAACCCGAAGACCGCGGTTCACGCCTATCTTGCCGACCAGCAAGAGGCGGACCGCCGTGGCAGCGACGGAGAGAAGCTTCGATTTGAAATCGACCATATTATCGAAGCCAAACTGATGATCACGGCTTCCTCGGACGGCTTCCTCAAACGGGTTTGATTCAAAGAGTTACACCGAAGTCTTTGGTACAGCTCCTATTAAAGCGCTTGCAGTCAACGACGTAGACCGGATTTGACACTCCCGCAAATCGCCGCCCACTGATCGCTCCCGCCGGCGCAAATGCGCGCTAGGAAGCTCGCAATTGTCGAAGGGTGAGCTCCGGCAAAGACTGGTCACCCGGTCTTGAGCGCTGCCATCTGCCGATAGCTGGCCATCAGGTCGTTGAAGCGTTCGCCCTGGATGGCGACGTGCCGGCGCAGCGCTGCGGCAGCGGCCTTGGGGTCGTTGCGTTCCAGTGCCGCAAACACGTCCCGGTGCTCGCGCATTGATTGCGGCATGCGGCCGTTGGCGCGCAGTTGAAGACGCCGGTAGGGCTGCAGCCGCTTGTGCAGCCGCCGCGCCTCGCCGGCCAGGAAGCGGTTGCCGCTGGCCTCGTAGACCAGGTGATGGAATTTCTCGTTCTCTCGGTAATACTCGTCGAAATCGCCCGCTGAGATAGCAATTTCACAGGTCTCGATTGTCCTGCCGATGGCAACCATCTGGCTTTCGGTGACATGGCGGGCCGCGCGGAAGCCGCACATTGCCTCTATCTCGGCCATGACTTCGAACATTTCCACCAGTTCGACAAAATCCGGGTGGCGGATGAAGGCGCCGCGGCGGGCTTCAAGCGTCAGCAGGCCCGACGCCGCCAGCGACTGGAAAGCCTCGCGCAGCGGTGTCCGCGACACCCCGAACTGTTCGGCAAGCTTGACTTCATCAAGACGCTCACCATCAGCGAACTCGCCGGTGACGATCATCTGCTCAATGCGCTCGCGAACGGAATCTGCAATGCGTGTGCCCATGATTCCATCATCTCCAATCTACGCCGAAATGCAAATTCATTATTCTTGTATACAAGAGGTTTGACATTGCATCCCAAAAATGGTCCCTTCTGTTGTTGCCAGAGCCGGAGGAGGTTCTGCGAGCACATTTTTCTGGGAGGAAGACATGAAACTAACAACAGCGTTTGCAGGCGTACTGGCCGCATCCATCGCCTTTACCGGTCTCGCGCAGGCCGAAACACTCAAGGCATCGCACCAGTTTCCGGGCGGCAAGGGCGACGCGCGCGACGAAATGGTTCAGCTTTTTGCCAAGGAACTGGCAGCTGCCGATGTCGGTCTGGATGTTCAGGTCTATCCGGGCCAGTCGCTCTACAAGGCAAAAGAACAGTGGGGCGCACTGACCAAGGGCCAGCTCGACATCACCTCGTTCCCGCTCGATTACGCCTCGGGCCGCGTGCCGCAGTTCTCGGCAACGCTGATGCCGGGTCTGGTGCGCAACCATGAGCGCGCCAAGCGGCTGAATTCGTCGCCGTTCATGACCGAGATCAAGAAGCTGATCGAAGACAATGGCGCCATCGTCATTGCAGATGCCTGGCTCGGCGGCGCCTTTGCCTCGAAAAAGAACTGCATTACCTCGCCCGACTCGATCAAGGGTCAGGTCACCCGCGCCGCAGGTCCTGCGTTCGAGCAGATGCTGGTTGGCGCCGGCGCATCAATCTCCTCGATGGCGTCATCGGAAATCTACACCGGCATGCAGACCGGTGTGCTCGATGCCACCAACACCTCGTCGGGGTCCTTCGTTTCCTACCGCATATATGAGCAGGTCACATGCCTGACCGAGCCGGGTGAGAACTCGCTGTGGTTCATGTATGAGCCGATGCTGATTTCAAAGGAAACCTACGACCGCCTGACGCCCGAGCAGCAGGCAGCTGTCATGGCAGCCGGCAAGAAGGCTGAAGAGTATTTCGACAAGGAAGCTGCCGGCCTCGACGACAAGATGGTCGAGACCTTCAAGAAGGCCGGCGTCGAAGTCGTGTCGATGTCGAAGGATGATTATGACGCCTGGCTGGCGATCGCCAAGGAGACTGCCTACAAGGAATTTGCCGAAAAAGTTCCTGGTGGCCAGAAGCTGATCGACGACGCGCTCGCGGTCCAATAAGCGGCGGACCGGGGGGGAGGTTCGCCTCCCCCTTTTTCGCCCGGCCTGCCCTGTTATTGATCCGAGGATGCCTGAAATGAAACGCTTTGTTGCGATTGTCGAGACGCTGTCCCGGCTGTGCGGACTGTCGTCCATGCTGCTGATTGCCGCCTCTACGCTCGTGGTCTCCCAGATGGTCTTCATTCGCTATTTCCTGGGCGCCTCCACCGTCTGGCAGACCGAGTTCGTGGTCTACGCCATGATCGCCTCCACCTTCATCGGCGCGCCCTATGTGCTGATGCTCAAGGGCCATGTTTCGGTCGATCTCTTGCCGACACTGCTCGGCGGCAATGGCAAGCGTGTGCTCGACGTGCTCGCCGCCACTTTGAGCCTGGCATTCTGCGGCCTGCTCGGCTGGTCCGGCTGGCATTTTTTCTATGAGGCGATGTCGAAGGGCTGGACCACCGATACGGTCTGGGCGCTGCCACTGTGGATCCCGCTGTTGCCGTTGCCGCTCGGCGTCGGCATCCTGTGCCTGCAATACATCGCCGAAATCTACAAGAACTGGACTGCCACCGAGGAGAGCCCCGCATGAGCCCGCTGGAAATCGGTCTTCTCATCCTCGTCGTGTTGATTGCGCTGTTTGCCATCGGCATGCCCATCGCCTTTGCGCTCGGAGCCGTCTCCATCGGAACCCTGCTGCTGATCGATGGTTTTCGCTCGCTCGATATTCTGGGTGAGACCTTTTTTTCCGGGCTCAATTCCTTCACGCTGGTGTCGATCCCGATGTTCATTCTGATGGGGGCAGCGGTCTCCAACTCTCCGGCCGGCAAGGACCTCTACGAGGCGCTCGATCGCTGGCTCAACCGCGTGCCCGGCGGGTTGGTGCTGTCCAATCTCGGCGCCTGCTCGATCTTTTCCGCATTGTCGGGCTCCTCGCCCGCCACCTGCGCAGCCATCGGCAAGATGGGCATTCCGGAAATGCGCAAGCGCGGTTATCCCGACGAGATCTCCGCCGGTTCGATCGCTGCCGGCGGCACGCTTGGTATCCTCATTCCGCCGTCGATCACCATGATCGTCTACGGCATCGCCACCGAAACCTCGATCGGCCGGCTGTTTCTGGCCGGCGTCATCCCCGGCATGATGCTGACGGCCATTTTCATGGCCTGGACGCTGTTTTCGTGCTGGCGCAGTGGTCTGACATTGTCGGACGTGACGCAGCATTATTCGCTCAAGCAGAAGCTTGAGATCCTGCCCCGCGTGCTGCCGTTTCTGGCCATCGTTGCCGGTATCCTGTTTGTGCTCTATGGCGGCGTTGCCACCCCATCGGAAGCCGCCGGCGTCGGCGCGTTGTTCTGCCTGGTGTTGGTGGTTGTGGTCTACAAGATGTTCTCGGCCAAGCCGTTCATCTCGATGTTCCGCGATTCGACCAAGGAATCGGTGATGATCATGATGATCATTGCAGCGTCCGAACTCTTCGCCTTCACCCTGTCATCAACCTTCGTCACCCAGAGCATCGCCAACTGGATCTCCGACCTGGAGGTCAACCGCTGGGTGCTGATGGGAATCATCAATGTCTTTCTGCTGATCGCCGGCTTCTTCCTGCCGCCGGTGGCGGTGATCCTGATGACCGCGCCGATCCTGCTGCCGATCATCACCAGCGCCGGATTTGATCCCTACTGGTTCGCCGTGATCCTGACCATCAACATGGAAATCGGCCTGATCACCCCGCCGGTCGGGCTCAATTTGTACGTCATCAACTCGATCGCGCCGGACATTTCGCTCGGCACCATCCTGCGCGGCTCGCTTCCTTACGTGATGTGCATGATCCTCGCCATCGTGATCCTGTGCATCTTCCCGCAGATTGTCACGTTCCTGCCTGAACTGGTGATGGGGGTCGCACTTTGAATCGGCCAGGCTTTTTCTATGACCTGCTGTCAACGTTGTTCGAACGGCCAAACCTTGCCCGCGTCAAGGGCGACGGACGTTCAATCACGGCACTCTGCGAAGATTTGATTGCAAGCGAAGGTGAGGGTTCAGGCCACAATATGGGCCAGCAGATATTATCGCGCTTCAGCGAGTTGACGCCTGAAGGGGAAGTCGCGTTCTTCAACTATCTCACTGAAAAGATGGATATCGATACCGATCGGCTGATGGCGCTGACAACAGCCTATCAGGCAGACCGGACGCCCGAGAACTTTGCCAATCTGCTCGATGCTGCCGAACCCAAGCGTCAGGAACTGCTGCGCCGCATCAACCGGGTGCCTGGCGCCACAGGTGAGCTGGTGAAAATGCGTTCGCGGCTTCTCAAGCTGCTCGAGGAACATCCGTCTTTCGGTCGCACGGATGTAGACTTCCAGCACCTGTTTGGCTCGTGGTTCAACCGCGGTTTCCTGGTGCCGCGTCGGATCCACTGGCAGAGCCCGGCCAATATTCTCGAAAAGATCATCAAGTACGAGGCGGTTCATGCCATCGATGACTGGGATGATCTTCGTCGCAGGGTCGAGCCGTCTGACCGGCGCTGCTACGCCTTCTTCCATCCCGCCATGCCGGATGATCCGCTGATCTTCGTCGAGGTGGCGCTGATCAAGGGTGTACCCAATTCGGTACAGGCGATTCTGGCCGAGAACCGCGAGATTCTCAGCCCCGAAAATGCCGATACTGCGGTCTTCTATTCGATTTCCAACTGCCAGGCCGGTTTGCGCGGTGTTTCGTTCGGCAACTCGCTGATCAAGCAGGTCGTCGAGGATCTGCAGGCTGAGGTGAAATCAATCTCCACCTTCGTCACCCTGTCGCCAATTCCCGGATTTTGTCGCTGGCTGCAGCACCAGGTTGCCGACCAGCCGGATGCCTCTGCCGTTTCGCGGGATCTCGAACTCGCTATGGAGACGGGAGACCTGGGCAAACTGAGCGAGCAGTCGCAGTGGCTGCGCCGTCAGGGAGCCAGCTACCTGATTGACCAGAAGGCCGCCAACGGCATGCCGCTCGACCCTGTGGCGCGCTTCCATCTCAACAATGGCGCAATGGTTCATGATGTCCACGCTGGTGCCGACCTGTCCTCCAACGGTGTGCGGCAATCCTGCGGCCTGATGGTCAACTATCTCTATGATCTCAGGAAAATCGGTCAGTTCCACGAGAAATTCGCAGAAGACCATACGGTATTTGCATCCAAGGAAGTCAAGACGCTGGCCGATGCCGCGGCCACACACAGCAATGGCAGGAAAATGAAAAATGGCTGACAACTATCTCTTTGACGGGCTGCTTGCCGACAAGCTGGGCACTCCTGAAGGCCGCAACGCAGTGTTCGCGACGCTGCCCGAAGACGGTCGTCGCTACTCCTATGGTGATGTCGAGGATGTCTCCGGTCGGTTCGCCAATGTGCTCGTGGACCTGGGCGTCAAACCTGGTGATCGCGTTGCCGTGCAGGTGCCCAAATCCATCGAAGCCGTTATGCTTTATCTTGCTGTCGTGCGTGCCGGTGCCGTCTTCCTGCCGCTCAACACCGGCTACACGCCGGCGGAGATCGAGTATTTTCTCGACAACGCGACGCCGCGCATTTTTGTCTGCGACCCGAAAAAACACGCTGATTACGAAGCCCTGACAACCAGGTTCGGCATCGGGCTTGAAACCATGAGTGTGTGGCAGAACCACGAAACCAGCGCCGGATCACTCAACGATGCAGGCCTTTCAGCCCCCGCGGGGTTCGATACCGTCGCCCGCGAAGCCGGTGATCTGGCCGCCATTCTCTACACCTCGGGCACCACCGGTCGCTCGAAGGGCGCGATGCTGTCCCACGCCAATCTGCTCTCCAATGCCGAGACACTTGTTGACGTGTGGCGCTTCACCAAAAACGACATCCTTCTTCACGCGTTGCCGATCTTTCACACCCACGGCCTGTTCGTCGCCACCAATGTCGCGATGAGCGCAGGTGCGTCGCTGATCTTCCTGCCAGCATTCAGCGCGGAGGCGATCATCGCCAATATTCCTCACGCCACTGCGCTGATGGGTGTGCCGACTTTCTACACGCGATTGCTTGATGATCCGGCCTTCACCGGTGATCTGGTCAAGCACATGCGGCTGTTCGTCTCTGGCAGCGCGCCGCTGCTCGCTGAAACCCATGTTCAATTCGAAGAGCGCACCGGCCACCGCATTCTCGAGCGCTACGGCATGACCGAAACCAACATGAACACCTCCAACCCCTATGACGGAGAGCGCCGTGCCGGCACGGTCGGCTTCCCGCTGCCTGGCGTCGATCTGCGCATTGTTGATGCCGAGAGCGGCAAGACCCTGCCGCAGGGCGAGATCGGCATCATCGAGGTCAAGGGACCGAATGTGTTTGCCGGCTACTGGCAGATGCCGGAAAAGACCAAGGAAGAATTCCGCGATGACGGCTTCTTCATCACCGGTGATGTCGGGGTCATGGACGCCGACGGCTATGTCCAGATCGTCGGTCGCTCCAAGGATCTGATCATTTCCGGCGGCTACAACATCTATCCCAAGGAGCTCGAACTGCTGCTCGACGAGGAAGAGGGCGTGCTCGAATCGGCTGTCATCGGCGTGCCCCATGCCGATTTCGGCGAAGGCGTGGTTGCCGTGCTGGTGCCCAAGCCGGGCGCCAAGCTCGACGAAGCAACGATCCTCGACAGCATCAAGCCCAAGATCGCCCGCTTCAAACAGCCCAAGCGCATCGTCGTGCTGGATGAGTTGCCACGCAACACCATGGGTAAAGTCCAGAAAAACGTGCTCCGCGACGCCTACAAGACATTGCTTGAGGCCTGAAGGCTCGGGACAGAGCACGACTATGTCACTGCGCAGCCGATTTCATGGGCGGTGGCACAGTCTGCTTGGGCAGTAAATATTTAAGCATCAGTGCGATATCATGGCGCGACCGAACGACGTTGAACGCTTGGCTTGCCGCCTTCAGGCTGGCGTGGAGCTGCTGGACGATTGGTTTGCGCCAATCCAAGTCGGCTCTTAACCGGAAGAACGGATGATGCTCAGGAGACTCACCCTTTTTGCCAGCGGCTCCGTCATCGGCGCGGTCATCGACTATGTCATGACACTTGGTCTGAGCAAGGGGATGAACCTCGATCCGGCAATCGCCCTGGCACTGGCGATGATCATCAGCGCCTCTGTGGTGTTTCGCTTCCACAGCCGCATCACCTTCCATGAAGCCAATGACGATCTGCTCAAGCGATACATCCTGTTCATGGGCTGGAGCGCCCTGATCTTTGGTCTGCGTGCGCTGCTGCTCAAGGCGTTTCTTTACGCCGGCCTGCCGTTGGCGGTGGCACTTCTTGTCGCAATCGGGCTTGTCGCAATCATCAACTATGCAATGTCGTCAGCAGTCATTTTCGCAAAGAAATCATGATGACCAGTCGCAAAGCCTCCTTCAACGGACATGCAATCGATCCCTTCTCGTTCGGTGATCAATCCGGCGGAATGACACCTTTGCGCAGCATGAAGCACCCATAAAACCGCCGTTCACCGGTCTGGATCACCGCGTAGGCCTGTTTGGCCGTGTCATAAAATGCGAAGCGTTCAATGCCGATCATTTCTCTCGACTTGCCTTCCGCCGCATCGATGACTGACTGCACTTCCGCCTGCACCGGCGCAATCTCCTCCGGATTGCCGACAATTTCCATGCGGCCGGCAAAATCATCAACGAAAGTGTCGAGCGGCAGCACAGACAGAACCGCTTCTGCTGTCTCGGCGGCCGTCAGGTTGTCCATCCGCAACAGCTCGCCGAACACGGTTTGCCGGGCGATGGTGTCCGATGGAAAATTGGTGTCTGCGATGATCAGCGTGTCGCCGTGCCCCATGGCGCGAAGCGCGTAAAGCACTTCGGCATTCAGCCGTGGATCCAGTCCCTTGAGCATTCAATTCTCCTCCTGATGCCTTTGCTTGCCCATGGCCGGGCCGCGTCCGGCTGATCCTGCAACCGGTGGCACCGGCATTCAAGCCTTATTCTGGACGGCTTGGATATGCCCGTTGCAAAAGCGGGAAAGTTGGCGCGCGAAGGGATGCGACGGCGAAAAAGATAGGCTAGGTTGCCGACCGGATACGGAGGGCGACATGCAGTTGAACATACGGCATTGGGACAGGATCGGTAATGGCGGGCTGACATTAACCGAGCTCGGCTTCGGCACGGCGCCTTTGGGCAACCTTTATCGCGCCATCTCGGATGACGAGGCCCATGCGGTTCTTACCCGTGCCTGGGATCTTGGTGTGCGCTATTTCGACACCGCTCCGCTCTACGGGCTTGGACTTGCGGAAACCCGGCTCAACCGGTTTCTGCGCGGCAAACCGCGCGGCGACTACGTGCTCTCTACCAAGATCGGACGGTTGCTGCGGCGGTGCGAGCCTGGCAAGGAGCGTACCGGCGAGGGCAAGTTCTTCGATGTGCCCGCGCGCGTCGAGGTTTACGACTACAGCTATGACGGCGTCATGCGCTCGCTGGAATTTTCGCTTGAACGGCTCGGCGTCGACAGCATCGATATCCTCTATGCCCACGACCTTGACGTCTTTACCCACGGCAGCAAGGCCGCGCGGGATGCCAAGCTCGAGGAACTGATGGCCGGTGGCTACAAGGCGCTTATGTCCTTACGCGATCAGGGCGTGATCAAGGCTTTCGGCGCCGGTGTCAATGAATGGCAGGCCTGCCAGTGGCTCACTGAGCGCGGCGATTTCGACCTTTTCCTGCTGGCAGGGCGCTACACGTTGCTGGAGCAGGAGGCGCTCGACACATTCCTGCCGCTGGCTGAACAGCGCGGCATCGGCATTGTCATCGGCGGGCCTTATAATTCCGGCATTCTGGCCACCGGACCGAAGCCCGGCGCGTTTTACAATTATGATCCGGCGCCGCAGCACATTCTCGACCAGGTGGGCCGCATTGATGCTGTCTGCAAAAACCATACTGTGCGTATGGTGGATGCTGCCTTCCAGTTTCCGCTGCGCCATCCGGCCATCGTCTCGGTGATTCCGGGCGGGCAAGGAGTGGCTGAAATGGAAGCCAATGGCGTTGCCGCCACCGCGGAAATACCGTCCGCGCTTTGGGCCGAATTGAAAGCTGAAGGCTTGATGCGCCAAGATGCACCGGTGCAGGCATGACGGTCAGCCATCCACACCTTGCGTATGGAGCCTATGAGTTGGTGAACAGCTCCGGGTGCTCGATGATCAGCGGCTCGAGCGACAGGATCAACTGCCTAAGGTGATGCCTTGTGGCGTCGCGTGCGGCTCGCGGGTCACGCGCTTCAAGAGCTGAAACGATCGCCTTGTGCTCGGTAAATGCTGTCTGCATCCGCCCGGGCATCGGCAAATTGAGCCGGCGCGCCCGATTGACGTGGATCCATGAGGTTTCAGCCAGAGCGGCAAGCCGCCGGTAGCCGGTAAACGAGAGGATCAACTCGTGCATCTGGGCGTCCATCTGGTGAAACCCGGTCGTGTCGCCGTCTTCCATCAGCGCTTCCTGAATGCGCAGATTGCGCTTGAGCAGCAGCAATTGCTCATCTGTGATCGTTGCAGCCACCGATTCCACCGCTGCCAGTTCCAGCGCCTCGCGCAGGAACGCGCCCTCGCGAATTTCCGCCATCGAGAACCGGGTGACATAGGTGCCGGCCTGCGGCACGATCTCGACCAGCCCTTCGCCCGCCAGCCGTGTCATCGCTTCGCTGACCGGCGACCGCGAGACGCCGAGTTGTGTGCAGATCTCGGGTTTCTGCATCAACTCGCCCGGACGGTACACCAGCGACAGGATTGCCTGCTTCAGTGACGCATAGACTTTCTGGGATAGCGAGCCGGTGAAATCATCAAGCGGTTGAAGCGGGGGCCGTGACTTTTTGGCGTCTGGCAGTGGACTATCCTTTATCGCTGGCATACTAACATGTTAGATAAAGCCCTTCGCCTGTCAAGCCACAGCCCGGTCTTCCAACCCCACCTGTCTACAGGACCCAGCCAATGACAAAAGATCTTCCTCAGACAATCCGCCTCAACGAGAGCGACAATGTCATCATTGCGCTCAAGGATCTGGCCAGCGGGACCGTTGTTCCGGGCCTGGATGTCCCTCTCGCAGACGCAGTGGCGCGGGGGCACAAGATCGCAACACGGCCGATTGCCGAGGGTGAGAAAGTCATTCGCTATGGCCAGACCATTGGCATCGCGACCAGCACCATTGCCCCCGGAGAACATGTTCACGTCCACAACCTCGGCATGGGCGGCCATGCTGAGGCGCAGGAGTTTTCGACCGAAGTCCGGCCGCTTGCCGCGCCCACTGAGAAGCGCCATTTCATGGGCTACCACCGCGCCGACGGCAGCGTCGGCACCCGCAATTATCTCGGCATTCTGACATCTGTGAACTGCTCCGGCTCGGTGGCCCGTTTCATCGCCGAAGCATCCGAAAAGCAGGGCTGGCTTGACCAGTTCGAGAATGTTGACGGCATCGTGCCGATTGTCCACGGCACCGGCTGCGGCATGTCGGGCAATGACGAGGGTTACGACACCCTGTTCCGCACTTTGCAGGGCTATGCCCGCAACCCCAATTTCGGCGGCATCCTGTTGCTCGGGCTGGGCTGCGAGGTCATGCAGGTGCCCGATCTGGTCGGACGCGGGCGGATGCGCGCCGATGGCAATATTCGCTACATGACCATCCAGCAATCGGGTGGCACCCGCAGGACGATTGAGCGCGGCATCGAGCAGCTCAAGGAAATAGCCGAGGCCGCCAACAAGATCACCCGCGCGCCTGCAGGGCTCGAGCATCTGATGATCGGCATGCAATGCGGCGGTTCGGATGGCTATTCCGGCATCACCGCCAATCCGGCGCTGGGGGCTGCGTCCGATCTGCTGGTCGCCCATGGCGGCACCACCATCCTGTCGGAAACCTCGGAAATCTACGGCGCCGAACATCTGTTGACCCGCCGGGCAGTGACGCCCGAAGTCGGCGCCAAGATCGTCGAACGCATCCACTGGTGGGAGGATTACGCCGAGCGCAATGGCGGCGAGATGGACAACAATCCATCGCCCGGCAACAAGAAGGGTGGCCTCACCACCATCCTCGAGAAATCACTCGGCGCCGTGGCCAAGGGCGGTACGGCGCCGCTGACGCAGGTCTACAAGTTTGCCGAACAGGTGACCGAGCGCGGCTTCGTGTTCATGGACAGCCCCGGTTACGACCCCTGTTCGGTAACCGGGCAGATTGCCTCGGGCGCCAATCTGATCGCCTTCACCACCGGCCGCGGCTCGGTGTCGGGCTACAAGCCAACGCCCTGCATAAAGCTCGCCACCAATTCGGAAATGTATGGCCGCATGTCCGAGGACATGGACATCAACTGCGGCGACATCATCACTGAAGCCGTCAGCCTCGAAGCCAAGGGCCGCGAGATCTTCGAGTTGTTCCTGCGCGTCGCCTCCGGTGAGGAAACCAAGAGCGAGCAACTGGGCTTCGGCGGCGCCGAGTTCGTGCCCTGGCAGATGGGCGCGGTGATGTGATCAGCGCTGCGTCAGGCTGGCCTTGATGCTGCCAGGCTAAGTGCGTTGTGCTGCCGGGGTGAAGTCTGTCACCTCAAATCTGCTACCTCAAATCTGTTTATTGACTCTCGCGCCGAGTCCGGTGTTTATTAGAACATAATAGGAACAAATGGATTGAACATGAGTCTCTCGAGGCTGCAGACCGCGACCGATATCTTGGAGACGCGCACCCGTGCGTATGAGGCCCAGGCGTACCAGGCGCACCGGGGGATGGGGCTTGGGAATGCCGAAAAAACACCGCAGCTGACACTGGGCGCGAGTGCTGTCGATCACTGTCTCGAGGGAGGGCTCGTCTGCGGGGGATTGCATGAAGTGCGCAGCCCGTTGGCACGCGACATCGGGGCGGCGACAGGCTTTGCGTTGGGGCTTGCGGTCCGCGCCATGCAGGCAGAGCGTGGGCTGCGCGGTGGCATTGTCTGGGTCACAGATCCGGCCACGCGCGTTGATGGTGGCGGGTTGTTTCCCGCCGGTCTCGCCCAGTACGGGCTTGATCCGTCGTCCATGACGATGGTCGAGCCGGGCGATCTGCAAGGCGCCATGTGGGCGGCTGACGAGGCGGCGGGCTGCAACGGGCTGGCGGCGCTGATCTTTCAGATCAAGGGCAACCCGGCGCGCTTTGACATGACGGCGACCCGGCGGCTGATGCTGCGGGCGCGCCAGAGCGGGGTGTTGGCACTGACCCTGCGCCAGAGTGGGGAGGAGGAGGCAAGTGCGGCGGCAACGCGCTGGCGGGTGAACACGGAAATGTCCGGGGCGGACAAAATTCTTGAACGGGGCGTGGGGGCAATGCGGCTGTCACTCACGCTGGAACGCAACCGCGCCGGACGGACCGGCCAATGGCTTTTAGCCTGGAACCCCAAAGACAGAAGTTTTGATCATGCCGCTCCCCATCCAGCCCAAAAGCACGTCTCCGGCGCCAACCCGCCAGCGCATTCTCTCGATCGCCTTCCCATCTCTGCCGACAGACGCGATCCATCGGGCCCGATGGGGCAAGTCCTGGATCGCAGACAGGATTTTGGACGCGCATCCTGACACGCCGCCGGTCGTCGTCACAGATAGCGTCAAGAATGCCATCCGCATCATCGCACCCGACGAGCGTGCCCGCGCCCGTGGCGTGCGGCTCAACCAGACGCTCAGCGATGCGCGTGCGCTGGTGCCTGATCTCGATTGTCATCAGGCCGACGATGCGCGCAACCGTGCGCTTGTGTTGAAAATCGCCGGTTGGTGCGAGCGCTACACACCGCTCGTTGCCCTTGATGCCGCCCCGGAGGTTGAGCGCAATCACGGCTTGTTCATGGATATCACCGGCTGCGCTCATCTGCTGGGCGGCGAGGCGGCGCTGATTGATGATCTCGAATCCCGGTTGCGCGCCCAGGGCTTCCACGTCCGGCTGTGTCTCGCCGATACACCCGGGGCGGCTTGGGCGATGGCGCGCTACAGCCAGGCCCGAATCATCGCTGAAGGCGCTCATGGGGACGCAATCCTGCCTCTGAGTCTCAGTGGTCTGCGGCTGCCAGCGGCCATGGTCGTCTCGCTTGGTCGTGTCGGTCTGAAGACCGTCGGCTGCATTGCCGGAATGCCGCGCGCGCCATTGGCTGCCCGTTTTGGCGCACGGCTGATGCAGCGGCTTGATCAGGCGCTCGGACGCGAGGCCGAGGCAATCTCGCCGATCATGCCTGTGGCGGAGCTATCCACCGAGCGCCGCTTTGCCGAGCCCGTGACCCATCACGACGAGATCAGCCACGTGACCGCGGCACTCGCTGCAGGCATCATCGAACCGCTGGAACGGCGCGGGCTGGGGCTTCGGCATTGCCGGCTCAAACTGTTCCGGGTGGATGGCCATGTCAGCCAGCTTGATGTGCAGACCGCCCGACCGCTGCGCGACGCGAAAATGATCTGCCGCCTGTTCGCCGAACGCATCGCCGGCCTGCATGATGATCTCGACGCAGGCTTCGGCTTTGATCTGATCCGGCTTGATGTCGTCCATGCCGACCCCTTTGAGGCCGGGCAGACCGAGATGATGGCGCATCACGCAGCCGAACAGGGGCATGACGCCCTGGTTGACAGGCTGGGCGCGCGGCTTGGGCTGGACCGGGTACAGCGTTTCGTGCTGGCCGACACGCACATCCCCGAGCGCAGTTTCGGCCGCCAGCCGGTGGCTCACCTCGGCGCGCCCGGGCCTGCCCCCCGAAGATCGGCCACGGCGAATGCCACGCTTGCCCTCTCGCCTGAATGGGAAGTCTCCGATGATGTCACCACCCGCCCGCTGATCCTGTTTGACCGGCCCGAACTGATACAGACCATCGCCGAGGTGCCCGATGGTCCGCCGCTCAGGTTTCGCTGGCGCGGCGTCTTCTACGAGGTCGCCCGTTCCGAAGGCCCCGAACGCATTGCCTGTGAATGGTGGCGCGACGGCCGTGGCGCCCGCACCCGCGATTATTTCCGCGTCGAGGATCGTCAGGGCTACCGCTTCTGGATGTTCCGCCACGGCCTCTACGGACGCGAGACCAATGATCCGTCCTGGTATATGCACGGGCTTTTCGCATGAAAATTCCACCTCCACCCGGGCCTGCCTATGTCGAGCTTGCCGCCGCCAGCAATTTCTCGTTCCTGCGCGGCGCGTCGCACGCCGAGGAACTGGTGGTACAAGCTTCAAGGCTTGGCCTTGGCGGCATCGCCATCACGGATCGCAATTCATTGGCCGGCGTGGTCCGCGCTCATATGGCGGCGAAAGAAGCAGGGCTGGCTTTCGCGCCCGGTTGCCGGCTGGTGTTCATGGACGCCACCCCTGACATTCTGGTCTGGCCGGAAGATCGCACCGCTTACGCTCATCTGTGCGAACTGCTGACCACCGGTAAACGCCGCGCGCCCAAGGGCGAGTGCCGCCTGACGCTTGATGATCTGCTGGCTCATGGCGAAGGTCTGTTGATGGCTGTCGTCGCACCTGCCGGTGTGGCCGGGGCGGGATTGAAGTCCGCATTGGAGCAATTGTACGACGCATTCCCCGATCATCTGCATCTTGCTCTGTCGCGGACCTATGGCAGCGCTGACCAGCGCCACATGGCGAGGCTTGCCCGGCTGGCCCACAAGCATCGCCTGCCGCTGGTGGCAATCGGCGATGTGCTCTATCACGCGCCCGAGCGTCGCCCGCTGCAGGATGTGCTCACCTGCATCCGCGAGGGCAACACGCTGGCCACGGTCGGCACCCGGCTGCAAGCCAATGCCGAGCGGCACCTTCGAACGCACGCCGACATGCTGCATCTGTTCAGGGGCTATGAAGCAGCCGTTGCGCAAGCGGCCACGCTGTTTAAGCGCATCGGTTTTTCGCTCGATGAATTGCGCTATCAGTATCCCGACGCACCGATGTTCGAGGAACTGGGGTCCGAACCGCTGCCTTCTCAGGAAGCACTGGAAAAGCTCACCGCAATAGGGCTGAAAAAACGCTATCCAGAAGGTGCGCCGGAAAAGGTGCTCAAGGCCATCGCCCATGAAACGCAGCTGATCAAAAAGCTCGATTACGCGCCCTATTTCTTGACCGTCTATGACATTGTCCGCTTTGCCCGATCGCAAAATATCCTCTGCCAGGGGCGCGGCTCCGCCGCCAATTCCGCCGTTTGCTATTGCCTCGAGATCACCGAGGTCGATCCGGGCAAGGTCGATCTTCTGTTCGAGCGCTTCATCTCCGAGGAGCGCAACGAACCACCCGATATCGATGTCGATTTCGAGCACGAGCGGCGCGAGGAGGTGATCCAGTACATATACGCAAAGTATGGGCGCGAGCGGGCAGGGCTCGCCGCCACAGTGATTACCTACCGCGCCCGCTCTGCCATCCGTGAGGTCGGCAAGGTGTTCGGGCTTTCCGATGATGCGATCAGTGCGATTTCCGGTACCAAATGGGGCGGCTGGTCGCGCGAGGTTGATGCTGAAGACGCCCGCCGTGCAGGTCTCGATCCGACCGACAAGCACCTGGCCCAGATGCTGGATATCGCCTCGCAGATTGTGGGCTTCCCGCGCCACCTCTCCCAGCATGTCGGCGGCTTCGTCATCACCCGCGACAAGCTGTCTTCGCTGATCCCGATCGAGAACGCGGCGATGGAGGACCGCACCATTGTCGAGTGGGACAAGGATGATCTCGAAAGCCTCGGCATGCTCAAGATCGACGTGCTGGCGCTCGGCATGTTGACCTGCATCCGCAAGGCCTTTGCCCTGCTCGACACCCATTACGGCCGCCGCGAAACCCTGGCTTCGCTGCCCGACGGGGATGTTCCGACCTATGACATGATCTGCCGCGCCGACACCATCGGCGTGTTCCAGATCGAAAGCCGGGCGCAGATGTCGATGCTGCCGCGCCTCAAGCCGCGCACCTATTATGATCTGGTCATCGAAGTGGCGATCGTCCGGCCCGGCCCGATCCAGGGTGACATGGTGCATCCCTACCTGCGCCGCCGTCAGGGCAAGGAGGAGGTGTCCTTTCCCAAAGAGGAGTTGCGAACAGTGCTCGGCAAGACGCTCGGCGTGCCGCTGTTTCAGGAGCAGGCGATGAACATTGCCATCGTCGCTGGTGGCTTCTCGCCGGGCGAGGCCGACAAGCTGCGCCGCGCCATGGCCACCTTCCGCCGTGTCGGCACCATCGGCTCGTTCCAGACCAAGATGGTCGAGGGCATGGTCAAAAACGGCTATGAGCGCGATTTTGCCGAGCACTGCTTCCGCCAGATCGAGGGCTTTGGCGAATACGGTTTCCCTGAAAGCCATGCTGCCAGCTTCGCGCTCTTGGTCTATGTTTCCTGCTGGCTCAAATGCCATTACCCGGATGTCTTCTGCGCTGCCATTCTCAATTCCCAGCCGATGGGGTTTTATGCCCCGGCACAACTCATCCGCGATGCCCGCGAGCATGGCGTCGAGATCCGCGCCGTCGATATCAATTGCTCGAACTGGGACGCCACGCTGGAACCAGACGCCGATCCGCAGAGGTTGTCGGTCCGGCATCGCGACATGAAAGCTGTCATGAAACATAGCCACGCCGTGCGGCTGGGGTTGCGGCACGTCAAGGGATTTGGTGAGGCTGAAGCCCTGCAACTGATGCAAAGGCGTGGCCGCGGCTATGACAGCGTGCGCGATCTGTGGATGCGGTCCGGCCTGCCACGCCGCGCCATCGAGCAACTGGCCGAAGCCGATTGCTTCCGCTCCATCGGGTTGGATCGCCGCGATGCGCTGTGGGCGGTCAAGGCGCTCGACCCGCTCTCCAGCGCCGAGCGGTTGCCGTTGTTTGCCCTTGCCGACAGCCACGACCTGCAGAAGGAGCCCGATGTCGATCTGCCGCCGATGCCGCTCGGTGAACAGGTGATCAACGACTACCAGTCGCTGTCGTTTTCATTGAAGGCGCATCCTATGTCGTTTCTGCGTGAACGGCTTGCGGGCGAGGGCTGCCGCTCCAATGCGGATCTTGAACAAATCCGGTCAGGCAGGGTGGTCAAGGTCGCGGGCCTGGTGCTGGTCAGGCAGCGGCCTGGTTCGGCCAAGGGCGTGGTGTTTGAGACCATCGAGGACGAGAGCGGCGTTGCCAACATCATCATCTGGCCCAAGGTGTTTGAGAAATTCCGCGCCATCGTGCTCGGCAGCCGCTGCGTCGGCGTGCGCGGCAAGCTGCAGAACGAGGAAGGTGTCATCCACGTCGTGGCCGAGTATCTTGAGGATCTGACCCCGATGATGGCGCAGATTTCCGACATGGCGGACGAGATGGGCGGGTTGGCCAATGCCGACGAGGTGCGTCGTCCGATTGACGACATGAGAGGCCGCGACCGCAAGCCTGCCGCACGTATCATAAAGCTGATCCGCGATGCGCCGGAGCTGCGTCAGGATTACGAGAAACTGGCAACCGTCCGGGCTGCGGGCCGTGCCTTGCCGAAAGGCCGGAATTTTCATTGAGAAGGTCGACGGAATTGCTCAGTCCGGCGGATCAGCTGGCGGCGGCCCGAGTGTTCCGCGCTCGACGATTGCCGTCGGAATTGCGATCTGCCGCTCCACCGGTCGCTTGTCCATCAGCTTGATCAGCATCTCGGCGGCCGCTTCTCCCATACGCCGGTGCGGCACCCGGACGGTGGTCAGTTTCGGCGCGACGACGCTGGCCAGATCGATGTCGTCAAAGCCGGTAATCGACACGTCTTCCGGCACCCGCAGACCAAGTTCGCGCGCCTTCTGCATGGCGCCCACGGCAAGCACGTCATTGCCGCACATCACCGCTGTTGGTCGTGGCGTCAGCGCCATCAGTTCTCCAAAAGCACGGGCTCCATCATCGAAGGTGTAGGCCGCCTCGATAACCGGAAGGCCTGCGCTAGGGATCCCGGTAGCGGCCGCAGTCGATCGCACGCCTTCGATCCGGTCGGCGGCGCGGTCGTTCATATGCGAGATGCCGGCAATCATCGCAATGCGGCGATGTCCATGGGCAAGAACTTTTTCAGTCAACGCAGCAGCAGCAGCCCGGTTGTCGAAGCCGACGAAATACCCCTCTTCACCGCCCAGGTTCCAAGCTCCAAGATATGGGATGCCGCGGCGACGCAGAAATTCGTCGCTGCTTTCGGGGCGCGCCGAGCCGATCAGCAACACCCCGTCGACGCCCCGGCTGGCCATCACTTCCATCTGCTCGCGCTCGCGCGCTGGCGAATACCCCGAACTTGCCACCAGCAAGGTCTTGCCGAATTTCGATAGGGCTTCCTGAAACGATTGCAGCCCGCGCGCGAAAATCGCGTTATCCATGGTCGGGATGATAGCCCCGACAGTATTGGTTCGCCGCGAGGCCAGCGCCCGTCCACCAAAATCCGGTGTGTAACCCAGGGCGTCGACAGCCTTCAATACTTTCTCGCGTGTCGGCGCGATCACCCGGTCAGGCGCGTTCAGGCAGCGCGATACCGTCGCCGTAGACACTCCTGCCGCGCGCGCCACATCATCCAGCGTTGGTTTTGCAAAATCACTCATGGCGCCTCTGCGGATTACTATACGTCAACAATAACAGATGCACGATGTAAGCGCTTGCATTATTCAATGTAAGCGCTTACATTCGGTTTTGTTGGAACCTTGGGAGGGGTGCATGACGCAAGCGGGAAAACCGGCATTCTGGATGGCAGGTCTGTTTATGGTCCTGTTCATCGCTGATGTAACGGCAGGCGCATTCTTTCGCGCTGCCTTCCTGTCCGATGTGATGGAAGCCTTGGTGCTTGCAATCTCCTGCAGTTTCTTTGTCGCCGGTATTCTTCTGCTCGAAGGGCAGGAGAAGGGTGATGAAACCACGACACTTCACAGGGAGGAGGAAACCCGATGACAGATAAGATCCTGAATGATGAGCTGGCTTCCGCCGCAAGGCGCAACTTTCTCAAATTGACCGGCAAGGGAGCGTTCACCGCAGCGCTCGTTGCCGGTGCAGCCGGAACACTCTGGTCCGAAGAGGCCGTTGCCCAGACTGCAAAAGAAGAAAAGGACCGTCAGGCTGCCGCCGAGCACACCATGACGATTGCCACCGCCTATGTGCTGGGCGCATCGCGCAGCTACCCGATCATGCAGCTCGACCTCAAGGAAAACATCCAGAACGCCACCAATGGCAAGGTCTATGTCAAGCTTGCCCCCGGCGGCCAGCTCGGCGCCGGCGGTGCTCTGGTTCAAAAGGTCCAGGGCGGCACCATTCAGGCGGCACAGCATTCGCTGTCGAACTTCGCGCCTTTCGCGCCTGCCGCTGACTTGATCAATCTTCCCTATTTCTGCGGCGCCAACCAGAAATTCGTCAATCTGGTCACGTCCGACGCCTGGAAGTCCGAAGTGCATCCGAAGATCGAGGCAGCCGGTTTCAAGCCGCTGTTCTACATCGTCATCGATCCACGGGTTGTGGCTGTGCGCAAGGGCGGCAACGCCGTGATCTCGCCGGCCGACATGGCGGGCGTCAAGTTCCGTGTGCCCGGTTCTGCCATGCTGCAGCAGTATTACCGCATGGTCGGCGCCAACCCGACGCCGGTGGCCTGGGGCGAGACCCCGTCTGCAATCAAGCAGGGCGTTGCCGATGCACTCGATCCGTCGGTCGGCGCACTCTACGTCTTCGGCTTCAAGGATATCCTGAGCCATGTGACCTTCACCCAGGCCGTGCCGGACAGTCAGGTCTTCTCGATGAACCTCGAGTGGTTCAACAGCCTTCCGGCTGACGTGCAGCAAGGCATCGAGTTTGCAGGCGAGATAACGGCCCAGCAGAACCTCGCAAAGGTGCCGGCTGCGCGCGCCTACGCCATGTCCGAACTTGCCAAATCCGGAGTGGAGTTCCACTCGCTGAGCCAGGATCAACTGGCCATGTGGCAGGATGCGGGCGGTTATCAGAAACCTGAATGGGACAGCTTCAAGACCGAACTCGCCGGTTCCATGGATGTCTTCGACAAGCTCGATGAAGCCGCCAGCACCATGGGTCGCTACTACGTCCACGACGCCTGACCAGCACTTGCCGGCGCTCGTTCCGGGCGCCGGCATTCAACCAGCCTTTCATGCCAGCTTGAACAGTCGCGGTTTTGCCGGACGGCATCACGCAGGAGGGGATAGACGTGCCCGGATTTCTAAGAGCATTGGACAGAAATGCAGAGCGTTGGGCCTTGCTGGTCTTCTACGTCCTGCTGGTGGTGACGATGTCGGTGGAAGTCATCCGCCGTGAGGTTTTTGCCTACTCCTCCATCTGGGGTGAGGAAGTTGTCCGCTATTCCTTCATTTATCTCGCCTGGATCGGCGCAGCTTCCGCGGTGCGCGAGCGCGCCCATATCCGCATTGATGTGATCGTTCACTACCTCGGCCCGCGCGGCAAGGCGTTCATCTACATGCTTGGCGACATCGTCATGTTCGCCGTGTCGCTGGTGGCACTCTACTGGTCATTCGAGACTGTCGCGGTCTCCTGGAAATTCGGATCTGTCAGCCACGGACTGCGGATTTCCATGGTCTGGTTTCTGATGGCGGTGCCGGTCGGCTTCACGCTGCTGATCGCGCGGCTGATCCAGTCCTTCATCCATGACGTCATCGCCCTTCGAACCGGCAAGCCGGTATTCGAAGGCAACCAGCTGTTTGATTGAGGCAAGACCATGTTGTGGAACCAGCAATTAGCCGCCGTCGAACTGGGCTGGGATTTTTATGCCCCGGTTCTGATCTTCGTTCTTCTGTGCGCACTCGCCATTCCTGTCTGGGCAGCCATCGGCTCGGCCGCGATCATCATGCTGTTGATGTCCGGCGCGCTTCCGCTGTCGCTGGTCGGCGAATCGCTGTTCGACGGTATTGACGCATTCGCGCTCACCGCCATTCCGCTGTTCGTTCTCACCGGCGATGTGCTGGTACGCACCGGGCTGAGCCGCAAGTTTCTTGATGTCGCCGAAGCGCTCACCTGCTGGACCAAGGGCGGGTTTGGCTCGGCCACGGTGCTGGTCTGCGGAATGTTCTCGGCGATCTCCGGCTCCGACGCCGCCGGTGCAGCCGCCGTTGGCCGCATGACCATCGACCGGCTGGTCGAAAGCGGCTACCCGCGCCCCTATGCCTGTGCTCTTGTCGCCGCCGGTGCCTGCACTGGTATCCTCATTCCGCCTTCCATCGCTTATATCATCATCGGTCTGGTGCTTGGCATCTCCGCTTCCACCCTTTTTCTGGCAGCCCTCATTCCGGGCCTGTGCATCCTCACGTCGATTCTGATCACCAATCTGGTCGTCAACCGGATCTACAAATACGAGGGCGGCGAGCCGATGACATTCGGCGAGTGGGGCAGCAATCTCGGCCGCACCCTGGCCTCGGGTTGGTACGCCTTCCTGGTTCCGGGCATCATTTTCTATGGCATTTTTTCAGGTCGCCTGACGCCGACCGAAGCCGGCGCCACGGCCGTCGTGGTCACCATTATCATGGGCTTCGTGCTCAAGACGCTGACGCTGTCGGACTTCCCGACAATGTTGCTCAGCTCAGCCAAGGTGGTGGGCGTCATTCTGCCGATCATCGCCTTTTCGCTGCCGCTGGCTCAGGCGCTGGCCATCATGGGCGTGCCGCAGGGATTTGTCGGGGCGGTGACATCGCTCAGTGATGATCCGAGGATCATCATCCTGATGATGATTTTCATCCTGATTGCTGCCGGTTGCGTCATGGAGACCACCCCCAACATCGTCATCCTGGCGCCGATCCTCAAGCCGCTCGCCGACAACATCGGCATGAACGAGATCCAGTTCTGCATCATGATGATCACCGCGCTGGGGGTCGGATTCATTACACCGCCGCTCGGGCTCAACCTGTTCGTTGTATCTGGCATTACCGGTGAATCGATCTTGAAAATAGCCTGGCAGGCAATCCCATTCGTATTCTTCATGCTGATCGTGGTTCTGCTCATCGCCTTCGTTCCGGCGCTGTCGACCACGCTGCTGCCCGCAATCTATCAATAGGAGGACCGGAGACATGTCCCGTACCTATCTCAAAAAAGCAGCCAAGACCTCGACCTCCGATTCCGGCTCCGTCCGCGACACCGTGCAGGCGATCCTCGACGAGATCGAAACTGGCGGCGAGGCGGCCGCACGCACCTACGCTGCAAAATTCGATCGCTATACCGGCAACATCTCTGTCACCCGCGAGGAGATCGAGGCCGCAGCAGCCAGCCTGCCGCAGAAGCTCAAGGACGATATCCGCTTCGCCCACGACAATGTGCGCAAGTTCGCCGAAGCCCAGAAAAAGACTCTCACCGACATCGAAATCGAGATCGTTCCCGGTCTGGTTGCCGGTCAGAAAACCATCCCCATCGAAGCTGCCGGATGTTATGTGCCCGGCGGCCGCTACAGCCATGTCGCCTCCGCCATCATGACGGTGACCACCGCCAAGGTTGCCGGCTGCAAGCACATCACGGTGTGCTCGCCGCCACGCCCGGATGTCGGGGTTCATCCGGCCATCCTCTACACTGCCGACATCTGTGGCGCCGACAGCATTCTCGCACTGGGCGGCGTTCAGGGCGTAGCCTCGATGGCCTTCGGGCTATTCGATGTGCCGCCCTCGGGCATTCTGGTCGGTCCGGGCAACCAGTTCGTTGCCGAAGCCAAGCGCATCCTGTTCGGCCGTGTCGGCATCGATATGTTCGCAGGACCCACCGACAGCCTGATCTTGGCCGACAAGGACGCCGATCCGGAAATCGTCGCCGCAGATCTGGTCGGCCAGGCCGAGCACGGCTACAATTCTCCCGTCTGGCTGGTCACAGATGACAAGCCGCTTGCCGAAGCTGTGATGACGCTGGTGCCGAAGCTGATCGCCACGTTGCCTCAGCTCAACCGCGAAAACGCCGAAGCCGCATGGCGCGATTTTGCCGAGGTCATCCTCTGCGGCACCCGCGAGGAAATGGCCGCGACTTCCGATGAGTACGCGCCCGAGCATCTCACCGTGCAGGCTGCTGACCTTGACTGGTGGCTGGGCCGTCTGGGATGTTATGGCTCGCTGTTCCTCGGTGAGGAAACCACCGTGGCCTTCGGCGACAAGGCCTCGGGCACCAACCACGTGCTGCCGACCTCGGGGGCTGCGCGCTACACCGGCGGGCTGTCGGTGCACAAGTTCATGAAGATCGTCACCTGGCAGCGCGCCACCCGCGACGGCGCCAAGCCGATCGCCGAGGCCACGGCCCGGATCTCGCGGCTCGAGGGCATGGAAGGCCACGCCCGCACCGCCGATATCCGGCTGCGCAAATATTTCCCCGGCGAGAATTTCGACCTCTCGGGAACAGATCAGGAAGTCTGACATGAGCCGCACCGATATGTTCAGTCTGACCGGCCGCGTCGCGCTGGTGACCGGTGCAAGCTCCGGTCTGGGGCGGGCGGCGGCGAATTTTCTGGTTCAGGCCGGGGCGCAGGTTGTGGGTCTGGCGCGACGAACTGAGGCGCTTCAACAATGGAGCGCGGAGGCTGGCGGCGATACCGCAGCCCTTGCCGCCGATCTTGCGGCTGAGACAGATATCGCTGCATTGGCTGAAAAAGTCTCTGATCCCTTCGGCCCGCCGGATATTCTGGTCAATGCGGCTGGTCTCAACCTGCGGCAGTCGGCCGATCAGGTGACGCTCGAGGGTTGGGCGCAAACCATCGCGCTCAATCTCTCGGTCCCTTTTTTCCTGGCCCAGGCGCTGGTTCCGGCCATGCGCGAGCGGCGCTGGGGCCGGATCGTCAATTTTGCCTCGCTGCAATCGCGCCGGGCCTTTACCAATGGCATTGCCTATGGCGCGTCAAAGGGCGGGGTCGAACAGATGACCCGGGCCATGGCCGAGGCCTGGTCGAAAGACGGCATCAATGCCAATGCACTGGCACCGGGGTTTTTCCCGACTGAGCTCACCGGTCCGGTCTTCGCCGATCCGGCAGTTTCCGCCAAGCACGCGGCATCGACATGCATCGGTCGCAATGGCGAGATCGCAGATATGGAAGGACCGCTGTTGTTTCTGGCGTCCGATGCTTCGGCTTATGTCACCGGCCAGGTGCTTTTCGTCGATGGGGGGTACACCGCCAAATGAAAGCCCTTGTTTACACCGCCCCTGAAAGCCTTGCCTATCGCGAGGAGCCGGCCCCTGTTGTCCCGCCGGGCGAGTGTCTGGTCCGGGTTGAGGCGGTAGGCATCTGCGGCTCCGACATGCACGCCTATCTGGGCCATGACGAGCGTCGTCCGGCGCCGCTGATCTTGGGTCATGAAGCCGCCGGCGTCGTTGTCGAGGGGCCGGGTACGGGCAGACGGGTTACCGTCAATCCGCTCGCCACCTGTGGGCACTGCCGGGCTTGCAAGGCGGGCCGCAACAACCTGTGCCCGGAGCGCCAGATCCTGTCGATGGCGCCACGTCAGGGTGCCTTTGCCGAATACATCGCCATTCCGCCCGAAAACCTGGTTGAAATGCCCGATCATGTGTCTTTCGAAAAGGCCTGCCTTGCCGAGCCACTGGCCTGTGGCTGGCATGCAATGCAGTTGGGAGCCAGGGCCCTGGACGTGCCGCTGACGGGTGCGCGGTGCCTTGTCGTCGGCGGCGGCGCGATCGGACTTGGCGCGGCATTGGCGCTCAGCGTCAACGGTGCCACCGATATCTGCATCAGCGAAGCCAATCAGCGCCGCATCCCGGCACTGAAATCAGCTGGAAGGTTCAAAATCGTCTCACCCGATGACATCAACACCGAAAACCCCGGCGGTTACGATCTCGTTATTGATGGTGTGGGTTTTTCTCAGACCAGAGCGGCCTCCAGTCGCTCGGCTCGCCCGGGCGGCGTCATTGTGCATATAGGCCTGGGCGATGCCTCCGGCGGCCTCGACATTCGCCGAATGACGTTGCAGGAGATTACCTTCATAGGGGCCTACACGTACACACCTGTGGATTTCCGGGACACTGCGGCAGCGATATTCGACGGCCGGCTCGGTGCTCTCGACTGGGCTGAAATACGCTCGCTTGATGATGGCGCTGAAGCTTTTGCAGACATCAAGGGCGGTCGGGCCGCGGCTCCGAAAATCGTTCTCAAACCTTGATCCGGAGATGACCGATGCGCTCATGTGCTGGGCTCCTCTCCGGCATGCACAGTAAACAGGTTCAGGAAATTTCCGGGTGTCATGTTCGCTCATCGCTCTATGGTGGGTTTTGAGTAATTCGCCCGGGCTTCGACACCCCGGGCATTTGTTTTGTGATGTTTTTGAGCCGCGGAGTTTCTTCAATGGCCTCTTTTTCCAAACTACCAGCACGCGCGCGAATGCTTTTCCCGGGCTTGCTGCTGGCTGTGACAATCGCTGCCGCGGCGAAGTTTCTCTCTGAACACTATGCTGCACCGGTGATGCTGTTCGCGCTGCTCATCGGCATGGCCTTCAACTTCATGGCGGATCAGCAGCGGACGTCGGAAGGCGTCGTCTTTGCCTCAAGAACGCTTTTGCGGCTTGGTATCGTGCTGCTCGGCGCGCGCATCACACTGGGCGACATTGCCGGCATCGGAACGTCGGGATTGATTACAGTCGCGAGCCTGATGGCGCTGACCATCGGCTTTGGCTTCATCTGCGCAAAACTGTTCTCAAGGGGCTGGCGCTTTGCGGTTCTGACCGGTGGCGCAGTGGCGATCTGTGGTGCATCGGCAGCGTTGGCGCTGGCAGCGGTAATTCCGGCCAACGACAAGACTGAGCGCAATGTGCTGTTTACGGTCGTTGCCGTCACCACGCTGTCGACCATCGCCATGATCATCTATCCGGTGCTTTTCGGTATTGCCGGATTGACCGACGCGCAAAGCGGTTTTCTAATCGGCGCCACGGTCCATGATGTGGCTCAGGTTGTGGGTGCCGGCTACTCGATCTCGACAGAAGCAGGCGACACTGCAACCATCGTCAAATTGCTGCGTGTCACGCTTCTCCCGGTGGTATTGATTATTGTCGCCCTCGCCACAGCGAGCCGTGAAAGCGGTTTCTCGCAGGTTCGGCTGCCGCTCTTTGTAGGCGGTTTTGGCGCCGTCACTCTCGCCAACAGCACCGGGCTTATTCCAGCCACGGTGGCGGCTGTTTTGGTTGATGCGTCCTCATGGTTGCTGGTTATCGCGATCTCCGCGCTTGGCGTGCGCACCAACATGAAAGCGATGTTGGATCTGGGATGGCGGCATGTGGCTGTGATCGTGGTGGAAACGGTGTTTCTACTGGCGTTGGCCTGGGGGGCAGTCTCGTCTGGTCTGGCCGGAGTGTGAAGCCGGGTGTGCCAGATGGCTGAACCCTGATTACATCAGCCAGATCGATAACTTGAATATCTTTATATATTCGAAATTACGAAAGAACCCGGCTTTTAGCGCTGTTCCGGCGAGGTTCAATCTCTGGCTGCATAGAGAGCGCTGCCACGTGCTTGACAGGTTCATGGGGCTGTGACCTCATTGATGCTTCCAGGGCGACAAGGGGCAAATCCCGCGCTCTCCAGCATGCCAACGGGAATGCGATCAATCGGGAGCTTTGACGTGAAACACTTTCAAAAATTTGTGGCGGTGGCGCTGATGTGCACCGCCTCTGCCTTTGCGCCGGTCTCGGCTGAGGCCGAAACACCAGCTGACACACTCATTCAGGCTTGGGCGATCGACGACATCATCACCCTCGATCCGGCTGAAGTGTTCGAGTTCACCGCCTCCGAGATTCTGGGTAATTCCTATCAGGGTCTGGTGGGCTACAACGTCAAGGATGTGTCCGAGATCTTCGGTGTCGTTGCCGAGAAATGGGATGTCTCCGAGGACGGTAAGACCTTCACCTTCACCATACGTCCGGATATGAAATTTGCTTCCGGCAATCCGATCACGGCTGAAGACGCGGTTTACACGCTCCAGCGCGTCATCAAGCTAGACAAGTCACCGGCCTTCATCCTCACCCAGTTCGGCTTCAATGCCGACAATGTCGACGCCATGATCCGCAAGACCGGCGACATGACCTTCGAATTCGAGATGGACAAACCCTATGCGCCGACGCTGGTGCTCTACTGCCTGACCGCAACGGTGGGCTTCATCGTCGACAGCGAATTGGTCAAGAGCCAGGAAGTCGATGGCGATTTCGGCTACAACTGGCTCAAGACAAACTATGCCGGGTCTGGTGCATTCACCATTCGTGATTGGCGCGCCAACGAAGCCGTCGTGCTTGAACGCAACGACAATTATTCCGGCGAAGCTCCGCCGATGGCCCGTTCCATTTACCGTCACATTCCTGAAACTGCAACCCAGCGCCTGTTGCTTGAACAGGGCGATATCGACATTGCCCGCAATGTCAGCGCCGAGGAAATCGCAGCTCTTTCGACCAATGCCGACATTGTTGTCGAAAGTGGCGTTAAGGGATCGATCTATTATCTCGGGCTGAACCAGAAGAACGAGAACCTGGCCAAGCCTGAAGTCCGCCAGGCGATGAAGTACCTGATCGATTACGCGATAATTTCCGACACCATCATGAAGGGCAAGGTCATCCCGCATCAGGCCTTCCTGCCGCGCGGTTTCCTCGGCGTACTGGAAGACACCCCCTTCTCGCTCAATGTCGAGAAGGCCAAGGAACTGCTCGCCGAAGCAGGTCTGCCAGATGGTTTCACCGTCACCATGGACACCCGCAACACCAACGAAATCACCGCTATGGGTCAGGCAATCCAGCAGACCATGGCGCTGGCAGGCATCACCATGGAACTGATCCCGGGCGACGGACAGCAAACACTGACCAAGTATCGCGCCCGCAATCACGACATCTACATCGGCCGCTGGGGTCCCGATTATCAGGATCCGCACACCAACGCCGACACATTTGCCCGCAACCCGGACAACTCCGATGACGCTGCGTCCAAGCCGCTGGCCTGGCGCAATGCCTGGGACATCCCGGAAATGACCCTCAAGGCTGACGCAGCGATCCTCGAAGGCGACGCCAAGAAGCGCGCCCAGATGTATGTCGATCTGCAGACCGAACATCAGCAGGTCTCGCCGTTCGTCATCATGTTCCAGGAAATTGAAGTCCTGGCTCGCCGCAAGAACGTTGAGGGCTTCATCGTTGGCCCGTCGTTCAACGACAACTCGTTCAAGGCAGTGACCAAGTAATTGTCCACCAGACCTGCTCTTGCGGAAGGGCGTTCACACGCCCTTCCGGCTTTCCTTGGCAGAGCCGCGCGGCTCGGTGCCACTATTGCTGTCACCATTTTTGGCCTTCTCGTTGTCACCTTCCTCATTGGCCGGGTGGTCCCGGTTGATCCGGTGCTGGCCGTCGTCGGTGACCGTGCCTCCCAATCAACCTACGACAAGGCCTTCGTCGAGCTTGGCCTCGATCGTCCGCTCTATGTGCAGTTCGGACTTTACGTCAAAAAGGCTGTAACCGGCGATTTCGGCGAAAGCCTGCTCACCAAGAAACCCATCATACAAGATATTGCCCGCACCTTTCCCGCCACCTTGGAACTTGCAACCGTCGCTATCGTGATCGGCACGTTGCTGGGAATCCCGGTCGGCGTATGGGCTGCGGTCCGGCAAGGCAAGCTGGTTGACCAGGTGGTGCGTATCATAGGCTTGATGGGCTATTCAGCGCCGATTTTCTGGCTCGGTCTGCTTGGGCTTTTGGTGTTTTACGCCAAATGGGGCATCGTCGCCGGTCCCGGTCGCATAGATATTTCCTATGAATACGCCTTCACACCGACGACTGGCCTGTTTCTCCTTGATACCGCAATGCAGGGGCAGTGGGGTGCGTTTCGCAACGTTGTTTCCCATATCGCCTTGCCTGCGTCGCTGCTGGCGTATTATTCCATGGCCTACATCGCCCGCATGACCCGCAGCTTTATGCTCAACGAACTGGCGCAGGAATATGTGGTTACGGCGCGCGTCAAGGGCGTGGCCGAATGGCGCATCATCTGGGTACATGCGCTGCGCAATGCCGCCGTACCGCTGGTCACCGTCATCACGCTGTCCTACGCCAGCCTGCTTGAAGGCTCGGTGCTGACCGAAACAGTGTTCGCCTGGCCCGGCCTTGGCCAGTACCTGACCAATTCTCTGCAGAATGCCGACATGAACGCCGTGCTTGGCGGCACCCTGCTGATCGGCATCATCTTCGTCGGCCTTAATCTGCTGTCCGATTTCCTCTACACGCTGCTCGACCCCCGGGTCAGGAGGCGCACATGAGTACCCAGGCACCTCGCCAGAGCCTTGGCGAATGGCTCAGGAGCGAACAGCCTGCGTCGCGCAATCAGGCGCGCCTTGGTCAGATCTGGCGGAGCTGGGTCCTGTTCACCGGCAACCGGCTTGGCATGATCGGCCTCGGGATCGTCGTGCTGCTGGTGCTGGTCGCCGTCTTTGCCAATGTCATCGCACCTTATGATCCCGTGCTCGGTGGCGATCTGCGCACGGAACGGCTGCTGCCGCCGTCAATGGCGCACCTGATGGGCACCGATGATCTGGCGCGCGATATCTTCAGCCGTGTCGTCCATGGCGCCAGGCTGACGCTGATGGTGGTGGCGCTGGTTGCCATCATCGCCACACCCATCGGGCTGCTGGTCGGCACTGTCTCAGGCTATTTCGGCGGTTGGGTCGACACCGTGCTGATGCGCATCACCGACATCTTTCTGGCCTTCCCGCGGCTGATCCTGGCGCTGGCTTTTGTTGCAGCCCTGGGGCCTGGCATCGAGAACGCCATCATCGCCATCGCCATAACCTCCTGGCCGCCCTATGCAAGGTTGGCCCGCGCCGAGACGCTCACCATCCGAAACGCCGAACACATTGACGCGATCCGCCTGCAGGGGGCGTCGCCGCCGCGCATTATCTGGGGGCACGTGGTGCCGCTCTGCCTGTCCTCGGTGATCATCCGGGTGACGCTTGATATGGCGGGCATCATCTTAACCGCCGCAGGCCTTGGCTTCCTGGGGCTGGGCGCACAGCCGCCGCAGCCCGAATGGGGTGCGATGATCGCCGGTGGCCGTCGTTTCATCATAGATTACTGGTGGGTAGCGACAATGCCGGGCATCGCCATCTTCACCGTGTCGCTCGGTTTCAACCTGCTCGGTGACGGCCTGCGAGACGTGCTTGACCCGAAGGCCGATAAATGAGCCCGCTTCTGTCAGTCGAAAACCTGCGCATTGCCTTCCCCTCGCGGCAGGGGCCGGTCGAGGTGGTTCGTGGCGTCAGTTTCAGCCTCGGCCGTGAACGGCTGGGCATCGTCGGCGAAAGCGGCTCCGGCAAATCCCAGACCGGTCGTGCCATTCTCGGCCTGACCCCGGTGACCGGTACGGCTACCGCTGACAAGCTGGAATTCGACGGCATCGATCTGCGCAATGCCACTCCAAAACAATGGCGCAAGCTCCGCGGCGCCCGCATGTCGATGGTGATGCAGGATCCGAAATTCTCGCTCAACCCGGTGATGACCATCGGCAAGCAGCTGATGGAAGCGGTCAAACTGCACGGCGGCACATCCGAAGCCCGCGACACGTCTCGGGCCATGCTCAAAGCGGTGCAGATCCGCGATCCCGAACGGGTGATGGCGGCCTATCCGCATGAACTCTCCGGCGGCATGGGCCAGCGCGCCATGATCGCCATGATGCTGGTCACCGAACCTGATCTGCTGATCGCCGATGAACCAACCTCGGCGCTTGATGTAACCGTACAGATCGAGGTTCTGCGGATTCTCGACCGTCTGGTGAGCGAGCGCGGCATGGGCCTGATCTTCATCAGCCACGACCTGCGGCTGGTCTCGACATTCTGTGACCGGGTTCTGGTGATGTATGCGGGGAAGGTGGTCGAAGAACTTGATGCCCGGCGCATGAATGAGGCCAGTCACCCCTACACCAGGGGGCTGCTCAACTGCCTGCCGACGATCACCGGCGACACCCGCCCGCTGCCGGTTCTGGCGCGCGACGACGCCTGGCTGGAGTAGGAACCGGGAATGGCGCTGATTGAAATCGAAAATCTTGAAGTCACTTTTGACGGCGGCGACCGCGAGGTGAAGGCCCTCAAAGGGGTGTCACTGTCGGTTGAGGAGGAGGATAGTTTCGGCATCGTCGGCGAAAGCGGATCTGGCAAGTCGACAGTTCTGCGCGCGCTGTGTGGCCTTGCGCCGGTGACGGGAGGCCGGATCACCATTGACGGGAAACCCGTGTCGACCCCGCGCGATCAGGCGTTTTACCGCCGGGTGCAGATGGTGTTTCAGGACCCATACGCCTCGCTGCATCCACGCCACACCATTGACCGGGTCCTGTCGGAACCGCTGGCCATCCATGGTTTCGACCATGCGGAAAAGCGCGTTGAGAAAGCCTTGAAAGACGTCGGCCTTGGATCGGGTTTCAGGTTCCGCTTTCCGCATCAGCTTTCGGGTGGTCAACGCCAGCGCGTTGCCATCGCCCGCGCCCTGATTCTCGAGCCAAAAATCATCCTGCTCGACGAGCCGACATCGGCACTCGACGCCTCGATCCAGGCCGAGGTGCTCAACCTGCTTGACCGGCTCCGTGCTGAACGCGGGCTCACCTATATTCTGGTCAGCCATGACCTGGCTGTCGTCTCGCACATGTGTGACCGACTGATGGTCATGCAATCGGGCGAGGTGGTTGAGGAATTGACCCACGAGGAACTGCAAGCTCACCAGACAACCAAAGACTACACACGCAATCTGCTGGCAGCGAGCGAGGGCTTTACCCGCGATACCGCACGTCAGCGCTGATGGAGCAAGCCATGGCACTCACGCCATTTATCGACGGTCACAATGATTTCCTGCTCAGGCTGTTGCGAGCGCCTGAAAAACGCGAAGCGCTGTGGCTGGAGGAGGGGCAGGAGGGGCATCTCGACCTGCCGCGGATGAAGAAGGCTGGGTTTGCCGGCGGCTTCTTCGCCATCTACATTCCCTCGCCGCATGCGGATGATGAACCCGACTACCAGGCGATGATGGATGCGCCGCCCTATGATCTGCCGCTGCCGGACCTGATCGATTCAGCAGGGGCGCTCCCCACAGCATTTGCCATGGCGACGCATCTGATGTGGATGGAGCGGGCCGCAAAAGGCGCGCTTAAAATTTGCCGCACCAGCGCCGACCTGCGCGCTTGCATGACTGCCGGCACCATCGCTGCGATCATGCATATGGAAGGTGCCGAAGCCATCAGCCCCGACCTCGACGCGCTCTACGCCTTTCATGCCATGGGCCTTCGCTCACTCGGCCCGGTGTGGAGCCGCCCGACCGTGTTCGGCCACGGCGTGCCGTTCCGCTTCCCCGGCGACCCCGACACCGGACCGGGACTGACCGACGCCGGCAAGGGTCTGGTCAAGGCCTGCAATGAACTGAAAATCATGATCGACCTGTCGCATCTCAACGAGAAGGGCTTCAACGATGTCGCTTGGCTCTCCGATGCGCCGCTGGTCGCCACCCATTCCAACGCCCACGCGGTCACACCCTCGACCCGCAACCTGACCGACCGGCAGATGGCGATGATCCGCGACAGCGGCGGCATGGTCGGCCTCAACTACGCAACGGTGTTCCTGCGCGAGGACGGCCGCAAGGCAACCGATTGCGGCTGGGACCCGGTGATGCGCCACCTCGATCATCTGGTCGACAAGCTCGGCGAAGACCACGTCGGCCTCGGCTCCGATTTCGACGGCGCCGAACTCCCCGACGTCATCGGCGACGTCACCGGCGTTCAGGCGCTGATCGGTCAGATGCGCGAGCGGCAGTATGGCGAGGCGCTGATTGAAAAGATCGCTCGCAGGAACTGGATCGCGTTGTTGGAGCGGACCTGGGGGGCGTGACGCTCCGTCCGGTCAAACATTCCGCTTCAGCCCCGAAATCCGAGCCAACACGGCATTTGCCGCATCCAGCACGTTCGAGCCTGGACCAAATATTTCGGCCACGCCGGCTTCGCGCAGGAAGGCGTAATCCTGTTCCGGGATCACGCCGCCGACCACGACCTGGATGTCGGCCCGGTCTTTGTCTTTCAGACGGTTGATCAGTTCCGGGACCAGCGATTTGTGGCCGGCTGCGAGCGATGAGACGCCGACCACGTCGACGCCGAGGGAGATGGCCTTGTCGGTGACTTCCGCCGGTGTCTCGAACATGTCGGTCAGATCGACTTTGAAGCCCATGTCGGCAAACGCCGTGGCAATCACCTTGGCTCCGCGGTCATGGCCGTCCTGGCCCATCTTTGCCACCAGCACATGTGGTGCCCGGCCCTTGTCGGATGTGTAGTCGGCAATGCGGCTCCGGATTGCCTGATACTCCGGATCGTCGTGATAGACGTCCTCATAGACGCCGCCGATCACCTTGGTCACCGCGTGGTGGCGGCCACCAAAGCCGCGCTCCATCGCGTCGGAAATCTCGCCTAGCGAGGCCCGCGCCCGCGCCGCATCGACGGCCGCGGAGAGCAGATTGCCCTTGCCCGACTTTGCCACTTGTTCCAGCGCTGCAATCGCCGCCTGTTGGGTCTTCGGATCGCGACTGGCGCGCATCTTGTTCAGCCGCGCCACCTGGCCGGCGCGCACCTTGTCGGTGTCGATGTTTAGAATGTCAACCTGCGGCTCGTCAGCCAGCCGGAACCGGTTGACGCCGACGATCACGTCCTCGCCACGGTCAATCCGTGCCTGCCTCCGTGCTGCGGCTTCCTCGATACGCATCTTCGGCAGGCCCTGCTCCACAGCCTTGGTCATGCCGCCCAGCGCCTCGACCTCGCCGATCAGCTCCCAGGCTTTCTCGGCGAGGTCCGCCGTCAGCTTCTCGACATAGTAGGAGCCGCCGAGCGGGTCGACGACATTGGTGATGCCGGTCTCGTGAGCCAGAATGAGCTGGGTGTTCCGCGCAATACGGGCCGAAAACTCAGTCGGCAGCGCGATGGCCTCATCAAAAGAATTCGTGTGCAGCGACTGTGTGCCGCCAAGCACCGCTGCCATGGCTTCAAACGCGGTGCGGACCACATTGTTGTAAGGATCCTGCTCGGTCAGCGACACGCCCGATGTCTGACAGTGGGTGCGCAGCATCTTCGAGCGTTCGGATTTGGCGCCGAAGTCGGTCATGATCTTCGACCACATCTGACGCGCCGCGCGCAGTTTTGCAGCCTCCATGAACACATTCATGCCTATGCAGAAGAAGAACGACAGCCGGCCCGCGAACGCGTCGACATCGAGCCCCTTGGTCTGGGCTGCCCGGACATATTCCATGCCGTCGGCCAGCGTGTAGGCCAGTTCCTGCGCCAGCGTCGCGCCAGCTTCCTGCATGTGGTAGCCGGAAATCGAGATCGAGTTGAATTTTGGCATTTCCTTCGACGTGAACTCGATGATGTCGGCGACAATCCGCATCGAGGGTTCGGGCGAATATATATAGGTGTTGCGGACCATGAACTCCTTGAGGATGTCGTTCTGCACCGTGCCGGTGAGCGCGGACCGCTCGACGCCCTGCTCCTCGCCTGCAACGATAAACATCGCCAGCACCGGAATGATGGCGCCGTTCATGGTCATCGACACGCTCATTTCGCCCAGCGGAATGCCGTCGAACAGGATCTTCATGTCCTCGACCGAATCGATCGCCACGCCGGCCTTGCCGACATCGCCGGTCACTCGCGGGTGATCGGAATCATAGCCCCGGTGGGTGGCAAGATCGAAGGCTACTGACAGGCCTTTTTGGCCCGCAGCCAGGTTCTTGCGATAAAACGCGTTGGAGTCTTCCGCCGTCGAAAAACCCGCATATTGCCGGATGGTCCAGGGCTGGCCGGTATACATGGTGGCCCGCACGCCACGGGTGAACGGCGCAAAGCCCGGCAGCTCGGTGGCCGCCTGCTCGGGCAGGTCTTCGGCTGTATAGAGCGGCTTCAGCGTGATGCCTTCCGGCGTCGCGGTGTTGAGGCTTTCAATCGGCTTGCCTTTGAGATCCTTGGTGGCAAGCTCGAGCCAGTCGCGGGTGGTCTTGCTCATTTCGCAAACTCCATGATGATCTCGTCAACGGCGAGACTGTCACCGGCTTTCACGGGAATACGCGAGACAATGCCCTTGCGCTCGGCTTTGAGCACATTCTCCATCTTCATCGCTTCGACGATGGCGAGCGTCTGGCCCTCCTGCACTTCGTCGCCCTCACTGACAGCAATCGACACAATCAGTCCCGGCATCGGGCAAAGCAGCAGGCCCGAGGTGTCCGGCGCGACTTTCGCTTTCATCAGCCGGGCAAGTTCCGCTACCCGGGGAGAAAATACCTGTGCCCGGACATCGACGCCCAGTTGCCTGAGCCGCCAGCCGGCATCGGCGGGTTCGACCTTGATCGCGTGGAGTTCGCCATCGATTTCGAAAATCGCAAGCCTCGCGCCCGGCATCCAGTCGGTCGCCACAGCCATCGGTTCGCGGCCGGGCAGGCGCACCATGAACACATCATCGGTGTCGTCGATATGCCCGGTGATCTCCTGACCAGCGATGCGCACCACCTTGTCCTCGTGGGCGCGTTTTTCAACCTGGCTGAAGCGCGCACCGGAAATTTGCGCATTTCGTGCGCCATGAATGTGGCTGAGCAGAAGGGCTGCTATGGCGAAACGCTCGACGGTCGCATCATTCGGTGGCACCGGGCCAAAACCGTCGGGATATTCCTCGGCAATGAAGCCGGTTGATAGCCGCCCTTCGCGCCAGCGCGGGTGGTGCATCAGCGCTGAGAGGAACGGCAGGTTGTGGCCGATGCCCTCGACCTCGAACCGGTCCAGCGCGTCGGCCATGGCGTCAATCGCCTCTATCCGCGTCGGCGCATGTGTGCAGAGCTTGGCGACCATCGGGTCGTAGAACATCGAGATCTCGGAGCCTTCGGTGACACCGGTGTCGTTGCGGATGGTGATGCCCTCGTCGCTCGTGCCTTCCTGTGGCGGACGGTAGCGCGTCAGCCGGCCGATCGAAGGCAGGAAATTGCGGTAGGGATCTTCGGCATAAAGCCGGCTTTCCACCGCCCATCCGGTCAGCTTCACATCGGCTTGCGAGAAGGCGAGCTTCTCGCCGGCAGCAACGCGGATCATCTGTTCGACCAGATCAATACCGGTGATCAGCTCGGTCACCGGATGCTCGACCTGCAGCCGAGTGTTCATCTCGAGGAAATAGAACTTGCGGTTCTTGTCGACGATGAATTCGACCGTGCCTGCAGACTGGTAATCCACGGCTTTAGCCAGCGCCACCGACTGCTCGCCCATAGCCTTGCGGGTTTCTGCGTCAAGGAAAGGCGAAGGCGCTTCTTCGACCACCTTCTGGTTTCGCCGCTGGATTGAGCATTCGCGTTCGCCCAGATAGATGACATTGCCGTGGCTGTCGCCGATCAGCTGGATCTCGATATGGCGCGGTTCCTCGATGAACTTCTCGATGAAGATCCGGTCGTCACCAAACGAGCTCGCCGCTTCCGATTTCGAGCGGGTGAAGCCTTCGCGCGCCTCGGCGTCGTTCCAGGCAATCCGCATGCCCTTGCCGCCACCACCGGCCGACGCCTTGATCATCACCGGATAGCCTATTTCGGCTGCGATCTTGGCCGCGTGGGCTTCGTCGTCGATCAGACCCATATGGCCGGGCACCGTGGAAACGCCGGCTTCCGCCGCAATCTTTTTGGAGGTGATCTTGTCGCCCATCGCTTCGATGGCTTTGACCTTCGGGCCGATGAAGGCGATGCCTTCCTTCTCGAGCGCCTCGCAAAACGAGGCCCGCTCGGACAGAAACCCGTAACCCGGATGCACGGCCTGCGCGCCGGTCTGCTTGCAGGCAGCTATGATCTTCTCGGAGATCAGATAGGACTGGTTGGCAGGCGGCGGGCCAATGTGCACGGCCTCGTCGGCCATCGCCACATGCACAGCATCGCGGTCGGCGTCGGAGTAGACGGCAACGGTCTTGATGCCCATGGAGCGCGCAGACTTGATCACCCGGCAGGCAATTTCACCGCGATTGGCGATCAGGATCTTGGAAAACATGCACTCTACCCCCGCTGATGGGCCTGCGGCCCATGATTTCCAGTCATTTCATCCGGGGCGCACCCGGGATAGTGCAGGCATCCAGTCTTCCGGTTGCCTGTTGGTGCTTCTCCCCCTCAAGGGGGAAGAGCATTTTCTCATACCTCGAGCACGTCTTCGAACGCCGCTGGCATGCTCGCCCGTCCCACGCGCTCATCAATCCGCAGCAGTGCGGTGTAGGACTGCGTGTCGAACGGATCTTCTGCAGGCACGATTTCGCGCCCGAACAGCCAGCTGATCCGCCCCGCATCGAGATTGCCGCGCTCGAACGGTTCGTCGCCGAACCGGTGCCAGAGCGCATGCAAAAACGCCATGTCGGCCAGCTTTTCCGTCGGCGTCCGATCAGCCATGCGGCGCCGGTTGATGATCGCCGTCACGCCACGCGGATTGGCGCGGCGGATGGTGAATTGGAACCCCGTGCCGGGCAGGCCGGACGGGATTCCGCGGTGTTTGGTCATTTCAGGCAGCTTTGCCATCAGGCCTTGCCTTCCTTTTGCGCGTCGAGCTTGTCCTGGGTGCGCAGCTCGAAATCGCTTGCGTCGTGTCGCTCGTGCAACTGCTCGGACGGATCACCGAAGGCGCGGTTGACCATGCGTCCGCGCTTGACGGCGGGGCGGGCAGCAATCTGGTCTGTCCAGCGCTTCAGGTTGGTGTAGATGCCGGTGTCGAGATAGATCGCAGCATCATTGTAGACGTTGCCCTGCATCAGCGTGCCGTACCAGGGCCAGATCGCCATGTCGGCAATCGAGTACTCGGCTCCAGCCATGAATTCATTGTTGGCCAGGCGCTTGTCGAGCACGTCGAGCTGGCGCTTGACCTCCATGGCGAAACGGTCGATGGCATATTCGATCTTCATCGGTGCATAGGCATAAAAATGTCCGAAACCGCCGCCGAGAAACGGGCCGGATCCCATCTGCCAGAACAGCCAGTTGAGCGCTTCGGTACGCGCATGATGCTCCTTGGGCAGAAACGCGCCGAATTTTTCGGCGAGATAAAGCAGGATCGAGCCGCTTTCGAACAGCTTTGTTGGTTCCGGCGTTGAATGGTCGACCATGGCCGGGATCTTCGAGTTCGGATTGATGTCGACAAAGCCCGAGCCAAACTGGTCGCCGTCACCGATGTTGATCAGCCACGCGTCGTATTCTGCGCCGGAATGGCCGGCCGCCAGCAGTTCCTCGAGCATGACCGTCACCTTGACGCCATTCGGCGTCGCCAGCGAGTAAAGCTGCAGCGGGTGCTTGCCGACTTGCAAATCCTTCTGGCTGGTCGGACCCGAGATCGGCCGGTTGATATTGGCAAACTTGCCGCCATTGCCCTGCTTCCATTCCCACACTTTGGCAGGTTCATAGCCGGCAGGCAGGTTGTTTTCAGGCGGGAACTTGTTCTCTTCAGTCATAAAATCAGGTCCTTGTTGGCGAGAAATGTCTCACCGCAGCATATAGGCCGACAGTCGGACAATTGCAGCCGCTCTCCGCCCCGGACATCCGGTCAAAATGACGTGAGCGTTCGCTGTCTGTTGCCTCAGCCAAGGTAATCCGCATCTTCCACCTTCTCGAGCCACTCCACAGCCACACCATCAAGCGCCTCCTGAATGGCGATATGCGTCATCGCCACATCAGGCGACGCGCCATGCCAGTGCTTCTCGCCTGATGCAAACCAGACCACGTCACCCGGACGGATTTCCTCAACCGGTCCGCCAACGCGCTGTGCCCGACCAAGGCCGGAGGTGACGATGATCGTCTGCCCCAGCGGATGCGTGTGCCATGCGGTCCGCGCACCCGGTTCAAACGTCACCGATGCGCCTTGAACCCGCCCCGGCTCGTCGGCCGCAAAAAGCTTGTCGAGCCGCACGGTGCCAGAGAAATAATCCTCCGGCCCCTTGGCCGATGGTGTCGATCCGGCGCGTGTGATTTTCATGGCGTTGTCCTTTGGGTGGCGTGATTGTTCACAATGGAATGTTGTTGTGCTTGCGCAGCGGTTGCGTCACCTTCTTGGTCTTGAGCATTTCGAAGGCCCGCACCACGCGGCGGCGGGTCGAGTGCGGCATGATCACCTCGTCGATGAAGCCGCGCTGGGCGGCGACGAACGGGTTGGCGAAGCGGTCTTCGTAATCCGCCGTGCGGCGGGCGATCTTGTCCGGGTCGCCAAGTTCGGAGCGATAGAGGATCTCGGTCGCGCCCTTGGCGCCCATTACCGCGATCTGCGCCGTCGGCCAGGCATAATTGACGTCGGCACGGATATGCTTGGACGCCATCACGTCATAAGCGCCACCATAGGCCTTGCGGGTGATCACGGTGACCTTCGGCACGGTGGCCTCGGCATAGGCAAACAGCAGTTTTGCGCCGTGTTTGATGATGCCGCCATATTCCTGACTGGTTCCCGGCAGGAAGCCAGGCACGTCGACCAGTGTCAGGATCGGAATGTTGAAGGCATCGCAGAAGCGAACGAACCGCGCGGCCTTTTTCGAGCTGTCGATGTCGAGGCACCCGGCCAGAACCATCGGCTGGTTGGCGACAACGCCGACGGTCGAGCCGTTGAGCCGGATAAAGCCGCAGAGAATGTTCCTGGCGTGGTTACCCTGAATCTCGAAGAAATCACCCTCGTCGCCGACCCGGGCGATGACTTCGCGCATGTCATAGGGCTTGTTCGGATTGTCCGGGATCAGCGTATCAAGCGCTTTCTCGATCCGGTCGGGCGCATCGGCGGTTGGCAGCACCGGCGGGGCCTCGCGGCTCGACAGCGGCAGAAAATCGAACATCCGGCGGATCTCGATCAGTGCCTCGACATCGTTGTCGTAAGCGCCGTCGGCGACCGAGGATTTCTTGGTGTGGGTCGACGCACCGCCGAGTTCTTCGGCCGTGACAATCTCGTTGGTCACGGTTTTCACCACATCCGGGCCGGTCACGAACATGTAGCTCGTGTCTTTCACCATGAAGATGAAGTCGGTCATCGCCGGTGAGTACACTGCACCCCCCGCACATGGCCCCATGATCACCGAGATCTGCGGGATCACCCCCGAAGCCTGCACGTTGCGCCAGAACACTTCGGCATAGCCGCCAAGCGAGGCCACGCCTTCCTGAATTCGCGCGCCGCCGGAATCATTGAGCCCGATCAGCGGAGCACCGTTCTGCACCGCCAGATCCATCACCTTGCAGATTTTTTCCGCATGGGTCTCAGACAGCGAGCCGCCAAACACGGTGAAATCCTGGGAAAACACATAGACCGGGCGGCCATTGATCGTGCCCCAGCCGGTGATCACGCCGTCGCCTGGAAAAACCTGGGCTTCCATGCCAAAATCAGTGCAGCGGTGGGTCTTGTACATGTCGTATTCTTCGAACGATCCCTCGTCGAGAAGCACGTCGAGACGTTCGCGCGCCGTCAGCTTGCCCTTGGCATGCTGCGCGTCGATGCGGTGTTGCCCGCCACCAAGCCGCGCCTGTTCGCGCCGGTGTTCAACCTCTTCGATAATTTCGCGCATCACAGGCCTCCTTTTTCGCACCACTTGCCCATGTTGCCGGAAATACGGCCGCTGCCAATGCTGCTTTGGTCACATCGCCCGCAGTCAACCGCATCCGGTCGTCAGGCGTTGAATGTAAGGTGATAGCGCGTATGACCGGTAGGCAACAGGGTTGAAAAGGTAAGCATGTTGCACTAGCAATGTTTGCAACTGTATATTTGCAAAGTTGCGAACATCATGCGAGCACGCAAACTCTTCGTCGGCGGCAAGATCCGCGCCATCCGTGGAGAGCACGGCCTGACCCAGGCCGGCTTTGCCACCAAGCTCGGCATCTCAACCAGCTATCTCAACCAGATCGAAAACAATCAGCGCCATGTCAGCGCCTCGGTGCTGCTGGCGCTTGCCGAAGCGTTTTCTGTCGATATTACCACGTTATCCGATCAGGACAGCGACCGCCTGCTCGCCGATGTTGCGGAAGCGCTGGCCGACCCGGTGTCGGGCGGCGCGCAACCTTCGCTGACCGACGTCAAGCTGGTGGTACAGAATGCCCCGTCCTTCGCCCGCGCTTTCCTGTCATTGCATCAGGCCATGCGGCGCTCCGGCGATCAGCTGGCCGAACTCGATGAGACGCTGGAACGCTCCGGCGCGCTGACCGACCCCACGCCTTACGAAGAAGTCCGCGATTTCTTCCATTACGTCGACAACTACATCCATGAGCTTGATCTCGCAGGCGAAGCGCTGAGCCAGGACCTGGCCAAAAGCCGTGGCGTCAGCCTCAAGGCGCTGGCCGACCACATTGAGCGCCGCCACCGGGTGCGGGTGGTGATCGGCTCGGGCGGCGAGCCGGGGGCAGGGGCGCACGAGACTGACGCCGGCGGCCTGCGCCGTTTCGATCCGGTCTCCCGCGTGCTCTGGCTCAATCCGCGCACGCCAGCCTCGACGCAAGCCTTTCAGACTGCCTGCCAGATCGCGCTGATCGAGCACGACGCGGCGATGACACGGATCATCGAGGAAGCCCGCTTCCGTTCCGCTGACGCCGCAGGCATCTGCCGTATCGGACTTGCCAATTATTTCGCCGGTGCCGCGATCCTGCCCTATGGCGCGTTCAGCGCTGCTGCACGTGAACTGCGCCACGATCTGGTGCTGCTTGCTGACCGGTTTTCCACCAGCCTCGAGCAGGTGGCGCACCGGCTCTCCACCCTGCAGCGTCCCGGCCAGAAGGGCGTCCCGTTTTTCTTCGCCCGAGTCGACAAGGCCGGCAACATCACCAAGCGCCATTCCGCCACCAAGCTGCAATTTGCCCGCTTCGGCTCGGCCTGCCCGTTGTGGAACGCGCACTCGGCCTTCGAGACCCCCAACCGCATCATCCGGCAACTGGCCGAAACGCCGGACGGGGTGCGCTATCTCTGCCTCGCCACCGCGGTCTCCAAACCGTTTGGTGGCTGGCGCGATCCGGTGCAATCCTACGCCCTGGCGCTTGGCTGTGAAGTCGCCCATGCCGGCGAACTGGTCTATGCCGATGATCTCGATGTCGCCCGCGCCGAGGCTTTCGAGCCGATTGGCGTCTCCTGCCGGATCTGCGAACGCCGCAATTGCCACCAGCGCGCCGTGCCGCCGCTCAAGCGCCGCTTGATCGTTGATCCCAACACCCGCAAGACCATACCCTACGGGCTGGAATGATGGCTGCGCGTCACCTGCAGCCATTCGCGGCAAGGCTTGCCGCGGCCATCCTGTCAGGCTAGGAATTTGCACCGCCCCCGCGAGGGGGACTCAAGTGAAAGGCAGTCACGGTGACCGGCACGATCTATGTTCTCAATGGACCGAACCTCAATCTTCTCGGCAAGCGTCAGCCGGAGATCTATGGCAGCGAAACTCTCGCCGATGTGGAAGCCGCCGCCGTCAGCCAGGCCAAGACCCATGGTCTGGAAGTGCGCTTCCTGCAATCCAATGCCGAATATCAGCTGATCGACTGGATTCACGAAGCCCGCGAACAGGCAGTGGCGATTGTCATCAATCCGGCCGCCTACACCCACACCTCGGTGGCAATTCTCGATGCGCTCAACACCTTCGAAGGCCCGGTGATCGAAGTCCATATTTCCAATGTGCACAAGCGCGAGGAATTCCGTCAACATTCCTTCGTCTCGCTCAGGGCCGATGGCGTCATCGCCGGATGCGGCACACAAGGTTACTTGCTGGCGATTGACCGCGTCGCCCGTCTGATCGCCACCACCTGATCAAGCTGGTCTCGCCCATACCGGTCTGAAACGAGCATCCATCCCTGTCTTTCTGGAGCGCCGCCTTGCCTGTTTCGATGATCTCCGCTGCGCTTGTGGCTGCTCTCGTCGGCTACGGATCGACCATCGCGCTGGTTCTTGCCGCCGCTGCCGCCGTGGGAGCCGATGCCGGGCAGACCGCGTCCTGGGTTGCGGCAATCTGTTTTTCCAAGGCCATCGGCTCGGCGCTGCTGAGCACCTGGAAGAAAGTGCCGGTGGTGTTGGCCTGGTCAACGCCTGGTGCCGCATTGATCGCCGCCTCTACCGGCGTCGATATCCATCAGGCAGTCGGTGCGTTTGTCTTCGCAGGCCTGCTCATCGCCCTGACCGCGGCTATCCGCCCGCTCAACCGCGCCGTCAACGCGATTCCCGCCGGCGTCGCCTCGGGCATGCTGGCAGGCGTATTACTGCCTTTCACCATGGCGGTGGCTCATCACGCAGCCAATGAGGCCGCTCTGGTGTTGCCCCTGATCGCGGTGTTCCTGCTGGTGCGGCTGGCCAGTCCGCTGATGGCGGTGCTGGCAGCACTCATTGCCGGCCTGGTAATCGCGTTCACTTTTGGCGGGGCAGCGTTTCCCTCAACCGATGTCGACTGGAAGTGGCTGACCTTCATCATGCCGGAATTTGAACCCGCAGTCCTGCTGGGCTTGGGGGTGCCGCTTTACCTCGTCACCATGGCATCGCAGAACCTGCCTGGTTTCACCGTGCTGCGCGCCAATGGCTATGAACCACCGGTCACCGAAGCGCTCGGCGTCACTGGCATCCTGTCCGCGTTCTTCGCCCTGTTTGGCGCCCACACCATCAGTATGGCTGCCATCACCGCCGCCATCTGCCTTGGCGACGATGTTCATCCCGACAAAGCCCAGCGCTGGAAGGTCGGCCTCGTCTATGCGCTCGTCTGGCTGATACTCGGGTTGTTCGGGCCCGTCATCGTCCCGGCCATATCGGCGATGCCGCCGGAAATCATCGCCGTGGTCGCCGGCCTTGCGCTGATCCCGCCGCTGATCGGCGCGCTGGTCTCCGCCTTTGACGCGCAGGCCACCCGCTTCGCCGCGGCCGCCACCTTTGCTGTCACGGCTTCCGGCGTCGCCGCATTCGGCATCGGCGCTGCCTTCTGGGGGCTCGTCGCGGGCCTCGTGGTTCATCTCTTGAATAACCTCAAGCGACCCTGATTGATGCGGCTCGCGACGCTGTCTTGTTTCTTCGATACGGATTGACGCGAGTCAAAGCGGCCTGACCGGTTTGGGCCCATACTGGCTTTTTGATCGGAAAGGGGCCGGCATGACGGAGTTCAAAAGCGAACAGGATACGAGACTCTATGGGGCAGCTGCCGAAGTGGGCGTCGCAATGCCTGCCGGACAAAACGGCGCCGAGGCTCCGGTTTCCAGTGACGAAGGCGCAGCTGCGGCAAAACCGGCGAAGCTGAACACAGCGGCAATCCGCAAGGACGAGGCGGCGATCGCGCAACTGTTCGAGCAGGGCGTTTATCCCTACAAGTCCAAGATGCGCCGTGTCGCCTATGAAAAGGAAAAGGCCAAGCTGCAGGTCGAGCTCCTCAAGGCTCAACGCTGGATCGAAGACACCGGCCAAAAGGTGGTGATGCTGTTTGAAGGCCGTGACGCAGCCGGCAAGGGCGGCACAATCAAGCGCTTCACCGAGCATCTCAATCCGCGGACTGCCAGCGTTATCGCCCTCAACAAGCCAACCGACCGGGAGCGCTCGCAATGGTACTTCCAGCGCTATATCGAGCATCTGCCGGCATCCGGCGAAATGGTGCTTTTTGACCGCTCCTGGTACAACCGTGCCGGTGTCGAGCGTGTCATGGGCTTTTCCTCGCCGACCGAATACCTCGAATTCATGCGTGAAACGCCCGAGATCGAACGCATGCTCACCCGGTCCGGCATCCTTCTGTTCAAGTACTGGTTTTCAGTCACGCAAGGTGAACAACTGCGACGTTTCGGCCAGCGCGAGAAGGACCCGCTCAAGCAGTGGAAGCTGTCTCCCATCGACAAGGCGTCGCTCGACAAGTGGGATGACTATACCGAGGCCAAGGAGGCGATGTTCTTCTACACCGACACCGCCGACGCACCTTGGACCGTCGTCAAATCCGACTGCAAGAAACGCGCCCGGTTCAATTGCATGAAACATTTCCTGTCAAGTTTGCCCTATCCAAACAAAGATCACTTGATCGTGCATCACCCCGACCGGCTGATAGTCGGATCAAGCAGCCACGTAATCGGCACTGATGACAACATCCTCGGCAAGACCCTGCATCCCGATACACGCAAGCCGAAAATGCCCGGGGTCTGATGTACCCGCGCTGTCGCACTTTCAAACGATCCCGCCGCGCTGGACTGACGCCATTTGAGCGCGCCATGAACTGATCCGCTGCGCTCGGCGGCATCCAACCTGGGTCAGCACGGTTGCGCGCGGGCACTCAGGAAATTTACATTCCATACATACAATCTCTTGAATATAGAGTATCGCTTATATATATCGGGATCGAGCGCAACGACGCCATGCCTGATATAGGCAGAGTTCAAGAGGGAAAGACGATGGAAACAGAATTCACACCATGGATGTCGCTTGGCGGCGGTGTCCTGATCGGTATATCGGCGATATTGCTGATGGTCTTCAATGGCCGCATTGCCGGCATGACCGGCATTCTCACCGGGATCATCCCCCCGGTTTCGACGGATTGGGCCTGGCGTTTAGCCTTTCTTGCAGGTGCTGTCCTTGGTCCGGTGGCGTTCCTCGCCGCTGGCGGAGCGATTCCCTATGCAGTTCCAGTGTCGCTGCCCTTGCTGGCGCTCGGTGGCCTGATCGTCGGGGTTGGCGTTTATTACGGCGCCGGTTGCACCTCGGGCCATGGTGTGTGCGGCATGGCGCGATTGTCGCCGCGCTCGATTGCAGCCACCATCACTTTCATGATTGCGACCGGTATCACGGTCTATGTCGTTCGTCACATTGCGGGGGTCTGAACCATGCAGAAACTGATCATTTCAGGCCTCATCGGCACCATCTTCGGACTTGGTATCGCCATTTCCGGCATGGCCAATCCGGCCAAGGTTCTCAACTTCTTCGATGTTGCAGGAAGCTGGGATCCGAGCCTGATCTTCGTCATGGGTGGCGCGCTGATCACCACAGCCATCGGCTACGTGCTGGTGTTCGGTGCCCGCAAGAAGCCGGTGTTTGATGCCGATTTTCACCTGCCGATCAACAGGACGATCGATGCACGACTTCTTGCCGGGTCGGCAACCTTCGGAATTGGCTGGGGCATTGCCGGCTTCTGTCCGGGCGGCGCCATTCCGGCGCTCGGTTTTGGCGGCGTCTCAGTCATCGCCTTTGTCGGCGCCATGGTCCTTGGCATCGTGCTGGCCCGCTCACTTGACGGCTTGCGCCACAAACCCGCCAAGGCATTTTGATTGAATTCTGTGTCCAAGGGCGGGGGCACGACGCTTTTCGAGGCCGCCGTATCAGGCGGCCTCATCAACACACGCTACGAAAGAGGAGACGCTGAAATGTCGAATTACCCTGTGGACATGTCGGTCACGCCCGAGGTCAAAGCCTTTTTTGATCCCGACACCAACACCATCAGCTATGTGGTCAAGGACCCCGCCTCGACCTCTTGCGCTGTCGTCGATTCCGTCATGGACATAGACTACGCCGCCGGCCGGATCACTTATGGCCATGCCGATGCGATCATCGCATGGATCAAGGACAACGGGCTGAAGCTCGAATGGATCATCGAGACCCATGTCCATGCCGATCATCTCTCCGCTGCCCCTTATATTCAGGAAAAGATCGGCGGCAAGATCGGTATCGGCAATAAGATCATGGTCGTGCAGGATACCTTCGGCAAGGTCTTCAATGAAGGCACCGAGTTCCAGCGCGACGGCTCGCAGTTCGATGCGCTGTTTGCAGACGGCGACACCTACAAGATCGGCACGATGCAGGCGTTTGCCATGGACACACCGGGCCATACACCGGCTTGCATGGTGCACGTGATGGGCAATGCTGCCTTTACCGGTGATACGCTGTTCATGCCTGATGGCGGCTCGGCCCGCGCCGATTTCCCTGGTGGCGATGCGGGTGTGCTCTACGATTCGATCCAGAAGGTCCTGTCGCTGCCCGACGAGATGCGCCTGTTCATGTGCCATGATTACGGCCCCAACGGCCGCGACATCGCCTGGGAAACCAGCGTGGGCGACGAGAAGGCCCACAACATCCATGTAGGAGGCGGCAAGAGCCGCGAGGACTTCATCAAATTCCGCACTGAACGTGACGCCCAGCTGGCCATGCCACGGCTGATCATCCCGTCGCTGCAGATCAACATGCGGGCTGGCGAAATCCCGACCGACAAGGACGGACGCCCGATGCTGAAGGTGCCAATCAATGGGCTTTGAGTTTCTCTCGAGTAGACCACTTGTGAGCCAGAGGATGGGCGGGATGAGCCGTCACCGGCTGACCAGGCCCGGAGGCGTCTTCGTGCCATTTGTGTGACCCGACGCGGCTGCACAGCAAATGCCAATTCAGCCCCCAAGGCGGTCTCACCCTAACCTAACGTTGTCACGCTGCGTTTCAGCAAGGATCACGACATGCCGCACAATTCTGCCATCATCAATCGTCTTGCGCGCTTCATGCCGGTTTTCGACTGGGGTCGCCGCTATGACCGCGACGCGCTTGGCAACGATCTCGTCGCCGCAGTGATCGTCACCATCATGTTGATACCGCAGTCGCTGGCCTATGCGCTTTTGGCAGGGCTACCGGCGGAAACCGGCATCTATGCCTCTATTGCGCCTATCTTGCTCTATGCCATTTTCGGCACCAGCCGGGCGTTGGCCGTCGGGCCGGTCGCAGTCGTGTCGTTGATGACCGCAGCGGCGATCGGAAACCTGGCCGACCCCGGTTCGCCCGAACTGCTTCTCGCCGCCATCACCCTGGCCTTTCTTTCGGGCGTATTTCTGATCCTTTTCGGCGTTCTGCGGCTCGGCTTTCTCGCCAATTTTCTGTCTCATCCGGTTGTCGCTGGCTTCATCACCGCATCGGGCATCCTCATCGCCATGAGCCAGTTCCGCCATATCCTTGGCATTTCGGCCGGTGGCGACACCTTGCCTGAATTGCTCTCTTCGCTGTTTGAGCATCTGGGTGAGATCAACTGGATCACGTTTGCGCTCGGCGCCAGCGCAACCGCATTCCTGTTCTGGGTCCGCAAGGGGCTGATGCCGCTGTTGCTGTCAACCGGACTGAAGCCGAAAATGGCCGGCGTGCTGGCCAAGGCAGGGCCGGTTGCCGCTGTCTTTGTCACCACCTTTGTCGCCTGGGCCTTCGGCTTGTCGGCGGACCATGGCGTCAAGGTTGTCGGCGACGTGCCGCAGGGCCTGCCGCCACTGACCATGCCATCCTTCTCGCTCGATCTCTGGGGCACGCTGATCGGCTCTGCCGTGTTGATCTCGATCATCGGCTTTGTCGAATCGGTGTCAGTCGCCCAGACACTGGCCGCGCGCAAGCGTCAGCGTATTGTTCCCGACCAGGAACTCATCGGCCTCGGCGCCGCTAATGTCGGTGCGGCCTTCACTGGCGGCTTTCCGGTCACCGGCGGGTTCTCGCGCTCGGTGGTCAATTTCGACGCCGGCGCCGAAACCCCCGCAGCCGGCGCCTACACCGCTGTGGGCCTGTTGCTCGCGGCGATGTTGCTGACGCCGCTGATCTATCATCTGCCCAAGGCGACGCTTGCTGCCACCATCATTGTCGCAGTGCTCTCGCTGGTTGATTTCTCGATCCTGAAAAAGACCTGGACCTACTCGCGTGCAGACTTCGCCGCTGTCAGTGCGACAATCGTTCTCACACTCGGCTTCGGCGTCGAGGTTGGCGTCACGGCTGGTGTTTTGTTGTCGATCCTCATCCACCTCTACAAGTCCTCGCGGCCACACATGGCTGTTGTCGGCCGGGTTCCCGGCACCGAGCATTTCCGCAACGTCAAGCGCCACAAGGTCGAGATCGACAGCACCGTGCTGACGCTCAGGGTCGATGAGAGTCTCTATTTCGCCAATGCCCGTTATCTCGAGGACAGCGTCTACGACATGGTCGCATCCCGTCCGAGGCTGAAGCACGTGGTGCTGATGTGCCCGGCGGTCAACGAGATCGACATGAGCGCGCTGGAATCGCTCGAGGCAATCAACGAGCGACTTGAAGCGCTGGATGTCAAGTTCCATCTCAGTGAGGTAAAGGGCCCGGTGATGGACAGGCTTCGCCGTAGCGATTTTCTGCACCACCTCAGCGGCAAGGTATTCCTCAGCCAGCACCAGGCGGCACTCGAGCTTGCCGCCGAACCTCCACACAACAGTTTCACGACTTCGCAACCCTGAGAAAGGACTTCATCATGAGTATCCGCATTGGTGATACCGCCCCAAATTTCAAAGCCGACACCACCAATGGGCCGATTGATTTTCACGAGTGGATCGGCTCGTCATGGGCGTTCTTCTTCAGCCACCCGGCAGATTTTACGCCGGTCTGCACCACCGAGATGGGCCGCACCTCGCAGCTTTCCGATCAGTTCGCCGCTCGTAACGTCAAACCGATCGGCCTTTCGACAGACGGTGTCGAGGAACACATGGCCTGGATCAAGGACGTCAACGACACGCAGGACACCACGCTCACCTTTCCCATCGTCGCCGACAAGGATCTAAAGGTGGCTCAGCTTTACGAGATGATCCACCCCAATGAGAGCATCACCGCGGCCGTGCGCTCGGTCTTCATCATTGATCCGAACAAGAAGATCCGTCTGACAATGACATATCCGATGAATGTTGGTCGCAATTTCGATGAGATACTGCGGGTCATCGATGCCCTGCAGCTGGCTGACGCGAAGAAGGTTGCCACACCTGCTGACTGGCGGCCGGGCGGCAGGGTCATTATCCCACCGTCGATATCGAATGAGGAAGCCAAGGGTATTTTCCCGCAAGGCTGGGAGGAAATCCGTCCGTACCTGCGCGTCACCGACGTTAACTGAGATATCAGCCACTCAACCAAAACGCCCGCTGCAAAGCGGGCGTTTTTATATAGGAAAAGCAATACCGCGAGCCGAGGTCAACCCGGATCAGCTTTGACTACGACAACGGCCGGATCCGCACGGCAGTCAGGTCGATGCCCTTTGCTCCGCCCGAGACATCACTGTTGATCACCAGATAGCCGCCTTGATTGGGCGCCAGTGCCCGGTCGTAATTCAGGCTGAACAGAATATCGGTGGTCTCGTAAGTCACGTCAAAGCGCAGCCGCCCGCAATCGCCAAGAACTGAGAATTCGCATCTGACATAAATCTGGGTTGCTTCGGGATCCACCGACCGCACAGTCAACGCCAGCACCGATTGACGACCGGCAAGCGCCTGCATGACGTCGGCGCCAAGCGGTATGCGCACCTCGCCACTCTCATCGGCTGAACCGGAGACGATCCTGAGCACATTGCCTTCCGCTTCTTCGATCATCTCTACGCTGGCCTTGCCGTTGGCCTCAGGCGTGCCGTCGCGGCCCGGTGTATATACGTTGGCCCACTCACCGGAAAAGCTTGAACCGGTGTTGAGCTGCTGTGGCCCACCGGCGAAATCGTCCCGGCTCAGCGATGGCGGCGGATTGGGGACTCCCGTGTCGCGTTCCGCGGCACTCTTGAGCGCGCCGCTTTCAATTAGCCACCAGACACCGATGCCCAGAAACGACAGCATCACGGCGGCCGAGAAAAACGACGCAAAGGCTGCACGCTTGCGCACCTTGCGTATCTTGACCTTTTTACCGGGCTTTGGCGGTTTTTGCGCCTTGGCGCCGGAAGGCGCTTCGATATGGGGAGGCCGCTCGGCGTTCAGATCCGGCACGGAGGCTACGGTTGCCATGTGTCTGCCACCGTCGGGCACAAAATCCAGAGCCGCGTCGACGCCTGCCGTTTCCTGGCCTGCGGCCATGTTCGGCGGCTTTGCCGAGACAGGAACGACTGCCGGGGCCTCTTGTTGCGATTTGTTGTCCCACGGCTCCATGTCGTCCCAGGGCGCGGCAGAGCTGTGGTCGGTGCTGTCATGCTCCGGATCCCGCGCATCGGGCACGGTGTGGACGGGGGGCGCTTCAACTGGCGCGACAGGTGCTGCCCGAACCGGTGCTGTCATAATTGGTTCTGGCGCAACCGGAACCGGCTGAGCCGGTGCGGCATTGACCGAAGCGGGCGTAGCCTGCGCCACTTCATGCGAAGGCATATCAAAAGCGGTTGCTGCGGGCGAGGGCACGGATGTTTGCTCACCCGGCGGAGCCCATTCGGCCTCGATGCTGGCAATCAGAACCTCGAGCTTTTCCCGGTGATCATCCACACGTTCGGCATCGGCTATACCCTGACGCGCAAGGCTCCGGTCGAGCGCTGCCCGGGCGGAATCATAAATGCGGCGACGCGCCTGCGCGCCCGGAATGCCGGCCTTGTCCAAAGCCCCGCGAATTGCAGCTTCCATGCCGGTCAATGGTTTGTCTCCGTGCAGCCCGGTCTGGCTGTCACCAGTCCGGGTCAATCAGTGCTGGCAATCTGGGCCAATCCGGATGAGACCGGGCAGTACACTGCCGGCCAGCCACCGGCCATTGGTCCCTGCCGTCACGCTGTGCGTATCCGCTAACCCTGCAAAACTCAAGCTTGCAACACAACTGTGGAATATCAGGCTGCGGACGTGACGCGCCACGTCAAGCCTTTTCAGCGCTCATTGGCTCTGCTATGGAAATTGACGTTTGCGTAAACGTCAATTTGAATTGCGAGGCTTTATGACACTTCCTGCCATCCTCAAGACCAACTTCAGGCTGCCGGTTGTTGCCGCGCCGCTGTTTATTATTTCACATCCGCCGCTGGTCATGGCGCAGTGCAAGGCAGGTGTCATGGGCTCTTTTCCCGCGCTCAATGCCCGTCCCGAAGCCCAGCTTGACGAGTGGCTTGCCGAAATCACCGAAGGGCTGGCCGAACACGATGCCAAGAACCCGGACCGACCGTCCGCTCCCTTTGCCGTCAACCAGATTGTTCATCGCTCCAACAAGCGGCTCGAACATGACCTGACCATGTGCGTCAAATACAAGGTGCCGGTGGTGATCTCCTCGCTCGGCGCGGTGCCCGAAGTCAACGACGCCATCCATTCCTATGGCGGCATTGTGCTGCATGACATCATCAACAACCGCCATGCTCACTCGGCAATCAGGAAGGGCGCTGATGGTCTGATAGCGGTTGCCGCTGGTGCGGGCGGCCATGCCGGTCCGCTTTCGCCGTTTGCACTGATCCAGGAAATTCGCGAATGGTTCGATGGCCCCTTGCTGCTGTCGGGTGCGATCTCGACCGGCGGCGCCGTGCTCGCCACCCAGGCCATGGGGGCCGACTTGGCCTATATAGGCACGCCATTTATCGCCACCGACGAAGCGCGCGCAGTCGACGAGTACAAGCAGATGATCGTCGATAGCGAAGCCAAGGACATCGTCTACTCCAACTATTTCACCGGCATCCCGGGCAATTATCTCAAGCCCTCAATTGCCGCGTCAGGCATGGATCCGGATAATCTGCCTGTTGCTGACCCGACCAAGATGGATTTCGACAACGCAAGCTCCGGCCCCAAAGCCTGGAAAGAAATCTGGGGGTCGGGCCAGGGCATCGGTGCCGTCAAGAAGATCGGCCCGGTGTCTGATCTGGTCGACCGGCTCGAGAGCGAATACAAGGCCGCCCGCGAACGCCTGGCACTTTAGACCGGAAGCTGGCGCGGGACGGACTGTCCTTTCGCTCAGGCTCGGACCTAAAAAACGCCAGCGGACTAGCATGTTCGCTTGAAATCGGAGGGCAACCACGGTATTTGCCCTCCATCATGTCCGCGTGGCTCTGATTGCCATGCTCGGACATGAGCTGGTACGCCGCTTTAGCTCAGGTGGTAGAGCACATCATTCGTAATGATGGGGTCGCAGGTTCGAGTCCTGCAAGCGGCACCAATTTTCTCATGACCCAATTTTGCACGCTATATGGCCGCAGGCTTGACGGCGGCGCTGTTTCCGCCGCGCAGGTTGATCCAGTTTGCCAAAATGATGATCCCGCCGCCAAGCAGCACCAGGGCATCGGCCGGCTCGTCAAACAGCACCATTCCGATGACGACAACCAGTGGCAGCCGGGCAAAATCAATCGGCATCAGGAAGCTCGCCGGCGCAAGTGACAAGGCCGTGGTCAGACAGTAGTGCGCCATTAGACCGGCAGCGCCGATCACCGCAAGCCAGGGCAATGTCATCATCGTCGGCCAGGTGACCGAATCGTGCAGCACAAGCGCGACAAGGCCAAAGCAAAGCTGAAATCCGGTCAGCCAGAACAAGATCGAGACGATGCTTTCATGGCGGGTCAGGGCCTTGGTCATTATGATGGTGGCGGCAAAGAAGATCGCCGACATCGCGGCCGTGACCGTTCCGGGCTCCAGCGCGCTAAAATCCGGTCGGGCGACCACCAGAATGCCGAGGAAACCCAGGCCCGCAGCGATGATGCGGGATCCGGTCAGGCGTTCACCGAGAAACAGGAAGCTCAACACGATTACCCAGATCGGAGAGGTGAATTCAAGCGCGAACACCTGCGCCAGCGGAATCGACGCCAGAGCGAAGAACCAGAGGTTTTGCCCGGTGAAGTGAAACAGGTTCCGAAAGAAGTGCTGCTTCAGCCGTGTGCTGCGTATTTCGCCAAGCCTGCGGTTGGCAAGCGCCAACGAGAACACGATGGCGAGACCGACAAGTGAGCGAAACGTCATGATCTCGAAGGTGTTATGGACTTGTGAAACATAACGTCCAGCCACTGCCATCATCGAAAATGACAGGATCGATCCACACATCCACAGTGCGGCCCTTGCCGGTCGATAGGTATCAGGCATGTGCTGGGAACTCCACTGCCTTCACTGCGAAAAATAAGGCGTGGGCGCGGTCAAGGATGGTTTGAAATAAACGGTGTTTGACTCAGGGTTACGGTGTGCCTGATGCCAGTCAAATGGATTCGGGCCAACAAAGCAATCACCAAGAGGATTCTCTCCCCCTTGCCGCGCCGGACAACCATCTGAAGTCTGCAGGCATAGCCGTGTTTGGCTCGTGCTGCATCGTCAGGTCCAGCCAGGTTGTTTTCATGTTTGTATGGCAGAGGACATCCATCTACCATCGCGGTCAAATCAGGAGGAGGGGACAATGCATGTCTTGATCATCGGCGCGGCCGGTATGATTGGCCGCAAGTTTACGGCTGCGATTGCCGGTAACGGCAAGCTGGGCTCGTATACAGTCACCAAACTGACCCTAGCCGACACGATCGAGCCGGATAGTCCGCCAGGATTTTCAGGCGAGGTCACCGGTCTGGCACTTGATATCTCCGATCCGACCACCGCGCCGCAGCTTGTGGCTGGTCGCCCTGATGTGATTGTCCATCTGGCGGCCATCGTGTCAGGTGAGGCAGAACAGGATTTTGACAAGGGTTACCGGATTAATCTGGATGGCACCCGCTACCTGTTTGACGCGGTCAGGCATCTTTCCAAAACGAGCGATTATTGTCCGCGTCTGATCTTCGCCTCTTCGGTCGCCGTCTTTGGCGCGCCGTTGCCTGACGAGATTGAAGATACATTTCTCACCGCACCCCTGACCAGCTACGGCACGCAAAAGGCCATCGGCGAGTTGCTGCTGCAGGACTATACCCGTCGCGGCTTTTTCGACGGGCTGGCGATTCGCCTGCCGACCATCTGCATTCGGCCCGGCCTGCCCAATGCGGCAGCGTCCGGTTTTTTCTCATCCATCCTGCGCGAGCCGCTGGCCGGTAAACCGGCGATCCTGCCTGTTCCCGACACCGTTCGTCACTGGCATGCCAGTCCACGCGCGGCAGTTGGATTCCTCATCCACGCGGCGACAATGGACACAGGCCCGGTCGGGCATCGGCGGGTGCTCAACATGCCGGGAGTATCGGCCACCGTGGCCGAACAGATCGAGTCACTGCGGGTGATCGCCGGAGACAAGGCCGTGGCGCTCATTCGCAGCGAACCCGCGCCCGAGATTCTGCGCATCGTCTCCAACTGGCCCCGCGGGTTCGCAGCCGATCGCGCAACCGCGCTGGGGTTTCGCGCCGAAAGCTCGTTTGATGAGATCATTCGCATCCACATCGAAGATGAAATGGGCGGCCAACTCTGAGGCCCCCGAGATCACGCTTACGCCACTTGCGCGGTAACTTCGATCTCGATCAGCATTTCCGGTCGGATCAGCTCGCAGACGATCATGGTGGCTGCGGGGTCGATGCCGCCCAAATGCTCGGCCAGCACCGGCGCCACTGCGTCGAAATATTCCGGCTTGGTGACGTAATATCGCACCCGCACCACGTCGCTCAGGCTCGCATCCAGCGCTGCGAGAGAGGCGGCAATGGTGGTGAAGCAGTTTCGCGCCTGGTCAGTGACAGCGGCCGGCATTTCCATGGCGCTGTAATCATAGCCGGTGGTGCCGGAGACATGCACGAACGGGCCTTGCCGCACTGCGCGTGAATAGGCTGCGGCCTTTTCGAACGGGGACCCGGTCGAATGCTTGCGTCTGTCACTCATCTCGATCCCCTTCTGTCCTGCCGGACTTAGCTGTGCGCCCAGTCCATATACAGTTCGCGGACCTTGCGACCGGTCGGACCGGCTTGCAGCTCGCGATCCTCGATACGGATCACTGGAACCACCTTGGAATGATTGCCGGTCGAGAAGATTTCGTCGGCATCCATGAAATCAGCAACCGAGAGCGATTTTTCCACCACTTCGGTACCGGCTTCGCGCAGCAGCTTCATAGTGCGCGAGCGGGTGATGCCGGTCAGGAAGGTGCCGTTGGGTGCCGGGGTGAAGACCACGCCATCCTTGACCAGAAAGATGTTGGATGTACCTGTCTCGGCCACATTGCCCAGCATGTCGAGTACCAGCGCATTGTCGAAGCCGCGTGATTTGGCCTCCATCACCGCCCGGCCATTGTTGGGGTACAGGCAACCAGCCTTGGCATTGGTCGGAGCCGTTTCATACGTTGGCCGGCGGAAAGGCGAGACGCTGACAGAAAACCCCGAAGAGGCGATCATCGGGCTTTCGAACAGGCATAGACAAAACCGTGTCGAGTCCGGGTCAGCCGGTACCGACATGTAGCCACCATGTTCTGCCCAGTACATCGGCTTAATGTAGACGGCTGTCTTGCCGTCGAATTTCTTCAAGCCCTCACGCGCCAGTGCTTCAATTGCGTCAGCTTCCATGGTGGCGCGCATTCCGAGTGCTGCGGCGGAGCGGTTGACCCGTGCACAGTGCAGATCGAGATCGGGCGCCACTCCATCAAACCAGCGCGCCCCGTCAAACACGGTCGACCCGAGCCACATGGCGTGGCTGACAGGCCCTATCAGCGGCGGATTGCCTTCCAGCCACTCGCCATCAACATAGGTCCAGGTTTTGGTGCGCGCTTGGGTGTTGACGGTCATGCTCTTTTCCTGCCGATGCTGTCTTTGTACAATGACATTCGTCTGCCACAGCCATCGCCGTCAAGTCATGGCACTGCGACAAAGCGGCCGCGATGGGGCAATCGCACGATCCTTGCGTCTCGCCGCCACACCGGGAAACAATTGGATGCAGGCCCCAACCGGGTCGGTGAGCGTCGAGTGGCGCTTGACTGTTGCACTGCAACATGGGCATCGTAGGGGTGTTAGAGGAGGAAACGCTGAAATGTCCTATGCCGCTTACGTCTTTGATGCCTATGGGACCCTGTTTGATGTCCATTCCGCCGTGCGCCGCCATGCGGAGGCAGTCGGCCCCGATGGACAGCTTCTGTCGGAGATCTGGCGTGCCAAGCAGCTGGAATATTCCTGGACGCGGGCGCTTATGGGGCAGTGGCGCGATTTCTGGACGCTGACTGAGGAAGCGCTCGACTATTCCTTCGAACGGATCCCCAGCGCTGACAAGAGCCTCAAACCGCAACTGCTCGAGGCCTATTTCAAGCTCGATTGCTATCCGGAGGTCCCAGCGGTGCTGAAGGCATTGAAAGCCACTGGCGCACGAGTGGCAATTCTGTCCAACGGATCTGTGAAGATGCTGGATTCGGCTGTCAGAAATGCCGCGCTCGACAGTGTCATCGACGATGTCTTCTCGGTCGATGAGTTGCAAACGTTCAAAACCGATCCGGCGGTCTATGACATGGTCACCACTGCCTACCGTTTATACCCCGGCGCGGTGTCGTTTCAGTCATCCAACCGCTGGGATGTCGCCGGCGCCACCAAATTCGGCTTTCGCACGATCTGGATCAACCGGGCCAAAATGCCGGATGAATATCGCGACCTGTCCCCATCGCTGATTCTGCCTGATCTCAACGGCGTCGAATAGGATCGAGCCACGGATCTTGCCCGGGGCCGGAGCCTGGTTGTGAAAGGCAGCTCGCCGTGTGCGTTGCATGCATGTGTGCGAGCCGGTCGAAAATCTGTAGAGAAGACGGAACGAATAGCTCGTTTCTTCGTTGAAAAAGCACGTCCGGAGAGAGCTTTTTCAACCATGCAGAACCAATGGGATTATTACAGTATGGTCGGGTTCGCGCCCGAGACCAATCCGCCAGAAGACCTTGAACGGCTCAGCATCAGCACGGATGAAACCGCGCTGTTCCTCGACTTTGATGGAACCCTGGTCGACATCGCCCCAACCCCTGATGCAATCAAGGTTGATGAGGCGGTCAGGTCGCTGCTCAAGAAGTTGGGCCGGCTCCACAAAGGCGCGGTATCGATTGTCTCCGGCCGAAACCTGACTGAAATCGAGCGCCATCTCGGCGATTCAGCGGCAACGATATCAGGCGGGCATGGCGCCGAGTTGCGTCACGGGCTCGAGCGCATTCAGGGCATCACATGCGACACCGAGCGTCTTGACCACATAAAGAATGCTGTCAAAGAGTTTGCCATCCTCGATCCACGGGTGATCGCCGAAGACAAGAGCTTTGGAATTGTGTTGCACTTCCGGCAGCACCCTGAGCTCGAATGCAAGGTGCGCGAGTTTCTCACCATCCTGGTTGGTCAGGATGACGACTTCGAACTTCAGTCGGCGAAGATGGCAGTCGAGATCAAGCCGAGAGGCATCTCCAAGGCTGACGCCATAGGACGGATCATGGCGTTTGAAGAATTCGCCGGACGAAAAATTTTGTTCGCAGGCGATGACGACACCGATGAAAGTGCCTTCTCCTGGGTCAATCAGCAGGGTGGAGTAACGATCAAGATAGGTGAGGGACCAACCTGCGCCCGCTACAGAACGCAGAACCCGTCCACGCTCAAGAGCTGGCTCGGCAAACACGCCGAAGTCGGGGGGGAATGAGGATGGGACGTCTTGTCATCGTTTCCAACCGTGCGCCATCAGTGGACGGGACAGGTGACTCCGGCGGTCTGGTTGTGGCGCTCAAGGATGCGCTGAGCGAGCAGGGCGGTTTGTGGATCGGCGGCGCGCCTGAGCAGACCGACACGCCGTCTGCATCGCTTGTCTTCCACCAGCGTCCCGACTTTGACATCGCCTTGTTCGAGATGGAGCCCGAGCTCTATCGCGATTACTACCTCGGATACTCGAATTCGGTACTCTGGCCAGCCTTGCATGGCCGGGTGGATCTCATCGACGTACAGCCCCACTATTCCATTGCTTATCGCGAAGTCGCCCGCAGGCTTGCCAGGCAGATCGCCGACATTGTGACCCATGACGATGTGATCTGGGTGCATGATTACCAGCTGATTCCCCTGGCGCACGAGCTCAAGGCGCTGGGTTTGACCAGCCGCATCGGCTTTTTCCTGCACATCCCGCTACCCGATCTGCAAACTTTCAAGGCCATACCGGATTGGCAGGATCTGGCAGGATGGCTTGCCGATTATGATCTCCTGGGCCTGCAGACACAGCGTGATCTGGGCCACCTGATCAACATCTTCCGTCACACCCTGCGCGGCGAGCTGCGCGCCAATGGCAACATGGGCATCAATGGTCGCGAAGTGGTGTTGGGGTGTTTCCCCATCTCCATTGACGTCCAGGGGTTCAGGCGGTTGGCCGTTGAAGGAGCTGCGCAAACGGCGCCTGCTCCGATGCCAAGGTTGATTGGCGTGGATCGACTGGACTACTCAAAAGGCTTGCCCCACCGCCTTCTCGGATATGAGGCATTCCTGAGCCAGAACACCAGGTTTTGCAGCAATGTGGGCTTGCTGCAGATAGCTCCCCCGACCAGAGACGATGTCGATGCCTACAAGGCAATACGCTCGGAACTGGAGCATCTGGCTGGCCGCATCAATGGCAGTTTCGGCACCATTGACTGGACTCCGGTGCAATACATTCATCGCTCGCTCCCGCGTGATGAGCTGGCTGTGCTGTATCGCTATTCGCAGGTAGGCCTGGTGACTCCGCTTTTTGACGGCATGAACCTGGTGGCGAAAGAGTATGTCGCTGCCCAGGACGAGGCCGATCCCGGGGTCTTGATCCTTTCCCAATTTGCCGGTGCAGCGGAGGAAATGTCCGACGCATTGATTGTCAATCCGCACAATCCGCAGGATATTGCAGATGCAATTAGAACCGCTCTCGAGATGCCGCTGGCCGAGCGCAGGCAGCGGCATGATGCGCTTTATGGTCACCTGGAAAAACATGATGTCGGGCACTGGAGCGCGGCTTTTCTCAACCGGCTGCTCTCGGTGGAGCAAGCCGATCCGGAATGGCTTGCACGAGTGTCCGGCCTTGAGTCCCGGGCGAGGACAGGATGAACTGATGATCGGGCAGCCTTATCGCGCCGGTATCAATCATAGACAACCACTGTGGCAAGTTCGCCACAAGGCAAGCGTGGGAAAGTCACAATCGGAACCCAATTGTGGCCAAGCGCGTTGAGTCGAGCCGGGGGATCTCCGGAATGACACTGACGACACCTTCAAGCTCTTGAGCACCTCTGAGGACTTCCCGCGACATGACCGGACCCAATCGAAATCATTTGACCGCAACCGTCGCTGCCGGAGGCGAAGCCGCATCGTGTAACCTCTCGCGGCGCCGCTTTCTGGCGCTTGGCACTGCGGCAACGGCTACTCTTGCCGGTTGCGCCGGACCGACGACACAGCAATTCGTCAGCCAAACCGCGCCAGTCTATCGCGCATCGGAAAATCGCCAGGCGGGACTGGTCGGGACCTCATCATTCTATGACAGCATGTATGGTCCCAAGCTCGATGAGCAGTTCCCTTTGCCGGCTATTCCATATCAGGAAATTGATCCCGCCTTTCTCCGGCAGGAGGTGGCTGATCCGACAGGTGAACGACCGGGTACTCTCGTCGTCGATACCGGCCAGCGTTTCCTCTACCTGGTTCGCGAAAACGGCCGGGCGATGCGCTACGGCGTAGGCATCGGCAGAGACGGGTTCTCGTGGTCCGGCCGTGCCATTGTGCAATGGAAACAGAAATGGCCCAAATGGACACCTCCAAGCGAGATGATTGCCCGTCAGCCGGAACTTGAGCCCTACTCGGCCGCGAATGGCGGCATGGCGCCCGGGCTCGACAACCCGCTCGGCGCCCGCGCTCTCTACATTTTCCAGAACGGTGAGGATACGCTCTACCGTCTGCACGGCAGCCCGGAATACAAATCAATCGGCAAGGCTGTGTCGTCGGGTTGCGTCCGGTTGCTCAATCAGGACATCTGCGACTTGTATGACCGCGTTCCCACACGAACGCCGATTCTGGTGATTTGACCCAGCCAGTTGCGCGATGCTTTCAGGGAACCCAGCGGCGGTGATGCCGCCGTGTCGAATTGGCGGCAGTGCCGATAGGTCTCACGCTGCTGGTCTACGCAAGGTATTATGTGCCGCTTCCGCCGATGTCAGGCTAACTTGAGGCTTCTTGCCATATCGTGCTAGGAGCACTTAGGGGCCTGACGATCCGGATTGTGTCCGGCTGTTGTGGCAGCGGGGGCACACATGAGATTTACTGTACGCATGTTCGCGGTAGTGGCTCGCATGTCTCCCATGATGCTGGCTTCCGGCTGCATACCGCAGGATTTCGGGTGGTCGCCTGTCTACAAACCGGCGCAACAGCCAAAAATCACAGTGTCTATGCCTGCCAACGCGCCATCGATCTCACAACAATTCCTGTTTACGACCGGGGATGCGAAACACCTGGGCATCGATGTGATCGGTAAGGTCGGGGATCCGGTGATCGCGGTGGCCATAGGGCAAGTAACTGGATCGTTCTCCGAGCCTGCCTATGGCAATCGTGTGGAAATCACCCATGCACCCGACGCTAGCGGCAAGCGTGCGGTTACCGTTTACAAACATCTCAAGCAGCGCCTTGTCAAAAAAGGCGATCTGGTTGATAGAGGCCAGCGAATTGGACTTCTGGGCGCGACAGGTGTCCTCAGTGGCGGCATTCCACATTTGCATTTCGAGCTGTATCGGCAGTTCGGTCCAGTCGGACAGACGTCCTCCGATCCGCATCTCTATTGGGTCAATGGCGTCGGTCAGGTGACATGCTTCGATCCGGCAGTCGACTATGATGAAAGCCGGTTCCGCACCACCTATCCGGTTTTTTGCCGCGACAGTTGATGCGCGGGCGCATTTTCGGCGCCTCAGAAACCCTTCTTCAGTGATCCCAGAATGCCCCGCACCAAAGCGCGTCCCAGCGACGTTGCAGCAGATCGCGCAACCGATTTGATGACCGCCTCGGTTACGGTCTGGCGTTGATAGCCTGGGCGTTTCCGGCTTGAACTCTTGCGCCGCGATGATTTGCTGCGACCGCGATCATCCTCGTCATCGTCGTCGCCGTAACCGGGCAGGGTCCAGCGGCGGCTTTCGGGCCGTTCCTGTTCCTTCTCCTCCTCGCGATGACGCTCTTCCTCTTCGGCCTTCGCTGCCTCCTCGGCGCGGCGAGCCAGCATTTCGAAGGCGCTGTCGCGATCCAGATCGGTATCGTATTGCCCGGCAACCGGACTGACCGCCATCACCTTATGCCGCTCAGGTTCGGTGATCGGACCAAGCCGGGAGGAGGGTGGCCGGATCAGCGTCCGCTCGACCATCGAGGGCACGCCCTTCGCGCCGAGAGTTGAAACCAGCGCCTCGCCGACACCGAGTTGGGTGATTGCCTCGAAACAGTCGAAAGCAGGATTGGGACGGAATGTCTCTGCAGCTACTTTCACCGCTTTCTGCTCGCGCGGCGTGTAAGCCCTGAGTGCATGCTGAACACGGTTGCCGAGCTGCGAGAGAACTGTTTCGGGCACATCGAGCGGGTTCTGGGTGACGAAATACACACCGACGCCCTTGGAGCGGATCAGCCGGACCACCTGCTCAACCCGGTCGATCAGGATCTTCGGTGCCTCGTCAAACAGCAGGTGCGCCTCGTCGAAAAAGAACACCAGCCGCGGCTTGTCGGAATCGCCGACTTCCGGAAGCTCCTCGAACAGTTCCGATAACAACCAGAGCAGGAAGGTGCCATAGAGCCGCGGATTCATCATCAGCTTGTCCGCAGCGAGTACCGAGATCGCGCCGCGGCCATCATTGGTGGTGCGCATGATGTCGGAGATCTTTAGCGCCGGCTCACCAAAGAAGTGCTCGGCGCCCTGCTGCTCAAGCACCAGCAATCCGCGCTGGATCGTGGCCAGCGACTGCTTGGTGATGTTGCCGTACATGGCCGAGAGTTTTTCGGTTTCACCTGCCATATAGGCCAGCAATGAGCGAAGATCCTTGAGATCGAGCAGCGGCAGCCCGTTCTCGTCTGCCAGCTTGAAGGCAATGTTGAGCACGCCTTCCTGGGCGTCGGACATGTCCATCAGCCGGGCCAGAAGCAGCGGTCCCATTTCTGAAATCGTGGTGCGAACACGGTGGCCCTTCTCGCCGAACAGATCCCAGAAGATGACCGGGAATTCCTGAAACTCGTAGGGATCCAGCCCGATCGTCTTGGCGCGTTTTTCAAGGAAATCCTTGTATTCGCCGATCGCGGCGATGCCCGACAGGTCGCCTTTGACATCGGCGCAAAACACCGGAACCCCGGCGTTTGAAAAACTCTCGGTGAGAATTTGCAGCGTCACAGTCTTGCCGGTGCCGGTCGCGCCGGTAATCAAACCGTGGCGATTGGCATATTTTAGGTCGAGGTACTCGGCCTTGTTGATGCTGTCGTCGGGGTTGCGGCTGGTGCCGATGTAGAGCTTGCCTTCTTCGAGCATAGTGTCCTCGTGCTGCGCCGGTCCCGGCGGTGGGGCATTCGCAAGCGTCGCGCGCAAGCATGGTTGCCCACTTATAGGCAAGCCCCGTCCCCGGAACAATGCTTCTCGTCAGTCTTCATGATTGACGCGGCTCGTACAGACCGGGGGTGGTGGTTCCATCTCGTCCGCGCACCTTGTCCCCGCGCCAGCCTCGGGAAAGCTTGTCCGTCTAGGTTTCACAGGCTGATTGTCAGGGGAATATCGGGCACCATGAAACATGGGGCAACAACCAAGCCTGAAGATATCTGCCGACCAACATGGTCGGCGGATGGGTGGACCTGTAGCGGGCCCTGGCGGGGAATGGCCTCATGAAGGTCGTGATTTTGGCCGGCGGTCTGGGATCGCGCCTCTCGGAAGAGACCCACCTGCGCCCCAAACCCATGTTGGACATCGGCGGACGGCCGATCCTCTGGCACATCATGAAACTCTATCACGCGCATGGTTTGCGCGACTTCATCATATGCTGCGGCTTTCGCGGCTACGTGATCAAGGAATACTTCGCCAACTACGCGCTGCACATGTCGGACATGACCTTTGACATGTCCGACAACACAGTAAATTTTCACCGCCAGAGCGCCGAGGACTGGCGGGTGACGCTGGTCGACACCGGCGAGAACACCATGACCGGCGGGCGGCTCAAACGCGTGGCGCCTTATCTCGAAGGCGAAGAGGATTTCTGCTTTACCTATGGTGATGGACTGTCGGATGTCGACATTTCCGCGACAATCGATTTCCACAAATCCCATGGCAAGCTGGCCACTGTGACTGCGGTGCGCCCCCCGGCACGTTTCGGCGCGCTTAAGCTTGATGGCGACACGGTTCAGGGGTTCATCGAAAAACCCGAGGGCGAGGGCGGCTTCATCAATGGCGGCTTTTTCGTGCTCTCCAATCCCGTGCTTGATCACATTGAAAGCGACCAAACCAGTTTCGAAGTGGAGCCACTCTCAAAGATCGCCGATGCGGGCGAACTGAAGGCGTTCTTTCACCGCGGTTTCTGGCAGCCAATGGATACGTTGCGCGACAAGACCATGCTCGAGACGCTCTGGACACAGGGGCGCGCACCTTGGAAAAGCTGGTGATCCAGGGACTTCCCAACAGCGATTTCTGGCGTGGACGAAAAGTGCTTCTCACTGGCCATACCGGTTTCAAGGGCGCGTGGTTGCTGTTTTGGCTTGAATCCATGGGCGCGCGGGTCACCGGTTGCTCGCTGGCGCCGGAGCAACCCGAAGCCTTGTTCTCGCACCTGCATGCGCCTGAGCGCTTGGCAAGTGAGATCGTCGACATCCGCAACTTCAAAGACCTCGCCTCGCTGGTTGCGCGCGCCAAACCCGAAATCGTCTTTCACCTGGCAGCCCAGTCGCTGGTGCGCCGTGGATACCGTGATCCGCACGGCACCTTTGAAACCAATGTCTCGGGCACAAACAATCTCATGCAGGCCTTGGCACAGATCGATACCGCACGCGCTATTGTTGTCACCACCACAGACAAGGTTTACCGCAACGTTGGTGACGGCCGGGCGTTCGTGGAGACTGACCCGCTTGGCGGGCACGATCCCTATTCGGCCAGCAAGGCAGCCTGTGAAATGGTAGTTGACGGGTGGCGCAGCCGCTTAGCAGGCGCGGGATGCGCTGTTGCAACAGCACGGGCCGGAAATGTCATCGGCGGTGGTGACTGGGCCGAAGACAGGCTGATCCCCGACGCGATCAAGGCCTGGTCTTCCGGGCAGGCATTGCAGGTCCGCCGTCCCGATGCGACGCGGCCTTGGCAGCATGTGCTTGAGCCCTTGCGTGGATATCTGCTCCTCGCAGAAAAATTGGCATCCGGCGCGGAAACCGCCCCGGCCTATAATTTCGGACCCGTCACGGACAGCGCGACGGTCCGCAAGGTTCTGTCGTTTGCGGCAGCGGCATTCCCCGATGCAAAAACCGATTTCGCAGAACTGGCAGAAGGCCCAATTGAGGCGCAGGCACTGGCTCTCGACCCGAGCCTTGCCGAGACTGATCTCGGCATTCACAGTCTCTGGGATCTGGACCAGACAGTCACACGGACCGCTGGGTGGTATAGGGCTTTCCTTGAGGGCCGCCCCGCGCGAGAAATGTGCGAGGCTGACTGCGATGCTTATCTTGATGACGTCAGCATGCGTCAGAGGCTGGCATCCAGTGAGTGATTCGCCGTTCATACTGACGCCGCTGATGCCGGACCAGCCCAGCGGACCGGTGCTGGTCCAGCGCAAGCGATTTGCCGACGAGCGCGGTGCGTTCGCCCGCATTTTCTGCGCGGATACGCTCAGACAGATCGGCTGGCCGGGTCAGGTGGCGCAGATCAATCACAGCCGCACGGACAAGGCCGGAACCCTGCGCGGAATGCACTATCAACGTCCTCCGCATGCCGAAGCCAAACTGGTCATCTGCATTCGAGGCGCGGTGCATGATGTTGCCATCGATATCCGCGAGGACAGTCCAGCCAGGTACATGCATATCGCTGCCAAACTGTCGGCGAAGGCAGGCACCGCTATCTACATTCCCGAAGGTTTCGCTCACGGTTTCCAGGCGCTCAGCGATGATGTGGAGCTTATCTACATCCATTCTGCCGCCTACAATCCGGCCTACGAGGCAGGCCTCAACCACAATGATCCGCTGCTCGACATAGCCTGGCCACTGCCGGTCACCGCCTTGTCGGCGCGCGACGCCGGACATCCGATGATAGATCCAGCGAGACAACAATCATGATGCGATGCAGACATTGCGGCGGCACGGATTTCATCCCGTTTCTTGATTTGGGCGAGGCGCCGCCCTCCAATTCCTATCTCGATGGGGCTGACCTGCTGCACCCGGAAAAGCGCTATCCGCTGGTCATCCGTACCTGCACCGTGTGCTGGCTGACCCAGACCGAGGATTTTGCCAACCGGGAAGAATTCTTCTCAGGCGACTACGCCTATTTTTCGTCTTTCTCGAAAACCTGGCTGGATCATGCCAAAGCCTATGTCGAAACAATGCGCGACCGGTTTGATCTCTGTGTGGACAGCCTGGTGGCCGAAGTTGCCGCCAATGACGGCTATCTGCTGCAATATGTTCGCGAGCTTGGCATCCCCTGCTATGGCATCGAACCCACCCGCAGCACCGCGGAAGCCGCCCGAGCCAAGGGCATCGATATTGTCGAGGAATTCTTCGGCCGCGAACTTGCCGAAGAGCTTGCAAGAGAGGGACGGCAGGCCGATCTCATCGCCGCCAATAATGTGTTGGCCCATGTTCCCGACATCAATGATTTCGTCGGCGGGTTTGCGAGGCTTCTCAAGCCCTCAGGTGTTGCCACGTTTGAGTTTCCGCATCTCTACGAGATGGTCCGCGGCAACCAGTTCGACACGGCTTATCATGAGCACTACTCCTACCTGTCGCTACTTGCTGTAGCGCGTATATTCCTGGCCAACGGATTGACGGTCTTCGATGTTGAAAATACACCGCACCATGGCGGAAGTCTCAGGGTATTTGCCTGCCGCAGCGATCACTCTGTACACCCGCTGACACAGGCAGTGGAAGCCCTGCTTGACGCCGAGCGTGAGGCCGGAATGGACGCGCAATCTTTCTATGCCGGTTTTCAGGCGAGCGCCGAGGCTGCACGTGACGGCTTTCGAACTTTCCTTGCCGATGCGCGCAAAGCCGGCCTGAAAGTGGCTGCCTATGGCGCCGCAGCCAAGGGCAACACGTTGCTCAATTTCGCTGGTGCCAACGCCGGCGACATAGCCTTCGTGGTCGACCGCAACCCGGCCAAGCAGAGGCGCTACATGCCCGGCTCTCATATTCCCATTGTCGGTGAAGATCGGCTCCTTTCTGATAAACCTGACAGGGTGGTGATACTGCCATGGAACATCGAGACAGAAATCAGGAGCCAGCTGGCGTATATCAGCGATTGGGGTGGACAGTTCGTGACCGCGATCCCGACACTGCAGACAAGAAGCTAGGCGACAAGGTCGAGATCGAACTCACCGGCAAGAAAGCCCGCATTGACCTCGCCCAGTCCCGCAAGTCGGAGGCCTGAGTGTGCGTGACCCGTCGTGCAGCCTGCGGAATGCGCGTCTGGCAAAATAGCGGTTGGCGGACTGCGCCAAATTTGGCATGTGTTGAACCTACACAATTGAGAGGTTTGTCATGCGCACGGTTTATGTCAACGGAAGCTACGTGCCGGAAAACGAGGCCAAGGTCTCGGTGTTTGATCGCGGGTTCCTGTTCGGCGACGGCATCTATGAAGTTGCATCGGTGCTCGGCGGCAAACTGATCGATTTTCCCGCCCATATTGCCCGGCTGCACCGCTCGGCTGGCGAACTTGGCATGCGCTTTGATGTCAGCGATGATGACCTTTTGGCGATCCACCGCGAACTCGTCAGCCGCAACGACTTGGAGGAGGGTGTCGTCTATTTGCAGATGACCCGCGGCGCCATTGACCGGGATTTCCTCTTCGACACCGACAAGCTGACGCCGACGCTGGTGCTGTTCACCCAGAGCCGCCCGCTGATCGACACTGCTGTTGCCAGGAACGGCATGAAGATCGTCTCGATCCCGGATCTGCGCTGGGGCCGCTGCGACATCAAGACGGTACAGCTGCTCTATCCATCGCTCGGCAAGATGGAAGCCAAGGCCCGCGGTGCCGACGACGCCTGGATGGTGCGCGACGGCGTGGTCACAGAAGGCACTTCGAACAATGCCTTCATCGTCACGCAGGACGGCGCAGTCGTCACCCGGCCATTGTCGCACTCGATCCTGCCGGGCATTACCCGCGCCGCGCTGATGGCCTATTCCGAAGCGAGCGGAACGAAGATCGAAGAGCGTGAATTCACCATCGAGGAAGCCAAGGGTGCCGCCGAGGCCTTCATCTCTTCTGCGTCGGTTTTCGTAGGTCCTGTGATCTCTATCGACGGTGTAGAACTGTCTGGCGGAACACCTGGTCCGATCACGCTCGGTCTGCGCAAGTCCTATATCGAGGAAAGCCTCAAACGCGCTGTTTGATCGGAATTCCATGGATTGGAACCGGGTCGCCAAAGCCCGTTTTCCCGTCAATCCAAGATCCATGAAGTCTTTCCCTGTCTGCCTGTTGCCTGCTAAAGGCTTGGCGTATCAGTTGTCGCCCGAGGTCCGAACGGTCAACCCCGCAGACCGGGCAGATAGGGCAGCATAATCGAGGGAGAACCCCAGCGTGGTCGAGATTACCATTCCGAAGCCTGACGACTGGCACCTGCATTTACGCGATGGCGCCATGCTTGAAGGCGTCTTGTCCTATAGTGCCCGCGATTTTGCCCGCGCAATCATCATGCCCAACCTGATGCCGCCGGTTGTGACCAGTGCCGATGCCAAGGCCTATCGCGACCGCATCATGGCCGCCTTGCCCGAGGGGATGGGGTTCACACCGCTGATGACGCTCTACCTGACCGAAGGCACAGATCCCGCCGATGTGGCAAGCGCCCATGCCTCGGGTCTGGTGACGGCGGTGAAGCTTTATCCTGCAGGCGCCACCACCAATTCCAGTTCCGGCGTCCGCGATCTTTCCAAGGCCATGCCGGTTCTGGAAAAAATGGCCGAGATTGGCATGCCGCTGTGCATCCACGGCGAAGTGACAGATCCGGCGGTTGATATCTTTGACCGTGAAGCGGTCTTCATCGAAACCGTGCTTGATCCGTTGCGGCGCCAGCTTCCCGAACTCAAGATCACGCTTGAGCACATCACCACCTCCAATGGCATCGACTACGTCATGGGCGCGGACGCCAATCTGGCCGGCAGCATCACCACCCATCACTTGATGATCAACCGCAACGCCATATTGGCTGGCGGTATCAAACCGCATTATTACTGCCTGCCGGTTGCCAAGCGGGAGAGCCATCGTCTGGCGCTGCGCAGGGCTGCGACGTCCGGCGACAGCCGGTTTTTCCTAGGCACCGATTCCGCGCCGCATGTCGATCCGCTGAAGGAATGCGCCTGTGGTTGCGCCGGCATCTTCACCTCGATCAACACGCTCTCCTGCCTTGCCCATGTCTTCGAGGAGGACAACGCACTCGCCAAGCTGGCAGGCTTTGCCAGCCTCTACGGTCCTGCCTGGTACGGGTTGCCCGTCAACATCGAGACTGTAACCTTGAAAAAACGCGATCAACCGGTAGCCTGGCCGGAACGGATCGAAACCGGGGACGGACCGGTGACCGTATTCGACCCGATGGTGCCCATCCACTGGGAAGTTGCCTGACCAGCCTTTAAACCAGCGATCCGAACTGGTATTCGGATCGCGAAACCTTTCCGGGCCGATGGCCGGGCGCGACCCTGGAGGCGATGCCAATGTTTTCCAACACCTTTCCCGACAAGGCGAAAATGGCCGAGCTTGTGGCCAGCCAGCTTCTGGAAATCAAGGCGGTGCATTTCAACGCCACTGATCCCTACAAGCTTGCCTCCGGCATGATGAGCCCGGTCTATATCGATTGCCGCAAGCTGATCTCCTATCCACGCATCCGCTCTGCGGTGATGGATTTTGCCGCCGCCACCATTCTGTCTGAAGCAGGCTTTGAGAAGTTCGATTGCATCGCTGGCGGCGAGACCGCCGGCATTCCGTTTGCCGCTTTCCTGGCTGAACGCCTAGGCTTGCCGATGATCTATGTGCGCAAGAAGCCTAAAGGTCATGGCCGCAATGCCCAGATCGAGGGCGAACTGCCGGAGGGCTCGCGGGTTCTGGTGATCGAAGACCTGACCACTGCAGGCGGATCGATGTTCACCTTCATCGACGCTATCCGCGAGGCGGGCTGCACGGTCGATCATGGCATCGCGCTGTTTTATTACGGCATCTTCGCGGAGGCCGAACAGCGGTTTGAAAGCGGCAATGTGACCTTGCACTATCTGGCCACCTGGCGCGATGTGCTGACTGCCGCCACAAAGCAACAGGCCTTTGATCCGGCCACGCTAGCTTCGGTGGAAGCGTTTCTCGATGCGCCGCTGGAATGGTCGGTCAAACATGGCGGCGTCTCCGAGCTTACGGGACAGTGACAACAACAGACCGTTCTGGGCGGTCAGGGGAGTAAATCGATGATCATTTGCTGTGGTGAGGCCCTCATCGACATGCTGCCGCGGACCACTACCGCAGGCGAAGACGCGTTTTCGCCCTATGCCGGTGGAGCGGTCTTCAACACCGCGCTGGCGCTTGGCCGGCTCGGGCTGGACACCAGTTTCTTCACCGGTCTGTCGAGCGACATGTTCGGCGATATCCTCCGCGATGCACTCACTGCGAGCGGCGTCGATCACAGCCCTTGCGCCACCCTCGATTTGAACACAACGCTGGCTTTCGTGAGGTTGCAGAACGGGCAGGCGAGTTACGCCTTCTTTGATGAGAACACCGCCGGCCGGATGATCACCGAAGCGCATCTGCCGGATCTTGGTGATGACGTGGAAGCGCTGCACTTCGGCGCGATAAGCCTGATCCCTGAGCCCTGCGGCTCCACCTATGAAAGCCTGATGCGGCGCGAGCATGCATCGCGCGTGATCTCGCTCGACCCCAACATCCGCCCCAACTTCATAACCGATACCGAAAAGCACAGGGCCCGCATCGACCGGATGATCGCCATGAGCGACATCGTCAAGATGTCGGACGAGGACCTCGATTGGTTCGGTCAGCCAGACATGGAAACCGCTGCCAGAGCCTGGCTCGCGCAGGGTCCCAGCCTTGTGGTCTTTACCCGTGGTCCCAATGGCGCCATCGGGTTCACCGCTGATCACACGGTTGAAGTTGATGGCGTGGCTGTTACTGTCGCCGATACGGTCGGCGCTGGCGACACCTTCAATGCCGGCATTCTGGCTTCATTGAAGCGCGACAATCTGCTGACTAAACAGGCGATGAAAACCCTGTCGGCCCAAGCAGTCAGCAATGCGCTTGGTCTTGGCGCAAAGGCTGCGGCCGTCACCGTCTCGCGGCCGGGCGCCAACCCGCCCTGGGCCCGAGAAATCGGCTTCTGATCAGGGCCTTCAGGCTTCGCCGCGCATCTGCCGGATTGTTTCGGCCAGCTTAAGCGTTGAGCTGTCGTGGTCTTGGCCATCGCTCTCGCCCTTGACAACGGGTAGTAGCCCGGTCGCAAGTTCCTTGCCCAGCTCCACGCCCCACTGGTCGAAAGCGTTGATGCCGAAGATCTGCGCCTCGACAAACACCCGATGTTCGTAAAGCGCGATCAGACGGCCGAGCACGAACGGTGTGAGCCTGTCGTAGACAAAGGTGATTGAGGGTCGGTTGCCGGGAAAGGTCTTGTGCGGCGCAAGCCGATCCGCCTCGGCTTCTGAAGCGCCACTGGAGAGCAGTTGTGCCCGCGCCTCATTGGTGGTCCGGCCACGCATCAAGGCTTCAGATTGCGCCAGGCAATTGGCAATAAGCAGTTGATGCTGGTGTTTGAGATGCGGCTCGTGCCCATTGGCGGCGATCATGAATTCCACCGGGATCACACCAGACCCCTGATGCAGAAGCTGGAAGAAGGCATGCTGACCATTGGTGCCTGGCTCGCCCCAGACGGTCGGGCCGGATGCAGTTTTCAGCGGCTTGCCGTCCAAGGCCACCGACTTGCCGTTTGATTCCATGTCGAGCTGCTGCAGATAGGCCGGAAACCGCGACAGCCGCTGGTCGTAAGGAATGATCGCTCTGCTCGGATAGCCACAGACCAGCCGGTGCCAGATGCCAATGAGGCCGAGCAATATCGGCAGGTTCTCAGTCACAGGTGCTTCCCTGAAATGCGTGTCCATGGCTCGTGCGCCGGACAGAAAGTCCGTAAAATTCTGCCGCCCGATGGCGATCATCAGCGGCAGACCGATGGCCGACCAGAGCGAATAGCGGCCTCCGACCCAGTCCCAGAAGCCAAAGACGCGGTCCTCTTTGACACCGAATGCCGCCACCTTGTCGAGTGCAGTGGAAAGCGCTGCGAAATGCTTCGCCACAGCGGCTTCACCCAGCTTCGAGACGATGAAATCCCGCGCAGTTGCAGCGTTGGTCATGGTCTCGATGGTGGTGAATGTCTTCGAGGCCACAACAATAAGCGTTGTTTCCGGATCGAGGCCCTTGAGCGTGTCCGCAATGTGAGCGCCATCGACATTGGAGACGAAATGCAGCCTCGGGCCATCATGGTAAGGCGCCAGCGCCAGTGTCGCCATCACCGGGCCCAGATCCGAGCCGCCGATGCCTATATTGACCACATCGGTGAAGGCCTTGCCAGTCGCACCGCAAATCGAGCCGTCACGCAATCCGTCTGAAAACCTGCCCATGGCATCAAGCACCGCGTGCACCTGCGGCACCACATTCTCTCCATCGACACGAATGTCGGCGTTCGGTGCGGCGCGCAGCGCCGTGTGCAACACTGCCCGGCCCTCGGTGGTGTTGATCGCTTCCCCTGCAAACATCCGGTCGCGTTGCGTCTCAACACCTGCCGCACTGGCCAGATCGGAAAGTAGCGCCAAGGTGCCGTCATTCACTGCGCATTTGGAAAAATCCATCCGCAAATCGTCAAGCCCAACAGTATAGCGGTGTGCCCGGTCGGAGTCGGCGGCAAACGCTGCCCGCAGCTCGCTGACAGCACCGCTGTCCCGGTGGGATTTAAGATCCGACAAAGCCTGAGGGATGGTTTTCGACAAAGCATGGGCCTCCGTATTGTGTACCCACCTATGCGGCGAGGCCCGCGGGAAATCAAGTTTCACGCGGGCCTCTCTGGTACAATTTGGCGAAGAACCGCTTAGTCGCGCAGCTCACGGCGCAAGATCTTGCCGACATTTGTCTTCGGCAACTCATCCTTGAACACAACGATCTTGGGTCGCTTGTAATTGGTCAGCCCGGTAGCGCAATGCGCCTTGACGTCAGCCTCGGTGAGATTCGGGTGCTTGCGCACGACGAACAGTTTCACCGCTTCGCCGGAATGTTCATCAGGGACTGCAACCGCAGCCGCTTCCACAATGTCGGGATGTGAGACCGCAAACTCTTCAACCTCGTTTGGATAGACATTGAAGCCCGAGACCAGGATCATGTCCTTCTTGCGGTCGACGATTTTAGTGTAGCCCGCCGCGTCCATGAAACCCATGTCGCCTGAGCGGAAGTACCCGTCGCTGGTCATCACCTTCTCGGTCTCGTCATCACGGTTCCAGTAGCCGGCCATCACCTGTGGCCCCTTGATACAGATCTCGCCAACCTCGCCGAGCGGCATCGATTTGCCATCCTCGTCGCGAATGTCAATGGAGGTCGAAGGCAGCGGCAGGCCGATGGTTCCGGAAAATTCGTCGGCGTCGAACCGGTTTGCTGTCGCTACCGGCGATGTCTCCGACAGGCCATAGCCTTCCGAAATAACACAGCCGGTCAGCGCCTTCCAGCGTTCGGCCACGGGGCGCTGCACCGCCATGCCGCCGCCAAGTGAAAGCAGCAGCGGCTTGAAATTCAGCTTCTGGAAGTCGTCATTGTTCAGCAGCGCATTGAACAGCGTGTTCAGACCCGGAAAGACGTGAAATTCGTACTTGCCGAGTTCCTTGACGAAGCCAGGAATGTCGCGCGGGTTGGGGATCAGGAGATTATGCGCACCCTGTGACATTCCCATCAACGCGTTCACCGTCAGCGCGAAGATATGATAGAGCGGCAGTGCGCAGACATACACCAAAACCTCGGGCTTGTGCTTCTTGATGAAAGCGGCGGGAAGCCACAGGCCGTTCTGCGCCACGTTCGAAAGTACGTTTGCATTTGTCAGTGTGGCGCCTTTCGAAATGCCGGTTGTGCCGCCGGTGTATTGCAGGAAGGCAACGTCATCGGACTTGATTTCAACCGGCTTCAGCGATTTGGATTGTCCGGCGGAAAGCGCCGCCTTGAAGCTGACGTGGCCTGGAAGAGACCAAGCTGGGACCAATTTCTTGACCTTGCGGACAACGAAATTGACCAGGTGGCCTTTCAGCCCCATCAAATCGCCCATCGATGCCACACAGACATGCTTGACGTCAGTTCTGGCGACAACCTGCTGCAGGGTAATGGCAAAATTCTCAAGAATGATGATCGCCTTGGCACCGGAATCTTTCAGCTGGTGTTCAAGCTCGCGCGGAGTGTAGAGCGGATTGACGTTCACCACCGTGTACCCGGCGCGCAGCACGGCCGCCAACGCGACCGGCATTTGCAGGACGTTCGGCATCATCACCGCGACCCGGTCGCCCTTATTGAGCCCGAGCGATTGCAGCCAGGCGCCGATTGCCGAGGACATGCTTTCCATCTCCGAATAGGTGATGGTCTTGCCCATGCAGGTATAAGCCGGCCGCTGTGCGTAGCGCTTGAAGGAATTCTCGATCAGGCCCGCAACGGACGAGTATTCCAACGGTCCAATTTCTGCGGCGGTATTCGGCGGATAGGAATCCAGCCAGATCCGGTCTGTGGCAGCAGTCGTGTTCATTATGTCTCACTCCCTGTTTTATCCGGATACGGGCTCATGCCTTTGTCAGGCTGCTGCCCTCTTCCCTCTCCCCGGTATAATCAAGATTTAGAGCGCCTCGATGTTGGTTGCAATGCCTTCCTTTGACGTAAGCGTCAATATCTTGCCTATTTCACCCGTCGTCGATCGAGTGGCGGTCAGTGAAGTTCCAGTACCAAGCCGTTTCAGGGTCAGGAACGGACACCGTCAATGCCCTCGCCGACAATCGCATCGTCCATGTCGCCGATCGCTCCCTTGTCCTTTCCGGTGTAAGGCAGCTCCGTCAGGATGGTACGAATGACATTGATCCGGGCGCGGCGCTTGTCGTTGGCCCGCACGACCGTCCACGGTGCATGTTCAGTGTGGGTCTCCTTGAGCATCAGATCGCGCGCCCGAGTATAGTCATCCCATTTGTTCAGGCTGGCGATGTCCATCGGTGACAGTTTCCAGGCTTTGAGCTTGCTGTGTCGGCGGTCGTGAAACCGCTTGAGCTGCATCTCGCGACCAATGTTGAGCCAGAACTTGAACAGGTGAATTCCGGCTTTCACCGGCATCCGCTCGAAGTGTGGTGTCTCCTCGAGGAAATGCGCATGCTGCTCCGGCGTGCAAAATCCCATCACCGGCTCGACACCGGCACGGTTGTACCAGGAGCGGTCAAACATCACGAACTCACCGGATGTCGGGAAATGGTCGACATAACGCTGATAATACCACTGCCCGCGCTCGGTCTCTGTTGGTTTCGGCAACGCCACGATGCGTGCCGACCGCGGGTTCATGTAAGCCCGTGTGGCGCCGATAGAGCCGCCCTTGCCGCAGCGTCGCGGCCCTCGAACACGGAGATGACACGGTTTCCCGTCTCGCCAAGCCAGGTCTGCACCTTGACCAGTTCTATCTGCAGCGCCTTCAGCGTGTCTTCGTATTCGTCCCTGTCGAGCTTTTTCTTGTACGGATAATTGTCTGATGCGAATGTGTTGTCATCGACCCAGTCGGGCAGTTTCGGATCGTCAATGTCGAAGACCCGCAACTTGCCATCGACTTCAAGCTCTACAGCCCGGCTGGTTTTATCGGCGCCCATCATGTGTTCCTTTGGATGCTGTCTTCATACACAAAACGCCCCATGATCTGGATAGTTCAACCAGGATGGGTCATGTCCTCAGGACGCACAATACGGTCGTAGTCTGCCGCTGTCACGAGGCCGGTCTTCAATGCTTCCTCGCGCAGGGTAGTGCCATTGGTATGGGCTTGCTTGGCAATCTTTGCGGCATTGTCATAACCGATGGTCGGCGCAAGCGCGGTGACCAGCATAAGCGAGCGATCCAGCGCCGCCTTGATATTGTCTTCGCGAGCTTTGATGCCGACGACACAATTGTCGGTGAAGGAAACTGACGCGTCGCTGAGCAATTGCACCGACTGCAGGAAATTGTAGGCCATCACCGGGTTGTAGACGTTGAGCTCGAAATGGCCCTGGCTGCCAGCGAAGGTCAACGCAGCATTGTTGCCGAACACCTGCACACAAACCTGTGTCATCGCCTCGCACTGGGTGGGGTTGACCTTGCCCGGCATGATGGACGAGCCGGGTTCGTTTTCTGGCAGCGCCAATTCGCCCAAGCCGGATCTCGGACCCGAACCGAGAAAGCGAATGTCGTTGGCGATCTTGAACAGCGCCGCTGCGGCAGCGTTGATCGCGCCATGGGAGAAAACCATCGCGTCGTGTGCTGCAAGTGCTTCGAACTTGTTGGGAGCCGTAACGAACGGCAGTTTGGTGATTCTGGCGACCTGCTCGGCGACTTTTTCAGCAAACCCGACCGGCGCATTCAGGCCGGTGCCGACGGCCGTGCCTCCCTGCGCCAGCTCATAAAGCCCGGGCAACGTCATTTCGACCCGCTTGATAGAAGAAGCCACCTGCGCAGCGTAGCCGCCAAATTCCTGACCGAGCGTCAGCGGCGTGGCGTCCTGCGTATGGGTCCGGCCGATCTTGATGATATCGGCAAACGCCTTCGCTTTCGCCTCCAGAGCCGTATGCAATAGCTTCAACGCCGGAAGCAGCTGGTGGACGATCTGTTCAGCACAGGCAATGTGCATCGCCGTCGGAAAGGTGTCATTGGATGACTGGCTCATATTGACGTGGTCGTTGGGGTGAACCGGATTCTTCGACCCCATCTTGCCGCCCATCATTTCGATAGCGCGGTTGGAAATCACCTCGTTGGCATTCATGTTCGACTGGGTGCCCGATCCGGTCTGCCAGACCACGAGCGGGAAATGATCATTCAGCTTGCCCTCGATGACATCTTGCGCGGCCGCCACAATCGCTGCGCCAATCTCCGGATCGAGCCGTTCGAGCTCCATATTGGTTTCTGCCGCAGCGCGCTTGACAATGCCAAGCGCCCGTACGATCGACAATGGCTGCCGTTCCCAGCCGATTTTGAAGTTGCCGAGCGAGCGTTGAGCCTGCGCCCCCCAATATCTGTCCGAAGGCACCTCTATGGGGCCGAAGCTGTCGGTTTCTGTTCGAGTGTCGGACATCAGGATCACCTTTCTCGTTTAATCGCAGATCAGGGCAAGCGGCTTCATACACGAATGGCCACGTCGTCATTGTGATTTCAAGTTGCGCAGTTAAACAAGTACCACGAACTTTAAAGCTGAGATGTCGGAGCGCGCAAGCATATGGTCGATAACCCCCAGGATAGGCCAATTGTCGAGGGTGCCGGATCAGGCATGGCCACCCGGCTCAGATCTCATGTTGCTCCTCTGGTTGTTGGTGGTGTGATCGCACTGGCCTCTGTCCCTGCGGGGCTGCAGCCGTGGCAATCGCTTATCGGCTATGGGCTCTTTGCGGCAGGACTGCTGTCCTGGCCAAGCGCCCGGGCCGAGGCCCGGGCAATGGCCGAGAGCAAGGCTGCCAAGGCCACATCTCATGATTTCGCGGTGATTGAAGCACTCGACATGCCGACCATCATCTTTGATCAGGAAACCCAGGTTGTTTTCCAGAACGCTGCAGCGAAATCCCTCATCGGCGATTATCCGGAACGCGCGGCACTCTCGGCGCGGATACGATCACCAGCCATTCTTGATCAGGTCGCGCGGGTCGTGGCGCGCGGATTGCCTGAAAGCGTCGAGCATTCAGAGCGGGTTCCCTCGGAGAGGTGGCATGAAGTGCGGGTTGCTTTGGTGGCGGCCGGATCCTCGCCAGACGATCGGCTTTTCGTACTGACATTCCGTGATCTGACAGAGGCCCGGCGCATGGACCGGATGCGGACCGACTTTGTGGCCAATGCCAGCCACGAACTCAGAACACCTCTCGCTTCTCTTATGGGCTTTATCGAAACCATGCAGGGGCCGGCACGCAATGATGAAGCTGCCCGTACGAAGTTTTTCGGCATCATGCTTGAGCAGGCTCAGCGGATGGCCCGACTGATTGACGACCTGTTGTCGCTGTCGAGATTGGAGATGAGAGCCCATGTTACGCCCGACGGAGAGGTCGACCTTGTTGGCACGGTTGCTCATGTTGTCGACACCTTGAAGCCGATGGCCAAAGATCTGGACGTCGAGATAGAACGGACCCTGCCGGAGAAGCCGCTCACGGTTACGGGTGATGTGGATGAGCTGATTCAGGTGTTTTCCAACCTGATCGAGAATGCCTGCAAATATGGCCAGACAGGCAAACGGGTGAAGATCACAGTGGCCGATACGGATGAGCTCGGCCCCCATGTCACCATTCAGGATTTTGGTCCGGGAATAGCCAAGGACCATGTGCCGCGGCTGACCGAACGTTTTTACCGCGTTGACGTGGAGAGCAGCAGAACGAAAAAGGGCACCGGATTGGGCCTGGCGATCGTCAAGCACATCCTCACACGGCACCGGGCCAGGCTGGTCATTCGCTCCACACCGGGCGAGGGATCGGCCTTCACTGTCAAATTCACCAGGGCTGATTTTGCAAAGACTGCATCAAGTGTTGAATTATCCAAATAATTACAGAGGGATAGTCTGTCATAAAACAGTGGTGCAATTGTCATAAAACGGAATCTCGAAGGGCCTAGAAAAGGCCAGCCTCAGATGGCTGACAAGCGGTTCTGCAAAAGAGCCACGCCACCTTTACCCAGGATGGGAGATTCTTATGAACGCACTCAAATTCGCCGCCGCCGCACTTGTGGCCTCCACGGCGTTCGCTGGCACCGCGATCGCCCGCGACCAGATCCAGATCGCCGGTTCGTCCACCGTTCTGCCTTACGCTTCGATCGTTGCAGAAGCATTCGGCGAAAACACCAGCTTCCCGACACCGGTTGTTGAATCCGGCGGTTCGGGCGCAGGCCGCAAGAAGCTGTGTGAAGGCGTTGGCGAAAACACCATCGACATCGCCAACTCGTCTTCGCGCATCAAGCAGTCCGACATCGATCTCTGCGCATCCAACGGCGTTGCCGAAATTCAGGAAATTCGCATCGGCTATGACGGCATCGTCTTTGCCTCCGACATCAATGGCGAAAGCTTCGCGTTCAGCCCGGCTGACTGGTACAATGCCCTAGCTGCCAAGGTCATGAAGGACGGCGCTCTGGTCGACAACACTGCCAAGACCTGGGCCGACGTCAACCCGGACCTGCCTGCGCAGGACATCCTCGCCTTTATCCCCGGCACCAAGCACGGCACCCGCGAAGTCTTCGATGTGAAGGTTCTTGAAGCTGGTTGCGAAGAAACCGGCGCCGAAGCAGCTTTCAAGGCTGCTGGTGACGAAAAGGCCAAGGGCTGCACCGTGCTCCGCACCGACGGCGGATCGGTCGACATCGACGGCGACTACACCGAGACCCTGTCTCGCATTGATGCCAACAAGAACGCCATCGGCGTCTTCGGCCTGTCGTTCTACGAGAACAACACCGACAAGCTGCAGGTTGCTACCATGTCAGGCGTCAATCCTTCGACAGAAACCATCGCCTCGGGCGAATACCCGGTTTCGCGTCCGCTCTACTTCTACGTCAAGAACGCGCATCTGGGTGTCATTCCGGGTCTGCAGGAATACATCGAGTTCTTCGTCTCCGACGAGATCGCAGGTCCTGACGGCCCGCTGGCTGCCTACGGTCTGGTTTCCGATCCGGATCTCGCCAAGACCCAGGAAATGGTGGCCAACCGCACACCCATGGGTCCGATGAACTGATCAGTTTGATGATCAAGGGGGCGGTGCGCAAGCGCCGCCCTTCCTCGCGAAACAGGGCGAATGTGATATGACTCCCAGCGTTATCGTACTCATCGTGCTCGGGCTGTCGATTGCCGGCTATTTTGTTGGCCGGCAAACCGCATTGAAAGTTGCCCGGCGGGATGGGGAGAAGCTCCATTCTCTGCCGGGATATCATGGCCAGTCGGTCGCCTTGTTTGTCGCCGTTCCGGCTCTTTTCCTGATGGGCGCCTGGCTGTTTTTGCAACCGGCCCTTATCGAAAGCAGCATCAGCGGAAAAATCCCGCAAAGTGCTGTCCCCGAAGGCGGGGCACAGAGCCTTGTCATGTTCGATGTGCGCCGCATCGCCGACGGACTGACCCAGATTATCGCCAAGGGCGATGTCTCAGAAAATGACCTCACCGACATGCGGGCCGATGTCACCGATGTGCGCGCGCGTCTTGCCGAAGTCGGAGTGGCGCTCGGATCTGACGTCTCGCCGGTCGTCTTCCAGACGGCAAAAGAATACCGCGCTGTTGATCTCACCGCCTCATTCATTCGCAACATCGCCGTGCTTGTTGTGGCACTGGGCTCCGGTGTCTGGGCCTGGTCGCGTATCCAGCCGAAACTGCGCGCCCGTAACATCAGCGAAACCTTCATCAAGGCGCTGTTGATGGGCTCGTCCCTGGTCGCCATTCTGACCACGGTCGGCATTGTCGGATCGCTGCTGTTTGAATCGATCTCGTTCTTCAAGATGTACCCGGCCGCGAAGTTCTTCCTCTCGACGACCTGGAACCCGCAGTTCCGTGGCGGCTCCGATCTGGGCTTTCTGCCGCTGCTTTGGGGGACGCTCTATGTTTCGTTTGTCGCCTTGGCCCTGGCCGTGCCGCTGGGCCTGATGATCGCGATCTATCTCGCCGAATATGCCGGCAGCAGGTTGCGCAGTTTCGCCAAGCCCGCCATCGAGGTTCTGGCTGGCATTCCGACCATCGTCTACGGCCTCTTCGCACTGATCACGGTCGGTCCGTTCTTGCGCGACTGGATTGCTCAGCCGCTGGGCTTGGGCAGCTCTTCCTCTTCGGTCATGACCGCCGGTCTGGTCATGGGCATCATGCTGATCCCGTTCATCTCTTCGCTGTCCGATGACATCATCAATTCTGTGCCGCAGGCGATGCGCGACGGCTCTTACGGCCTCGGCGCAACAAAATCGGAAACCATCAAGCAGGTGATCCTGCCTGCGGCTCTTCCCGGCATCGTCGGCGCCTTCCTTCTTGCAGCCAGCCGGGCCATCGGTGAAACCATGATCGTGGTCATGGGTGCCGGTGCTGCTGCGCGGCTCGATCTCAACCCGTTCGAAGCCATGACCACCATCACCGTGAAGATCGTCAGTCAGCTGACCGGGGACACCGAGTTTGCCAGCCCGGAAACGCTGGTGGCCTTCGCGCTTGGCCTGACGCTGTTTGTTTTCACCCTCTGCCTGAACATTCTGGCGCTTTACATCGTGCGCAAATATCGGGAGCAGTACGAATGACCGACATCACCGCCGATACAGCCACGCCGGCTGACCGCACGAAAGGCACCTCGCTCTATCAGGTCAGCGAACGCACCCGCAAACGCCAGGCTTCCGAAAAGCGGTTCCGGATGATGGGTCTTGCTGCTGTAACATTCAGCATCATAGCACTGCTCGGCCTGATGACGTCGATCCTGTCCAATGGCCTGTCCTCGTTCAGTCAGACCTATGTTTCAATGGAAGTCTTTCTTGATCCGGCGAAGCTCGACAAGAAAGGCAATCGCAATCCGGCGGATTTGGAGAAGATTACCACTTTCACGATCCAGCCGCTCATCCAGGCTGCGCTCGCAAAAACCATGGAAGAGCGTGGGATCGCTGTCGAAGGGCTTAATGCGAAGAAGGCCGTTGAACTCATTTCCAAGGAAGCACCCGCCCAGCTGCGCCGCTTTGTGCTGGAGAACCCCGATAGCATCGGCAAACCGGTGACCTTTGACCTGCTGGCTTCGGGCCGTGTCGACGGGTACTACAAGGGCCGTGTGACGATGGAGTCCGCAGCGCTTGACCGGAATGTCTCGCCCGAACAGCTGCGGCTGGCCGATGAACTGAAAGCAGCCGGTATCCTTGAATCGCGCTTCAACTGGGCGTTCTTCACGGCACCCGATGCATCCGACACGCGTCCGGAAGCAGCTGGCCTTGGCGTTGCCATTCTCGGCTCGGCCTACATGATGCTGATCGTGTTGGTGCTGGCCTTGCCGATAGGTGTCGCAGCTTCGATCTATCTTGAGGAGTTTGCGCCGCAAAACCGGTGGACTGATCTGATCGAGGTCAATATCGCCAATCTGGCCGCGGTCCCGTCAATCGTTTACGGCATTCTCGGGTTGGCGATCTTCATCAATTTCGTCGGCCTGCCGCAGTCTGCGCCCATCGTCGGCGGACTTGTGCTGACGCTAATGACATTGCCGACCATCATCATCGCCACCCGCGCAGCACTGAAGGCTGTGCCGCCCTCGATAAACGACGCGGCGCTGGGCATTGGCGCATCGAAGATGCAGGCAATTTTCCATCACGTCCTGCCGCTGGCAGCACCTGGCATTCTCACCGGCACGATTATCGGCCTGGCACAGGCTCTGGGTGAAACGGCACCTCTTCTGCTGATTGGCATGGTGGCGTTCGTTCGCGAATACCCGGGTGCGCCGCCGGAAGGTTTTTTCGATCCGGCTTCGGCCTTGCCGGTTCAAGTCTACAACTGGACCCAGCGTGGCGATCCGGCTTTTTTCGAGCGCGCATCGGGAGCGATTATCGTGCTCCTGATATTCCTTGTCATCATGAACGCCGTCGCCATCCTGCTGCGCCGCCGCTTCGAACGCCGCTGGTAGGCCTTCATGCTGCCTTTGAAACCACAATGCCCTGAGTATACTGAAATTGTTGAAGGGAATACGGAGATGAACATCATGTCTGAAGCGGCTACTGAAAAAGCGGTCGACGCGGCGCTGGAAGTCTCCGCAATCAAGATGCGCGGCACCGATGTCAGCGTTTTCTACGGCGAAAAGCAGGCGCTTTTTGATGTCAATCTTGATGTGCGCAAGAACAGCGTGACCGCTTTGATCGGCCCTTCAGGCTGCGGTAAGTCGACATTCCTGCGCTGCCTTAACCGGATGAACGATACAATCGCCATCTGCAGGGTCACCGGCGAGATAACGCTCGAGGGTGAAAACATCTATGATCCCAAGATCGATGTTGTCGAATTGCGTGCAACGGTCGGAATGGTGTTCCAGAAGCCCAATCCGTTCCCCAAATCCATCTATGAAAACATCGCTTATGGGCCGCGCATTCATGGTTTGACCAACTCAAAATCAGAGCTCGACGAGATCGTCGAGTCCAGCCTTCGCAAGGCTGCGATCTGGGAAGAGGTCAAGGATCGTCTGGGCGAACCCGGAACCGGTCTGTCCGGCGGTCAGCAGCAGCGGCTTTGTATTGCGCGCGCCATCGCTGTGAGCCCTGAAGTCATTCTCATGGATGAGCCATGCTCGGCGCTTGACCCGATAGCGACAGCCAAGGTGGAGGAGCTGATCGATGAGCTTCGGACAAATTTCACCATCGTGATCGTCACTCACTCGATGCAGCAGGCGGCCCGCGTCTCGCAGCGGACTGCAATGTTCCATCTGGGTAAACTTGTCGAGGAAGGTTCCACCGACAAGATGTTCACCAACCCGGACAACAAGCTGACGCAGGACTACATCACCGGCCGCTTCGGTTAATCCGACCGACTTGCACATCACGACTACAGAATTGAAGGATCGCATCATGCCAGAAGCCCATACCGTCAGCTCCTATGACGATGAACTCCGTTTCCTCGTGCGTCGCCTGTCTGAAATGGGCGGCATCGCCGAGCGCATGGTCGCTGATGCCGTTGCGGCCCTGGTCAATGCTGATACTGCGTCCGCGCAGCGCGTCATCTCGGAGGACTTGCTGCTCGACGCTGGCGAGCGCGAGATCTATGACAAGGCTGTTCTTGTCATCGCCAAGCGCCAGCCGATGGCCTCGGATCTGCGCGAAATAATCGGTTCCATCCGGATTGCCTCCGATCTGGAGCGGGTCGGCGATCTGGGCAAGAACATCGCCAAGCGGGTAATCGCGGTTCACACAATGGCACAACCGCGCAAACTGGTTCGCGGTCTCGAACACTTGGCGGAACTCGCCCTGACACAGCTAAAGGAAGTTCTGGACGCTTTCGCAACGCGCTCGCCGGAACTTGCCCATTCGGTCCGTGAACGCGATGAGGAAATCGATGCGATCTACACCTCGCTGTTCCGCGAATTGCTGACCTACATGATGGAAGACCCGCGCAACATCACCGCCTGCACCCACCTGCTCTTCTGCGCCAAGAACATCGAGCGCATCGGCGACCACGCCACCAACATCGCCGAGACAGTCTACTATGTCGCAACCGGCGAGCAGCTGTCAGCAGATCGACCCAAGGACGATGAAACCGCCAGCATGATCGCACCCGCACCGGGTTCGGACTGACAGCGTACGGAGTGCATGTAATATGGCGATGAACCCGCGAATAACGGTGGTTGAAGACGAAGAAGCGCTCTCGGTCCTGCTTCGTTACAATCTGGAAGCCGAAGGTTATGACGTCGAAACCGTGCTGCGGGGAGACGAGGCGGAAATCCGGCTCCAGGAGCGTGTTCCCGACCTTCTCATCCTAGACTGGATGTTGCCTGGCATATCCGGAATTGAGCTGTGCCGCCGTTTGCGCGCCCGGGCAGAGACCGAGCGCCTGCCGATCATCATGTTGACGGCCCGCGGCGAGGAAAGCGAACGGGTGCGTGGCCTTGCCACCGGCGCCGACGATTATGTCGTCAAGCCTTTTTCGACACCGGAGCTTTTGGCGCGCGTCAGGGCCATGCTGCGCCGGGCCCGTCCCGAGGTGATTTCGAGCCAGCTCAAGGTCGGCGAAATCGAGCTTGACCGCGAAACCCACCGCGTCAAGCGCCGTGGTCGTGACATCAAGCTCGGGCCAACCGAATTCAGGCTGCTCGAATATCTGATGAGCTCGCCGGGCCGGGTCTATTCTCGTGCGCAATTGCTGGATGGCGTCTGGGGGCATGATGTCTATGTCGATGAACGCACGGTCGATGTGCATGTCGGCAGGCTGCGCAAGGCAGTCAATTTGTCTGGCATGCGTGACACGATCAGAACCGTGCGCGGTGCCGGATACTCGATAGAGGCCTGACCGCAGGCTTGCAACCGGCGCGCCGCCAGGCAGATGCGGACAAGAAAAAGCCCGGGCGACAAACCCGGGCTTTTGCAATCACGTCAGCCTGTTGATCAGCGTGCGCGTTTGCGCTCGCTGGATGGCTGGAATGCCATTTTGGCGTGATAGCCGCAGTAGGGCGAGGCGTCGCCTGAATCATTGCCGCAAAAATGAAAGCCTTCCTGCAAGGGATCACCGACCGGCCATTTACAGGTCCGTTCGGAAAGCTCCACCAGCGTCAACCGTCGCGAAATCGGGACCACCACGTCATCCGTGGGGCGTGTGTCGATTTCTTCCGACGCAACAACGTCCAGATCCACATCCTGCTTCAACTGCGCCCCGCCGCTTGAGCGGCTCATAGTGCGCGTCGTCTGGCTCGCTGCAGTGCGTCCTGCGTAGTTTGGAGCGCGTGGCGCCGCCGTGGTGCGCTTGGTTCGCACAGACGCCTGTCCACCGCTCTTGGCACGGCCAGGAAGGTTGAGGCGGTGCACTTTCCCGATCACCGCGTTGCGGCTGACGCCGCCCAATTGTGCAGCGATCTGACTCGCGCTGAGCCCGTCCGCCCAGAGTTTCTTGAGTCTTTCGACCCGTTCATCAGTCCAACTCATGCAATGCGCTCCCTGTACCCCGTATGCCGGGATGGCAGAATCCCTCACCGCCGTTCCAGAAGACCGGAACTTGAAAACTCGGTTACAGTAAGGTGAATAGTGTCCGCCGCGGACCTCTATTTCGTGACTTCAACTTAGGGGTCGACAGACTCCGTGACAAGAGTCAGCCGAATCATGGTGATTCCTTTTTACGGTTTTCCCCAACTTACGCAGGGGGTGTCAAATCTAACCAGTCATCACTAATTTAGGGATCTGCCGAGCAAATCCCCTTGTCAGGGAGCCGCCTATAGCTGCGCGCGCCTCGTCTCATTGACAGGCCAGACTGAAATGTAAATAGTGCCCACGCCGCCCCGTAAAAGGGCGGCATTTTGGTTTTCCGGCATACCCTCGTCAGGCAGTCCGCAATGACGGTCGCACGGCGCGGGGCAATGCTTTACTGTTCGGTCTCTAATGAGGAGAGAAGCGCCATGGCCGACGCCAAGCCGCTTTATGATACATATAACCGCGTTCCGATCGTGTTCGAACGTGGTCACGGGATGTGGCTTGAGACGCCCGAGGGTGAGCGCTACCTTGATTTTGCGGCAGGCATTGCGGTCAATTCGCTTGGCCACACCCACCCGCATCTTGTCGAGGCGCTGAAGGCCCAGGCCGACCGCTTGTGGCATCTCTCCAACCTGCATGAAATTCCGGACCAATCGCGTATGGCCAAGCGCCTTACCGAAGTGACGTTTGCCGACAAGGTGTTCTTTACAAATTCCGGGGCTGAGGCACTGGAATGCGCGATCAAGACCGCCAGACGCCATTTCTATGTCAATGGCCAGCCGGACCGTTACCGTATCATCACGTTTGAGGGCGCCTTCCATGGCCGCACTCTGGCAACCATAGCGGCAGGCGGTCAGCCTAAGTATCTTGAGGGCTTTGGGCCCAAGGTCGAGGGCTTCGATCAGGTGCCATTCGACAAGATGGACGCGTTGAAGGCTGCTATCACCGATAGCACCGCCGCCCTTCTTATAGAGCCGGTACAGGGGGAGGGCGGTATCCGTCCTCTGTCAAACGAACAGCTGCGCGCGCTGCGCGACCTGTGCGATGAACACGGAATACTGATGATCCTCGACGAGGTTCAATCCGGCGTCGGACGCACAGGCAAACTGTTTGCCCATGAGTGGGCTGGCATCGAGCCTGATATCATGGCTGTTGCGAAGGGCATTGGCGGTGGTTTCCCGTTCGGCGCCTGCCTTGCCACTGCCAACGCAGCTGATGGCATGACGCTTGGCACTCATGGCACGACCTATGGCGGCAACCCGCTCGCAATGGCTGTCGGCAACGCTGTGCTCGATGTCATTCTGGATGAAAACTTCCTGACCCATGTCAACGATGTTGCTCTGGTGCTGCGCCAGGGCCTGGCTTCGTTGAAGGACCGATATCCGGATCTGATCTCCGATGTGCGCGGTTCGGGCCTTATGCTCGGCATTAAATGCGTCAAGTCGAACACCGATCTGGTCCAGGCCATGCGAAATGAGTATCTGCTGGCCGTCCCGGCAGGCGACAATGTTGTGCGCTTGCTGCCGCCGCTGATTGTTACGGCCGAAGAAGCCCGCGAAGCACTCTCCAGAACAGAGGCCGCGCTCGACATGCTGTCCCGCAGCGGCACAGACACCTGATCGGACTGGATTACATGACCAAGACCATATCCGCCGGCAATCGCCATTTTCTCGATCTTTCCACCGTCAGCGCGGCAGATCTCCGTACCATGATGGACGCGGCAAGATCCGCCAAGACGGCCACTGAAGCCGATCGCCCGCTTGAGGGTAAAATGCTGGCAATGATTTTCGAAAAGCCCTCGACCCGCACACGCGTGTCGTTTGATGTCGGCATGCGCCAGCTCGGCGGCGAAACCCTGTTCCTGTCGGGAACAGAGATGCAGCTGGGCCGCGCCGAAACCATTGCTGACACCGCCAAGGTGCTGTCGCGCTATGTCGACCTGATCATGATCCGCACCCTTGATCACGCCCGCATGCTCGAGCTTGCTGAGCATGCGACAGTGCCGGTGATCAATGCACTCACCGATGACACCCATCCGTGTCAGATCATGGCGGACATTCTTACTTTCGAAGAGCATCGCGGTCCGATCAAGGGCAAGACGCTCGCCTGGACCGGTGATGGCAACAACGTGCTGCATTCGCTCATCGAAGGTGCGGCGCAATTCGGTTACCGCATGCAGATCGCGACGCCGGAAGGCTCCGAGCCGGATGCCAGATTTGTTGAGTGGGCCCGCAAGCAGGGTGCCGAGATTGATCTCAGCTCCGACCCTGATCGCGCCGTTGACGGCGCAGATTGCGTCATCACAGACACCTGGATCTCGATGAACCAGGAACACAAAGCCCGCGGCCACAATGTCTTCGTGCCCTATCAGGTCAACGAAAAGCTCATGGCTAAAGCCAATCCGGAAGCGCTTTTCATGCACTGCCTGCCCGCCCATCGTGGTGAGGAAGTCACCGACGCGGTGATGGATGGACCACAGTCGGTGGTGTTTGATGAGGCTGAAAACCGTTTGCATGCGCAAAAGGCGGTGATGCGCTGGTGCATGGGCGCTTTGTAACGCCTCTAGCGCTCGCTGTTGTCCATGCCTATATGCACGCTTTGAAATGTGCAGCCGGACCAGACATCACTGTCTGAAGACAGGCTGTGTTGCAACGAACAAGCGGAATTGACAATGGAAACCGATATCCAGACCCACGGCGAACCCGTATTCGCCGGAGATGACCGCGTGCTGCCCTTCGATGTGGACGGCCTCGACGTGCGTGGCCGGACCGTGCAGCTCGGTCCGATGATCGATGCAATCCTGGCGCGCCATTCCTACCCGGAGCCGGTCGCGCGGCTGCTGGCCGAAGCCATCGCGTTGACGGTGCTGCTTGGCACCTCGCTCAAGTTCGAAGGCAAGCTCATTGTCCAGACCAAGGGCGACGGGCCGGTAGATCTTGTTGTCGCTGATTTTTCCACACCGGGAAATGTGCGCGCCTATGCCCGATATGACGAAGATCGTCTCGCTGCCGCCCAAGCCTCGGGCGCAACGAGCCCTGCCGAATTGCTGGGTAACGGGATATTGGCATTCACTATCGACCAGGGTGAATACATGCAGCGGTATCAGGGTATCGTCGAAATGAAAGGCGAGACGCTGGAGGCCATGGCTGAAACCTATTTCCGCCAGTCCGAGCAGATTCCGACAGTCGTTCGGCTGGCAGTTGCCGAACTCATTGACCGCGACGAAGAAGGCAAGCCGCGCCACAGCTGGCGTGCTGGCGGAATTGTGGCCCAGTTCCTGCCCCAGGCACCTGTTCGGATGCGGCATCCCGACCTGCCGGGTGGAGATGCGCCCGAAGATGCAGAAAACACGGTTCATAGCGATGATGACAGCTGGTCTGAAGCCAAAGTGCTGGTCAGCAGCGTGGAGCCGGGCGAGCTGACCGATCCTGACGTCGGCGCTGAACGGCTCTTGTACCGTCTGTTTCACGAGCGTGGTGCACGGACCTACGAGCCTGTTCCGGTGTTTGACAAGTGCAGTTGCTCGCGTGAGCGGCTGGGTGATGTGCTGAGCGGCTTTTCGGCTGAAGAGATTTCCGACAGCGTCGAAGACGGAGTGATCACCGTGCAGTGCGAATTCTGCTCCACAGCCTATCGCTTTGACCCAGCGGAAATTCAGCGCTGAGACCCGCTCGGCAGGAATATGACGAAACTTTAATTTGCCATGTGTCGTCGTTACGTTACCTGTTGATCATCAACGGAGTAACTTGATGCTCGACAAGGCGGATAATCGCTTGGACCTGCCGACCGATCACCAGCGCGCAGAATACGTGCCAGCGCGCCGCGGGTTTTTGCGGCCGTTGCTGCAGTTTGCGCTGATGGCGCTGGTGCTGGCCGGTGCCTGGGTGGCGATGGATCGCCTTGCCGCTTCCAAGAAAGAACGCACGCCGAGGGCATTCACGCCGCTCGTCTACACTGTCGAGACGAAAACCGCCAAACGCGCCGATAACCGGCCTGACATCCGGCTTTATGGCCAGGTTGACACCGGCCGCAATGTCGATTTGCGCACCGCAGTCAGCGGCGATGTTGTCGAGATCCATCCCGACCTTGTGGCTGGTCTGCGTGTTGCGCAAGGCACGGTGCTGTTGCGCATAGATCCGTTTGCCTATGAAGGTGCGTTGGTCGAGGCGCGCGCCAATCTGGCCTCTACCCGTGCGGCAATTGCCGAGATCGATGCACGGCTGGCCTCTGAACGCGAACAGCTTGAAGCCGCTGATGCGCAACTGCAGCTCGGACGCGCCGATCTCGATCGGGCATTGTCTCTGGCGGGATCGGGTGCACTGACCGACAAGGAAGTCGACGCTCGGCGACTGATCTTGTCCCAGCGCGAGCAGGCGTCGAGCCAGCGGCGCAACAATATCCTTATCGCCGAAGCCCAGCGCACCCAGCAGGAAGCCAACGTCGAACGGCTTGAATGGAAAGTTCGCGAGGCGGAGCGCAAATTGCAGGATACGGCAATTGTGGCTCCGTTCGACGGCATCATTTCCGAAGAGTCGATCGAGACCGGCCGCTCGGTCAACGCCAACGAGGTGGTGGCGTCGATTTATGACGATACCGCGCTCGATGTGAAGTTCACCCTGACCAATGCCCAATATGGACGTATGGCGACAGATGCCGATCCACTGATTGGCCGCGACGTGAAATTGAGCTGGAGCGTTGGCGGCATCGACTATATCTGGCCCGCGACCATCGACCGTATCGGTGCGCGGGTGACTGCCGAGCGCGGTGGCGTAGAGGTCTATGCGCGCATTGGAGAGGCGGAAAATCCGGTGCAATTGCGCCCCGGCGCCTTTGTCTCGCTTACCGTGCCTGACCGGACCTGGTCGCAAACCTTCCGCCTGCCCGAGACCGCGCTTCGTGATTCCGACCATGTCTTTCTGGTTGTGGATGGCAAGCTTGAGCGGCGCGACGTTCGCCTGATCGCCTGGGATGGCGAGAATGCCATTCTCGATGGAGATCTGAACGAAGGCGACACGGTGCTGGTGACGCGACTGACCGAGGCTTCCCAGGGCGTCAGCGTGCGGGAACCTGCAAGCGAAACACCGTCCGAAAAGACCCGGAACCCCACGACAAATCCGGATGACTCTGAATGAGTGAAAACGAACCGCCTGGACGTGGCATGTTCGCAGGCCGCGGTCTGGTCAGCACCTTCATCCGCCATCCCAATGCGGCCAATCTGCTGATGGTGCTGATGATCCTGTTCGGCGCCTTCTCGATTGCGCGCATCAACACCCAGTTTTTCCCCACCATCGATCGTCCGACCATCAGCATTGGTGTTGTCTGGTCGGGAGCAAGTGCCGAGGATGTCGAAACCAACGTGCTGGCGCTGGTCGAGCCGGAAGTGCGCTATGTGTCGGGTGTCGACCGCATGACATCGACAGCCTCCGAAGGCTCGGCCAGCGTTCGGCTTGAATTCGCGGATGGTACTGACATGAGCCAGGCCATGACCGATGTTGAAACTGCGGTGAAGGCGGTTGGCAATCTTCCTGAAGATGCCGAAGAGCCGACCATAGCCAGATCCGTTTTCTTCGACACTGTTGCCAAGCTTGCCATCTTTGGTGATGCCGATGAGGTGGTCAAGCGCGCCTGGGCCAAACGCATTCGGGACGACCTCATAGATCGCGGCATCGACAAGATCGACTTCACCGGCCTGCGCAGCGCCGAGATACGTGTTGAAGTGCCTGAGATTGAACTCCGTCGCCTCGACATGAAGATCTCCGACGTCTCGGCAGCGATTGCCGGGAACAGCCGCGACCTTCCATCGGGAACGGTTGAGGGGGCGGTTGATCGCCAGTTGCGGACATTGGCCGACGCGCAAGGCGCGCGGAAGTTGGCGAATGTCGAGGTCAAGTCGTTCACCGGAGGCGAGAAGGTCCTGCTTGGCGATATTGCCAGCATCACCGACGGCTTCGATGCCGATGACACCCGCGGCCTTGCCAGCGGCTCGCCCGCCATCGAGCTTGATGTCAGGCGTGCCCCTACCGCCGATACCCTCAAGACCGCTTCCATCCTGTCAGCCTATATCGACGAAATCACTCCCAAACTGCCGCCCGGCGTCGAAATCGCTACTTACGAAGTCGCCTCGGACGCTCTGTCGGCGCGCATCTGGCTTCTGGTCAAGAACGGGCTCGGCGGCTTGCTGGTTGTCGTCGCAATCCTGTTCCTGTTCCTCAATGCCCGCATCGCCTTCTGGGTCGCTGCCGGCATCCCGGTCGCAATGCTCGCCACCATTGGCTTCATGTATGCGTCAGGTCAGAGCATCAACATGATGTCGCTGTTTTCGCTGATCATGATGCTCGGGATCATCGTCGATGACGCTATCGTCGTCGGCGAGCACACCGCCACACGGCTGCAAATGGGCGATGATCCATACACGGCGGCGGAAAACGGCGTCGCCATGATGTTCACGCCGGTGATGGCGGCGATGTCGACAACACTCGCTGCCTTCGCTCCAATCCTCATCATCGGCGATACCATCGGTCAGATGATGGCGGTCCTGCCGATGGTGGTAATCGCGGTTCTCGTCTCCAGCCTGCTCGAATGCTTCCTTATCCTGCCTGGCCATCTGGCCAACTCGTTGTCTGGACGCAAGGCGCCGGGCTGGTCCTGGTGGCGGCAGTTTCTGATCGCACTGGTGCTGATGGTGTTCCTCACCGGTCTGTCGGGACGGCTGGCCGTCGATCTGGCCTTGGGGGCGAGCGACACCGGCCTGCGCGCCGCAGCCCGAAGCTTTGCTGATCTGCCGCAGACCGGCAGAATGGCGATTGTGGTGGCGGTCTCACTGGCTCTGGCGACACTGATGGAATGGATGCTGCTTGCCCTGCGCCGCAGGAAACGCCGGGCGGGTGGTCGGCCCGAAGAGGCTGGCGAAAGCCGGTTCCGCCGTGCATTCGATCGCGGCTTCGATCTGTTTCGTGACGGAGCCTTCAACAAGCTGGTGCAACTGGCCTGGAACTGGCGCTACGTTACACTGTCAATCGCCATTGCCATGGTCATGGTGCTGGCTGTTGGTCTGGCGCGCTCCGGGCGCGTGGAATTCGTGTTCTTCCCCTCACCTGAAGCCGAGAACATCTCGGGCACTATTATCTTCAACGCGGGATTGCCGGATGATACGGCTCTGAAAGCAATCGCGGCGCACGAGAAGGCGTTGCGCGATGCCGACAAGGCCTTGGCCGGCAATGGTCCTTCGTCAATCAAGGCAGTCTTCACCACTTTCGGGGCATCCAGCCGCAGCGGCAGCGCCACGGCCCGTATCAAGGTGCAGCTGACCACATCCGAAGAGCGCAACGTCAGAACGCCCGCCATAGTCAATGCCTGGCGCAAGGCTGCACCCGATACCGCCGGCGTCAACCGCTTTGCTGTCGCGCAAGCGCGTGGCGGCCCTCCGGGCCGGGACATCGAAGTTCGCCTGCAGGGCGAGCGCGTTGCGGCGTTGAAAACCGCAGCCGCGGATGTGGTTGCGTTGTTGTCCGGCGTCAGTGGGGTCACTGGCCTGGATGACAACTTGCCTTGGGGCAAACCGGAGCTGGTCATGCAACTGACGCCGCATGGCGCGGCACTTGGCTTTTCAATTGAGGATGTCGGCAGGCAGATCCGCAATGCCTTCGATGGCTCCGTTCCGTTCCGCTTTCCGCGCGGCGATGACGAGGTCACCGTGCGGCTGGTGCAGAAACCGGCTTCGCCCGGTTCACAGGCATTGCGCGATTTCGAGCTGAGAAGCCCCGGCGGCACTTTTGTGCCCCTTTCCGAAGTTGTCGACATGACCGAGCGTCAGGGCTTTTCAGCCATCCAGCGCCGCGACGGCAAGAGCACGATCTCGGTGACCGGAGACATTGATACCGCAGTGACCACAACGGGCGCAGTGGTCGAACAACTGACTGCCGGCGGCGGGCTCGATCTGATCGCTGCGCGCCATGGGGTGAGCTATTCGTTCGGGGGTCGTTCCGAAGAGCAGGAGAACGCCTTCAGCGACCTGCAGCTGGGTGTCGCGGTGGCGCTGAGCGTCATCTACATCATTCTTGCCTGGGTGTTCGCCAGCTATTGGCGGCCCATCGCTGTGCTTCTGATTATCCCGTTCGGCGTGGTCGGCGCAATCTTCGGCCACTGGGTGCTGGGTTATCAGCTCACCATCCTGTCCTTTATCGGCCTGCTGGGTCTTGCGGGCATTCTGGTCAATGACTCCATCATTCTTGTGGCTCGTCTGGAGGAACGCCGCGCTGAGGGCGACACGCTTGCCGAGGCTGCGGTTGGCGCCAGCCGCGACCGGTTGCGGGCAGTGTTGCTGACCTCGCTGACCACCATCGGTGGGCTTTTGCCATTGCTGTATGAAACCAGTCTGCAGGCGCAGTTCCTGCTGCCGATGGCCATCACCATTGTCTTCGGCCTTGCCATGACCACGCTGCTGGTGCTCTTCCTCGTGCCCGCTCTGGTCGGCATCGGCGATGATATTGCGTGGGCCTTCTCCCGCCTTTATGGCAGGCGGCCGGTCGCGCAGCGCATCTGAGACGTATCAGGAGCGCCAAAAACGCGGCAGAAACAGCACGAGAACGGTAAACAGCTCAAGACGGCCAAGCAGCATCCCTGCCGCCAGCAGCCACTTCTGAACATCGCTCAGCGACTGGAAATTGCCTGACGGGCCGATGATGTCGCCCAGTCCCGGGCCGACGTTGGACAGTGCGGTTCCCGCGCCTGACAGCGCACTGACCGTATCGAGACCTGTCAGCCGCAGCAGGATCGCCAGCACCACGAATGACGCCATGAAAAGGAAGAAGAAGCTCATCACCGACGCGATGACGCGGTCCTGGATCGGCTTTCCGTTGAAGTGGGCGCGAAAAACGCCGTTTGGATACATCACCTGCGAGACGTGCTGCCGCACCCCCTCGACCAGCACCTGAAACCGGAAAATCTTGATGCCGCAGGACGTGGAGCCGGCGCAGCCGCCGACAAACATGATGATGAAAAAAAACGCTACCGCATGCGGCCCCCACAGGCCGTAATCGGTCGAGGCATATCCGGTGCCCGTAACAATAGACACCACATTGAACGCGGAATGTCGCAAGCCTTCGAGCCCGATATGGTTCTCGCTGAAATGTGCCATCATCCAGCCGGCAAGGACCGCAACGGCGAGAAAGCTCATGAACGCCTTGACCTGCTCATCCCGGAAGATCGGCCGGAAACGCCCCTGCAGCATTTGGACATACAGGATAAACGGGATGGAGCCCAGCACCATGAACACAACCGCTATCCATTCGATCGCCGGACTGTTGAAGTAGCCGATCGAGCCGTCTTTGGTCGAAAATCCACCGGTCGCGACCGTCGTCATGGCATGAATGATGGCGTCATCGGCCGCCATGCCACCCGCCATGTAGGCAACGGCGCAACTTCCCGTCATTGCGATGAACACCAGCGTGATCGACGTTGAAATCTGCGTCGCGCGGGGAAGGATTTTCTCGGCCGTGTCGAAAGCTTCCGCCTTGAACAGCTGCATGCCGCCGATTTGTAGCATCGGCAGCACGGCGATGGCCATGACGATAATACCCAGGCCACCAAGCCATTGCAGCAGCCCGCGCCAGAACAGGATGCCTGGCGGCGCATAATCGAGACCGGTGATGACCGTTGCACCAGTGGTGGTCAGGCCCGACATTGATTCAAAAAAGGCGTCGGTATAGCTCGGCACGATGCCCGACCAGTGAAAAGGCAGAGCGCCAAAGGCGACCAGCGCCACCCAGGATGCAACCGTCATCAGCATAGCCTGCCGGGTCGACAGGCCCTTGGGGATGCCGCGGTTGGCAGCAAACAGTCCGAGCCCGACCAGCATCGTCATGGTGCCGGCGCTGACAAAGATCATCCAGTCGTCATTGTCAGCCGCAATATCAACCAGCGCAGGCAACAGCATGGCAAACCCGAGGGTTGCCACCAGCAAGCCGGTAACCAGCATGACCGGTCGGAATTCGGCCAAAGCGGTCAATTCAGCGTTCTTGCCAGACCCGGCATGTCCAGCGAGAAGGCCGGGATCTCGACATCGAACAATTCGCCCACGGCAGATTGCATCTGGTAGCTGCCGACCATGACGCCCGATGGCGTATCCAGCGGACAGCCCGAGGAGTACTCGTAGGTATCACCGGGGCCCAGCACGGGCTGCTCGCCGACCACTCCTGAACCGCGCACTTCGTCCACGAGTCCGTTCTCGTCGGTGATCTTCCAATGCCGGCTTTGCAGCTGAACGATCTGGTCGGAATGATTGACGATGACGATCCGGTAACCCCAGACATAGCGTCCGTCCTCGGGGTCCGATTGGTCCTCGAGATAATAGGGTTCCACTGTCACTTCGATTTCACGTGTTAGCGCACGGTACATCAGTCACTCCTTGCGACACTCATTCTACAGTGAGGTGCTTGCGTCAAGCGTTCCGGCGCCACCAAAGGGACCGGAATCGTGCTTTGTATTGACTTGATTGTGATGGCTGCGCGAAGCCACAGGGCGTGACGGCCTGCATGGGCCACGCTATCACTGCGGGATGGAGAAGGAGATAACACTATGATGGACGGCTCTGCTCGAAAGATAATCCAGCCTGGCCTTGATAAAGTCGGTATCTGGTTGGCCGTTCGCGGGGTGAAAGCCGACCATGTGACACTCTTTGCCTGCTTCGTGGGGCTTGCTGCTGCCGGGTTGATCGCGGGCGGATACATGATCGTGGCATTGATGCTCATCATCATCAGTCGGATTTGTGACGGGCTGGATGGATCGGTCGCCCGCGCCAGCCAGAAGACCGATTTTGGTGGCTATCTTGATATCACGCTGGATTTCGTGTTTTACGGTGCCGTCCCCCTGGCCTTTGTCGTTTACGATCCTGCCGCAAATGCAGTGGCGGGTGCTGCACTGATTTTCTCGTTTTACGTCAATGGCGCGAGTTTTCTGGCCTATGCCATCGTTGCAGAAAAACGAGGGCTCAGCACCACGGCGCGCGGCATCAAGTCCATCTATTTCACCACCGGTCTCGCCGAAGCCAGCGAGACCTACATCGTGTTCGGGGTTTTTTGCCTCTGGCCAGCGTGGTTTGCGCCGGTGGCATGGGTGTTCACGGCAATCTGCCTCTACACAGCACTTTCACGGATCGTGCAGGCCCGGGCAGAGTTCCCCAATTAGAGCCCTGAGAGCGCGTGATCGAAATCCTCGATCAGATCCTCGACATCCTCAATCCCGACTGAAAGCCGCAGCACGCCGGGACCAATGCCAAGTTCTGTTCGTGTTTCTTCCGCCAGGTTCTTGTGCGTCGTGGTCGCCGGATGGGTGATCAGGCTCTTGGTATCTCCGAGATTGTTTGAGAGCTTGACCACTTCAAGCTTGTTTTGCATCGAAAACGCAGCTTCTTTGCCACCCTTGAGTTCGATCGCCACCAGCGTGGAACCGCCTGTCATCTGCTTGGCACAGATGTCAGCCTGCGGGTGATCCGGGCGTCCGGGATAGACAATCCGTGCGATCGCGGGATGGTCGGCGAGGAAGTCGGCGATCCTGGTTGCATTTTCAGTTTGCTGGCGCACCCTCAATGGAAGTGTTTCGAGGCCCTTGAGCAAGGTCCAAGCATTGAACGGCGACAATGACGGTCCGGTATGCCTGAAGAAATCATGCAGGTGTTCGTCAATCCAGTCCTTGTCCGACAGGATAACGCCGCCGAGGCAACGTCCCTGGCCGTCAATGTGCTTGGTCGCCGAATAGGCCACCACATGGGCGCCAAGTTCCAGCGGCTTCTGCATCAGCGGTGTGGCGAAGACATTGTCGACCACAAGCTTCGCGCCAATCTGGTTGGCAAGCTTGGCCACGCCGGCAATGTCGACCACTTCAAGGGTCGGATTGGTCGGACTTTCAAGGAAAAACACCTTGGTATTGGGCCGGATAGCGGCTTCGAAATTGGCCAGATCGCGGCCATCAACCAGAGTGGACTCGATGCCGAACTGGGGCAGCAGAGTCTCGACCACCCAGCGGCAGGAGCCGAACAGGGCTCGGGCGGAAACGACGTGATCGCCAGCTTTGAGCTGGCACAGCAAGGCAGCCGAGATCGCAGCCATACCCGACGAGGTGGCGCGTGCATCTTCGGCACCTTCCATCAGACACATGCGCTTTTCGAACATGTCATTGGTCGGGTTGGCGTAACGCGAGTAGACAAAACCAGGGTCTTCACCCTTGAATCGAGCTTCCGCCGCTTCGGCACTGTCATAGACAAAGCCCTGTGTCAGAAAAATTGCTTCGGATGTTTCGCCAAACCCGGAGCGGCTTGTGCCGCCATGCACGAGCTGGGTGGCGGGGCGGAATTGTCGGTTGCTTGTCATTATCTTCGTCCAACACACAAAAAAACCGGCTTGCGAAGTCGCCAGCCGGTTTTGCAACCCGACCTTTTTAGCGACTTGTTTAACGTGGCTG
>JBPOEW010000010.1:0-211407 GCA_051251555.1 Hoeflea sp.
AAGGATCTGAAAAACCGGATCGCCTCCGTCAAGGCGACGCAGAAGATCACCAAGGCGATGCAGATGGTCGCCGCGGCGAAGCTTCGGCGGGCTCAGGAGGCGGCCGAGGCTGCACGGCCCTATTCGCAACGCATGGCCGCGGTGATGTCCAACATCGCCGAAGCTGTGGGTGGTGGCGATGACGCGCCGCGTCTGATGACCGGCACAGGCAAGGACGACGTGCATCTGCTCGTCGTCGCTACGGCCGAACGCGGCATGTGCGGCGGTTTCAATTCGCAGATCGCCCGCTTTGCGCGCGATCACGTCCGCAGGCTTCTGGCTGACGGCAAGACCGTCAAGATCCTGTGCGTCGGCAAGAAGGGATACGACATCCTTCGCCGCGAATATTCGGCTCTGATCATCGAGCGTGTGGATTTCCGCGAAGTCAAGCAGATGAGCTTTGCCCAGGCCGAACTGGTCGCGGACAAAGTCATGGACTTGTTCGAAAAGGGCGGTTTTGACGTTTGCACTCTGTTTTACTCGGAGTTCAAATCGGTCATCAGCCAGGTACCGACAGCGCAGCAGTTGATCCCGGCTTCGGCTGGTGTCGCAGAAGCGGACGCGAGCGCATCGGCGGTTTATGACTACGAGCCGGGTGCAGAGGAAATCCTCGAGGATTTACTGCCGCGTTCGATCAAGGTGCAGATCTTCAGGGCGCTGCTCGAAAATGTTGCAGGTGAAATGGGCGCGAAAATGTCCGCCATGGACAACGCAACCCGCAATGCTGGCGAGATGATCGACAAGCTGTCGATGAGCTACAATCGTCAGCGGCAGGCCCAGATCACCAAGGAACTCATTGAAATCATTTCCGGCGCGGAAGCGCTCTAGGTACACGGAAGAGGGTAAGATACATGGCTAAGGCAGCTACCCCGGCAACCAAGCCCGCAGCGGCGAAAAAATCCGCAGCGGCTAAGAAGCCCGCAGCAGCAAAGACAACGGCGAGTGCATCCACAAGCGCAACGGCGAAAGCTGGCGCGACCGGCCGCATCACCCAGGTGATCGGCGCGGTTGTGGACGTAACGTTCGACGAAGGCACGTTGCCGGCGATCCTGAACGCGCTGGAAACCACCAATGTGGGCAACCGCCTGGTGCTCGAAGTTGCGCAGCATCTCGGTGAGAACGCGGTCCGCACCATCGCAATGGACTCGACCGAAGGTCTCGTCCGCGGCCAGAAAGTGGTCGATACCGGCGGTTCGATTTCGGTGCCGGTCGGTGACGGAACGCTTGGCCGCATCATGAACGTGATCGGCGAACCGATCGATGACGCCGGTCCGATCAAGTCCACAATTCGCCGCGGCATCCACCAGGACGCTCCGGAATTCAGTGAACAGTCAACAGAAGCCGAAATTCTGGTCACCGGCATCAAGGTTGTCGATCTGCTGGCTCCTTATGCCCGTGGCGGCAAGATCGGCCTGTTCGGCGGCGCCGGCGTTGGCAAGACGGTTCTCATTCAGGAACTGATCAACAATATCGCCAAAGCCCATGGTGGTTATTCAGTGTTTGCCGGTGTGGGTGAGCGGACCCGCGAAGGCAACGACCTTTACCACGAGATGGTCGAATCTGGCGTGAACAAGGAAGGCGGCGGCGAAGGATCCAAAGCGGCGCTCGTCTTCGGCCAGATGAATGAGCCTCCGGGCGCACGTGCCCGCGTTGCCTTGACCGGTCTGACCGTTGCGGAGCATTTCCGTGACCAGGGCCAGGATGTGTTGTTCTTCGTCGACAACATTTTCCGCTTTACCCAGGCAGGTTCGGAAATGTCGGCGCTTCTGGGCCGTATTCCTTCGGCGGTGGGCTATCAGCCGACCTTGAGCACTGACATGGGTCAGATGCAGGAGCGGATCACGACGACACACAAGGGATCGATTACATCGGTGCAGGCCGTCTACGTGCCGGCCGATGATTTGACCGATCCGGCGCCTGCCTCGACCTTCGCTCACTTGGATGCAACCACGGTGTTGAACCGGTCGATCGCCGAAAAGGGTATCTACCCTGCGGTGGATCCACTCGATTCAAACTCTCGTATCCTGGATCCGTTGATCATCGGCGAAGAGCATTACGAAGTCGCCCGTGGCGTTCAGGAAATCCTGCAGCGCTACAAGTCGCTACAGGACATCATCGCCATTTTGGGCATGGATGAGCTATCCGAAGAAGACAAGGTCACCGTGGCGCGCGCCCGTAAGGTCGAGCGCTTCCTGTCACAGCCGTTCTTCGTGGCTGAAGTGTTCACCGGCGCGCCTGGCAAACTGGTAGAACTGGCCGACACCATCAAGGGCTTCAAGGGCCTGGTGAACGGCGATTACGATCACCTTCCGGAGCCGGCATTCTACATGGTCGGCACCATCGAAGAAGCCGTTGAGAAGGCTCAGCGCCTCGCCGCTGAAGTAGCCTGAACCTGAAATCGCCCGCGCAATCCGGCCCTGGCCTGGTTGCGCGGTGCACCCGAACAGCACTGCGATAAAGTGAACGTCATGGCTGACAGCTTCAATTTTGAACTCGTATCCCCGGAACGGCTGCTTTTCTCGGCAACCGCAACCGAAGTCGTCATTCCCGGCACCGACGGCGAAATGACGGTGATGGCGCATCACGCACCGACAATGACCACCATCAAGCCAGGCGTGGTCACCGTGGTCACCGCCGAAGGCAACAGCGAACGTTTCGTGGTGTTTGGCGGTTTTGCCGACATCGTGCCTGAAGGTTGTACACTGCTTGCAGAATCCGCTGTGGCGGTAGGTGATATTGATCGGGTCGATCTTTCACAGCGTCTGCAGGACGCGCGTGAAGATGTATCCGACGCATCCAACGATGCAGCCAAGCAGAAAGCTCAGGAATATCTTGATCACCTGACGACGCTGGAAGCAGCGATCTAATTCGCAGGCTAACGTTTAGACAATTCAGGCGGCCTGCGGGTCGCCTTTTTTGTTTGTTCGGTGAAACGCTCAAGAAATGCTTTGGGATACTCAAGAGGCCCGGACCAGCCGGTGAGGGCGCCTTTGCTGAGTTCCAGCGCCAGAAAACGTGGCCCCTGCAGGGAAGTGTCAGCTGCATCTGCAGTGCGTGACTTGAACCCGAAGCGGCAATAGTAGTCGGGCTGGCCATAAACGAAAACCGACTTCCAGCTCTGCTCCCGCGCCACGTGAAGGGCATGGCGAACAAGTTCTGTGCCGATCTGCATATCTCTCCAGTCCGGCAGGATGCTCAGCGGAGCCAGTGCCAAGGCCCTTTGCGGCCCGGCAATGGCAGTCAACAGGATATGCCCGACTACTGCGCCCTCGAGCTCTGCCACAAAAGAAAGGGTGTCAATCGGCGCGGCGATCAGCGCCTCGGCAAGCCCGGCGTCGCCTGCGAGGCTGCTCAGCACCTCCAATTGACGGATGGCTGGCAGGTCGTGTGCGGTACTGTTGCGATACAGCGTTTGGGCGGCAATGCTCCTTGTCTCAGGCATAGGTCACCTCCAGTGCGCGTTTTACGGCGGCTTTGGCGTGGAGCCGCGTTGTGTCGTAGAACTGTATGGCATCGCGGGTGGGTGTGATGATCGTGGTCAATTCGGAACAGCCAAGAACCACGGCCTCAGCCCCGCGATCACACAGTTTACGAATCAATTCACTCATGAATTCGCGGGAGCCGGTCCGCATCACGCCCCGGGCAAGTTCGTCAAAGATAACGCGATCGACTTCCACCCGTTCGCTCAGTTCCGGGGCAATCACCTTGGTTCCGCCATTCGCCTGCAAGCGTTCGGCATAAAAACCGGATTCCATTGTGGTCCGTGTACCGAGCAAAGCCACCTTCCGGTGACCGGCCTGCCGCACTTCTGATCCTGTGGGGTCAGAGATATGCAACAGCTCGATCCCGGCAGCCGGTTCGATCTGTTCGGCATACCGGTGCATCGCATTGTTCGCCATGACGAGGAAATCTGCTCCACCGTCTTTCAGGCTGCGGACGGCATCGGAAAGAATGGAAACCACATCGTCAACATTGCCTTGGCTGATGGCTTCCCTGATTGCGCCGTTGTCGACGGAATGCAGAAGAATGCGCGCGCCGTGGCCCTCGCCGAGCTGCCGCTGGGTGAATTCATTGAGCAATCGATAGTAAAGGGATGTGGATTCCCAGCCGAGGCCGCCCAACAACCCGATCAGTTTCATGTCGAGACACCTGCAAAATGTCCGAAGGCTGTCACAACCTGATTGTAGGCCTTGCGCTTGAAGGGAACGATCAGGTCGGGCAGATCCTGCATCGGCTTCCACTCCCAGGCATCGAACTCGGGCTGATGACCGCCGGGTGGAGGGTTGATGCTGATTTCCGTTTCTCTGCCGGTAAACCGCATGGCGAACCAGCGTTGCCGCTGACCGCGATACTTCCCCTTCAATCCGATACCAAGGAGGTGGTCTGGAAGGTCGTAATCAATCCAGTCGGGCGCTTCGGCGAGCAATTCAACCGTGCGCATGCCGGTTTCCTCATAGAGTTCGCGCAGGGCTGCGGCATAGGGGAGTTCGTCGGCGTCTATGCCGCCCTGTGGCATCTGCCAGAGCTGCGGCGACCCGTCATATTCGGAGTTGCCTTCCGCGATGCGCCGGCCTGTCCAGACAAGACCGTCACTGTTGAGCACCATGACGCCGACGCAAAGCCGATAAGGAAGGCTCTCGGCGTCGGCTTTGCGTGCATCCTTGCTGGTCATGGTTTTCCTGTCTATCTCTCCGGGTCGTCGGCGACGGCCGAGGCGGAGACAATTTCTATGCCGCGGGCCTTGGCCTCTTCGGCCCAGGTGGCAATAGCGTCGACGCTCACCTCAAAGGCTGACGCTACCCCCACGGCAGTGCCGTTACGTCTGGCCACGCGCTCCAACTCATCCAACTTCGAAAGAATGTACCCTCGCTCTTGTGTCGCGTCGAGTACCATGTCGGATGCGGCGAAGGGTATGCCCAGCGTTTTGGAGAATTGTCCGGTCAGAGACCGGGCGGATGTTCCGTCGTCAACAAACATGATGCCGCGTTCGGCAAGGTCGCGCATGATCGGTTCAAGCGCGTGCGGATCGGCAAGAAAACGACCGCCCATGAAATTCGTGATGCCGGTATAGTTGGTGATGCGGGCCATGGCTGTGTGCAGGTCTGCGAGATTGGCATCCTCGCCGGCCTCAACGGTCAGGGTGCCTGCACCGGGGTCATTGGCGGGATAATCGTAAGGCTCAAATGGAACCTGAAGCAGGATCTCGTGGCCCTGGCGGCGGGCCTCCTGCATCCAGCGCTGCAGACTGTTGCCATTGGAGGCAAAGGCAAGCGTGACATCTTCCGGAAGCGTTTTGATCGCATATTGCGAACCGGTCTGGCTGAGACCGAGCCCGCCAACAATGATGGCCACACGGGCGCCACGGGCGCCGGACCAGGGCCGTGCATAGATATCGAAGGCGCGCTCGCCATTGGCGCCACGTACCGGCAGGCGGCCTTCCTGAGTGTCCTCTATGACCGCAGGATCGGGTAAATGCGCCAGATGCGAATTCTGGCCCACCCGTCCGGGTGGGTTAAGCAGCACCGGCCGGTTGTCCGGGCGCTTGACGGGGGTGATCTTGTTGATCTCCTCGCCGTCCTCGCCAAGCGTGGTGGCCACATCGGCGCCGGACTGGCCATGAAGCGTGTTGAGCGCGCCGTCGGCGTCGGGCACGGTATCGGCCCCGCCGGGTTCGGCTTGCTGCTCAGGATCCGGAGTGTTGTCACCGGGGATTTCAGGTTCAGTTGTCTCGGGCCGGTCGAGCAGGACAACCGTGTCGCCGGTTTTGATCTGAGCGCCGGAGAGAGCCATCCAGGCAGCTCCGCCGATCACCAGACACACCGCGGCCGAGCTGAGCACCAGGGTCGACCAGGCGCGTTTCGACTTGCCGGCCGGATTTCTCCCCGGCTTGCGGTTCTGTCCCAGCGGTTGATGGATCTTGTCGCCCACGATCTTCTGTCCGAATCCCGATACGGCCTGAATGAATCAGTTCGCCGCCCCGCATGCAAGCCAGCGCGAGGGCTGGTGCATGCGGGGCGGCGGAAAAAGCTGTGTCAGTTCTTGTTCGATGCCTGATCAGGGTTGGGCGGGAACGCCGGGTCGGTCTTGACGCCGCGCAGCAGATCCAGCGCATAGCCGAGCTGGACGTCGTCCTTCGGATCCGGCGGAACATAGGCAATCGAGCCCGAGCCTTCGTCGTCCTCGTTCTCGCCCTGGATATGGCCGCGAAGTTCGCTCTCACCCGAAGGTTTGACGCGACCGCGAAGCTCTTCCGGAACCGGCTCCTCGACCCGGATATCAGGCTTGATGCCGGTGCCCTGGATCGATGTGCCCGATGGTGTGTAATACAGCGCCGTGGTCAGACGAAGCGCCGTTGTGGCATCGAGCGGGATGATGGTCTGCACTGACCCCTTGCCGAATGAGCGCGTGCCCAGAACGGTGGCGCGGCGATGGTCCTGCAGCGCACCGGCCACGATTTCAGACGCAGAAGCCGAACCGCCATTGATCAGCACGATCACCGGCTTGCCGCCGACCAGATCTCCGGGGCGGGAGTTGAAGCGGCGGGTTTCTTCCGGATTGCGGCCACGGGTCGAGACAATTTCACCGCGATCAAGGAACGCGTCGGAAACGCTGATCGCCTGATCGAGCAGACCGCCCGGATTGAGCCTAAGATCAAGCACAAAGCCCTTGAGCTTGTCCTTGCCAACTTCCTTGGTGATGGTCTCGATTGCATTGGAGAGGTCATCATAGGTCTTCTCGGTGAATGAAATCACCCGAAGATAGCCGACATCTTCCTCGGTCCGGAAACGGACAGCCTTGACCGCGATGATGTCGCGGACGACCTTGATCTTGATCGGCTGATCGGCGCCTTCGCGCAGAACCGTCAGTTCGATCGCCGTGTTGACCGGGCCGCGCATCTTGTCGACCGCTTCGCCGAGCGACAGGCCGCGCACGGGCTCACCGTCAATCTCGGAAATGAAATCACCGGCAAGAACGCCAGCCCGGGCGGCAGGCGTCTCGTCAATCGGGGTGATGACCTTGACCAGTTCATCTTCCATGGTGACCTCGATGCCGAGACCGCCGAATTCGCCACGGGTCTGGGTGCGCATGTCATCGGCGGCTTCCTGGTTAAGGTAGCTTGAATGCGGATCCAGCGAGGTCAGCATGCCGTTGATGGCATTTTCAATCAGCTGGTCCTCTTCCGGTGGCGTCACGTACTGTGCACGCACCCGTTCGAAGACGTTGCCGAAGATGGCAAGCTGCCGGTAGGTCTCGGTTCCGGCCGCGTTGGCGGAACCACCATAGGAGTTGATCGCGCTCACAGCCGTTGCGCCCATCAATGCGCCAATGGCCAGAAGTGTCACCTTACGTATCATTGTTTGCCTTTCTCGAAGACATATCGTCTTTCCACCACGATCGCGGATCGACCGGTTGACCGTCTTTTCTGATTTCAATGTAGAGCGTCGGGCGCTCCGATGCCAGCGACAAAGCCGCCGAACCTGCAAATCTCGTCTGCCCCATTGTCGCCAATGGCTCGCCGGCGACTACAAATCGCCCGGCAGAGACTTTGATCTTCTCCATTCCGGCCAGCACCACATGGTGGTTTTCGCCGGTATCGATTATCACCACCTGGCCATAGCTGCGGAACGGCCCGGCATAGGCGATCCAGCCATCAGCCGGAGCCGAGACAGTGGCGCCCTTTTGCGTGGCCAGAACCTCGCCTGCCAGGGTGTGCCCGGCGCCATCGTCCGCACCAAAATAACGCACCGTTTCGCCATGTGTGGGCAGGAGCAGCGTCCCGGTGAGCTTGGAGAATGCATATGCGGGCATAATGCGGTTTTTGTCAGGCACCGCGACGGCGGCGAAGGCGCGCGCCCGTTCCAGCTGTTCGGCCAGTTGCCGCTGGCGGTCCTGTTCCACCTTCCGCGCCGCCTCTGCCGCTTGCTTGAGAGCAACGATTTCATCGGCAAGCGTGGTGATGACTGATTCGAGTTCGTTGGAACGGACTGACAGCGCTTCAGCGCGTTTGCGTTCACGCTCGAGGCGTCGCGAGCTTTCTTCCTGAAGCGCTGTCTTTTCCGAGGCGAGACTGGCAAGCCGTTGCTCTTCTTCAGCGTTTCTTTCCAGTGCCGAGGCAAGCGACAGACGCTCGGCCGCAATCGCCTGCCGCAAGCTGGCAAGTTCCTTCAAATCGGCTGCAAGGGCTTCCGTCTCGGCGCGAATTTCCGGCACTACAGCGCCGAGCAGAATGGCGCTTCTGACCGAGGACAGGGCGTCCTCAGGGGTGACCAGCAAGGCCGGCGGAGGGTCGCGCCCGATGCGTTGCAGAGCGGCGAGAATCTCGGCGAGAACAGATCTGCGGGAAATGAGAGACAGGCGGACTGAATCCTGGCGCTCCGACAACCCGGTCATGGACTGTTCGCCGGCGGCTATCTTCTGGTCGAGTTCAGCCCGTCTGGACGCGGTTTCAGCAATCTTGCTGTCAAGTTCCTGCTGGTCGGCACGGAGTGCTGCGATGTCGGACTCCAGCGCAGAAAGCGCCTTTGCCGCAAGGTCTGCCTCGTCGGCGACGGACTGCAGTTCCAGCCGGCTGGCTCGCTGTTCCTGCTCAAGAACGGTGGCGCTGGTGTCGGCGGATTCAATTTCGGTTGCGTGAGCGGGGTGCGCGCCGTCTGCCAGTATCAGCAAAGGGACCACGATGCAGAGGCCCAAGGATGTGGCCAGCATCCGGTTGCCGGACATGCCAAGGCGGATCACAGCTGTTGCTGTGACTGACATTGTCGGCACTGGTTTGGGGCTCCACATGGCGTCACCCTAGCCAATTTCGCGTTAAGGCTCCATGAACCATATTGTCCCGGTTGATCAATTCTTTGCGAGACAGTTTCGGCAATCAGAACACATCAAGAGATCACGCCCGGTGATAAGGATGGCCGGATAGAATGGTCACGGCGCGGTAAAGCTGTTCGGCGGCCATGATGCGCACCAGCTGGTGCGGCCAGGTCATGCGGCCAAAGCAGATCACGGCGTCGGCCCTGGCGTGCAAGTCCGGATCGAGGCCGTCGGCACCGCCGATGGCGATGACAAGATCGCGGCGGCCGTCGTCGCGCAGCCGGGCGAGCGTGGCGGCGAAACCGGGCGAATCAGGTGTCTTGCCGCGCTCGTCGAGAAGGATGAGAGCGGCGCCATCCGGCATGTTTTTGATGAGGAGGGCCGCCTCTTCCTTTTTGCGCAGGTCAGCGGTGGAAGCGCGGCTTTCGGCAACTTCGATAGTCTTGGCGAAATCGAGCCCGAGCGCGCCGCCCGACTTGGCGAAACGATCAAGATAGCGGCTGGAAAGCTCGCTTTCGGGGCCTGACTTGAGCCGTCCAACGGCAAAGAGCGTGATGCGCATGGTGCCTTGCGTTTCTGTGCCGGGATCAGCGCAACAACTCGTTGACCGCCCCGCCATGAATGACCGGGCGGCGTCAAACCTGATCGTGAAACCAGCCGACCTGAACGCTGCAAAGCCGATCAGGCCGAGGTGGTCAGTGCAGCTTTCCGTCGTCGAGTTCCGGGGTCTGCCACATCTTTTCGAGGTTGTAGAACTCACGGATTTCCGGGCGGAAAACATGGATGATGACATCGCCAGCATCAATCAGCACCCAGTCTCCGGTCGCCAGACCTTCGACCCGAGGATTGCCGAAGTTGGCGTCCTTGAGTCCGCTGATCAGCCGATCGCAGATGGATGCGACATGGCGGCTCGACCGGCCGGAGGCAACAACCATATGGTCGCCCAACGCCGATTTGCCTGCTATATCCATGGCTACGATGTCTTCTGCCTTGGAGTCCGCCAAGCTGTCGCGGACCAGTGTAAGCTGACGCAAAGCGGACTTGTCACCGCTTCCCGTGGCTTGCGAGAAACCGTCTTTGACGTTTCCCTTCGCGTGTTCTGTTCTCAGAGTGGTTCCTTCCTTTTCCTGAACAGTCCAACAAGCGTCCCAACCGTCAATGCGATTGCGGCGCACCATTAAGATAGTCACGGGCCACGCGGTTTTTCAAGATGTTGGCGATTTATTTCGTGGTGCGCTCGCTGCGAATCGCGCTGGACGAAAGCGATGAGCGGGGGCCGTGGATGAAAGTCCAGGCCGGCGCCTTGAGATGCGGCAAGACCGCCGCGTCGTTCTCATCAACGCGGGCATGGCTATAGGTCTTGGCCATTTTCGATGACAGATAGGCCAGCGTCGCGCCCGGCCTGTCGATCACCGCAATCGGAAAGGTCTCGGCAATGGCGCGCCAGTCCTGCCACTTGTGAAATTGCCGGAGATTGTCGGCGCCCATGATCCAGACGAAATTGATGCCGGGATTGCGCGCCTTGACGAAGGCCAGCGTCTGGGCAGTGTAATGCAGGTCGTGGGGAGCCTCGAAGGCGGTGACCTTGACCCGCGGACCGGGCGCCATCTTCCGGCTCAGCGCGATCCGCTCATCAAGGCTTGCGAGTTCATTGTGGTTCTTGAGCGGGTTTCCCGGCGTTACCATCCACCACAACTGATCAAGACCGAGACGCCGGAGTGCGATTTCGGCAACCAGCTCGTGGCCCCGGTGCGGCGGGTTGAAAGAGCCGCCGAACAGGCCGACGCTCATACCCTTCTCGACGTAAGGCATCCTGAGGTAGGATGGGGACCTGGCGGACTGTTCGTTCAAGACCGGATCTGGCCCGTGCCGCGCACACGGTATTTGAACGAGGTCAGCTGCTCGACGCCAACGGGGCCGCGCGCATGCATCTTGCCGGTGGCAATGCCGATTTCCGCGCCCATGCCGAATTCGCCGCCATCGGCAAACTGGGTGGAAGCGTTGTGCAGCAGGATGGCCGAATCAACTTCCGTGAAGAAGCGCTCGACGACGGCCGGATCTTCGGCAATCACTGCCTCGGTGTGACTGGATGACCATTGGGCAATATGGGCGATGGCGCCATCAATGCCGTCAACAAAGCGTGCGGCGATGATGGCGTCTAGATATTCGGTGCGCCAGTCGTCTTCGGTGGCAAGTGTTGCCTCGGGTTGAAGCGCCATGACCGCGTTGTCACCATGGACCTCGCAGCCGGCAGCAGTCAGATCAGCGAGAATATCGACAGCCATTCCGCGATCCATGGCGCTGTCGAGCAGCAGGGTTTCGGCGGCGCCGCAAATTCCGGTGCGCCGCATCTTGGCGTTGACCACGATGGCCCGGGCCATGACGGGATCAGCGGATTTGTCGACATAGATGTGGCACAGGCCTTCGAGATGCGCGAAGACCGGCACGCGGGCATCAGATTGCACCCGCGCCACAAGGCTCTTGCCACCGCGTGGCACGATGACGTCGACTGCACCATTCAGGCCGGTAAGCAATTCGCCGACAGCAGCCCGATCAGAGACCGGGATCATCTGGATGGCATCAGCGGGCAGGCCGGCGCCTTCAAGCCCGGAGGCCAGACAGGCATGGATCGCGCGCGAGGAATGGAACGAATCCGAGCCGCCGCGGAGGATGACCGCATTGCCGGCCTTGAGACACAGGGCACCGGCGTCGGCAGTGACGTTGGGGCGGCTTTCATAGATGACGCCGATAACACCGAGCGGTGTGCGAACCCGCTCGATCTGGAGCCCGTTGGGGCGCTCCCAGGTGGCAATCACATCGCCGACCGGATCAGCCAGTCCCGCAATGGCGCGGATGCCGGCGGTGATTGCGTCGATGCGGCTGTCATCAAGCTTCAGGCGATCAACGAACGATGCCGCCATGCCGCTTTTCAGTGCGGCTTCGACATCAATGGCATTGGCAGCCAGAATGTCCTGGCGCCGCGCGGAAATCGCATCGGCCATGGCGTTGAGGGCTGCGTTCTTCTGGTCGGTTCCGGCAATCGCCAGCGGTCGCGCTGCAGCCTTCGCGCGACGGCCGATGTCGGCCATCAGCGTCGCGATGTCTGCTTTGCTCTCGGTCTTGTCGAGCATGGTGCACCTCCCGGCTTGCGATCAGGCTGGTTTCTTACGCAATCGGGGTGACGCCGTAAAGCCGGGACGTATTTCCAGCTATTTCAGCTGATCACCATGTCATCGCGGTGGATCATTGCCGCGCGTCCCAAGTAGCCAAGAATAGCTTCTATTTCTGCTGATTTGCGGCCGGCGATGCGGCGTGCTTCGTCCGCGTCATAGCTCGACAATCCCCGGGCTATCTCGCGGCCACCGGCGTCACAGACTGCAACCGGATCGCCGCGATGGAAGTCGCCGCTGACAGCCTTGACGCCAGCAGGCAGCAGGCTCTTGCCGGAGCGAAGCGCTTTTTCGGCACCGCTGTCGATGGTCAGCCTGCCGGCAGGATCGAGTTGCCCGGCAATCCAGATCTTGCGCGCCGACTGGGGCGTGCCGGAGGGCTGGAACCAGCTTGATCTGGCGCCCTTGTCGATTGCCGACAGCGGGTGATCGGATTTGCCCGAGGCGATGATCATGGCGCATCCGGCGCCGGTGGCGATCTTGCCGGCGTCGATCTTGGTTTTCATGCCGCCGCGCGACAGTTCAGACCCGGCATCTCCCGCCATGGCCTCGATGTCCGGGGTGATCGCCTCGATGGCTTCAAGAAAACGCGCGTCCGGATCAAGGTGCGGCGGGGCAGTATAGAGCCCGTCGATATCGGACATCAGCACCAGCAGGTCGGCGCCGGCCATGGTTGCGACCCGGGCGGCCAGCCGGTCATTGTCGCCATAGCGGATTTCGCTGGTGGCGACGGTGTCGTTCTCGTTGATGATCGGCACCGCACCGTGACGTATCAGTTCGCCCATGGTAGCGCGAGCATTGAGATAGCGCCGGCGCTCTTCGGTGTCGCCCAGCGTCAGCAGGATCTGTCCTGCGACAATGCTGTGAGTGGAGAGGCTGGCCGACCAGGCCCGAGCAAGGGCGATCTGGCCGACGGCAGCGGCTGCCTGACTTTCCTCAAGCCGCAACGGCCCGCCAGGCAGGCCAAGCACAGTGCGGCCCATGGCGATGGCGCCGGAGGAGACCACCAGAACTTCCGCTCCGGAATTTTTGAGATCCGCGATGTCGGCGCACAGTGATTCAAGCCAGGCGGATTTCAAGCCGCTGTTGCGATCCACCAGCAGCGCGGAGCCGATCTTGATGACAATGCGCTTGTGCGCCGAAACAGGTTTTCGCTGGGCGGCCATGGTCAGTCTTTCTTGCTGTCCACATTGGCCTTTTCAGCGTCTTCTTCCTTGGCGCCGACAATGATGTCGCGCAGCGCCCGGAGCCCGCCGGTCATGCCTTCACCGGTGATGGCGGAGATTTCGTAAGGCGCGCGTCCGCAGGCCTTTTTCAGTGAGCGAACCTTTTCGGCGCGCTGCGTGGCGTCGACCACATCGACCTGGCTCAGCGCCACGATCTCGGGCTTCTCGGCAATGCCGTGACCATAGGCCTCAAGCTCATGGCGAACCGTCTTGTAGGCTTGGCCAACATCTTCCTCAAGCGCCGAGACCAGATGCAGCAGAACCCGGGTGCGCTCGACATGACCCAAGAACCGGTCGCCGATGCCGACGCCCTCATGGGCGCCCTCGATCAGGCCGGGAATGTCGGCAAGCACGAATTCGCGTCCGTCGATGGTGGCAACGCCGAGGTTGGGATGCAGCGTGGTGAAGGGATAATTGGCGATCTTCGGCCGCGCCCGGGTGACGGCGGCGAGAAAGGTCGACTTGCCGGCATTGGGCAGGCCGACCAGGCCGGCATCGGCGATCAGCTTGAGCCTGAGCCAGATGTTTTTTTCCTGGCCTTCAAGACCGGGGTTGGCGTGGCGCGGGGCCTGGTTGGTGGCGGACTTGAAATGGGCGTTGCCGAAGCCGCCATTGCCGCCGACTGCCAGGCGGTAGCGCTGGCCAATCTCGGTGAGATCGCAAATCAGCGTCTCGTTGTCTTCCTCGAAAACTTGCGTTCCCGCGGGCACTTTCAGGGTGACGCTGTCACCACCGGCGCCGGTACGGTTGCGGCCCATTCCGTGACCACCCGTCTTGGCCTTGAAATGCTGCTGGAAGCGATAGTCGATCAGCGTGTTGAGGCCGTCGACGGCTTCCACCCAGACATCGCCACCACGGCCGCCATCGCCGCCATCAGGCCCACCGAACTCGATATATTTCTCCCGCCGGAACGAGACGCTGCCGGCGCCACCGTCGCCTGAGCGGATATAGACCTTGGTTTCGTCGAGGAATTTCATCTGGCTGTACCGATCCGGACTTTTAACGCGTTCAGCCGGACTGGCGTGCGCCTCCGGCTTTGGGCGCATCGATAAACGCCCGAAGACGTAAGGTCAAAGCCTATTGCGGCAGTTGGTAAAGGTCGCGAGGAGGATCCGTCAGGGTTTAATGGCTTTGGCGGGTGCCACTGTTGGCACGAAATTGACCCTGACCCATGCAATCGGTAGCGCGAATTTGGTAACAAGTGCGGTTTTGCGCAAACGGGGCAGAGATAAAAGGCAGCAAAGAGCCTGAAGGGCGAGGGGCCGCAGAAGGCTCATGATAAATCCTTTCGGGGTCATGATCCTTCTACGCCTTGGCTTGCCTGGCGGATTGGTCGGGCCGCCGGTTTTCAGTCTAGCGCTTCTTTGGCCTGTTTTCGTTCGACCAGCTGATCAGCGAAACCCAGGTCCTGCGGTCGAGCCGGAACCACTCGACGGCGGCGCTGGCATTGATCGCAAGAACATTGATCATGCCGGTTCCCTGAAACTGGAAACCGCTTTTCTGCAGCACACGGCGGGAGGCAGGGTTGATGACCCGGCAACGGGCGTCGATGTGCTCTATCTCACGGGTGCGGAAGGCCATGTCGACCAATGCATGAACAGCTTCGGTGGCAATGCCGCGACCCCAGAATGGTTCGCCGACCCAGTAGCCCAGCTCGAGCGCCTGTCCGTCTGCAGTGGTATCCAGCGAGCAACACCCCGTCAGTTTGCCGGTTTCGGTTTCCGTGATGGCATAGACGCAATTGCCATTCCCGCGTTTGGCGGCAGTTCGCACAAAGGTCTCGGCGTCCGCGCGGGTATAGGGATGCGGAATGCGTGACACCATGGTGGCGATAGCCGGATTGTCGGCGAGAATGGCAATTGCGTCGATGTCCTCGGCGTGGGGTGCGCGCAGGACCAGATTTTCGGTCAGCAGTATGGGGCAGTCGTAGCCTGAGGCCGTCCGTTCGAAACTCTGAGTGTCGTTTGGGCTTCTACAGTCGCCGAGACTGTCTCTGGGGGCCCGTGCGCTGACGTCCGGGCTGTTGCTTTGATCTTGTCTCATGATCGTTCTCCGGTTGTTGGACAAAAGAAAGGGGAGATGGTGTCCCATCTCCCCTTTTTAATCCGGTGTTCCGGAGGATGCCTGCAAAGGCCGGGTCGATGAGACACCGGCTTGCAAATGCGATCCGGCTTATTCCGCTGCTTCGGCTTTCGCCACAACGGATACATAGGTTCGGCCGTTGGCTTTCTTGCGAAAGTCAACATTGCCCGGCTGCACGGCAAAAATCGTGTGATCTGTGCCAATGCCGACACCGGTGCCCGGATGCCATTTGGTTCCGCGCTGACGAATGATGATGTTGCCTGAAATGACAGCTTCGCCGCCGAACTTCTTCACGCCAAGACGCTTGGAGTTCGAATCGCGACCGTTACGCGTGGAACCGCCAGCTTTTTTGTGTGCCATGGGTCTGCTCCTGTTCCGCCCTCAAGGGCGATTGTCTGTTTGCGGCTGTTGGCCGCCAGGGCCCGAACGGGCGGTTGATTACTTCGCGAGTGCCTTGGCCTGGTCGCGCCAATCGGTGATCTGGTCGGCGCTGAATGGCATGGCTTCGTCGATGCGGGTGATGTCGGCGTCCGAAAGGGCTGCGACCTGGGCAAAAGTGGTGATGCCCTGCTCGTTCAGCTGACCGGCTGCGACCGGACCGATGCCCTTGATCGTGGTCAGATCATCGGCCTTGCCCTTCGGCGCGGTGAACAGTGCTGCCGGCGCGGCGTCAGCTGCCTTCGCTTCGGCCTTGGGTGCAGCTTCCTTCTTGGGAGCAGCCTTCTTCGAGGGCTTTGCACCACCGGTCAGGATGTCGGTGATCTTGACGACAGTCTGGTGCTGGCGATGACCGCGCATGCGCTTGGAGTTCTGACGGCGGCGCTTCTTGAAAGCGATAACCTTGCGGGCACGGCCCTGCTCGACAACTTCGGCAACAACCATGGCGCCTTCAACAAAGGGTGCACCAACAGTTGCGCCGGCGCCTTCGCCGACCATGAGAATTTCGTTGAACTCGATGGAATCGCCTGCGGCGCCTTCGAGCTTTTCAATCGTCAGAACGTCATTTGCGGCGACGCGGTACTGCTTACCGCCGGTTTTAATGACTGCGAACATCTTTTGTCCTTTCGTGTTCGTCCGGCTCTCGCCTTTCAGCGGGCCGTCTTTTTGCCAGTCGGAACTAATCGGCCGGTCCATCGCGGACGCAGCCGGGTGAAGCCTGTCTGAGTTCCGGTCTTCCGGATTGCCCAAACACAGGCCAACGGCGCAGGAAGCCCCACGCCGCATTCGGTTCGCGAGATACGTGAGAGAGGATCGGGAGTCAAGCCAATTTGGCTGTTCGAGCCCGGTTTGGGTGCGATAGGCAAACTTACCTCTTGTGTAAGCGAGCCACGCCAGTTATGGAAGCGCCCGCGCACTGATATTGCGCCGACCAAAGACGCGGAGAGGTGGCTGAGTGGTCGAAAGTACCGCACTCGAAATGCGGCGTGGGGGCAACTCCACCGTGGGTTCGAATCCCACCCTCTCCGCCAGCCCCTCCGGGCACCAAAAGCGGATATTCCCAAGTTTTTGATAGATAAGGTTTTTTTGAATCTGGCCGCCCAGAACAAGGGCTTTTGCCAATGTCAGAAACTCGAATTGTATCGTTGCATGTATCGTCAGGGGTATCATCCCAAAATGCGGAAATTATTTCCGCGAAAGAGACCCCGAAAGGCCGCCCTCGCTCCTCGCCTGGTCTTTACCTGATCAAAACAGGTTCGGCCTATATGTTTCAGATGCGACTGCCCAAAACGATCGCTGGCGACGTCAAGCGTCCCATCCGGATTGGCCTCGGCGTCATACCGAAACCGGAAGCCCGCAAGATCGCCGACAGGTTGGCTGTTATCGCACGTGAAGAGTTTGAACGGATCGAGATTGCGATGTCGAAGGCGAACAATGACGAAAGCGGGTTCTGGCCGCTGATGGAAGACATGCTTGGTGGCGACTTCGATGGTATCGATGAGGACGCGAAGGGCACCCGGGCGTGGCAGGCCGTTACGATGGGCCTCAAATCCGCTCTCTATGACATCAGCAAACCTCCTCCTCCGCCAACTGCAGAAGAAGAAAACAACATCGCGATGATGCGGGGGCTTGTGCGGATTGCGCAGGAGAAGGCGCGCAAGGATGCAGGCGAGGAGTATAACAAGGAGCTCGGAGATCACGCCGAACTGCTGGCCAGGCGATTGGTCGAGAGAGCCAAGGACGATCCCGCGTCTATGCTGACGCCGACACTTGAGAGCGGCTCGCAAGGGAAAGGCAATATCAGTGCGAGGGTCGGGCTAGTCAGTGCCAATGTGGAAACAGAGGCCGACAAGGATCGGCGACATGTGGAACGTGGATCGTCCGACAAACCGTTGTTCAGCACTGCTGCAAGTCAGTATCTCGCGCAACGGGTCAACGCCATGGGAAAGGCCAGCAAAGACATCAAGACGGCGGAGATGCGTTTGAATCTATTTGTGGATTTGATCGGCGATCATCCGATTGATCGTTACACGCCAACCGATCTTCAGGCGTTCATCAATCTCATGAAGTTCTGGCCCCCAAGAGACAAGGACCGGCCTTCACACTTTACAGCAAGAGAAGTTATCGACAGCAACCGAGACTTCAGCAAGGGGCGGATTGCCAAAAACACACTGCAGAATGGATATATGGGGGTCATCAAGCCCGTGTTCAGCTATGCTGCCGCGCAACACGCCTTTGACAATCCAGTCAAGAACGTGGCGCTCAAATATCCCGACAGTGCCATGGATGCGATTTCCGCAGAGCCGATATCAGCCAAGAAGCTGACAAGGCTCTTCCAGACATGTGTTCAATCGCCTTACATCGATGATGTCATGTTGCCTCTGCTCGGGTTGCTGACCAGCCGACGTCTAGGTTTGCTCACCCATCTGATTGGGAGCGACATCACGGATAAGTTCGGCGGAATCTGTGTAGCAGAGGTGGAGGGAATTGTAATGGTCGGTGGGAAGTGGGTCCGACGACCGATCAAAACGACGGAAAGCGGTCGGTATTTTGTACTTCATAATTTTCTGGTCGAAATCGGTTATGTCGAATGGGCCCGGAGACAGGGCGACCAGTTCCTGTTTCCTCAGCTTATGAAACTCGCCGATCCGGCAAAATCGGCGTCGACTTATATGCGACGCCTCTACGACAAGGCGGGCATCAAGGACTCGCCGGGTGAACGGTTCCATTCCCTTCGCGGCGACTACATTTCCGAAGCTCGTAAAGACAAGGAGATCGGCGAACGGGAACGGCGGATGCAGGCGGGGCACGCGCTCGGTGGCGATGATCACAACAAATATGGCTGGAAAACGCTGACTGAGTCCGAAGCCGAGATGTTCGCCACGATGCCGCTTAATCCAAAGATTGATTTCTCGATGTTCCGGGGCCTGGATTTTGATCGGCTTGCAAAAGCACGGAGACAGGCCAAGGACAGATAGAAAGCCTCTGACCCGAAAGACCAAAGCCCCGCTGCGGAATTCAGCGAGGCTTTGTTCGGTGTTTGGGTCAGGCATGAGGTGGCGCAGCCGCCGAGCGGTTGTCACCGCATTATCGCGACATGCTTGCTTCAGCGGGTGCTTTGTTGGACGCCATGAGACTGTTGAGCGTTGCATCCAATTCGGCGACCGGCATGCTTGGTTTTGTCTCATCAACGTCGGTTTCCTTCTCGACCAAAGTCTGATCTTTGTTCGTGACGTCGCTTTCCGCTTTTGCGGCATCGGCGACAATAACTTCAGCAGGTTTTGAACTGACAACATACGGTTCGCCATGAACTGCGAAACGTAGCGCAGGGTGCGCGACTTCGATGACCCATTTTTCCATCACGTCGCGGACTGGCCATGAGCCAACACCACCCAGGCGATAGAGGCTGTGCTGAACTGCGCCCCAGCCTGTCTCCAGGCCAAACCTTTCGTGTTCAAGATTGGCTTTTGGCATATGCTGAACTGATACCAAAGGGGCCACGATGTCTTTGAATAGATCGGATGCATGTCGTGCATTGATTTCGACTTCAGCTGCCAGCGCCGCCATGACGATTCGCTTTCCGCTCTCGTGACGCGCAATAGCCTCTTCCACGCTGACGAGGACCGCAGCGATGAGTCGGTGAAACTCCGCCGTACTCATCTTCAGCTTGGCAGCGGACATTTTTTGAAGTCCCGATTTTCCGCCCAGCTGCTTAAGGTCGACATCGTCCGCAGCCTCTTCTTTTTTGCCGCCGACGAGCGCCTTGATTTCCGCAGGCTTAAGGCTCTTGCCTTCATCATAGAGATTGATGACGTCTTCAATCTGATGCGCCTCGGCTTTCGCTAGCTCGAAGAGCGCAGTCGTTGCAACGGCATGCTGTTCAAGTCGTTCGCGGTGATCAGCAAGCCGATCGTGGACGGAGATGAAACTCCAGGCCGAACGGACGCTATAGCCGCTATTTTCTTTCAGCCAGCGACCGAAGCGTTTCTGAGGCTGGACAGATTTTGCTTCAGCCAGGCACTGACCGAGTTCAAACACCTGTGAGGTCGACTTGCGATGCAATGACGCGATTTGCTTTGCGAGCTCAGATAGGCGCGCTTCGGCTTCTGGCGAAAGCGGCTCGTCATGCTCCTGCGGTGCCCGTGCTGCGCGCACTTTCGTTTTCGCGGTTGCGCCGGCATCCGCACGTGTTTTCTTTTTCTGCTTGGGAGCGCCTGCGCGCTGTACTTTACGATCAATAGAAGACATTTCTAACTCCATGTTAGGTAAATGCTACATTTCTGTAGACAAATTAATTATACTTCAATATATTAGGTTGTAGCAAATCGACTTAATTGAGAAGCGCTGAAAATATTACTTTCTCGTACGACAGTATAAGGCCTCTATTGGCCTGGAAAATTATTTTTACAATTTTTAGTTGTTAAAAAAAATTCAATGGGAAATGATCTTCAATACTGAACTAAATCGTCGCCTATCGCATATTGAAAAATAAAGCTTCATCCCATGGACCGACTACCGGTTGGTGGGGATGTCTCTCCTTTGCCTACCCACTCGTCCGTATTGACGAAGGCCCGATCCTGTATGCCGGTTATCTCTCGAAGGTCGCGGCAAAGAATGATTTTTTCAGGCAGTTAGCTTTGCGGTCCAGCGGCTTTGCGCCTTGGGGAGGACTTTCCAAGATTGCAGCAACGAATCCATAAGCAGTCTTGCAGTTCGGACAGATGGGAGGTCGGGAACTACCGCTGTTTTCATCGTGGCATTTGACTGAATGGGGCCGTAACCTGTCAGGTGCATGGTGGAACGAAGCCGGTGAAGCAGACGTTTCGTGTTGCCAGGTGCGGCGTCACTTACGGTCCATTGCGGACTTCAAAGCCCCGTTCAATGGCTGCTCAGTGCCCTCATATCAGCTGTTCGGACGGGCTCTGATACATCGTCAAAGATGCCGTCTCGCGCATACGACCTCAATGTTCGCTAGGGTGGGGAAGCTGAAAGTCGAATTCTGAAACGCAAAGTCGGGAAGGATTGCTGTTGACTAGGCTGGCTCGCAGCTCCCCATTTTGTTAAAAGCAATCTAGGGATTGTGCTCTTACCGAAATATATCGCCTTTCATGGGCACTTGTTTGGGTATCTCGGCCGAAACCGTGCAATTTGGGTCTAAAACTAGGAGCCTTGGCCACGATCAATATAGTCATGAAGAGACTCAATGGATTAATGCAAACCCTTCGACCTAAGGTTACTGCCCGAGAAGAGAGGCAGCGAGCTCCGCGGAATTTCGTGACGACGTACGATGCCAATGCGCCAGTTGAATACCAGAAACGGGCGGTCGCATTCATTGATATCCTCGGCTGGGGGCAGGCCGTCGAAGATTCGAATTCGGACCCAGAGCTTCGACAAAAGTTATTGAACGCTGTATGGTCGTTCGCGGCCCGAGCGCAGGACTATGTTGAGACCGAGACTGTGGATCATCCCTCGCGGGATGAATATTCGCAATTCTCGGATAGTTTGATCGTCTCTTTTCCTTACGCCAATAATCGCGACCTTTTCCGGCTTCTGAAGTTTGTTACCGAATTCCAGGCCAGTATGCTCATGCTTGGGTTGCCGTTGCGGGGAGGAGTGACTGTGGGGCCGCTCTTCCACACAGAAGCCATAGCCTTCGGACCTGCGATGAATCGCGCTTATTATCTCGAAAGCAAGATCGCGGAAATGCCTCGGATCATCATCGACCAAGCGCTAAACGATGATGTTAAAGCGGCGGCCTCAAGCTTACCCAAACATTGGCCTTTCGTCGTCAGAGGCAAAGACGGTTATTACGAAACGGATTTCCTGTCCGGTGACGCGATGAGCGAAAAATTAACGCTGATCATTGAGCGCAAAATCGACGGCTGGATCGAGCAGTATCGCGGCGACGAACGCACGCTTGCGAAGTACCAATGGCTAAAGGCTCGTTGGAGCGACGCCAGAGCAGACGCAGGGGAGCGCATAAAAACAAGAAATAAGCGCCACGCCGCCTACAACGCAAAGAATGGTGGACCGCAGCCTGACTAAATAAGTAAAACCGCTGACTGCGGCAAATTCATCGCATCAGGGCCAATTCGACGGATCGAAAATTAATTCCGGTTCTCATTCTCTCTTCAGCCAGTGTTCAGTACCTAAAGTCGCGTTTACTAATTCGAGCAAGGTGAAATAGTATCACCTTAGAGCCATGCAATCCATTGATTGAGGTGCGGATGAACGCTCATCCCGCGCAGTAGAACAGCACGCCAGCCATAGTCTCCATAAAGATTGGCATCATCTTGTGCCTCATTGGCGAGAAAACTTGCGGCGCTGGGGCCTCCGGCATTGATGTAGGAGCGGGCACTTCTAAGCACTGAGTTAAGCAGGTCGTTGGAATAGGAGTCGTAGAGTTCGATCAACTTCAGCTTTCGGAAATGGGTCTCCAAGAGAGCCCATGACGCATCAGACATACCTGCCTGTTGAACGGCAAAGTTAGCTGCGATTGCTCTGGCAACCGGGTCGGAAGTTATGGCAACCGTTAGATAGGGAACGACTGGTATCGTATCCCTGTAGAAATGGAGATATTGTCTGGCTCCAGCATGAAGCCAGTCGTCATCCTTAGTAGAGTTGCACCGGGTGCAGGACGGGACCAAATTGAGAGCGTGTGCCGCGAATTCTGGGAATTTCTCGGCTGGCAGATAATGATCATGACTACCAGGCGTGGTCGCACCACAAAAAGGGCACCAAATGAGCCGCCCCTTGGGCTGTGCCTCTTTGATTGCCTTCTTCAGCGCCTTCATTCCCACATTAGGACCATAGCAGGACCTTAATTCCGTTCGGATACCCCCGAGCGCTGAATCTGGCATGCCTTGCAGCGTGTTGGCGGCTAAGCGAGTTTCGTAATCAGAGAAACGACTCCGGATGGCAGCCTCCGCCACTGCCAGCGCGGTTCTCGCCAATATATTTTTTTTGTCGCGAATACCCTCGAAAATATCAATGTATGAGGGTGGAGTCGCAACCGGAGTGAGTTGCTTCACTGTTCGATACCCCGGGCGTAGCGCGCTAGCAGATACGATTTGGCATTCATACTCAGCCTATTCGTGAACAAGTCGAGCGCCTCTTCCAAGGTCTTAGTCTTAGCTATTCGATCAAGTGCATCTCGATAAAGACTCTCCGCTTCCTGCGTTTTAAACACATGCTCTGTCAGTTCCGATATACTCTCGCCGAAGCTCTCAAATTGAAGCGGATCGGCATCGGTAACGCCTTCTTCGCGTGAGAACACCATGACTCGCTTCGAGGGTATTTCCTGGATCACAACGGGCGAGTGAGTGGCCACGACTGCGTAGGATTTGTGCTCTTTGAGGATTTCGGTCAGAACCACAAAGAGGTTAGCCACTGCGTTCGGGTGGAGATGTGTCTCTGGTTCATCGAACAAAACGAGGCTTTCGGGTTGCAGCCATGCAAGTAACCCAGTCACGAAATGGCATAGGATCGCTTGGCCCGAGCTCAGCTGGCCGAGCATTTCACTCTCTGCTTGATCGCCGGCGATCTCGCGTCGCAGAACCGCATCGCTAAGTTCACTACTATCGCCGAGAATCTTAGCGATGTATTCAACCCAGTCCAAGTCTCGCTGCTGATCGCGAACTCTAGCCTTGTTGGCTCGAAAACTGCGCTGCAACCCTGTTTGAGAAAGATTGCCATTGTCATCACGAATACCGCAATAAACGTAGCTGCTCTCAGCGTGGGGGCTAGGTCGGCGGAAGCGGTCAAAGGCGCTGTAGGAAACGGCCAATATTCGTGTGAATAGAGGTTGCTCGCCTGGGAATCTGCGCTTGCGCTCATCGACCGCCGCCGCAGAGACCTGTCTCACCTGGGCGAGGTCAGCACTCATCTGCGCTAAGAAGCGTGTTTTTCCGACCGCGTTGCGGCCTATGACCCCGACAACCCGGCCAGGCAGGATATCAACAGCACTGAAGTCGAAGTCGATCAGGAATGGCTGCTCATCTTTTGACAATTGGCAAGTATAACTGAAAGAAGTCTTTTCGTTCGGCTCTTGTCCTAATGACCAAGCGCTACCGAACCGCCGCGATCTCCACGCTACATTTTCTCGCATCATGCCATTGCGGAAAACAGTCGAAGTCTCGAATGGGCTTGCGAGGCCGGGCATCACAGCAATGTCATGTAGCGCGGTCAAGACCTCTTGGGCATGGTCTCGAAAGGTCTCATACATCCATGTATAGTAGGCCTCTGATTGACCCAACGATATGAAATCGGAACCGATGTCGTCACTGAACCTACTTGGAGGGGCGGTGCGATCAACAACGCCCCATCCCGCCTCCTGCTTGGATCGTTGAAGGATTTTGGTCGTTCCAATCGTCTGGCGCACACCTTGTTCGTCGAACCACAGAAGTTGGAATCGCACATAGCTCCCATAATCGTTCCAATTGTCGTTTTGAATTACGAACCTGTTTTTCAATCCAGGCGGAATTATCTCATCGCGAGCAAGTGAGATGAAATCCAATTTGGGGGTGATGGCCATTTTATATTCCGCTGATCAACAGGCCTGACACTACATCAGCCGACGTGGGCGGAAAAGGTGTGTCTCTCTCATATGCTCGTTCCTGTTGTCAGCAGCATAGCCCTTTACATCCGATTAATTGTAACCGGGCGCGCTGATCTGAGAGAAAGGCGGTTGCAGAATGCTATGGCGCTTGGCAAGAGGCGAATGATCAGTACCCTGTATTGCATTAATAGCCGTCTTGGTACCCGAGCGACACTATGGAAGCTGAAGAAAAACCTATCAGACTTCAAACTACTTCAATCGCCGCAACTTCCAAGAGAGCCACACATTATCATTTTGTCGTTACAACTCCTAGATTACTCTTCCAATACGCCGCGTCATGTATTAACCATTCCGGAGCTCTGTTCCGGATACGTTCTTTTTCGCCTTGCCGGACAAGCAACTCAGGACTATCTGTTGATTGTCGCCAGAACCTGAATTTCTGCAGCGATTTAACAGCCCCCGCCGATGCGTCAACATCGAACGAGGGCCTGACCCGCAACCTTGGTAAGAAGGCATAAGGCTATTTTGATCTTTATCGTTATCTCCCCCGATGGGGAAGACCAATCCCACCCCTCTCCTGTTGAAGCCCGATCCCGGCACACATAACGCGGATTGGCGACCCATTGTGGTCATCCATCTCGTTCTCTCGTCACTGATCGTTTCACTATACTGCGATAGCGCCAGTTCTTCGCCGACATCAGCGGTCCAGCTGCCCGTTTTTGGACAGCCAATGCGGAAATTATTTCCGCATACGAGTCCCCGTGTCTGCCTGGCTGACGTCATCGCTCCCCAACCGGAGATTTCCATGACCAAACTCAAGACAACCACCGGACCGGTGTATTCATATTCCGCCCATGGTCCGGAACTGAAGCAGCAGTTCGATGCGCTCATCGATGAACTCGTCGAAACTTCGCTGTCCGCCGATGCCTTTTCAAATGCGCTATCCGTGGGCATTGATGACCTTGCCGCCGTGTTGCGGTCACTGCCCGCACTTGAAGGTCGACTGATTGAACTCGGCATCGCTGCTGTTGCCAGCTGCAATCCAGACCTCAAGGTGCTGACACAGAACCTGCGATTGCCGGTTTCACCGACAGCGCTGCAAATCGTCGAGATGAATGACGCCAAGAATTTTAGGGCGTTGACGTTTGATTCCGATATGGGCGGCCGCAAGACTTACACGCCCGACTTTGTCATTCTCAATCTGCGTACCAACACTGCGCATATCGTCGATGCAAAGCGCAGTGTCTACACATACGACCGCGTGCGGCTTGATGACCTGCAAAACCGGATGAAAGCGGCGGGCCTCGTCTTGCCGGACTTTCTCTACAAAGTACATAGACGCCTGAACGTCAAAGAAGTCAGGGTCGTCATCCTGACGGCTGACAATCGTAAGACGGACCTGACCAGCGGTATCTGGCATCTGTCGCAATTGGACCATCTCGTTCAAGTTCAAGGTGCCGGCGCAGCGATCGCGTCACTTCAGTCAGAATTCCGTTCTCACGTTGAGGCAAATTGGAAACAGGCTTGCGAGGCATTCACGCAGTCCTGCCATTTGCCGATAGCTCTCCCGCTTCAGCCCGAGGTCGAGCTCGATGACGTTGAGACTGATGGTGAGGACAACCAGTCCTTTGAAGACGCCAACGTCATCGACGTCACCGGCAATCCACCGATGATCAAACTAGGCTTCGCACAAGTGCCAACCCGGCACTGACGCGCACCTGGCTCCATTCACTCATCAACCTTTCTGTTCACGACACCCGCCGATCCCAACGATCCGGCGTAGGAGAAATGTGTCATGCGTAAATCTGATCCCACCACCACCGGCAATGTCATCGCCTTTCCAAGACAACAGCGGAAGCATTCTGCCGCTACCACGGCCCGCCCTCAAGAAACTCTCACGCGCACACCAAAGCGGCGGCAGAGCAAATCCTCATCCGAGTTCCGCCCCTCGCTTCACGCAAGCACCGCAAATGACGTGCTGCACCGACATCGCCGGCGCATTGAAATCCTGACGAATAAGGGTAATCCCACGCCTGAGTTGATCGATGAGATCGCTCCGGGACTCGTTCGCAAAATCCTTCGTCGTGCTGGAACAGGTGATACCGGCAAGGCCGAGCTACCCAAGCATTTGAAGCGCCGGCTTGATCTGTTGTGTCGCTTCAAGCATCCGGCCGGTCTGATCCTCAAAGACTGGCTCGATGGAAATCGGCGGTTCCTGCCAGCAAACCTGCAGACAATTGCAGACCACTCCACATGTGCAAGGGAGGAAAAGTGATGAGCAAGATCAGCAAACGCGTCTCCAAATATCTCATTTCTCGCCTGAACCGCGCCGCTCGGCTAGAAGCCTTTGGGCAGGCCGTGGACGCAGGCATTACAGTGGGACGGTCTGGAATCTTGCGGCCGACAAGGCAGCGCTGTTTTCCGGTGATGTCGATAAAGACCGAGAATTGATGCAGTCGCTTCTGGAAGCATCTTCGCGAAACAGGAAGCAGATCGAGAGACGGCTCGAATCTGGCGAGTTCGATGCATTCAATCTGGATGAAGAGGATGGCGCTGACGAGACTGTCGACGCATCCGACACCTCCACTGATAATGCTGCCGGACACTCCGACACGCTGTCTCATGCTGGCGGTGAAAGTGCGCTATTCTCAAGCCTGACGTCCAAAGCAGATGGACCCATGACTGGAGAGGGTACTGATCCCAATTTGCCTTTCCAGGACATGGCAGCACTTCGGGATCATGTCCTGTCGATTGCGGCGTGCTTTGCATCGGCGTTGAAGGTTCCAGAAATCTCTGCGGCACTGCTGCTCGCACGGGCAATTGAGAAGGATCAGCATGGCCTTGACCGACTGCTCTCGATCATGAAACGCAGGAAAATGATTGTTGCGGTCCATGTGCCGGTCAAGGACTTCGAACGACACTTCGGTTATCTGCTCGAAGATGGCTTGGCGTTGCCGTTTCATGTTTCGCTTGAACCGATCGCAGAAGGCCCGACTCTGACCGGGCGCTTCAAAGCACTCGCTGACACAACGCCACGGAAATCCTTCAGCTGTTTCGGAAGCACTTCGTTAAAGCGGTACGACGATGATGACGAACTTCGTACGATCGTCTCAAAGAGGATTCTGACGGCATTTAAGCCTCTCATGATCTGCGACGAGCGCGATCGGCCACTGCCAGCACGGCTTGTCGCTGTCGCGGACATGGTGATCACGGGAAACAACATCGATGCAAACTTGATCGCTGATGTTCTTGCGATCTGCCACAAAATTCCGATCGGTCGCTCATGGTTCCTGATGAACGAGCTCGACTTCCAACCACAACATCTCGGCATTGATGATCTCGCTATCGCAATTCGTCCTGGTCGGTCGCTTACCAAGATCATGGCTATCCTGGCGACGCTTGAAGCCGAAAACCGCGCCGTGGCCGAAGCCAAAGAGGACGAAGACAAGGAGGGCCGATTGGGCGCTTTGCTAAAACGCTCTGATGCAAAGAAGCGCGAAAAATATTCGGGCTGCTTCGACATCATCGAGCCAGTCAAAGAACTGGCCGCGCCAGAACCAGGCAAAGGGCAAACGGCGAAACAATCTGCCAAACCGTCCACGGGAAAGGACCACCTGTTCGTTGAACGGCTCGCCGGATATGGCGATGCCCAGCAGTGGGCGCTTGATCTCAAGCTCGACCTTGAAGCATTCGGTAACAAGGAAGTCGCATGGTCTGATCTCAGTTCACGGCTGCTGTTATAGGGGCCGCCCGGCACGGGCAAGACGACTTTTGGCAGGGCGCTCTGCAACACCTTGGGTGTCCCTCTGATCGCGACGTCGGTGGCGAGATGGCTGGAATCGTCGAATCTTGGCGATGTTCTGGCAGCGATGAACGCCACTTTCGAGCATGCCACTCGCAGTGCACCTTGCATCCTGTTTATTGACGAAATCGACAACATCGGAAACCGCGGTGGCAGTGACCGGCCTTATGATGATTACTGGTCGAGCCTCGTAAACCGTGTGTTGGAATTGCTGGATGGAGCGGCAAAAACCGAAGGCGTCATTGTCGTTGGCGCAACCAACCGGCCAGACAAGATTGATCCCGCGCTTTTGCGCTCAGGTCGGCTTGAGAAACACATTGTAATCCCGCAGCCAGGCACAGCGGCCCTTGTGACAATCATTGCCCATCATCTGGGTAGCGATCTCGATGGGGTCTTGAACAGCAGTGAGGTCGGCAGGCCCATTGGTCGCAAAAGTTCGGCTGGAACTTTGCCTGAACAAAGCAACACCACCACGGCTGGCAACGGCAGCGATCAACTCCACCACAGCAAGGAAGGAGTGCTCATCAATGGATAATTCTCATATCTCTGTCGCAGTGCCCGATGTGAACTCAGCACTCTTGCCTTTGGCGTTGGCTGCCGCTGGTAGCACAGGTGCAGACGTCGAGCGTCTGGTCCGTGAGGCTCGTCAGAAAGCTCGCCGTGAAAGGCGGCAACTCACTTACAGCGACATCCATGCAGCGCTCACCGCAGGTCAGGCGGCAATGCCACCAGAGCTAATCTGGCGTATCGCTGTTCACGAAGCTGGCCATGCGCTTGCCTGGACCGCTTTTGACCTAGCAACCGTTCTTACCGTGACCGTTGGAAATGGGTCTGGCGGCTTTGTCGAAAGCGAAATGCGACGGGGTGTTGTCCAGACTCAATCTTGGCTCAATCAGACGATTGCTTGTGTACTTGCCGGACAAGCAGCGGAAAAGCTCATTTTTGGCGAAGCGGGTGTTGGCTCCGGCGGAAATGAAAGGTCTGACCTTGCACGAGCGACGAGGTTTGCGACTGATGCTGAAACGAACGTAGGTTTCGGTAGGGCTCAGCCGTTGCTCTATCGATCATTGGAAGAACAGCCATCAATGCTCTCACTTGATCGGCAGCTCGCGCAGCATGTTCATGACCGGCTTGAAGCTTCAGAGAGGATGGCTCTCGAACTGCTATCTCGGCATCACCATGCATTGTTGGCACTGGCAACCCGCCTTGCAGAAACAAAGACGTTGGATGGCGGCGAAGTGAGAGCACTGCTTACTCAGGAAATGAATAACGCCACACCGGGCTCCAAAAAAGCGGCGCCCTGAAACTGCGATTCAGAATTCGGTTTCCGCGTTACCAAACCCGGCGCCCGCGATTCCCAAGTCGGCCTTTGCGATTCTAAATACTGAAACGGCGAGTCCGACCCAGGATTCGCCGTTTCGGACATCAGTCCCCGCGTTGCCAGATTCAGCCTTGGCGATTCCGAATTCAGCGCAGCCGTTTCCAACCTAGGAAACTGCGATTCACGTCAAACGATCAGCGGCCTTCATGGTCATGATTTGCGTTAAGGCGTGAATCAGCTACCCCAGAGTCAGGACGGCGCATGATGACAAAAAGACATAAGCGGAAACCGGAACTGACGCCTTCACAGATTGATGACCTCGTCGCCTAGACGACAGACTTACATAGAGACCTTGTCCCGATGCTTTGCGAAATGAAGCCTCAGAGCGAGCACTACAATGCTGTCGTTAATCTGAGCGATGCGCTTGGACGGACAATCCGGAAGGTCTCGGGCGATGAACCCGAATGGATGCAGCCCCGCATCAGCCATTAACGCCAACAGCAATTCAGGCCCATGGATGCTGGCAATGGCAACTGGCGGCGGCAGGCTTGGAAATTGTTGGTGCTGCCAACGCTCCATGCACTCCACGCGGCTGCAGGGAAACCAACAACCAAACGCGCCACAATTTGATATCCATTGAAGCAACGTGCAGGGGACCCGATTCAAGTCATCGCGACGTCAGCTCAATCCGCAATGTCGTGCAGGCAACTCGAAACAAGTCATCTTAATTTATCTTGCCGCGATTCTGAATTCGGTCTTGCCGATTCGAATCCGGGAAACCGCGATTCTCCAGCGAACGGCGTTTGTGGCATTGGTATTGGAAACCTCGAAACCAAGCCCGCGGACCAACCCCCTTCCAGATTGTCAACATTGGGAGGCAAACAGCGTTTGTTCCTTGCATCGCCGGCCATGACACTGGGTCTCCACGATGAACAAGGAGATCAGGATGTCAAAGAAATCAAAACGGGAAGTCAATGCCGAGCAGCGAGCGCGGCAGCAAAGAGTAAGAGACGAGGCCCGCGATCGGCGTCGCCCTTCGCGAGATGATCTGGCGCGGATGCTGCTATGGAAAATGATTATGAGCACAGAGAAGCACAAACTCGGACGGCGGGAGGCGTTGGATCGGCTTCGCGATGAGATCGTGGATGGCCTGGAGCTTCAGGGCTTTGATGTCCGCGAAAGCGAAGACGTCTTTGAAGAGCTCGCTGCACGCTATGCCGATGGCCTGTTCCCATTTCGGCCGAAGCGGCATCTGAAGCCCGCATGATCGGCAACCTTTTTGGCAGCATGATCCAAACGGTGTTTTGTCCATTTTATCTGTTTTCCCCCCATTACTGCCTATAACGGCGTTTGCAGAGGAATCGATCGCTCATCTAGGAACTCGACCAAAGCGAAAGTGATGGTTTGATGATCTGCTCGCAGAATTCGCGAAAGCTGAGAACATTGTCATGCCCCTCATACTCTGTCTCCTTTGACTTTCGTAGGCTTTCGGGAATCACCAGATGAACGCCAAAAGAAGCCATGTCCTTGATAGCGCTCGCTGCAATATTTTCATCGACCGTTGTCAGAAACAGTCGTCGTCCTTCCATCTCGCGCTCGACCTGTTTCCAACGCTCGCGTAACGTTGTTTTTGCACTCAGTATCAATCCGGCCCCAGCGCCATCCTTTCTGCTGTCGATGAACGCAAGCGAAGGAAGGATGAAGTCGGGTCGCTTCTTCGAAACCAGGACGACTTGTTTTTCGAACGGGATGTTTCCGTCGCCCAACATTGCCTCGATCTGGTGTTCGTATGAATAGCCCGCGCGTGACTTGCGCTGTTGACTGGCCGAGAGCATCAGGGCATCGATGGCAGGCAGCTCGTCAATGAGTTTTCGAATGACAGCCGACGCTTTCACTTCCATCGGCTGGTCGCCCATGATCAGCCGGACAAGTTCGACCGAACGCTCGCGGCGCTGATACTCGCGGAACAAATCCCATTCAATCTTGCGGCTGATTTCTCGCAATGCATCTCCCGGTGCCTCCAGGGCGAACGGATCGATGTTTTCCAGCCCGTACTTTTCCAGGAAAGCCTTCCTGGCCAACACAGCCAGTTTGGCGGTCACAGGCATAGTGGCATTGTTGCCCGCGAACGCTGCAATATTACCGCCAAGCCAAGCCGCTATGACTTGCTCGGCAAAGGTCATTATGCGATCAAGTTCAGCCGACTTACGCTCAGCCGGCTCAAATATTCCGATCAGAAAGTCAGGATCAAGATCAAACAGATCAGAAAGCAGGACTGCCTCCTCACTGTCCGATCCGAGGGTCAGGCACTCATATTCCCATTCATTATCGTGCTTGGTTCGCCCCATTACCATGAACGACGCCGGTAACAGTTCAGAAAAAAGTTCACGGGGGAGCCCTGTTAGATGTGTTTCCGAACTCTTGCTGGTGTAATGGACCAGCCTGGTTTTCTTGCGGACTCCGCTCGCTTGCGGCCAGACAGTATAGAAGTATGCTTCCCAGATATCAGCATCTCCTTCGCTATCGCGTTCCATCAATGCAAGCGAAGGGAAGAACCCACTGTCACGCTCCTGGACGGGAATGTAGGGGCCTGCCTGATTATTCATGCGCCTTTTGCGGTTGATTTTACCGGTATCCGGATCAATTCGGTAGCGCGCCCAATTACGGTCGTTGTTCGATAGCTTTTTGACCAGAACCTGATCGGTTTTTCCAAGCAACCGGGTCAACAAATCAGCATCAGCGCCAGACTGTTCAAAGGCAAACTCTGTCTGCGCGCTCATGCTATCCCCCTTATGTCGCCGACCGCCTCGTCTCCATTGAGCCACTGGATGATCGTTGCGAGAACAGCTTCAAGGCCCAGCCGTGTTTTTCCCTTGAGGGCGCATTCCCAGACATTCAGTTGTCGCCATCCCAACTGGTGGAGTGACTCATGCACGGCCTCGTCGCGAGTGATATTGCTCGCGATCTTTGTGCGCCAGAATTCAGGCCTTGTCGAAGGCAGCCTGAACAGGTGGCAATCATGGCCGTGCCAGAAACACCCGTTCACAAAAATGACAGTGTTATATTTCCGGAGCACGATATCCGGCTTGCCGGGCAAACCGGCAGCGTGGAGCCGATATCGAAATCCCAGAGCAAACAGTCCCTTGCGGATCAGGAGTTCCGGCCTTGTGTTCCGGCTCCTGATGCCGGACATCATCCGGCTGCGCGTTTGCTGGTCTACGATATCAGGCAACCGCCTTTACCTTTTCTTGCAGTTGAACCTCTGAGGCGTCCTCTTCGGCGAGGTAGGGAGCCATGTGCCGGGCGATCGCCTCTACAACTGGCACAACAACCGCATTGCCGAACTGGCGATACGCCTGAGTATCGGACACTGGAATTCGAAAAGCCTGTTCACCTGGCTTCTCGAAGCCCATCAACCTGGCGCATTCACGCGGTGTCAGGCGACGGGGATTCTTGAGTTTCTGTTTGATTAGAATCTCGGACCCGTCCTTGTGATAGCGCGCTGACAGCGTGCGCGCGACATCATCCGGACCAAAGAGACCGAAGCCGAAGCCGTTACCTTTCTCACGGTGCTTGGCAGCGTAAGCCTGCAGATAGCCCCATAGATGATCGGATAGTGTATATCGCGGATCGACCTTGCCCTTGGGGCCAGTGATGAAGTGTTTGTCCTCTTCTTCCGAACCATCTTCCGGATGAAAGATCGAGCCAAGTCTCGGCGAGACTGCCGGATCGGGCATTGTCAGGCTATCAAAGTTAAAGTCACTTCCGTCACGAAAGCCGACAAGGAAAATACGCTCGCGGTGCTGGGGCACCCATGCCCGCGCATCAATCGTGCGAGTCTGAACTGTGTATCCGAGGTCTTCCTGCAGGGTGGTCATGATAATGTCGAACGTGCGCCCGCGATCATGGCTCTTCAAATTTTTGACGTTCTCCAGCAGGAAAGCTCTGGGTCGGTGATGCTTGATGATGCGGGCAACATCAAAAAACAGGGTGCCCTGCACATCGCACTTGAAGCCGTGCGCCCGCCCGAGCGAATTCTTCTTGGATACACCGGCAAGCGAGAAAGGCTGGCAGGGAAAGCCAGCAAGAAGCACATCATGATCGGGGATATCATCGGCGGCGATCTTGGTAATGTCGCCCGCCAGTTCGTGGTCCATCGGGTAGTTTGCGCGGTAGGTTTCCTGGCTGAAACGGTCCCATTCGGACGTGAAGACGCACTTACCGCCGATTGACTCAAAGCCGCGCCGCAGCCCGCCGATTCCTGCGAAGAGATCGATGAATCGGAATGAAGCCGAAGGCTGGTTCGCTATTCGGCTTTCGGCCAAAAGTTTCATCAGATCAAGCACCGGTTTGCGCGGCTTCGTCTCGCCCCGTTCCCAGCGGTAAACCGTCCTCTCGTCGAAGGCCAGTCGGGTTGCCGCTTCCTGAATGGTGAGCCCCGCCTTTTGCCGAAGTTCTGAAAATGTCTGCATAACCCCTCCTGAAACAGAATCGCTGGGAACATTTATGACATGATGTCATGGGAACATATCAAGAACAATAATAAAGTTCGAAAAGAATCCACAAGAGATTCAGTGGTTTGTTTCCATCCCGCGCGAAATTGTGATTCCCGCCGGAGCATTTCCGGACTGGCAGCGACTGCCGAACAGAGGCGCACGTGAAGCGCCACAAGCGTCAAAATAGTGAACGTTTTCAGCGTCTCAGGATGCTGGCGTCTGCGCAAATCTCGTACATATCTGAAATGTGTTGACTCTCAAATTCGATATATGCAAGAAATATGCTTGCTAATATGTGAGGAAAAATATGCGCGACAAACGCAAAAAATTTGTGGGGTTAGCCGAGGCGCGAGTGAACCGCGCAATCAAGGATATTCGCCTGATCGGCAATCTCGCGAACCGGGCTGCCTATGAGTATTCAGACGAGGATGCGAAGCAGATATTCCGTGCACTTCAGAAAGAAATAGATGCGGCGAAGTCACGCTTTTCCGGAGATACCGGTGGGCGGGACAGTGAGTTCCGCTTGGGAGGCTAATATGGGTTACTGGGAGTTCGATCAGGCCAATCCATCCAGTGTTCGGATGGAAGTGACACAGGGTGATCAGTTCAACAATGATGAGGTTGGGCTGGCAGAAGCCTTGGTACGCGAGGCCATTCAGAACTCCTCGGATGCATCATGCAATGATCTTCCGGTCAAAGTGCGCTTCGCAATAGGGGAGGTTTCCGGAGAAGATGCGCGCAGACTTACAACGCAGTTGCATGGGCTGCGTCCCCATCTCGACGAATGCGGCATTGATACCGGTCCGATTGACTTGGCTCCGGTCCGGGTTTTGGCAATTGAGGATTTTAATACCAAAGGGCTTACCGGTAGCCGAACCGACATCGATAAAGGCAATTTTGATCGCTTCTGGCGCGCAGTCGGAGAATCCGGAAAGAAAGGAAAAGAAGGAGGACGTTGGGGGCTGGGGAAACTTGTCTACTCGTCAGCTTCAGCGCTCAAGGTTTTCTATGGTCTCACGGTAACGGAGAGTGATCCGGAACCGTGCCTTCTCGGTCAAACAGTTCTGGTCAACCATCGTATCGGAAATAATTTTCATCCGGCGCATGGCTTTTATTTTGAGGGGCGCTCCGAGCCGCTCGACTTGCAGATGCCTATCCGCTCTGACGACGAACTGGATTTCTTCCGCCGTATTGGTTCCCTGAGCCGAACTTTACAAACAGGCTTGTCGATACTCGTGCCGTGGCTTCTGGATGGCATCGACGAGGAATCCATTATCGCAGGAGTCATAACCAACTACTATTTCCCGATTCTTGCAGGAAAGCTCGTGGTCGAAGTGGGTGACAATGTAATCGACCGGGACTCGTTCCTCGATATCGCTGCATCCCATCAGCCAGTGCATAACATTCCTTTCGACTTTGTAAAATCGATCAGTGAAACGATCACCACTGTCGCCGAAATTACATCTCGGCAACCGATCGGAAACGGCGATCTGCAGGAAGATTATTTTTCTCCTGAGGATGTCTCCGCAATGAAGGAGCGATTCGCTTCGGGGCAAATTGTGCGCGTTCGCCTGCCGGTCATACTGAGACCCAAAGGCGAAGCTGACCGGACAAGTCACATCGATCTCTACCTCCAAGGATTGCCCGAAGGCGAAAAGCCGTACGCGTTGATTGCGCGTGGTCCAATAACGTTGCCTGGCGAGAGACGGTACTTCGGGGCTGCCGCTGCCTACGGTGCGCTTATCGCCAATGATGACGATATTGCAGACTTTCTCGGCGACGCCGAAAACCCTGCGCACACAGCTTGGAACACCAAAGCACACAAACTTGCAGAGCGTTGGCGTAACCCCGCCCAAACTCTGGCAACTGTACGGCATGCCCTTCGCCACTTCTACACTGTGATTGCTGATCAGGCGGAAAGTGAAGATACGGAAGCGCTGATCGACATTTTCTCGATCCTCGACCAGACCCAAAGCTCCCGAGGGCCCCGTCGAAAGTCGCGCAAACCGAAACCGGTAATCGAGGTGCGTGCCAAGGCTATCAGTATTCGCCCCCGCAAGAGCGGCTTTGATCTGGTTCCTGGCCCCGGTGCGGCAGACTGGGAGTTTCCCAAGACCATGAGAGTCAGAGTCGCATACGACATGATCGGTGCCAACCCTTTCAAGATGCACAGCCCTTTTGATTTCGATTTCGCCACAGATGACGAAATCACGGTTGAAGGCGACAACGTCCAGATCGAGCCGCTGAAGTCCAACATCCTCAAGGTCGTGGCAGAGTCGGAAGATTTTCGGCTTGAGGTTCGCGGGTTTGATGAGCATCGCGACATAATTGTCGATGCGAGGGCACAATGAGCACAGCAAAGCGACGCATTAACTTCACTGGTCGCAAACGCATCCGACGTGAAGATGTAGAAATCTCGCTACTGGAAACGCGCCTTGGAGAGACCATGCGCGCGAAAGCAAGAGTTTCTATTGATAGCTATGGGTTTCCTTCGTCGGCAGCGATCGCCATTGAAGCGTATCACCGTTCAACTGGCATGCGTTTCGACTGTGGTACTGTTAGCAATCCGCAGATTCCCGATGCGCTGGTACTTGATGAGGTCGATCAAAGGGGTAACCTGCTGTTCCGCCTAAAGGTCATCGACACAGAAGTGGATGCCGGGAGAATTCTTGGTTCTGCAGAGCGTATCAATCCCTCAAGTGACGAAAGTGATGATGAAAACCGGCGTGCGCTCTTCCCTGTAATTTATCGCAGTCTTGGCGAAGAAGTGTGGAAAGTAGATGTCGGTTACGAGGAACGACCGGCTCTGGTACTGAACCGGGAAATTCCCGGTATTCGTCATCGGCTCAAGGCCGACCCCCTCCTTCAGGGCCTTCTCTTTCCGGCAGCATTTCGCGTTGTTCTTGAAAATCTCGTTCGAGACGACGACGAGGGCGAGGATGATAGTGAAGGCTGGCGTACCGAGTGGATGCAGTTTTGCCGGGAACGTTTAGGAATTCACGACGACCCACCATCACGGTCATCCGATGACCAGGTCGAATGGATCGACTATGCGGTGCAACGATTCTGCCAGGAGTATGGCTTCATGAAAGGAATCCGGAAACTGGAGGAGGTTATCCAGTGAGCCAAAGACTACGTGTGCTCAACGATGAAGGAATTCGCTTGTTTGCAGAATTTATCGCCGACGGAGCGTTCGGGGATGCGCCTCTTCATCTGCTTGAAAATCCGGAAACCTCCACGCCGTGTTCATATGGAACCATTGTTGTTGGCACTGGTGATTTTCCTGACCGGTATCAATTTGGTATCTATCTCCGAACCTTGTTTTCGTCATTTGATGCCGGGGAGATTAGTGGAGACCGGTATTTCTGGACATCCTTGGCACTTGTCTGGTTCGATCGGATATGTCCGCGCAAGGCTGATGGGACCAGAAAGCCTTCGAAAGAATACTACTACATTCTCAGCACTGATTATCGGCATTATTATCGGCATTTGATCCGAACCCCTTGGTTCATTGTTCGCCAACATGAAGAAAATGCGCGGCTTTTGCTGATAGCGCCCAAAGAGCACAAGTTTCCATTGAGCGTTCACGGCGAGATTATGGAGCAGATTGGCGGACGCCAGCGAGTGCTCGCCAGCAAGCCACTGATGGACGCTATTAACAGACTCTATTTCGACACGAAGACCGGGCGGCCACGGCGTGGACTTGCCGGGCGGCTTGGCGGCAGCGCCAATCGACTGGGAATCGTTCTACGGCAACTGGAGCTTACATACGACTCGGACGAGATGCCCAACGGTGAATTTCTGCGGGTTTTGCCGCGTGAGTTCGATCGATGGAAACGTCTCGCCGGACTTCAGAATGAAGAGAATGTTGTCAAGACTTCTCTTGCATCCGATGTGGCGGCTGTGACGGCCTAATAGCGCCGCGAACTCGCCACGGTTCTCTGAGATCAGAACACGAGAAGCCCAAAGCAAGTTGGACACTCCGGGAGCGAAGCCGGTGATGTAATTTATGGACACGCTAGGGGCTTTAACCCCAGCCGATCTGCGAAACGTTCACTCAGCCGGTCAATGATTGTGGCCAGTCGCCGTTCTTTGCAGAAATCGGCAGGACATGGTGATTGTTGTCACCTGCCGCCGCGGGCTGAGCATACGCAAGGATGATCTGCAGAAGGGCTCTCAATCGAACAAGCTCAGTGGTGGTGATCCGTTGTCCCGCCAAGGCCTTGGTCCGCTGCTCAAGCCCCATCAAAGCGGAAATTATTTCCGCGTATCAATGTGCGGCTAGCTGGGTGGGTAATTTGTTTTCTGTTTGCAGGTTGGGGTTGCGCGCATCCCATACGTCGTGCCTTATTGCTGATGCTAAATAGGCTATGGAATTTCATGTTTCGCCTTGTCTACATATTGATTGCAGCCTTCCTTATACCCGCCTCCGCTTTCGCGGAACCAATGAGCTTCCGAAGTGTCAGCAACGGCGGAAACATGTCTAACTGCTGCTGGATTGTCGCTGAAGGCGAAATCACTGATGCAACTCCTGCAGCGTTTGATGCCTTTGTCAAACAGGAAATAAGTGAAATTGGCTCCGCTTCCGGCGAAATTAGAATGGTCGGTTACGGCGATGATGTGGAGGCGGGCCTCATTCTGGGGCAGAAAATTCGTGATGGTGATTTTATCACCACTGTCGGTAAGTCAAACCTCTACTACGAGCCATGGTTCGAAAGAGTCGATGAAGGCGATTGTATCGCAGCTTGTGCCTACGCCTTTTTAGGCGGCGCTGTTCGAAGCGTGCCCAGTGGAACACGTCTAGGCTTTGGTCCATATCTGGATAGTGCGCGGCTTTTCGACACTGACGAGCGAACAATCAGCATTGATGAAGAACGTCAGCGGCAAATTCAAAACCAAATTACAACTGGAAAGATCGTAGAGTACATCTATCGCATGGGGGTTGGTGCGGCTTTGTATCCCCTCGCGGCCAGCGTCCAACCTGGGGCAGATGCACGAATGTTGACACCGGAAGAGCTAGTTACGCTCGGCATCGAAACTGCCGGCGATACGGCTGGCCCATGGAAAATAGATTCTTTGGGTGATGGAATATTCTCTTTAATTCAAACTCGGAATAGCGGCCGGATATTAAGCCTCATTTGCTACAGAGACAGCTTCCATATTCAGCTCCAAGTTCAGAATGGCAGTTTGGAGGATATTCAATCCATAATGGATGCGGTCGGCTCCCGTTTTTATCTTGAAACCCAATCCGCTCGGGCCGATGTTAGGCTAAACCTGATTAAAGAAGGGGAAGAGGGAAAGGACGTCTATCTCATGTTAACCACAAATAGAGCTGGAGCGGAAATAGTGGCTTCTGCGGAATCTATCCGGCCTATTTCTATAGCGTCTCTTCCAAGAGTATTTAGTACCCCGTTTCATTATTTATTCGAGTTCATAGCGATCAATGGTGACAAGAGGCTTCCAATTCGAGCTCTGAAAGTGTGTGCGAGATGAATATTGGTTTCCTTCCAGCCATTATTCTCTTTACGGCTCAAATTCTGGCATCCGTTGCAAACAGCTCTGAAATGCAGTTCACTTCAGGTTGGTCAGGCGGGAACTGTCTTGGATGTGAGTGGACCCAGGCGGACGGTGAAATAACACCTGATACACCACAGCGCTTTCGTGAATACCTTCAAAACAACTCGGTTGGGTATGTTCTGGTCTTGAACTCAGATGGTGGAGACCTTGCCGCTGGAATCGAACTTGGCGAAATCTTCCGCGAACAGGATTTGCGTATTTCAGTGGGTCGTACAGTACCACTTCAAGACGGAGGCCCCGGACAGTCTCAGAGCGTGGTCGAAGATGCCAGGTGCCTCTCGGCATGCGCCTACGCGTTTCTTGGCGGTAGCGTACGTCAGGTTAAGACGGATGGCCTACTGGGATTTCATCAGTTTGCAGACGAAACTCTGGAAGAGAGGGGCACCATAACAACCTCCGGCCTTGCTGAGTCCTTAGCCTCAGCCAGGGAACAATATGTAACCGGTTTTCTGGTCGACTACATTAATCGAATGGGTATATCCGCAGAGTTGTATCCACTAGCTGCTGCTGCGCCACCTGATGGCTTTCATTTGGTTTCACAAGCGGAAGCCATAAGACTCGATATTGATAATTCTGCCGATAATGCCGAAATATGGAGTGCCTTACCCTTCGGTGAAAAAGGTCTAATCGCGGAGATAATCACCAACACATCGCAACGGCAGCTTCGTCTTTACTGCACATCCAGCGGACGTTTTCATCTCACCGTCCTCCTCCCAGTTGGGATGTATGACGATATCGAAGAGATGAGGAAACGGTACGCTAGTATGGGGCCACATCTTACGATTTATACGGATAGTGCTGCTGTTCCGGTCCGCATTACTGACGTGTTGTCAATGTCAAAAACGGGGAGGACAGTAGTAGTAACTGAGCTTGCCCAAGAGGGTGCTGAGCAACTGGCACAGGCCTCAGGATTCGATGTTCGTACTGAAAACCACTTCAATCGAGCTAACGAATCCGTTTTTTATGATGTTTTCGAGGTTGGCAGGATCGGCGGAGGACAGGATATTGCTAAGGCCGTCTTGCGCCTTTGTATCTGATCGATCTCGATGAAGTCTCAATCAGTCTGAGTTCCGCAAATGTCTATTCTGTGTGCCCAGGCAGAAACACCGTGCCCAAAACCGTCCATGCGAAAATCATTTTCTAGCCGTGCGATAACCGGCGCGAAAAAACAATGGAACTTTGCTCCATAAGGGCCAATTTGAGTTTTCAAAATTTCCAGATCGCAAATATTGGCTGCTAAGCAAGCTTCTGCTCCATCATAGAAATCTGTAATGGTGAAAAGTGCAATATCATAGTCAATGGGGTCGCCGGTCGCTTCGCCCATAGCCCTTGTAAGGGCGTACAAAGTTTCCGGATCAGGATTGATATCGTTAAGTTGCTCTGCTCCCACAAGCATCAGGCCCTTTAAGACGTGAGCGCGGGCGGCCAGTATCTCGTTGCTGCCAAACCGATCCACTTGGGCCAAGGAGGCGGCGCGGCGTGCCTGAGCGTTGTCGTCTTCATGCCTTTGTTGTTCAGCAATGCGGTCTGACTGATAGGCGAAAAGTGCGACCACAACAGCAATTCCGGTCGCAACCGACGCCGCGGCGCTTAGCCAAGTTACTACCCTATCACCCAGGTCCTTCTCAAGGCTTACGCGCATTGCCCTGGTTTTAGCGACAGAGGCCTTACCTCCTTTTTCGGCAGTCTTTTCAGTCTCTGCGGATCGATCCTGACACGCAGAGATAGCGGCTTTGGGGATGGGCTGCTCTTCGCCGCTCATTGATTAGCGCACGGATATTTGGGCAATGCAGATATTGGTCCTTTTGCAACTTGTGTAGCCAAGCACCCTAGCTGCTTCTGCGTATAAACGACGCTTGGAGAGCGTTTTGTCGCTGGCTCTTGATCGCCCTTTTCATAGAATGGCTTTCCAGGCAGCATATTGCTAAGGCCCTTCTCGCTGCCTGCCAAGAGGTCCGTTTCGGGGCATAAATCAGGATTGATAACTATGATCGGCCGTCCCGTCTGGCGATAAGCATCTATGTTCTCTGTGATGCACCGAACCGCTTCAGATGAAACATCTTTGTAGAAACTTGTATCAGCGGCTTTTGTCGGCGACCCTTGGGCGAGCAGATAAAGTGAAGCCCAATAGATAGCTGCAACGGGAATTGGTCGATAGTCAGATTTGGCCATAAGATCGCCCAGAAGTGCATATGTCGCCCGATACTAAACCGACAAATGTTGCGATGCGAGTCGCATTATGTCGCCTATCGGCAATCCATCTTTTCCCGAGCCTTGGAGAACCCAATCATCGGAAATGCCTGACCAGAGAGATTGCGTGGACCAACTCCATTAGAATCACTGCAACGCGGAAGTAGTTTCCGAATTGCATCGCCATGCGGCCCCAACCTCTCTTGCGATCGGATTTATTCCGGGGTATCGATTGATGTATCGCTGAACACGCGGTCGGCCTCAAATTAGGCAATTCTGTCAATATAGTTGGGACTTTGGGGGAGAATCCCACCCTCTCCGCCATTCTTATGTGTGCCTGTCCGCCACCAACCCGAGGCGCGATGGTTTCGGGTTCGGACTGCGTTCTCTCACCTGCGTCATTTGCCCTCTTCAAGCCATTGTCGTGTGCGTGTTATAGACACGGCGCTTGATGTCGAGGAACCGGTTTTGCAAGAACTGACAGGTTTTTAATCCTTGGCTGCTGCTTGTTGTCGCCTTCGTCTTCCCGCTAGGAAACTGCCATGAAATTTCGCTTTCCCGTCGTCATCATCGATGAAGACTTCCGCTCTGAAAACTCTTCGGGGCTTGGTATTCGCGCCATGGCGCAGGCGATTGAAAACGAAGGGTTTGAAGTGCTGGGGGTGACGGGCTACGGCGACCTCTCGCAGTTTGCCCAGCAGCAGTCTAGAGCCAGTGCCTTTGTTCTGTCGATTGACGACGAGGAATTCAGCCCTGGTCCGGATCTTGATCCGGCTGTACTCAATCTGCGCAACTTCATCGAGGAGGTGCGCTGGAAGAACGCCGATGTTCCGATTTACATCTACGGCGAAACCAAGACCAGCCGTCACCTGCCCAATGATATCCTGCGCGAGCTGCACGGCTTCATTCACATGTTCGAGGACACGCCGGAATTTGTGGCGCGGCACATCATCCGCGAGGCCAAGGGCTATCTCGAAGGCATCAAGCCGCCGTTTTTCAAGGCGCTGCTCAATTACGCCGAGGATGGCTCCTACTCCTGGCACTGTCCCGGGCATTCCGGCGGGGTGGCTTTTCTGAAAAGCCCGATCGGGCAGATGTACCACCAGTTTTATGGTGAAAACATGCTGCGTGCCGATGTCTGCAACTCGGTGGAAGAGCTGGGCCAGCTGCTCGATCACAATGGCGCCATCGGGGCATCGGAGCGAAATGCCGCGCGAATTTTCAATGCCGACCATTGCTTCTTCGTGACCAACGGCACCTCGACCTCGAACAAGATGGTGTGGCACCATACGGTGGCGCCGGGCGATGTCGTGGTGGTGGACCGAAACTGCCACAAGTCGATCCTGCATTCGATCATCATGACCGGGTCGATCCCGGTGTTCCTGAAGCCGACACGCAACCACTACGGCATCATCGGTCCGATCCCTCAGAGCGAGTTCGAGATCAGCTCCATCAAGGCCAAGATTCGGGCCAATCCACTGCTGGATGGCGTTGATGCGGATACAGTCAAGCCGCGGATCATGACGCTGACGCAATCGACCTATGACGGGGTCTTGTACAACACCGAGACCATCAAGGACCTGCTCGACGGCTATGTCGAGAACCTGCATTTTGATGAGGCATGGCTGCCGCACGCTGCGTTTCATCCGTTTTACGGCAGCTACCACTCGATGGGGCGCAAGCGGGCGCGGCCGATGCATTCGGTGACTTACGCGACGCAATCGATCCACAAGCTGCTGGCCGGTATCAGCCAGGCGAGCCACGTTCTGGTGCAGGACAGCCAGGACACCAAACTGGATCGGCACCTGTTCAACGAAGCCTACCTGATGCACACCTCGACCAGTCCGCAATATTCCATCATCGCCAGTTGCGATGTGGCGGCCGCGATGATGGAGCCTCCAGGCGGCACGGCGCTGGTGGAGGAGAGCATTGCCGAAGCGCTCGATTTCCGCCGGGCAATGCGCAAGGTCGACGATGAATTCGGGGACGATGACTGGTGGTTTGAGGTCTGGGGTCCGCCGGTCGAGCTTGAGGAGGAGGGCATTGGCCATACCAAGGACTGGGTGCTCAAGCGCACCGATGCCGACGGCGTACAGTCTTCCGACGGCGAGGATTCCTGGCACGGCTTTGGCGACATGGCGCCGGGTTTCAACATGCTCGATCCGATCAAGGCGACGATCATCACGCCGGGTCTCAATCTGGACGGGCGTTTCGAGGAAACCGGCATTCCGGCCTCGATCGTGACCAAATATCTGGCCGAGCACGGTGTCGTGGTGGAAAAAACCGGTCTCTACAGCTTCTTCATCATGTTCACCATCGGCATTACCAAGGGGCGCTGGAATTCGCTGTTGACCGAGTTGCAGCAATTCAAGGACGACTACGACCAGAATCAGCCGATGTGGCGGGTCATGCCAGAGTTCTGCGCCAAGCAGTCTCGTTACGAGAAGATGGGTTTGCGCGATCTGTGCCAGCATGTGCATGCGCTTTACGCCAAATATGACGTGGCGATCCTGTCCACCGACATGTATCTGAGCGATCATACGCCAGCTATGAAGCCCGCCGATGCCTTCGCGCATATTGCGCAGCGGACGACGCAGCGGGTGCCGATCGACGATCTCGAGGGCCGCATCACCACCAGTCTGGTCACGCCTTACCCGCCAGGCATTCCGCTGTTGATCCCGGGCGAGGTGTTCAACACCAAGATTGTCGAATACCTCAAGTTCAACCGCGAATTTGCGCGCGAATGCCCGGGCTTCGAGACCGACATCCATGGTCTGGTGCAAGAGACCGGAAGTGATGGCGAGACTGCCTATTTTGCCGATTGCGTTGCCATGTAACCCCGGCTGCATGGTGCCGTCGCCTATCGGTTGAATCTTTCTGAACCCGTCCGCTTGCGGCGGGTCAGGTTTGCTGTATCGTCACATTCAGAAACTAAAATATCTGGGAGGATACCATGACATTTTTTGCCAAAATTCTGAGCGCGGTTGCACTCTGTGTTCTGTTTGCCGGATCGGCTTTGGCTGCTGATGCGGCCCACAAGCTTGCAATCCACGTCGACGAGAGTGATCCGGCAGTGATGAACCTGGCGCTAAACAACGCCAAGAATGTGCAATCCTATTATGCGGACAAGGGCGAGACCGTGGCGATAGAGATCGTTGCTTATGGTCCCGGTCTGAAGATGTATACCGCCGACAGCCCGGTCAAGGACCGGATCTCGGCCATGTCACTGGAACACGAGAACCTGACTTTCGCTGCCTGCGGCAACACACTGGCAGCCATGGAAAAGAAGGCAGGCACCAAGGTAGAGCTGATCTCCGAAGCCACCATGGTCCCGTCGGGCGTGGTTCGGTTGATGGAGCTTCAGGAGCAGGGCTACAGCTACGTACGCCCCTGAACGGCTGCACACCAATTGGTGTGCAGCGCCATGCCGCCCGCCGTTCGTTCAGAAAAATCCGCCTGAGTGCGTGATCAAGTTGCGTAAGGCATGAAAGGACAGCGGTGAAATGTTTCTCTTGGCGGTGGGCTATGGGGTGACGGTCAATCTGATCGGCTTCGCCCTGTTCGGCTGGGACAAAAGGTGTGCTTCGCATGGCAGGCGGCGGGTACCCGAAAGGCGGTTGTTGATGTTGGCGGCGCTTGTTGGGGCACCAGCGATGCTGCTGGGCCGATCGATGTTGCGCCACAAGACGCGGAAGCAGCCGTTCCGAACTTTTCTCAACGCCATCATCTGCATTCAGGCGCTGGTTGCCATCGGACTGCTGGTGATGCTGACAGGCCGATTTTCAACTCAGCCGGGAATTGTGTTCGGAGCTGTGGAGCTGTAGTGATCCGCAGTGATTGTGGAAATCTGGAGTGAATAATGAGCCTTGAAGAACCGGCGTCAGCACAAGTGCCCGAAGGAAAGCGCAAGCGCGGGCAAGGTGTTGGTGCGGTGTTCGAGACGCTCAAGCATGAGATTTTGAACCTTACACTCGAACCCGGCAGTCCGATTGACGAGGTCAAGCTTGCCGAGCGCTTCGGCATTTCGCGCACTCCAATTCGCGAGGCGATGGTCAAGCTGGCCAGTGAGGGGCTGGTGGTGACGTTGCCAAACCGGTTCACCATTGTTGCGCCGATCGATTTTCCCAATCTGCCGCAGTTCTTTGATGCGTTGTCGCTGATGTACCGGGTCACCACCCGGCTGGCGGCTGCCAACAGGACGGATGAGGAATTGACAGCGATCCGGGAGCTCCAAGACGGTTACACACGGGCCGTGGAAGCCAGTGACGTGCCGGCGATGATCGAGGTCAATCGCAACTTTCACGCGGCGATCGCCCGTGCCGGCAAGAATCGCTACTACACAGACTTGTTCATCCGGCTGCTGGACGAGGGCCGGCGGCTGTTGCGGCTTTATTACTCCTCCTACAACGACAAGCTTCCGCGGATCTATCTGCAGGAACACGAGGTCATGCTGGCGGCGATCGAGGCTCAGGATATCGAGGCGGCCGACCGCATTGCGCAGGCTCATGCGGAGCAGATTGTCCGACAGATTCAGACTGCAATGACCGAAGACCGCCGTTTGAATTCCGGCATAAGTCTCTAATTATATTATATAATATTTTGCCGCTAATGCTGCCAGGGCGGAGATTTCACTTGGGCAAAATTCTGCAGATATTTTTTGTCGACAATGAAAATACAATTATCTATAGTCGCTGTGTCTCCAAAGAGGGGCGTAGGCGATGGGCGTCGCTCAAGCGAAGCCTGCCGTTGGTCAGAACACCACCAAACGTCCGCGCGGCTGCGCGGTCAAACCACAGAGGGTTCCATGTTCAAGAAAATCAGAAAGTGGGCGCTGGTCTCGATGCTGTCTGTCGCAGCACTGCCGGCAGTTGCCCAGGAAGTCACCTGGCAGGTGCCGACCTCGGTGCCGGAAGGCTCGCCCTTCTATGTCAATTTCCTCGAGCGCTTTGCTGAAAACGTCGACGTTCTCACCAGTGGCCGTGTGATGATCGAGCCGTTTGGCGCCGGTGTTCTGGTGCCTGCGCTGCAGGTCTATGACGGCGTCCGCGACGGGATCATCCAGGCCGGTCACTCGACCCCAAGCTACCTGGTCAATCAGGATCCAATCAACGCGATCTTCGCTGGCTTCCCCGGCGGCATGGGCCCTGAAGCCTATGTCACCTGGATCTACGAGAAGGGCGGCAAGGAAAAGCTCGCCGAACTGCGCGCCAGGGACGGTTTCAAGAACCTGATCGTCGGCATCGGCTCGTCGGAAGTGATGGCGCATTCCAATGTGCCGATCACCAAGGCCGAAGACCTCAAGGGCATGAAGTACCGCACATCGGGGCCATGGGCCAAGGTGATGGAAGAGTATTTCGGCGCGGTGCCGACCGTGGTTCCGCCCGGTGAAATCTACACGCTGCTGCAGCGCAAGGGCGTCGACCTGATTGAATGGGGCCCTCCGTCGGCCAACCTGCCCGAAGGCTTTCATGAAGCGGCGAAATACATCATCGTTCCCGGCGTACACCAGCCGACCTTCTTGTGGGAAGTCGTGCTCAAGCAGGAGACCTGGGATGCGCTTCCGGAGGATCTGAAGCCGCTCCTGGAAAAGGCGGCCGAACTGACCACCATGCAGGCGCTGATCCATTTCTATGGCGGGGATGTCGTCGCAATGGACACATACCGCAAAGGCAAGAACGAGGTGATCACGCTGTCGCCGGAGTTCATCAACCAGTTGTCCGACGCCGGTGCAGACTGGATCGGCAAGACCGCCGAGGCACAGAAGGCCGACGGCAAGGCGGAGATGGCGGACATTCTCGCCGACTACATGGCCTTCAAGCGCCTGTGGTCCGCTGAAAGCAGCTATCTGGTCCGTAACCAGGACTAACCGAGACAACGGAACCCGCCGTCATGACCAGGCTTTTCAATATCGTTGACGCATTCTCCCGTCTGCTGTCCTGGATCGCCCAAATCGTGACGGTGGTTCTGGTCATCTCGATGATCTACGAAGTGGTGGCGCGCTACGCCTTTGGCGCGCCGACCATCTGGGCTTTCGACATTTCCTACATGGCTACCGGCACGCTGTTTGTTCTGGGTGCAGCCTACGCGTTGAAACAGGATGCACACGTGCGGATCGATTTTCTCGCGCAGAAAATGCCGGTCGGCATAAGGCGCAAGCTCGAAGGGTTCGTGTTCGTGTTTCTGATTGCGCCGATCTTCGGGGGGCTGTCGAAATTTGCCATCGAGCGGGCCTGGCGCGCCTGGGAGACCAACGAGGTCGAGAATGTCAGTCCCTGGGCGCCGCTAATGTGGCCGTTCTTCGCGATCCTGGCCATCGGGCTGGTGGCGCTGACCCTGCAGCAACTGGTTCACGGCCTGCGGGTGTTCCGCGGAGATGAAGACCAGCCGTTCAAACTGGAAGCCTGATCCATGACCATTGCCGCGCTGATGTTTCCCGCGCTGTTTGTGCTGGTCTTGACCGGCATCCCGATCGCGTTCTCCCTGGCGATCGTCTCGGCCGCTGCGGGCATTGCCAAATTCGGCCCGCACGCCTTCGCCCAGCTTTACGGGGCGTTCTATTCTGCTTCGACCAACTTCATTCTCGCCGCCATTCCCATGTTCGTGCTGATGGGCGCCATCCTCGAGCGCTCCGGCATTGCCGAGCGGCTGTTCAAGGTGATGCAGATCTGGATGTCGCGGCTACCCGGCGGCCTCGCCGTTGCAACCATCGCCATGGGCGCGGTGTTTGCCGCCGCTGCGGGTGTCGTTGGCGCCGTCGAGGTGATGATCGGGATGATGGCCATTCCGGCAATGCAGCGCGGCGGCTACCGCAACAGCCAGATTGCCGGCACGATCTGCGCTGGCGGGTCGCTCGGCACCATGATCCCGCCGTCGGTGATTGCGGTGATGTATGCCTCGCTGGCGCAGATGTCGGTCGGCGAACTGCTTGCGGGCATGATGTTGCCGGGCCTGCTGATGGTCGGGCTGTTCATCATCTATCTGATCATTCAGGGCGTGCTGGCGCCGCCCCAGCCGACGCAGGACTCCGCCGAGCCGGAACTCCCGCTTGGCGAAAAGCTGCGCATCACGATCACCTCGCTGTTGCCGATCTGCGCGCTGATCTTTGCTGTTCTCGGCTCGCTGCTGGCCGGTATCGCCTCACCGACCGAGGCTGCTTCGGTGGGGGCTGTCGGGGCAACGCTGCTGAGCATTTTCTATGGCCGCTTCAATCTTGCCATGCTGTTTGAGTCCCTCAAGATCACGGTACGGATCTCGGCGATGATCCTGCTGATCGTTGCCGCGGGCACCATGTTCATGGGAACGTTTGCAGCCAATGGCGGCTCGCGGATGATCCGCTCGTTCATCGAGGCTGCCGGATTTGGCGATGCGGGCATGATCGTCTTTTTCCTGATCATTGTGCTTCTGCTGGGGTTTGTGCTCGACTGGACAGCCAATGTGCTGATCGCCGTGCCGCTGTTCACGCCCTTCATCCGGTCTTCCGGTATCGATCCGGTCTGGTTCGGCACGATGATGATCATTGTCATTCAGACCAGCTACCTGACCCCGCCTATGGCGTCATCGATCTTCTATCTCAAATCGATCGCGCCACCCGACATGACCTATGGCCAGATGTGTCGTGGCGTCGTGCCGTTCATCCTGTTGCAGATCGCCACGCTGCTTGCGGTGGCGTTCTTCCCTGCTCTGTCGACCTGGCTCCCGTCCAAGATCGTCGGCTTCTAAAACCAGTTTACTAAAGAAGGATATATCCTGATGGACAACTCGATTTTCACCGGCTGCATGCCGGCCCTGATGACGCCCTGCAAAGCTGACCGGACACCTGACTTCGATGCGCTTGTACGCATGGGACAGGAACTGATCGACGCCGGCATGTCGGCGGTGGTCTATTGCGGCTCGATGGGCGACTGGCCGCTCTTGACCGATGCGCAGCGCATGGAAGGCGTTGCGCGCCTTGTTGCTGCAGGCATTCCGACGGTTGTCGGCACTGGCGCGATCAACAGCGCTTCGGCGGTTGCCCATGCGGCGCACGCGGCAAAGGTCGGCGCGCAAGGACTGATGGTGATCCCGCGGGTTCTCTCTCGCGGCACTTCGGCCAGCGCCCAGGCAGCCCATTTCAAGGCGATCCTGTCGGCGGCACCCGATCTGCCGGCGGTGATCTACAACAGCCCTTACTACGGCTTTGCCACCCGTGCGGAACTGTTCTTCGCGCTGCGCAAGGACCATCCGAACCTGATCGGTTTCAAGGAATTCGGCGGCGCGGCAGATCTGCGTTACGCGGCTGAATACATCACATCTGCGGATGACAGCGTCACGCTGATGGTCGGTGTCGACACCAATGTCTATCATGGCTTCGTCAATTGCGGCGCCACCGGTGCGATCACCGGCATCGGCAACGCGTTGCCGAAGGAAGTGCTGCAGCTGGTGGATCTGTGCAAGAAGGCAGCGACAGGCGACGTTGCGGCGCGGCTCAAGGCCAAGGAACTTGAAGAGGCGCTGGGCGTGCTTTCATCCTTCGACGAAGGCGCCGATCTGGTGCTCTATTACAAGCACTTGATGGTGCTCAACGGCAACGCGGAATACACGCTGCATTTCAACGAGACCGACGCGCTGTCGGCTTCGCAGAAGCAGTATGTCGAGGACCAGTACAAGCTGTTCAAGGACTGGTACGCGAACTGGTCTGCCTGAACCCCGCCTGCCTTTTCTTTGTCCTCCCAAGGACCTGACCGCCGAGAGCCTCGCGTTCTTGGCGGTCTATTTTTTGCTGCAAGAGACGGCCGCCTACGGCACGATGCCATGCTGCATCGCCAGCAAGGGTTAGGTTGTTGCTAACCACTTCGCTTAGCCCGAATTTCAGTTTTTTCTGGCGTAATGCTCCCTGAACACGGAACCATTGCCATGGCTGACTTCGAAAAAATGCCCAGGAAGAACTTCCCCGCAGCCATACAGCTCAGTTGCGCTGCGATCATCGCGGCATTCCTGGGGTTGGGGCTTTTTATCCTGTTCCTGGCCGGCGGTATCGCCGACAAGGTACGGCTCGAGGCGGAGAACAAGCTTGTTGCCAACGAGCTTGACCGACAGGTTCAGCTGCTTGCGCGGGATCAGTCTCAGGTATCGCACTGGGATGACACAGTCTTTGCGCTTTCCGAGCGGGTCGACGAGGCGTTTGTGCGCGAAGAGATCGCCGGCTGGCTGTGGGAGGATTTCGATATCGAGACCTCGATCGTGGTCTCGGCAGACGGCAAGCCGGTTGTGGTTGTCGAGCGCGACAGGGTGCTCGATCCATCCGAAGGTGTGGCGTTTGCCGTGTCGGTGGAGGATCTGGTTTCCGTGGCCCGGCAAAATTACATGGCGCAGCGCAGGGCAACCGGAAACGGATTTGTCGGCCCGGACAAACCGTTCAGCAAGGGCAACGAGATGTTTGCCGCCGATATAAGGCAGGTCAACGGCCAGATGGGCCTTGTGATGGCCCAGGCGATCATCCCCGACGACGAGGCTACACTGCCAGACGGCGCGCCACAGGTGCTGATCACCTTCAAGCCGGTGACCGAGGCGCTGCTTGAGACCATGGGCAAGACGCTGGGGCTTTCCGATTTCCAGATCCTGCACGCCGTGGATGTGCATCCAGATCTGGTGTCAATGCCGGCGGCGCCAGGGGCAGCAATAGCCCTGGGAACCGCGGCAAGCCCGGTTCATGCGGCCTGGACCTCCGCGCGGCCGTCGGCTGCGATCTGGAGACTGTCGGCGATCCCGATGCTGGTTTTGCTGGCACTGGTTGCTGGAACCCTGGTTTTCGTGGCCCGGCGCTCGGCTGCGTCGCTGAGTGCACTTGAAACAAGCGAGCGGCAGAACCGCTTCCTGGCGCTGCATGACGCATTGACCGGGTTGCCCAACCGGGTGCAGTTCGACCGTGCACTGGAGGACGCCATTACAACAGGACGCTATGATCGATGCGCTATCCTGTGCATCGACCTCGACCGGTTCAAGGCCGTCAACGATACCTATGGTCATCAGGCCGGGGATACGGTGATCAGGACGGTCGCGAAACGCATTGCCGGGACCATCGGCGACGCAGGCATTGCCGCACGCATTGGAGGTGACGAGTTCATCGTGCTGCTGCACAACGAAATCGACAAGGACAGCGTGTTGTGGCGCTGCGACCAGCTGATCGAGAGCGTCTGCCGTCCGGTCATGTTCGAGGGTGGGACCGCCGATGTCGGCGCCAGCATCGGCGTTGCCTGGTGGCCCGACGATGCGCTGACAGCCAAAGCCGTGATCCGCAGTGCGGACGAGGCGCTCTATACAGCCAAGGAGATGGGCCGTGGGAGGGCGCATTTGGCCGGCATGCCGGCGACAGCGGCCTCCAAAGCCGCCAGCTCTGACCGCGAGCGCGCCTCACGAGCCGCGAACGGATGAACTGGATGAAGAACGTCCGGAGCCGTTGACGGCCGAATGCACTGGTTCCGTTTCTATCCGGCCGGTCTGTCGGCATGCCGCATCAGGCCGGAAAAGGCCAGCGGCATCACCAGAAACAATGGCAGCGCTATAAAAACTGCGGCAAAGCCGGTGTGCTCGGCGATGAATCCTATCACTGAAGGCGCAAACAGAATTCCCGAATAGCCCATGAAGGTGACCACCGAGATCGCCAGCCCTTGCGGCAGGCCGGGAAGATTGCCGGCAGCCGAAAAGGCAATCGGGACGGTGTTTGCAAAGCCAAGCCCGGCGACAGCGAATCCGGCGATGGCAAGCTCCGGCGAGTGGGCAAGGCCCGCCATGCCAAGGCCGACCATGGCCAGAACGCAGGACACCCTGAATGTTCTGACGGCCCCGAAGCGATCACGCACCAGATCGCCGAGAAAACGCATCAGCGCCATCGTTGCGGAGAAGGCCCCGAAGGCAAGGCCTGACAGCGCCAGACCGGCACCTAGTTCCTGACGCACATAGAGCGCACCCCAGTCAAGAACGGCGCCCTCGGGGGTCATCATGATCAGACACATGATACCGGTAAGCCAGACTGCCGCCCCGGCGGTGAGCAGGCTCGGACGCGGCGGACCTGCGCCTGCATTTCCGGGCTCGGTCACTTCATGGTGTGGTGGATCGGCCAGCACCTTTGGCCACGCGACTGCGATGGCAAGGAATGTGAATATGGACGCAGCGATGGCATGCACATACACGCCGTATATTGCGATCAAGGCGCCCCCGATGCCGGCGCCAGCCACGCCACCAAGACTCCAGAAGCCGTGGCAGGATGACATGATGGCCCGGCCCTGACGCTTTTCCACTTCCACCGCGTTGGCATTCATGGCGACATCCATGCCGCCGATCAGGCCACCGATGAGAAACAGTGCTGCGGCAGCAGTCAGGATTGTCGGTGCGGCAGTTACCAACATCAGGCACGGTACGGTCAGCGCAGCGACAAAGCGCATGACATTGTGGGAGCCGTTCTTCGAGATCATAGCTCCGACTGCCGGCATGGCAGACAGGGAGCCGATGCCGAAGCACATGATCATCAGCCCGAGTGCGCTTTCATCCAGTCCCAGCCGTGCTGCGAATTCAGGTATTTTGGGGGCCCAGCTGCCGACCACGAAGCCGTTGGCGAGGAACATGAGCGAGACCGCCAGCCTCTGTGGGGACAGCAAAGGGGGTGCTGCAATCGTCAAAGTCGACATAAAGGTGCCCGTATTAAATCGATTGAAAAATTGTACATCCGTTTTCGCGCAAGGTAAATCTGCGCAGTGGTAACACTCGAAGTGACGATGTGACACATCGTGAATTGAAGATATGGACAGAAAAAGATGCCGTTTTGTCAACCGGCGTGTTATGGCCTGCGCGACTGTGTGTCGAGAGCAACAAAATTTGCCCGGCCGGCGAGGAAACGAGATCTAGGAGAGTACGTATGGTGACAGGATCAGCGCGGGAATGGGTGCGTCGTCTGCAACCCTACAGGTTGCCGAGTGACGGACGAAGCGCGTTCGAGACAGTCCTGACATTCGGACTTCTGGTTTCATTCTGGGCGCTGATGTGGGCTGCGCTTTCCTACAGCGTGATCCTGGCGCTTCTGCTTTCAATTCCGGCTGCGTTGCTGATGGTGCGTCTGTTCATCATCCAGCATGATTGCGGCCACGGATCAATGTTTACCACGGCCAAGTGGAATGACCGGGTTGGCCGGGTTCTCGGGGTGATTACACTGACGCCTTACGATTACTGGCGCCGTTCGCACGCCATCCACCATGCCGGATCTGGCAATCTCGAGCGGCGTGGCATTGGCGATATCGATACGCTCACGGTTAAGGAATATCTTGCGCTGTCGAGTGTAGGCCGCTGGAAGTACCGTCTCTACCGGCATCCGCTGGTCATGTTCGGTCTCGGACCTGCTTTTATCTTCATGCTTCAGCACCGCCTGCCGGTGACGGCGCTGAAGGACGGGATCATGTCGTGGAAGAGCGTCATGGTGACAAACCTCGCCATCCTGGTGATGTGGGGCGCGCTCGGGCTGCTGGTCGGCTTCAAGGCATTCCTGATCATTCACCTGCCGATCATGTTGATCGGCGCCTCGATCGGCGTCTGGATGTTCTATGTCCAGCATCAGTTCGATCCGACGCATTGGGACCATGCGCCTGAATGGGAACGGGAATATTCAGCGCTGCATGGCAGCTCGTTTTATGATTTGCCCAAGCCGCTGATGTGGGCAACCGGCAATATCGGCATCCACCACGTTCATCATCTTTCAAGCCGCATTCCGTTCTACCGTTTGCCGCAGGTTCTCAAGGATTTTCCAGAGCTTGCCGACATCGGGCGGCTGACATTCTGGCAGAGCCTTCGCTGTGTTCCGCTGGCATTGTGGGATGAAGAGCGACGTCGTCTGGTGCCGTTCCGGTCGGTACGCGGCCGGACTGCCGGTGCAGCCATGGCTGCTTGATCTGGGACTGTCCAGGCAGGTGAGACAGGTTCAGCAGACCAGGTTTTCTGGCCTGCTGAAGAGATGATCGCGCTTTTGCTTGTGTTGGCAAAAAAAATCGTGTACTAACAGCCTATCGATTTTTGGACCGGACGACTTGGTCGCTCACCGCTTGAGGCGGAGACACGCTCAACACTTCACTTAAACTCGATGACGAACGCCTGCGCCGAGCGCTTTAAAGAGCGCTTGCGCTGGAAATTACATTCATGGACATAAAGGACTTCCCCCATGAAAACCGGTACCGTTAAATTCTACAATGACCAAAAGGGCTTCGGCTTCATCGCACCTGACGACGGCAGCAAGGACGTTTTCGTCCATGCAACTGCACTTGAGCGTGCTGGCATGCGCGGTCTGGCCGAAGGCCAGAAGGTGTCTTTCGACACTGCTGAAGACCGCCGCACAGGCAAGACTGCAGTTTCGACCATCGAAGCTGCCTGAAAAGCCACTTCAGAGGTCGGCTGGCTAGACTGGTCACTCTGAATTGAATTCGCCCGGGAACTTTCGGTTCCCGGGCGTTTTTCGTTTTGTGCCCGGGAATTTCAGTCTCACTTGCGGTCGTGGGATATTGCAGGCGGCGCGGCGAGCCGGATCCGGCTGGCGCCTTTATGTCGCAGGGCCACAACGAAAAAAGCCGGCCCGCGAGGACCGGCTTTCAAGCCATCAAAGCTTTGAGAAAGCTTATGCGCTTTCCTTCGGCGTCAGAACCTGGCGGCCGCGATACATGCCGGTCTTCAGGTCGATGTGATGCGGGCGGCGCAGTTCGCCGGAATTCTTGTCCTCGACATAGGTCGGGGCCTTGAGAGCGTCAGCGGAACGGCGCATGCCGCGCTTGGACGGTGTAGTTTTTCGCTTCGGAACAGCCATAATAAACTCCTATTGAGCGTACAGGCATGTCCAACGGTCGACCCAAGGGCCGAAACTGACACATGCCGATTTCGGAAATTTGCCGGGCTTATACATGGCATTTGCAGGTTTGACCAGCGGTGAGCGTGATTTTTTGACTCTTAGGTCATCTAGTTCGACGTTCGAGAGCGCAGTCCGATTTTGGATGAGAACGTCAGGCTTCGTCTTCGCCAACGATCCATGGTTCGGCACGGCCTTCCGCTTCCCACTCTCGCCAGGCCGGCAAGGCTTTCATCCGGGCCATATAGCCGTCGACTGTCGAACTCGTCTCAAACGCATAAACGTCGAGGCGGTTGACGACCGGAGCGTACATTGCGTCGGCAATCGAAAAGGCTCCAAACAGGAAGGGGCCGCCGCTCGCCTCAAGACAATGGCTCCAGAGCGCCTGGATACGGGCTACGTCTGCCAGGATGGCGGGTGTGGTTGGAATTGGCTTGCGTTCGCGCCGCATGTTCATCGGGCAGGCCGAGCGCAGCGCAGGAAACGATGAGGCCATTTCCGAACTCATGGCCATCGCCCTGGTCCGGTCGGCCGGGTTCTCCGGCCAGAGACCTGACGCGGGATGCTTGCGTGCCACATGATCAAGAATCGCCAGAGATTCCCAGACGGTCAGGTCTGCGTCGACCAGTACGGGCACCTTGCCGGTGGGTGAGAACGCCTTGAACTCCGGATTGCCGGCGGCCATGTCGAACGGCACAAGCTTTTCTTCAAAATCGATGCCGGTGGTGCGCATGCCGATCCAGGGCCGGAACGACCACGATGAATAATTCTTGTTACCGATGTAAAGGACTGGGCCGGTCATGAAGCACACCTCATAAAGAATGAAGCTTGATGTCTCGCATGTGGACCAGGCACGGAAAAGCCAATTCCGTTGAACTCAATCATAAAGGCATTTGATGTATGCGCCGGACTGGCTGGCTCTTTTCTCGATGATCCCGGCCAGCTTGTTCATGCCGCGGGAGGGATTGGCGGCATTGCGTTTGATCGGGTTGGGCAGCGTTACCGCCAGCAGGGCAGCCTGACGGGCTGACAGCTTTGCGGCGGGGGCCCCAAAATAGGCTTGCGAGGCGGCTTCGATGCCATAGATGCCCGGCGCCCACTCAGCGACGTTAAGATAGATTTCCATCAGCCGTTTCTTCGACCAGACGACATCCATCCACATGGCGAGCGGAATTTCCATTGCCTTGCGAAGCACCGATCGGCTTGAAGGCAGGAACAGGTTTTTTGCTGTCTGCATCGGAATGGTGCTGGCGCCCCGTGTGGCTTCGCCGTCCAGTGCATCATCGATCACAAGAGTTAGCGCCTCCCAGTCAATACCATCGTGCGCGCAATACTGCCCGTCCTCCGACATCATCACCGACTGCACCAGAACCGGAGCAATGGCATCAAAATCGACCCATTGCCGTTCATAGGCTCTGCCAGTGAGGGTTTCGCCGAGCATCAGGGTGGAGATCGGGCGAACCTGTGGAAGCGCATACAGCGGGATCAGAAGATAGGGCAGAAGCAACACCAGGATGATGATGGCGATGCCCCATGAGACTACCCGGCGCAGCAATGACTTGCGCCGAGGTTTGTCTGAGGCCTGATGTGACCCGGAGGTCCCGCTGTATTTCTGTCTGGCCACCTGGCTGTTCCCAAATCAGTGCTGCCGTGCGCGACGGCCCTTCAGTGTGTGCATAGCGATTCTGCCGGCCCAAGGCCAGACGGAAGGGCACGTTGCTTGGCTGTGCCGGGCGATCTTCCGTGGCTAATTCATCGAGCGACGCTCTAATGCCTCAAACGAACCGTTGCCCCCATGATAGCGACATGGCAAGAGACCGCGATGAGCAGAGATATGGAAAGCAGTTTTACAGGCAGGCTTGAAGCAACGGCACGGGAAGTGGCGGCGCTGCTGGAGACCATGCTTTCGGGCACACTGCTGGACGGTGAAATTGCCCGCCCGGATGAGCTGATCGGCGCCATGCGGCATGGCGTTCTCAATGGCGGCAAGCGGCTGCGGCCGTTTCTGGTGATCGAGACGGCACGGCTGCTGGGCGCGCCGGATGTTGCTGCCCGCCGGGTGGCGGCGGCGCTCGAATGCATTCATTGCTACTCGCTCATTCATGACGATCTGCCGGCAATGGACGACGACAGTCTCAGGCGCGGTCAGCCGACGGTTCACATTGCCTTTGACGAGGCAACCGCCATTCTCGCTGGTGACGCTTTGTTGACGCTGGCCTTCGATATCCTGTCCTCGCCCGAAACCGAGTTGCCCGCCGAAGCCAAATTGAAGCTGGTCAATCAGCTTGCAAGGGCTGCCGGTGTCGGCGGCATGGTGGGTGGTCAGTCACTCGATCTCAGTGCGGAAAGGATAGCGCCCGACGAGGCGGGCATTGTGCAGCTGCAGGCGATGAAGACCGGAGCGCTTTTGCGCTATGCCTGCGCTGCCGGGGCGCTTGCGGCCGGAGCAGACGAGCAGGTGATTGCGCGGATGACCCGGTTCGGCGAGATCATAGGCCTCGCCTTCCAGCTGGCGGATGATCTGCTTGATGTGACGTCTGATGCCGCAACCCTGGGAAAAGCCGCTGGCAAGGACGAGGGACGCGGAAAGGCTACATGGGTATCGATGCATGGCGTTGCTGCCGCTCGGCATCGGCTGGACCAACTGGTGGCAGAGGCGGCTTCGCTGCTGGAGCCCTTTGGCGACGAGGCGGATACGCTGCGGCAGGCAGCAGGTTTTATCGCCAGCCGGGAACACTAATTCGGCATATGTCCCGGAACTTTCTCACGATGCGTCCCAGAAGAAGCCATTCTGTACGTTTTTAATTAACCAACTCACGGCAATATCCTGACAAACAGGTGCTGCCAGAACCATGACTGAAAAACGCAAAGATCAGGATGAAACTGCTGTTGCGCGGCGATCGATCATTTCGCTTCGGATCGGGTATATCGTTTCGCTGAGTGCCCTCGCCGTGATTTGCACGTTCTTCTTCTCCGAGCAAAGCAAACGCAACCGGGTGATTCAGCAGATCAGTGCCGTTGCTGCGGAATTTGCAGAAATTGATCACGCAATGCGTGCCATCGCAGACCGTAGTGAGCGGCTTTCGCAGACCTATGTGAACTACCAGGCGTTCGTTGACAAAAGACTCGATGGCGCGACTCTTGCTGAAAAACGAGAGATCCGGAAAAACCTGACGATAGATCCTGATATCGTTTCGGCTGTCACCAGTTTGCGCTTCCGGTTCGAAAGAGCCAGGTGGAAAATCAAGCATCTGAGCGACAAATGGGCCGAGTTACCGGCCGACCTGACAAAATCCATTCAGTTGCGATCCCGCTACATGACCGGAGAGGACGCATTCATCAATCACAAGCAGATGCTTGATGCTGTGCGGCTGGACAAGGCAAGTACGAAAAAGGACATGTACTGGATTGGGCGCGAAATCAGTGCCATGTTTGCGGAAATCATCCAGCCCTCCAATCTGTTTGTGCACGAGCAATTCAGAGATTACCTCGCCGGCCAATCATTGGAACTTGGTGAACTGCTGCAGCGCTACCTACTTGCAACGATTGGTATTCTGCTTGTTCTGGGACTGGGCGTCTTCGTGCCTATCGACATCATCATTCGCAAGATGATCACACGGTTGCAGGACAAGACCCGCGAGATTGACGCGGCTCTGACCAAAGCCCAAATGGGGGACCGGGCGAAGTCGGAATTTCTTGCCACGATGAGCCACGAGATCCGGACACCGATGAACGGTGTTTTAGGCATGGCGGAACTGCTGACCCGCACCGAGCTTGATACAAGGCAGCGCACCTTTACCGATGTCATTCTGAAGTCCGGAAATGCTCTTCTCGAGATCATCAATGATATTCTTGATTTCTCCAAGATCGATGCCGGGCAGCTGACGCTGAGCCCGAAGCCGTTCAATCTGGTCGATACAACCGAGGATGTGGCGACGCTGATGTCGTCGCGTGTAGTCGAAAAAGATATAGAGCTGGTGGTCCGCATCGCGCCCGGTCTGCCTGAAAAACTTATCGGCGACCCCGGGCGGATCAGGCAGATTCTGACCAACCTGGTTGGCAATGCCGTCAAGTTCACCGAGCATGGGCACGTCATGGTCGAAATCAACTGGCGCAAGGTCGAGGCTGAGACTGCTGCGGACCGGTTGGCGATTTCGATCGATGTGCGAGATACCGGAATGGGGATTCCTGCCGACAAGCAGGCAACAATCTTCGAAAAATTCAGCCAGGTTGACGGATCTTCGACCAGGAAGCATGAAGGTACCGGGCTTGGCCTGGCGATCGCCACGCGTCTGGTTGAGCTGATGGGCGGAAAGATCAAACTCGAAAGCGAAGTCGGGGTTGGCTCGACTTTCAGCTTTACTGTTGAATTGGATGTTGACGGGCAAAGTGCCGTGCCGGTTGAAGCGCCGTCCGCTCTGTTGCCCGGACGCCGGATTCTGGTCGTCGACGACAATGCCATCAACCGGATGATCCTGACCGAGCAGATCCGCGACTGGGGATTTGACTGCGTGGCGGTGGAAGGCGGTGAAATCGGGCTTGATCTGCTGCGCCACGCCCGTTCCAGCCTTGGTATAGGCATCGATCTGGTGGTGCTTGATTTTCAGATGCCCGGCATGTCGGGTGCGGACGTTGCCCAGGCCATCCGGTCCGATCCACAGATTGCAGACACTCCGATCCTGGTGCTGTCATCGGTCGATCAGGCGGACCAGCTGGCAGCGCTCAATCATCTCGACATCTTCGCGCAGCTGACCAAACCTGTCCGGACGGCGCAATTGCGCAAGACCGTGGAAATGGCATTGCGCCAGCCCAACATCGCTCCCAAGAGCCGGCAACCAGCCGCTGCGACAGTGCAAGCGCAAGCGTCCAGCCGGGCCCTTGAGTCCGCGCCGGTTGCTTCTGTTGTCACGGCAATGCCGGTTGTCACCGAGGTGAAGCCGGCCATCGTTGAACGGTCCGAGCCACTGGTGCTGGTGGCGGAAGATAATCCGATCAATCAGATTGTGTTCCAGCAAACACTCGACGGGCTTGGCCTTACCCACAGTCTTGCCGTCAACGGACTTGAAGCTGTCAGGATGTGGGGCGAGCTGCGGCCGACCCTGATGTTGATGGATGTCTCGATGCCGGAGATGAACGGTCTGGAAGCCACTGTCGAAATTCGGGCCATTGAAGCGCGGGAGGGGCTGGTGCCAACACCGATCATCGCTGTCACCGCACACTCGCTGAAGGGCGATGAGGACCGCTGCCTCGCCGCTGGCATGGACGATTATCTCTCCAAGCCGATCTCACCGGAGAAGCTTGGCGCGATGATCGACCGCTGGCTGCCCAGAGCGCATGTCCGGGAAAAGTCAGCCTGAACGGCTCTAGCCGGATTTGCCGAACCGCTTCTCGATGTAGTCGGCGACCATCACCTGGAAATCCTCGGCAATGTTGGGGCCGCGCAGGGTCGCGGCTTTCTTGCCGTCAATAAAGATCGGCGCTGCCGGGCTCTCTCCCGTGCCTGGTAACGAAATGCCGATGTCGGCGTGTTTGGATTCGCCGGGGCCATTGACGATGCAGCCCATGACGGCAACCTGCAGGCCTTCGACACCGGGATATTTGTCACGCCAGGCCGGCATATTGCGCCTTAGGTCATCCTCGATGGTGCGGGCGAGCTGCTGGAACACGGTGGACGTGGTGCGGCCGCAACCGGGACAGGCGGCGACCACCGGCACGAACTGCCGGAAACCCATGACCTGCAGCAGCTCCTGAGCGACGATGACTTCACGGGTGCGGTCGCCGCCGGGTTCCGGGGTCAGGGAAACGCGGATGGTGTCGCCTATGCCGGCCTGAAGCACGATCCCCATGGCCGCTGATGAGGCGACAATGCCTTTCGAGCCCATGCCGGCTTCGGTCAGTCCCAGATGCAGCGCGTGGTCGGAGCGGCGGGCAAGTTCGGAATAGACGGCGATCAGATCCTGCACCTGGCTAACCTTGGCAGAGAGGATGATGCGGTTGCGCTCAAGCCCGGTTTCCTCGGCGAGGGCCGCCGAATGCAGGGCCGACTGGATGATCGCCTCACGTGTTACATCACGGGCCGAGAGCGGTGAGCCGTTTTCGGCGTTCTGGTCCATCAGGCGGGTCAGCAGAACCTGATCGAGCGAGCCCCAGTTGACGCCGATGCGAACCGGCTTGGAATAGCGGATCGCCATTTCGATGATCTCGATAAACTGCCGGTCTTTCTTGTCCTTGAAGCCGACATTGCCCGGATTGATCCGGTATTTGGCCAGCGCCTCGGCGCAAGCCGGGTGATCTGCCAGAAGCTTGTGGCCGATGTAATGGAAGTCACCGACCAGCGGGACATCAAGGCCGAGCCGTTCAAGCCGCTCACGGATCTTCGGAACTGCGGCGGCGCTTTCTTCGCGATCGACGGTGATCCTAACAATTTCCGATCCGGCGCTGTGAAGCGCTGCGACCTGGGCCACGGTGGCGTCGATGTCGGCGGTGTCGGTGTTGGTCATCGACTGGACCACAACCGGGGCGCCACCGCCAACCAGAACGCCGCCGACATCGACCGCGACACTTGCACGACGGGCTTGCGGGGCAACAAACGGGGACATGGACATCGGGGCCTCGGCTTGCAGTTTGCGGAACGCAGGGAGCTTTCAGGATGGGCACTACCTAGAGCCGTTCATCTTTAAATGGAAGCAGTTTGATGGAATGGATTTTCGCGCCAGCTAGGAAGACACCGCAGTCACGATGCCGCGCATCAAGCGAGGATTTTGACGACGCTGGTGCGAAAAAGACATACAAGCAAGGCAATCGCGGTGCTTCCGCGATTGCAGTGTAAGTCCTCCAGGCAATCGTGTGAGCCTGTTCTTTCGCACTCTGGGCGTCGCCGCACGCTCCTTGCCAGATTACGAAATCCCAGCGCTCAAACGATTCCATTTAAAGATGAACGGCTCTAAAACGCCAACCGGCGAATTGGAAGCGGTTTGATGGCGAAAGTTCGTTTAGACGCTGTTGAGCCGCCAGACTGACCGGTTGAGAGTGGCTGCAAGCGCGACCCAGGCGGCATAGGGCGCAAACAGCAGAGCCGCGAGCGGCGATAGAGTGCTGGTGACGGCGATATAGGCAAGGATGGTCAGCAACAGCAGGCAGATGTCGGCAAACGCGAGATCCATGCGATGGCGGCCGAAAAACAGCCACGACCAGGCCGCGTTGAAGACCAGTTGTGCAAGCCACAGTCCCATGGCGATGCCTGCACCACCGGCCTGCCAGACCAGCCAGCCGGAAATGCCAATCGCTATGTAGAGAATACTCCAGACCAATGGGAAAGCCCTGTTGGGCGGGGTCCAGGAGGGACGCTGGAGGCCGCGGTACCATTCCCCGGGTTTGAACAGCGCGCCACTTGATGCTGTTGCAAGAACGAGAACGGCGATGATGATGGCGGACACGTGAAACTCCCGGTCTGGTTGGGAACTGGCGAGGACACCCGGTAAAACCAGCACCGGCGCACCTGCCACACGTAGTGGTGCGGCGCATCATTACCAAAGCGGCCCGAAGAGTTTGGCTGCAGACAACACGAAAACAGCCACTTGCAAGTGGAATTCAGTGTTCCCCGCCAATGCGCCGGTTGATCAGGATCATTGTTCAGGCAAGCTCGATCGGGGACACGTACACCTTGATTTGAGCGAGACGGAGGGGACATCATGACCAACAAGACAGGCGGGTTGACTGAGGGCAATCCGATCGGTGCGCCGCAAATTCGCGTGCTGTCGATTGATGATGTGCGCGCGAGCCTGAAAGATGGATGGGAGGACTTCAAGGCCCATCCGGGATACGGCCTGTTCTTTGGCGGCATCTACATGCTTGGCGGGCTGCTGATCCTCGGGTTTGTCACCCGCGTCGGATCACCGTGGATGATCATTCCGCTGGCCATCGGATTTCCCTTGCTCGGGCCGTTTGTCGCGGTGGGTCTGTATGAGGTCAGCCGGCGGCGGCGGATGGGCGAACCAATCACACCTAAGGGTGTGCTGGCACAGGTGTTTTACCAGCGCGAGCGTCAGCTTGGCTGGATGGCCTTTGTCGTGATGTTCATCTTCTGGATATGGGTCTACCAGGTGCGCTTGCTGTTTGCGCTGTTCCTGGGGTTCAAGTCGTTTTCGAGCTGGGACCGGTTTGTCGAGATCGTGTTGTCGACACCGGAAGGCTGGGGCTTTCTGGTGGTGGGAACCATTGTCGGGGCTTTTCTGGCGACGGTGCTGTTTTCAACCACGGTGATCGCCTTGCCGATGCTGGCCGAGCGCGAAGTGGATTTCGTCACTGCCATGATCACCAGCATTGCCACTGTGGTCAAAAACCCTGTGCCGATGCTCGGATTCGGGTTTGTCGTTGGTCTTGCCACTCTTGTGGCGCTGCTGCCGGCCTTTGTCGGGCTGTTGCTGGTGTTGCCGGTACTGGGGCATGCGACATGGCATCTTTATCGCCGGGCAACTTCGCCAGCGTGAGCGGCGGTCAGGTGCAGGAAAGCTGACGGATGATCGGCTGGCACAGATCGGGGTTGCCTCCGCAGCAGTCTTCGAGCAGGAAACCGAGAAGGCCGCTGATGCCTGAGTGATCTGCGTGATAGCGGACATTGCGCCCATCACGAACCCTGCGGACCAATCCTGCCTTGAGCAATATGCCGAGATTGGTCGACATGGTGTTTTGCCGGACATTCAAGCTTTCGCCGATGTCTCCGGAGGTCATGCCTTCCGGACCTGCCGTGACCAAAAGCCGGAACACGGCAAGCCGAGTTTCCTGACTAAGTGCCGAAAAGGCGTCCAATGCGGTTTGCTGATCCATATTCGATGGGTATTTGATGCGGTCGCTTTGCGCAAGCGCGCGTGTCTGTCCCGTCGCGGGGAACGTGAGCGGTCTCATCTGCCCTGCAGGTTGTTCCAGTGGATATCCTCCAGTGCCTGCATGCGAGCGCGGGCGCTGTCGGACTGGACGCGGGAGACGCGGTCGATCAGCGCTTCGGCCAGAGCCATCAGCGTGACGCTGGAATCCCAGGTGCGGTTGGCGTCGACGACGCAGGGCAGCACCACGCGCGCCGAACGGGCAATCGGCGATAGCCAGGGATCGGTGATCAGCAGGATGCGGGCCTTGCGCTCGACCATGAGTTCAGCCAGCCGTACCAGGTCGGATTGATAGCGACGGATGTCGAACAACACCGCGACATCTCCGGGACGGACGTCGAGCAGTTGATCGCGCCAGGTCGAGGTTTGCCCGCCGAAATGCCTTACATTGGGGCGGATGATTTTCAGATGTGCGGCCATGTAGGCAGCGATTGAATCGGTGAACCTGCCACCCAACAGGTAGACAGTGGATTTCTGGTCAGAGAGCAGGTCGCAGGCAGCCTCGAATTCGCTTTCCGGCACTGCTTTCAAGGTGGCGTCCAGGTTCGCGGAAATTCTTGCAAAACTGGCCTTCAGCGCAGGGTTGTCGGTAACCGGACCGGTGCTGCGAGCGCGTTCGAGCGGCGACATCAGCTGTGCCTGCACATCGCTGCGCAGAACGCGCTGGAAAGCCGGATAGGAGTCAAACCCGAGCCGGGTGACAAAACGCAACACGGTCGGTGCGCTTGTGCCAGCGAGCGCTGCAAGCTCGGCAATCGTTGACAACCCGATGCTCGGGTAGTTCGCGAGAAACGCGTGGGCGATCTTTTTCTCGGCGCCGGGCAATGTTCCAAGTGCCGCCTGAACCTGTTCGCGTATGGCCATTTCAGGTTTCCCGTTTCCGATCTGCGAGCGATGTAATAAAAATTACAGGATTGACATTGTTTGGGCAATCCTAATCATTGTTACGACAAGGGAAAATCCAGACGAGGCCCGCCGGGGACCAGAAACCAAGATGCAAGATGACGCGCTGATAGAACCGTCAGAAGGGCCTGCTTTTGCTATCCGCCATCCGGACGGGGCGAGCGAAGTCGTGCTGGTGTGCGAGCATGCCTCCAAGACATTGCCGAAGGCGCTCGGAACCATGGGGCTCGACGAGATCAAGCTTGCGAGCCATATCGCCTGGGATATCGGCGCACAGGCCGTCGCAGAGATGCTGTCGGATCGGCTTGACGCGACGCTGGTGTCCCAACGGTTTTCGCGGCTCGCCTATGATTGCAACCGGCCGCCGGAAGCGGATGGCGCCTACCCCGTGCGCAGCGAAATCTACGATGTGCCGGGCAATGTCGGGCTCAGCGCCAAGGACAAGGCGCGCCGGGCCGACGCGTTTTATCATCCGTTCCATGAGGCCATCGACGCGCTGATCGAAGCGCGATTGATGGCGGGGCGCAGTGTGGTCCTGGTGACGGTTCATTCCTTTACGCCAATCTATTTCGGGACGCGTCGCCACGGGCATCTGGGTATCCTGCACGATGAGGACAGCCGTCTGGCTGATGTCATGCTTGATGCGTCTGCGGCGCTGGAACTGGATCAGGTTTTGCGGAACTACCCCTATGGTCCTCAGGACGGTGTGACCCACACGCTGCAGCGGCATGGATTGACCAGACAAATCGCTAACGTCATGCTTGAGATCCGCAACGATCTCATTTCCGACGATGCCGGCCAGACGATCTGGACCGGGCGCATCGCGGAACTTCTTGGTATGTCGCTTGCGCGGCTGAACGGGGAAGGGCAGGCATGATAACGCGTGAATGTGGCAATCCGGCCTGCTGGCGGGATCAACCAAACTGTACGGGGGATGCCGGAGCATGAGGTTTCTCGAAACCTACATCCGCGCGGTCGACGGCTTCAACCGGCGTGTCGGGCGCTTTGCAATGTACCTGATCTTCGTGCTGATGGGGGTGCTGTTCTGGTCTTCAATCTCCAAATACGCAGGCTCGCCGGCGCTGTGGACGCTCGAATTGGCCCAGTTCATCATGGTCGGGTACTATCTGCTCGGTGGTGCCTATTCGATGCAGATGGGCGATCACGTGCGGATGGATCTGATCTACGGAATGTGGTCGCCGCGCCGCAAGGCGGCTATCGATTCAGTCACGGTGCTGTTTCTGATTTTCTATCTCTGTGTGCTGCTTTACGGTGGCGTTTCGAGCACGACCTATGCCATCGAGTGGGGCGAGCGGGCGCATTCGGTGTGGCGGCCTTACATGTGGCCGGTCAAGGTCATCGCTGTTATCGGCATCCTTCTGATGCTGCTGCAGACCATCGCAGAATTGTTCCGGGACATTCTTTATCTGCGCGGCGTCAGCGTCAACCATGCAAGTGAGGCGGGCCTTTGAGCTACGAACTTATCGCGCTGTTCATGTTCGCCTCGATGATGGCGCTGTTGCTGACCGGGCAACGTGTGTTTGGCGTGATCGGTGCTGTCGCGGTGATCGCGGCGCTGCCGCTGTGGGGCACTGGCGGCGTCGAGATCGCCTTTACGCAGTCGATCAAGCTGATGAAATGGTATCCGCTGCTAACGCTGCCGATGTTCATTTTCATGGGCTACATGCTGTCTGAAAGCCGGATCGCCGATGATCTTTACCGGATGTTTCATGTCTGGTTCGGCCCGGTGCCGGGCGGGCTCGCCATCGGCACGATCTTCCTGATGGTGGTGATCTCGGCGATGAACGGGCTGTCGGTGGCCGGCATGGCAATCGGTGCCACCATCGCGCTGCCGGAACTGCTCAGGCGCAACTACGACAAGGTGATGATCACCGGGGTGATCCAGGGCGGGTCCTCGCTCGGAATTCTGATCCCGCCATCGGTGGTGCTGGTGCTTTACGGCATGATCGCCCGGCAACCGGTCAGCCAGTTGTGGCTCGCAGGCGTGTTTCCGGGCCTGCTGATGGCCGGATTGTTCATCCTCTATATTTTCGTTCGCTGCCAGCTGCAGCCGCATCTCGGACCACCGCTTCCCAAGGAAGAGCGTGACGCCATTACCTGGAAAGAACGGATCAGTCTGCTCAGGGCGGGCATCCTGCCGTTCATGATCTTCTTCCTGATGAACGGCCTGTTCCTGATGGGCTACACCAGTCTGGTGGAAAGCTCGGCGGTAGGCGCTGTGTCGTCGATGGCGGCAGCGTTTATCAAGGGTCGGCTAAACCGCGAGGTGATGGAAAATGTCATGCGCAAGACGCTGGGTATTTCCTGCATGTTCATGTGGATCATTCTGGCCGCACTTTGTTTCGGAGCTGTTTTCGACGGTCTGGGCGCAGTGCGCGCGATCGAGAACTTTTTCCTTGGGCAGCTTGGCCTTGAGCCATGGCATGTGCTGATCCTGATGCAGCTGAGTTTCCTGCTGATGGGAACATTTCTGGACGACACGGCGATGCTCGTGATTGTTGCGCCGCTCTATGTACCGCTGGTCAAGATCCTTGGCTTTGATCTGGTCTGGTACGGCATACTTTACACCATCACCTGTCAGATCGCTTACATGACGCCGCCATTCGGCTACAATCTGTTCCTGATGCGCGCCATGGCGCCGCCGGAAATCAAGCTGCGTCATATCTATCAGTCCGTCATTCCTTTCGTCGCGGTCATGTTGCTCACATTGGTGATCGTGATGATATTCCCGGAAATCGCATTGTGGCTGCCGGAGCAATTCCGCGGCAAACTCCGGGGCTGAAACGAGCAAATCCAAAGAAGACGAAACCAAAAAGGAGAACAGCATGAGCAATCTCAAGAGGCGTCAATTTCTCACCAAGGCCGGCGTTGCAGCCGGTGCTGCCGCCGGTGCAACACTCGCAGCTCCCGCAGCCGTCGCGCAGGAGCCGATCCGGTGGCGCATGCAGACCTATGCCGGTGCAACGCTGGGTCAGTTCGTGACGCAGCCTTTCGTCGATGCCTTCAACAAGGCAGCCAATGGCGAAATGGTGATCGAGCTGTTCTTTGCCGACCAGATCGTGCCGACCGGCGAATTGTTCCGCGCCATGCAGGCCGGCACCATCGATGCCGTGCATTCGGATGACGATTCCATGGCGTCGCCGGTTGAAGTGGGTCTGTTCGGCGGCTACTTCCCGTTTGCCACCCGCTCGATCCTCGACGTGCCGGTGCTGTTCCAGCAGTATGGCCTGGCCGACATCTGGCGTGAGGCCTATTCCGGAACCGGCGTCGTCTGGCTTTCGGCAGCCGGCCAGGATCCGTGCAATTTCAACACCAAGAAGGAAATCAAGAGCGTTGCCGATCTCGACGGCCTCAAGCTCTACACTTTCCCGACAGCCGGCCGCTTCCTCACCCAGTTCGGTGTGGTGCCGGTTTCGATCCCGTATGAAGATGCGGAAGTTGCTGTGCAGACCGGCGAACTCGACGGCATGTCCTGGTCGGGTATCACCGAGGACTACACTGTCGGCTGGGCCGATGTGACCGATTACTTCCTGACCAATAATATCTCGGGTGCCTGGATCGGCTCCTGGTTCGCCAACGAGGAAAAGTGGAACGCCCTACCGGAACATCTCAAGGCGCTCTACGTCTCCTGCATGGAAGCAACGCACACCTTCCGCAACCAGTGGTACTGGGGCGGCGAAGCCAAGCTACGCGCCACCGGCGACAAGCTGAAGCTGCGTTCGGTTCCTGCTGCCGAGTGGAAGCAGGTCGAAGACGCTGCCGTGAAGTTCTGGGATGAAGTCGCCGCGGAAAGCGAAACCAAGGCGAAGGTGATCTCGATCTTCAAGGACTACAACAAGGTCATCAACTCAGCGGGCTTCCCTTACGGCGAAAGCTGAGGACGCCGACGTTTGAGATTTCCGCCTCCCGGCTTGCTTCGGGGGGCGGTTTGCCGCTACAGCGGCTCCCAAAATCCATGCCCACCGGGGCAGTTTACCAGGATCAGATCACATGGCCGGAAACCTTTCTTTTGACGAGCTGAAAACCGCCGCAGGCTCCGGCGATATCGACACCGTGCTGGTGTGCTGTGTCGACATGCAGGGCCGCCTGATGGGCAAGCGTTTCCATGTGCAGAACTTCATCGACTCGAGCCATCAGGAAACCCATTGCTGCAACTACATGCTGGCGACGGACCTCGAAATGGCGACGCCGGATGGCTATGCGACCACCAGCTGGCGGGCCGGCTACGGCGACTATGTGATGAAGCCCGATCTTTCGACGATGCGCCGGGTTCCCTGGCTTGAAGGCACCGCCATGGTGCTGTGTGATCTGCTGGATCATCACAACCACGAGCCGGTTGCGCAGTCACCACGTCAGGTTCTGAAGGTCCAGATTGCCCGGCTGAAGGAGCTTGGCTACGAGGCGATGATGGCCACCGAGCTGGAATTCTTCCTGTTCGAGCAGAGCTTCCGCGAACTGGCCCAATCGGGCTACCGCGAGCTAACGCCGATCAGCGCCTATAATGAGGATTACCACATCCTTCAGACCACCAAGGAAGAGGGGGTCATGCGGCCGATCCGCAATCATCTCTTCGCAGCCGGCATTCCGATCGAGAATTCCAAGGGCGAGGCCGAGGCCGGTCAGGAAGAGCTCAACATCCGCTACGCCGAAGCGCTTGATTGCGCCGATCACCACACGATCGCCAAGCATGCGGTCAAGGAGATCGCCTGGGCGCAGGGCCGTTCGGTGACATTCCTGCCGAAATGGAATGCCGGCAAGGTCGGCTCGTCCTCGCATGTCCACATGTCACTGTGGTCCGGCAAGACCCCGGTCTTCCGCGACGAAAACGGTGAGCACGGCATGTCTGAGCTGATGCGCCACTTCATGGCGGGTTTGATCGAATATGCGTCCGATTACACCTGCTTCATGGCACCCTATGTCAACAGCTACAAGCGTTTCATGAAGGGTACATTCGCGCCGACCCGCACGGTGTGGTCGGTCGACAACCGCACCGCCGGATTCCGTTTGTGCGGCGAAGGCAGCAAGGCGGTTCGCGTCGAATGCCGCATTGGCGGGTCCGATATGAACCCCTACCTTGCCCAGGCCGCGCTTTTGGCTGCCGGAATCAAGGGCATCGAAGACAAGCTGGAACTGGCGCCGCCGACAGGCGGCGATATCTACGAGAACGCTGAAGCCAAGCACATTCCATCGACGCTGCGGACGGCCACCGAAACCTTGCGCAACTCCAAAATGCTGCGCGCGGCGATGGGCGACGCGGTGGTTGACCATTATGTGCGCTGCGCCGAGTGGGAACAGGAAGAATTCGACAAGGCTGTGACTGATTGGGAAATCGCGCGCGGCTTCGAGCGCGCCTGAATACTGAACCCAGACAACACGTTTGATGGCTGGCACCGCCCCGGAGAGGTGGCGGGCCGCCCAAGGAGACCAAGCAATGAGCAGTTTGAAACTGATATCGCCGGTTGACGGATCGGTCTATGCCGAACGCCCGGTCATGAGCGTCGACGACGCGGCAGCAGCGGTCGCCCGATCGCGCAAGGCCCAGAAGGACTGGGCCCGGCGGCCTCTGGAAGAGCGCATCGCGCTGGTGAAGGCCGGCGTCGCCCGGCTCAACGAGATGAGCGACGAAGTGGTGCCGGAACTGGCCTGGATGATGGGCCGTCCGATCCGCTACGGCGGCGAGTTCGGCGGCGTCAACGAGCGCACCAATTACATGGCCGAGATCGCCGCTCGGGCGCTGGCACCGATCGAGGTCGAGAATTCGGCACAGTTTGAACGCCGCATCGAGCACGTTCCGCACGGCGTCGTGTTCGTCGTCGCGCCGTGGAACTACCCCTACATGACCGCTATCAACACGGTCGTACCGGCATTGATTGCCGGCAACACCGTGGTGCTCAAGCACGCAACGCAAACGCTGCTGGTCGGCGAACGCATGGTCCGCGCCTTCGCTGAGGCCGGGTTGCCGGAAGATGTATTCATCAACCTGTTCCTGGATCATCCGGGAACGGAAAAGCTGATTTCGGCCGGAAGCTTCAACTTCATCAATTTCACTGGTTCCGTGGGTGGCGGCAAGGCGATCGAGCGCGCAGCTGCCGGGACCTTCACCGGCCTCGGACTGGAGCTTGGCGGCAAGGATCCCGGCTACGTCATGGAAGACGCTGATCTTGATTGGGCCATCGATACGCTGATGGACGGCGCCATGTTCAATGCCGGGCAGTGCTGTTGCGGCATCGAGCGGCTCTACATCGCGCGGCCGCTTTACGAGGCATTTGTCGAGAAGGCTGCGGCCTGGGTTTCGTCGGGACTCAAGCTCGGCAATCCGCTGGAGCAGGAGACAACCATCGGGCCCATGGCCAATGTGCGTTTCGCCAAGGAAGTCCGGGCCCAGACCAAGGAAGCCATTGACGCCGGCGCGCGCGGGCTGATTGATCCCAAGCAGTACCCCGCCGATGATGGTGGCGCTTATCTGATGCCGCAGGTGCTGGTCGATGTGACCCACGACATGCGGGTCATGCGCGACGAGAGCTTCGGTCCTGTAGTCGGCATCATGCCGGTCGATAGCGACGAGGAAGCGCTCGCACTGATCAATGATTGTCAGTTCGGCCTGACCGCTTCGCTGTGGACCAACGACACCGAGCGAGCTGCGCGTATCGGTAACGAGATCGAGACCGGCACCGTGTTCATGAACCGGGCCGATTACCTCGATCCGGCGCTGTGCTGGACCGGCTGCAAGGCCACCGGCCGCGGCGGTTCGCTGTCGGAAATCGGCTTCCAAAACCTCACCCGTCCCAAATCCTACCACCTGAGAAAGAAATCCGCATGAGCCCGCGTGCCAACTGGTCCTATCCCACCGCAATCCGTTTTGGCGCTGGCCGCATTTCGGAACTTGCTGAAGCCTGCGCTGCAGCCGGTATGAAAAAGCCGCTTCTGGTCACCGACCGCGGGCTGGCCTCTCTGCCTATCACGGCCAATGCGCTTGATCTTCTGGAAGCCGCAGGCCTTGGCCGTGCGATGTTTTCCGAGGTTGATCCGAACCCGAACGACATCAACCTCGCTGCAGGCGTCGCTGTGTTCAAGGCCGGTGGGCATGATGGCGTCATCGCCTTTGGCGGCGGTTCCGGGCTTGATCTGGGCAAGCTGATCGCGTTTCAGGCAGGCCAGAGCCGTCCAGTCTGGGATTTCGAGGATATCGGTGACTGGTGGACCCGCGCCAATGGTGACGCCATCGCGCCGATCATTGCCGTGCCGACGACGGCGGGCACGGGCTCGGAAGTCGGCCGCGCGGGGGTTCTGACCAATTCGCAGACCCATGTGAAGAAGATCATTTTCCACCCTAAACTGCTCCCGGCAGTGACCATCTGCGATCCGGAACTCACGGTGGGTATGCCGAAGATCATCACCGTGGGCACCGGCATGGATGCGTTCGCGCATTGCCTGGAAGCCTATTCGTCGCCGTTCTACCATCCGATGAGCCAGGGTATCGCGCTCGAGGGCATGCGGTTGGTCAAGGAAAACCTGCCGCTGGTGGTTGCCGACGGCTCCAACATTGATGCCCGCGCCGAAATGATGAGTGCGGCGGCAATGGGTGCGGTTGCGTTCCAGAAGGGGCTTGGTGCAATTCATGCGCTGTCGCACCCGGTCGGCGCGGTCTACAACACCCACCACGGCATGACCAATGCGGTGGTGATGCCGCCGGTGCTGGTGATGAATCGCCCGGTGATCGAGGATCGAATCGCGCGTGCTGCGGCCTATATGGGTATCGACGGCGGTTTCGACGGTTTTTATGAGTATGTGCTGAAGCTTCGTGCGGACCTTGGTGTTCCCGACAAGCTGGCAGAGCTCGGCGTTGGACGTGACCGGATCGACGAGATGACCGCAATGGCACTCGAAGACCCGAGCGCCGGCGGCAATCCTGTGACGCTGACGACCGAAAACACCAAAGCGCTTTTCGAAGCCTGTATCTAAGCTTCAGGCATCGGGCTGCCGCATTTGTTCAAGCTGTTTCAACGCCGCGTTTTCAATTGAAGGCGCGGCGTTTTCATCTTACATTATCCCCGACGGCTCGGGGCAAGTCGGAAGCCAGGTAATGGAGATTGGTTCCGCGTGTTGCATTCCGCAGGTGCTGAGCTGCCTGAGATCTGTACGTACAGGGCACTTTCGCGTGGCCAAGTTGCAAAGAAAATTTGAGTTGACTGCGATATTTAGTATTACAATGCCATTGTGAACCTGTTTTTACTAAAAAATCTACTGCTTTTTAATTACTGATTCCGATTTCGATACTCTGGAGTTTACCATGCTAATGAACGCCGTTCTGCAATTTCTTGATGCAAAGAGAAACGACGAAGAAGGCGCAGAGAGCATCCGTGCGCGGCTCACCAATGTTATAACTGGGCTCGGCTTCGACTACTTTACCCTTGTCAGACATCCGGGACCGGAGAGTGTGGCAACCGATATCATGCTTGAAGGGAAGTGGCCAAAGGGCTGGCCCGAGCTTTATGTGAAGCGCAAATACGCAGCCGTGGATCCGACCATCAAATATCTTGGGCATAGCCAGCGCGGCTATCGTTGGCGTGAGTCCATGGAGGCTTTCAAGGAAGATGCTCATCACAAGCGCATGGAAAGGATGATGGTCGATGCGCGGCGCTTTGGCCTTGATGACGGATATGTTTTTCCGGTCCACGGGCGTCGCGGCCTTGTCGGGGTGCTAACGGTTGCAGGCCGCCCGGTCGAGCTGTCCCCATCGCAGATGGCGATGATGGATGCGCTGTCGAAGAAGGCATTCTGGGAGCTGCTTGAAGCTCTTGACCCGGAGGCGCATGAGCGTCTCAGCCGTCCGGTCTCGGTGCCGTTGACCCGGCGGGAGATGGAAACTCTGGAATATCTGGGCCACGGAATGACCTCGAACGAGATGGGCGCGACGCTCGGACTTTCGGCCCACACGGTCGATTGGTACATGAACGGCATCCAGGACAAACTGCAGGCAAAAAACCGTCATCATGTGGTGGCGATCGCATTCAGGCTTGGCCTCATTTCCTGATTTGCACTGCAGCAAAACAGACGCTAATGATTGACGGCGGGGTTGGATACGACCCCGGTTTCTTCGCCCAAACCCGGGAGCCTCTCTGTGCCGATCTCCAAGATTCTTGTCGCCAACCGTTCGGAAATCGCCATTCGCGTGTTTCGCGCAGCCAACGAGCTGGGCATGAAAACAGTCGCGATCTGGGCCGAGGAAGACAAGCTCGCGCTGCATCGGTTCAAGGCGGATGAATCCTACCAGGTGGGCCGCGGACCGCATCTGGCGCGGGATCTGGGTCCCATTGAAAGCTACCTGTCAATTGAGGAGGTGATCCGGGTTGCGAAGCTCTCGGGCGCCGACGCTATCCATCCCGGTTACGGGCTGTTGTCGGAAAGCCCCGAGTTCGTTGACGCCTGCGATGCCGCCGGGATCATCTTTATCGGTCCGCGGGCCGAAACAATGCGGCGCCTTGGCAACAAGGTTTCCGCTCGCAATCTCGCCATCGAAATCGGCGTCCCGGTGGTTCCGGCAACAGAACCGCTGCCCGCCGACATGGCTGAAGTGGCGCGTATGGCCGATGAAATCGGATATCCGATCATGCTTAAGGCCTCCTGGGGTGGCGGCGGTCGCGGCATGCGCGCCATCCGTGATCCGAAAGATCTGGCCCGCGAAGTGGTTGAGGCCAAGCGCGAAGCGATGGCAGCCTTCGGCAAGGACGAGGTCTATCTTGAGAAGCTGGTGGAGCGGGCGCGCCATGTCGAAAGCCAAATCCTTGGCGACACCCACGGCAATGCCGTGCATCTTTTCGAGCGTGACTGCTCGGTGCAGCGTCGCAACCAGAAAGTCGTTGAGCGTGCACCGGCTCCTTATCTGAGCGAAGCTCAACGTCAGGAACTCGCGGCCTATTCGCTGAAAATCGCCAATGCCACCAGCTATGTCGGTGCGGGCACGGTCGAGTATCTGATGGATATCGATACCGGCGCCTTCTATTTCATCGAGGTCAATCCGCGTATCCAGGTCGAGCACACGGTGACCGAGGAAGTGACCGGCATCGATATCGTCAAGGCGCAGATCCATATTCTGGAAGGCGAAGTTATCGGCACACCGGCGTCCGGCGTGCCGCCACAGTCCGAGATCAGGCTCAATGGCCACGCGCTGCAGTGCCGCATCACCACGGAAGATCCCGAGCAGAATTTCATTCCCGACTACGGCCGGATCACGGCCTATCGCGGTGCCACCGGTTTTGGCATCCGGCTTGATGGCGGCACGGCCTATTCCGGGGCGGTGATCACCCGATTCTATGATCCGCTACTTGAAAAGGTGACCGCCTGGGCGCCGACGCCAGAGGAAACAATCCACCGGATGGACCGGGCGTTGCGTGAATTCCGGATCCGGGGTGTGGCGACAAACCTGACCTTTCTGGAAGCGATCATCGGTCACCCGGAGTTTCTCAACAACACCTACACAACGCGGTTTATCGACACCACGCCGGAACTGTTCGAGCAGGTCAAGCGGCAGGACCGCGCTACAAAACTTCTGACTTATCTGGCCGATGTGACCGTCAATGGACATCCCGAGACAAAGGGCCGCCCGCTGCCACTGGCCGATGCGGCTGCGCCGCGTGTTCCGCATGTTGAAGGTGATGTGCAGCCCGGAACAAAACAATTGCTCGACGAGCTTGGCCCGAAGCAATTCGCTGGCTGGATGCGGGCGCAAAAGCGTGTGCTGATCACCGATACGACCATGCGCGACGGCCATCAGTCGCTGCTGGCCACACGGATGCGCACATATGATATTGCGGCCATTGCCGGAACCTATGCGCGGGCGCTGCCGGACCTGTTGTCGCTCGAATGCTGGGGCGGTGCGACCTTTGACGTATCGATGCGGTTCTTGACCGAAGACCCATGGGAGCGGCTTGCGAAAGTGCGTGAGGGCGCGCCGAACCTGTTGTTGCAGATGCTGCTGCGTGGCGCCAATGGCGTCGGCTACAAGAACTACCCCGACAATGTGGTCAAGCAGTTCGTGCGCCAGGCTGCGCAAGGCGGTATCGACCTGTTCCGGGTGTTTGATTGCCTCAACTGGGTCGAGAACATGCGCGTCTCGATGGATGCGGTGGCCGAAGAGAACAAGCTGTGTGAAGCGACAATCTGCTACACCGGCGATATTCTGAACTCCGCGCGGCCGAAATACGATCTGAAGTACTACACCGGTCTTGCGGCGGAGCTTGAGAAGGCAGGGGCGCATATCATCGCGCTCAAGGACATGGCCGGACTGCTGAAACCAGCCGCTGCCCGGCAATTGTTCAAGGCCCTGCGCGAAGCCACCGATCTGCCGATCCATTTCCATACCCATGACACGTCGGGGATTTCGGCTGCGACCGTGCTGGCTGCAGTCGACAGCGGTGTTGACGCTGTCGATGCGGCGATGGATGCGCTGTCGGGCAATACCTCGCAGCCTTGCCTGGGCTCGATTGTCGAAGCGCTCAAGGGTCATGAACGCGATCCCGGTCTCGATACCGAGTGGATCCGCCGGATTTCGTTTTACTGGGAGGCCGTGCGTAACCAGTACGCGGCGTTCGAGAGTGACCTCAAGGGGCCGGCATCGGAAGTCTATCTGCATGAAATGCCGGGAGGGCAGTTCACCAATCTCAAGGAGCAGGCGCGTTCACTGGGGCTTGAGACCCGCTGGCATGAAGTGGCGCAGGCCTATGCCGATGCCAACCAGATGTTCGGCGATATCGTCAAGGTGACGCCATCATCGAAAGTGGTGGGCGACATGGCGCTGATGATGGTCAGCCAGGATCTGAGCGTTGCTGACGTTGAGAACCCGGCCAAGGACGTTTCGTTCCCTGATTCGGTGGTTTCGATGATGCGCGGTGACCTTGGTCAGCCGCCTGCCGGATGGCCGAAAGGACTGCAGAGCAAGGTGCTCAAGGGAGAGGAAGCCTACACCGCGCGTCCCGGTTCGTTGTTGCCGGATGCCGATCTAAAAGCCGAGCGCGCAGACATCGAAACCAAGCTGGAACGCGAGATCAGCGAAAACGAGTTTGCGTCGTACCTGATGTACCCGAAGGTGTTTACCGATTTTGCACTGGCGACCGAGACCTATGGTCCGGTCTCCATGCTGCCCACACCTGCCTATTTCTACGGAATACCGGTGGGCGGCGAGCTGTTCGTCGAGATCGAGAAAGGCAAAACGCTGGTGGTCCAGAATCTGGCCCAGGGCGAGCCCGACGACAAGGGCATGGTCACGGTGTTCTTCGAGCTCAACGGGCAGCCACGGCGGGTCAAGGTGCCAGACAGGGCGCACGGCGCTTCCGGATCAGCGGCGCGGCGCAAGGCGGAGATCGGCAATGACGCTCAGGTAGGCGCTCCGATGCCCGGCGTGATTTCGACAGTCGCTGTTTCTGCTGGACAAGAGGTAACCGCGGGCGATGTGCTGGTGTCGATCGAAGCGATGAAGATGGAAACGGCGATCCATGCCGAGCGCGACGGGGTGCTGAGCGAGGTTCTCGTCAAGACCGGCGACCAGATCGACGCCAAGGATCTTCTCGTCGTCTATGCTTCTGGTGAGTGACCGGGTTTTTTAGGTCTGGCGAATAAACCCGGCGGGGCGGCTTGCGCTCGGTGGATTGATTTCGCATTGTCGCCAACGGTCGCGCCGGGGACGGAGCGCGGCCGGAATGAGGTCCTGCTCTCAGCACCGTCCATTGCTTACACGAGGGGTTTCCCATGCTCGCTGCCATACCGCTGATGATCGTTCCGCTGATCGCCTACAATCTGGTTCTGATCGGGTTGATTGGTGGCGGCGTTGCAGGTCTGGGATCCACGGTCACGTCATTGTCGATGATGTCGGGCGCGACGTGGACGATGAGCCTCGGCGATCTGCTGATAGTGGTCTCGCTGGTGCTGCTGTTTATCGAGGTGCTGAAAGCCACACGTACCGGGCCGTGGTCGGTGATCGATCACATGTTCTCGATGCTGGTTTTCGTCGCGTTTCTGGTTGAATTTCTGCTGGTGCGCGATGCCGCAACCCAGGTGTTTTTCATCCTGATGGTGATTGCGTTCATCGATGTGATCGCCGGATTTTCCGTCTCGATCCGTTCGGCGGGCCGGGACGTTTCGATCGGGTTGTAACCGGCGATCATCATTGCGGTAGAATTCGCCTAAAGTGTCCGTCTTGATCACGACGGATACTTTAGGCCTTTGTTGCTGCATGTCGTTGTCGCAAAACCGCTGCACACTTTTGCGCGACGTGCATTAGCCTGCGTCGGCAGTGAAGCCTGCGGCTTCGATGCCGGCGATTGCAGCAATCTCGTCATTGTCGGAGGTGTCGCCGGTGATCCCGACTGCGCCGATGATGGTGCCCTTGCTGTCCTTGACCAGAACGCCGCCTGGCACCGCAACGATCTTGCCGCCTGAAACGGCCGAAAGGCCTTCGAGAAAATGTGGCCGGGTCTCTGCCTGGGTGTTGAGCCAGCGGGAGCCGACGCCAACAGCCAGCGCGCCGTAAGCCTTGCCGCTGGCAATCTCGAACCGCATCATTGACGCTCCGTCCTGACGCTGGAAGGCTTTTACGTGGCCGCCGGCATCGAGCACCACTACCGCCAGAGGCTTGAGGCCAAGCTCTGTGCCCTTTGCGAGCGCTGCGGTTATGATCTCGAGTGATTTGGCCAGGGGTAGATCGGTCATGCTGAATGCCTTTCGGTTCAATGTCAGAAACAGATCAGACGCTTATAGGCCCTGACCTATGGGCAACGCCACCGGTTCTGCGGTGCTTGGCGCGGGCAAGCTGTTTCTCCAAAATGGAAACAATCGGCAGCCATTTATGCCAACCTGGCCAAAGGCGCGGGTCAATGGACTCTCGCAGGGCGTAAGAGCCGGGCTATGCCGATCAGCTGTCGATGGAGTTGATCTTGTCCTGCAACTGCTTGAGCTGGGTCTTGAGGTCGTCAATATCCTTGGAATTGTCCGACTTCACCGGAGCTTCCTCGGAGGATGCGGAATGCGCCAGCGCGAAGGGCGAGAACATCTGCATCGCCTTCTGAAACATTTCGGTGTTGCGGCGAACCTGCTCCTCAACCAGCTGAATCGGCAGCTGGATGTTGCGCGCGACCGGATTGTCGCCAATGGATTTGGTGAGCTGTGCGCGGAGTTCATCCTGCTGCCCGGTCAGCGCCGACATCGAATGCTCGAGGTAACTGGGGACCACCATCTGCAACTGGTCGCCATAGATCGCAATCAACTGCCTCAGGAACGAGACCGGCAAAAGTGTATTTCCGGTCTTGGATTCCTGCTCGAAAATGATCTGGGTGAGAACCGAGTGGGTGATTTCGTCGCCGCTCTTGGCGTCGAGGACAACAAAATCCTCGCCCTTCTTGACCATTACAGCCAGATCATCAAGCGTCACATAGGTGCTGGTGCCGGTGTTGTAGAGACGGCGATTGGCATATTTCTTGATCGTAATGGTGCCGGTATTTTTTGCCATGCTTCGCTCTCCTCAAAGGTCTCCCCAGACCTGAACCTTATCTCGTTGACCAAGACTGTAGGCGAAAACGGTTGATAAAGACAATTCCTTTGTGCAATGCGGCGAAGACAGCCGAAAATCATCAGACTATGGTTCTGATTAAACCGATTGGACCGAAAAATCGACGTTCTGGATTTGACAGGACCACCAAGCTCCGTCACGTTCGGAGCAACTCTTCACATCATAACATGACAGGGAAATTCCATCATGAGCTCTATCGTTATCGCCAGCGCTGCCCGTACTCCTGTAGGCTCTTTCAACGGCGCTCTGTCCTCCGTCGCCGCCCATGATCTGGGCGCGATCGCCATCAAGGCAGCGCTCGAGCGCGCCGGTGTTGCACCGCAAGACGTCGATGAAGTGATTCTCGGCCAGATCCTCTCTGCAGGCCAGGGACAGAACCCGGCGCGTCAGGCGGCGATGGCAGCCGGCATTCCCCAGGAAGCCACCGCCTGGGGCCTCAACCAGTTGTGCGGTTCGGGCCTGCGCGCGGTCGCACTCGGCATGCAGCAGATCGCAAGCGGCGATGCGAACATCATTGTTGCCGGTGGCCAGGAATCGATGTCGCTGGCGCCACATGCTATGCATCTGCGCAATGGCGTGAAAATGGGCGGCGCCAATATGGTCGACACCATGATGCATGATGCGCTGACCGATGCATTTTACAATTACCTGATGGGCACGACGGCCGAAAATGTTGCCAAACAGTGGCAGCTTTCGCGCGAAGAGCAGGACGGCTTTGCGGTCAATTCTCAGAACAAGGCTGAAGCTGCGCAGAAGGCAGGCAAATTCAAGGACGAGATCGCTGCAGTGACAATCAAGGGCCGCAAGGGCGACACGGTTGTCGAGGAAGACGAGTATATCAAGCATGGTGTGACGATTGATGGTCTTGCCAAGCTGCGCCCTGCCTTCGACAAGGAAGGCACCGTAACCGCCGCCAACGCCTCGGGCATCAATGATGGCGCAGCAGTCACCGTGCTGATGAGCGAAGCAGAGGCCTCCAAGCGCGGCATCGCACCGATGGCGCGAATCGTATCCTGGGCAACCGCCGGCGTTGATCCGCAGATCATGGGCACCGGCCCGATCCCGGCATCGCGCAAGGCGCTTGAAAAAGCTGGCTGGAGTGTTGGTGATCTGGATCTGGTGGAAGCCAACGAAGCGTTTGCAGCACAGGCCTGCGCGGTCAACAAGGACATGGGCTGGGATCCGGCGATTGTCAACGTCAATGGCGGCGCGATTGCCATCGGCCATCCGGTCGGTGCATCGGGTGCGCGCATTCTCAACACGCTGTTGTTTGAAATGGCCCGCCGCGACGCCAAGAAGGGCCTTGCGACACTGTGCATCGGTGGCGGCATGGGTGTTGCGCTCTGCGTCGAGCGCGACTGAGTTTAACTGCAATAGCAGCCTTGGAGGAGGAACAGCATGAGTAAAGTCGCAATCGTGACGGGTGGATCACGCGGGATCGGAGCAGCGATTTCGATCGCGTTGAAGGCGGCCGGTTATACGGTCGCCGCCAACTATGCCGGCAATGATGAAGCTGCGGTGAAATTTACCGAAGAAACCGGCATCAAGGCCTACAAGTGGTCGGTTGCCGATTTTGATGCCTGCGCTGCCGGAATAGCCCAGGTCGAGGCTGATCTTGGTCCTGTGGCGGTGCTGGTCAACAATGCCGGCATCACCCGTGACGGGATGTTCCACAAGATGACGCCGCAGATGTGGGGCGAAGTCATCAATACCAACCTCACCGGTCTGTTCAACATGACCAACCCGGTGTGGAGTGGCATGCGCGAGCGCAAGTTCGGCCGCGTGATCAATATCTCCTCGATCAACGGCCAGAAGGGCCAGGCCGGGCAGGTCAACTACTCCGCCGCCAAGGCCGGTGACATCGGCTTTACCAAGGCGCTGGCGCAGGAAGGCGCGCGTGCCGGCATCACCGTCAACGCGATCTGCCCGGGCTATATCGGCACAGACATGGTCAAGGCAATTGACGAGAAGGTGCTCAACGAGCGGATCATTCCGCAGATTCCGGTCGGACGCCTCGGCGAGCCCGAGGAAATCGCCCGCTGCGTGGTGTTCCTGGCTTCGGACGACGCCGGTTTCATCACCGGGTCGACGATCTCGGCCAATGGCGGTCAGTATTTCAGCTGACAGCCTAGACCTTGTATCAGCAGAGCGGCTCCTTCGGGGGCCGTTTTCTTTTCTACTCTGGCCGTCTAGACTGGTGTGATGAGTGCTACCGATGACAAGTCTTCGCAGGAACTGGCAGAAGACAGGACCGACTGGGCCGAAGACCGCACCATCCTCGCCAACGAGCGCACCTTTGCTGGCTGGATGCGTACCGGGCTTGCCGCTGTCGGGATCGGTCTCGGGTTTCAGGCAATCTTTCGCGCCGCGGAGCCGACCTGGGCGGCCAAGGCTGCAGCGACCATTTTCATAGCTATAGGCATATTTATCTTCTATGCCGCCCACCGTCAAAGCGGGAAACTGCTGGCGAGGTTGGATGCCCATACCGCCGAGCCGGCCGCCAGGGGCATGCTTGGCCTGATTGCGTTTCTGTTTTCAGTGGGATCCGCAGGCCTCGCACTCATCGTATGGGTTCTGCTGTGATGGACGGTGGATTCCTGCGCGGGCTTGTGCCGCGGGGGCGTAGGGGAAGGCGCGCTTGCATAGCGCGTCATGCTGCCCCTAGATGAGGCGCGGAATCTTTCTGCGTACATGTTTCCGTGCACTGCCGCTCTGCTCCAAAGATGAACACGGCGGGTACAATCGTCGGTCCAATGGAGTGGAGACGGACGATTTTGGTTGATGCCTGCACTAAAACCACAATATCTGGGCGTGAAAAACAGCCAACATTGTCAGATCTCTGATTCATCGCCGGTTCGTCCCGCGGCTGTTCTGAAGCCTAACGGGAATACTGAAATCGGACCAAACCCACTAGCGAAGTGTTTGGAATGTGTGATGGATCTGAAACACCGTCGGGCCGGGCCAGAACTGCCCTGCAGCCCTGACGCGAGGCTCAGGCAAAAGGTTAACAGTGGCGCCTCATTTGATGGGCGCCATCGCCATGGCTGTTCAGCATCTGGGGCCGCCGAGTGTTTCGATCGGCAGATGTTGCGGTGAACAAACCGCCAACCTTGCCAGATCTGTGATTCGTCGCTGATTCGTTCCGCGACTGTTCCGAAGGTTAACGCAATTGTTCAAATGCAATCGATTCGATTGAAGGTGCAAGGTGCTAGCGATACAACCTGGATCGTGCCGGCACGCCGTGCGGCCGTCATGTCAAGCCCAAGAATGGTCGCCAAAGGTTAATGGCAGCCGTTGCACTGATCCTGGGTGGCTGTCGATGCTACCGCATGTTGCGGCACGAAGTGTTGACCGAGCAAGATGTAGCCGTGAACAAACCGCAAACATATCCAGGTCTGTGATTCGTCGCCGATTCGTTCCATGGCTGTTCCGAAAGTTAACTAGGACGTTGAAATTTGATGAGTTCCATTAACGAACTGTTTGGAATGATTAACAAATCGCAAACTACAAGACTTCGGGATACGACGGTAACCGGGTTTGCGAGCCGGCAGCGGCAAAGGTTAACGGCGATCGGGCGATCGGCGGGGATGGTCCGTGGTGTGATTCAGCATGTGGTGGCGAACAGGCGACATCTGGCCAGATGTTGCGGTGAACAAAACCGGAATCAGCGCTGGTCAATGATTCGTCGCCGATTCGTTCCGTCACTGTTCCAATCGTTAAAATGCAAGCTATCGGAGTCTTTGAGATTAGCCCTGTTTCGGCTGCTCCAATGTGTTAGGTAACACTCGAATTGACCTGAATACGGACGACAATGCCCGCTTCTCGCAGCCAATCCCCAAAACCAATGATCCTGTCCGGGCGCGGAGTCACCGCCGTGCTGGGGCCGACGAATACCGGCAAGACGCATTTCGCCATCGAGCGAATGGCCGCGCATTCATCCGGAGTGATCGGGCTGCCGCTGCGACTGCTGGCGCGGGAAGTCTATGGCCGGATGGTCGACAAGGTCGGGGCTCAGCATGTGTCGCTGATTACCGGCGAGGAAAAAATTACACCGCCCGGCGCGCGCTATTCAGTGTGCACGGTCGAGGCAATGCCGCAGGAAACCAACGCCGCCTTTGTCGCTATCGATGAAGTGCAGATCGCCGGAGATCTTGAGCGCGGGCATGTGTTTACGGACAGAATCCTGTCTCTGCGGGGGCGGGAAGAGACCTTGCTGCTAGGATCGGCCACGGTGCGTGGAATCCTTGAGCAATTGCTGCCGGGGATCACCATTGTCGAACGGCCGCGCCTGTCGGAGTTGCATTACGCGGGATCGAAGAAGATCACCCGGTTGCCGCGGCGCTCAGCCATCGTGGCGTTTTCGGCAGAGGAAGTGTACGCGATCGCCGAGCTGGTCCGGCGTCAGCGTGGTGGTGCCGCGGTGGTGCTCGGGGCGCTCAGCCCGCGAACCCGCAATGCCCAGGTCGAGCTCTACCAGAACGGCGATGTCGATTACCTGGTGGCGACGGACGCAATCGGCATGGGACTCAATCTCGATGTCGATCACGTCGCGTTTGCTCAGGAGCGGAAATTCGACGGTTATTCCCACCGGCAGTTGACGGCGTCCGAATTCGGCCAGATCGCCGGCCGCGCCGGGCGACATCTGCGTGACGGGACCTTTGGCGTTACCGGTCAGGTTCAGCCCTTGCCCGAAGAGCTGGTGCAACGGCTTGAAAGCCATGTGTTTGAGCCGGTGAAAATTTTGCAATGGCGCTCCAAGCAGCTCGATTTTTCCACCTTGAAGACGCTGCAGGCCAGTCTGGATCAGATTCCGGCGATCCAGGGGCTGACCCGCGCGGTGCCGGCGGTGGATCAGCGCGCGCTTGAGCACCTGGTCAATGATTTGGAGGTGCGGGATCTGGCCAGCACTCCGAAAAATGTTGCGACGCTGTGGGATGTCTGCTCTTTGCCCGATTACAGGCGAATTGCACCGGCGCAACATGCCGACCTGATTGCCACGATTTACCGGGACCTGATCCGAACCGGGGAAGTAAACGAGGATTTTCTGGCAGAACAGGTTCGTAGAACCGATTCCACGGACGGAGAAATCGACACATTGTCGGCCCGGATTTCACAGATCCGGACATGGACTTATATTTCCAACAGACCTGAATGGCTTGCCGATCCGACACACTGGCAGGAAAAGACGCGCGAAATTGAGGATCGTTTGTCCGATGCGCTGCATGAAAGGTTGACGAAACGCTTTGTGGACCGCAGGACATCTGTGCTCATGAGGCGCCTGAGAGAGAACGCGATGCTCGAAGCTGAAATCAGTGTAAACGGTGATGTCTTTGTCGAAGGACATCATATTGGACAACTAGCCGGATTCCGCTTCATGGCGGATGCCTCGGCCGACGGCCCCGACGCCAAGGCCGTGCTGGCTGCTGCGCAGAAGGCGCTGGGGCTGGAATTCGAAGCGCGGGCGGCACGTCTGCATGCTTCGGGCAATTCCGACTTTGCTATTGGCTCGGATGGAACAGTGCGCTGGCAGGGTGATCCTGTCGCAAAGCTTGCGACCGGCGATCACATTCTCAAGCCGCGCACCATCCTGCTTGCCGACGAGCAGTTGACCGGCAGTGCCCGGGATTTTGTCGTTGCGCGCATCGACCGCTTCGTCAATCACCATATCGCCACTGTTCTCAAGCCGCTTGATGATCTGACGCGTGCTGAAGATCTTGATGGTCTTGCGCGTGGTCTTGCATTCCGGATTGCAGAGAACCTTGGTGTCCTGTTCCGCCGTGACGTGGCGGAAATGATCAAGGATCTTGACCAGTCGGCGCGGGCAAGTTTGCGCAAATACGGCATCCGGTTTGGTGCCTATCACATTTTCATGCCGGCGCTGCTCAAGCCGGCCCCAGCCGAGCTGGTGACGCTTTTGTGGGCGCTTGCCAATGACGGGTTTAGCAAATCTGGTTACGGCGACGTGACGCCGCTGTTGTCGGCCGGGCGCACCTCGGTTGCCACCGATCCTGAAATCGACCGCGAATTCTATCGTCTCGCCGGTTTCCGGTTCCTCGGAAAGCGGGCTGTCCGCATCGATATTCTCGAGCGGCTGGCCGACCTGATCCGTCCGGCGCTGCAATGGAAGCCGGGCGCTCAGGGAACGCGCCCCGAGGCGGCCTATGACGGCCGGCGCTTCATCACCACGACCGGTATGCTGTCGATCCTTGGCGCCACTCAGGATGACATCGAGGAAATCCTCAAGGGGCTAGGCTACCGCGCCGACACTGTTCCGGCTGAAGAAGCTCAAGCCCATATTGCAGGTCTTGATGCGACACAGAGCGAGGCCGCAGGGGCAACTGCTAGTGGACCGGTTGTCGAGGTTGTGGTCTCGCGCACTGCCGCGGATCGGCCGCACAAACCCGCATCTCCTGCAGCTTCAGAGGCTGTTGCTCCGGCTGTTGCTGACGAAACATCAAGAACCGCAGATGCCGCGGCTGATACCGCCGAGGCTTCGGGCGAAACACCTGCGGCAAGCGCTGATCCCAGCGCTTCAACCTCGGAACCTTCAGCAGAGGTCGCGCCGGCTCAGACGGATGCTCCTGCAGACGTGGCTGCAGTTATCGAGCCACAGGATGCGAAAGCTGGCGAAGTTGAAAAACCAGAGGCTGTAGCCGAGGAGGCTGAAGCCCCGCGTCCGGTGCTGTTGTGGCGGCCGGGTGGCCGTCAGGACGCACAGCGTGGCCCGCGCAATGCGCCCGGTGAAGGTCGCGGCCGTCGTGACGGCGGCAACCGCAATGCGCGTTCCGGAGAAAAGCAGGATGGCGAAGGTGCGGGGAGCGGCGAAGGCCGGCCCAACAAGGGGCACCGTGGAAAGCCTGGCCATCAGGGCAAGGGCGGCGCAGGCAAGGGTGCTCCCGGCAGGGGCGGTCCTGGCAAGGGTGGTTCTGGCAAGGGCGGTCAGGGCGGCGATGCCAATCGCGGCAACCGCAACGACCGGCCGGTGCGCAAGGAGAAGCCTCTGGATCCGGATTCGCCATTCGCTGCACTCGCTGCCCTGCGTGACCAGTTGAAAAAATAGGCCCCTGTCCGGTGGAGCAGACGACGCGACAACGGATCGACAAATGGCTTTTTTTCGCGCGCGTCATAAAGTCACGGACGCTGGCGGGCAAGTTTGCGGCTGCCGGTAATGTCCGGGTGAACGGCGAGAAGATCGATCAGGCCAGTTTCCTGATCAAGCCGGGAGATGTGCTGACCATTGCACAGGAACGCCGCATTCTTGTGCTCAGGATCCTGGAGTGCGGACAGCGCCGTGGCCCGGCGCCCGAAGCGCAGCTGCTTTATGAAGACATAACGCCCAGACCGGTTGCCCCGGAGGAAGCCGAGCCGGTTGCCGCGCAACGCGAACCCGGTTCAGGCCGCCCGACCAAGCGGGACCGGCGAAAAATTGATCTGTTTCGCAATCCGGATGATGACGCATGAAAATTTCTTGATATCGCCCGCTGCGGGGAAGCGCATTCGCCGATTCGTTCTGTGGCCGGCAGCTTTTCCCGGGTGTCACGAGCTGCGGCGCTTTGGCGAAATCTGAAGTCTTGCAATACGCGGGCAAAGCCGGTACCTCAGCGCGGTTGTTTGCTATAGCGCGTGGAGCCTTGAATCAGGTGTGCCATGGACGCTGTAACGCTCTGAAATGATGCATGACGGATCCGACCGAAGACATCCCGGATCATATTATGCATGGAGCCTCAGGAGAGACGTATGACCTATGTGGTGACCGACAATTGCATTCGCTGCAAGTACATGGATTGCGTTGAGGTCTGCCCGGTGGACTGCTTCTACGAGGGTGACAACATGCTGGTCATTCATCCGGACGAGTGCATCGATTGTGGCGTGTGCGAGCCGGAATGTCCTGCAGAAGCAATCAAGCCAGACACTGAGCCGGGGCTTGAAAAATGGCTTGAGGTGAACACCGAGTTTGCCGACAAATGGCCCAACATCACGGTCAAGCGTGATGCACCTGCCGACGCCAAGGAGTTTGATGGCAAGGAAGGCAAGTATGAGCTGTACTTCTCTGCCGAGCCCGGCGAAGGCGACTGAGCAGCCTGGATTCGGGTTTGCTTTTGTTGCGATGCGGTGGATTTAGCTGTGCGCTGCCGCACGGCTAACCAAACCGTCACTTGTTTTGCCACGGAGCTTCTGGCTGCTCGCGCAAATCATTGATTTGCACCAATTTTTGTGATACATATCATATTACTGACATCTTCAAGGCGCCGCCAGGGCGAAACAAGAAGCAAAAGCGGAAGCAAACGTCCCTCATAGCGGTAGGCCTTTCCTTGCAGCGCAATGCTGCCGGTTTGACATTCTCCGCGCGATGGTTTGCCTTTGATATATTTGCCTTGTCGAGCTTTTGAAAGCGTTGTCAGCGCGATGCGCCTGCCGGCAGTCGCAGGACCGGTCCGGGCAACCCATGCCCGGCTCCCAGTGTCCGTTTCCGTAACAGGGAGTTTTGAAAACGCATGACAACCCAGCAGAAAAAAATGCCTTCACAGAGACAGGGTTTCAAAACCGGTGAATCGATCGTTTATCCAGCCCATGGAGTTGGCCAGATCGTTGCAATCGAAGAACAGGAAGTTGCAGGACACAAACTTGAATTGTTTGTGATTGATTTTGAAAAAGACAAGATGCGCCTCAAGGTGCCCGTCGCCAAGGCGTTGACCATCGGCATGCGCAAATTGTCAGAAACAGATTTCGTAGAGCGCGCCCTGAAAGTTGTTCAAGGCCGGGCCCGCGTCAAGCGGACCATGTGGTCGCGCCGTGCGCAGGAATATGATGCGAAGATCAACTCTGGCGATCTGATCATGATCGCGGAAGTGGTTCGTGACCTCTATCGCGCTGAAAACCAGCCGGAACAGTCGTATTCGGAGCGCCAGCTCTATGAAGCGGCCCTCGACCGGATGGCCCGTGAACTTGGTGCAGTCAACAAGATGTCCGACACCGAATCGGTGCGCCTGATTGAGGTCAATCTCAACAAGGGCCCGAAGCGCGGCAAGGCCAATGACGAAGACGGTGCACAGGAAGAGGCAGCCTAAGGCATGTCGCGTTCAAATGGATCCATTTGAACGATAACGTACATGCATTAGTTCAAAGAGTTACAGCGTCCCTTGCGCATCCAATTGGATATGCGGCGCTGTAGGCCTCTCCATCCGTCATCTATAAGATCAAGCCCGGGCCGTTCCACGTGCCCGGGCTTTTTCGTGCGCTCGGCGTTTTGCCAGCGTTCGGCGCTGCAGTTCGCCGCAGCCTGGTTGTCTGCAGGACGGGCACCACACGGTCCAGACGTATTCGGGGTATGGAAAACTTCGATATTTGACTGTTTCTTGCAAAGCCTCCGGAACCATTCGGGATTTCACAGCTTTAGCTTAAGGGAGCTGGCGTCGGTGCCGTTCTTCGCTTGGCGATCACGCCTTTATCATCGGGTGTGATGATCTGTTTTGGCCTGGCGGCCGTACACTCAAGTGAACCGCAATAAGCCGGAGGCTGTCATGAAAGCGATTACCGCAAACAGGCAGATGGTGCGTGCAGCTATGGCAGCACCCTATCTTGAACGTGAAGAAGAACACGACCTCGCCGTACGTTGGAAAGACCAGAAGGACCAGGACGCACTTCACCGTATTACAATGGCGCATATGCGGCTGGTCATTTCCATGGCTGCGAAGTTCCGCAATTTTGCACTTCCGATGAGTGATCTGATCCAGGAAGGTCATGTCGGCCTGCTGGAGGCCGCTGCCCGCTTTGATCCCGAGCGGGAGGTCCGGTTCTCGACCTACGCGACCTGGTGGATCCGGGCGTCGATCCAGGACTACGTGTTGCGCAACTGGTCGATTGTGCGCGGCGGTACCAGTTCCGCGCAGAAATCCCTGTTTTTCAATTTGCGCCGGCTCAGGGCTCGGCTTGCTCAGGACGATCCGTTTCTCTCCGAGAGCGCCATTCAATCGCATATTGCTAATTCGCTCGGCGTCCACGCCAAGGACGTTGCAGTCATGGACGCGCGGCTGTCCGGCTCGGACTCATCGCTCAACGCCCCGATGTCGGGTGGCGATGAGGGAAGCTCGTCTGATCGCATCGACTTTCTCATGAGCGACGAGCCTCTGCCCGACGAGCAGGTGTCGACCATGATCGATGAGGAGCGCAGGAGCATGTGGCTTGGTGACGCGCTCAACACGCTCAACCCGCGTGAGCTTCGCATCATCCGTAGAAGACGATTGAGCGAGGACGGGGCTACGCTTGAATCGCTTGGGTCGGAGCTCGGCATATCAAAGGAGCGGGTGAGGCAGATCGAAAACAGGGCGCTTGAGAAGCTTCGGGCTGTGTTGACGACCGAGACCCCGCAAATAGCCGGTCTGTAAACATTCGAACGACGCTCTAAAGCGCATTGCATTGAATCGTATTCATGCAATGTGCTTTAAGTTTCTGTTTTGGTGCGTGTTTCATTCCGAAAGCCGGTTCCCACTTTTAGAAACACGCTTTAGTCGAGCCTTACAGCAGGACGGCGGACGTTGATGTTTCAGCGGTCGCTGACGATCTTGACATTTTGACCCGGGGTGAGTGCCGTCCCCGGTGAAATGGCGTTCAGCAGCTTGAACAACTCAACCTTGCGTTCCACGCCTCGCATCCGCGCCGACAACGAGGCGATGGTGTCGCCTGGTTCGATTTTCACGATGCGGATGCGCAAGGGCTGAAGCTCCTTGATCTCGCGGCTGGACATTTTCCGGAAACTGCCCCGAACCGCGGTAGCCGTGGCCTCGAGCTGGTTGCTGCCGCTCTGGGCTGCCGTCAGAAAGCGATAGATGCGGTCTTTCAACCTGATCACAGTGATGTCGAAATCCCAGCGGTCGGCACTGGCGCGCGCTGTCGCTGCGGGCAATCCATCAATGCGAGTTTGCCTGATCGAACCTGGATCAAGTCCGGTCACCCATCCGCTTGCGACGTAGTCTGTCAGTGACTGGCGTCCGTTGTCGGTCACGCCGTCAAAGCGGATTGCCAGATCATCAGGACCAGTGGCGATGACCGCATCGGCATTGTTATCGATCCTGAAGCCTTCCGGCACCCTGAACTTTACACCCAGCACGGGATGAAGGAACTCGTTGCCGCGGACATAGCCCTCGTTGGGGCTGTCGCCGAACAGCAATCCATCGATGCCCTCGAGATAGTAGCCGCGCCCGCGATCGCCAAAGCCTTCAGGGCCAAAGGCTCTCGCATGGTTTTTGGCAAGTTCAACCCGTTGAGGGGCATTGGGGTGGCTGGCAAGAAAATCGAGGCTTGAATCGGCTTCCGGGTCGACTGCGCCAAAATGCTGGTTGGCGTTCATCGATTCGAGAAAGCGCGGTGCGGCGTAGGGATCGTAGCCTGCTTCACCAAGCATTCTGACTCCGATGACATCCGCCTGCAGTTCCTGATTGCGGGAGAAGGCGGCAAGGGACAGCTTGCCGCGGGCCACAGCCTGGCGACCATCTATGGAGTTGGCGAACAGTTCCTCGGCGACCTGACCGGCAAGTTCGACTTCCTGTTCGCGGCGCTGGCGCTCAAGGCCATGATTGGCGGTGACATGCGCCATCTCATGCGACAGCACGGCGGCAACTTCCGAGGCGTCATTGGCGAGCGCCAGCAGACCGCGGGTAACGTACAGATAACCGCCAGGCAGCGCGAAGGCGTTGACTGCGGGCGAATTGAGCACGGTAATGCGGTAGGCTTGGCTCGGATTTTCCGAGACAAGCGTCAATGCGCCGACGATGCGCGCCACCAGGCGTTCGGTCTTGGCGTCGCGGAATTCACCGCCATAGCTGGCGATGATGCGAGGATGCTCATTGGCGCCGATGCGGGTGCGCGGATCGGATGAACCTGCATTTTCAGCGGTCTGCGGTGTAGAAGACGGCTTCACCGATGGCTCATAGACATCCACGCCAAGTGTCTGGCAGCCGGAAAGCAGCAGCAATCCACCGCCAATAACCAGCGCGGTGCGCAGCTTGCTGGCGACGGTAGTCCTAGTCTCTGTGCGGGGCGCTGCTATCTTGGCCATGGTCCGGTTTTTTGTTTTGTCATCTTGATGCCGGGACGGAAGCTGAATAACTCGCAAGCCGGAACATATGGCACCGGTCTATCCCAATTCGCGCCGTTTCTCCAGTGGCAAACGCTCGCGTCGAAATTGTGGCGCGGTCTCAGTTTCCGGCTGTACTGCCAAGATAAGCTTGCAGATCCGGTAGGTCGCGGCGCTCGAAAAAACCGGCTTCCGGGGCATCTGCAGCGATGCGGCCCTTGGCAATGAACAGGATTTCATTGGCTGCGGCGCGGGCTTCATCGGGGTCGTGCGTAACCATCAGCACAGTCGCGCCCACTTCCGAGCGAATCTCGAGCATCAGGCCAAGCATGTCTGCAGCAAGGCCGGGGCCGAGGCCGTCGAACGGTTCGTCGAGCAACAGCAGCGGGCGGCGGCGGACGAAGGCGCGGGCGAGCGCTACACGCTGCCGTTCGCCGCCTGAGAGTGTCGACGGCATGCGGTTGCCAAAGCCTGCCAGACCAACCCGTTCGAGCGCCATCTCGACTTGCATCCAGGCTGTCGCATCAAGCCGCAACGAAGCATCGAGGCCAAGGCCGATATTGGTGCGGATATCGAGATGGGCAAACAGGTTGTTGTCCTGAAACACCATGGAAATGCCGCGTTCAGACGGCGCCAGGCCGGCGACCTCCCGTCCGTCGAGAACAATCCGCCCGGCTGCCGGGTTCAGAAAACCGGCTGCAAGATTGAGCAGCGTTGATTTGCCTGCGCCGGAGGGACCGAGAATGGCTGTCACCGAGCCGGCCTCCCGGCGGAAGGAGAAATCGGCGCTGAGATCGCCCATACCGTAGACAACGCCGTCAAACAGAATTGCAGGCTGCTCGGTCATCGTTGCGCGTTTCCGTTCCAGTTGCCCAACTTCTCGGAGATAATCATCAGACCCATGGTCATGCCTCCGAGTAACAAGGCAAGCCCTGCTGCGTCATTGGTGCGGTAGCTTCCCAATTTCTGATACAAAAGCCAGGGTAAAGTCATGATGCGATCGCTGCCAAACAATGCGATGGCCCCCAAATCGCCCAGGGACAGCGCCACAGCGAAGACAAAGGCTGTTGCCAGGGCTGGCAGCATGGCCCAAAGGTCGATCTGCCACAGCCGATTTGCGCCAACGACGCCGAGTGATACAGCCAGTCGACCGTTGCGCTCCATGGTGCTCAGATGCGCGGGCTCCAGCACGCGCATGACGAAGGGCAGTGCCATAAGCGCATTGATCAGAACAATCACCAGCAATGGGGCGAGCAGCTGGCCGGTGCCGCCGCCAAGCATCAGGAACCAGCCAGCGCCAAGCACGACAGGCGGGACCAGGAGCGTCAATGATCCAGCGGCGCCGGACAGCCCATCCAACAGGCCAAGCGTTGGCGAGCCGGGCTGACCGCCGGCCGAGTAGCGGGCACGGACCAACAGCAAGGCGAGCACAACCGATAGGCCCGCAGCGGCAACGCCGATTGCAAGGCTGGTGCTTGCTGCGCGCCAGAACAGCGTGTCGGTGAGCAAGCGGGACAGGTCTGCGCTCACTCCGGAGACAATCACGGCGGCCATCGGGGCGCTGACAAAGAGACCGCCCAGTCCGATCAGTACAGCGTCAGGCAGGGCATGCAGCCCACCTTGAACATCAGGGCGACTGGTTGCGCCGCCTTTGGTGCCGCCCGCCTCTGTGGGCGCTGACAGCAGCTTGAGAGCCAGCATGACAATCAGCGTCATGCCGATCTGGATGAGAGAGAGAAGCACGGCGCGGCTCGGACTGAAATCAAACCGCAGCGCCTGATAGATCGCGACTTCCAGCGTGGTGGCCGCCGGTCCGCCTCCCAGCACCAGAACCAGCGTGAAAGATGTGGCGCAGAGCATGAACACCAGCCCCGCAGCACTTGCCGCGGCGCGACGCATCACGGGCCATTCGACAAGGCGAAACAAAGAGAGGCCGCCCATGCCGAGATTGGCAGCGGTCTTCCAGTATTCCGGCGGCAGGCGCTCCAGCCCCGGCAGGATCAACCGAACGGCAAGCGGCAGATTGAAAAACACATGAGCTATGAGAATACCGCTCAGGCCATAGATCGAAAACGGGGTGTCGACGCCAAGGATGGATAGTCCCTTGTTGGCGACGCCGTTGCGGCCCCAGATTTCGATCAGGCCGAGGGCTGCGACCAGCGGCGGCAGCCCAAGCGGCACAGCAAACAGATTGATCAGCCAGCGCCGCCCCGGAAATGTGGGGCGACGGGCAAGGGCGCGGGCCAGCGGAACTGCAAAGACCAGACTGAGCAGAGTGGACAGGCCCGCCTGCAGCAGGGTGAACCGGGTGATCCGGAGCAGGTACTCGCCCTGGCTTGAAGACAGCCCAGACGGGCCTCCGTGAGAGAGAAGGACCGCTACAGGCACTGCCAGTGCCAGGCCGACGCATATCAGCGCGGCAAACCCTGCCATGCGTGATGTGCGATGTTCGGCCTGGGTTAGCATATCGACGGGACCCTGATCAGCGGCTCATGGCGCCAAGCCATTCCTCGATCCATGCGGCGCGGTTTTCAGCCACTTCCTCGGGCGAATAGAGGAAGGCCTTTTCCGGAGACACCAGTGCCGCAAAAGCTTCGGGAAGATCCATGGTGACGGGAGCGGCTGGTAGCATCCAGTTGTTGGTAGGGATCTCGTTCTGGAAGCCAGGCGTCATCATGAAGCCGAGGAACTCACGTGCCAGATCCTTGTCCGGTGCGGCGGCGAGCAGGCCCGCGACTTCGATCTGCAGATAATGGCCTTCTGCAAACTCGGCTGCCTGATAGCGGTTCGTCTCCTCTGCTACCATGTGGTAGGCGGGCGAGGTGGTGTAGGACAGAACCATCGGTGCTTCACCCGAGGTGAACAGGCCGTAGGCTTCCGACCAGCCCGGTGTCACGGTCAGCACGCGCCTGGAGAGTTTCTCCCAAGCTGCAGAGGCATCGTCGCCATAGACCGACTTCATCCAGAGCAGCAGTCCCAGGCCCGGCGTCGAGGTGCGCGGATCCTGAATGACGATCTTCTGGTCCGGATCACCCTCGACCAGATCCTTGAGGCTTGCCGGCGGGGTGGCAATCGTCTCGGTGTCGTAGATCACGGCGAAATGGCCGTAATCATAGGGAATGAAAATATCATCGCTGAAGCCGCCAGGGACTGAAACCGCATCGGTTTGCAAACCATGTGCTTCGAACAGGCCGGTGGCCTTGGCTTCGGCGACGAGATTGGTGTCGAGGCCCAGGACGATGCCGGCTTCTGCCTTTTCGCCTTCAAGCTTGAGGCGGTTCAGCAGTGCCACGCCATCGGATACGCCGACCCACTTGAGATCGCAGCCACATTCGGCCTCGAAGGCCGCTTCGATCTTTGGGCCGGGACCCCATTCGGAGGTGAAGCTGTCATAGGTGTAGATGGTCAGTGTCTTGTCTGCACTGCTGGCCGGAAAGGCAATGAAAGGCAGGATGGCTGCGACAGCAACAGGTATAAAACGAGATATGCGCATTGATCGCGCCTCCTTGGTTCAGAAAAAACAGGAATAGGCGCGATGTGCACGTCTAATCCCTCCGCCGGTACAAACCGGATCAGGTTCTTCGGGTTGACCATGTGGTCTCTCAGCCTGACGCAAACGCCACGCACCCCGTTAGAGCGAGACAAGACATAGAATTTCTTCCAGACGCTGGCAAGTGCGGCCAAAGCTGCTATTGGCATGCGCCATGATATCCAATTCAACATTTGCAGTCCTGCTTGGCGGGGCGCTCGAGATCGATGACCGTGTCCTGGCGTTGATGCAGGGCGCACGCGTCATCGCCGCCGATGGTGGCATGCGCCACGCGCAAGCGCTCGGCGTGCTGCCCGAAGTGTGGGTCGGAGACTTCGATTCCACCCCCACCGGCCTGTCCGAATTTCATGCCGCCACACCGCGGATGCCATTTCCGGCCGAGAAAAACTTCACCGATGGCGAACTGGCCATCGAACAGGCGATCGAGCGAGGCGCCGCCCGGCTGGTGCTGATCGGTTCCTTCGGCGGCGAGCGCACCGATCATGCTCTGTCACATCTGCTACAGGCGGTCGCGCTGGCCGAGCGCGGGTTTCATGTGGTGCTGACATCCGGCCTGGAGGAGGCGGTGCCGTTGCTGCCGGGCTCGCGCGTGCTGGATCTTCCAGCCGGATCGCTGTTCTCCGTGATAGCCTTTACCGCTCTGACCGGGCTCAGCCTGGCTGGAGCGAAATACCCGCTTGATCAAGCCGACATTGCATTTGGCGCGTCACGCACCATCTCGAATGTGGCCGAGGGGCCAGTGACCGCCAGCCTTGGCTCCGGTCGCGCTCTCATCATCGCCCGTCCTCATGATTTTTCAGGAGCCTGACCATGGCGCCTCCCATTTTGAAACTCGACGATATCCTGCTGTCCTTTGGTGGCGCGCCGCTGCTTGACGGGGCTGAGCTGCAGGTCGAACCCGGCGACCGGATCTGCCTTGTCGGGCGCAACGGTTCGGGCAAATCGACGTTGCTGAAGATTGCCGCCGGGCAGGTGGAGCCGCAATCAGGCGAAATCTTCCGGCATCCGTCGTCGACCATACGCTACCTGCCGCAGGCGCCGGATTTTGATGGTTTTCAGACCGTACAATCCTATGCCGAAGCAGGGCTTGGCCCGAATGACGATGTCTACCGGGTGACCTATCTCCTCGAACATCTCGGGCTAAACGGCGAAGCTGATCCGCAGACGCTTTCGGGTGGAGAGGCACGGCGCGCGGCACTGGCACGTGTGCTGGCTCCGGAACCTGACATTCTGCTGCTTGACGAGCCGACCAACCATCTCGACCTGCCAACCATCGAATGGCTGGAAGAGGAATTGCTTAGAACCCGCAGTGCGCTTCTGGTGATCTCGCATGACCGGCGCTTTCTTGAACGTGTGAGCCGGATCACCATCTGGCTTGACCGCGGACGGTCGCTGCGGCTGGATCGCGGTTTCGGGAGCTTTGAAGCCTGGCGAGATACTGTGCTGGAGGCTGAAGAGCTTGAGCAGCACAAGCTTGGGCGGCAGATCGAGCGAGAAGAGCACTGGCTGCGTTATGGCGTGACGGCACGGCGAAAGCGCAACATGCGACGGTTGTCCGACCTCAAGACAATGCGGGCCGAACATCGCGGCCACAAGGGTCCACAGGGACTGATCAACGCACAAGTCGCTGAAGGGCGCAATTCCGGCAAGCTGGTGATCGAGGCGGAAGGCATCTCGAAGAGCTATGACGGCGCGGATCCGGTGGTGCGCGATTTCTCTATGCGGATCAATCGTGGCGACTGCATCGGTATTGTCGGCCCCAACGGTGCGGGCAAGACAACGCTTTTGAAAATGCTGATCGGGGAACTTGAAACCGATACCGGCTTTGTCCGGCACGGCTCGAAGCTCGACATCGCGGTTCTGGACCAGCGCCGGGATGTGCTCAATCCGGATGAGACACTGGCACACTATCTTACCGATGGACGCGGCGACAGTCTGATCGTCAATGGCGAGGTCAAACACGTCACCGGCTACATGAAGGATTTTCTGTTCCAGCCGGAGCAAGCCCGGACACCGATCCGCAATCTTTCGGGAGGCGAGAAGGCCAGGCTGGTGATCGCGCGGATCCTGTCACGGCCGTCGAACCTCTTGATCCTCGATGAGCCGACGAATGATCTCGACATGGAGACACTGGACCTATTGCAGGAAGTTGTTGCTTCCTATCCGGGCACCGTAATTCTGATCAGCCATGACCGTGATTTTCTTGACCGCACCGTGAACTCGACACTTGCGCCGGCCAACCCGGCGGAGCCCGACGGGCGCTGGATTGCCTATGCCGGCGGATATTCCGATATGCTGACGCAACGCGGTGTTGAAGCGCGGGAGAAGAAAGCTCGTTTAGCGCAGGAAGCTGCCAGCCGCTCTACAGCTGCTCCCAAGCCGCAAGCTGCGAACAGGGATAGCGCGCGCAAACTCTCCTACAAGCAGAAATTCGCCCTGGAATCACTGCCGGTGAAGATCAAGGAAGCGCAAGCCAAGCTTGCCAAAACCGAAGCGGAAATGGCTGATCCTGCACTGTTTGCCAAAAATCCGGACGGGTTTGCCGCCCGCGCCAAAACTCATGATGCCCTCAAGGCCGAGATCGAGGCGATGGAAGGTGAATGGCTGGAGCTGGAAATGATCCGCGAGGAAATCGAAGGCAACTGATGCGAATTGTTGTGCTCAGATATCGGCATCTGAGCGCAAACTGAATTTAATCAACCAAGCGCTGTCGGTTCAGGCCGCCTTGGTCACCGAGTCAATGACGAAGGTATGCATCTCGTCGGCGCCATGATCACGAATGGAGATGTATTCTCCGGACTTGAAGATGTGATTGGACAGCCGGTAGCCGGTTTCATCGTCGTCGTCATCGGCGGGGTCATAATCGAATGCCCAGCCACCTTTAGGTTGATGGACCAGATAGCCCAGTTCAGAGCGTTCGCCGTCCCAGAACCGCATGACTGTTGAAGAGGCGGGCGCTTTTTCCCAGGCTCCCTTGTCGAGATGGCCATCCGCATCCAGCGGCGCATGAATGTCGTAGCCGCGATGGAGATTGCCCTCGGGGAATTCCTTGTTGCGGGCCATAACCAGGTGGATGTGGTAAAGCGTCATGTCATTCTCCAATTGATGCTGTTGGCAATTTTGACGTGATCTTGGATTGCCGGTCCCGGCCCCGCCTTGATCTGGCGCAAATCGTTGATGTGGCTCTCGGGTTGCGTCACGGGCTCGAGTATGGTGTTGAAGACGATATAGAACCAAGCCGTCGGAAATGCGGCACATGGAGGACGTATGCAGTTTGAAGGCACTTCGGCCTATGTGGCGGAAAAGGATCTCACCGTAGCGGTCAATGCGGCCATCAAGCTCGAGCGGCCACTTCTGGTCAAGGGAGAGCCGGGCACCGGAAAAACCGAGCTGGCTATCCAGATTGCCCAGGCGCTTGGACTGGACTTGATCGAATGGTCGGTAAAATCCACGACCAAGGCGCAGCAGGGACTTTACGAGTATGATGCCGTGAGCCGGTTGCGCGACAGCCAGCTTGGTGACGAGCGCGTCAATGACGTCGCCAACTACATCCGCCATGGCAAACTGTGGGAAGCTTTCGCTGCGGACAGGAAAACTGTTCTGCTGATCGACGAGATCGACAAGGCTGACATCGAGTTTCCCAACGATCTGCTGCAGGAACTCGATCGGATGGAGTTCTTCGTCTACGAGACCGGGCAAACCATCCGGGCCCGGCATCGGCCGATCGTCATCATCACGTCAAACAACGAAAAAGAGCTGCCTGACGCGTTCCTGCGCCGGTGTTTCTTCCATTACATCCGCTTTCCCGACATGGAAACGCTGCAGCGCATTGTCGATGTGCATTACCCCGGCATCAAGCAGGCGCTGGTGCGTGCAGCCCTGACCCAGTTTTATGAAGTGCGCGAGACGGCGGGGCTGAAAAAGAAGCCCTCGACGTCAGAAGCCCTCGACTGGATCAGACTGCTGGTGTCCGACGATGTTGAGCCCGAAACGCTGCGTGGGGACGCGAGGAATGCGCTGCCAAAACTGCACGGGGCGTTGTTGAAAAACGAGCAGGATGTTCACCTTTTCGAGAGGCTGGCGTTTTTGGCCCGGCAACGCGGCAATTAGTTTTCGCTGGTAATTAATTGGCTACCTTTTGCTGCCACATTGGCTGGCAGCTTCAATGGAAAAGGCGCCGATTTTGATTCTGGCCAACCTTACATATCAATGGCTTGGGCCTGCGGTATTCGTTTCCGCTGGCGTTGCGTTCCTGTTGCTGTTCGCACATGATCGCAAGCAATTCGCGACCCTCAAATTGTCCGGAGCATTCTTCTTCGCCGGGATCGGTTTCACCCTTATCATGCTGGTTGATGGGGATGTCTCCCGGGTTTATCAGGCGACTGTTCAAAGTTCGCTTTTTGTCAGCCATTTTTTGCTGATGTGGGGCGTTGCCTCGCTCTATGAACGCAGATTTCCGAAAGTTCCCTTCGGATTGGCAGTGATGGTCGCCGCGGGCGTGATTGGCTACACATTATTCCAGCCAACGCTGTTCTGGTTGCGGGTCGCGACCGCCAGCGGCTTCATCGTGTTCGTGGATCTGATGTGCAGTGTGCTGGTGTGGCGAGCACGAAGACACCGCGTTGACACAGTCCTCGCTGGGATATTTGCAATTCAGGCGGCGCTGACGTCGGTCAGGATCATCCAGCCATTTCTGCCTGGCGCGGAACTGCTGACGCTGGACACCATCAGCGGCTCCCCGTTCATGGCTTCGATGCAAACGGCCAACAGCCTGTTTGCGATTGTTATGGGCCTTGCACTGTTTGCTCGATACTCAACTACTCTGGTGATGCGACTCAACAGGCTGGCTGAGACCGATCCGCTGACAGGGCTGCTCAATCGCCGGGATTTCGACACGAAAGTGGATTTGTTGCGGGCCGCCGCAGCCCCGTTACCTACCGGGTTGATCATCTGTGACATTGATTCTTTCAAGCAGGTCAATGACACTCATGGCCACCACGTCGGCGACACAGTTTTGCAAGCTGTCGCCCGGTTGTTGCAAGACGAGGCAGGTGAAGCCTCGCTCTGTGTACGGCTCGGGGGTGAGGAGTTTTGTATTCTGCTCCCGGAAGCCAACATCGAAATGACGCGGTTGGCGGCGACCCGGCTGCGGGTGGCGATCGAAACGCAGAAAATCGTCTCATCGGGCCGCAGGTTGGAACTGACCGCGAGTTTCGGCTTTTGCCAACTCGCGCCTGAAGATGACTTCCGTACTGCCATGGCAAATGTTGATGCGGCGGTCTACCAGGCCAAGGCTGATGGCCGCAATCTTGTGCGGATTGCAACAGATGTGGTGACAACCGCCGTTGATCTGGCCCCCGTGGCCGACAGGCCGCCAGCACGTGATAGCGGCCGTTGAGTTGGTTTCTCGTGACGTTTGAGTGGCGTTGCTGATCCTCGCTTCACTGCCTTGGGTCATCATGCTCGGAGGTCAAGTCCGGGCGTTGACCTTGCCCGCGAGCGTCACTAGATTGGGGCTCGTGGTGATTTGGCCGGCCGGCTTGCAGCCACGTTAAACAACTCGCTAAATGGCCGAAGGGCTCATTCCCAGCGGACCGGTAGCGTTGTACTCGCGGCCGGTTTTTTGTTGGAGTGAACGTCATGCCGATCCGTATTCCCGATGGCCTTCCTGCCCGCGAGGCGCTGGTTCGCGAAGGTGTGCAAATCCTCGATGAATCGATTGCCGTGCGGCAGGATATTCGTCCTTTGCATATCGGGCTTTTGAACCTGATGCCCAACAAGATCGCCACTGAGACACAAATTGCACGGCTGATAGGTGCATCGCCGCTGCAGGTGGAACTGACGCTGGTGCGGATTGGATCGCACATCGCCAAAAATACCACCGAAGAGCATCTTATCAATTTCTATCATACCTGGGATGAGGTGAAGCACCGGAAGTTTGACGGGTTCATCATTACCGGCGCGCCCATTGAAACCCTGCCATTTGAAGATGTCACCTACTGGCAGGAAATGGAACAGATTCTGGACTGGACGAGCACCAATGTGCATTCGAGCTTTTTCGTCTGCTGGGGTGCAATGGCCGCTGCATGGCACTTCCACAAGGTTCCCAAGCGGGCGCTGGAAGAGAAGGCGTTTGGCGTCTACCGGCACCGCAATCTCAACCCGGCATCGCCTTATTTGATGGGGTTCTCGGACGACTTTCAGGTTTCGGTGTCGCGTTGGACTGAGGTGCGGCGCGAGGACTTGACGCCGGATTTTGACGTGCTGATGGAAAGCCAGCAGACGGGGCTGTGCCTGTTGCACGAAGCTTTCGCAAACCGGCTCTACATATTCAATCATATTGAGTATGATTCCGGCACACTTGCTGAAGAGTATTTCCGCGATGTTGAAGCGGGCAAGGCGATCAAACCACCGTATCAATATTTCCCGGATGACGACCCGAAAAACAAACCGTCAAACCGGTGGCGCAGCCATGCATTCCTGTTGTTTGGCAACTGGATCAACCAGGTTTACCAGACCACGCCGTTCGACATTGAGGATATTGGCGAGGATCGGTTGCTCGACGAAGCCTGATGCGTGATGCGATCAAATGGTTTCATTTGACCGATAACCGACGCGCGTGATTACAAGGCCAAGGCGTGAGGATGACCTTTGCGCTCGCTGCTGGTCTTCGCGCGGCTTGAGGAGAGACTGAATGACCGGGAAAGTCGAAATTCGTCCGATCACCATTACCGATGAACCCGAATGGCGCAGGCTCTGGACACTCTATCTCGAATTTTACGAATCGAGCGTGCCGGAAGCGGTGTACCGGAGCACTTTGTCAAGGATCGTTGGTGCACACGACGTTGGCGAAGCGTCGTTTTATGAGCCGCGCGGCATGCTGGCGCTGGTGGATGGAAAGCCTGCCGGTCTGGTGCATTACTTCTATCACCGGCATGGCTGGAAGATCGAACCGGTGTGTTATCTGCAGGATCTCTACGCGGCACCTGAAGTCCGCGGCACAGGTATCGGGCGGGCACTGATAGAAGCGGTGTATGCGCAAGCCGATGCCGATGGCTGCCCGAGCGTCTACTGGATGACCCAGGAGTTCAATGCGACCGCCCGCAAGCTCTATGACCGGATCGCGACGCTGACTCCGTTCGTCAAATACAGCCGGTAGACCTTACCGCCAACTATTTTGCCGCTCGCTAACCCTGGTACTTTAGCAGGGTCTGCTCAAACTGTATCAGTTCTGCGTGTTGTGAGGAACTGTTGCTCACCAACTGGCTATTCAATCGAGGCGTGGCGATAATGGCCGTGCAGGAAGACAGGACATTCGAGAAAGCCGTCGCCGCAATGATTGGCCTTACCTGCCTGTTGCTGGGGTTGGGCTGGGCAACGCGTGAGAACCCTGCGGAAAAGCCCTATCTCGGGATTGTCGGCGGCGGCTTTGTCTACAACTACCGTGAGGCTCAGGTGTATTACGGGTTTGTCGTCCGTATCCTTAAGCCGCTGCCGGCCGGCACCTGGCTGATCGCAGAGTTCGAGGATCCTGTAAGAGGGCCGCCGCTCGTTGTGGAGACCAGGCTGCATGCGCGAAGCGTGAGCAATGGGGTTCATTCCCCCAATGTGCGCGGGGTCATGGCGGGCAAGCCCTACCACGTTGCGATCAAGCTTTATGACTATACCCGCACGAAGTTGATCTGGACTGTCGAGAAGGAGTTTACAAGCCAGATCGATGAAAGCGTTGTTCCCGATAAGCCGCTGACCATCGGTCCGGGCTATTTTCCCAATCCGGAGCTGAACGGTCTCTAAACCGGTTGGCAAGCGATCCGCATTGCGGCTAATGTCGCGCGCATGTTTCTGCCATTTTTCCTAGAGCTCAAAGCCGCCAAAGTTCCCGTCTCGCTGCGGGAATACCTCACCCTGATAGAAGGGCTGGAGGCAGGGCTGTCTTTGTATGATGTCGAAGGGTTCTATTATCTGGCGCGCGCGACGATGGTGAAGGACGAGCGGCACATTGACCGGTTTGATCAAGTGTTTTCGCATTATTTCCGCGGTGTCGAGACAATTGGTGGCGAGGCTGGCGTGGATGCGCGCAATCTTCCCGAGGAATGGCTCCGGCGGATGGCTGAAAAGCACCTCAGCGAGGACGAGAAGAAACTGATAGAGAGCCTTGGCGGGTTCGACAAGCTGATGGAGACGCTCAAACAGCGGCTCGAGGAACAGCAGGAGCGGCACCAGGGCGGCTCGAAGTGGATCGGCACGGCTGGAACCTCGCCATTCGGCGCCTATGGTTATAATCCCGAGGGCGTAAGGATTGGTCAGAAGGAAAGCCGTCACCGCCGTGCAGTGAAGGTTTGGGACAAGCGCGAGTTCAGGAATCTCGACGACAGGGTGGAACTCGGCACGCGCAACATCAAGGTGGCGCTGAGGCGGCTCAGGCGCTGGGTGCGTGAGGGCGCTGCGGAAGAATTCGATCTGCCCGGCACCATTCAGTCAACCGCGGAACATGGATGGCTTGATGTAAAAACCCGGCCGGAACGACGCAATGCGGTCAAGCTGCTGATGTTTTTCGATATCGGCGGGTCGATGGATGACCATATCAAAGTGGTTGAGGAGTTGTTTTCCGCAGCGCGCGCCGAATTCCGCCACATGGAATATTTCTACTTTCACAACTGCCTGTATGAGGGCGTCTGGCGGGACAATCGCCGACGTCGCCAGGAGTTGTTGCCGACAGAGGAAGTGCTGCGCACCTACGGGTCGGATTACCGTGTGATATTCGTCGGTGATGCGGCCATGAGCCCCTACGAGATTGTCTCCACGGGTGGGTCGGTGGAGCACTGGAACGAAGAGCCAGGCCAGGTCTGGCTGACGCGGGTGCTCGGTCATTTTCCCAAGATCGCCTGGCTCAATCCGGCGCCGCAAGCCTATTGGCAGCACACTCATTCCACAGCCCTTATCCGGCAGCTGTTTGGCGACAGGATGTTCCCCATGACGCTTGCGGGGCTGGAAGCGGCAACGCGTCAACTGACGCGGTGATACAGGCTTGCGTCCCGGTGGAAACGTGGTCATGGCTTTCTCGGGAACCCAAATCTGATTGACGGGAGATACGCCATGGCGATCGAAACATTCGGCCAGACTGCAACCGGCGAGACTGTGCACAGGGTGACGATCGAAGGCGGAGGCCTGACCGCAAAAATCATGACCTGGGGGGCAACATTACAGGACCTCAGGCTGGAAGGCCACGCAGCACCGTTGACGCTGGGATTTCCGGATTTCGAAAGCTATCCCGCCCATTCGCCCTATTTCGGCCAGACCGCCGGCCGGCATGCCAACCGGATTGCCGGCGGGCGGTTCGTTCTGGATGGAACCGCTTATCAGCTTGAATGCAACGAGCGCGGAATCAACCATCTGCACGGCGGCAGCGCCGGGATCGCCAAGCGGATGTGGACACTGGAAAGCCATGGCAGCGACCATGCGGTGTTTTCCATTGTCGATCCCGATGGTCAGTCGGGCTATCCCGGTACCGTGAGAATCGAAGCCCGCTACGAGCTTCGTCCCGGCGGTTGCCTGTCGGTCACCTATACCAGCGTCACCGACCGGCCGACGCTCGTCAATGTCGCCCATCACAGCTATTTCACGCTCGATGATGCGGACGATATTCTTGACCATGAACTGATGATGGCCGCGGATCACTATCTGCCGGTCGATGCTAATCAGATCCCGACGGGAGAGATCCGGTCTCTTGAAGGCACGGATTTCGATTTCCGCGAGCTGCGCCCGATCCGCCGAGAGGGTCCCGACGGTCATCAGGTGCCTTATGATCACAATTTCTGCCTGTCGTTCGAGCGCGAAGCGGTGCGAACCGTTGCGCTGGTGCGGTCGATGCGTTCGGGCCTTGCCATGGAACTTCGCTCCACCGAGCCGGGCCTGCAATTTTACACGGGGTTCAAGGTTGCCACGCCGGTGCCAGGACTGAGCGGAAAGCCCTATTCGGCCTGCGCCGGGTTCTGTCTCGAAACCCAGAGCTGGCCCGACAGTCCCAACCATGCGGGCTTTGCCGGCGCGGTGTTGCGGCCGGGCGAAAAACGGGTTCAGCACACCGAGCATGTGTTTATCCGGAGCTGAAGCGCAGGCGTGAAGACTTGACAGACGCTGTGAAATAGAAGCCCATGGCGAGGGTCTTATATAAGACTGTTCGATCTGTTTTGGCGGATGGCTCTGGGGAGGAGCAAGACCATGACGGTTATTCTGGCGTTGCTCAAGCCGCTGGCGGCTCTCAATACCGTGCTGTTGCGTTTCGGCCGCACCTTCGCCTGGGTGGCAATGGGACTGATGGTTCTGATCATCATTCTGCAGGTGTTTTTCCGCTACATTGTCGGCAATGCACTGGCCTGGCCGGATGAGGGCGCGCGCTTCCTGATGCTGTGGATGACGGCGATGATTGCGCCAACAGCCTATCGCTGGGGCGGCTTCGTTTCCATCGAAATGCTCAAGGACCTGTTGCCGGCACGGATCGGTTCTTTTCTCGGTCTGGTGCTGCTGGCCGTGTCGTTGACCGTGCTGATTTACGGGTTCCAGCTCGGGCTCAACCATGTCAAATCGGGCTGGCTGTTCAACTCAAGTTCGTTGAAGCTGCCGCTTGAGGTGTTCGGACTGGGTCTGGTTCGGATCAAGCTGGCCTGGGTTTACATGTCGCTGCCGACCGGGTTGGCGCTGATGGCTCTTGTCAATGTCGAACTCTGCCTGAAGGCCATCGCCCATCTCATCGACCCGGCGGCCAAACTGCCGGAAGATCATGATCGCATGATCGTGGCGGTGGAGTAGCCCATGCTGTTCTTCTTCCTGCCGCTGTTTCTTGTTTTCCTGATGATCGGTCTGCCGGTCTTCTTCGGCATGCTCGCTGCTCCGGGGTTTTTACTCTGGCTCAATGGCCAGGAGCGCGACATCGCGCTGCTTTATCGCAATGTCTTCACCGGCATGGATTCGTTTCCACTGATGGCGATTCCGTTCTTCATGCTGGCAGGCGAACTGATGAACCGCGGCGGCATCACCATGCGCATCGTCGAGTTCAGCCAGGCGATGATCGGTCACCTCAAGGGCGGGTTGGCACACGTCAACATCCTGTCTTCGATGCTGTTTGCCGGGTTGTCCGGATCGGCGGTGGCTGACGTTTCGGCTTTGGGTTCAATGTTGATTCCGGCGATGGAAAAGAACGGCTATACCCGCAAGTTCGCAGCCGCCGTGACCGCCGCGTCTTCGGTGATCGGGCCGATCATTCCGCCTTCCGGCATCATGATCATCTACGCCTATGTGATGGGCGAATCCGTTGCGGCGCTGTTTCTGGCCGGTATCGTGCCGGGTGTTCTCGTTGGTGTCGGGCTGATGACAGTGGTTGGCTTCCTCGCGAAGCGGCATGATTTTCCTGTTGCGGCGCGCAAGGCGACCTGGCCCGAACGCGGAAAGGCAAGCCTGAAAGCCTTCTTTCCGCTGCTCACTCCGGTAATCATTCTCGGCGGAATTCTCGGCGGAGTATTCACCCCGACGGAAGCGTCCGCCGTGGCTGCGGTCTATGCCTTCATCGTCGCGGTGTTCATTCTCAAGACCATGGGATGGGCCGACCTGCCGAAGGTCTTGACCAAGGCTGCGATGACGACATCGGTGGTGCTGCTTCTGGTCGGTGCTGCGATGGCGTTCAAGACCGTGGTCAGCCTGTCGCACACGCCGGAAATCCTGGCCAATTTCATTCTCGGCCTGTCGGACAATCCGTATGTGCTGCTGTTCCTGATCAATGTACTGTTGTTTATTGTCGGGATGTTTCTTGATGCCGGGCCGGCGATCATCATTCTGGGACCGATCCTTGGGCCGATCTTCACCGACCTTGGGGTCCATCCGGTGCATTTCGCCATCATCATGAGCGTCAACCTGACGGTGGGGCTGGCGACGCCGCCGATGGGGCTTGTGCTGTTCGTCACCTCCAGCGTGTCGGGCGAACGGGTTGAAACCATCGCCAAGGCAATTCTGCCATTCCTGCTGGTCGAAGTGGCAGTCATCTTCATGATCACCTTCATCCCGCAGATTTCGCTGTTCGTGCCGCAGCTTTTCGGGTTTGCGCGGTGAGTGTCATGGGGGTGACATTCAAGAACTGCGAAAGCAATCTGTTGACAACACCAGATGCGTCATCAATCGTGCGTCTTATATAAGACAGTAACGGGAAACAGGTATCAAAGGGAGGGTTATCGATGATCTGGAAACAGGCAATGAAAACACTGACAGCGGCCGCACTTGGCCTGTCGGTTCTGGCGGGGGGAATGATGACGGCTGCACAAGCTGCCGACATCAAGCTGCGCGCAACGGCAAACTCCAATGAAAACGACGAGGACTATGATGGTCTTGTCGTGTTCAAGGATTACGTCGAGAAAGCCTCGAACGGCGCCATCGAAGTGGAGCTGTTCATCGGAACGCAGCTGTGTTCGACAGGGGCCGAATGCCTGCAGGGCGTTGCTGACGGATCGATCGACATCTACATCTCGACCTCCGGTGGCGCATCGGGAATTTTCCCTTACGTGCAGGTCCTGGATCTGCCCTACCTGCTGCGCGATGACCGCATTGCCGAGGCAGTGCTGACCGAAGGCTCGTTCACCCGTGCGCTGCGCGAGCAGATGCTGGCGGATTCAGGCGACATGATCCGGCTGATGACTGTCGGCAACACCGGTGGCTGGCGCAATTTTGCCAATACCAAGCGCGAAATCCGCTCACCGGCTGACATGGAGGGGCTGAAGATCCGCACCGTGGTTGCCGATCTGCCGCAGGAACTGGTGCGCTCGATGGGCGCCTCGCCAACGCCAATCCCGTGGCCTGAACTGTTCACCTCGTTCCAGACCGGCGTGGTTGAGGGAACCCAGAACGGCATCACCGATATCATGGGCATGAAGTTTCCCGATGCGGGCCTCAAATATCTGACGCTTGATGGCCACTCCTACATGGGGGCGCTGTGGTACATGAACAATGACCGCTTCATGGGACTGGACGAGAACCTGCGCCGGGTCGTGGTCGATGGCTTTGCCGCCCTGCAGCAGGCGACATTCGCCTCACCGAAGCGCAAATCGATCGATGCCTACAAGGCGTTTACCGAGATTGGCGGGGCAGTCTACGTGCCGACGATGGAAGAAAAGGCCCAGTTCAAGGAGGCCGCAGCGCCGGTGTTCGAATGGTTCAAGACCAATGTCCAGGGTGGCGCAACCTTCTATGATCTGCTGGTCGCCGAGGCCGCGAAAGCATCCGAGATGATCGACGGCGGCGCGATGAAAGACATGCAGTAAGGCCATTGTGCCAACGCTGAGACACAAACCGCCCGGTTCATGCCGGGCGGTTTGTTGTTGCGCTGTGCAATCAGAGAAACGGGTACATCCAGGGCCGGTAATCATTGATCAGGATCTCGGCGCGTCGGATCTGCTCAGGCGTCATTTTCTTCGCCACTTCCTCGATCGAGACCGCTGCGTCCGGATCGCCGCCGATGGCCGAGAGGCCATACCAAAGATAGGCGCGCACCAGATCGACCGCCGTGCCGCGCCCGACCTCGAAATACCAGCCGATGCCCGATTGCGCTCCGGGGTGACCTTTCATCGAGGCGCGCAGATACCACTCAAAGGCGCGTTCGTCGTCGCGTTCAACGCCGAGGCCCATGGCGTACATGACGCCGATCAGTTCCTCCGCGTCAGCATTGCCTGAACGCGCGGCGGGCAGGAACTCGGCCATGGCTTCCTCGAATCTGTTGCTCTCCATCAGCACACGGCCGGTCTCGATCTCGGCCTTTGCAGGAAAGGCGATGGCCAGCGCCATGCCAAGGGCAATGAGGCCGTGTTTGGCGTTTGCAAGTGGAACTTTCATTTGCCATTCTTTCGATCTGCAATCCTGATGCCGACAATAGAGCCGGTGCATCTGGGGTGGCAAGACGGCGTGGCGGCTGTCGGGGAGGAGAGCGGGAATGAGCGAAAGGGAGTTGCCTGCCTGGCGATGTAATGGGCCGCGTTGCGTTGCGGCTTTTCGTGTCCTGCTTGCCGCAACTCTGGTTACTCTGGGAGGGCTTTTCTGTCCGGGGGACAGCTTGCCCGCTAAAGCCGAAGGCGTCACACCGCTGCCCGAACCGCTGCGAGATGCGGATTTTCACGAGTTCGATCCCAAGCTCGCAGAGATCGGGCGGCTGTTGTTTTATGATCCGGTGCTGTCGGGTAACCGCAATATATCCTGCGGCACCTGTCATCACCATGACCTGGCCTCCGGTGACGGGCTGGCGCTGGGGGTTGGCGAAGGTGGATCGGGACTCGGCGACAAGCGGACAACCGGCCAGGGCGCTGACCGGATCGAGAAGCGGGTGCCGCGCAACGCGTCAGCGCTGTTCAATCTCGGCGCACGCGAAATACGGGTCCTGTTTCATGACGGGCGGCTGAGCATCGACGATATCTTCGGCAACGGATTCAATTCGCCGGCGGAGGAATATCTGCCCGAAGGGCTGAAGGGGTTGCTGGCTGCGCAGGCGCTGTTCCCGCTCACCTCCGAGACGGAAATGGCCGGCAACCCGGAGGAAAACAAGATCGCCGGTGCGGCCTATGACCGGATCGATTATGTCTGGCCTTTGCTGGTTGAAAGAGTGCGAGGAATTGCCGGTTATGTGGAGCAGTTCAGCCAGGCGGACCTTGAAATAAGCGGCCCGGGGGATCTCGGCATCGTTCATATCGCCAATGCGCTGGGCGACTTCATCAATTCGGAATGGCGCAGCATGGACAGTGCCTTTGACCGCCATCTGGCCGGAGATGCTTCAGCGCTGGAGCCCGAGGCTCGGGCCGGGATGGAGCTGTTTTACGGCAAGGCCGGATGCGTGACGTGCCATTCCGGCAAGCTGATGTCGGATCAGGATTTTCACGCGCTGGCCCTGCCGCATTTTGGTCCGGGCCGGACGCGGCGGTTTGATCCCCATGTGCGCGATGTCGGGCGGATGGCGGAATCGGACCGGCTGGAGGATGCCTACCGCTTCCGCACCCCGATGCTGCGCAATGTGGCGTTGACGGGTCCGTGGAGCCACAACGGGGCGTATGCCACATTGGAAGGTATTGTCCGCCATCACCTCGATCCGTCCATCGCGCTGGATGCCTGGAAGCCGGACATGGTGCAACTGCCGTCGGATGAACTGTTGGCCGGTGTGGATTTCATTGCGCTTGACGACAAGCGTGAACGGGCGCGGCTGAAGGCGCGGGTTGATATCACACCCGTTGCGCTCTCGGACGAAGAGGTCAATGCGCTGGTTGCCTTTCTCGAGGCGCTGACAGGCGAGAGCAATGGGCGGCTCGGCCGTCCAGCGAGTGTGCCCAGCGGATTGCCGGTGGATTGAGACGCAGCTTGCGGCCACGGACTGGTGAACAGCTGTCTGTTTCGTCTTGCGTCTTATATAAGACTGGATAGAGTCTCGCTGGGGTGGAGCCCTTCCTCGCCGAATGTGTGCCAAGGACATTGGATTGCAATGACAAAGATCGTGACCACCGGGGTCGCAGTAGTGGATTTCGTGTTTTATCTCGACGAGATGCCGAGATTGGCAGAAAAATACCGTGCGAAGGGCGCCGAGATTACCGGCGGCGGCGGCGCTGCGAATGCGGCTGCCGCGGTTGCCCGGCTGGGCGGTCATGCGATGCTGGCAAGCCGGCTCGGCTCGGACCAGGTGGCGGACATGATTGCAACTGGTCTTGAGGCCGATGGCGTCGACTGCGCCATGCTGAAGCGGTTTGAAGGGCGGAGATCGTCGTTTTCGTCAGTCTTCATTGATCAGACAGGTGAGCGCCAGATCGTCAATTTTCGCGATCCCGAATTGCCGATGGACCCGAGTTGGCTGAAGGCTGCGTTGCCTGATGATTTCGATGCGGCGCTGGCCGACACTAGATGGCCCGCCGGCGCAGAATTGCTGATGCGAGCGGCGGGCGAGCATGGTGTGCCCGGCGTGCTTGATGGCGAGGCGCCGATCCGCGAGGCGGAATCGGCGTTGGGGTTGGCCAGCCATATCGCGTTTTCGGCGCAAGGGCTGCGCGACTGGGCCGAGCATGAGGATCTCGACAAGGCACTCAAGGATGTCGCGGCGGAGACCGGGGCGTTTGTCTGTGTGACGGATGGCGCCAAGGGCGTGACCTGGCGGCAGGGCACAGCGGCAGGCTTTGAGCCGGCATTTGCGATTACGCCGCTCGATACGCTGGGCGCCGGGGATGTCTGGCACGGGGCCTTCGCGCTGAGGCTGGGCGAGGGCGCTTCGCCGCCTGAGGCAATCCGCTTTGCCAGTGCTGTGGCGGCAATCAAGTGCACGCGGACCAATGGCCGCGCGGGTTATCCGACGCGGACGGAAACCGAAACCTTCATGAAAGAGTCTCCGTCATGCAGCTAAGCGCCGGTAAATTGTGGGGCATGCGCCGCATGGCCGATGACAAGGGATTGTTCAAGATGACGGCGGTCGACCAGCGGCCGCCGATCAAGGGGCCGATTGCCAAACATGCCGGCGTTTCCGAAGCGCCCTGGCAGGCGGTTGCCGATTTCAAGACCTTGCTGATCGAGACCCTGCAGGGGCAATCCTCGGCGATGCTTCTCGATCCACATTACGCTATCCCGCGCGGGATCGTCACATTGTCGCCTGCCAAGGGGCTGATTGTGACGCTTGAGGATTCGGTGTTCGAGGAAACGCCGGATGGCCGTCTGTCGAGCGAGATTGACGACTGGTCGGTTGCCAAGATCAAGCGCATGGGCGGCGATGCGGTCAAGGTGCTGGCCTGGTACAGGCCGGATGCGCCCGAGCACAATCGCCGGAAGCAGCAGGATTTCACCAAGCGGATCGGCGAGGCCTGCGCGCGCTATGACATTCCGTTCCTGTTCGAACTGCTGGTCTATCCGCTCAAGAGTGATGCGCACCAGACCACGGATTACGTCGAAATGACTGGCAAGCGGACCGACCATGTGCTGCAATCGGTGGCGGATTTCGCAAGTCCCGAGTTTGGTATTGACGTGTTCAAGCTGGAAAGCCCGGTCGCCGCCAAGGACGTTCCCGAAGGTGAAGACGGGCAAGTGCAGGCGGCGTTTGACGAGATGGGGCGGATTGCCGGGCGGCCCTGGGTGATGTTGTCAGCGGGCGCCGGCAAGGCCGAGTTCCGCAATATTCTGAGCCATGCCTACCGCGCCGGTGCGTCCGGTTATCTGGCGGGGCGCGCCATCTGGCTCGAACCCTTCGCGCTTTATCCCGACTGGGAAGCGATGCGGCAGGGGCTGGAGACCGGGTCAGTGGATTACATGCGCGATCTCAACGCGCTCACGGAGCAGGCGGCGACACCGTGGGACCGACATGAGGTGTTCGGGCCGGATGGCGCGCGGTTTGCACCGGCGGACCAGAGTTTCCGGCACAGCTACCGTGATTTCGGCTGATGGAGGCTTCCGGCTCAGTCGAGCAGCAAGCGGTTGACGACGCGGGGCTTGTCGCCGGGGTTTTCCCCCGGAGCGATGATGATGGCTTCGCCTTCGCGCGGGGTGGTTCCGGAGATGGCCTTGATCAGCACCGGGTGCGTGACCATCAGCTGATTGCCGGCGCGGTCATAGGTTTCCACGGCAGCGATCAACTCCGGGGGGATGGTGTCGGGATCGCCGCCGCCAACAATCGAGTTGAGATACGCCCTGGTCTCGACGTCTCTGCGGCCAAAGGCAAGCTCGGCGGTTTCGACCGCGCGGCAGAATTCACCGGCATAGATGGCGCTGATCGAAACGGCGCGGGCTGCAAAGCGCATGCCGATGCGGCGGGATTCCTGAATGCCGCGGTCGGTGAGGCTTTTGCGGTTCTCGCAATCCCCGATATCGGGCCTCAAGGGCTCTCCACCACCCGGCGTGCGCGAATATCCGAGCAGGATTGTGTATCCACCCTGCGCCAGACGGGCCCAGGCGGCTTCGGTGGCCGTGCTTTGAGTGACAGGGGCAACGGCAAACAGCGCCACTGCAAGAATGAGGGCCGCTGGCCAACGTCGCAGGTTCAGGTTCATGACTGCAATCTAGTGTTTTTACCCGATGATGTAAGGGGGCATGTCGATGTCTGATGAAACTCTGACCCTAGGGGTTCTGCCGCTTGGTCGGCCAACCTTCGATGTGGCGTTCGCAGAAGAGATGCTGGATGGCATGATGGCCGATCTCCAGTCCACCGGCCACCGCCTGGTCGGGCCCGGAAGATTGCTGATGGATACGGCATCCACTGAAAGCGCCATGGTGGAGATCGCGGCTGCCAAACCGGACCGGATTGTCATCCTGCAGGTGACGTTCACCGACGCCGCGATGACCTGTCGTATCGCGGATGCGTTCGACCAGCCACTGTCGATCTGGGCGGTTCCGGAGCCGCGGCTCGGCGGGCGGCTGAGGCTGAATGCGTTCTGCGGGCTCAATCTGGCGTCACACGCGCTGGGGCTGCGCGGACGGCTGTTTTCCTGGCGTTATGCACCGCCCCATACTTTAGGTATTGATGCGTTGCTCGCCGAAACGCCGATGGTTGTCCCTCTGGTTCCGGAAGCTCCGGAGGCAGACCCGGTGTCCGGAAAGGCATTGCTTGCCGCGCTTGCGGGAAAGAATATTGCCCGGATAGGCGCGCACCCTGACGGCTTTGACACCTGCGTCTACGACAACGCGAAACTGTCTGCGCTGACCGGAATCAATGTGACAGGGTTCGAACTTTCGGAGCTGTTTTCTAGAGCCCGCGCGGCGCCTGTGAGTGCGGCGCGAGCACTGCAGGCCGCAGTTGGCAACCATCTTTCGGGTATGGAGCAGCTTGATCAGGGCGAACTGGACCGGTCGCTGCGGCTCAAGCTGGCGCTGGAGGGAATGAAGACTGACGGTGGCTTTGACGCCTTCGCAATTCGCTGCTGGCCGGAAACATTCACCGAGTATGGCGGTGCGGTGTGCGGACCGGCGTCGATGCTGGGGGAGGACCGGGTGCCCTGTGCCTGCGAGGCCGATGTCTATGGCGCGGCAACGCAATTGCTGTTGCAGGCGGCAAGCGACCGGCCGGTGTTTCTGGTTGATCTGGTGGATATGGACGCTGACGACAATACCGGCGTGGTCTGGCATTGCGGGCAAGCACCGATCTCGATGGCTGACCCGGATGTGGTTGCGCGGGCGACGATCCACACCAACCGGAAAATGCCGCTGCTGTTTGAATTTCCGCTCAAGCCCGGGCCGGTGACTTTCGTGCGGTTGAGTCAGGCGCGCGGGCTGCAAAGCCTGGTGATCGCGCGGGGCGAGATGCTCAAGCGCGAAATGGCATTTACCGGCACTTCCGGTGTCGTGCGGTTCGAGCGCCCGGCGCAGGAGATGCTCACCCGGGTGATCGACAGCGGGCTCGAGCATCACATGGCGCTGGCCTATGGCGATCATGCCGCGGCGCTGGAAAGTTTTGCCGCCGCAGCCGGTCTGCCGGTGATGCATCTTTAGGGTCTCCGGCAACTTGAAGGTTTGACCATGACAGATATCAGATACGGCATCATCGGCTCGGGCATGATGGGGCAGGAGCATATCAGGACCATCGGATTGCTTGATGGCGCAGAGGTGACAGCCGTATGCGATCCTGATAAGGGTATGCGCTCAAGTGCTGTGCATATGGCCGGTGCGGGGTGTGCTGCGTTCACCGACCATCAGGCATTGCTGCAATCGGGGCTGTGTGATGCGCTGCTGATCGCGGTCCCCAATCATCTGCATCACCAGATTTTGAAAGATGTGTTGCCGGCGGATCTGCCGATGCTGGTCGAGAAGCCGCTATGTACGACGCTGGCTGATTGCGAGGATATTCTGGCGCGGGCCGCCGGACGGGCATCGCAGATCTGGGTGGCGATGGAGTATCGCTACATGCCGCCGGTGGAGCGTCTGATCGAGGCGGTGCGGTCTGGTGAGATCGGTGCGCCAAGGATGATCTCGGTGCGCGAGCACCGGTTTCCGTTCTTGAAGAAGGTTGGCGACTGGAACAGGTTTGAGCACAAGACCGGCGGGACGCTGGTGGAGAAATGCTGCCATTTCTTCGATCTGATGCGGCTGATCGCGCAGGCTGAACCGGTTCGCGTCTTTGCGTCGGGCGGCGCAGACGTCAATTTCCTTGATGAAGAGTATGACGGGCAGCAGCCCGATATTCTCGACAATGCCTTCGTGGTGATTGATTTCGACAATGGCGTGCGCGCCATGCTGGATCTGTGCATGTTTGCTGAAGGTTCAGCCTGGCAGGAGGCGATCACGGTGACGGGCGAGCTTGCCAAGGCTGAAGCTTTTGTACCGGGTCCATCGCGGTTTTCTGCTGATGGCAAGGAGCGGCATTCGGAATTCGTGCTGTCGCCGCGCGCCAGCAAGCGGGAAAGCCGCGAGATTTTGAGTATTGATCCGGCGATCCTGGCGGTGGGAGATCACCATGGATCGACCTTTTTCCAGCATCAGAAATTTCTCGACATGATCCGTAGCGGCGGCATTCCCGAGGTGTCGCTCGAGGATGGGCTGAAAGCGGTGCGGATCGGGCTTGCGGCGGAACAGTCCGCAAAAACCGGAACGGCGATCAAGCTGTGAGTCTTACCTCAGATTGACCGCATAGTGGATGTCACGAGTGATACAGCGCGACCACCGCAATTCCACCGGTCTTTTTTCCAGATCGCGAGCGAGGCGGCTGATCAGGAGCAGCGGTTCTCCCGTGTCGCAACCCAGCTTGGCGGCGTCACGTGCGCTGGCGGAGATGGCCTTTAGCCTTTCTTCTGCGCTGCCGATGGTGATGCCCCAGCGGTCGGAATAGAGCCTGTAGACATTGTTCGGGATGGATGTCAGGTGATCAAAATCCGGAACGCGGCTTGCGGGCAGCGTTATGGTTTCGATCAGAATGGGATGGCCGGACAGCGAGCGAATGCGCTCAATGCGGATAACTTCATCGGTGTCTTTCAGGCCGAGTGACTCTTTCTCAGTCTTCGTCGGGCTAGCGGTTCCGGTGCTCAGGACTTTTGAATCAGGAAAGCTGGGGCTTCCCTCGTCCGGTGACAGCCGGAAAAACTGGAACATTATGCGGCTTTCCTCAGGCTCGGCCACATAGGTGCCACGCCCCTGGCGGCGCAGCAGCAGATTGTCCGCCGTCATCGAATCGAGCGCCTTGCGCACCGTGCCCTGGCTGACATTGAGTTGACGTGCGAGTTCCATTTCGCTCGGCAAGAGCATGCCGGGCGACCAATCTCCGTCTACGAGACGCCGCATCAAACTTTCGCGGACCTGAGCATAAAGCGGCTTGAAGCCGATTGGCTCGCGGTTTTCCGCGTCTGCCACGTCCGGTGCCTGTTTCTTCTCTTCCATGCTCTTCCCCGGTTGACTTCCATGTGGGTCGTATCTTATGTCTTATATAAGACTTCTCGGTCTGACGCCATCAGAATGCACTTTATCCACACTGGAGGACAAACGTGACCACCCCCCAATTGCTAGTTCATGACCACGCAGACAATGTCGGCGTCGTCGTTATTGAAGGCCTGAAGGCCGGGACCAAGATGCTCTGTGTTGTCACGCATGACAATTCAAGCTTCGAACTTGAATCAAAGGCCGATGTGCCGATTGGTCACAAGATAGCGCTGAAGGACATCAAGTCGGGTGAAACCGCGACGAAATACGGCGAGGATATCGGCAAATTCATTGCCGACGTGGAGAAGGGCGCCCACGTCCACACCCATAATCTCAAAACCAAGCGCTGGTAGGAGCCCAAATCATGGCATCGAAATATTCCAACATGACATTTCACGGCTACCGGCGCGAAAATGGCCGGGTCGGCGTCCGCAATCACGTCGTCATCCTGCCGGTCGACGATATCTCCAATGCAGCCTGCGAGGCTGTTGCCAACAACATCAAGGGCACGCTGGCAATCCCGCATGCATATGGCCGTCTTCAGTTCGGCGAAGACCTAGATGTCCACTTCCGCACCATGATCGGCACTGGCGCCAACCCGAATGTGGCGGCGGTCGTCGTGATCGGCATCGAGCCGGGCTGGACCAAGAAGATCGTCGACGGCATTGCCGCCACAGGCAAACCCGTGACTGGTTTCTCGATCGAGCAGAATGGCGATCTCAAAACCATCATGGATGCCTCTCGGGTGGCCAAAGAGTACGTGCATTTTGCTTCGGAGTTGCAGCGCGAAGAGTGCTCGATCTCGGAGTTGTGGGTTTCGACCAAATGCGGCGAGAGCGACACCACAACTGGACTGAGTTCGTGTCCGACGGTAGGCAATATGTATGACAAGTTGCTGCCCGAAGGGATCACCGGCTTTTTCGGGGAAACCTCAGAGATCACCGGGGCAGAGCATATCTGCAAGACGCGGGCCATCAACGAGGAAGTCGGCGAGCGCTGGTACAAGATGTGGAAGGCCTATCAGGATGACGTGATCTTCGCGCATCAGACAGATGACCTTTCAGACAGCCAGCCGACCAAAGGTAACATCGAAGGTGGTCTGACCACCATCGAGGAGAAGGCGCTCGGCAATCTCGAGAAGATTGGCCGCACCTCGCAGTTCATCGACATTCTCGAACCAGCCGAAGCACCGAAATCGGGTAAGGGGCTATATTTCATGGATTCGTCGTCTGCTGCGGCTGAATGCGTGACGCTTATGGCTGCTGGTGGTGCGGTGATCCACACCTTCCCGACCGGGCAGGGCAACGTGGTTGGAAACCCGATCGTGCCGGTGATCAAGATCTCGGGCAATCCGCGCACCCTGCGCACCATGAGCGAGCATATCGACGTGGACGTGACCGGCGTACTGACGCGTGAAATGACGATTGCCGAAGCCGGCGATTCGCTGATCGAAATGATCGTGCGTACTTCGAACGGTCGCGCCACCGCTGCAGAAGCGCTGGGTCACCGCGAATTCTCCATGACAAAGCTCTATCGTTCCGCTTAACTCAGCGAAGCTGTAGGGGCTCTTCATGGCAGATATCGTCATTACCGAATTCATGGACGAGGCGGCAGTTGGCCGCCTCGTCCATGCCTACGACACGGTCTACGATCCCAAACTGGTTGATGATCCGGCGGCGTTGCATGACCACCTGACATCGGCACGCGCCCTGATCGTGCGCAACCGCACCCAGGTGCGTGAAACACTTTTGAGCATGGGGCCGACGCTGCGTGTGGTTGGAAGGCTCGGCGTCGGGCTCGACAATATTGATGTTGCGGCCTGCAAGGCGCGCTCGGTCAAGGTGATTCCTGCGACCGGGGCCAATGATTTGTCTGTGGCCGAATATGTAATCACGTCCGCACTGATGCTGCTGCGTGGTGCATTCATGCGTTCGGTTGATGTGGCGGCGGGCGACTGGCCGCGCCAATCGATGATGGGCCGCGAGCTTGCCGGCAAGACCATCGGTCTCGTTGGCTATGGCTCGATTGCCCGTGAAGTGGCGTGGCGGGCGCATATGATGGGCATGCAGATCGTTGCCTGTGATCCTTTCCTGATGGCTGATCATCCGGGCTGGCAGATTGCGCGAAATGTATCGCTGGATGCGGTGCTGGAACTCAGCGACGTGGTGTCCCTGCACACACCGCTGACCGATGCGACACGCAACATGATTGATGCGAAGGCGCTTTCCAGCATGAAATCGAATGCAGTATTGATCAATGCGGCGCGTGGCGGCATCGTCGAGGAGGCGGCGCTTGCCGAGGCACTGAAAGTCGGCAAGCTTGGCGGTGCTGCGCTGGATGTTTTTGAAACCGAGCCCCTGACCGCCGAAGCGGGAGAGAAATTCAAGGGTTTGGCCAACCTTGTGCTGACGCCGCATATCGCGGGGGTCACGGATGAATCCAACGAGCGGGTCAGCCATCTGATCGCTGAAAAGGTGCTTGAAGTGCTGGGGAGCAAAGCGTGAGCGATATGCTGACAATGACGCCAGAGGCCATCACCGAGTTGATTAGCGCGGCTCTGGTGCGCAGCCGGACTTCTGAAGACAATGCCGCCTCGGTGGCACGGGCGCTGCTGGCCGCGGAACTGGCCGGGCAGAACGGCCACGGACTGCGGCGGGTGGCAGCCTACTCGGCTCAGGCGCTGGCCGGGAAGGTTGATGGCTTTGCCGTGCCAACATCCGAACAGACAAGGCCGGGCGCGCTGGCGATTGATGCCGGTAACGGCTTTGCCTACCCGGCGATGGATCTGGCGCTCGACTGGCTGCCTGCGACAGCGAAGGCGCAAGGTATCGCCATTGCCGGTATTCGTCGCTCGCATCATTGCGGTGTGGCCGGGGCGATCGTCGAGGCGCTGGCCGAGCGTGGCGTTGCGGCGCTGATGGTGGCCAATACACCGGCGGCGATGGCGCCCTGGGGTGGCCGGCGGCCTTTGTTCGGCACTGATCCGATTGCCTTTGCCGCGCCGGTTTCCAACGGCGCACCTGTGGTGGTTGATATTTCACTGTCGAAAGTGGCACGCGGGAAAATCATGGCGGCGGCCCAGAAGGGCGACCCCATTCCCGAAGGCTGGGCGCTTGATTCTGACGGTCAGCCGACAACCGATGCCAAGGCGGCACTGGCGGGCACGATGATCCCGCTGGGGGACGCCAAGGGCACGGCACTGGCCCTCATGGTGGAACTGCTTTGCGCGGGATTGACCGGGGCGAACTACGCCTGGCAGGCCACATCGTTTTTCGATGACAAGGGTGACCCGCCCGGAACCGGACAGGCGATCATAGCCATCGACCCGGATGCGTTCGGAGCCGGTGGAGATGAGCGCATGGCGCTGATGGCCGACATGATTGCGGGAACGGAAGGCGCGCGGGTTCCGGGCCGCAGACGGCAACGGATCCGTGCTGATTACCTCGAAAACGGAATTCCCGTAGATGCCGAACTGGCAGCATCCATTCGCGCTATCGGCGCTTGAACCTGATTGCAGCCCGTCTGACAGGCGCTTCCGCCTGCGTCAGTAAAGCAGTCTGACGGCGACGAGAGTGATGGCCGGGAACATGGTCAGGATGGCGACCCGGATGATATCGGTCACGACAAAGGGGAACACGCCGCGATAGGTGGCTGAGAGCGGTGTGTCCTTTGCCATCGAATTGATGACAAACAGATTCATCCCCACCGGTGGCGTTATCAGCCCGACCTCGACGACAATCAGCACGATGATGCCGAACCAGAGCGCGAATTCTTCCGGCGTCAGACCGAAATCCAGTGCCGACATGATCGGGAAAAAGATCGGTACGGTGAGCAGAATCATCGACAATGAATCCATGATGCAGCCGAAGATCAGATAAAGCACCAGCACCGCGACCATCACAATCCATGGATTGAAACCCTGGCTTCCGACGAAGGCAGCAGCGGTCTGCGGCAGCTGGCTGAGCGCCAGGAAGGCGTTGTAGACGCCTGCGCCAAAGACGATGAGAAAGATCATCCCGGTGGCGCTGGCGGTGGCCAGGATCGACGCCTTCAGGGTAGAGCGGGTAAGCCCGCCATTGATGAGTGCGATCAAGCCGGTGCCAAATGCACCGATGGCAGCTGCCTCGGTGGGGGTGAAAATGCCGCCGTAGATGCCGCCGACAACGGCGATGAAGACAATCAGCACCGGCCAGACCGCGATCAGGCTGCGGAAGCGCTCGGAATAGGGGGCGCGCTCGCGGTGACCGGCAGAGCCGGGTTTGACGCGAACATAAATGGCGATGGCGATCATATAACCGATCGCTGCCAGAATGCCCGGAATGAAGGCTGCGACAAAGAGCTTGGCGATATTCTGCTCGGTCAGGATGGCGTAGATGACGAGGATGACGGAGGGTGGAATGAGGATGCCAAGGGTGCCGCCAGCGGCCAGCGCACCGGTGGCGAGTTCGCCCGAATAGCCGTAACGCTTGAGTTCAGGCAGAGCGACCTGCCCCATGGTCGCAGCGGTTGCCAGGGAAGAGCCGCAGATCGCACCAAAACCCGCACAGGCGCCAACTGCAGCCATTGCGACGCCGCCCTTCTTGTGTCCCATCCAGGTTTCAGCTGCCTTGAACAGCGCCTGGGACATGCCGCCCAGCGTGGCGAATTGGCCCATCAGCAGAAACAGCGGAATGATCGAGAGCGAATAGCTGGAAAACGTACCCCAGGTCAGGTTCTTGAGCTGAGCGAAGATCATCAGGAACGAGCCATTGATGAAATAGCTTCCGCCAATACCGGCGAGCAGCATCGCAAGGCCGATAGGCACCCGCAGAAAGATCAACGCCAGGAGAACGGGAAAGGAGAGCAGAGCAATGTCGATATTGGTCAATGTGCCGTCTCTCCGTGGGACTGATTCTGGCCGTGGAACTCGTTTTTGCCAGTGATCAGCGCCCTGACACTCAGGAACAGGCACCAGAAACTGACCAGCACAAAGCCAATCGCACCGATGAGGCCCGAAGCGTAGGCCCACCAGATCGGGTACTGGATAATGAATGTGGTTTCGCCGTAGGCGAATTTGTCGAGTGTTCCAGCCCAGTGCTTCCAGGTCAAAAGCACCGCAATGGCGAACATCAAAAGATCAGACACCATGTCGATCAGTTTGTTGGCCGTGTCGCCCATATGCATGGTCAGTATTTCCACCGATGCATGCTGGCGAGTGATCTGAGCCCAAGGCAGGAATGCAAAGACTGCGAACCCGGTACCGAGTTCGACAAGCTCGAAGTCTCCGCGGATCGGTCCAAGCCCGGCCCAGAGCAAAGCTCGCCCGGTGACTGAGGCTACGGTGGCCAGGATCACAGCGACAAGCGCCAGCCCGCCAAGGATGGCGAGAAAGGCTGCAAGGGATCGCATCAGACGGTCAATCCGGTCTAACATTTGAAATCTCCCGGGTATGGCCGCGACTGCGGTCAGCTGCAGACATCAGTGGCAGAATTGAAAAGAGCTTGTGAAGCTCAGGCCTAATTTCCGCAAGGGCGGATTTGCTGAAGTTTCTGGAGCTCGTCCGGAGTTCCGACCCAGCGTCACCGGAACCAGATCTTCACCGGCGGGGCTGGCCTTGTCAGGCAACCCCGCCGGTATTTCAAGGTTGATCGTGTTACTTGGTATTTTCTGCGATCATTGCCTGGGCTTTTTCGTAAAGTGCTTCGCCGTCGATGCCCTTGGCGGCCATTTCCTCGAACCAGTTGTCGCGAACGGTTTCAGCAACGGCCTTCCAGCGGGCCACTTCAGCTTCGTCTAGAACAATGATGTCGTTGTCGGTGGCTTCAGCAATGGCACGGCCACTTGCATCAAACGACTGCATGGTCTTGCCGGCATAGGCAGAGAAATCAGCGCCAGAGTTGTCGTCAAGAACCTTCTTGAGATCGTCGGGAAGGCTGTCGTACTTGGCCTGGTTCATCGCCAGAACAAATGCTGCGGTATAGAGCGCAGTGTCACCCGAAAACTCGGTGTGGGTGTTGACGAGTTCAGCAATCTTGAGTGCCGGTGTGACTTCCCAGGGGATAACTGTGCCGTCGATGACGCCCTTGGAGAGAGCTTCCGGAATAGCCGGCACAGGCATGCCGACGGGCTCAGCGCCAAGTTCGGCAAGCAGGCCGTTAATGACGCGGGTCGGGCCGCGCAGTTTCTTGCCCTGCATGTCTTCGAGCTTGCGAATGCCTTCGCCCTTGGCGTGGATGACGCCGGGGCCGTGAACCCATGCGCCGAGAATCTTGACGCCCTTGAATTCAGTGGCCTCCATATCGGACTTGAACAAATCCCAGTAGGCGCGGGATGTTGCTTCCGCATTGGTCATGGTGAAGGGAAGCTCGAACACTTCAACGCTGGGGAACCGACCCGGGGTGTAACCCGGCAGGGTCCATACGATGTCAACCACGCCGTCGCGAGCCTGGTCCATCAGCTGCGGCGGTGTGCCGCCGAGCGACATTGCGGAGAACACTTCGACCTTGATGCGGCCGCCTGATTCCGTGCCGATTTTTTCGGCCCAGGGGATGAGAATGCCGGCAGGCACATTTGCCTGTGCAGGCAGGAACTGGTGCATGCGCAGGGTAACTTCCTGCGCGGCAGCGCCGATCGTTGACGCCCCCATAGCGGAAAGGGCGAGCGCTGCAACAGCAGCGGATTTCAGGAAATTGCGTTTTTTCATTGTATCCTCCCAGATTGATGTTGCCGGTCAAAACCGCGGCTCACCCAGAAACTAAGGGTATTTTTTGTAACTGCATAGCATTCGATAGCCGAGCCAGTGCTTCTGACAGTGTATGCCATCTCGCACTGTCATCAGAAAGCTTGTCCCATAACGAAGGTATTAGCCTTTCGGATAAGTCTCATGACGGGTTTCGCCAAGATTAATCGACCGTCCGGTCAGTTTGTAATTCGGAACGAAGTGGCCGACAACCGATTTCTGAAGGCGCCTCGCACATCATTTGTCAGAGGTCTGCCGCCTTACGGCTCTATGTGTGCGGAAAGGCGCCTTTTCGATCTGATCTCATGTCCCGAACGCGGCAGGTGTGACGCTGAGTGGCTGCGATGATCACAAGTTCGCAGCGTTCTGAGGCGGCGGGACTGAAGATAATTCCAAGTTTAACTGTTGATCCTTTTCCAAAAAAAGAAAATGATGCCTTCAGGGTGAGTGAGGTCTGTACACCCAGGGAGGAATTTGATGGCGAATGTATCAATGACCGTGAACGGGCGCTCCGTTTCCGGCCAGTGCGAGGATCGGACGCTTCTGGTCCAGTTCATCCGAGAAAATCTCGGGCTGACAGGAACACATGTCGGCTGCGACACGTCCCAGTGCGGCGCTTGTGTGGTTCATGTGGATGGCAAGGCAGTCAAATCGTGCACAATTCTGGCCGCGCAAGCGGACGGATCGGAGGTTGTGACGATTGAAGGCCTCGCATCGGGTGGCGAGTTGCATCCGGTGCAGGCGGCGTTTCGCGAGCATCACGGCTTGCAGTGCGGATTTTGCACTCCCGGCATGATCATGTCGGCTGTCGACATGATCGCGCGGCATGGCGGTCAGCTTGACGAGAAAACCGTTCGCGCGGAACTAGAAGGCAATATCTGCCGCTGCACGGGCTATCACAATATCGTCAAGGCAGTGCTCGATGCGGCGTCCAAGATGGGCGACGGAGCGAAGGTCGCAGCCGAATAGTCATGCCTGATCAGGCAATGGCGGAAGGCTGAGGACATGCGGAGTTTCGAGAGGCGATGAAGGGCTGGTAATCTGAAGCTCATCGGTCGGAGAAAATATCCGGCTTGTTTTTCAGCTTCGGATTGCGGTCTGGCAACGCAGCCGAAACATCCTGCACCGGCTTTTCTCCATCACCCAACCGGAGGAGTATGAGACATGGGAATGGAAGGCATCGGCGCCCGCGTGGCGCGTAAGGAAGACAAGCGGTTCATCACCGGCAAGGGCCGCTACACCGACGACATGGTTGTGCCTGGCATGAAGCAGGCCCATTTCGTGCGCTCGCCGCATGCTCATGCGAAGATCAAGAACATTGATATTTCGGCGGCGGAGAAGATGCCGGGCGTCATAGGCATTCTCAATGGCAATCAGCTGGCAGAGGACGCAATCGGCAATATCATTTGCGGCTGGATGATCCATTCCAAGGACGGGTCGCCGATGAACATGGGCGCCTGGCGCCCGCTGGCGCAGGACACGGTTCGCTATGTCGGTGACGCGGTGCTCATCGTGGTGGCCGATACCAAGGCGCAGGCGCGGGATGCGGCTGAGGCTGTCGTCATCGACTATGAAACATTGCCGGTGGTGACGTCTGCGGTGGAGGCCCTCAAGGACGGTGCGCCACAGATCCATCCGGAAGCCAAGAACAACCAGATCTTCGACTGGGAGATCGGCGACAGTGCCGCAACCGATGCGGCGATCGCTTCGGCGGCGCATGTCACCGAGATGAAGATCATCAACAACCGGCTGGTTCCCAATCCGATGGAACCGCGCGCGGCACTGGGTGTCTATGACGAGGGCGAAGATCATTTCACGCTCTGGACCACCTCGCAGAACCCGCACGTGGCACGGCTGGTGCTGAGCGCGTTCTACAATGTGGCGCCTGAAAACAAGTTGCGGGTGATCGCGCCCGATGTGGGCGGTGGCTTCGGCTCGAAAATCTACATCTACCCCGAGGAGATCGTCTGCCTGTGGGCGTCCAAGCGTACCGGTGTTCCGGTCAAGTGGACTTCGGACCGGACCGAGGCGTTCCTGACCGACGCCCATGGCCGCGACCATGTCTCGACGATCAAGATGGCGTTTGATGCCGACAACAAGATCACCGGCTTCAAGGTCGACACGATCGCCAATCTCGGCGCTTACATGTCTTTGTTCTCGAGTTCGGTTCCGACCTACCTCTATGCGACCTTGTTGTCAGGCCAGTATGCGATCCCGGCAATTCACGGCAATGTGCGGACGGTCTATACCAACACCGCACCGGTGGACGCCTATCGCGGTGCCGGACGGCCCGAAGCCTGTTATCTTCTCGAGCGAGTGATGGAAACTGCGGCGCGGGAACTCGGTGTTTCGCCTGCGGATCTGCGGCGGAAGAACTTCATCCGTGAGTTCCCGTACCAGACGCCAGTGATCATGTGCTATGACGCAGGCGACTTTGACGCCTCGCTTGATGCCGCGATGAAAGGCTCCGACTATGCCGGTTTCCCGGCGCGCAAGGCGGAAGCCAAGAGCCGCGGCAAACTGCGCGGAATCGGCATGAGCTGTTATATCGAGGCTTGCGGCATCGCGCCGTCGGCTGCGGTGGGCTCACTCGGCGCCGGCGTAGGGCTCTGGGAATCGGCTGAGGTTCGGGTCAATGCGGTGGGCACAGTTGAAGTGCTGACCGGATCGCACAGCCACGGTCAGGGCCATGAAACCACCTTCGCCCAGCTTGTTGCCGATCGCTTCGGCGTTGGCATCGACACGGTTTCCATCGTTCATGGCGACACCGACAAGGTGCAGATGGGCATGGGGACCTATGGCTCACGCTCAGGCGCTGTGGGCATGTCGGCGGTGGTCAAGGCGCTCGACAAGGTCGAAATCAAGGCCAAGAAACTTGCGGCGCATCTGATGGAGGCCGATGAAAGCGACATTGTAATCGAGAATGGCGAACTCAAGGTTGCTGGCACCGACAAGAGCGTGCCGTGGTTCCAGATGGCACTGGCCGCCTATACCGCGCACAATATGCCCGAAGGAATGGAGCCGGGGCTGAAGGAAGGCGCGTTCTACGATCCGTCCAACTTCACCTTCCCGGCCGGTTGCTACATCTGCGAAGTGGAGGTCGACCCCGAAACGGGCAAGACTGAAATTATCCAGTTTGTGGCCGCCGACGATTTCGGCAATATCATCAATCCGATGATCGTCGAAGGACAGGTGCATGGCGGGGTAGCGCAAGGCCTCGGCCAGGCGCTGCTGGAAGGCACGCATTATGATCCGGAAACCGGTCAGTTGCTGACGGCGAGCTACATGGATTACACCATGCCGCGCGCCGATGATCTGCCATCGTTCCAGGTGTCGACCACGGGGACCCCATGTCCGTCCAACCCGCTCGGCATCAAGGGCTGCGGCGAGGCCGGCGCAATCGGTTCACCGCCGGCGCTGATCAACGCCATCACCGACGCAATCGGCAACAATGACCTGACGATGCCTGCGACCCCGCAACGGGTCTGGGCGGCGCTCGGGTCGGCACAGTAGGAAAGGGAGGCAGACATCATGTATGCAACCAATTATCACCGCGCCTCCTCGGTTGAGGACGCAGTCAAGCTGGCTTCGGCAAATGAAGAGGCCAAATATCTCTCTGGCGGGCAGACGCTGCTGCCTACGATGAAGCAGCGGCTCGCCGCTCCTTCGGATCTGGTGGACCTTCGCCACGTCGCGTCGATGAAGGGGATTTCGGTGAATGGCGGTTCGATCCGGATCGGGGCTGCGACAACCCATGCAGACGTTGCGAGCTCGTCAGAGATCGCAGCCGCCTGCCCGGGGCTCGCCCATCTGGCGGCGCATATCGGGGATCCGCATGTCCGGCACATGGGCACGATCGGCGGCTCTATCGCCAACAATGACCCGGCGGCGGATTATCCGGCGGGGCTCATGGCGCTTAATGCCACGATCGTCACCAACAAGCGGTCGATCTCTGCTGATGATTTCTTCACCGGCATGTTCGACACGGCGCTTGACGATGGTGAATTGGTGGTGGCGGTGGAAATCACCGCTCCGTCCAAATGCGGATACGCCAAGTTCCCCAACCCGGCCTCGCGCTATGCAATGACCGGCGTGTTCGTCGCCAAACATGGTGACGGATCGGTTCGGGTGGCTGTCACCGGTGCCGGTTCGGACGGTGTGTTCCGTCATGCAGGCATGGAACAGGCGTTGGTTTCGAATTTTTCGGCCGGTGCGCTTGATAGCGTCACGGTCGATGATTCCGACCTGATGGCGGACATCCACGCGTCATCCGCCTACCGGGCCAATCTGGTCAAGGTCATGGCCAAACGGGCAGTTACTGCAGCAGGCTGACAAGCAGCCAGCGACAGTGCCTGAAGCATCGAACGGCGAGCCGGAGATCTTTCCTGCTCGCCGTTTTCTTTCGAGGCGTTCGGGTTCCCAATTGTCAGCATGAACTGGCTGTTCAGGCAGCGTCTACCTCATTGGTGACGATCAGGTCTGGGGCAGCGATTTGTGAGGCGAAACAGGGAACGGCGAAGGTCCGGCTCTTGCGCCATGGTGCTCTACATAGCTATGCGGGCTGAGTTCGCGATGACTGACTGTGCCACGTCGCGCGCTTCCCGGTCGGCGGCGTAGACATCGTCGATGTTCAGTGCCACACGGCCATCATTGAGTTTGTCCATTGTGGCGGCGACGATGTCGGCCATTTCGAGAAATCCTATCTGACCAGCGATGAAGGCTTCGAGCGCAATCTCCTTGGCGCCGTTGAGAACCGCGCCTTGAAGGCCGCCGCGCTGCATGGCAGTGCGGGCGAGGCCGAGCGCGGGGAAGCGGGTCTCGTCGGGTGCGAAGAAATCGAGTTGCGCCAGCTTGGCAAAATCGAGCCGTTCGACCGGCAGGCTGGCGCGTCGGGGATAGGCGATTGCATATCCGATGGCGTGACGCATATCCGGAGCGCCGAGTTGGGCGAGAACCGAACCGTCGGTGTAGCCGACCATCGAATGGATGATCGATTGGGGATGGACGATCACCTCGATCTGCTCCGGACGCATTCCAAACAGATGCCGCGCCTCGATCATTTCAAGCGCCTTGTTGAACATCGAGGCGCTGTCGATGGAGATCTTGAGGCCCATCGACCAGTTGGGATGCGCGGCTGCAGTTTCGGGTGTGACGGCTGCCATCTGTTCGCGGGTGTAGTCGCGAAAGGGACCGCCGGAAGCGGTCAGGATGATACGGTCGACGGCGTGGCGCTGATTTTCTTCCAGCACCTGGAAGATGGCATTGTGCTCGCTATCGACCGGCAGCAGCTCGCCGCCACCCTTGGTGATAGCCTCATGAAAAAGATCCCCGGCGGAGACCAGGCACTCCTTGTTGGCAAGGGCAATGTTTGCCCCGTTCGCGACGGCTGCCAGTGTCGGAGCCAAGCCTGCAATCCCGACAATGCCGGCCATCAGAAGATCGGTATCCCGGGCACCGGCCTCTATCAGAGCAGAGGGTCCGGCGCCCACTTCGATGCCGGATCCGGCGAGAGCGGATTTGAGATCGTGATAGCGGGCCAGGTCAGCTGTTACCGCAAATTTCGCGTCCGTCTGCCGGGCCTGAGCGGCCAGCAGCTCGATGTTTCCCATGCCGGTAATGGCTGGCACCTCGAACACTTCCCTGCCACCAAGATGGGCCATGACATCAAGTGTATTGCGGCCAATGGAGCCGGTGGCGCCAAGAATGGAGATGCGGCGTTTTCGTGTCGCTGGGCTGCTGTTCATGCTTTACAATCAGGGGCTCGGGTTTTGCGGTCAAGCCGCCTGGATGTCTTGAAAATTGGGTCTATAGAGCCGAAGGGTTGCCGCGGCAATTCTCTGAACGTCATTTCAATGTGGCTGCCACTTTTGCACGGCGGTTCAAGCGAGTGACGTTCTAGAACGGCCGTTGAGATCAAGCAATTCGACAAACAGGGCAGAATGATCAAGATTTCCGCCGCTCAGTTCATCGGCCAGTCGGACGAAGCGGTCGCGAACAGCCTCCACCATCGGCAGCTTGATGCCGAGCTCGCGTGCTTCAATGAGCACGTTGTCGAGATCCTTTATCTGCACTGCAACCCGGCCACGGGCGACGAAGTCGTCTTCCTGCATCCGCTGTCCATGCACCTGCAGGATCGTTGAATCCGCAAAACCACCGGTAAGGGCTGCCCGAAACGCGGTCAGGTCGCCGCCACCTTCCGAGACCAGAAGGGTCGCTTCGGAGACCGCGCCGATGGCGATGGCAACGATTGCCTGGTTGGCAAGCTTGGCGAGCTGGCCTGCACCGCTTGGCCCGACCCGGATGGCGCGGCCCATGGCCTCGAGTATCGCTTTTGAATTGTTGAACACCTGCTCGTCGCCGCCGGCCATGATCGCCAGCGTGCCGGCTTCCGCTCCACCGGTGCCGCCGCTGACGGGTGCATCAAGGTGAAAGACGCCCAGTGCGGAAAGACGCTTGGCATGGGCGCGGGCCTGGCTTGGCTGTATCGAGCTCATGTCGACGACAGTTGAGCCGCGGCCGAGGGCTTCGGCGACGCCGGTTTCAAACAGCAAATTGCCCACGACATCGCCGTCGGTCAGCATGGTGATGATGTGGGTTGCGTCTTTCACCGCCTCTGCAGCGCTGGCGGCCAGACGGGCGCCTTCGCTTGCCAGCGGCTCGGCCTTTGATGGGTTGCGGTTCCAGACGGTTAACCGATGGCCCGCGCCGAGCAGCCGTCGCGCCATGGGCAGACCCATCAGCCCGGTGCCGAGAAATGCAATCGAAGTCTTCATGCCTAGCTTCCTCCCCCACATTCGATCCTGCTGGAAGCAGTACAGATGTGGGAGGGACGTGGCAAATTCCAATCGCTCCGGACCGGTCTGCAAAGCTCGGAGCAGAACCACCAACGGGCATGGGTCGCCTTACGAGGGCGCGCATGATCGCATTTCAGCGGGCGCTCAGGTACTGCGCAGTTTTGCCTGATGCAAGAGCGAGGTCCAGCTGTTCATGGAAGCGAGGTGGCAATAGATTGCGCCAAGAGCATCTGCCTTGCGCAGATTGATGAAATCCGCATCACTCATCGCCAGGAGCTTGGCCTCGTCAACAAGGTGGAATCCGGTAAGGCTGAAATTTTCGCCGTCAGCCAGAGTGATCTTGCTGGTCCGTTCGACAAGCAGACCACTGTCAGCAATGGTTTTCATAATCTGGCGGGTCTTGAGGAACATTCCCTGATATTGCTCGCAAAATGACAACGCATTCTTGACGAGTTCGCCCGGCTCTCCGTCCTCAAAGAATGGTTTCGCAGTTTTCTTGGGTTTTGTCTTGGATTTGGCATTGATGTCGAGCAATCTGGCGGGATCGTTTTCGATGCACAGGGCGAGACGTTCGTCCGAGTCGCCGCCCGCGAGAATGAACGGATAGCGTCTGACATAGGCCGGCACGTAATGCGGTTCAGCCCACGCTCCCTCTGCGTCCACAAAGAGGTTTTCTCCGTCCTTGATGCCGGTGACCATCATCGGCATCAAGTCCGGTCCGGAAAATACGATTGGATAAGAGCGCATTGCAGCGGGCATCTCTGATGCCATCAACGGGATGACAACAGCCTTTGCGGCGAAACCGAAGTCACCGCTCTCTGCCAACCCCTTGCTGCCATGCTTCTCAAGGCTGATGGCCTCCGGAGATGTGTAAAACATGGGTAATGCAATTTGTTTTTCTATGCTTTTGTCAGCCAATGTTTCGTCCCCAATTTGTTAACCTCAATTTGCTGGCAGATTTGTCGCGCGTACTGTCAACGTATTCAAGAGCAATCATTCGTTGTCGTTAACGGCAGGAGCAACCGACCGCGGCTCAGCGTGGCTAAGCCTATACAATCGGCAATCTCGCCAATAACGTTACCGGCATGAGTGAGTCTGAAACCCTCGATAGCCGGTATTCCTGGATGCGGCTCGGCGTGACGCTGGCCATTGCCGTACTCGGCAATGTCGGGATGTGGTCGATCATTGTCATCATGCCTGCGGTGCAGGCGGAATTTGGTGTTGCCCGCGCCGATGCATCGTTGCCCTACACCCTGACGATGATTGGGTTCGCGCTTGGCAATCTGGTGATCGGTCGGGCTGTCGACCGGTATGGCGTGACACTGGCGTTGATCGGATCGGCCCTGACCATGGCGGCAGGCTTCGCTCTTGCCGCTGTGAGCGGATCAATTGTTACGCTGTCGGTCATGCAGTTCATCATCGGTTTCGGCACGGCTGTCGGTTTCGGGCCGCTGATTGCGGATATTTCGCACTGGTTTTACCGGCGACGTGGCATTGCCGTGGCGATTGCAGCCAGCGGGAACTACCTGTCGGGTGCCATCTGGCCACTTCTTTTGAGTGGAGTGCTGAGCGAACACGGCTGGCGTACGGCCTATATGGTACTGGCGGTGGTGCCGGTGGCACTGATGATTCCGCTTTCCCTGTTGCTGAGAACGCGGGTTCCGGAGGAGGCGACAGCGCATGCCAACAGGATGTCGCTTGCCAATTCCCGGTCAGTGCGGTTTTCGCCGACGGCGCTGCAATGGGTGCTTGGGCTGGCCGGTATCGGCTGTTGCGTGGCGATGTCCATGCCGCAGGTCCATATCGTGCCCTACAGCGCTGATCTTGGTTATGGTCCCACGGTTGGCGCCGAGATGCTTTCGCTGATGCTGATGGGCGGGGTTGTCTCGCGACTGATCTCGGGGCTGATTGCCGACCGGCTGGGCGGGGTGATAACGCTTCTCATCGGCTCAACACTGCAATGCATCGCGCTGTTCCTGTATCTGCCGTTTGACGCCCTGGTGCCTCTCTACGTCGTCAGCCTGATCTTCGGCCTGTCACAGGGCGGGATTGTTCCGAGCTATGCGCTGGTGGTGCGCGAGTACCTTCCGGCCAGGGAAGCCGGCGCAAGGGTCGGCTTTGTCATGATGGCGACAATCATGGGCATGGCTTTGGGCGGCTGGATGTCAGGCTGGATCTACGATTTGACGGGATCCTATCAGGCGGCCTTTCTCAACGGCATCGCCTGGAACTTCCTCAATATCGGCATCATGGTGCTGATCCTGCTCAAGTCGCGGGCACGGCGTGGGGATGCGGTGCTGGCGTGAGATACCAGGCTCGATCAGAGTGACAACCATATTCGGAAGGGTGGTGATCCCGGAAGGATTCGAACCTTCGACCCCAGGATTAGGAATCCTGTGCTCTATCCCCTGAGCTACGGGACCACGCGAAAGAGTGCATACAGAAAACCGTGCGGTTCTTCAATACGAAGAACCGCCCGGTTTTGATGTTACGACGCTGGATCGTCAATCAGGCGGCGAGCGCCTTCTCGGCCAGCTTGACCCAATAGGACACGCCGACGGGAATGGCGTCGTCGTTAAAGTCGTAGGCCGGATGGTGCAGGCTTGCCGTGTCGCCATTGCCCATGAAGATGAAAGCGCCGGGGCGGGCTTCTAGCATGAAAGAGAAATCCTCACCGCCCATGGTCGGCGGCTGCTTGCGTTCCACCTTGCCGGATCCGACGACGCTTTCGGCAATATCGGCAGCGAAATCGGTCTCGTCGGAATGGTTGAACGTTACCGGATAATTGCGGATGTAGTTGAACGTGCCTTCGGCGCCGTGGGCGGCGGCAACATTGCGGACGATCTCGCCGATCCGGGTTTCAGCCATGTCACGCATCTCAGGCGACAGCGTGCGGACGGTGCCCGCCAGTTCAACGGTTTCCGGGATGATGTTGTAGGCCGATCCAGCAATGAACTTGGTCACCGAGACCACCAGCGATTCCAGCGGATTGGCATTGCGCGAGGCAATCGACTGCAGTGCGGTAACTATAGCCGATGCAGCGACAATCGGGTCAACTGTCTGGTGCGGCATGGCGGCGTGACCACCACGACCCTTGATGATGACATCGAATATGTCTGTTGCGGCCATGATAGGGCCCTTGCAGATGGCGAACTCACCAACAGGCAGACCCGGCAGATTGTGCATGCCGAACACCTTGGTGATGCCAAAGCGATCCATCATGCCGTCATTGACCATTTCGCGACCGCCGCCGCCGCCTTCTTCTGCAGGCTGGAAAATCACGGCAACGGAGCCGGTGAAATTGCGGGTGGCGGCAAGATGACGCGCGGCACCCAGCAGCATTGCGGTGTGGCCGTCATGACCGCAGGCATGCATTTTGCCGGGGGTGCGCGATGCCCAGGGAGCCCCGGTGATCTCGTTGATTGGCAGTGCGTCCATGTCGGCGCGCAGGCCGATGGCAGGGCCGTTGCCGCCAGGGCGGCCGTGAATGATGCCGACAACGCCGGTTCGCCCGATCCCGGTGACGACTTCGTCACATCCGAATGATTTGAGCTTGTCGGCAACGAAGGCTGCCGTGTTGTGCACGTCAAAGAGCAATTCCGGGTCGGCGTGAAGCGTGCGGCGCCATTGCGCGACTTCGTCTTTCGTGGAAACAACTTCATCGACAAGCTGCATTTTACACCTCTGTGGCTTTGTGATTGTGATGCCCGGCAAACGGGTAAAATTTGTTGTCGCCTTTTGCCATCTGACTGCCATATAGGCTAAGTAAGGGATCATGACGAGTGAAAAGCGGCGCATTAGCGACTGCGAACACAGCGCCAACAGTCCAAATCGCATCTGGACGCCGTTTGAAACAGTGGAAAAATCGGAAGCCTGCAATGAGCTTAATATTACAATCGCGCCGCATGGTCGCTGCATTGGCGATTACGGTGTTAGCGGCGGCGACCCCCAGCGGCGCAGTGGCCAATCCGATGATTGCTGTCGATGTCGGCTCAGGCCGCGTAGTAGAGCACAAGCAGGCGTTCCAGCGCTGGTACCCGGCTTCGCTGACAAAACTGATGACCATCTATGTCGTCTTCAAGGCGGTCAAATCAGGCCAGCTAACGATGGAAACGCCGGTGACCATGTCGGTTCATGCAGCCAAGGAACCGGCGAGCAAGATGTATTTCAAGCCCGGAGAACGGTTCCCGCTCGATTCGGCGCTGAAATATCTGATGGTCAAATCCGCCAATGACGTGGCGGTTGCCATTGGCGAAGCCGTGTCGGGGACAGAGGAAGCCTTTGTCGCTGAAATGAACTCGGCTGCAAGGCAGCTGGGCATGAGTTCCTCCCGGTTCGTCAATCCCCACGGCTTGCCGGGCGATGGGCAGTACACCACTGCCCGTGACATGGCGTTGCTGGCGGTCGCGCTCAGGCGCGAGTTTCCCGAGTTTGCGCATTATTTTGCCTATGAGGGCTTTACCACCGGCAAGAAGAGCTACACCAATTACAATCTGCTGGTCGGCCGCTTTCCCGATGCGGACGGCATGAAAACCGGGTTTATCTGTGCCTCGGGCTTCAATCAGGCTTCCTCGGCAACCCGCAACGGCAAGACCGTGGTCAGCGTCGTGTTCGGAGCGCCATCGCAGGAAGCACGAGCGGAGGAATCTGCACGGCTTCTGCACAAGGCCTTGACGACCACTGCCTGGGGCGGCGCCAGCCTGCAGACACTTGCACCTTACGGCGATGGTCGTGATCAGGTGGCCGATATTTCCGGCGACATTTGCACGGCGAAGGCACGCGCGGAGCGTTACGAAGGCCGCGATGTGGAGGGCAAGATGGTTCTCAATTCACCGTATCTTGTGAAGATGACGCGCAAGCCGCGTCTGGTTCAGGCACCGTACGGGATGCCGCGTGCGAGTGTGGATATCGCCCTGTCGCGGATCCCTATTCCTGTACCGCGGCCGGGGGGAACGCTTTCCGGTCAAGTCGAGCCGTTCGCCGCATCGGCTTTCACCGCGCCGACCAACGCTGCCGAGATGCTTCCGCTACGGACCGGTGTGCCGGTGCCTGTGCCGCGGCCAGAAACCTGATTCCGAGAGAGCCTCAAAAAATGACTGTGGAGACCCAACCAGTGCGTGCGTGGAGCGCTCCGAGCGGTGTTCCCGTCTCGATTCTCACCGGCTTTCTTGGGGCTGGCAAGACGACCCTTCTCAATCAGCTCATCAGCGACCCGTGGCTCAGCGATGCGGCGCTGATCATCAATGAGTTCGGCGATGTCGGCATCGATCATCTTCTGGTCGAGAGTTCTGGTGACGGAGTGATCGAGCTGTCGGACGGTTGCCTGTGCTGCACGGTGCGTGGGGAACTGGTGGATACGCTGGCGGATCTGATGGATCGGATGCAGACGGGACGCATAAGGCCGTTCTCGCGCGTGGTGATCGAGACCACCGGACTGGCTGATCCGGTGCCTGTGATGCAGTCGGTGATCGGGCATCCCGCCCTTGGGCAATCCTACCGGCTTGAGGGGCTGGTGACGGTGGTCGATGCCGTTAACGGGATCGCGACACTTGAAAACCACGTGGAAGCGCGAAGGCAGGTGGCGGTAGCTGATACGCTGGTGATGTCCAAGACCGGTCTTGTCGACGATTGCAACGCGCTGCGGTCACAGCTCCATGAACTCAATCCGCTGGCGCGGGTGGTCAACTCCGATGATCCGGGTTTGAGCGCGCAAAGTCTGTTTGACACCGGTGCTTATGATCCAGTCGCCCGCAGTCTCGATGTGGCGCGGTGGCTGAGTTCTGCTCAGGACGATCATGCCCATGACCAGGAGGGCCATCATCACCACGGACACGCCCACTCGCATGATGTGAACCGTCACGATCAGCACATAAGGGCGGATTCGATGGTATTCGAGAGAGCGATCCTGCCTGAGGCGCTTGCGATGTTTATCGACCTGATGCGCTCGGCGCACGGCCCGAACCTTTTGCGGATGAAGGGCATCATCAAGCTGGCTGATGATCCGTCGCGGCCGCTGGTGCTGCATGCTGTCCAGTCACTGATGTCAGAGCCGGTGCGGCTGAGGGCCTGGCCGGAAGGGGCCAAGCAGGAGACCAGACTGGTGGTGATCACACGCGACATGCCAGACGGCTTTGTCGCGGAGTTGTTTTCATCCTTCGCCGGTGAGCCAGGTATCGGCCGTCCCGACCGTGACGCGCTGACCGCCAATCCACTGGCCATTCCGGGAATGCCGGCCCGCCGCTAATGCATGTCGCGCAAAAGTGTGCTGCGGTTTTGCGATAAGACAGGCAAAAACAAAGGGGTGATAGCGCGTCGTCGGGAACCGGTTTGATGCGACGCGCTTTCGAGCCGGTTACACTGATGCCGGTCAGCCCTTTTCGATAACGAAGATATGGCCGCCCTCGATCTGGGCGCTGTCGAGCAATTGGTGCCCGTCCTCACGGCAAAAGTGCGGCACATCAATGACTGCCAGCGGATCGGTGGTCTCAATGCGTATGCGCGTGCCGATGGCCAGATCACGCATGTGCTTGCGGGTCTTAAGCACAGGAAGCGGGCACTTCAGGCCACGAAGGTCAAGCGCGCTTTCATTGCTGTCGCTCAATTGCTGCTCCATATTTTCCAGAATGGCTTGCCAGACTCGCCGGATTGAGGGGATTGTCCGGCATTGGCGAGCTGCGACTGGCCCGCAGGGTTTGGTGTGGGAAGCGGAGCGTCCGCCGTGGCGGAGGCCGGCGCGGTCTGTCCGGCCTCATCTGCCGCCGCGGTTGCGGCAGGGATGTCGGTCTGCTGAGCAGCTGGTGCCGCGCCGGGTGTCAGGGCCTTGAGCGGATTTCCGGTTGAAAACAGGCTGAGAACGGGGACTGTTGCGGATTGCCCGCTGTTGGCCGCGACGCGTGCCGCTTTCTCAGCTTCGCGCTCGGCGCGCTTAGCCTCGGTCTCGGCACGGGCTTCATTGGCGGCAATCTGCTTGGCTTCCTCGCGGTCGAACTTGGCGACCGCCTTGATGAAATCCTGGTTCCAGGTTTTCTCATAAGCGTAGTAGGCCGATGCCAACGTCGTCGGCACACTGGCCGGGGGGCAGGAGGCGTTGGCCTGAAACGCGGCGGTTTCAATCTGGGGGATCTGGTTGAAGACATATTGACGTTCGCAGACATCCACCTTGGGCGGCTGCTTGGTCAGTTCAAAATGATCGTAGCCGACTTTCAGCATTTTCCAGAATTCGAAATGCTCGTTGTCGCGGTGCTTTGCCATGTTTTCGGGCGTCATGCGGAACGGCAGCGCCTCGACCATGAAAAATTCCTGCCCGCCCTTGAATGCGTCACGGGCAAAACCGTAAATCTCGAGAACCTGTTCGTCGGTCATCGAGTAACAGCCTGCCGACGAACAGGCGCCGTGGACCATCAGGTTGGTCCCGGTGCGACCGTAAGAGCGGTCGTAGCTGTTCGGGTAGCCCATGTTGAAAGACAGATAGTAGCTCGAATTCGGATTCATCTGGTGGGGGTAAATCCGGTAGTAGCCTTCCGGCGCTTGACGGTCGCCTTCCTTGAATTTGGGACCGAGTTTGCCCGACCATTTGCAGATCTCGTAGGAGGCGATGATGTCGTAGCGGCCGTTGCCCTTCTGCTTCCAGACCTCGAGAACACCCTCTTCCTTGAAGATCCGCATCATGATCGGCGACCGCGTGCTCATGTCCTGCGCTTTCATCTTGTTGACGAGCTTGGCAGGCAGCGGGTGTTCGACCTTGTTGGAAACGGAATCCAGCGCATCCTGACAGCCGGAAAGGCCGAGGAGCAGAATAGGCAGGAAACGCAACGTTCGGATCGGAGTCATGGGGTCTCTTGGACTTTGCAGTTGCAAGTTCTAAGGCCTGTGGGGTCACATTCGACGCGACCTCGGGCCGGGTATTTCAACGCAATTATACTACCAACCTGGTTCATGAAGCATTACCAAACTCGTGGTAGTGCTTCATGCAAGATTTGGGGCCGGATGGTGAGGCACCCTACCAAAAGAGTGCCCGACACCGAAATGCGGCCCGTTATTTTGTACCCACCGGCACTGGAAGTCCTTCGGACTTCACGGCGTTGCCGAACGGATTTCTTCATTGGCGTGGAAAATGTGGCCCGAATGGGGCGGTGATCAACCGATGTGGCGGCCGATCTCCAGGAATTTCTTGCGGCGATCGGCGCGCAATTCGTCTCCGGAGCGGCCCGACATCTCCTTCAGGGCGGATGAAATCGTGTCGCCGGCGCGCGCAATCACACTTTTGGGATCGCGATGAGCGCCGCCGACCGGTTCCGGAATGATACCATCAATGATATGCAGCCCGAGCAGATCCTCGGCAGTGATCTTCATCGAAGTGGCTGCATCACGTGCCCGTGTGGCATCGCGCCAGAGGATCGAGGCGGCGCCTTCGGGAGAAATGACAGAGTAGATCGAGTGTTCGAGCATGTAGACCTTGTTGCCGGTTGCTATCGCGATGGCTCCACCGGAGCCGCCTTCGCCGATGATGATCGAAATCAGCGGTGAGCGGAGGTTGAGGCAGGTCTCGGTCGAGCGGGCGATAGCTTCAGCCTGGCCGCGTTCTTCGGCACCCACGCCGGGATAGGCGCCAGCAGTGTCGACAAGGGTGATGACAGGGATCCGGAACCGGTCGGCCAGTTCCATGATACGGATGGCCTTGCGATAGCCCTCGGGCCGAGCCGAGCCGAAATTGTGCTTGATGCGGGTCTTGGTATCGTGACCCTTTTCCTGGCCGATGACGACAACCGGCTGACCGCGGAAGCGGGCAAAGCCTGCCTGAATGGCGGCATCCTCGGCGAATTTGCGATCACCGGCAAGCGGTGTGAATTCGTCGAACAAGGTCTTGGCATAGTCATTGAAATGCGGCCGGTCAGGATGTCGTGCAACTTGGGTCTTCTGCCATGGATTGAGCTTGCCATAGATTTCGGCCATGGCGTCGCGAGCTCTGGTTTCGAGCCGGGCGATTTCATCGCCAGTGTCAATGCTCTCGTCTTCACCAGCGAGCTTCCTCAATTCGAGGATCTTGCCTTCCAGGTCGGAGATCGGTTTTTCGAAATCAAGATAATTGTGCATCGAGCTTTTCCACGCGGGCCATCGCATTTTTCGTCGCCAAGACCAGTCAAGCCTAGTCCGACATGTCTGTCACGCATTCATTTGGCGTGTTGCGAGCGGGCTTAATCGCGACTTTTTGTGGTTTTTGCAAGGGGGTGATGATCATTGACCAATTGTCGCAGGCGCTCGTCGAGTACGTGTGTGTAGATTTGAGTGGTCGAAATGTCGGCATGGCCCAGCAATTCCTGAACCGCACGAAGATCGGCGCCACCTGCCAGCAAATGGCTGGCGAAAGCATGCCGCAGCACATGCGGAGAAACCTTTGCGACGGGGATGCCGGCGCGGCCCGCCACCTCCTTGAGTTCACGGGCGAACACCTGACGCGAAAGGTGCCCCTCGGCCGAATTCGCGGGGAACAGATAACCGGCCTCCTCGGCGACCTCACCGATCGTCGCCAGCCAGACATCAAGGGCTGCGCGAGAGGGGCGTGACATCGGGACCATGCGCTCCTTGGCGCCCTTGCCGCGAATGATTAGGAAACGGCCGTCATCGGCGAGTACCCGATAGGGCATGCTGACCAGTTCGCTGACCCGCATGCCCGTGGCGTACAGGAGTTCGAGAAGCGCGCGAAAGCGGATGCGTCGCAGTGCTTCTTCCTTGTCACCGGCCATTGTAATGTCTGCCTCCGCCTGAGCCAGCAGCCGGGAAACGTCATCTATGCTGAGCACTTTGGGTAAGGGGCGGGTCTTGCGCGGGGAATCGATTACTCCGGTCGGATCGTCGCCGCGCAATCCCTCGGCGTGCAGAAACTTGTAGAACTGGCGAAGCGCGGAAAGCCGCCGGGCCTGCGATGCCGCGGAAAACCCGCGGGCGGCCAGATCGCCGATCACACCGCGGATATCATCGGCCTGGGCTTTCAGCAGTGTGGTTCCAAGCGACCTGAGCACATCGGAAGCATCATCAAGATCGCGGCGGTAAGCCTCAAGCGTGTTGTCGGCAGCACCACGCTCGGCGCTCATCATTTCGAGGAATGCTTCGGCGTTGGCAGCGCTGAGGTCGCGCATATGATCACCGGGCCTTGTCAGTTGTTGAGTTTTTCAGTGGGGACGCGCACGGTAACTTCGCGGTCGACGGGTTCAACATAGATAATCAATGCGAACATGGCGCCATAGACGATGCCGGCAAGCACTGCGCAGAGAAAAATGAACCGAAACAGTGATGGCATGAGCACTCCGGCGAACTGGTGTTGAGGTGTTATGCGGCAGCCAGCGCGGCGTTTCAAGGCCGGTGCGGAAACCGGGGTATGCTTGACGCGCCGACGGACATAGCCAATAGAGGGCGCGGATCATTGGCCCAAGGGCGGGGGAGACAGTTGACTGAACCGCAGGCTATTGCGCCGGAACAGGATATCGAGAAGGCGCGGCGTGTGCTCGGCCAACGCAATCTGGTGTTTGTCGGTCTGATGGGCGCCGGTAAATCGGCTATTGGCCGGCTGGTGTCGCAGATGCTCGAGATCCCGTTTGTCGATTCCGATCACGAAATTGAACGGGTATCGCGCATGACCATCCCGGAATTGTTCGAAGCCTATGGAGAACCTGAATTTCGGGCTCTGGAAGCGCGCGTGATCAAGCGGCTCTTGAAGACCGGACCTCGCGTGTTGTCGACCGGCGGCGGGGCCTTCATGAATGAGATCACCCGGACGATGGTGCTCAACAATGGCTTGTCGGTTTGGCTGAAAGCCGATCTGGATGTGTTGTGGGCGCGGGTGTCGAAGCGGGACTCACGGCCATTGCTGAAGACCGCCAATCCCAGGCAAACGCTGTCTGATCTTCTCGATCAGCGCTATCCGGTCTATGCCAGGGCCGATGTGACAGTGACGTCACGGGATGACGACAAGGAAATTATCGCCTCTGAAACAGTCATGGCGCTCGCGCGGCTGGACAGTGGCCAGGATACGGTGCCCAATTCATGATCCAGACCTCTCCCCGTGAAACTGTTCGTGTCGATCTCGGCGAGCGCAGCTATGACATTGTCATCGGGCCGGGTCTGATCGCCGAGGCAGGGGCTCAGATTGCAGCCCGCAACCCGGGCATCCGCTGCGCGGTTGTGACCGACCGCAATGTGGCGGCCGCGCATCTCGACGCCTTGCTTGAGAGCCTGGCAGCTGCCGGAATAGAGGCGGCGCCGCTGGTGCTTGAACCGGGCGAGAAAACCAAGAGATTTGATGAGCTGGTGCATGTCTGTGATCATGTGCTCGCTGCCCGGCTCGAACGCGGTGACGCAGTTCTGGCCCTGGGCGGCGGCGTGATAGGTGATCTGTCCGGCTTTGCCGCCGGTATCGTGCGGCGTGGCATGGGTTTCATCCAGATTCCCACCAGTCTCCTGGCGCAGGTGGATTCTTCGGTTGGCGGCAAGACCGGAATCAATTCCTCCCACGGCAAGAACCTGATCGGTGTGTTTCATCAGCCGGAGTTGGTGCTCGCTGATACCGATGTGCTGGATACCCTGCCCATCCGGGAATTCCGGGCAGGCTATGCAGAGGTGGCCAAATACGGACTGATTGACCGGCCTGAGTTTTTCGACTGGCTCGAGAAAAACTGGCGCGATGTGTTTTCCGGCGGTGAAGCGCGGATCAAGGCAATTGCCACCGGGTGTCAGGCGAAAGCCGATGTGGTGGCCGCGGATGAACGCGAACACGGCGCGCGGGCCTTGCTCAATCTCGGCCACACATTCGGTCATGCGCTGGAAGCCGCAACCGATTATGACGGGCGGCGGCTGGTGCACGGCGAGGGTGTGGCAATAGGCATGGTACTGGCGCATGAATTTTCAGCGCGGATGAACCTTGCAAGCCCCGACGATGCGGCCCGGGTCCGGCACCATCTCAAAGAGGTTGGCCTTCCGACCCTTATGTCGGATATTGAAGGCGAGTTGCCGCCGACCGATATACTGATGAAGCACATCGGGCAGGACAAGAAGGTCCGGCGTGGCGCTTTGACATTCATTCTGACGCGCGGCATCGGGCAGAGCTTTGTTGCTGACGATGTGCCGGTGGATGAAGTGTTTCGATTCCTGGAGGACAAGCGGGCATCATGATTATGGAAACAATAGTCGCGACCTTGGTCGAGCACGGGCTGACCATTCTGGCGATCCTGGTTTTGATCGGTCTGTCGGGTTTCTTTTCAGGGTCAGAGACGGCACTGACCGCGGCATCACGGGCCCGCATGCATTCGCTGGAGACCAGTGGAGATGAGCGGGCTGCCACCGTCAATGCGCTGACCGAACGCAAGGACAGGCTGATCGGAGCGCTGCTGATCGGCAACAACCTGGTCAACATCTTGGCGTCGGCGCTGGCCACCACCGTGTTGTTGTCGATCTTTGGCGATTCCGGGGTCGCTGTGGCGACCCTGACCATGACCTTGCTGCTGGTTATCTTTGCCGAAGTTCTACCCAAGAGCTGGGCGATCTCGACGCCTGACCGGTTTGCGATGGCCGTGGCGCCCATCGTCAAGGCCTTCGTCGTCGTCGTCGGTCCGTTGTCGAGCTTTGTCAACTGGATCGTGCGCCACATCATGGCGCTGTTCGGTGTCACCTTTGCGTCCGAGACCTCGATGTTTTCTGCGCATGAGGAAATCCGCGGCGCGGTGGATCTTTTGCACCGGGAAGGGTCGGTGATCAAGGCGGACCGTGACCGGCTGGGCGGCGTGCTGGATCTGGGTGATCTGGAAGTTTCGGATGTGATGATCCACCGGACATCGATGCGGATGCTCAATGCCGACGAGACGCCTGAAACCAACGTCCGGGCGGTTCTCGAGAGCCCGTTCACCCGAATGCCGATCTGGCGCGGCTCGACTGACAATATCATCGGCATCGTTCACGCCAAGGATGTGTTGCGGGTGCTGGCTGAAAACCCCACCGAGCCGCACCGGATGGATGTGGTCAAGATTGCCCAGAAACCCTGGTTCGTGCCCGATACGACCAGTGTACCCGATCAGCTCAATGCGTTTTTGAGGCGCAAGGCCCATATTGCCGTCGTGGTAGATGAATATGGTGAAGTGGAAGGGCTGGTAACGCTGGAGGACATTCTCGAAGAGATCGTCGGCGACATTACCGACGAGCACGACACTGAGGTCCAGGGCGTCAGGCAGGAGGCCGATGGCTCGATTGTTGTTGACGGATCGGTTCCGATTCGCGACCTCAACCGGGCGCTCGACTGGTCGTTGCCCGATGATGAAGCGACAACCGTGGCCGGGCTGGTGATTCACGAATCGCAGACGATTCCAGAGGAAAAGCAGGCGTTCACGTTCCACGGCAAGCGCTTTATCGTGATGAAGCGGGACCGCAACAGGATTACACGGCTGAGGATCCGGCCGATGGACAAAGCTTGAACGGCGTTAGCTGAAAGGCCTTACCAGCGCGTCGCTTCGCCAGGGGCTGATGCCTCTACGGCCATCGCATGCAGGCCGCCATCAAGTTCATCCTTGAGCAGCTCGTTGACGGCGCGGTGGCGCTGAATGCGGCTCATGCCGGTAAATGCAGGGGCAACGATCCGGATGCGGAAATGGGTTTCGCCGGTTCCGTCGAAAGCCTCCTGATGGCCGGCGTGGAGATGACTTTCGTTGATCACGATCAGCCGTTCGGGCCCGAATTTTTCAGTCAGCGCTGTTTCAATGCGGTTCTGGCGGGACATGAAGATGCTCCTGGTGTATGGTGCGCGGTCACAAAATTCGACTGTTGCGATTTGCATGGTGGCATTCGAAGTCGAGACGGGGTACGCAGCTTGAATCGCCCTTGTCAATCCTTGTTCGCTAACCTGTAGAGCACCATAACTGTCGCTATGAAACTGGATTCCAAATATTTTGACCGCATTCGGGTTCGCCGCAAGGGCGCAAAGCCGGCTGAAACTATAGCGCCTGAGTGCCAGTGGGACGGGTGTACCAAGCCCGGGACTCACCGTGCACCCGTCGGTCGCGATGCCGAAGGGCAGTATTTCATGTTCTGCGTTGATCATGCGCGGGAGTACAACAAGGGCTACAACTATTTTTCCGGCCTCTCCGACGGTGAGATCGCGCGCTATCAGAAAGAAGCGCTGACGGGGAACCGTCCGACATGGAAAATGGGCGTGGACCGGGCAGCGGCCAGTGGACCAAACCAGTCGACGGCGAAATCCGGCTCGGCCGGGGCCCAGGCGCAGATGCGCGATCCGCACGGCTTTTTCGAGACCCGCCGTCCCAACCGGCCGGTTCGCGCCCGCAAGCTCAAGCCGCTGGAAGGAAAGGCCTTCGATACGCTTGGTCTTGCCGGAAATGCGACATCGACAGAGATCAAGACCCGCTACAAGGAACTGGTCAAACAACACCACCCCGACGCCAATGGCGGCGACCGCGGTTCCGAGGACCGTTTTCGTGCCGTCATCCAGGCCTACCAATTGTTAAAGCAGTCTGGTTTCTGCTAAGCGAACAGTCTAAGCAGAATCGGACAGGAGAGACGGCCCTCGGGCATATTAGCCGGGCCTTGGAGACATGATGAGCAAGATCGACCTCGACATCACCAACCTGCCAGACACCACCGTTAAAGTGCGTGACGTGTTCGGCATCGATTCGGACATCTCTGTCCCGGCCTACAAGGAGCGGGATTCGTATGTGCCGGATTTTGATCCGGATTATCTGTTTGATCGTGACACGACGCTCGCCATCCTCGCAGGTTTTGCCCACAATCGCCGTGTGATGGTGTCGGGCTATCACGGAACCGGTAAATCGACCCATATCGAGCAGGTCGCCGCGCGGCTGAATTGGCCGTGTGTTCGCGTCAACCTCGATAGCCATGTCAGCCGTATCGATCTGGTCGGCAAAGACGCGATTGTTGTCCGGGATGGTATGCAGATTACCGAGTTCAAGGACGGCATTCTGCCCTGGGCCTACCAGCACAATGTTGCGCTGGTGTTCGATGAATACGACGCCGGCCGCCCGGACGTGATGTTCGTGATCCAGAGGGTGCTCGAATCATCGGGCCGCCTGACGCTTCTCGACCAGAGCCGCGTCATCAGGCCGCACCCGGCATTCCGTCTGTTTGCCACGGCCAACACGGTTGGCCTTGGTGATACCACCGGGCTCTATCACGGTACCCAGCAAATCAACCAGGCGCAGATGGACCGTTGGTCGATCGTGACCACGCTGAACTATCTGCCGCATGACCATGAGGTCGATATCGTCGCCTCCAAGGTCAAGGGATTTGCCAAGGGTGAAGGCCGCGAAACCATTTCGCGCATGGTGCGGGTCGCCGACATGACCCGATCGTCGTTCATCAACGGCGATTTGTCGACGGTGATGAGCCCGCGCACCGTGATCATGTGGGCTGAAAACGCCGAGATCTTTGGTGATGTAGCGATGGCGTTCCGTCTTACCTTCCTCAACAAGTGTGATGAACTGGAACGGGCACTGGTGGCTGAACACTATCAACGGGCGTTTGGCGTCGAGTTGAAGGAAAGCGCCGCCAATATCGTTCTCAGCGCAACCGGCTGACGGGTATTCCCATGGCCGGACGCGGCGACAATTCGCGATCAAAACCAAGTGGTACAGTTGACGCCGAGCCTTTCCGGCGGGCGTTGACCGGTTGCGTGCGGGCGATCGCGGGCGATCATGAGCTTGAGGTTGTGTTCGGCACTGACCGCCCCGGGATTTCCGGCGAGCGGGCCAGATTGCCCGATCTGCCGAAGCGGCCGACACGGAATGATTTTCTGGTCACCCGGGGCTTGGGCGATTCGATGGCGCTGCGCAAAGCCTGCCACGATGATGCGGTTCATACGCGCATGGCACCGGAGGGGCCGGACGCGCGTGCGGTCTATGATGCGGTGGAGCAGGCCCGGGTCGAGTCGATCGGCGCGCGGCGGATGACCGGGGTTGGTGACAACCTGACCTCGATGCTCGAGGACAAGTATCAGCGAGCCAATTACCAGGGAATCGCCAATCGCGAAGATGCGCCGCTTGAAGAGGCTGTGGCGCTGATGGTGCGCGAGAAGCTGACGGGCCGCAAACCACCAGAATCTGCCGGCCAGGTGGTCGAGTTGTGGCGCGATTTCATCGAAGGCAAGGCCGGCACCGCGCTTGATACGCTCGAAGGCTCGGTCGATGATCAGCAGGCCTTTGCCCGTGTTGTGCGTGAAATGCTCTCGGCCATGGAAATGGCTGAGGACTATGGCGACGACGACAGCGAACAGGACGAACAGGACGAGGTCTCGGACGAGGATCAGCCGCGTAGCGATGAGGACAATGATCAGTCTTCCCAGGAAGAGGCAGGCTCTGACGCTGCACCGGCGGAGGAGAGCGAAACCTCTGACGAGCAGATGGACACCGGCGAGATGGACGGCGCGGAAGCCGGCGACGACGACACCATCGACGACAGCGACGAAGATGCCGACACACCAGGTGAAACCCGCAAATCAAGCGATCCTTTCGGCGATCTCAACGAGAAGATCGATTATCACGTCTTCACCACCGAGTTTGATGAGGAAATCTCTGCCGAAGAACTCTGCGACGAGGCCGAGCTCGACCGGTTGCGGGCCTTCCTCGACAAGCAACTGGCACATTTGCAAGGCGTGGTCGGACGGCTCGCCAACCGGCTTCAGCGCCGGCTGATGGCGCAGCAGAACCGGGCCTGGGATTTTGATCTGGAGGAAGGTTATCTCGACAGTGCACGGCTGACCCGGATGATCATTGATCCGATGCAGCCGCTGTCGTTCAAGATGGAGCGCGACACCAGTTTCCGCGACACCGTAGTGACGCTGCTGATCGACAATTCCGGCTCGATGCGCGGCCGGCCTATCACGGTTGCGGCAACCTGCGCCGACATTTTGGCGCGGACGCTCGAGCGCAGTGGCGTCAAGGTGGAGCTGTTGGGCTTTACCACCAAGGCCTGGAAGGGCGGTCAGAGCCGCGAAAAATGGCTGACCGGCGGCAAACCGGCAACGCCCGGGCGTCTCAATGACCTTCGCCACATCGTCTATAAATCCGCGGATGCACCCTGGCGCCGAGCGCGGCGCAATCTGGGACTGATGATGCGTGAAGGCCTGCTCAAGGAAAACATCGACGGCGAGGCGCTGATCTGGGCCCATTCGCGGCTGACGCGACGGCCTGAACAGCGCAAGATCCTGATGATGATTTCCGATGGCGCGCCGGTTGATGATTCAACGCTGTCGGTTAATCCGGGTAATTATCTCGAGCGCCATCTGCGCGCTGTTATCGAAGAGATCGAAACACGGTCCCCCGTGGAACTGCTGGCCATCGGCATCGGCCATGATGTTACCCGCTACTATCGCCGAGCAGTGACGATTGTCGATGCAGAAGAATTGGCGGGTGCGATGACCGAGCAACTGGCTGCGCTGTTTGCCGATGAGGCCGGTGGCCCACAGGCCGGGCGCGGACGCAAGCGGGCGTGATGTCCTGGCGGGGCGTTTCGCGGCTGTCGCTGTTTGCCGGAACTGTTTGCCTGTTGGCCGCCTCCACCGTGTTTCCGCTTCATGCGGATGATGAAACGTTACAGATCAAGTCGCGGTTGATCACTCATTTCAAGGTGGGCTCGGATGAGACCCGGTTTGGCAGTTTCGAGTTCGTTGGCGGGCTCGAGCTAAGTTCCCCCGGTGCCTCACTAGGAGCCATGTCGGCCATACGGCTGTCAGGTGACCGGCGCAATTTCCTCGGCGTCATGGACACCGGCTTCTGGTATGCGGGTCGCTTCGAACGCGGGGCAAACGGTGAGTTGACAGGCGTGGCAGGTTTTTCGATCTCCCCAATTCTTGATGAAAACGGCGAATCGTCAGATCAAAAATGGCGGACTGACGCTGAAGGTCTTGCCTTGCGTGGTGATGAGGTACTGGTCAGCTTCGAGCGCCGCCATCGGGTAGATGTCTACCCTGCAAAAGCGCCGGGCAATTCAAAGCCTTCTGGCTCGCTGCCCTTGCAGATACCTGGCGGCGAGCTTCGCAGCAATCAGGGACCCGAAGCCATCATGGTCGCTCCTGAGGCTTCACCGCTGGCGGGTGATGCGGTCATTGTGTCCGAGCGCAGTCTGAATGCCGCAGGAGACATATATGCGGCTATACTGACCGGGCCAATGCAGGGTGTTTTCTTCGTAAAGCGACACGCGCCTTACGATGTCACCGATGGGGATTTTCTGCCCAATGGTGATCTGCTGCTGCTTGAGCGGCGGTTCTCGATTGCCGGCGGTATCGGCATGCGTATTCGTCGCATCGATGGCAGCCGGCTGGGTCCGGGAAATCTGGTCGACGGGCCGGTCTTGCTGGAAGCGGATTTCGGCAATCAGATTGACAATATGGAAGGTCTGGATGTCAGCACTGACGATGCCGGCCAGATTTTTGTCACGCTGGTGTCGGACGACAACCATTCCATCCTGCAGCGAAATCTGGTGCTTGAATTCCGCTATCTGGGCGACGGTGAGTAATCAGAGTCCCAGGATCTGGAAATGATCCTTGTTCAGGCACGGCGCTGGGGCGCCAGAACAGGCATCAGGACGCCATAGGGCAGCAGCATCGAAAGCCCAACGATCAGCTTGACGGTCAGATCACCGAGCGCCCATGAGAGCCAGCGTGGGGCTTCCGTGGCGAAGATACCAAGCAGCGGAGCCGCTTCGCTGGCGAAAGAATCGCCTGGGCCGATGATGTTGGCCGCTTGGGAGAATGCCAGACCGAAGAAGATCAGGGTGTCGAGGCTCGAGCCGATGATGGTCGAGACCAGCGGCGGCAGCCACCAGACCCGGTTGCGCAGCCGGTCGAAAATCGAGACATCAAGCAATTGCGCCAGCAGAAATGCGGAGCCCGAAGCCACGGCAATGCGCGGCGTGGCGAGCCAGACTGACAAGGCGACAGCCAGCACAAAACCGGAGAACACCACCAGACGGGCGGTGGCCGGACCAAAGCGGCGATTGGCAAGGTCGGTGATCAGGAATGCCACCGGGTAGGTGAACGCACCCCAAGTGAGCAGATCAGCGAGATTGAGCGCACCAATGGCATAATCTACCGGGAACTGAACCAGATAGTTCGACGCCACGACGACAGCGGCCATAAGGGCCATGAACGGAAATACAGAAGAGATCATTCGCATTTTTTTATCCTGGGTTGATGCCACCAGTTGAAAATAATGAAGGCGGGCTCAAGGCCCGCCTCATAGTCGATAAGCCGTCAGCCTTGATCAGGCAGCAGCTTTTTCTTCGATCTTCTTGGCGATCTGACGCTTGAGCAAACGTGCGCGCATCGACAATTCGGCGTCCTTTGCCTTTGCCAGGAACGCGTCGAGGCCGCCGCGATGTTCAACCGTGCGCAGGGCGTATGCAGTAATGCGCAGACGGTAGCGCTGGCCGAGAGCATCGGAAATCAACGTGACATTGCACAAGTTCGGCAGAAACCGGCGACGGGTCCGGTTGTTGGCGTGGCTGACATTGTTTCCGGACTGTACAGCCTTGCCGGTCAATTCACAGCTGCGTGACATTTTGCACCTATTATCTTTTCGCCAGCGGACGGGCCGAGCCAGGTATTAGGCTCACCCAAAGGACCGCAGGCCTTTATCGGAAGTCGCGTGTCTATAATCAGACCAGCCAGCCGCGTCAAGCCGGGTCGGGGGTTGAATCGGGCTTATGTGGTGTTCGAAGGCCAACATAGCGTTTTTTTGTCGTCGCGGGCATCGAATTGTCGCATTGTGCGCCACATTTGATCTGCATCAGACCGGCGAGCATCGCCGGACAGACACACCATTCAGGGGTTTGGAATGCTCGGAAGCCGTTCGGTCTTTTCTGTCATGACGATGATCTTCTCGCTGGTCCCGAACGGGCAGACACCTGTCAGTGCGGAGCCGGTCAAGGTCCATACGGATTATTTGGTGTCACTGGTGGGGTTTCCGGTGGCCTATGCAAATTTCGTCACACAGGTTGATGGAGATGCCTACAGGATTTCAGGCGACCTGACGACGTCAGCGTTTACCGACATCCTGTCAAAGGTCCGCGGTAAAGCCAGCGTCTCGGGTACGCTCACGGCAGACCGGCTGCTCGCTGAATCCTTTCTGGCGACCTATTCCAGCGGCAAGGAGGCGCACCGCACCGAGATCAAGTTCAGCAATGGAAACGTCAAATCCGCAACCAACACGCCAAAACGCAAGGAAACTTCCAAAGACTGGGTTCCCTTGTCGGCGGCGGATATGCGCACCGTGCTTGATCCGCTTTCCGGTATGGTGTTTCCGGCCAACTCGAAAGTCTGCCCCCGCAGCTTGCCGATTTTTGACGGGCAATCGCGGGTAACGTTGCATCTGTCACCTATCGGCGTTCGGCCCTACAGGACCAAAGGCTTTGTCGGCGATGCGGTTGTCTGCTCGATCCGGTTCGAACCGAAATCGGGTTACCGCAAGGGATCCTCCGGGATCCAGTATCTGCGACAGCTCAAGACCATGGAAATCTGGTTCGCCAAGCACGAGAGCGGTGGTTTCTATGCACCGGTCTATGCAAAAGTACCAACCAAGATTGGCCAGGTTATCGTTGCAGCAACCCGGTTTGGTGGTTAAAGCCGTCATCCATTGATGGGGTTACCGAGAGCTTCGGCAGATCCTCTCAGGTGGGGCAAGCGGGGGCGGCAATTGCAGAATATTCCAACACTCATCGGCTTTTCGGCTGTTGTGATGTGGTCGGCACTGGCGGTGCTGACCGCGGCTTCCGGCACGATGCCGCCGTTTCAGCTTTCGGCGATCTGTTTCCTGGTCGGGTCTCTGATCGGGCTGTCAGCGATGCTGAGGGACCCGAAACGGTTCCGTGCCTTCCGGCAGCCGGCGAAGGTCTGGGCACTCGGCCTGTTCGGCCTGTTCGGTTACCATTTCCTCTACTTCACAGCGCTAAGAAATGCCCCGGCGGTTGAAGCCGGGCTGATTGCCTATCTCTGGCCGCTGCTGATTGTTGTCGGCTCGGCGCTGCTGCCGGGCGAACGGCTGGGTTGGCATCATGTAGCCGGTGCGTTGATGGGGCTGGCCGGCACTGCGCTGATCTTGATGCGCGGCGCGGAGGGTGGATTTGGCGGCGGCAACCTCATTGGCTACGGCGCTGCAGCCCTTTGTGCGTTCACCTGGTCAGGCTATTCGCTTATGTCGCGGCGGTTTGGTGCGACCCCGACCGACGTCATCGCCGGTTTTTGTATTCTCTCCGCAGTTTTGTCCGCGATCTGCCACCTGCTGCTTGAAACCACCGTCTGGCCTGAAACGACCGGTCAGTGGCTGGCGGTACTCGGGCTTGGCCTGGGGCCTGTGGGGTTGGCGTTTTACGCCTGGGATTACGGGGTCAAGAAGGGTGATATTCAGGTGCTGGGCGTGGCCAGTTACGCAGCACCCTTGCTGTCGACTTTGATCCTGATCCTGTTTGGCCATGGCAAGCTGAGTGTTGGCATCGCGGCGGCCTGTCTTCTGATTACCGGAGGCGCCTTTCTGGCGGCCAAGGATCTGCTCAAGGGGAGGAAAACATCGTGAGCGGATTTTTCGACCGTCTGGTTATGGTCTCGACCTTCTTGCTGGTGATCTCTGTTGTGGGGTTCCTAGTCTATCTGGCGCTACTCAATCAGCCTACGTCGCTCAAGCGGACGATTGCCAAGACCGTGGCGGTGGGCGCACTCGCGGTTCTGGCGTTGCATGCCGGTGGGCCGATGCTGCTGGTGCTGGCACTGGCGCTGTCAGCGGCTGGCGACGCGTTTCTCGCCCATGAAGGCGATCCTGCGTTTCTGGGTGGCCTGGGCAGCTTCCTGCTGGCGCATATTGCCTATGCAGTGCTGTTTATTGGTGCAGGTCCGGGGTTGGCGGCAGCGCCTTTGCCAGGTGTTGTGGCGGTGGTTGTGTTTGCCTTCATCATGGGCACGTTGATGGTCCGGAATGCAGGTCCACTGGCTCTGCCGGTTGCGGTCTACGTGCTGGCGATTGCCGTGATGGGGCTTGGTGGTGTTACGCTTGGCGGACTGGTGTTGCTGGGGGCCGCGCTGTTCATGACGTCGGATGCGATTCTGGGCTCTGAGAAGTTTCTCATGTCCGAGACCAGTTCGCTGAGATGGCTGACGAGCCCTGCGGTCTGGGTGCTCTACTATGCTGGTCAGGCGCTGATCACGCTCGGCCTCTTGGCTTGAGCGGTGCGCCTTCAAAGGGTGACGGCCGCCAATCCGGCGGCGCCATTTCAAAGCTCGAGAATTCAAATCCAGGTGCGACCGTGCATCCGACAAGCGTCCAGGCGCCAAGTGAGGCGGCAGACTGCCAGCAATTTGCCGGCACCACGATCTGCGGCCGTTCGCCGGATGCCAGGTTCATGCCGAGCCGATAGGACTGGGCGTTGCAGCCATCGGCCGACAGCGTAAGGGCCAGCGGCCCGCCGCCGTGCCAGTGCCAGATCTCCACGGCGTCTGTGACGCGGTGCCAGTGCGAGCAGTCGCCACCTTCAAGCAGATAATAGATGGCGGTTGAATTGCCGCGCTCGCCGCCTGCGGTGTCGCGGAAGGTTTCGCGATACCAGCCGCCTTCCGGATGCTCCTGCATTTCGAGAAGAGCGATGATTTCGCGGGCCGACAAACTCTCGTTCATGGTCAGAAACTGTCCTTGCGCCGGCGCAGCTCGGTGAAAACCTCCACGTCGCTCGACGTTTCCATCCCGAGCTGATTGCGAATTGCCGGGTCACCGGTTCGCATAAACGGGTTGGTCCGCTTCTCGAAGCCTATTGTGGTTGGCAGGGTTGGCAGTCTCTTTGAGCGGAGATCGGCGATATCTTCCATTCGTTTGGCGAGGGTCTCATTGTCAGGATCAACTGACATGGCGAAGCGTCCGTTCGACTGGGTGTATTCGTGTCCGCAATAGACCTGGGCCTCGTCGGGAAGCTCTGCAAGGCGGTTTAGAGATCCGAACATATCCGTAGGCGATCCCTCAAACAGCCGCCCACAGCCGAGCGCGAACAGCGTGTCGCCGGCAAACAGCAGTTGCTCGTCGGGAATGTAGAAGCAGATATGGCCTGAGGTGTGCCCCGGCGTCGAGATGACTTCGACAGTCCTGCCGGAAAACTGGAACGTATCGCCATCGTCCACCGTCTGGGTCAGTCCGGGGATCTTTGCCGCCTCGGCCTTTGGGCCAATGACCTTTGGCGAATAGGTTTTGGCAAGTTCGACGATACCTTCGACATGATCGGGGTGGTGATGGGTAATCAAAAGGTGGGTCAGTCTCCAGCCGCCCTGACCCAGGCGGGCGGCGATCCTTGATCCGTCCGGCGCGTCAATGCTTGCGGTCTCACCGGTTAGCGGGTCGTGCAAAATGACGCCGAAGTTGTCCTGTCTACAGGTGAACTGCTCGATCATGAGACTGGTCATTATGTTTCCTACGGAAATTGTTGAATTAACGGTGACAACATAACCCGCAGCCCGCGCTTCGTCACCTTCGGAGCCGGCAAAATGCCACCGCTTCATCCGCTATGCGGCATGACATCGCCTAAATGATGGTTTTAAGTGCTGTCACAGGTGTAAGGTCGCCTTTGAAATCTGTTGAAACACCCCGGGTCCACCGCCATGCATGCCGATATTGTTGACTTGAGACAGTTTTACCATTCCCGGCTGGGCATGCTTGCGGAGCACTCGGTCGCTATGGCGCTGTCTTCCATTTGGGCGAACCTGCCGGGAGAGCGGCTGATGGGGCTTGGCTATGCGACGCCTTATCTGGACAGGTTTCGCCCTGACACCGAGCGGACGTTTGCATTCATGCCGGCGGGGCAGGGAGCGGTGAACTGGCCGGCCGGTGCACCATCGGCCACTGCATTAGTTTTTGATGAGGAACTGCCACTGCCAGACGCATCACTCGATCGCATCCTGATGGTTCATTCGCTGGAGTTTGCAGAGAATCCGCGTGAAACCTTGAAGGAGCTGTGGCGGGTGCTGGCGCCCGGCGGACGGCTGGTGATTGTCGCGCCCAACCGGCGGGGTGTATGGGCCCGGTTCGAACATACCCCCTTCGGTGCAGGCCGGCCCTATTCGCGGGGACAGCTGGTGACGATCCTGCGGGAAAGCAATTTCACGCCCGGTGCTTTCGCCGAAGCGCTGTTGTTCCCGCCCTCGAAGCGCGGTGTGGTCTTGCGCATGCAGCGGGTTTTCGAACGGCTTGGCCGGAAACTGTGGCCGGTGTTCTCCGGCGTCATCATCGTTGAGGCGCAGAAGCGGCTGTATCAGGGACTGCCGGTGGCAGCGCGTGCGTCGCGGCGGGTTTTCGTGCCGGTGCTCTCGCCGCAGACGTCGCGCGCCACACACCGCGAAGCCAAAACCTCCAAGCCGTCGCTCTGAGCGAAAGCCGCTCTCGACAAGATAGCTGCAAGAGGCTATCCCGGCGTTTCCCGCCTTGGATTACAGCTTGCAAGGAAAGCCTTCATGAGCAGCACCGACATGCCCCGCGCAAAACCCGGCGTAATGGATATCGCGGCCTATGTGCCAGGGCGTGAGACCGCCGATGGCGTTGCCAAGGTTTACAAACTGTCCTCCAATGAATCGCCGCTTGGGCCAAGCCCCAAGGTCGCGGAAGCGATTGCCGCAAAGAGCGCGAACCTGGCACTCTACCCGGATGGTTCTGCGCATGTGCTGCGCGACGCCATCAGCCGGGCTTACGGGCTCAATCCGGCCAACATCATGTGCGGCAACGGATCGGACGAGTTGCTCGGCCTACTCTGCCAGACCTATCTTGCCCCCGGCGACGAGGGACTTTTCACCGAACATGGTTTTCTTGTTTACAAGATCCAGATTATGGCTGCCGGCGCGACGCCGGTTTCGGTTCCCGACACGGATGACCTGACCGCCGATGTCGACCGGATCCTGGGTGCGGTGACCGAGCGGACCAAGCTGGTGTTTCTGGCCAATCCCAACAATCCGACAGGCACCTATCTTCCGGTCAGCGAAGTCCGCCGGCTGCACGCGGGGTTGCCGGGTCACGTAATCCTGGTGCTTGATGCGGCCTATGCAGAATATGTCAGACGCAATGACTACGAGGCGGGCATCGAGCTGGTGTCAGCCAATGCCAATGTGGTAATGACGCGGACATTTTCGAAAATTCATGGGCTGGCAGGCCTGCGGATCGGCTGGATGTACGCTCATGAAGCCATCATCGACGCCTGCAACCGCGTGCGCGGCCCGTTCAATGTAAACGCCCTGGCGATTACCGCGGGCGCGGCCGCGATTGGCGACAGGGCGCACATCGAGCGCGCTGTTGAACACAATGAAACATGGCTTGGCCGCGTCGTTGAGGCGGTGGACGCAATGGGGCTGTCAGTGACGCCGTCGGTTGGCAATTTCGTGCTGATTCATTTTCCCACGACACCAGGCAAGACTGCAGCGGAGGCAGACGAGTATCTGGGCAAGCGTGGTTATGTGGTGCGCCGTGTGGCGGGCTATGGCCTGCCGGATGCGCTCAGAATGACAATCGGAAGTGAGGAAGCCAATCTCGGCGTTATCGACGCGCTGAAGAGCTTTATGGCCTGAACAATATGACAAATCCGCTGTTTGAAACAATCGCGCTGATCGGCATCGGCCTCATCGGTTCGTCGCTGTCGCGGGTGATCCGCGCCGATGGACTGGCCGGTCACGTCGCCGTTGCCACACGAAGTGAAGCAACGCTGGAGGCGGCGCGGAAGCTCGGTCTGGGCGACAGCTATTTCAGCTCCAACGCCGAAGCCGTTGCCAATGCCGATCTGGTCATTGTCTCTGTCCCGGTCGGTGCATCCGAAGCGGTGGCGCGTGAAATCGGGCCTCATCTGAAGGCGGGTGCGATCGTCACGGATGTTGGCTCGACCAAGGCGTCAGTGGTCCGGCAGATGCAGCCTTACATGCCCGAGAAAGTTCATTTCATCCCGGGGCACCCGATTGCAGGTACCGAGCAAAGCGGTCCGGAAGCAGGCTTTGCTCAGCTGTTTCAGGGCCGCTGGTGCATTCTGACCCCGGCGGCGGATGTCGATCCCCAGGCCATCGCACGGCTGGCCGCTTTCTGGGAAGCCTGCGGATCGACAGTCGAGCAGATGGATCCGGATCACCATGACATGGTGCTGGCGATCGTTTCGCACCTGCCGCATATCATTGCCTACAACATCGTCGGCACAGCCGATGATCTGGAAGCTGTGACGCAATCCGAGGTGATCAAGTACTCGGCATCGGGTTTCCGCGACTTCACCCGCCTGGCCGCGTCCGACCCGGTGATGTGGCGCGATGTCTGCCTGCACAACAAGGATGCAATCCTGGAAATGCTGTCGCGGTTTTCAGAGGACCTGTCCTCGCTGCAGCGGGCGATCCGGTGGGGCGACGGCGACAAGCTGTTTGAATTGTTCACCCGGACCCGCGGCATTCGCCGCTCCATCGTTGAAGCCGGGCAAGATACAGATGCGCCCAATTTTGGCCGAAATGCCGGCAAACCGGATTAGAGCCGCTCATCTCTAAATGGAATCGATCGAGCGCAGGGGATTTCGTGATCTGGCAAGGAGAGTGCTGCGACGCGGTGCGAGCACCGTCAGCTGTGCGCGACGAAGTCCAGAGTGCAAAAGAACAAGCTCATATGATTGCCTGGCAGACTGACACTGCAATCGCAGGAGACATCCAAACCGTCTCTGCTTGGATGTCTTTTTCCGCACCAGCGTCGTCAAGTTCCTCGCACGATGCGCGGCATCATGACTGCGGTATTTTCGTAGCTGACGCGAAAAATCATTCCACCAAACTGCTTCCATTTAAAGATGAATGGCTCTAGCCCGGTGCGGGTGAATAGACTTTAGAAAGACGGCAATTGGCCAAGTGGGAGGAATCCCAGCGAGATCAGATTGCTTCTGATCGTCAAAGGCAAGGTGATGGCATCGTCGTCAGGTTTGGTGTCGAGTGCAGCAATCACCGGGCCGAACTGACGGATCATGCCGGCAGCTTCAGGTTTGTGGCGTGCAGCGAGTTCTGAAAGTTGCTGGAAATTGCTGATTGTCAATTCGAGCGTGCCTGAAACCCGGTTGCTGGCGTCGACCTGTACGGGGCCGGTCAGTTCAACTGACGAGGTTTCATCAAGCTCGATTGCGAGACGATGCAGCACTGCATCAAACGGGCCATGGAGCGGAATGAAAGGAATTTCCAGCAGGCTCGACTGGTCTGTCAGCGTGGCTTCAAACGCGAAGGCTTTCGCCGTCAGCCCGGGAATCAGATCATTTCGCAGATTCTCGATATAGGCCGCCAAATCGAGATCGACTCCATTTCGCCGGGCATGCGCCGTCATCCGGTCGGCCTGGACCGCGAGACGTTGAACCAGAGCTGCTCCATCAACGTCAAAGCTGACGCTTTTGGCGTCGATGGATCCGCGATCAAGCCCGTTGGAAACTGCCTGTGCGCTGGCTTGCAGGATCTGCCAGTCGGCGCGGAAGACCAGATCGGAGGTGTTGACAATCAAGGGGCCATCTATTTCGGCAACCGCATGTTGCGGGCTATAAGCCTGGGCTGCCGAGCGAAAAGCACCGGCGTTGGCGGTAATTCCCTCGGCAACGTTCTCATAGCTCAGTGTCTCGCAGAACACTCCGAAGCGAAACGGATATCCCCGGACATCAGCATCTGTGCATCGTGCGTTGGCGGCGGGGCCGACGAGCTGCGCCAGTGTGGAGGGCAGACCGGTTTCAACCTTGGCTGCGAAAACATACCAGCCGGTGGTCCAAAGAACGCCACCTGCAACGATCGCGCCTGCCAGCCAGGCGAGTTTTCGTGATGTCGGGGATGAGGCGTTGGCAGGTGATGGCATTGCGTTCTCCGTGCGCGGCCTGCATTAAGGGCCGACAAGCAGTCATGGGTTTGAAGTGCGACTGTGGCTTCTGGATGACAATATAGGCAGGGATATGGACGATTTTTGGGTGTTTGGCTACGGATCGCTGATGTGGCGACCAGGTTTCGATCATGATGAAACTCGCCAGGCACAACTGTTTGGCTATCACCGGGCGTTATGCGTTCGGTCCTTTGTTCATCGCGGATCGCCTGATCGGCCGGGACTGGTGCTGGGGCTCGACAGAGGCGGCTCGTGCCACGGAGTGGCGTTCCGGGTTAGGCCGGAAGACCGGGACACGGTTACGGGGTATCTGCGTGAACGCGAACTGGTCACCAATGTCTATCTGGAGACAACACGCAAAGTGAGGCTGGACGATGGCCGCGATGTGCGGGCTCTTGCCTATGTGGTCGACCGGAGCCACGAGCAATATGCCGGTGCGTTGTCCATCGAGGATGCGCTGTCGCAGGTGTCGGGCGCGGTCGGGCAGTCAGGTCCCAACGAAGAGTATGTGATCAACACGGTTGATCACCTCAGGATGTTGCGCATTCGGGATCATCATCTCGAGGCTGTGGTCCATCGGCTCAACGCATTGTAGTGACTTTGGCGGTTACTGAAGGCGCGGGTCTGATGGCAGCGCACCAAGCTCGCGGAGCCTGCGTTTTGCATCTTCGCGCAACGGTATTTGCGGATTGGCCTCGACCGTCTCGACGAGCAACTTGTCGCTGGCGGTTTCCATAATCTCAACCAGTTTTTCCATGAATGCATCGGGATCCATGCCGGGTTGGATCGGGGGCAGGATCTGTACCTTAAAATGGCCTGGAAAACGCAGGAACTTGCGCCGTGGCCAGAACAGGCCCGGGTGCATCACCACGGGAACCACGGGAACCTTGAGATCGCGATACAGCCGCGCAATACCATATTTGTAATCCGGCGGCGCGCCTGCGGGGCGACGTGTGCCTTCGGGATAGATGATAAGCTGGCGGCCGCTTTCGATCTCGTGTTTGGTGCGTTCCAGCACTTCGGCCATAACCTTGCCGCGAGCACCGCGATTGACCGGGATCATCTTCATTTTGGAGATGTACTGCCCAAAAAGCGGAATCCACATCAGTTCACGTTTGAGGATATAGAACGGATCGTCGAGCCAGGGGAGCAGCCCATAGGCATCCCAGAAGGATTGATGCTTGGGAGCGAAAATGTAGCCGCCTTCGGGAATGTTATCGAGTCCTTCGATCTCGAATGTCGTCCCGACGATCTTTGCCTGTAGCCAGTGATTTGCGCGAACCCAGTTCTTCGGCACGCTCCACGCAGCCTTGCGGTTTGCCAGGAAGTAATAGGGCGAGAACACGATCATCCGACCGATCAGATTGATGTAGAATGCGAGATTGAAGAGTATGGATCGAAAAGCAATCATCGAGAATTCCGGATTTGCATGTCGCTCTGTCACCCACGCGGACGGAGCCATCGCTCCGGGTTATACCATCGAAGGGCGAGGGAAAACCTGCCGGGCGGAAAAATCAGTCGAGACTGGCTGCGACCGGCTGTTTGGCGGCCAAATCTGCACGCAGCCCGCTCGCGGACTTGGCGCCACTCCAGTAGCGCAATCTGGCAAGTGAATATTTGGCGTATTCCACAAACAGGGTGCGCAATGCAATCGGATCGGACAGCCAGGTCTCGGTCTTCAGGTCGCTGTGGGTGACCGGATAAGCCAGGAAGGTCACGTCGGGACTTGCCTGTGAGAGTTCAAGCAGGCTGCGTGGCATGTGGTAATTGTTGGTGACTACCAGAATGCGACTGTAGTTTCGCTGGCGTATCCAGCCGGCGGTTTCGTTGGCGTTGCCGATGGTGTCGAGGGCTTCGTATCCGATGTCGACGCAGCAATCGAAGGTGGCGGGCTTTGTTCCGGTCGCGCGGCGCAGTGCGGCGCCGCTTGTGGACGGGTTGACGCCCGAGATCAGCAGCCGTTCACCGACCCCTTGTTCAAGCAGAGCCAGAGCCTGATCAATGCGCTGATACCCACCCGTCAGGGCAACTATCGCATCGACTTCCGCGACCGGTCCGCTGGTCTTGAGTTCGGCAATGGTGTCGGTGAACCGGAAGAAACCCATTGCGATCAGAGCCAGTCCCACGATTGCGGCAATGGTGACGATGCGCAGACCATGGTGTCCCACCCGCCGGACACGATGGATCGCACCAGTCTTTGCTGCCACGGTCGAAGCCGGATCAGGTTGTGCGGTTTCCACGCTCATGATTCATGAATAGCCCGAGATTCCGGCAAGGACCAGTCGGATTTGCGGCAAAAACCGGGCAGTTAACCTATTTCTGCCAGCGATGGGTCGGAGCGCTGGCGGTCTATCTCGCGAATGGTGCGGGTGACGGTCAGGCGGGTGGTCACCGCTGTCATGGCGGATATCAGGATGACTAGGCCGACGATGCCGAAATAGCCTGCGCTGCTGAGGGTGAAACGGCCGAAAAGGGCGGTGACCTGGTCATTTAGCGCCGTGGCCATCGAGTTGGATTGCCATGCGCCGAGCAGCAAGAAACCGAGAGCGGCGATTCCACCGCCGAACGCAGACCCCTTGAGGCCGATCAACAAAAAGCGCTTCTGGAATTCAGACCCGATGAAACTTGTTTCGGCGCCGACAAAATGCAGAACCTCGACGATATGGCGGTTTCCGGCCATGACGCCACGGGTCGCGAAGACCACCGTCAGCATGGTTGTGGCGAACATCAGCGCCAGAATGCCGACCCCGATCAAGACCGTGATGCGGGCCATCGAAATCAGACGATTGGCCCAGGCTCGATGATCATCCAGTGTTGCGGCGGGGACAGTATCGGCAAGTTTCTGCCGGATTGCCGAAAAATCCGGCGGCGCAGTCTCATCGATTGTGACGATGACCAGCCGCGGCACGGGAAGTTCGTCCATGTCGAAGCCTTCGCCGAGCCACGGCTCGAGCAGTCTTGCGGTGGCGGCGCGGTCGACGATGTCTGCCGACAACGTGCCGGAGAAGGACAGGGCGGCTTTTTTAACCTCGATGAGCGCTGCCTCCATGTCGAGGCCATCATCAGGCTTGATCTGGATAGTAATCTCTCGGGAGACGTCGCCCTGCCAGGCTTCTGCCTTTTCCTGCACCATCGTCACCGTTCCCAGCGTCAACGCGCACAGAAATGACATGATGGCGATCACCACCATCAGCGCATGGCCGGAGACATTGACCGGCGGCACAATCGGCGCCATCGGCCGCAGCGTGACCAAACGTTCCCTTTTCTGGCTGTCGCGGGACCGGTTGCCGCTTTTGTTGGCAGTGCGCTCAGTCATGAATGTCGAGCCGCCCCTCTGTGAGGATCATCCGGCGCGCATTGACCCGATCCATGAGCGTCAGGTCGTGGGTCGCAATCACAACGGCGGTGCCAAGTCGGTTGAGCTCGGTAAACAGGTTGAGCAGACGTCGTGCCATCGGTGGGTCAACATTGCCGGTCGGTTCATCGGCGAGCAGTATCTCGGGTTGGTCTATCAGGGCGCGGGCGATTGCCACGCGCTGCTTTTCCCCACCCGACAGGACCGGTGGCAGCACATTGATGCGCTCACCCAATCCGACCCATTTGAGCAGTTCGATCACGTCCGAGCGATAGCTTGATTCGTCCTTGCCGCGGACTCTCAGGGGAAGGGCGACGTTTTCATAGGTCGTCATGTGGTCGAGGAGCCGGAAATCCTGGAAAACAATTCCGATCCGTCGCCGCAGCAAAGGCAGTTCCTCGCCTGGGATAACGGAAATATCGCGACCGAACATGCGAATCAGCCCGCGCGTCGGTTTGAGCGACATGAACAAAAGCCGCATCAGAGTTGTCTTGCCGGCTCCTGAAGGGCCGGTGAGAAACTGGAAGGACCCCTTTGGGATGTCAAAAGTCAGGTCACGAAGAACCTCAGGCCCCATCCCGTAACGCAAACCGACATTTTCGAAATGGATCAACAGTCACTTCCTGTCCTGGTGGCCGTTCTACGCAGCGACCGGCCCGCACACTCGACGGACATGGTTAATGCAGAGTTAATTCGGTCACCGTCCGGCCTGATATACGCGGCTTGTTCGCCAAGCGTTAACCATTTCCATTTACGGATCAGTAAGAGATGTTTCAATGCCTCCTGCTCGGCAGGGGTGGAAAAGGAGTGCATGATGGGCGTTTCAAGCCGCGCAACACATGCGATTGATCCGGCAACCGGCGATCTGATGATACCGGAGCGGAACCGAAACCAGCATCCGATCCGTGCCCGCGACGTGGAAGACGCCTGTTTCGAAGCGGTTTCGGCGCCGCGTGATGTGTTTTCGACGCGTTCCAGAGCCGGCAACTCCGGCAGCGTTTTCAAGACACGGATCACTCAACCTCAGGCCGATGGTCCGGTGCCGCGTGATTTTGCGGTGAAAACAGTGGCGCAGGGTGAGCGGCTTGATGTGTTTGCTGGACAAAAGAACCAAACGTCTGCCGATCGCTCGATCTCTGCCGGGATGATGGTTGCTCTTGTGGTCTCGGCGCTTGCAGCGATCCTCGCCTTCTGGGCCGCGGGTGGTCATGCCCTGGCGCCATCCGGGGGTGAGCAGCAGTCGTCACGCGTCAGCGCGCCGCTGGCGCAGATCACAAGCCCGGCTGTGGTTCCACCTGACCCTGTGGTGACATCCTCAATTCCGGTGGAAAACCCCAAACGCTCCGCCAGCGGCTTTTCGGCTCCCATGCCCCGTCCGGCGAGAATCGAACGTGCCGGGTCCATCCTGATGATCCGCCCGGCCGGTGGTTGAGACGATCAGCGGGTACGCTGGACTGGGTGAACTGGCCTCCTGTACCGCTGGCAAAGATTCGGAAAATCGCCGTCTCGGCGCCACGGGGAATCCATCGCGGGATCAAAATGCTTCCAATTGATAGCGAAGGGCTCGAGAGCCGTTCATCTGCAAATGGAATCGTTTGAGCGCCGGGATTTCGTGATATTGCGAGGAGTGTGCGGTAACGCCGTGCGAGCACCGATAGCCGTTCGCGACAAAGCCCATAGTGCGAATGGACAAGCTCACACGATTACATGGCGGACTGACACTGCAATCGCGGGAGGACCGCAACGGCCTCGCTTGGATGCCTTTTCCGCACCAGCGTCGTCAAAATCCTCGCACGAAGAGCGGCATCGTGACTGCGGTGTTTTCCTAGCTGCCGCGAAAAATTCATTCCATCAAACTGCTTCCATTTGAAGATGAACGGCTCTAGGACTGGGCGGCAATTGTTGACCGAACATCCTGGAGAGCGCGAATGCCGGTTGTGCGCGGAAAAATCATAGAGCCCCTGTTTACGCCGGACGTGATTGCGACGCGCAATCGCGCGATGGCAAAAGAGATCGCCGCCAGTCCGAAAAAGGACCTTCTGGTAATTTCGATTCTCAAGGGCTCGTTCATTTTTGCCGCTGACCTGATCCGCGCCTTGCATGATGCCGGACTTGCGCCGGAAGTCGAGTTCATAACCCTGTCGAGCTACGGCCGCGGCACGACCAGCCAGGGCGTCAAGATCATCAAGGATATCGACAGCGATGTGCGTGGCAGGGATGTCCTTCTTATCGACGACATTCTTGAGTCGGGTCGGACGCTGCGGTTTGCACGCGACCTGATGTATGAACGCGGCGCTAACGATGTTGATATCGCAGTGCTGCTCGACAAGCGGTCCCGGCGGGAAGGCACGCTCGACGCCGATTATGTCGGGTTCGAATGCCCGGACTATTTCGTGGTCGGCTATGGTATGGACGTCGCCTACGCATTCCGTGAGCTGCCGTTTGTCGGTGTGGTCAAGGGCGACGCCTGATTACGGCCGTTGCCGGTGTTTATGAGCGCTTGCTAATGTTTCTGGTGTTCATCTTGCTGCAAGATTTGCGCCCTAGTTTCGCGTGACAAGCAAGGGAAGCACGATATGGCCAGAATTCTCATCGCCGAAGACGAAGACTCGCTCAGACGCTTCGTGGCGCGAGCGTTGGTCATGGATGGTCACGAAATCGTTGAAGCCGGCGACGGCGCAGAGGCGCTGGACCATCTGCTGGAGAGCAGCTTTGATCTGTTGTTGTCCGATATCCGGATGCCGGTGATGGATGGCATCGCATTGGCGACCGCATCGGCTGAACACCGCCCCTCCATGCCGATCCTGCTGATGACCGGCTATGCCCAACAGCGCGAGCGCGCCGAGCCGTTAATGCGGATCGTGGTCGATGTGGTGCCCAAGCCGTTTTCACTGCCTGACATCCGTCAGGCGGTTGCCGACGCACTTACCAAGCAGGCTGCCTAGAGCTGTTCTTCTTGAAATGGAATCGTTTGAGCGCCGGGATTTTGTGATTTGGCAAGGAGCACGTGGCGGCGCGAGCGCCGTTAGCCGCGTGCGACGCTGTCCACAGTGTGAAAGAACAAGCTCACAGGATCACCATTCGGCCTGACGTCACAATCGCCGGACCACTCCAACGGCCTGGCTTGGATCGACCTGCACTACTGCAAGTCAAGAAGGCGTTCCAGATAGCGTTTTTCCAGTTCCGGTGAAAACTGATCACCCAGACGCTTGCGGATGGCGTCGAGAATTTCGCGGGCGCGCTGGATGTCGATTTCGTCGGGCACCTTGACCCGGCTGCCGAAATCCGGACCGGTGGTGGCGCGGGGCCTGCCCAGTGGATCACGGTCATCGGCCGAGCGGTTGCCGTTGCGGTCGGGTCCTTCGCCTTCAGCCTCGCCCTGCTGGTTGCCCATGGCTTGCATCATCTGGTTCATCATGTCTTCGGCGCCCTGCCTGAGCGCCTGCAATGCGCGGCCCTGATTTCCCAGCGCCTGTCCGGTTTCACCGTCTTCGAGATTGCCGGCAGCATCGCCCATGGCTTCTCCGGCCTCTCCAAAACCTTCCGAAGGCTGGATGCCGAGGCCTTCCAGATCGCTTTGCAGTTGCCCCAGCGCGTCACGCAGTTGCTGCTGGCTTCGGCCGAGCGCGCCCAGCATATCCTCAAGTGACTGGTCGCCCTGTCCCTGTTGGCCCTGGTCCTGTCCCTGACCGGGCTGCCGCTCACCTTGTTGCTGGCGGTCACGGCCTTCGCCGGACTGGCTCTGGCGGTCACGGTCGGCGCGCATGGTCTCATCCATCAGCTGCTGCTGCTGACGCATCAACTCGCCGAGCTTGTCCATTTGCTGGCGCATCGGGCCGCCTTGCTGCTGCTGGCGCTGTTGCCTGCCGGCTTGCAGATTGTTCATCATGCGCTGCAACTCCTGCAGCATCTGCTGGGCCTGATCGCGGGCGCCGGAGCGGGCCAGGTTCTCGATCTGGTCGAGCATGTTGTCGAGGTCGCGCTGGCGCAGCATGTTTTGCGGCATCGCTTGCTGACCTTGCGGATTCTGGCTGTTGGGGTTCTGCCGTGCGAGTTCGCGCATATATTCCTGCATGGCTTCGCGCAGTTCGTCCATCAGCTGGCTGATTTCTTCATCGCTGGCACCGTTTTCGAGCGCTTCAGCCAACGCATTCTGGGCATCGCGCAAGCGGCGCTCGGCAAGGGACAGATTGCCATCCTCCATCTGCAGGGCAACGCTCCACATGTAATCGAGGGCTGCGCGCAGATCCTCATCGGTACGGGCGTAACCGAGTCGGCCTCGAACCGATTCGAGCAGCAGATAGTGGGTGAGGTTGGGAATGGTTTCGTCCGGCGCGATGGTCAGTGCGTCGTGCAGGTCAAACACGCGGGGAAGTTTGTTGGCATCGAGTGCCAGCACGCCGCGCTGCTCCACCACAGCGGCTGCCAGCGGCTCGGAAAAGCGGCGGCCCGGCAGCACTGTTTCGAGCGTTTCGCTGTGGCCCTGCTGCCCGGCTCCGTCAGTTGCGAGCAGGGTGATACGGACTTTCTGTCCGGCCAGCGGATGTTCAGTCAGATCATGGCTTGAGACGGCGCGATTATCGCCGGAGGACCGGCGTGGCAGGGTCAGCCGGTATTTGGGCGGGTCAAACAGCGGCCGTGCGTCGGGAGAGGGGTCGCCCGCGGGGACAATTTCGGCCTCGGCGCTGGCGATGCCGTGATCGTCGGTGAGTGTGTAATCGAGTTCGAGCGCGCCGTTTACAGCACGGCGCGGGGCCTCGACAAAGGTGGCGACCGGCGGTTCATCGGGGATCAGATGGATCAGGAAAGCTGCCTCGGACCGCCCGGCGCTGATTTTCAGCTCCCCATCGCCATCAGGTGTGAGCGTCCAACTCGCTGCACCGTTGGCAGCAGCCTGTCCTGCTGTCGCGGCTGCAGATGGGTCCACCGGGCTCAGGGTTTGGCTATCAGCGCCCCACAGCACTTGCGCGTCTGCGGTGCTGCCGCCAATGCGGATGGTAATCTTGCTGCCTTCGATGGCATTGACAGGCTCTCCGGACTGGCGCGCTGTGCCGGTGAGAAAAACCGGAGCCTGATTGACGTAAGGCGGCGGAGTAATCCACGCGTCGATGCGGATATCGGGCAGTTGGTCGTTTGTGTGGCTGGCAAAGGCATCAAAAGGTCTGCCGGCGTTTCCCGAGAAGGAATAGCCGAAAGCCACAAACAGCAAGAGGGCGACGGCTACACGAATGCCCCACGGGTCGCGCTGCGGCAGGCTTGAGCGAGGGATGCCGGTTTCGAGCGTTCCGATCTTGGCGGCCATGCGGCGGCGATGTTCCTGCCAGAGCGCCCTGGCGAACGGATCATTTGCCTCGATGGTGTCGTCCTGCGTCGCAATTGCCTGATTGGCGATACGGTTTTCGGTTTCCAGCCGTTCATCAATCTCTGAACGGGTGGGCGCGCGGAACCGGATCAGAGGCCAGAGCGAGGCCAGAAATCCGAGACTGAACAGGCCAAGACAGGCAAGCCGAAGCCAATCAGGGACAATCCGGAAAAACCCGAACCAGGAAAAGCTGAGATACAGCGCGATTATGCCAAGCAGAGGGGCTGACAGGGTGAGAAGGCGGCCGAGCGACAAATTAAGCCGCATGCGCAGGCGGCCAAACGCCACCGAGCGACGAGCGTCGTTGTCTGAGCTCTCTGGATCGGCACCTTTAGAGTGGGTTTGCCTGCCGTCGGCTTTGCCTGCCATCTCATATTCCTTCAGCGTCAGGGAAGAAGATAGCAGTCTTTGCGGCCAAGGCGAGGCCAGTACCGAAAAAGTGACCCCGTATTGCTGCCGTTGCGGAAAATATCTGTGGCTTCAGACCTCGGGATTGAAAAGCCGAAGGCTTAGTCGAGCCAGTCGGGCATAGAATCCATGCCGATCAGATCATCATAGGAAGGCCGTGGGCGGATGACGTGAAACTGGTCTTCATTCACAAGCACTTCCGGAATGAGAAGTCTGGTGTTGTAGGTTCCCGCCTGCACCGCGCCATAGGCGCCTGCTGAACCGACAGCGATCAGATCGCCGGATTTCAGCGCCGACATTTCACGGTCCTTGGCAAGATAATCGCCGCTTTCGCAGACCGGTCCGACAATATCGGCGCGAATGCGCGGCGCGTTTGCGGCTGACAGTTTCACCGGCCTAACCTCGTGCCATGCTTCGTAAAGCGTGGGCCGGATGAGATCGTTCATGGCGGCATCGACAATGACGAAGGTCTTGTCGCCGCCATCCTTGATGTAGATGACTTCGGAGACCAATACGCCGGCATTGGCGACAATCAGGCGGCCCGGCTCGAGGATCACCTTGCAGCCCAGATCGCGCAGCCGCGCCTTGACCATGTTGCCATAGGCGTCAGGATCGGGTGGTGTCGCATTGTCATCGCGGTAGGGCACGCCCAAGCCGCCGCCAATATCGAAATGGTCGATCGTGTGGCCATCGGCGCGCAACACCCCGATGAGTTCGACCATCAGCTTCAGAGCGTCATCAAACGGCTGCAGATCGGTGATCTGGCTGCCGATATGCATGTCGATGCCGGTGACGCGAACGCCTTCCAGGCTTGCTGCGTGGGCATAGACCGCCTGGGCCCGCTGCCAGGAAATGCCAAACTTGTCTTCCTTCTTGCCGGTCGAGATTTTGGCGTGGGTCTTGGCGTCAACATCGGGGTTGATACGGAACGAGATTGGCGCAACTTTGTCCATGGCAAGCGCCCGGGCATTGAGGACTTCGAGCTCGGGCTCGGATTCGATGTTGAAGCAATAGATATCGGCGGCCAGTGCCGCATCCATCTCGCGCCCGGTCTTGCCGACGCCGGAAAACATGATCTTCGATGCGGGGATGCCTGCCGCCAGAGCGCGGCGCAGTTCACCCTCAGACACCACGTCAACGCCGGATCCCAGTTGGGCCAGAGTCTTCAGCACCGCCTGATTGGAATTGGCCTTCATGGCGTAGCAGACCATCGAATCGATGTCTTTGAACGCGCCTGAAAACACCTTGTAATGCCGGGTCAACGTGGCCGTTGAATAGCAGTAGAACGGAGTGCCGACCTGGGCTGCGATGTCGGGCAGACGAACGCCTTCGGCGTGCAGAATGCCATCGCGATATTCAAAATGGTTCACTGGGGACGCCTATTCGAGAAGACCATCGAGGATAAAACGCCGTTCCGGGGTGGCCGGAGCCGTCGTTTCGGCGCTTGGAGTTGCCGGTGGCGGTGTCACGCCGGGGCGCTCCAGCGTGCCTTTGCGGCCGCAGCCTGTCAGGACCACGCCCAGTACGGCCATTGCGCACATCGTCTTGATCCAGGGACCGGTCGTCATTCGCTCTTCCTCACACTGGTCTGAAGTTTTCAAACGCGGGGACTACATACAGTTTTTCCGGGCCAAGTGCACCCGCTTTGTCGCATGCGCCTGCCTTGATGCACTTGGCGGCGCTCAGACGCGCGTCCGCCACCAGGAGATCTGTTTGCGGACCTGCGTTGGTGCTGTGCCGCCGAAGCTCTGGCGGCTGGCAACCGATGCATCGACCGTCAACACGTCAAAGATCCCGTTGGTGATCGCCGGGTTGATGGACTGAAGATCGGAGAGTGAGAGACCCGAGAGTTCGCAGCCCTTCTGCTCGGCCATTGCAACGGCATGTCCGGTGGCGTGGTGAGCGTCGCGGAAGGGCAGTCCGGCCTCGCGCACCAGCCAGTCGGCAAGGTCGGTTGCGGTCGAATAGCCCGATCCGGCGGCTTTGCGCATCTGGTCGGCACGGATTTCCATGTCGCTGACCATTCCGGCCATGGCTGCCAGGCACAGCTCGAGGCTTTCTGCTGCGTCGAAGACCTGTTCCTTGTCTTCCTGCATGTCCTTGGAGTAGGCCAGCGGCAGGCCCTTCATGATGGTCAGAAGTGCTACCAGCGATCCGTTGATGCGTCCGGTCTTGGCGCGCACCAGTTCAGCCGCATCGGGGTTTTTCTTCTGCGGCATGATCGAGGAGCCGGTAGAGAACGCGTCCGAGAGCCGAACGAAACCGAATTGCGGCGTCGACCAGATGACGATCTCTTCGGCCAGACGTGACATGTGCATGGCGCAGATCGAGGCGAGCGATAGGAACTCAAGCGCAAAATCGCGGTCTGACACGGTGTCGATCGAGTTGCGCGTGGGCTCTCTGAAGCCGAGCGCCTTGGCTGTCATGTCGCGATCGATGGGAAAGCCGGTGCCGGCAAGGGCTGCCGCGCCGATCGGGCTTTCGTCCATGTGTTCGATGGCGTGACGCACCCGCTGGCGGTCACGGCCGAACATTTCGACATAGGCCATGCAGTGATGGCCGAAGGTGACCGGCTGTGCCGACTGAAGGTGAGTAAAGCCCGGCATGACCGTGTCGGCGTGCGCTTCAGCTTTGTCGAGAAATGCCTTGATCAGCCGTGTCAGTGCTGCTTCGGTGCGGCCGAGTTCTTCCTTGACCCAGAGGCGGAAGTCGAGGGCTACCTGGTCATTGCGCGAGCGGGCGGTGTGCAGCCGCCCAGCGGTCGGGCCGATGAGCTCGGCCAGCCGCGACTCGATGTTCATGTGAATGTCTTCAAGCTGGCGCGAAAAAACAAACTTGCCGTCCTCGATCTCTGACAGGATCGTGTTCAGTCCGTGAGTAATCTTGTCGCAATCTTCGCTCGAAACTATGCCAGTCTTGGCAAGCATGGCCGCATGTGCGAGGGAACCGCGAATATCCTGGGCATAGAGCTTGCGGTCGAAATCGATACTGGCGTTGATTTCTTCCATGATGGCATCTGGTCCGGAGGCAAATCGGCCACCCCACATCTGGTTTGACGCCTGTTTGTCCTTATCTGTCGACATGAGCCTGCCTTGGAGTTTGTCATGAGCCAATCGCACAAAAGCCTTTCCACCGGTGCCCTTGTAGCAATCGCTATTGCCATGGGCGCCGTTGTCGGGGCTGCCGGGATATACTGGAAAGCATCGCCCTCTGGCAATGCGCCGACTGAGGAAAGTCTGGCTTCGGCTGATGACACCACGTGCAAGGCGGATCAGGAGATGCTTGCCCGGCTTAAACCACTGGCCAAGGGCGAGGTCGCTGCGATGGCAATCCGGGAAGAGCCGGTGGTGCTGCCGGAGCTTGAATTTGTATCCGAGCAAGGCGAGGCTTTGAAGCTTGCCGATTTTGCCGGGCAGGCTTTGCTGGTCAATCTGTGGGCGACATGGTGCGCGCCCTGCCGTGCGGAAATGCCGGCACTGGCCGAACTGCAGTCCGAACTGGGAGATGACGGTTTCAAGGTGCTGGCGATCAACATCGATACCGGTGACGTTGCGAAGCCAAAAGCGTTTCTTAACGAGATCGGGGTCGCAAATCTGGGGCTTTACCGCGATGCGTCCATGGGAGTGTTCAACACGCTGAAGAAAGAAGGCCTGGCGTTCGGGCTGCCGGTGACACTGATGGTAGGCAAGGATGGGTGCATGCTGGGCGCCATGAACGGCCCGGCGGAATGGGCAAGCGATGACGCCAAGGCGCTGGTTGAGGGATTCAAGGGTACTTGAAAGATAAGGCGCGGGCGGAGAGCTTCGTCCACGCCTCTGAATAAATTTGGGGCGAGTTGAGCGTTAGTTGAACGCGCAACCCGGCTTTGCGCCAAATTTCTTGAAGATCATCGCTGCGGGGCAAAAGCCGGTGAACGAGGACTGTATCAGGTTCAGGCCGACAAAGACGGTCAGAAAGTGCCAGTAAGGCGACACATAGACGCCGAGGGCGACAGATACGAGAACCATAAATCCTGCGAATGCCAAAATCATACGATCGAGTGCCATTGTCTTTCCTTTGCTCAATGCCGGGCCCGCCCGCACCACCGGGTATCTGGCGGCTTTCGAATTGGACTGACAGATAGTGTTTATGCAACATATATTCAAGATGTTTTATATAAATGATCGCGCATGATTGTTGCCGGCTCGGACGCGGTGTCAGGCAAATCCATTCGAAGATAATTGGCTCTAACCGCCGATGCGGTTTCGTGTATCGGGCTTGCGCCGGATGTGCAGGGTCTTGGTCACGCGCGCGACAGGGTCTCCTTCGCTGTTGACGATATCAACCGGGAAACTGCGCAAATATGTGGCGCCTAGTTCAGCGGTGCTGGCGCGAATTTCATCGAGTGCTTCTTCGGTGAGGCGGAAGCTGGCGGAGACGGTGCCGCGCCCGGGCCGCAGGAAGTCGATTTCGGCTGATTTGTCCCAGACCGTATAACTGCGGTCGAGATTACGCATCACCATCAGCATCCAGAACGGGTCTGTCATGGCAAACAGCGAGCCGCCAAAATGGCAGCCGACATAATTCTTGTTGTAGAACCGTTCGCGGAGTTCGACATCGACAGCCCGAAAATCATCGCTGATGTGACGGATTCGAACGCCGGAAAACAGCAGCGGCGGCCACAGATTCATCCCGCGGCGCAGGGCATTGGCTTTCATTGAGTGGTTTACCGTGTGGGAACGGGCGTTTCGCCGCGATAGTCATAGAATCCGCGGCCTGACTTGCGGCCGAGCCAACCAGCTTCGACATATTTGACCAGCAGCGGGCAAGGCCGGTATTTTGAATCCGACAATCCGTCGTGCAGGACCTGCATGATCGACAGACAGGTGTCCAGACCGATGAAATCGGCCAGTTGCAGCGGGCCCATCGGATGATTGGCCCCGAGCTTCATGGCCGTGTCGATGGCATCCACCGAGCCCACACCTTCATAAAGCGTGTAGATCGCTTCGTTGATCATAGGCAGCAGAATGCGGTTGACGATGAAGGCGGGGAAGTCTTCGGCAACGGTGATGGTCTTGTCGAGTGTATCGATGAACGCACGCGCCGACTTGAAAGTGACTTCTTCCGTGGCAATGCCGCGCACCAGTTCCACCAGTTTCATCACCGGTACCGGGTTCATGAAATGAATGCCGATAAAGCGTTCCGGCCGGTCGGTGGCGGACGCCAGGCGGGTGATCGACAGCGATGAGGTATTGGTGGCGAGAATGGCTTCGGGATTGAGCAGCGGGCAAAGCTGCTGGTAGATCTTGCGCTTGACGGTTTCGTCTTCGGTCGCCGCCTCGATGACGAGGTCCATGGCTGCAAGGTCGCTCATATCAGGTGCGAAATTTATGCGGGACAGACCTGCTTCGCGCTCGGCTTCCGTGGTTTTTCCCGATGATACCTGCCGGGCGAGATTGCCGCTGATGGTCGCCAGCATGTCCTGAAGCGTATCGGCAGAGACGTCATGAACGAAGACATCGTAACCTGCCATGGCGCAAACGTGGGCAATGCCGCCGCCCATTTGCCCTGCGCCGATAATGCCAACACTCTTGATCTGGTTGCCCATGTGTCCCGCCTGACTGATTTTAGGATGCCGTCCGGTGTGCTCGCTGCAGCGCACGCGAAACAAGAACCTAAATGGCCGGGATGGAGACGTCCAGCCCGGCCATTGATCTTGTCGTCAGATTCTGCCGGTTCAGAGCGCTTTTTCGAGCTCCGGCAGGGCATCGAAGAGGTCGGCGACCAGTCCGTAGTCCGCAACCTGGAAGATCGGCGCCTCCTCGTCCTTGTTGATGGCGACGATGACCTTGGAGTCCTTCATGCCGGCAAGGTGCTGGATGGCACCGGAAATACCGCAGGCGATGTAGAGATCGGGGGCTACGACCTTGCCGGTCTGGCCGACCTGCCAGTCATTGGGAGCATAGCCGGCATCAACCGCGGCGCGGGATGCGCCGACAGCTGCACCGAGCTTGTCTGCCACCGGCAAAATGACGCTCTGGAACTTCTCGGACGAGCCTAGCGCACGGCCACCGGAGATGATGATCTTGGCAGAGGTCAGTTCGGGACGATCGCTTGTCGCAATAGCATCCTTGACGAATGACGACAGGCCCGGATCACCGGCTGAAGCGACGGTTTCAACCGAAGCCGATCCACCTTCGCCAGCGGCGGAGAAGGTGGCGGTGCGCACGGTGATGACGCGCTTGGGGTCAGTCGACTTGACTGTCTGCAGCGCGTTGCCGGCATAGATCGGACGCTTGAAGGTGTCAGCCGAGATCACTTCGATGATGTCGGAGATCTGCATGACGTCGAGAAGCGCTGCAATCCGCGGCATGACGTTCTTGCCCGAGGTGGTGGCAGGCGCCATCAACGTGTCGTAGCCGTCTGCAAGCGAGACAACCAGTGCAGCAAGCGGTTCAGCCAGACGGTTGGCATATTCGTCGCCTTCGGCATGCAGAACCTTGGCGACACCGTCGAGCTTGGCGGCTGCATCGGCTGCTGCCTTGGCGTCCTTGCCTGCGACCAGAACGTGGACGTCGCCACCGATCTGAGTTGCGGCGCTGACTGCCTTAGCGGTCTGCTCGGACAGCGAAGCGTGGTCGTGTTCGGCAATAATGAGAATGGCCATGAGTATTTCTTCCTTTCCCGCGCTTACAGCACGCCTGCTTCGTTTCTGAGCTTGTCGACGAGTTCGGCGACTGAGGCGACCTTGACGCCTGCCTTGCGACCGCCTGGCTCTTCGGTCTTGATGACCTCGAGGCGGGGTGCAATGTCGACGCCGTAATCAGCAGCGGTCTTCTTGTCGAGCTGCTTCTTCTTGGCCTTCATGATGTTTGGCAGCGAAGCGTAGCGCGGCTCGTTGAGGCGCAGATCGGTGGTGACGATTGCCGGCAGCTTGACCGAAATGGTCTGCAGACCGCCATCGACTTCACGGGTGACGCTGGCCGAGCCATCGCCGATTTCGACCTTGGAGGCGAATGTGGCCTGGCTCCAGCCGAGCAGCGCGGACAGCATCTGGCCGGTCTGGTTGGCATCATCATCGATTGCCTGTTTGCCGAGGATCACCATGTCCGGGTTTTCTTCGCCGACGATAGCTTTGAGGATCTTGGCAACAGCAAGCGGCTCTACAATGGTGTCCGCTTCGACCAGGATCGCCCGGTCGGCGCCCATGGCGAGTGCTGTGCGCAAGGTTTCTTCAGCCTTGGCCGGTCCGATGGAAACGGCGATCACTTCAGTGGCCTTTCCGGCTTCCCGGAGCCGCAGGGCTTCTTCGATGGCGATTTCGTCAAACGGATTCATCGACATCTTCACATTGGCGAGATCGACGCCGCTGCCATCTGGTTTGACCCGGATCTTGACGTTGTAGTCAACAACCCGCTTGACCGGCACGAGAATTTTCATCGGTTTGCCTTCCTCACTTTGCTAGGCCTCACTGTTTCGGCCGTGTCCTGATAAGCCCGGAACCTCCAGACCCCAGATCGTTAACCCGGACTTTGCCTGTGCAGACGCCACCCGGATAGCCGATTGGCGACATGGATACGCGATTTTTCTCCAAATTCAATCGCAACTGCACAGGAGATTTTGCATCGCGGGATAAATGGCGGTTACGTCGGCGTCAATTGTTCGCCGCTTGAGCTATCGACCCCACTTCCGTGGCGCCGATTGCGGAATCGCTTTTTTCGGTGCTGGCTGCGCGGATTTATGGATGACGGCTTTTGGACTGTTGATGGTCCGATCGAACAATGGAACCCCGGAGCGACGAAAGAACAGCACCAGAACCGCGCCACAGATGATTCCACCGACATGGGCCGCCCATGAGACTTCGCCAGCCAGATCGGTGACGACCATGAAGAATTGGAAAACCACCCAGATCAGCAACGGGATAAACGCCGGCAGCGGCAGCGGGATCCGGCCAAGCACCAGAACCCAGACCCTGACCTTGGGGTGGAGCATGAGATAGGCCGCGACTATACCGGCGACGGCGCCCGAAGCGCCGATTAGCGGGCTTTCGGAATCGGGCAGCAGCAGACCGTGGGCGAAAGCGCCAGCAGCAGCACACGCGAAATAGAAAATGAGAAACTTGATGTGCCCCATGGCGTCTTCGACATTATCGCCGAACACCCACAGAAAAATCATGTTGGAGCCAAGGTGCAACAGGTTTCCATGCAAAAAACTGTAGGTGACATAGGTTGCGTCTTCAGGCACCAGAACCAGAGATGGCTGCAACTCGGCGATGTCATTGACTACAGACGGAATGAACCCCAACCCAAGAACGGCAGCAGTAGTGAAGTCGCTGTCTGCACCGGCAAGCTCGGTTATGCCCCAGACAATCGCATTGAGAGCGATCAGCGACCAAGTCACCCACTGCAGCCGGATGTGCTTGAGATCGTTGGAATCATGCAAGGGGATGAACATCGCGAGGTTCCCGTTTGGGCCGGTCCGGCTCTGTGGTGATGGTGGCAGAGACTACCGGTTTTTGCCGGGAACCCAAAGCACGTCCGTGCGGCCGTGATCATTGACCCAGCGCGCTGCGACGAAAAAGAAATCCGACAGCCTGTTGGCATAGCGGATGGCGGCGGGATTGACGGTTTCATGGTCCTGGGCTGCCAATTCGACTATCAAACGCTCTGCCCGGCGCGCGACTGTGCGAGCGAGATGCAAGTGCGCTGAGGCGGCTGTTCCGCCCGGCAGGACAAAAGATCGCAGGGGTTCAAGATCGGCGTTGAGCAGATCAATATCGGTTTCGATGCGCTCGACCTGTGCATCCACAATCCGCAAGGGTTCGTATTCGGGTCTTTCACCGGTGTCGGGCGTGGCCAGGTCAGCACCGAGATCGAAGCAGTCATTCTGGATCCGCATCAGCATGGCGTCGAGATCAGGCAGCTCGGTGGTGTAAAGCCGGGCCATTCCCACAACGGCATTTGCCTCATCGACCGTTCCGTAGGCTTCGATCCGCAGATCGTACTTCGGACGTCGCTCGCCCGCGACCAACCCTGTGGTGCCGTCATCACCGGTTCTGGTGTAAATCTTGTTGAGTTTGACCATGGGAGAGGCTTTCTGGATCGGTTTGCCGGGATACCTGGTGTGGAGGCGTAATGCTCAGCGGCCGCCGCCTGTCAGCCACAACGTTGCAACAATCAGCACGACCGCGACAAATTGCAGCAAGACCCGCATCTGCATCAGTTTGTTGGACAGATTGCCCGAGCCGCCGCGTGCCATGTTGACGAGGCCGCGCACCAGCACGGCTGCAACGGCCAGCATGACGACGATGGACAGGACATAGGTTACGGACGACATCTGGCAGTTTCCTTGTGACGAAATCTGAGTTGGAACATAGGGGCTTTTGCCGGCAAGTCCATCAGCGCGGGCGGCTCAATCCTGGCGGGCGAGCCACGGGTAGAACAGCCGGGCCGGTAAAAGCCTGCGGGCGATGACGCCCAGTTTGGCGGCGCGCGTGACGGGGTAGTGATATCGCGGCCGAGAGGCGGTGAGGGCATGCATAAGCACTTTGTGAACGGCTTCAGGCCCGAGTTTGCCGCTGTCTGACTGCTCCTGCTTTTCCAGACGGCGGAGTTGAGCCTGGTAATCTCCGGAGTGCACAGAGCCCACAATATCGATATGTTGGTGAAAAAGCCTCAACGCATTGGCCCTGAACTTGCTCTTGATGGCACCCGGCTCGATCAGGCTGACATGAATGCCGGAGCCTTGCAGTTCCATGGCAAGCGTTACGGAGAGGCCTTCAAGCGCATGTTTGGAGGCATTGTAGGCGCCGCGGAACCGCATCGGAACCAGACCGAGTATGGACGAGCATTGCACAATGCGGCCGTGGCCCTGCGCCCGCATCACCGGAATCACGCGGCGGGTGAGGTCGTGCCAGCCGAAGAAATTTGCATCGAACTGTGCCCGCAACGCATCGACCGGAAGATCCTCCACCGCGCCGACCTGCCCGTAGCCGCCATTGTTGAACAGGGCATCGCAGTGTCCGCCAGTGGTGTGCATGGCGTTGGTAAAGAACGCCTCGATGCTGGCGGGATCGGAATAGTCCATATAATAGGCCTCTATTCCGTCATTCCGGAGCGTCGCGATATCTTCATCAGAGCGCGCCGAGGCAATCACGTGCCAGCCTTCAGCCTTGAGTGCGCGGGCGCACCAGGCGCCGATTCCGCTAGAACAGCCCGTTACCAGAATAGTCTTTTGTTGGTTATTCTCGCTCATTGCGTGATCTGCCCTGTTCCCGTGGCGTTTCAAATCCCATAATCATGGAGGGCTGACAATGCCAACACGGCGTATGTATCAGACAGGCAGGGAGCATACATTGCGACGCATACGCACGGTCATTCTCGATGCGGTTACCCATTTCAACAATGATGATGGCTGGGCGATGGCAAGCCATGTTGCCTTGTCGATTCTGATGGCCCTATTCCCATTCATGATCTTTGGTACGGCGTTGGCGAGTTTTCTCGGCGCCAATGCTTACGCGGAAACGGCTTCGCATCTGATTTTCGACACCTGGCCCGAATCCATCGCCGCACCGATTGCGCGCGAGGTGATCAACGTGCTGACAATCGAGCGGGGCGGATTGCTGACCATTTCGGTGCTTGCGGCGGCGTTCTTTTCCGCCAACGGCGTGGAAGCGCTCAGAGTGTCGCTCAATCGTGCCTACCGGATGACCGAGACGCGGGCCTGGTACGTCACAAGGGCACAGAGCCTCGCATTTGTGGTGATCGCGGTGCTGGTGATCATGGCGATCAGCTTCCTGCTGGTGCTGGCTCCACTGGCGATGAGGCTGGCGCGGCAATTCGCGCCGTGGATGGAAACGCTGATCTCGGCGGTGGACGACTGGCGCATCATGGTGGCCGTAACGGTTCTGGTCGCGGGACTGGTGCTGGCACATCTGTGGCTGCCGGCCGGCAAGCGCAAGCTCTCAGACGTCATTCCGGGGATCTGCCTGACGCTGATTGCGTGGATTGCGGGAGCGCTGGCATTCGCCCGTTATCTGGAAGAATTCGCAACCTATGTGTCGACCTATGCCGGGCTTGCCTCGATCATGGTGGCGCTGGTGTTTCTCTACATCATCGCCGCGATCTTCATTCTGGGGGCGGAAATCAACGCGGCGATCCTCAAGGCGCGCGTCCGGGCCACGATCGAGCTGGAACGCGAAAAAGCGGGCGAGACCTGAAACTGCCTGGGTGCAGGTTTCAGGTTGTCCCGGCGAGGGTAAGGATGTCCTCCGGGCTGGCACCTTGTTGCCGAAGAGACGCGATGGATGTGGATCCGTCGCTCTTTGAGAGTTTGCGGCCATCCTGATCCCGTACCAAGCCGTGATGATGATAGCGCGGCGCCGGCAATCCGAGCAGGTGCTGCAACACGCTGTGCACGGACGTGGTGGCGAACAGGTCTTCGCCGCGAATAACGTCGCTGATGTTCTGGATAGCGTCATCGACGCTGACCGAGAGATGATAGCTTGCCGGAACATCGCGCCTTGCCAGGATGACGTCGCCCCACGCACCCGGGTCTGCGATGATCTCGCCGGTCTCGCCAGACGGGCCGCTGCCGTGCTCCGTCCATGAAAGTCGGGTATCAAGATCATCAAGCACGGCCTGCATATCCAGTCTCCAGGCGTGTGGCTCACCTGCCGCAATTCTCTCATCGCGCTCAGCAGTGGAGAGTTCGCGATCACTGCCCGGATAATGTGGCGCGCCATCCGGGTCACGGGGCCAGATCTGGCCAGTGCTATCGATTTCAGAAATTCTGGCGGTCGTTTCGGCGCGGCTGAGAAATGCGGGATATATCAAACCGAGCTTGCGCAATTCGGTCAGGGCTGCCTGGTACTCGGCGAAATGCTCCGACTGGCGGCGAACCGGCTTTGGCCAGTCGATTCCGAGCCAGGCGAGGTCTTCGAAAATCGCAGTTTCCAACCCCGGTCGCGCGCGGGTGGTGTCGATATCCTCGATACGCAACAGGAATGTGCCGTCATGAGCGTTGGCAAAATGCCAGTTCAGCATTGCGGACCTGGCGTGCCCGACATGCAGCAGTCCGTTGGGACTGGGCGCAAAGCGGACTATCGGAGCGTTGATAGGCGGATTGGTTGTGGCGTTGTGTATTGGCATGGTGTTTCATGTCATTTTTGGCGGGCGGCGTCACGATACTCCGGTTGCCCAGATTGCCGAACCTGATTGTCGAAATCGATCTTCGGCGGTCACCAGCAAACGGGACAGCGGGCATGCGCCGGATCGACAGTACGGATGATATTGCGGATGGCCTGCTCGAGCTGGCGCGCATGGATACACGGCTGGCGCGGGCGATCGAGCGCTCCGGGTCGGTACCGCTGCGGCGGAAACCGCCCGGATATGCAGCGCTGGCGGAGATCATTCTGTCGCAAATGGTCTCCAAGGCCAGCGCCAATGCGTTGTGGAGAAAGCTGGAACTTGCGGCCGGCGAGATCAGCCCGGCGGCAATTCTTGCTCTCAGTCCGGAAGCGCTGCGTAAAGCCGGGCTATCGCGCGCAAAGGCCGAGACATTGATCCGGGTCGGGGAGGCGGTGGCTGCAGGTGAGCTCGATCTTGAGCATCTGTGCGGGCTTGAGGGGCGTGAGGCGATCAGCACGATGACGGCGATCAAGGGGGTGGGGCCATGGACTGCAGAGGTCTATCTGCTGTTCTGCGCCGGTCATGCTGATGTGTTTCCAGCCGGTGATGTGGCGTTGCAAAGTGCGGCCGCAGACATTCTGGGGCTTGATGTGCGTCCTCAACCGCGGGCTCTTTACAAGCTTGCGGAGGCGTGGAGCCCGTGGCGCGGCGTGGCCGCGCGGCTGTTGTGGGCGTATTATGCCGAAGTCATGCGCCGGGATGCGACTCCTGTCGAGGCTGGATAATTTGCGGAATCGCGTCACAAAATGATTCGAAATTCTGACGCTTCACAAGCCTGACATGTCCAGCCTAATATGGTCTTTGGAGATGGAGAATCGCTCGGGAGAGTCACTTGACTATTTTTGTGTCCCCGCAGTCGTTACCGGCGCTCGTTCTGAACGCTGATTACAGGCCGCTGAGTTATTATCCCTTGTCGCTCTGGTCGTGGCAGGATGCGGTCAAGGCCGTGTTCCTGGATCGTGTCCAGATCGTTGCGGAGTACGATCACGCAGTGTCGTCGCCGACATTCTCCATGCGAGTTCCCAGTGTTGTCTGCCTCAAATCCTATATCAAGCCATCCCGGTCTCCGGCTTTCACGCGGTTCAATGTCTTCCTTCGGGACCGGTTTGAATGCCAGTATTGCGGATCTCCGAACGAGCTGACGTTCGACCATGTGATTCCACGGCGTTGCGGTGGGGAGACCACATGGGAAAACGTGGTGGCTGCCTGCTCGCCCTGCAATTTGAAGAAAGGCGGGGCCATGCCCAGGGACGCGGGCATGATTCCGCAGCAAAAGCCCTATCGACCCAATGTGCAGGATCTGCACAACAATGGCCGCATGTTTCCACCCAACTTCCTGCATGAAAGCTGGATGGATTATCTTTACTGGGATGTCGAACTGCAGCCCTGATGCGAGTTCAGCCCTTACCGCGCAGCGCGGAAGGCAATGGCAGCCAGAGCGGCACTGGCAAGAACATTCCACCCCGCAAATGACAGCCCGAGGACGCGAAGGGCTGCCGCATCGCAGGATGGCGGTTTCTTCGAGCTGAGATCGCCCAGCAGTGATCCGGCATCCTTGGTCACGGCGTCAGCGGACGTCGCGCAGGATGCAGGTCCGTCCCACCAATGCCATTCGACGCCGGAATGGTAGACGCCGAGCACCAGACCATACAGCATCAGCAAGCCGCCAATGGCGAGCAACCCGCGCACCGCCCAGGACGGGCCACCGGCCTTGGAAACGATGGCGGCAACGAGCATCAATGGCGCACCGACGTAATAGGGGATGCGTTGCTCCAGGCACAGCGCGCAGGGTATATAGCCGCCGATATGCTCAAACCCGAGGGCCGTGCCGACGACAGCTGCCATGGCGACGCCAAGAAACAGCGCGGCTAGGGTGTGGTTGGGTTGGATGGAAGCGGTTGGCATCATCTTGGTCCGTTTTGATCGTCTGGCGGTTTAATTCCGCAATGGTGTCTATTGCATGACGCCGTGGTGTGACAACGCCCGTTGTCCGCCCCGGCTTATACGGTTCAGGCCGGTGCGCTTGTGCTAAGCAGGAAGTTGACAAGGTAATAGATCAATGCGGGCCCCCCGATCACCAGGATGGCGACCCATGCCAGGGCGATGAGCAGTCCGGAAACAACAAACAGAGCGTCCCGTTCAATCAACCCGATGGCAGTCAGTGCAACCCCGATACCGGGCACTGTGTTGGTGAGCGGAAGCGGCACGAGGATGGAAAGGCATGGCACGATCAGCAATGCGCCGATGATGCGGGTCGCCCGATCACCTGTGAAGGCTGGTATACGGGGGTGCGCAAACCGTTCCAGCCAACCGCCATAGCGTTTTGCGCGTTGAACCACATCGAGCAGAGCTGCTACCGGCAGATGACGTTTGCGAAGGGTCTCGGGCAGCCATGGTGCACGCCGGCCCGATGCCATCTGGGCAGCAAGAACCACCATGGGAAGCGCCACAAGTTGCGGCAGGATATAAACAAATGGCAGGCAGCAGGGTAATGCCAGAACCAGCAGCAAAAGACCGAAGGCGCGCTCTTCCATCAGATCGCTCAGCGCTCCGAGGCTGATGGTTGCCTTCTGACCGCGCCCGGCACCGGCATCGGCGGTCGCTTCCTGAGGATGGAGGTGCGGTAAGAGGATAGCCTCGATCTTTGCAAGCGCGCCGTGCGGCGTCGCTGATCCTTCAAATGCAGTCATCGACCGTGTGCCTTTGTTGATGTTTGAGTCTCGGGCGGTTCTTATCAGAGCAGGCGAAAGCATTCCATCGTCATCAGTGCATGACGGTGATATCGTCGTATCCAAGCGCGAAAGCCAACCGATTGCACCAAGGTTGATCTATCGGCTTGACCTGCGCGCCTGCGGATAATAATGGACTGAGCGTAATGGTTTGCCCCTTTGGCGGAATTGGTAGACGCGCCGCACTCAAAATGCGGTTCCGCAAGGAGTTCCGGTTCGAGTCCGGAAGGGGGCACCATTTTGCCTTATCGCAGTTTGGGCCGCTCGCAAATGAGCCTTCGTGCCCGCTACCTCTTCATTCCTGATCCTGCGCCTGATAGAGATTTTGCCGAGCGACAGTTGCGTTGCCATGGATGGCACGCGGTAGCGCGGCATTTTGGGGTTTTGTGCAAGGATTTCCAGTCATGTTGTTGCCTCCGGAAAAAACTCTAGAAGATGTTGCTGCCCGCTTTTCATGGGATGTGCCGGAGTTTTTCAACATCGGCCGTGCGGTGTCGGATGATTGGGCGGCCCGTGTACCGGACCGTGTCTGTCTCGAACATTTCAATGCGGACCACGAGCCGGACCGGCTGACCTATGAGGGGCTGGCACGCCGCTCCAATGCGTTTGCCCGAGGGCTTGCTTCGCTGGGCGTCAAGGCGGGCGACCGGGTGGCGCTGATGTTGCCGCAGGGGTTCGAGACGGTGATTGCGCATGTTGCCATTTACAAGCTGGGCGCCATAGCCGTGCCGTTGGCCCTGCTGTTCGGAGTTGAAGCTGTCGAGCACAGGCTTTCTGCGTCCGGCGCAACGGTGCTGGTGACGACACCTGACGGCTGCACCAAAGTCTCGGCGATCCGCGAGCGGCTGAATGAGCTTCATGCGGTTGTTGTGACCGGCGGCCGCGCTGCCGGCGATGCGGTGAGTTACGATGGGCTTGAGAACGGTCACTCCGATGCACCGGTAGCGGTCAGGACACTTGCGGATGATCCGGCATTGATGATCTTCACCTCGGGGACCACCGGGCCACCCAAGGGTGCGCTGCATGGCCATCGGGTGCTGATCGGGCACATACCCGGGGTACAGACCCATCACGAGTTCATGCCGCAACCGGGAGACAAGTTCTGGACGCCGGCTGACTGGGCCTGGGCCGGAGGGTTGCTCAATGTTCTGCTGCCGGGATTGCTGCTCGGGGTTCCTGTTGTGTCTTCGCAAGCGCAGAAGTTCGACCCCGACCTTGCCTACCGGATCATGGCGGAAATGAATGTTCGCAACGCCTTCATTCCGCCGACCGCGCTGAGAATCATGCGTACGGTTCCAGATCCGTTGTCGCGCCACCGGCTCAATCTGCGGACTGTCGGGTCCGGCGGTGAAGCGCTCGGGCGCGAGACCTTCGAGTGGGCGCAGAAAGTTCTGGGCCTGACCATCAACGAGTTTTACGGCCAGACCGAATGCAACCTTGTGTTGTCATCCAGTTCGATGCTCGGCGTCAGCCGGGGCGGTGCAATCGGCAAGCCGGTACCGGGCCACGAGGTGGCGGTGATTGACGATCAGGGCAATGTGGTGCCGGATGGCACTTCCGGCCAAATTGCGGTCAGGCGTCCCGATCCGGTGATGTTTCTGGGATACTGGCAAAACGAGGCGGCAACGCAGGCCAAGTTCATTGGGGACTGGATGATCACCGGCGATCAGGGCGTGCGGGATGCGGAAGGCTACTTCTCGTTCTTCGGGCGGGATGATGATGTGATCACGTCATCCGGCTATCGCATTGGACCCGGGGAAATCGAGGATTGCCTGACCGGTCATCCGGCCGTGGCGCTTGCGGCGGTCGTGGGCAAGCCGGATCCCATGCGCACCGAAATCGTCAAGGCATACATCGTTGTGGCGCCGGGAATCGCACCGGATGCGGATTTGACCGAATCAGTGCGCGACTGGGTCAAGACCCGGCTGTCGGCGCATGAGTACCCCAGAGAGATCGAATTTGTTGACAGCCTGCCACTGACCACGACTGGCAAGGTAATCCGGCGGATCTTGCGGGATCAGGCCATTGCCGAGATCAAGGCTGCCGCGGCTGCTGCTGCTGTATGAAGCGTCGTTAGCGCTTGGCCATGCCGCGAATTTTCTCCCGCAGCAGCCGCGCGATGTTGCGGGTGTTGCGGTAGATGTGGAGCTGGGTTGCCACCTGACGAACGTCGCGGTCATGCCTGGGGTCAAGACCGATGACCATGGTGCCCATGTTCTCACGTTCTGACCACAGGCGACTCATGATCGGATGATCCGGGACAGCGCAGGAGTCGGTGCGGCGGATGTTGAGATCATCGAGGTGCCATTCGGTAAGCCTGTCGACCAGCAATTTGCCGGGCGAAAAATGAGCCCAAGTCTCGTTGTAGGCGGTTTTCCATGTCCACGCATCGCCAGCAGACACGAATACGATCATCGATGCGATGGCTTCGCCATTGAGCGCCAGCGAGTGAATGCGCACGCTGTCGGTTTCAGCCAGGCTGTTGATGGCCTCGCGGGCGAAAGCGGCGCGGTACCGGTCAGACACCATTGACGACTTGCGCCGGCCTTTCCAGCCGGTGTCTTCAAGGGTGAGAAATTCCTCGAGGTGATAGCGGATTTCCTCCGGCTGGCGGGCAACGATGTAACTCAATTCGCCATGTTCGGACAACCGGCGCCACTGCCGGCGCATTTCACGGCGGTGATGGGGTGAAACAGACTTCGCCATGTAGTCATCGGCGTCAAGGGTGCTTTCGAGGAACGGGCGCTGGGCCTGTTCGGTGACGACAACAGACAGGTTGCGGGCCGTGGCGACAGCGCGCAGGAGCCCCGCCACTGGGCCGTCCAGCCGCATGTCGGGAAGCACGAGAACGCCTGGCAACCCCATCTCAGTCCGGTTTAGAGCTTCGAGCATATTGTCGAGCGTTTCGGCAGCGTCCTCGCGATCAAGGAGAGGTGTCCCCAATGGGCCAAACGGATTGGACCAGGCACGGATGATCGATGCACCAACCGAAAATCCGGGCTTCTCAACAGAATACGGCAGCAGCATCCGCATACGTGAATGGATTTCGGTTTCATCGCGCATCAGCATGAGCCGGATCACCCGGTCTTCCAGCCGCGGCATGGCCGGGGCCAGGAAACGGCCTGCAAAGAAGACGTTGGGTTCAAGCGCGCGGTTGGTGAGGAAGTCGAGTTCCTCCTGCAAGTCATATCCGGCGCGTGCAGGGTAGATTGCCAGATGACGCCCTGGACGACCGACGGCAACTTCGCGCTCGGGCAACGGACGACCGGTTTCGACATCGGCCAATTCGCCGATCATCGTGTTGGCCTGGCTTGCGACTTCTTCCTGGACGATGGGACTGGAGGCCATGATCTATACCGCCTTCCGCACAACATCATCCCGGCCTTGCAAGGCAGCCGATGCGATGAACATGACAATGCCGAGTTGCCGCCGGACGATGATATGAAGCAGGCATGCCTCAATGATCATTGCGCCGGCGGTGGCCGCGGCGGCTCCGTGCAGACCCCACAGGGGTATCAAAAGGACGTTGAGGCCGAGATTGGCGGCAAGCGCAATTGCATAGACCGTGGCGCAGATCTTGAGCTTGCCTGCCATGGTCAGAAGCACTTCACCAGGGCCGATCATCGCCTTGGCAATAATGCCAGCAAACAGGATGACCATGATCAAATGGCCTTCCTGAAAGCCTGGGCCAAACAGGGAGAGCAGAAATGGTCCGGCTGCAATGACCATCGCGCCGACCAGCAGTGAAGGCCAGAAGGTCCACTGCACGGTTTGCCGGGCGAAAGTAGCCAATGCAGTGCGGTCCGTGCCGGAGACGAGCGTCGAGAAACGCTGCGCAGCAGCGGCCTTCACGGCAAAATAGACGAAATGGACCAGCGCCATGGTCTTTGCGGCAGCGAAATAGACCGCCACCTTTTCGGGCGGAAGATAAATGCCGACGATGATGACATCGGCATTGGTCAGCATGAAATAGAAACCTTCGATCAGGAAGATCGGAAAGGCAACCATCAGCCAGGTTTTGACGTGTATCTCGATCCGCTGGGTGGGAAACCGCTTCTGCAGCCTGGTGGTGACGACGAAAAACTGTGCCAACGTGGTGAGATAGGTTGCGGCAAGGGCCGCGATAAGGGCGGTGTTGGCGTCCGCCATGCGTCCAATCCAGATGGCTCCGGCAACGAAACATAAAATGAGCAAGGGGCGAATGATGTAGGTTGGACTGAGCGCGTGTATGGGCCAGCCATTGGCCCGTGCAGTGCCATCCAGCACATCGCCCAGAGCAATCATCGGCAGAACGAAGGCGCCGATGAAAAGCGGCTGGACATAGTGAGCATCTATCCTGTCACCCAGAAAGTAGAGCGCCGCGATGCCGGTGGCGGCGATCAGGGTCGCCGAAAGCATGGCAAATATCCGCGCAGTCGCTGCAAGTCCGATGATCGCTTCGTCCGCGCCGGCGGTGCGGTATTGCGGCAGGAAACGGATCACGGCAGTGTGGAAGCCAAGACAGGAGAGATTGCCCAGAATAATGGCAATCACCCAGACGAACACGAATACGCCGTATTCGAACTCACCCATGATGCGGGCCAGAATTATCTGCGATACGAAGGCGATCGCTGCACTGAGAATGCGGATGGAAAAGGCAATCATAGCCATGCGCTGGGCTGCGCTGGTCTCGTCGGTTGCTGTTGCGATTGTCGAGAAATGCTCGAACACCGGCGCAAGCCGCGCAACAAAGCGAGGCGGCAGAACTTTGCCAGCGGTGTCGATCAGGGTCATGGTCAGGCTTCAATCCCGTTGTCGTAAGGGCACACTGCCATGGCGACGTTAAGAAACGGTTTGACCAATCATTTCAACGGGCAGTCTTTTCAAGACGCATCGGATTGGGCTGAAGGCTTTGACAGGTGTGGCGAACGCCGCTGGAAAGCGATCAAAAATAAGATGCGGAAACTTTGATGCAGCGCCGGACGGCGGGCTTGAGGCTCGGCTCATGCATGTCGCGTTCAAATGGATTCACTTACGCGGCGCTTTACCCAACAAAAAAGGCCGGGATCGACTATCTCGCTCCCGGCCTGGTTGGTTCGTTTCTACCGACGCTCAGAAGGCGCCGTGGCAGTGCTTGTATTTCTTGCCGGACCCGCATGGGCAGGCCTCGTTGCGACCAACCTTGCCCCACGTGGTATCATCCTCGGGGTCCCGGTCTTCGGGTGCAACAACACCGGCTGCGAGCTCGGCATTGGACTGGCCGAACTCATCGTCGCCAGTCGTGGCGTCGATGTGGTGAGCTTCCATGCCTTCCGGCAATTCAGGTTCCGGAGTGGCTGCCTCCCGGACAATTTCAACACGCATCAATTGGGTCATGACGGCCTGACGCAAATTGGCGAGCAGTGCCTGAAACAGTTCGAACGCTTCGGATTTGTATTCCTGCAGCGGATCGCGCTGTGCATAGCCCCGGAACCCGACGACCGAGCGAAGGTGATCGAGGTTGACCAGATGTTCGCGCCACAGATGATCAAGCGTCTGGAGAACCACAGATTTCTCCACATACGTCATGACTTCCTCGCCAAATCGATCGGCTTTTTCCTTGGCGAGATTATCAGCCGCCTCAAGAAGCCGGGTGTGAATGTCGTCCTCGGCGATGCCTTCTTCAGCGGCCCATTGCTCAATCGGCAGATCGAGGTTGAGATAGGCCTGAACGTCCTTCTTAAGGTCGGCAACATTCCATTGCTCGGCATAGGCGCGTTCGGGAATATGCAGCTTGACCAGGCCGTCAACCACCTCATGGCGCATGTCTTCGATGGTTTCGGAAATCGATTCCGCGTCCATCAGTTCCTTGCGCTGTTCGAAGATGACCTTGCGCTGGTCGTTCATCACGTCATCGAATTTCAGCAGGTTCTTGCGGATATCGAAGTTGCGTGCCTCGACCTTTTTCTGTGCCCGCTCAAGCGCCTTGTTGATCCACGGATGGATGATCGGCTCGCCTTCCTTGAGGCCAAGCGTCTTGAGCATGCCGTCCATGCGCTCGGAGCCGAAAATACGCATCAGATCATCCTGCAGCGACAGGAAGAACTTGGACCGGCCAGGATCGCCCTGACGTCCCGAACGGCCGCGCAGCTGATTGTCGATGCGGCGGCTCTCGTGGCGTTCGGTGGCAAGCACGTACAGGCCACCGGCGGCCAGCGCCTCGTCCTTGAGTGCCTTGATTTCGGCCCGGATGGTCTTTTCCTTCTCGTCGCGTTCCGGCCCCGCTGGCATGTCGCCGAGTTCCTGGGCGATGCGCATGTCGACGTTGCCGCCAAGCTGAATGTCGGTGCCGCGACCGGCCATGTTGGTGGCGATGGTGACCGCACCGGGGACGCCGGCCTGGGAGACGATAAACGCCTCCTGCTCGTGATAACGGGCGTTGAGCACCTTGAAGTCCTCGACACCGGCCTTGCGCAGGAGCTCGGCAAGGATTTCGGATTTATCGATAGATGTGGTGCCGACCAGAACCGGCTGCTTTTTCGCACGCGACTGTTTGATGTCGTCGATAATGGCCTGATATTTTTCCTCGACCGTGCGATAGACCTCGTCATCTTCATCGATACGGGAAATCGGCACATTGGTCGGGACTTCGACAACTTCGAGCCCGTAGATGTCGCCGAATTCTTCGGCCTCGGTGGAGGCCGTACCTGTCATGCCGCCGAGCTTGGAATACATGCGGAAATAGTTCTGGAACGTGATCGAGGCCAGGGTCTGGTTTTCCGGCTGGATCTTGACGCCTTCCTTGGCTTCGAGCGCCTGGTGCTGACCTTCGGAAAAACGACGTCCCGGCATCATGCGGCCGGTAAACTCGTCGATTATGACGATCTCATCGTTGTTGACGATGTAATCCTTGTCGCGGGTGAACAGCCGGTGGGCCTTTAGCGCGTTGTTGATGTGGTGAACGATGGCAACGTTCTCGACATCATAAAGCGATTCACCCTTGAGCATGTCGGCTTCGGTCAGCATGGCTTCAAGCTTCTCGGTGCCTGCCTCGGTAAAGGTGGCCGAGCGCTGCTTCTCGTCGATTTCGTAGTCGTCCGGCTCGAGCTTCTGGATCAGCGTGTCGATGCTGTTGTAAAGTTCCGACCGGTCATCCAGCGGACCGGAGATGATCAGCGGCGTACGGGCTTCATCGACGAGAATGGAGTCCACCTCATCGACGATGGCGTAGTTGTGCCCGCGCTGGACCATCTGGGCGCGGTCATATTTCATGTTGTCGCGCAGATAATCGAAGCCAAGCTCGTTGTTGGTGGCATAGGTAATGTCGCAGGCATAGGCCGCGCGACGCTCGTCATCGTCCATACCATGGGTGATGATGCCCGTGGTCAGTCCGAGGAAGCCATAGATCCGGGCCATCCATTCGGCGTCACGGCGCGCCAGGTAATCGTTGACGGTGACGACATGCACGCCGTCGCCGGACAGCGCATTGAGATAGACCGGCAATGTGGCGACCAGCGTCTTGCCTTCACCAGTCTTCATTTCGGCAATGGCGTTTTCGTTGAGGATCATGCCGCCGATCAGCTGGACGTCAAACGGCCGAAGCCCGGTGGCGCGCCGAGCTGCCTCGCGTACAGTTGCAAAAGCGGGGACCAGGAGATCGTCGAGCTTGGTGCCCGACGCGACCTGCTCGCGGAATTGTACCGTTCTTCCTGCCAGTTCACTATCGCTGAGTGCTGTCAGTTCGCCTTCCAAAGCATTGATGGCGTCAACTATTGGCTGATAGGCCCGGATCCGGCGGTCGTTTGATGAGCCGAAAATTTTGCGGGCGATGGCGCCGAACTTGACCATTTCAATGGTCCTTTCTTGAGGCTGCACGGTCTGCAGTGTTGAAAACCGGCGCTGGCCTGCGGCCGGAGGAACGGTTGGAAATCGCTGTCCGGAAGACTCTCATCCAGTGAAAGCCGTCTGGACGGACGGTTGGCTGACAGATAAGAGGGGGGTCGAACGATGTCAACGGCGGCGAAAGGCCGTCTTAAGGTTGCCCGAATCCGAGAGCACTTGGACGGCCAACCAGAAAAAGCTTCACAATGAAAGGTCTTTCCATGCGCCTATCGCAGCTAGCAGCCACATTCTTCCTCACTTCAGTCGCATTTTTGCCGATTCACGGCCACGCTGCGGATGAGGCCGATCCTGTCGTGGCAACGGTCGCCGGTGTCGAAATCCGTGCATCGGAGTTGACGCTGGCGGAAGGTGATCTCGACCCGCAGTTTTCGCGTCTGCCGGATGAGCAGCGCCGCGTGGCTGCCCTTGCCGCAGTCATCGATATCAAGACGCTTGCCCGCAAGGCCGAAGCCGAAAAGCTTGATCAGACTGAGGAATTCAAGAAACTGATGGATTTTCAGCGTGACCGTGCCTTGCACAACGCTATTTTCAAATCCATGGTTGTCGATCCGGTCAGCGACGCGGATTTGAAAGCTCGCTACGAGAAGGAAATCGCAGCGACCCCAGCAGAAGAAGAAATCAGTGCGCGCCATATCCTCCTTGAAACAGAAGACGCAGCAAAGGCAGTTCTCGCAGAGTTGGAAACGGGCAAGGATTTTGCTGAACTTGCCAAAGAGAAGTCTACCGGTCCCAGTGCCGCTCAGGGCGGAGAACTTGGATTTTTCACCAAGGGCCGCATGGTACCTGAATTCGAAGCGGTTGCCTTCACGCTGCAGCCTGGCGAATACGCCAAGGAGCCGGTGAAGACCCAGTTCGGTTGGCACGTCATCAAGGTTGAAGAGCGTCGCGAAACAGCGGCTCCGGCTTTTGAGGAAGTGGCTGATCAGGTCCGTCAGGTGGTGATGCGTGAGCGTTACGCAGATCTGATCCGCGCCGCACGCAGCGAGACCGAGATTGAAGTGCTCGATGCGGATCTCAAGGCTGCTTACGATGCTGTCAGCCAACAGCAGCAGCAATAAGATCTCGCCCTTCACCTGAAACCTGCCGCCCCGAGGATCGCTCCATGTCTGCTGACATATCCCCCCTGGCTCCGAGTTCGTATGCTGACCTGCCGCCGATTGCGGGCGTGCGCATTGATACGGCGGCGGCGGGGATAAAGTACAAGAACCGAACCGACGTCATGCTGATGGTGTTTGATAAACCGGCGGCTGTGGCGGGGGTCTTCACTACATCGAAGTGCCCTTCCGCGCCGGTCGACTTTTGCCGGGCAAACCTTGCTGGTGGCAAGGCAAGGGCGCTGGTGGTCAATTCAGGCAATGCCAATGCGTTCACCGGCAAAAAGGGCCGTGCCGCAACCGAAATTACTGCAAAGGCCGCGGCGGCGGCAGTAGGGTGTTCCGAAGGGGAAGTCTTTCTGGCATCGACCGGTGTGATTGGTGAGCCGCTTGATGCGACCAAGTTCTCCACTGTTTTGGATCAGATGACGGTTTCGGCCAGCGGCGACCGGTGGCTTGATGCAGCGCGCGCAATCATGACCACCGACACCTATCCGAAGGTGGCGACCCGGTCGGCACGGATCGACGGTGTTACGGTTACGCTCAACGGTATGGCCAAGGGTGCAGGAATGATCGCGCCTGATATGGCGACGATGCTGTCTTTCATCGTGACGGACGCTGCTGTCGAGCCGGCAGCGCTGCAGGCCATGCTGAGCCGTCATGTCGGTTCGACCTTCAATGCGGTGACAGTCGACAGCGATACCTCGACATCGGACACACTAATGGTTTTCGCAACTGGTGCTGCCGCTGAGCGGGGTGCGGGGGCGATCAGTTCGGCCTCGGATTCCCGTGCGCGAAGTTTTTCGAAGGCGCTGGCTGACCTGATGGAAGATCTGGCAATCCAGATCGTGCGAGACGGCGAAGGAGCCCGAAAGCAGGTCGAAATTACGGTAACAGGTGCTGCGTCGGCCAAGGCAGCGGGACGGATTGCACGCTCGATCGCCAACTCGCCGCTGGTCAAGACTGCCATTGCCGGTGAAGATGCCAATTGGGGCCGCATCGTTATGGCGGTCGGCAAGGCAGGTGAAAAAGCCGAACGCGACAAGCTGGCTATCTGGTTCGGCGACGTGCGAGTGGCCGTAGATGGCGAACGTGATCCCGACTACAGTGAAGCTGCAGCGTCCGATGTCATGAAACAGGATGAAATCGCCATCCGGGTTGATCTTGGCATCGGTAGTGGCAAGGCCCGCGTTTTCACCTGTGATCTGACCAAGGCCTATGTCGAAATCAATGGTGATTACCGCAGTTGAGCGGGCATCCGGAACCAACAATACAGGACTCGTCTTGCCCAACCTTGCTATCGTCAGAAGGCTTGAAGCCGTTGGATTCAGGGCCTGGCCCGCAGCTTCGATCCAGTATGACGGCAGCTGGCAGATCCGCCTCACCGCGGGCCACCCCTCAAAACGGCTGAATTCGGTCAATCCGCTCGATCCTGCCGATCATGATGGCATTGAAGTCCGTGTCGAGCGCGCCGCGCGGCGGTTTGATTCCTATGACCGGCCACTGGTGTTCCGGCAGTCGCCGTTGGCGCCGCCGCCGCTGGAATCTTATCTCGATGCGCTCGGTTGGCCCCGCTTTGACGAGACCATCGTCATGACCGGCGCGATCAACAGTCTCGACATCGATCACGGGATGGATCATCTGCCGATGCGCGATGTCGGGCGCTATGTTGATGCCTCCATTGCCGTTCACGGCCGCCATCAGGCTCTCAAGCCGGGCCTGACCGAGGTGTTGAGTGCGATCCGGCCGCCCAGTGGCCTGTTCGTGCTGGAGCAAGAGGCAACTGGCCCGGTGTCGACCGCTTTGTGTGTGCATGACAATGACCTTGCCGGGCTGTTTGAACTGGCCACCCGTGCGGACATGCGACGATCAGGCTACGGGCGGGACGTGGTGACAGCCGCGCTTCGGTGGGCTCGCCATCGCGGCGCGGAAACGGCCTGGCTGCAAGTCGAGAGTGCAAACACTGCTGCTGTCGCTCTCTACAAGGGACTGGGGTTTGGCGAGGTCTATCGCTACGCCTACCGCCAGAAGCCGGGATACTGATTTAGATGAGCGGCAAGAAGATATTGCTGGTTGCTGCCTGTGCGTTGGTTGATGCTGACGGCAGGGTGCTGCTGACTCAGCGGCCCGAAGGCAAGAAACTGGCCGGACTTTGGGAGTTTCCCGGTGGCAAGGTCGAGCCGGGTGAAACTCCGGAGGCGGCCTTGATTCGCGAATTGGTCGAAGAAGTCGGGGTCACCACCAAAGAAGCGTGTCTTGCGCCGCTGACTTTTGCCAGTCACAGCTACGACGAGTTTCATCTGCTGATGCCGCTTTTTGTGTGCCGCCGGTTTGAAGGAACCGCTCGCGGTCTTGAAGGTCAGGCGCTCAAGTGGGTGCGTCCGCGCGATATGCGAGATTATCCGATGCCGCCCGCCGACGAGCCGCTCATTCCCTATCTCATTGACCTTCTATGAGCTGACGTCTGCAACCCGGCCAATTTCTGATTGTTGCAATTAGCGTTAATAAAACTTCAATTCACTTCAAGCACTATTGCTGCCAGTGGCGAATCCCGAGGGGTTCTCAGTGGAGGCGTTATGGCCAACGACGAGTTTTGGACGACAGTAATGGACAGAGACGGGCAGGAGAACCACCCGAAGAGATTCGGTGCTGTGCGGGTTGCCCTGCTGTTTGGTACCGCGGCAATAGCGCTGGCTGCGATTTTGACGCCGATTCTTGCCGACCGAACGCCTACGGCGCGGGTGGCCTGGGCTCCAGACCAGTATGACAATATCACCACCGGATCCATTCCGTCACGGTCGCAACGCACATTCTACACAGTGCGCAAATCAATCCTGCAAGAAAACCCGGGGTCGCTTTGCATCATTCGAAACGATGGCCGAAAGTCGGGTGATTGCTGACCCGCTCTCAACGACCCGGCATATGAACTGAATCGGACCAAACTGATGAAATCCATGTTTTACAGGTTCATAGCTGACAGATCCGGCGCGACCGCAATCGAGTATGGCCTGATCGCCACCTTGATCGCAGTTGCATTGATCGGCGGAGCATCGGTTCTAGGTGAAACCATCAACAATGTGATGGATGGCGCCGCAACACACCTCAAAAACTCGCAATGAGTTTTCCACGCCTTACCACGATGCGCTAGCGCGGCAGTTTCTGCTCCGGCGTCTTCAATGCGTCTGCAAGACGTGTCTTGGCAGACCCGGGCCTGAGAGGTTTTTGCTGGTTCTCGTGCGGTGCCCACCCGGAGAGATGGATCACTGGAAAGCTGGCGCGGATACGACCGTCGGGATCTGAAAACCGTTCCGCGTAAATCGCGGCGGCTTTGAGAAACAATTGCTTGTTTACCGGTTTGCGGCTTCTGTCAGCCAGAATTGACGTCATGCCCATGGCGCGCAAATCTCTCAGCAGAGCAAACATGTCGGAATACCTGACGACGATTTCGTCTATATCGACAACCGGCAGGGCGAAACCCGCTCGTTGCAGCAGGGCTCCATAGTCACGGATATCGGCAAACGGATGGACCCGGGCATTGGCACCGCCGGTCAGTTCGCTCTCGGCGGCGAGGAGGGATTCCCGCAATTCGCCAAGCGTACCTGCGCCAGGGGTCGAGGCTAGCAGGAGTCCGTCCGGCTTCAAGGCGCGGCGCAACTGCACCAGCACACCGGGCGTATCGTTTGTCACGTGCAGTGCCAGAGGTGAAACCAAGAGATCCGCACTTGCCGGCTCCAGCGGCACGTAATCCGGCTCGGCAAGAACCTGATCGGTCTTCTCGATGCCAGGGACCGCGCATATGTCGATATATCTGAAGCCTGCTGCCTTGCCGATCGCGCTCATCCGTTCTGCTGCGTGTGGCAAGCCGCCATGGACCAGGACCGGATGTCCGAATTGTCTTTCAACCACCGAAAGCCGGTCCGCCATATCTTCGGCGACCCTGCGGATGAGGAAATCCGAACCTGGCTCAAATCCGGCGAGAGCACGCAAACGGCGTTGGCGCAGCAGATTGTGATCGAAAATGCGATCCATGACCCAAGGGCCCCTCGGACGGTTTCAGGGGCAGCGGAGGCCGATGACCTTGCTGCGGCTCGCTTGTTGGATGGAACGGCTGTAAAGTCAACCGATGGACCGGGTTGACGGATCGTATTTAAGGGGTCGATCGCTGGCTGTCCTTCGGGCCGCGGGGGCAGGGCTGATGCGATTGGTATATCCGCCGGTCTGCTCAGGGTGCGGGAAGGTGGTGGGCCGGTCGGCTGGCCTTTGTCCCGCGTGCTGGGCGACGGTGCAGTTCATCGAACGGCCCTGTTGTGACATCACCGGTCTGCCTTTCGATCATGATCGCGGTGAGGGGCTTGTCTCACCGCAGGCGATCGCACACCCGCCACCTTACGCCAGGGCGCGGGCGGTGGTTTTCCACGATGGCGTCGCACGCAAGATTGTTCACGGCCTGAAATATTCGGATCGAGCGGATCTCGCCGCAATGATGGCGGCCTGGATGATACGGGCGGGACGGGACGTGGTTGATGACAGCGATGTCATCATTGCCGTACCGTTGCATCGAAGCAGGTTGTTCGCGCGGCGTTACAATCAATCAGCCGAGCTTGCGCGGTCTCTTGCCCGGCTCTCAAGCAAACCGTTTTTGCCAGGCGTGATGAGGCGGGTTCGCGCCACACGCCAGCAGGTTGGTCTGGGTTTGAAGGCCAGACAGGACAATGTTCGGGGCGCGTTCTCAATCGAGCCGGAGCAGGTGCAGCGGTTTTTAGGGCTTAAAGTGCTTCTGGTTGATGATGTCCTGACGACCGGATCAACCGTGGAGGCAGCAACCCGGGCTTTACTGCGTGCCGGTGCAGCACAAGTCAATGTGCTGACGTTTGCCAGGGTTGCAAGCCAGGGCGAGGAAACCCTATATGCTTGAGGGGCCAAAATGGCCGAGAGATAATCGGAGACCCGCATGGCAGACGTAATCATCTACACACGACAGTTTTGCGGATTTTGTACCGCAGCCAAACGGTTGCTCGACAGCAAGGGTGTCAGCTACACCGAACATGACGCCACGTTTTCTCCGGATCTGAAACAGGAAATGATCGGCAAGGCAAATGGCCGGGCAACATTTCCGCAGATCTTCATCGATGGTGTTCACGTTGGCGGCTGCGACGAGTTGCATGCTCTCGACAGCGCCGGGAAACTTGATCCGATGCTCACGGGAGCCTGAAACATGCGTGAACTGGTTGTTGCCGCTGTTCAAATGCGATCAGGTGTTGAGCCTGACGCAAACATTGCTTCAATGGACGCGCTGGTCCGTGAAGCTGCCTCGCGTGGTGCACGCTATGTTCAGACGCCGGAAATGACCGGAGCCGTGCAAAAGGATCGCAAAGGTCTGCGCAGTATCCTCGAGACGGAAGCCGATGATCCCGTTCTCAAGGCGGCCTCGTCGCTTGCCCGCGAGCTTGGAATCTACCTGCATGTCGGCTCGACCGCGATCGACGTTGGTCAGGAGATGACCGCCAATCGCGGCGTGGTGTTCGGACCTGAGGGCAGTTTTCTTGCCCGCTATGACAAAATCCACATGTTCGACGTCGATCTGGACAATGGCGAGAGCTGGCGGGAAAGTGCTGTCTACCGGCCCGGTGAGATTGCGTGCACTGTTGATCTCGGTGTTGCCCGGTTGGGAATGGGCATCTGCTACGACATCCGGTTTCCGCACCTGTTTCGTGACCTGGCACTGGCCGGCGCGGATATCCTGACAGCGCCTGCAGCCTTCACAAGACAGACAGGCGAAGCGCATTGGCATGTGCTGCAACGCGCCAGGGCGATCGAAAACGGAGCCTTCGTCATTTCGGCAGCTCAGGGCGGCGTGCATGAAGACGGCCGTGAGACCTATGGCCACTCGCTGATTGTTGACCCATGGGGCCGCGTGATCGCGGAAGCTCAGGGTGACGAACCCGGCGTGATTGTCGCCAGTCTGGCGCTGGACGAGGTCAATGCGGCACGGGGCAAGGTCCCCAATCTGAAGAATGCCCGCAGTTACCGCGTCGAAAGCGGTGCGCAGGCTATGGGGCAGGCAGCGACAGGAGAGAGAGTGGCGTGATCCGCTTTTCTTTGCATTGCGACAAGGATCATGAATTCGAGGGATGGTTTTCCTCGAGCAAGGACTTTGACGGCCAATCCGAGCGTGGACTGGTCGAGTGTCCGGTCTGCGGTTCTGGGCAGATCGAAAAATCGCTGATGGCGCCTGCGGTGGCGTCTTCCAGGGACACCCCGGCCCGGCCCTTGGCGATGGACCCTGAAAAACGCGAGATGATGCGCAAGCTCAGGGACATGGTGCAGGCGGTCAAACAAAACTCCGAAGATGTTGGCGACCGTTTTGCCGATGAGGCGCGCAAGATCCACCACGGTGAAACCGAAGCGCGCGGCATCATCGGGAAAGCCTCTAGCGCTGATGCGAAGTCATTGATTGAGGAAGGTATCGAGATTGCTCCCCTGCCGGAATTTCCAGACGATTTGAGCTGAGATGAGTACGTCCGGATTTCACCTGGTCATGTATAATTTTGGCCTTCATGTGGCCAGTTACGATGCTCCCGAAGTGCAAGGCTTCGTGCGGCGCGAACCTTTGAACTTCGCAGCCGCTGAAAAGGCATCGGGTTTTGTCGGGCGCTCGGGCTATGACGGTGAGCCCGGACCCGAGAGCTGGGGCCTTCAGGTGTTTCCAAGATTTCTTGAGGGCAGCGGGTTCGATAGTGGACCTTCCTCACTTTCCCTGTGGCAGGATATCGAAAGCCTGATGGCCTTCAGCTATGCCGGCGTTCATGCCGAGGCGCTGAAAAATGCCCGCAACTGGAACACCAAAAATGTCTGGCCTCCCCTGGTTCTGTGGTGGATTGAGGCGGGGCAGCGTCCGGACTGGAAAAGCGCGGCCAGCAAGCTTGAGTGGTTGCATGACCATGGGCCAGGCCCGGAGGCCTTCACCTTCAAGCAGCCCTATGGCGTGAATGGCGAGCCGGTGGAAATCGACCGGACGCGGGTGAAGGCTCTGGTGGAAGCCAATGCGCCCGGTCAGAGCGACCTGCTGGCGCAACTCAAGGACATTCCGATCTGACAGTCAGCCGGTTGCAGTCGGGTTCAGCTTTGCTTTTCAGGCTGTCTTGGGCCGTTCAAGGAGCATCATGTAATTGACGTCCATATCGCGCGAGAGGTTCCACTGGTCCTGCAAGGGATTGTAGAACACGCCGGTTCGGTCGACGACATTCATTCCCGATGCATTCAGCGGTGTTTCGATTTCTTCCGGACGGACCAGTTTTTCATATTGATGGGTGCCTCGCGGCAACCAGCGCAGCACATACTCCGCCCCGATGATGGCCAGCGCGCGGGCTTTCATGGTTCGGTTGATTGTGGCGACGAACATCAGGCCACCCGGTTTGACCATCTCGGCGCAGGAAGTGAGAAACAAATCGACATCGGAGACGTGCTCGACCACCTCCATATTGAGCACGATATCAAAGCGTTCGCCTCGGGCGGCCAGTTCCTCTGATGTTATGGCCTCGTAGCGAACATTGACGCCACTTTGTTCGGCATGGATGGTTGCGACCTCGATATTGGTGCGCGACGCATCGGCACCCAGAACTTCCGCGCCCATGCGTGCCATGGGTTCGGAAAGAAGGCCGCCGCCACAGCCGATGTCGAGCACTCGCAAACCCGCCAAAGGCTTGTCGCCCCTGGGATCGCTGCCAAAATGCGCGGCGACGTGATCACGAATATAGGACAGCCGCACCGGATTGAATTTGTGCAGGGGTCGGAATTTGCCTGTCGGGCTCCACCATTCTGCCGCCATGGCCGAAAACCGTGCAACTTCGTCCTGATCGATAGTTGTCTTGGCAGCTTCGGTCATGGGGCTCTCCGGCATTGTGTTTCCAACATTCAACTCGGGCGTGAGGCCCCTGTTGTCAAGAGTTGGCAGTGTCACAGCAGCGTTTCGGTTGCAGCCCGCCGGATTTTTGGCTATGAGATCGCCACCTTCCGCTCCGCAATCCGGGGCGGTTTTTGTTGCCCGGTTTCGGGCCCTGTCAGCGGATGATACAACATGGCCCGCATAGTGATGAAATTTGGCGGCACTTCGGTTGCCGACCTTGACCGGATCCACAATGTCGCGCGGCACGTCAAGCGTGAGGTGGACGCGGGACACCAGGTTGCCGTGGTGGTGTCGGCGATGGCCGGCAAGACCAACGAGCTTGTCAGCTGGGTTCAGCAGATGCCCAAGGTAGCAGGCGCCAGCGCCTCGTTCTACGATGCTCGCGAGTATGATGCGATCGTCGCGTCAGGCGAGCAGGTGACCAGCGGATTGCTGGCCATTGCGCTGCAGTCCATGGGCGTGGATGCCAGATCCTGGCAGGGCTGGCAGATTCCGGTGAAGACAGATAATGCCCATGCCGCTGCGCGCATCCTCGAGATTGACGGGTCCGAACTGATCCGCCGGTTTGAAATGGGGCAGGTTGCGGTTGTTGCGGGATTCCAGGGCGTTGGTCCCGATAACCGGTTGGCAACGCTTGGCCGTGGTGGGTCGGACACCAGCGCGGTGGCGATTGCAGCGGCAGTCAAAGCGGATCGCTGTGATATCTACACCGATGTCGACGGTGTTTACACAACAGACCCGCGGATCGAGCCTAAGGCGCGGCGGATGAAACGAATTGCGTTTGAGGAAATGCTGGAAATGGCATCTCTCGGCGCCAAAGTGCTGCAGGTGCGCTCGGTCGAGCTGGCGATGGTTCACAAGGTACGTACCTTCGTGCGCTCGAGCTTTGACGATCCGGATGCGCCTGGAATGGGGGATCTGCTCAATCCGCCCGGAACTCTTATTTGCGACGAGGAAGAAATCGTGGAACAAGAAGTCGTTACCGGTATTGCCTATGCCAAGGACGAAGCGCAGATTTCCCTGAGACGGCTTGCCGACCGACCGGGCGTTTCGGCGGCAATCTTCGGTCCGCTCGCGGACGCTCACATCAATGTCGACATGATCGTCCAGAACATCTCTGAAGATGGCTCCCGGACCGATATGACCTTCACCGTGCCGTCGAGCGATGCCGAAAAGGCATTGGCGGTGCTTGAAGGCCAAAAACAAGTGGTCGGTTATGATGTGGTTCAGAGCGAATCAGGTCTGGCGAAGGTTTCCGTCATCGGCATCGGTATGCGCAGCCATGCCGGGGTGGCCGCCAGCGCGTTTAAGGCGCTTGCAGAAAAATCCATCAATATCAAAGCAATAACAACTTCAGAAATCAAGATTTCTATTTTGATTGACGGTGCTTATGCTGAGCTTGCGGTAAGGACTTTGCATTCCGTCTACGGTCTGGATAAGACTTAGCCAACGGGATCCAAATAAACCGGCAAAAGCCGAACATAGCCAACCGGCCGGGATTCTTTCCGGGCGGGTCACACGAATTGGGAGAATGAAGCGCGATGAGAGACCTTTCCGCAGGTCCGCGCGTCCTTCTCAGGCGGCTGCGCGAGTTGATGGCGGAGCCCCTTGAGCCGCAGGAGCGCCTTGACCAGATCGTCCGCCAGATCGCGGCCAATATGGTTGCCGAAGTGTGCTCTTTTTACGTCCTGCGCGCCGATGGCGCGCTGGAGCTTTTTGCCACCGAGGGGCTGAACAAGGACGCAGTGCATCTGGCTCAGCTGAAGATGGGCCAGGGTCTGGTTGGCACCATTGCGGCCAGCGCACGCTCGCTCAACCTGTCAGACGCCCAGTCGCATCCCGCCTTTACCTACCTGCCGGAAACCGGGGAAGAGATCTACAACTCCTTCATGGGGGTTCCGATTCTTCGGGCCGGGCGGTCACTGGGTGTTCTGGTCGTGCAGAACAAGGCGCGACGCAAATACCGCGAGGACGAAGTCGAGGCTCTTGAAACCACCTCGATGATTCTTGCCGAGATGATCGCCGCGGGTGAACTCAAGCAGATCACCAGGCCGGGACTTGAGCTTGACCTCAACCGTCCTGTGACGATTGAGGGCGATGCTTATGGCGACGGCATTGGTCTCGGCCATGTTATTTTGCATGAGCCGCGGATTGTGGTCACCGAACTTCTCAACGATGACATCGATGCAGAGCTTCAGCGGCTTGAAGAGGCCTTGGGATCGCTGCGCATTTCCATCGACAACATGCTGTCGCGGCGTGATGTCTCGATGGAGGGGGAACACCGGGCGGTTCTCGAGGCTTACCGGATGTTTGCCCATGATCGCGGCTGGGTGCGGAAGCTCGAGGAAGCAATCCGCAACGGGCTGACCTGTGAAGCGGCCGTGGAAAAAGTGCAGAGCGATACCCGCGCGCGCATGATCCACATGACCGATTCCTATCTGCGCGAACGGCTGCATGATTTCGACGACCTGGCAAACCGCTTGCTCAGGCAGCTGACCGGATTTGTGCCGGGCAGCAAAGGTTTGCCGCAGGATGCGATCATCGTCGCGCGCGCCATGGGCGCTGCGGAACTGCTTGATTATCCGCGTGAAGCGATCCGTGGTCTTGTGCTTGAGGACGGCGCGGTAACAAGCCATGTGGTGATTGTCGCGCGGGCGATGGGAATTCCGGTGGTCGGCCAGGTGATCGGTATCGCCTCGCTTGCAGAAAATCGCGATTCGATCATCGTCGACGGCGAGGACGGCGTTGTGCATCTGCGTCCGCTGCAGGACGTTCAAGATGCCTATGCCGACAAGGTTCGCTTTCGGGCCAAGCGTCAGGAGCAATTCCGGGCGTTGCGAACTGTTGAACCGCGCACACGTGACGGAAAGTACATTACGCTGCAGATGAATGCGGGATTGCTGGTCGATCTGCCGCAACTGAGCGAATCAGGCGCCAGCGGTATTGGGCTGTTCCGGACGGAATTGCAATTCATGATTGCGTCGACGATGCCGAAAGTCGATGAGCAGGAAAGCCTGTATCGCAACGTGCTGCGACAGGCCGCGGGAAGCCCGGTGACGTTTCGGACTCTGGATATCGGCGGCGACAAGGTGGTGCCTTATTTCCGCTCGGCTGAGGAGGAGAATCCGGCACTGGGATGGCGGGCAATCCGGTTCTCGCTGGATAGGCCGGGGCTTTTGCGCACGCAGTTGCGGGCGTTGTTAAAAGCGGCGGCGGGAGCAGAGCTCAAGCTGATGCTCCCGATGATCACCGAGGTCAATGAGCTCCGCCTGGCGCGTGAGCTGTTGAACAAGGAGGTCAGGCATCTTTCCCGCTTCGGGTATCAATTGCCACGTAGTCTGCAGTTTGGCGCAATGCTCGAGGTGCCGAGTCTGCTATGGCAGCTTGAAGAACTGATGGAAGAGGTGGATTTCGTTTCCGTCGGATCCAATGATTTGTTTCAGTTTCTGATGGCGGTCGATCGTGGCAATTCCCGCGTGGCCGACAGATTTGACACGTTGGGCCGGCCGTTCCTGCGTGTGCTCAGGCAGATTGTCGAGGTGGCGAACAGGACCAACACGACATTGACCCTGTGCGGCGAAATCGCCGGCAAACCGCTCTCTGCAATGGCGTTGCTTGGCATAGGCTTCCGCAACATCTCAATGTCTCCGGCGGCGATCGGCCCTGTCAAATCAATGCTGCTGTCGCTTGATCTGGGCAAGCTTGAGGAAGCTCTGCTGCCGATGATTGCCGATACGAGCAGCGAAAAAACCGTTCGCGAGTTCCTGATGGACTTTGCCGACGCCAATGGCGTGAGCCTTTAGGATCAAACATGGCACGATTGCCGACCCAGAAAATCCGTGAACTTGAACGCCGTTTTGGTGAGGTCGAGGCGCGCATGTCGGCGGGGCCCGATGCTGAAACCTATGTGAAACTGGCATCCGAATATTCCGAACTGCAGCCGCTTGTCGGGGAGATCCGTGAGCTGTCGAAAGCTGAAGCCGAGCGCGCCGACCTGATGGCGATGATCGCCGACAGCTCGACCGACCGCGAGATGCGGGAGATGGCCGATGATGAGTTGAAGGCGATCAAGAGCAGAATCGAAAAGCTGGAACAGCAAATCGAGATCATGCTTCTTCCCAAGGACGCAGCCGACGAGCGCAGCGCCATCGTGGAAATTCGCGCCGGCACGGGGGGCTCCGAGGCCGCCCTGTTCGCCGGCGATCTTTTCCGCATGTACGAGCGCTATGCCTCAGCGCAGGGATGGCGCGTGGAAGTGCTGTCTGCAAGTGAGGGCGAGGCTGGCGGTTACAAGGAAATCATCGCCACCGTGTCGGGAAAGGGTGTGTTTGCACGCCTGAAATTCGAATCCGGTGTGCACCGGGTTCAGCGAGTGCCCGAAACCGAATCAGGTGGCCGCATACATACTTCGGCTGCGACGGTGGCGGTGTTGCCGGAAGCCGAAGACATCGACATTGAAATCAGGCCGGATGATATCCGGATTGATACGATGAGGGCGTCGGGTGCCGGTGGCCAGCACGTCAACACCACGGACTCGGCAGTCCGCATTACCCATCTTCCGACAGGACTTGTGGTTACCTCCTCCGAAAAGTCCCAGCATCAGAACCGAGCCCGGGCCATGCAGGTTCTCAGAGCCCGCCTTTACGACATGGAGCGCCAGAGAGCGGACGATGAACGCTCGCAATCGCGTCGGAGCCAGGTGGGTTCGGGTGACCGTTCGGAACGTATCCGCACCTACAATTTTCCGCAGGGCAGGGTTACGGATCACCGTATCAATCTCACCCTCTACAAGCTTGACCGCATGATGATTGGCGAGATTGACGAGATCGTTGATGCACTGATCTCGGATCATCAGGCAGGCCAACTTGCGAGCCTTGGCGGTCATGACCAAGCCTGATCAGGCGGGGCCTGCGACTTTGGGTGAGGCCTGGATGACCATGCGCAGCGCATTGCGGTCTGCGCGACTTGATACTGCCGATCTTGATGCCCGCATACTGGTGGCAAATCTCGCAGGCGTTGAACCGCATCAGCTGGTAACGGCCGGCGAGACGCCGCTGACGCAGACTGTCCGCGATCGGTTGCACAAGGCATTGCGGGACAGGCTGGATGGCATGCCGGTTCACCGCATCCTGGGCGCGCGGGAGTTTTACGGGCTGAAGCTTGGCCTGTCCTCGGCAACGCTCGAGCCGCGGCCTGATACCGAGACCCTGATTGAAGCCGTGTTGCCACTGGTTCGTGAAACCGTGGCTGCAAGAGGTACTTGTTCGATTGCCGACCTGGGAATCGGAACCGGGGCCATTGGCCTGGCCCTCGTGGCTGAGTGTCCGGATGCGCGTTGTCTTGGTATCGATATCTCGGCTGAAGCCGTTGCGACCGCTCTTGAGAATGCCGAAGACCTGGGTCTGGACGGGCGGTACAGTGCGATTACGGGTGATTGGCTTGCCGGCGTTGAAACGCGGTTCGACTTGATCGTTTCCAATCCGCCCTACATCCCGACCGCCGACCTGGCTTTGCTTTCCAGGGAAGTTGTTGATCATGATCCCATGCTGGCGCTTGACGGTGGGCCCGACGGGCTTGATGCCTACCGGGCGATCGCTGCCCAGTCGGGCAAACGGCTTGAAAATGAAGGACACCTGGCATTGGAAATCGGGATTGGACAAAGCCCATCGGTTACGGCGCTTTTTGCTGCCCGTGGATTTGAACAGGTGGGCATTTATTCTGATCTCGGCGGCGTTGATCGGGTCCTGCTATTCAAAATACCGAGCACGCCAATGGCGGCAGATCAGGTCTTTTAACCGCCACTAAAAGAAAAGGCTTGGAATTGCAGGCGAATATGGCTAGTTTCCCGATCAGCGCCGGATATCAAGTCTTGAAACAGATTCGATCCAAAGTGGCTCGGCTCTCAGAACCCACTAAATTTTGACGTTGGTTCACAGGAAAGCCTCTGGCGCGGGTATCTGAATTTGAACCCATAATGGTGACGGGATCTGTGAATGGTCCTTTGTCGCGGCGCAACCTGCGAGCCATCTATCTTGGCCAAAGCGCCCAACAGATTTTTTCAGGAAAACAACCAGGTGACTATCGAATGAGGCCAGGACAGCAAAACAAGCGCGGTCGCGGACGCAGCGGAAACAACAATAATAGCGGTGGGGGCAATCGCAAAGGCCAAAACCCGCTTTCGCGCTCCTATGACAGCTCCGGTCCCGATGTAAAAATTCGCGGAACCGCTCAGCATGTGGCGGAAAAATACATGAACCTTGCCCGCGATGCGCAAAGTTCCGGCGACCGTGTGATGGCCGAGAACTATCTGCAGCATGCCGAGCACTACAACCGGATTATCCTGACCGCCCAGGCCCAGATGCAAGAGCGGTTTCAGCGCGATGAAAACCAGTCGCAGTCCCGCGAGTCGCAAGATCAGGACGATGATGATCGCGACTCCGATGACGACAACGAGAACAATTCCCAGGATCAGCGCAGCGACCGCAACGAGCAGCAGTCCCGCTCCGAGCGGCAGCCACGCCAGGACCGGGGCGAGCGCCAGGATCGTGGCGAACGAAGCGAACGTCAGGATCGCAGCGAAAGGGCTGAGCGGCCAGAACGAAAGCCGCGTCCGGAGCCAAAGCCACGGCCTGCCTATGATGCCGATGCGCCTCAGCCAGTGATCGAAGGCGTTCCGGCCGAAGTGGCGATCGGACAGGACGCACCTGAAGAGGAAGCTGCAGCGAAGCCGGCACCGCGCCGCCGCGGTCGTCCAAAGCGGGTTCGCACTGAAGAGGGCGCTGATACCGCTGCCGCCACCAGCTCAGCCGATGATAAACCTGCTGCTAAACCGGCTGCCGCGGAGCCCGCAGCCGCTGAGTAAGAGCAAGCTTTGAGAATCAATAAAAAACCCCGGTTGTTCGCAACCGGGGTTTTTTATTGCGCGGCGTGGTCTTTATCATGCAGCCGTGAATACCCATATCTGGTTCACCAATCGAGCTTGCCGCTAACGGGAGCTCTTCCGGACCCGCTGTTCCACGCCGCCAAGGGTGGGACATGTAAAGGAGAAGACCATGAATATTGAAAAATACTCGGAACGCGTTCGCGGCTTTATCCAGTCGGCGCAATCCTATGCTCTGGCCGAAGGGCACCAGCAGTTCATGCCCGAGCACTTGCTCAAGGTGCTGATGGATGATGATCAGGGCATGGCGTCGTCGCTGATTGAACGCGCCGGGGGGCGGCCTGCCGATGTGCGGCTTGCCAACGAAGCGGCGATTGCGAAATTGCCAAAGGTCACAGGCGGCAATGGGCAGCTCTACCTTTCGCAGCCCGTTGCAAAAGTGTTTCAGTCTGCCGAGGACGCCTCAAAGAAGGCCGGCGACAGCTTTGTCACGGTTGAGCGGTTGCTTCTGGCTCTGGTGGTTGAAACCTCGGCCGAAACATCGAAGATCCTCAAGAATGCCGGTTTGACGGCTCAGGCTCTGAACCAGACAATCAACAACATCCGCAAGGGCCGGACCGCTGACAGTGCCGGCGCCGAGCAGGGTTTCGATGCCCTGAAAAAATACGCACGCGATCTGACCGAGGCTGCGCGAGAAGGCAAGCTTGATCCGGTGATCGGACGCGACGACGAAATCCGTCGCACCATCCAGGTGCTGTCACGCAGGACCAAGAACAATCCGGTGCTGATCGGCGAGCCGGGCGTCGGCAAGACGGCGATTGCAGAAGGTCTGGCGCTCAGGATCGTCAATGGCGATGTACCCGAATCGCTCAAGGACAAGCAGCTGATGTCGCTCGATATGGGTGCGTTGATTGCCGGGGCGAAATATCGCGGCGAATTTGAAGAACGGCTCAAGGCTGTGCTTTCGGAAATCCAGGCCAACAACGGCGGGATCATCCTGTTCATTGATGAGATGCATACGCTGGTCGGCGCCGGCAAGGCCGACGGCGCGATGGATGCGTCCAACCTGCTCAAGCCGGCGCTTGCGCGTGGCGAACTGCACTGTGTCGGCGCGACCACGCTCGACGAGTACCGCAAGCATGTGGAAAAGGACGCAGCTCTGGCCCGGCGGTTCCAGCCGGTGATGGTGGAAGAGCCGAGTGTCGAGGACACGGTGTCGATCCTGCGCGGGCTCAAGGAAAAATACGAGCAGCATCACAAGGTCCGGATCAGCGATTCGGCGCTGGTGTCAGCTGCTGTGCTCTCCAACCGCTACATCACTGACCGGTTCCTGCCCGACAAGGCCATCGATCTGGTCGATGAATCGGCAGCGCGTCTCCGGATGCAGGTGGATTCCAAGCCCGAGGAGCTTGATGAGCTCGATCGCCGCATCATGCAGCTCAGGATCGAGCGCGAAGCCTTGAAGAAAGAGACCGATCAGGCCTCGAAGGACAGGCTTGAGCGGCTCGACAAGGAGCTGTCCGACATCGAGGAAAAATCGGGGGCACTGACAGCGCGCTGGCAGTCTGAAAAACAGAAGCTGGGCTTGGCGGCTGATCTCAAGCTGAAGCTTGAGGAGGCGCGCAATGATCTGGCTATTGCCCAGCGCAGTGGCGAGTACCAGCGCGCCGGCGAGTTGGCCTATGCCGAAATTCCGGCGCTTGAGCGTCAGCTTGAGGAAGCGGAAGCTCATGGTGAGAGCGAAGCGGCCGGTATGGTGGAGGAAACCGTAACGCCGGATCATATCGCCCACATCGTCTCGCGCTGGACCGGGATCCCGGTTGACCGGATGCTGGAAGGCGAGCGTGACAAGCTGCTCCGAATGGAAGACGAGATCGGCAAACGTGTTGTCGGGCAGGGTGAAGCGGTTCAGGCGGTTTCCAAGGCTGTCCGCCGGGCGCGTGCGGGTCTGCAGGACCCCAACCGTCCGATGGGCTCGTTCATCTTCCTCGGGCCGACCGGCGTCGGCAAAACCGAGCTCACCAAAGCTCTGGCCGAGTTCCTGTTTGACGACGAGACGGCCCTGATCCGGATGGACATGTCCGAGTATATGGAAAAGCACTCGGTCTCGCGTCTGATCGGAGCACCTCCGGGCTATGTGGGTTATGATGAGGGTGGCGCGCTGACCGAAGCGGTGCGGCGCAGGCCGTATCAGGTGATCCTGTTCGACGAGATCGAAAAGGCGCATCCAGACGTCTTCAACGTGCTGTTGCAGGTGCTTGATGATGGCCGCCTCACCGATGGCCAGGGCCGCACAGTCGATTTCCGCAACACGCTGATCGTCATGACCTCGAACCTTGGGTCGGAATATCTGGCAGCACTGACCGACGATCAGGACGCGGATGCCGCGCGCGACGACGTGATGAATGTCGTCCGGTCGTCGTTCCGTCCGGAGTTCCTCAACCGGATCGATGAGATCATCCTGTTCCACCGCTTGCGGCGGTCGGAAATGGGCGCGATTGTCGACATCCAGCTCAAGCGTCTGGGCAGGCTGCTGGTTGACCGGAAGATCGATGTCATGCTTGACGAGGAAGCCCGCATCTGGCTTGCCGACAAGGGGTATGATCCAGCCTATGGAGCGCGTCCGCTCAAGCGCGTCGTGCAGAAATACGTACAGGATCCCCTTGCCGAAAAGATCTTGCTGGGCGAGGTCGGGGAGGGTTCACATGTCACCGTCGGAGCCGGCTCGGACCGGCTGGTGTTCTCGGTATCCAGTGAAAATGCTGCAGACGTTGAAGATCAACCCGGCGAAGCTGCCTAATTCGCGACAAACACAAGAGGCGGGTCTCCGGGTCCGCCTCTTTTGCGTTTCAGGTTGGTGCCTGCTCCCCCTGTTGGGGGCGACGCAGGCTCTGCAATGGGGCGGCTTTGACGTCTACTGCATGTCGCGTTCAAATGGATGTATTTGAACGATAACGTTCATGCATAATTTCAGAGGCTTGCGGCGTCCTTTACGCATCCGACTGGATGTGCGGCGCTGTAAGCGTGGCAGCCATCACCGGCTCGCGAGTTCCTTGTTCGACATCTCGATGTCAAGCAAAGCGTTGATGCGATCCCGCTCGCGGGCAAACATGGCATAGGCATCGCCCTCGAGGGATTTGCCATCGGGAAGGCGGATCCGCATCGGGTCGACCTTGTTGCCATTGACGATCAATTCGTAATGCAGGTGTGGTCCGGTCGAAAGCCCGGTTGATCCCACCGCGCCGATGACCTGACCCTGACGCACCCGGGTGCCGGGCTTGATGCGCTTGGCAATCGAATTCTGATGGGAGTAGCTTGAGACATATCCGTTGGCGTGGCGGATGATCGTCTGCCGGCCATAGCCGCCGGCCCAGCCGGCCTTTTCGACAACGCCGTTGCCCGCCGCAATGATCGGCGTGCCCCGCGGCGCCGACCAATCGGTCCCTGTATGCATTTTTGAGTATTTCAGAATGGGATGGCGGCGCATGCCGAAGCCGGAACGGAACTTGCCGTTCGGCACTGGATTGCGCAGCAGAAATTGCCGGGCACTGCGGCCTTCCTCGTCGTAGTAGTCGATGGAATTGTCTTCTGGGTGCTGGAATCGGTAGAGCCGGATCGTATTGCCACCAAATTTGGCGTTGACGAACAGCAATTCCGACTCATCGGTTACCGTGCCACTATCGTCCGCCACCGAGAAAAAAGCCTCGAGAGTGTCTGACGGCCGCAGCTGGGACTGGTAATCGACATTGCTGGCCAACATCTTGATGAGCTGCCCGACCATGCCGGAGGACATGCCATAGAGCAGGGCAGAGCGGTAGATCCCGTCATAGATATTGGGCAGGTCGCGAGCCGCCGCCACAGGTGTGGCGGTTTCGTCGAAGGCCGTTCTGATCGCCGGAGTTGGTGGCGGTTCATTGCCGATGACAAAGCCGTTGTTATCAGACATCGCGACCGTGATCATGTGGCTGGAGTGCTGATAAATGCTCATGCGGATGATCCGCGCGCTTTCGCCGGTCTGCTCGACCCCGACCCGAATCACGGCCTGTGCGGGAATCTTTTCAATCTTTATCTGTTCCGCCAGGGTGGCCAGGGCCGCTTCGTATTGTTCGGCTGCATAACCGGCACCATCAAGGATTTCGGAGAGCGCGGCGGCCTTGCGCACCGGTATGATGTCATCAATGTAATCGACGCGCTGCTGGCTTTGGGGTGAATAGGACGCGACCGAAACGTTCTCGGCAATAACGCGGGCATTCAGGCTGGCGCTGAAATCCAGCTCAAGGCGGTTCGAGCCGAAACGGCGTGGATCGACATAGTTGAGCGAGGCAAACTGGACCGAGCCGTCGGTTAGCACCGATCCATTGGTCCGGACGGTTTCTTCGGCCTCGTCCAGTGTCATTGATACGGCGAAAGGGTGCCCCGGTGCTTCAAGCGGGAAATCCACCGACCGAAGGCTGATCTCCGAATCCACCTCGGCGCCGTAAATGACGCCGGTGCGGACGGTGGAGACGGCCTCGGCATCGCCGGCCGAGAATATCTTGAGCGGATTGAATTTTGGATAGCTCTTTGCAGCGGCATTGGGGTGGATGGCCGCCAGGGCTATCTTGACGTGGGCAAAGGGCTGCCGCCGGACAACGTCCCGGTCGCCATCGCGGACCATGGTGGACACTTCCATGATGCTTCTGTCGGCTGGCTTGGCCGTGACCACCGACTGGACAAGACGCGAGCCTTTTTCCACAGCGGTCAGCCCGCCGTCGCTCAAATCGGTAGAGGCCAGCGCTTCAGCGGGAATCGCCAGCTGCTCGCGGCCCTCCATGGCACCGAACAGCGCTACCCCCATAAGCAGGCTCGACGTGATCCCCGTCATGAAAGTGCCTGACAGCCAGCGCAGTGAAATTTCGCGCTTGTCCGGTGGCTTGCGGCCTCCGGCCAGCAGGGGCGGTTGATCGCCCATCTGCCTTGCAAGAAATTCGTCGCTTGGCATTGTTCCTCCGTGTACAGGTTGTCGGGTTATTCAGGCGGCAAGGCGCAATGCAGATGTGCCCTGCAGATGGCCACGAGTCAAATCGGACACTGAAGGGCGCACGCCATCCATCCGATTGCCGGAGAAACCGAACGTCACCGACTCTGATGGAGATCTTGTAGTTGGAAATCCGGCAGCGGTATGGCGAGAACGGCGCAAGACATCACTTTATGTATACAGGCAATCCCAAAAAGCGGAGAAGCCACAGGCGCGCGCAGAAAATCGTTGTTTTTGCGAAAAAGGGTGTTGACTCATTGGGAGTGTGGGACCTATAAACCGCTCACACAACGAGGGCG
>JBPOEW010000011.1:0-204012 GCA_051251555.1 Hoeflea sp.
GATAATTCCGAGTTATCATTACCAAGTTTTGGGTACTCTATGAGAGGTTGTGCGGATTGGCAATCCTCTCGCTATTCGGTAAAACTGCGCGCGATTGAGGTCTATGGGCCGATCAATCCTAATCGAGGCAGCGTTCCGGAACGCTCGTTATGCGATCACGTTTGGCGGCTTGCCTCTCCGTCTTCGTTGAATGACTGAAATGGGGCCGAAAGGAGACTGGCAGCTTTGGTTGCCAATCCCGCTAAAGCCGCCCTTCGTTCATCCGCCGAATCCGTGCCTTCGAGTATCCGGGGCATCTGGGTCGCGACCCGCTCTCGTTCCAGAGCTTCTCTCGACAAAGCGGATGAATCACGCTGAACACAGCTGGCCTCCGAGGATGCACTGCCACCAAAATCGCGCTATGGTAGATTCGAGCGATATCACGCGGTGAGCGCTCCCGGAGGGATACGTGCGACTGGCTGAAATCAGAATCGAGAATTTCCGAACGTTTGGCGAAGGCGACGCCGGGTTTCGCCTGTCCTTGCCGGCAGGGATCGCCGCTCTTGTCGGTGAAAATGATTCGGGTAAAACCGCGATCATTGACGCCATTCGGCTTGTGCTTGGGACGCGCGGGCAGGAGTATTTCCGGGTTGCAGAAGCTGATTTTCATCAGCCTGCGGATGGAAGCGGGACCCGAAACGAAATCCGTATCCTGCTCCGGTTCGATGCGCTGAGCCCAGGCGACTGTGGCGCGTTCCTTGAACACCTCACATATCTCGACGGTAAGGCATACCTGTTCCTTCACTGGCAGGCGACGGCGGGGTCTCGCGGGCCTTCGCGACGATTCACAAACGTTGAATGCCGTTCCGGCGCGTCAGGCACAGGGCCGGCGCTTGAGGCCGCGGCACGGGCGCTGCTCTGTACGACCTATCTCCGTCCGTTGCGCGATGCCGATCAGGCGCTTTCCGCAGGACGGGGCTCGCGCCTTGCGCAGATCCTCCAGCAAACCGAGGAGATCGCGGCCGGCGGCGTCGATTTCGACCCGGCCGCATTTCCGGACGATCCCGCGACCTTGAGTGTCCTGGGCATCGGCGACTTCGCCAATGAATTGCTCGAGCGGCAGCCCGGGATCGGTGGCGCGCGCACACGCCTCAACGACGACTATCTCGCAAAGCTTTCGTTCGAAGGCGACGCCCTCAAAGGTACGATCTCCGTCAGCGGCGCGCGCGGCGACAAAGCCGCCCGGCTGCGGCAGCTGCTTGAGAAGCCCGAGCTCGATCTGCGCGACGATGGTGTCGCGGACCCGCCGCCGGGGCGTGGGCTCGGTTCGAACAACCTACTCTTCATGGCCTCCGAGCTGCTGCTCTTGAGCCAGGAGCGCGATGGGTTTCCCGCGCTCCTTATCGAAGAACCCGAGGCTCACCTTCATCCTCAGCGACAACACCTGCTGGTCGATTTCCTGAAACAGAAGGCGGCCGTGGATCAGGGCGCCGAGCATGGGCTACAGGTCGTTATGACAACGCACAGCCCGTCGCTCGCCTCGTCACTCAAGCTTGAAAACCTCGTCCTCGTACGTGGAGGCCGTGCGTTTCCGATGGGTCCGGAGCATACCTTGCTTGACCCGGCGGACTACGCATTTCTCGAGCGGTTCCTCGATGCAACCAGGGCAAACCTTTTCTTCGCCCGCGGGGTCATTATCGTCGAGGGTGACGCGGAAAACATTTTGCTGCCGACTCTCGCCCGGCTGATTGGCCGTGATCTAGCGCGTCACGGCGTGTCAGTCGTCAATGCCGGCGGCACGGGACTCGGTCGTTACGGCCGCATCTTCCAACGGCGCGCGGAGGCTGAGAAGGCGCTACTCAATATTCCGGTCGCTTGTATGACTGACATGGACGTGATGCCCGACTGCGCACCGGCCATGCTTGGCCTCAAGGCAGCTGATGGCTCGGTCCCCGCGAAAAACAATAGGAAATGGCGGAAGAAGGATGATTTCGACGCGGACGGTCTCGTTACCTTGCGCGCTTCGATCGAGGCGCGCGCAACGGGGCAGTCGGTCCGCACCTTCGTCGCGGATGAATGGACGCTCGAATATGATCTTGCGCATTTTGGGCTTGCCCGCGAGGTCTGGATCGCAGCTGACCTTGCGGCAGCCGATGCCCGCATCCACGCCGGGCGAGCGACCATTGCAGAGGTCGTACGATCCTCCTTGCGAAGCTTCCGGGACATTGCTGGCCTAGACCCGGAGCGGCGCAGCACATCGGTCTATGCCAAGTTCCGAGGCGGCGCCTCAAAGGCGATCGCCGCCCAATATCTGGCGGCGCTTCTGGATCGCGCGTCGGCACGCGGGCGTCTTTCTGCAGATGAGCTCCGGGCGGCGCTGCCGCCTTATGTCGTCGACACGATAGATTACGCGACGCGCAATGCTGGGGAAGGGCTCGCGTGAGTGGCATCGCCCAGCTTCTAGGTCAGCCTGTCACCGACGAGGAGATCGGTGCCGCCTGCGCGAGCCTCGGTTTGCCGGTCCAGGCATTTCACGGGCCGGCCGGCAATGACGCGCGGCTCGACGTGCTTCGCTCGAACGCGTCGATCGACGTCGATGCCTGCCCAGGCAGCGGCAAGACAACACTGCTTATTGCAAAGCTCGCGATACTGGCGAAGCGCTGGACGTCTCCGAGCGCAGGTATCTGTGTCCTGTCGCATACCAATGTCGCGCGGCTTGAGATCGAGAACCGCCTCGGCGCCAACCCGACGGGACGCTCTATCCTCTCTTACCCGCACTTTATCGGTACGATCCATGGGTTTGTGAACCAGTTCGTCGCATTGCCTTGGCTCCGATCGCAAGGAATCGAGTTCGTCGCGATCGACGACGACATCTGTCTTCGCCGACGATTGCACAAGTTGACGCACGCTCAGCGCACCAGGGTGAAAGAGAACAAACGTGGTGAAGATCTTCTGCGTATCCAGGACGCCGGATATGATCTTGGCGCCATTCGCTGGGGCAATGGCACACTCGGCAAGCAGACACCAACGTACCAAGCGTTCATCGCCGCATGCCGAACGACGACCGAGGAAGGGTTCTTCTGTCACGACGACATGATGATTTGGGCCGGACAGGCGCTCGATCAAAACCCTGAACTGAGGGGTGCTGTTCGAAAGCGTTTTCCGATGCTGTTCCTCGACGAGGTCCAGGACAATAGCGAAATTCAGTCCCAGCTGCTCCGCCGCCTGTTTATCGAAGGAGATGAGCCGGTGGTCCGCCAGCGGTTCGGCGACATGAACCAGGCGATCTATGGCCGTGCGTCTGAAACTGACCTGAGCGGCGCGAACAGCGACCTTTTCCCGGACCCTACGATTGCGATCCCAGTGGCTAACAGCCACCGCTTCGGCAGTCAGATCGCGACACTGGCCGACTCGCTGGCGCTGACGCCGCCAGGGCTGATCGGCCTGCGCCAGCATCCCCCAGAGGAGCACGGCAAGCAGGCTGCGATCCTGCTGTTCGACACCCGTCAGCCAATGTCGGTGCTCCCAGCATTTGCCAAACTTCTAACAGCGAGGTTCAGTCCGGCAGAGCGCGCGACAGGGGTATTTGCGGCGGTGGGAGCGATCCACCGCGACACAGGCCGACCCGACGCGCCAAATTGAGTAGCTCACTACTGGTCCGGCTATGATCACCAGCTCGCCCGTATCGAGGGACGGCCCGCCACGCTCATCGGCTATCTCAGGCGCGGTATTTTCGAGGCCAGTGCAAACGGCGATCTTCGACCGATCGTCCAGAAAGCCGCCGACGCGCTGCTGAGTCTGTCGACGGTGCTCAATCCCGCCGTCCGGCATCCGAATTTCGGCAACCGGTATCGCCAGCTTGTCCGCCTTCTCGAACATGATCCGGCGACGGGCCGGCGCTTCCATGCCCTATGCTGGAAGCTGGCTGAAGGCGAACTGCCAGCCGGCCCCGCAGCATGGCAGACGTGGAAGAAGCCGATCACCGACATCGCAACCGTTTTGTGTGCTGGTGCACACGCCGAAAGCGCCGACGAATTCCTGGCGTGGGAAGACGAGCGCATTGTCGACGGTGCCATCGCGAGGACGGACAACGTCTTTTCTTATCCTGTTGCGGAGCCAGCGGTTCGGATCAAGGTCGGCTCGATCCATTCGGTCAAAGGCGAGACACATCTCGCAACGCTCGTCTTCGACACCCATTTCAATGGATCGCATTTTAAGCGGATCAAGTGTTGGCTGACGGGCGCGGAGTCAGGGCTGACGGCCAACAAGCCCGAATTGCGCAAGAGCCTAAAACAGCACTACGTCGCGGTAACACGCCCATCGCACTTGCTATGCCTCGCTATTCGCAGCGACGCCTTTACAGACGAAGAGCTTGCGCTGCTGCGCGCGCGGCACTGGAGCATCGGCGATATTGTCGAACAGAGCGTGGTGTGGCGGGCGTAAAGGCACCAACGCTTCTGGGTCAAGCACACACCGATTTCCCTAATGGGCTCCGCCAAGGCGTCCGGTCAGGTTTTGAAAACTGGCGCTTCGGACCTAAAGCCGACCTTTGCACCTCAAGAAAAATACGGCAGCTTCGAGCGCAAAGTCGTCCTTGAACGCCTGATTTGGTATTTAGGCTACTCCCCCGCAAGAAGGTTTCTCTTGCTCCCAAAGAGCAAGTCGATCATTCGTTATCCCTATCATGGCTAAGCTAGAAACAATCGTGGCAGACTTCCGAGCAAGGCTCGAAAAGCACCGCCGTGACGATGGGTTGTCGCTTCAGAACTTTCCCAGTGGTGCATGCGGTGATGCTTCTATTCTTCTTGCGCATCATCTCGCAGAAAATGGGTTCGGCACGTACCGTTACATCTGCGGTCGACATGGCGATGCTTCCCATGTCTGGCTTTCGGACGGTGAAGTTATCATTGATATAACGGCTGATCAGTTCGACGACTTTAATCATCCGGTATTTATTGCTGCGGTGTCGCCGTGGCACGACGGTTTAAAGGGGGAAGACCAGCACGAAGCGACATTATCGGTATGGGGCTCGAACTGGGAGGCGAGATACTTGGTCACCTACGAGGCGCTAGTCGGCGGTAGCGATAACGAAGTGGGACAATGACCATGGCAGCAGCGAACAAGGGGCAAGCTCAGGTGCTGTCCGAGGATGAGCTATTCAAATCTCTCGCTACGAGTGCGTTTGAGTTCGTTGAGAAAGCCATTGCGGAGCACGCACAATCAGCGAAGTTTTCGACGGTTCACTTCGCCATTGCCATCGAACTGTTTTTGAAGGCTCGTCTAATGAGAGAACACTGGTCTCTCCTGCTAGATAAGCCCGACCAGGCTGACAAGGCCGCTTTCTTCAGAGGAGATGCGAAGACGGTCACTCCGGAGCAGACCCTCGAAAGATTGCGCAAGATAGCGGGAATTTCCGTTCCTCAGCACTCGCGAGACGTTTTTTTAAAGATTGCCCAGCACCGCAACAAGATGGTCCACTTTGTTCATTCGGACGACCGGGCGGACGATCCTCAGGCCGCAGCCCAAATAGTTGCGGAACAGTGCGCAGGCTGGCTGTCGCTGAGAGTGCTACTCGAAAGTTGGCGCGAATTTGACGGGTTCAAGCGTGAGATTCAGATCGTCGGTCGCCAAATGGAACGCCATCGCGCATTCCTAGAGGCCAAGTTCAACTCCAAGGCCGACGTTCTGCAAAAGCACCGTGACGAGGGCGACCGTATCACCTCCTGCCCAAGCTGCAAGTTCGACTCTGTCCGGCTGGCTGCGCCTAATGGAGCCATCTCTCAAGGATCGTGCGTGGTTTGCTCGTACAGCGGATCGGAGATAGTCTTTAATTGCATAGACGGCGCCTGCGGCGGAGAGATCAAATGCAATTCCTATGAAGGCCCGCCCAGCGAATGCCCCCACTGCGAAACTCCGGTCGATGAAGACTTTTTGCGTGAAGCCTTAGACACAGGGGAAGCGGCGACACACGACAACAATTTCGATCTAATCGAAATAAACTGTCCGCAATGCATTGGGTACCACGCTGGCGTGGAACACAATGACCTCTACGTTTGCGTCCAATGTCTAGAATCGTCTGACCTCATGGAGGTCTGCGAATTCTGCAACGAGGGCCAGATTGGGGGCGTTCCTGATCATAGCTACCTAGTAGGTTGTGAATTCTGTGAAGGAAACGCTGGCCGACACCGCGACGATTGAACTCTGAAAAACCTGCCCCGCGGTTTGACGACCGTCATATCGCCCGATGTTCGCTTCCCGTCTTTTTTTACAAGATCAACCCGCACGCCGAACCTTTTAACTTTCCGAAACATTGACCTTTTGCGCCTTCGTTAGCAGTGTCCACTTTTAGGATGCGGCGTCAGACCGCTCAACGCCCGACTTTGGGGGCGCGAAGCGGTCATCAACCTGAAGATAGCCCAATGGCGGCTTAGGGCTGCAGTCAAATGTCCCTCTAGCAAGGATCCGCTTTGCGACAAGCAATTGTATCATCGGCAGTGCTGTGAAGCCCCTTCCTCCGGGCGGAAGAGATGGGGCATGAAGCCGATTAGCCCATCTATGCTAATGCTCGTGCGGCTGCCTGTCTTCCGGCGAAACCGCTTCGAGAATTTCCGCTTTCCCGTCCTGCTCGGCCGTCGCTATGCTGAAAGCTCCGATACTCTTTACTGTCGTTTTTGCGGTCTAGCAGAGCCGGATATCGATACCGATGCGAAGCGCTGCAGCAGCCGTCTACGCGCATGAAAAATCGCGCTTACCAAAGGTCGGCTTAGCTGGTCGGCGGTCCTTGAGGTCGATTTTCTGCTCGGGCAGTCGAATGGGAGCGATGGCATCGCTTTTTGGTGCAATGTGAACCCGTTAAAGCACCAAGAAAACGAGCTGTTTACGGGTTTCGCGTAATAGACGAGAAGATTTGCTTCAGGAGCTATAAATGAGTAGCGACAACGTCCTAGATTTTTTCGCTGACATCGTCTTAGATTTCAGTTCTTATTTCACGAGGGATTTGTTTCGCGCGACGTCACTGAATACCTTTCACAGATGTGAAGAGATCATCCGCTTTACGAGAGAGATGGAAACGTCTGGTTTGCGTGAGGGCGCCATCTCCAGCCTCTTGGAGGAGCTTCATTGGTTCGGGCGACGCGACCTCGTTATCAAGCGCGGATTTGTATCCGAGTGGGATGAGCTCGAGTATCTCTTCGACGAAAAGACGCTATCCAGTAAGACGTTTGCGGTGGCACGCTTGCACGCCAGATTGGAAACATCATACCTGCGCGAATGCCGTGATCTCCTCGAAAAGGAAATCAAGGACGGAATCGCAACGCCCACGAAGGGCGGTGAAGATTTGCTCAAGCTCAGCGAACTGTTTTACTCGCACTTGATTAACTCAGGACACTCGGAGGAGGAAGTATTTCGTCAGGTCGGAGCGATCCTCAAGAACCGTTTGACAGGAACTAAACCCGTTCGAATTCTCCAAAAATTCTTCGCCGCATTTCCTTGTCGTTTAAGCAAATTTGATGCCTACGTGAGTGCAGCATCTGAATTGAGCTCAGCTTTACCAAGTGACCTTGCCACGGGTGTCACCGGCAAGGTGCCGCCCGAGATCTATGAACGCCACAAGGGCGCCTTGAACCCCGGTGACACCAGCAAGAGCGTCTTTCTGCTCAAGGATCTCGAGGCCTATGATTTTGGAGATGCGCGCGCGCGGGCAGAGGCAAAATTAGTCCTAGCTCGCTCGATTGCTTATACAATGAACGCCCATTCCGAAGCTGATTGGGTTGATCGAATGGTCATCGTGCGGGCCGGAACCGCGGATGGACATGCGATTGTCGGGCCCCTCTCGCCCATGCGATGGCGCAGACGAGTTTCCGACAAGTACGCCAACAAGATCGTAGGGGAACGAGTTTCCATCTTGCTTGGTAATACTCTACTGCCGGAGGTCTCCGATAAAATTCGTAAATCTATTACGGAGTACGCGAACGGGTTTCACGCCGACGGCTTATCAACCCAGCTTGTATCGGTATGGTCAGCATTGGAAGGGCTTCTTTCGAGGCTGAAGGATAAGGAAAACAGGATCGACGAGATTTGTGAGGTCGTCGTGACGGCGCAGCGCGCCGCGTACTTCCGAAACATGCTCCAATGGGTGTATTCCCTTCATCGAGAAAAAGACCCTGAACGCTTTGCTGACATCATCAAACCGATCAAGGAAACCAAATCCGAACTTTACCGCTTCGGCCTGGCAATTCTCGATCCGAACCATCTGGCAGTCTCCAAAGACCTCGAGGCTTTCATGGCCGACCGGCCACTCGCACAGCTACGAACGTTCCGACTACTTACGAAGCTCAAAACCGCGAAAAGTACATCGACGACGCTCGATGGACATGACCAAAAGATAATCTGGCAAACAAAGCGAATTTACCTCGAGCGAAATAGAATCGTGCACAACGCAAGCCCATCCCGGAACATTGAAACGCTCTTGACGAACTTATGCGAGTATTACCTGTCGTGTCTGGATGTACTGTTTCTGGAGCTAGTCCGCAATCCTGCGTATGAAATCGGATCAGCCTTCCAGGAAGCCAGACTTCGTCAAGATCTCCGCAAACGATCAATTCTGGATAGCAAGGAAATCTCGGCGATGCTCGGGTTCTCGCTGGTCGCCTGACGGATAGACGTAGGCGTAGACGTAGATCCTCGAAATCAGAGAAATCGATGCCTCATGCCATACGCGATAAGGTTCAGTCCTGCTAGATGGGGGCCGCTTGTCGCTTACGGCTTTCCCAATGCCTGCCGATCGGAAAGAACCCTGGTGGGAACATTCGAGACGCGTCGGCATTAATAGTGAGTTCCACGGCAGTTGGTGCTCCGCGCATCAAGTTGTTGGACATTCAATGCCTTAGTATATCCGAGGCGCCGGTCGGCGGTTCAGATTGACCTTGCCCCCAGGTTTTATCCAGCGTTGAGTTCGTTTCCGGCGTTGGTTTTGCCTTGATAGGCGGTTAATGCGACGGGCGATGGCGCGGAGCTTTCGACCTTAGAGCCAGATTTAAAAATAAGCCCATTTTTTCAACGAGTTAGGTTTGAGGCTGCAGCCAAGAATTAAATTCTTGGGTTTTTGAAGCCTTGCAACTCCGCAAACTTGAAAAATACTACCACGTTGGCACCATATTTAACTCATTGTTTTCGTTGCAGGACTTTTGAATCAGCCTCTTAGCGAAAAATCGATCAACCTGCGAAATCTAAAGCGATCGAAGGTTTTCCCTCTCACTTAGGTTAATGCAGGCTGCTTAGCTACACATTGCAGCTAATTTGAACACGGGTTTTAAGTCCGCCTTTGGTAAACCACGAAAGTGGCAAAGAGGCTTACCAAAAAGCCAAAGAAGGCTCCCCAAGACAATAATAGAATAAGACGTGATAAAAGTATGCCCAATGGCGTCCATAATTTTCGCGGGATGAAACCAGCGTCAGCAATTTGCTCCTCTGAAAAAATTGGACAACTATCAATGTAAACCAACATCGCCTCGGCGGTGCAAAAGAGACCTCGAAGATCTTTCGTTTCATCGGGTACTTCGTAGACAAGTAATGAATATGCGGAAAGATATAGTACACAAAATAAAATCGTATATACCAAAAATAATTTCATTCTTTTATCGATGATTTTTTTCGAAGAACGCTTGTAAAATTGGTATACAAACATAAGTATTGCCAGTTGCAGTATCGCTGTTATCTGGACAATTGCCTCTGGCCATGGAGGTATAAGACCAGATAGAGCAGTGATTAATACGAGTGCTGCCGTTGCAACAGCAGCGCCAACGAGTGCGATGAATTCACCAAAAAAGTCACGAAAATCCTTTAGAGCCAATCCAACTATCTCCTAATAACCACGACATCGCCACGATCAGGGGTGTAGTCGGAAGCGCGTAGCTTTCGCCTACCAGTTGTTTCGTGACCATCGGGCCAACGCGCAACAAATCGATAGTTTCCAGAATCAACATAAACTTCGGAATCAAAATCAACGCTACCAACACTAGTTTCCATCCAGGGGCAATCTGATCCTCCACTAATATTCCACGGATCAATGCCCTTTGCCTGGCACAGGAGATAGTCAAACTCATATAATACCCATAACCGAGCACCATCAGGTTCCGAAACGAATTCAACGGTAAATCCCCCATCGCCGCATTCGCCTCCTTTCTTCCCAGACAGCCGGCGACTCGAGCGAGGGCTGGCGCCCAACTCAGCCGCAAGTTTCTGAGCTACCAGGTCAAACGAAACAAGCAATTCGTATGGATCATCCGTCTGCCGTGCCCTCCTTAGAGCCGTATCTTCAAATTCTATGAGTGCATCGCGCCATGCCGAAGCCGGGTAGCCTTCGTCAGCAAGAACTTTCTTTGCAAATTCGACTTGGAAGGCAATATAGTAGTAATTAAACACCGGTCCATCGAAGCTGGTATTGAAGTCCAATGAGCAACCGTGGAGATAAATTTCGTTCCGACCAGCATTGAATTCATTCTCATACGCCCTCATGTCGTTCGCGGTTAGAGACCCCGACGCCACCATCGACTGCACAATTCGCTTAATTTGGAAATATTCGGCGTTGTTCGCGAGAGCAGAGGAAGCGCCCAAGCTGCAAAGCAGCAAAACAAGCAAAAAGCGAACTTCCATGGTGAATGAGTTCATTTTTTGCCCGGAGCCCAAGTGCCGTTCCTTCGGTCTCAAAAAAATCCATATTTTCTCGCACGTTATCATTTGTGCATCGTTCACAAACACCTTTTAAACGATTGTGATCGACATGTGCGAAAACTTCAACCAGTGTTTGCACACAAAGCGGACATTTGTTTTGCCAATATAAAGGTAATTTTGGGCTCGGAGCGGTCATGCGGCAACGCAACATCACGGAGTCAATCTCCGTCACATCGATGTCCGCTTCCGCAAATTGACATAACCTCTGCGCAGTTGCGGCGAATTCACACTCCCCGCCCTGTCAGGACCTTGGTGCGGAGCGCAGCGAATGGCTGCTTAGGGGTCCTGGTTCTAAGACCGCGAAAGACCGACTTGGGGGCGCGAAGCGGTCACTATCTATGAGATGACCATCATCCGCCACCGACGGATCAACAAATCGAAGCTGGCGCTCACAGACGGCACAAAGCCTGCTGGACTTCCTCAGCAAAGGAAGCAGTACTGTTTGAGGTCAGGCCGCGAACGACGAAGGCAGACCATGCCCGCGACGCGGGCTTCCCTCAGTGCGGGGCCGGATAGTCCGGTCTCTGAATCTGAGTGGAGATCACGATGAACACCCAAATGACCAAGAGTGAAGCCGACCAGAACGGGGTCGTGCAATCGGTTGCAGCGAGCAAACCTAGGCAGGCCAGAGGAGCATCCCGTGCCGGAGCGAGCAAGTCGGGCACCAAGAGCAAACAGGACCAATTGATTGCGCTGCTGTCGAAACACAACGGTACGCGCATCTCAGTGATCATCGGTCGTCTGGGCTGGCAGGCCCACACAGTTCGGGCGGCAGTGTCGGGCCTGCGAAAACGCGGTTTTGAGGTCGCCACCTCGAAGTCGGCGAAGAGCGGCGAGATAGTCTATGCCATCAAAGCCCGGCCCGGAACGGAAGCCGCCGAGCCGGTTGAGGCGTCGTCATGAACCGGGCGATGTCTGCGATGCCAGTCCCTGACGTGGCCGCATTCGATGAATTGACACGGGAGGCCTGCATCGATCAATGGAGACGAACGATTGGCGGGCAACCACTCAAATATGTCTCCGTGCAGTTCATGCGCAGCGCGCTGGCTTATGAGGCTCAAGTGAAGGTCCATGGTGGCCATTCAGCGGCGGTTCGAAAAGCTCTCAAAGCGGCTTTGAAGCAGGATCAAAAGCCGGTGAGGAAGACCGGGAAGGGGACGCCGCCTTCGCAAACGGTCCTCCGCCCTGGCACTCATCTGGTGCGCGAATGGAATGGCCGCACCTATCAGGTGGAAGTGCTTGATGGAGGCTTCCAACTCGATGGCAAACGGTACCGCTCGCTCAGCGCCATCGCCCGCAAGATCACCGGTGCCCATTGGTCAGGGCCACGGTTCTTCGGATTGGGTTAAGCCATGAATAAGATCCGTTGCGCCATCTATAGGCGGAAATCGTCGGAGGAGGGGTTAGACCAGGAGTTCAATTCGCTCCATGCCCAGCGGGAGGCCTGCGCTGCCTATATCACCAGCCAGAAGCATGAAGGCTGGGTTCCGCTCCCTGAGCACTATGATGATGGCGGCATATCCGGCGGAACGTTGGAAAGGGCAGGGCTGAAACGGTTGTTGCAGGATGTCGACGAGGGGCTGGTGGACCAGATCGTCATCTACAAGATCGACCGTCTGACCCGGTCGCTGGCCGACTTCGCCAAGCTGGTTGATCGACTGGATGCGGCGGAGGCTTCCTTCGTGTCAGTGACGCAATCATTCAATACTGCCACCAGCATGGGGAGGCTTACGCTGAACGTGCTTCTGTCCTTTGCCCAATTCGAACGCGAAGTCACCGCCGAGCGCATCCGAGACAAGATTGCGGCATCGAAGAAGAAGGGTCTGTGGATGGGTGGCACCATTCCGCTTGGCTACGAACCCGATGGTCGGACGTTGAAGATCGTCGAGGAGGAAGCCAAGACCGTCAGAACGCTGTTCGATCTCTATCTGCAACACGGAACGATCAAGGCGGTAAAACAGCACGCTGACCGATTGGGTCTGCGCACCAAGGCCAGGCCGAAGAATCCACCCAAAGTGGGTGTCGGCATGACCCCGCAAATCTTGGACGGGCACGGCTGCGTTCCCACAGATGGCTCGATGGAGTTTGACGCAATCGTCACAGATCAGGCTCGAAAGATTGGCGGTGATGCCCCGTTTGAGCCTTCACACATCCACTACCTCCTGAGTAACCCGGTCTATTCCGGTCGCATCCGCCATCGCGCTCAGATCCATGAAGGACAGCATCAGGCGATCGTTGATCCGGAAACCTGGGAGAGGGTTCAAGAGCGTCTGAAAGACGGCGCTGTCCGGAAACGCCGCAAACCCGGGAGCAGCTCAAACTCCACCTTGTTGGCGAGTAAAATGGTCGATGAAACCGGTGATCGATTGACTCCGAGCCATGCCAACAAGAAGGGGAGGCGCTACCGCTACTATATCTCCAACCGGTTGCTCAGCGGTGCGGGCAAAGACAAGGAAAGGAATCCCCAGAAGGGTGGCTGGCGATTACCGGCCAAGGCATTGGAACAACAGATGGCGGACGTTGTATTGAGCCATCTGCGCGAACGGCTTCCGATCAATTTGCTCGGCGCTCCATCCACCGAGACAATTGCGAAGATAGGGCTGACTTTGGATGAAACGGGGTTGCAACTAGAAGCGCGAGCTTTGAGGAATATCCTGTCTTGCATCAAAGGCGCCACGATCAAGCCAGGGCAGGTCGATATCGAACTGGATCGTCAAAGCACCGCCGATTGCCTGGGCATCGCAGCAACAGAATTGAATGTGGAAGCACTCACCTTCACCACCCCGTTCCAGTTAAGGAAGCGTGGCGTCGAAACCAAACTGGTGATCGGGGCAGCACCATTGAAAGCAGTTGATGCCACGCTGATCCGCAGCATCGCCAAGGCGCATCAATACTACGAGGCAATCAAGCAGGGTCAGACAATCGAGGAAATCGCAGCAAGTGAAAATCTCACGAAGCGCCGAATTCTCCAAGTCATCGATCTGGCCTTCCTCGCTCCTGACATTATCAGATCAATCGCCCATGGCGATCAGCCTGTTGGCCTGACCGCAAAGTGGCTTGGGCTCAATCCGATGCCATCTGACTGGCAGGCCCAGCGGAGCATTGCTGCCGCTCTCTGAAAACGATCTTTCTCAAAATTCGCAAACTCGTGGGACTTCATCATCGCTGTCCGATGGGGTGTCGATGCGGTATCCGCAAACTGTCAGCCCCGAAATGGCAAACAGAGACAAAGCGGGATATTGCCCCTCAAATCGGTCGCCTTAGGCGTCTCAGTTATACCGTCGTCCGGCTAAGTCACGGAAAATACGCCGTTATTGGCGACGGAAACGGTCGGCATGGAAATGCGTAAGGTGGTTGGCTGGGGAACCTGGATTCGAACCAGGACTAACAGAGTCAGAGTCTGCGGGTCTACCGTTAACCTATTCCCCAACATGGGCACGGCCTGAAAATTTCAGGCCAGCGGGGCGGCTTATAACCAATAATCGGCGAGGATGCAAACCCCGATTCTACAGTTTTTTCCAATCAGTTTGAACACTCCGATCACAGCGTTGAAGCGACCCAGCGGCAAATGCGCCCCCAGGCGAGGCAAAAAGAGTTTTGCGTTCTGTTCGCCGGTTTGCTAATCTTTTATCAACGACAAACCGTGAAGCGCGGTGCGGGCAAGTTTTTGCCCGCCGCGCACGACAGGACAGACCGTGAAAGACCTTCGGGATGGCGAAATGCCAAACGCAGGTGCATCACTGGCAGGTGACAAGCCGTCTGAACGCGCCTCAACGGCGGCGGCAGACGGCGTGAAGCAGGGACACGGCAAGCCCGTGGTCTCAAGCTCGTCTACTGATGGCACGCCATCAGTGCGCGCTTCAGCCAGTGATTCCACCACCGACAAAGGCGGCTCTGAGCCGTCCGGACGGCGCAGGCGACGGCGGCGGAAATCTGCGCGCAAGGCCGACAATAAAGGGGCTTCCGGCGCGTCCAGCCCGTCCACTCCCAACAGCCTTGCGCCAGCCGCCACCACGGCGGTGACCGGTGAGAAAAAAGGCCGTCGCAGACGCCGCAAATCCGGCCGCGAAATACAGGGCCGTCCATTGGCTCCGCAGAAGGCACCGGGTCAGGCGCAGGTCAAGACCCATGCAGGCACGGCTGGTCACGGCCAGCGTAACGGCGAAGCCTCCACACTTGCCGCTCAGGGAGCCGTAGCGTCTTCAGCGGTCGCCCGCAGGCATGCTGATGATCTTTATGCAGCACTTGATCTGGGCACCAACAACTGCCGGCTGCTGATCGCTCAGCCGACGCGGCCCGGCCAGTTCAGGGTCGTTGATGCGTTCTCCCGCATTGTCCGGTTGGGAGAAGGGCTCGATGCCACTGGTGAATTGTCGCAGGACGCCATGGACCGGGCTGTAGAGGCGCTGAAGGTCTGCGCCGGAAAGCTGAAAAACCGTCCCGTACGGCGTCATCGTCTGATCGCCACCGAAGCTTGCCGCTCGGCACGCAATGGCGAAGAATTTCTCGCCCGGGTTCTGCTCGAAACCGGGCTTGAACTTGAAATAGTCACCCGGGAAACCGAAGCCAGGCTCGCGGTTGCCGGTTGCTCATCGCTGGTTGGCCGGGAAACCGACGGTTTGGTGCTGTTTGATATCGGTGGCGGATCTTCCGAGATCGCCATGATCGACCTGACAGAAAACCGTTCGAACCGGCTGGCCAATCACATCAAGGCCTGGACTTCGCTGCCGGTTGGCGTCGTCACCCTGTCGGAACGCCACGGAGGGTGTCTGGTGACGCCAACCGTTTTCCAGGCGATGGTCGCGGAAGTTGATGTCATGCTGGCTGCTTTCGATCCTCCACCACTGCCTGCCTTTTCAGGACTGGGCGAGGGGCGGATTCACCTGCTGGGCACTTCAGGAACTGTCACGACACTTGCCGGTCTTCATCTTGATCTGCCGCGCTATGACCGCCGCAAGGTGGACGGCTTGTGGCTGTCTAATGAAGATGTGGATCTGATGCTCGACCGGCTGTTGTCCTGGGATTTCGAAGCCCGCGCCGCCAACCCCTGTATAGGGGCTGACCGCGCGGATCTTGTTCTTGCCGGTTGCGCGATTCTGCAGTCTATCCGCAAGCGCTGGCCATCCCAGCGAATGCGTGTCGCCGACCGCGGGTTGCGCGAGGGGTTGCTCAACGAAATGATGGCGTCCGACGGTGCCTGGCGGCGCAGTGGGCGGAATTTCCGCTACCGCAACCAGCGGTCGGCCCAAGGGGAAAAAACATGACCCGTCCTCCCTCAGGTCCCACCGGGCGCAAGCTCGGACAAAAGGTAAAGCGAAAGAGTAAGCTTAAGGCGTCGTCGCGGCGCTGGATCGAGCGTCATCTCAACGATCCTTATGTCCAGCAGGCCAAGCAGGAAGGCTACCGCTCACGCGCAGTCTACAAGCTTCTGGAAATCGACGAGAAGCACAAGATTCTCGATAAGGCCAAGCGCATCATCGATCTGGGAGCTGCCCCTGGCGGCTGGTCGCAGATCTCTGCGCAGGTGACAGATTCCACCGATGACGATCCCAAGGTTGTGGCCATCGACTTTCTCGAGATGGACGGTCTGGCGGGCGTCAAGTTCCTGCAGATGGACTTTCTCGATGACGCGGCGCCGCAGGCGCTGAAAGATGCGCTCGGAGGCGCGCCCGACGTGGTGTTGTCGGATATGGCCGCGCCCACCACCGGGCATCAGCGCACCGATCATCTTCGGACCATGCATTTGTGCGAGGTTGCGGCGCATTTCGCCATCGAAACTCTCACGCCGGGCGGACATTTTCTCGCCAAGACCTTTCAGGGCGGAACCGAGAATGATTTGCTGACCCTGCTGAAGCAGAACTTCAAATCTGTCATTCACATCAAACCACCATCTTCACGCGCGGAATCGGTTGAGATGTTCGTTCTCGCCAAGGGCTTCAAGGGCCGCAGCAATTCGGGATCAACTGCGGACGGGTGAGGCGGCGCGCGGACCCGCCTGCTTGAGCGTGTGTCCTGACACCGCATTGCCGGCATTGGGCGGCAGAGCCAGAAACGGGATGATGGCGAAGGCTGCGATTGCAGCCACCACGAAGAATGCCGTTTGAAACGCGCCCAGATCCAGCACTCCGCCATTCATGGTGCTGACCACTTCGACTATGCCGCCGGCAACGGCCACCCCGATGGCGATGGACACCTGCTGGAATGCCGATGTGAGGGCGGTCGCTTGCGCTGCGGTTTCCGGAGCAATCTCGGAGAATGTCAGCGCATTGACCGATGTGAAGAACATCGACCGGACAAGCCCGCCGAGGAACAGGATCACCAGAATCAATGCGATCGGCGTGGTAGGGCTGAAGAACCCGTTGACCGCGATCGACAAGGCCGCTCCTGCGGCCGACACCAGCAGCGTGCGGCGAAATCCGACGGAACTGAGAATGCGCTTGATGACGAATTTCATCATGATGGCGCCGGCTGCGGAAATGAAGGTGATCATGCCCGACTGGAACGGCGACATGCCAAATCCCAGTTGAAGCATCAATGGCAGCAGAAAGGGAACGGCGCCCGCACCAACCCGAAACAGGTTTGAGCCAAGCGAGGACAGGGCGAAAGTCCGGTTCCGGAACAGTTTGGGGTCAAGCAGCGGTTTCGGATGAGACCTGGCGTGCCTGAGATAAGCGATCAGTGACAGGATGCCCCCGGCTGTCGCCGTGATCCCCCAGGCCGGTGGCAGAACCGGCAGGCTGATCACCGACAGACCGAACACGATGCCCGAGGCCGCCCCGGCCGAGAGAAGAAAACCCAACCAGTCAACCTTCTCACGCACACGTACGCCATCGTCGGGCAGGATCTTGAGCGCAAAGACGATTCCCGCAAGCCCGATTGGAATATTGATCAGGAAGATCCAGTGCCAGGTCAGGAACGTGGTGAGGAAGCCGCCCACGGGAGGGCCGACCATCGGGCCGACAAGCGCCGGGATCGTCAGCCAGGCCATGGCGCTGACCAGTTGCGTTTTTTCGGTCGATCTGAGCAGAACCAGACGGCCGACCGGAGTCATCATTGCCCCGCCCATGCCTTGCAGGAACCGCGAAATGACAAATTCCAGGAGACTGCCCGAAGCCGCACAGGCGATCGAGCCTGCAAGGAACACCCCGATGGCGATTGCAAAAATCCGCCGCGCGCCAAACCGGTCGGCCATCCAGCCGGAAATCGGGATGAACACCGCAAGCGATACCAGATAAGCCGTCAGCGCCAGCTTGAGCGAGATCGGGCTCGTGTCAATATCGGCCGCAATTGCCGGCAAGGCTGTGGCAATGACGGTGGAATCCATCTGTTCCATGAAAAGGGCGATGGCCAGAACGAGCGGTATCGAGCGGTTCACGATGAATATCCATTGACGCGGGAGACGCTGCTCAGCCTTCGACCGCTCTTCAAACAAGCACTTTGTTCTACAGGAAAATGCCGCCACCGAAAGGGTGGCAAAATATCATTTGCTGCCGGGCAATTGTGTTCACTCGGTTGGGGCTTCGGTCTGGCCCCCGGCCTGTAGCCGCAGGGCCAATTGGTCGGCCAGAGCCCTGACCCGTCTGGGCTGAGCCCGGCTGGGTGGAAACAGCATCTGGATCGGCGTCGCTGGAGCGGCATGGTCCGTCAGAAGCTCGACCAGACGACCGGCCCTGATGTCAGGCCCGACATCCAGTTCCGATCTGTTCATCACTCCGTGGCCATCCAGAGCCCATTGCCGCACCAGCGCACTGTCATTGGCAACGCGGTCCCCCCGCACTGTCACGATCTGCTTGACGATATCGGGGCCAAACCGCCAGACATTGTCGAGGTTAATGCCGAACCGCATGACCAGGCAATTATGGTTTTTCAAATCAGCAGGTGTCTGCGGAGCCCCATGCTTTTTTGTATAATCTGGCGCAGCGCAAATCAGCCGCCGCTTTGAGCCAAGACTTCTGATCCGCAAAGAGCTGTCGGTCACCTCTCCAAAGCGGACGGCGATGTCATATCCTTGTCCGACAAGGTCGATATAGCCATCGGTAAGCATCAGTTCGATGGAAATGGACGGGTGGTGTGCCAGGAACCTGTTTATTTCATTCGTCACAATCGTGCGGCCAAGGTCACTTGGCGCGCTGATGCGGATGAGCCCCGACAGGGTGTGTGCACCCTGCCGGATGCGGGTATCAAGGTCCTCCATCTCTGCCAGGACATGCCTTGCGCCTTCCATCAGCGTCCGGCCTTCTTCAGTGAGGCTGATCGAGCGGGTGGTGCGGTTAAGCAGCACCACTCCGTAATGCGCCTCCAGGGCTGCAAGCCGCTCGGAAACTGTTGTGGGCGACAAGCCGAGTTCGCGTGCGGCTCCCGAGAGGCTGCCTTTTTCAATGATCGTCTGGAACAGTGCAATGTTGGTCAGGAGCATTATGCGGAATATCCGGATTATCAATTCGTATATTGCTCGTTTATTCGGTCCGGGCAAGTGGTTAGGTGTAGATCATCTTGAACCCAGGAGATTTCGAAATGACTAGACTGACCATTGTCGCCAATATCAAGGCAGCCCCCGACCAGATCGCGCTGGTCAAAGCGGAGCTGGAAAAGCTGATCTCGATCACCCGCGCAGAGGCCGGATGCCTCAACTATGATCTGTATCAGGACAATGCCAATCCGGCGCACTTCATGTTTCATGAAAACTGGGAATCCCGCGAGCTTTGGCAGACCCACATGAATGCCCCGCATCTGGCTGCCTACATGCAGGCCACCGAAGGTGCGGTCGTCGAGTTCACTCTCAATGAAATGACCCAGGTTGGTTGAACTGGCAGGCCCCGCCAGGGATCGGCTGGGGCCTGCCTACGGCGCCACCGGCAAGCAAGAGAGCATCATGTTGAAAACCATACTCATCACCGGCTCGACTGACGGCATAGGCCTGGAAACCGCCAAGCTTCTGGCTGCTGCCGGACACAATGTGTTGCTGCACGGGCGCAATCCGCACAAGATCACTAAGGCCGCCAAAATCCTCTCGGCATTGAGCAATGGCGGGAGCGTTGAAACCTATGTGGCCGACCTTTCGCGCATGGCTGATGTCGAAGCATTGGCAGATGAGGTGACCGGGCGGCATGCAAGGCTTGATGTGTTGATCAACAATGCCGGTGTCTATCGGGCGGCCGAGCCAATGACTGCCGAAGGGCTTGATATCCGGTTCGCGGTCAACACCATCGCCCCCTACCTGCTCACCCAACGGCTCTTGCCGCTAATGGAGCCATCGGGCCGTGTGATCAACCTGTCATCGGCCGCACAGGCACCGGTCGATCCGCAAGCCCTTTCCGGAAAAACCGGTCTCTCCGACGGTGCGGCTTATGCGCAAAGCAAGTTGGCCCTGACCATGTGGTCCCGGAGTCTGGGGCTGCGATTCAAGGGCAAAGGCCCGCTCGTTGTTTCGGTCAACCCCGGGTCCATGCTTGGCAGCAAGATGGTGAAAGAGGCCTTCGGTGTCGCAGGCGCCGACCTGGCCATCGGCGCCGACATACTCCGCCGTGCGGCGCTGGAGAAAGAGTTTGCCACGGCTGCGGGCCTCTATTTCGACAATGATTCAGGCCGCTTTGCCGCTCCCCATCCCGACGCCCTCGATCTTCGCAAATCTCAGGAAATCCTGAGCCTTGTCGAATCGATCATATCCAGACTCACGCAAGAACAGGAATAAATCCGATGAAAGCAGTTGCCCTTACCCACTACCTTCCCGTTGAAAACCCCAAGGCGTTTCTTGACGTGGACCTGCCCAAGCCGATCCCCTCCGGACGCGACATCCTTGTTGCGGTAAAGGCTGTGTCGGTGAACCCCGTCGATACCAAAGTCCGCGCCCCCAAGGACACGGTCGAGAAAACACCCCGCGTCATCGGCTATGACGCCTCCGGCATCGTCGAAGCTGTTGGTCCTGACGTCACGCTGTTCAAGGTCGGCGACGAGGTCTACTACGCCGGTGATATCACACGGTCGGGTACCAACCAGGAATTCCATCTGGTCGATGAGCGCATTGTCGGCTTCAAGCCCAGCAGCCTGAGTTTTGCCGAAGCGGCTGCTCTGCCGCTGACGACGATCACTGCCTACGAGGCGTTCTTCGACCGTCTCGGCATTGATCGTGATGGAGCTGACAAGGGGCAATCCATTCTCATCATCGGTGCCGGTGGTGGCGTCGGGTCTATCGGCATTCAGCTGGCCAAGGCCGCCGGGCTGGTCGTCATCGCCACGGCTTCACGGCCGGAAACGACTGCCTGGGTCAAGCAACTCGGTGCAGATCACGTGGTCAATCACCGCGAGGACATGGTTGCGCAGGTTCGCGCACTCGGCTTCCAGCATGTCGACCACATCGCCGTCTTCAACGACATGCGCCACTGGGAAACCGCGGTGGAACTGATCCGGGCCGAAGGTGCAATTGTCACCATTGATGACACTGATCAGCCGATGCCGATGGCCGGCATGAAGATGAAGGCCGCAAGCTTGCATTGGGAGTTCATGTTCGCCCGCGCAATGCATCAGACGCCGGACATGATCGAGCAGCACAAATTGCTCACCTACGTGGCTGCGGAAATCGATGCCGGCCGCATTCGCACCACGCTGGATACCGTGCTCCGCCCGATCAACGCCGAGACCATGCGCAAGGCCCACGCTCTCATTGAAACGGGCGCCGCCAAGGGCAAGGTCGTAGTCGAAGGGTTCTGATCGTCCCGGACTGTTGATGAGGGGTCTCAAGGCTATCGGTTCATCGCCGAAACCTACCAGTTCGATCTGTAGACAGTCACCTAATGCCGGTGCGAGAGCCAGGGCCCGGGCAGCAATGCCCGGGTTTTTGTTTTCCGTAGAACCGGAAAGTGTGCGCCGCAGCGAATTTCAGTGATCAAAGGCCTTCCGGCTCTTTCATAAGCCCGGGAAGCGTGGTACTTGCCGCTGCCAACGCGAGATACCCGAAACACCACCGGGCAGCCCGGTTTGGGCGGCCCCGAACACACGGAGCCGACAGGCGATGGCAACCATAATCCAAACCATTACCGGCGCAGAAGCGCTGACTTTTGATGATGTGCTGCTGCAGCCCGGTCATTCGGAAGTGATGCCCGGCCAGGTCAATATCGCCACCCGCATCGCGCGCGATTTTAATCTCAATCTGCCAATCATCTCTTCGGCCATGGACACCGTCACTGAGGCACGGCTTGCCATTGCCATGGCGCAAGCTGGCGGTATTGGTGTCATCCACCGCAACCTGACCCCTGAGGAGCAGGCTGAGCAGGTCCATCAAGTCAAGAAATTCGAAAGCGGCATGGTCGTCAATCCGGTGACCATCAGCCCCGATGCGCCGCTGGCCGAAGCGTTGGCGTTGATGAAGGCGTATGGCATTTCCGGTATTCCGGTTGTCGAGCACCGTGGTGGCGCGAGCGATCCGGGCCATCTGGTGGGTATTTTGACCAACCGCGACGTGCGTTTCGCAACGGATCCTAACCAGAAGATCCGTGAACTCATGACCCATGAGAACCTGATCACGGTCAAGGAAAGCGTTGAGCAGACCGAAGCCAAGCGATTGCTGCACAGCCACCGCATCGAAAAGCTGGTGGTGGTTGACGCCGAGGGACGCTGCGTTGGCCTGATAACCGTCAAGGACATCGAGAAGTCGCAGCTCAACCCGCATGCCTCCAAGGACGAGCAGGGCCGTCTGCGCGCCGCAGCCGCAACGTCCGTTGGCGAGGATGGCTTCGAGCGCGCCGAGCGCCTGATTGCCGCCGGCGTCGACCTTCTGGTGATCGACACGGCACACGGGCATTCCCAACGTGTCCTGGACGCGGTTACCCGCGCGAAGAAGATGTCCAATTCAGTTCGGATCATGGCCGGAAACGTAGCGACCGCAGAAGGCACCAGGGCACTCATTGATGCCGGCGCGGATGCCGTGAAAGTCGGTATCGGGCCGGGCTCCATCTGTACAACCCGTATTGTCGCAGGCGTGGGCGTACCGCAGCTGTCAGCCATCATGAGCGCTGTCGACGAAGCCCACAAGCATGGAATCCCGGTAATCGCGGACGGCGGGATCAAGTTTTCCGGTGACCTTGCAAAGGCGATTGCCGCCGGTGCGTCGGCGGTCATGGTCGGCTCACTGCTGGCGGGTACCGATGAAAGCCCGGGTGAGGTCTATCTGCATCAGGGTCGCTCGTTCAAGGCCTATCGTGGCATGGGGTCCGTGGGCGCCATGGCCCGCGGCTCTGCCGATCGCTATTTCCAGGCAGAGGTTCGCGACACGCTCAAGCTGGTGCCCGAAGGTATTGAAGGTCAGGTTCCCTACAAGGGACCTGTATCCGGCGTGCTGCACCAGCTCGCCGGCGGGCTCAAGGCGGCGATGGGCTATGTTGGCGCACCTGACCTGAAGAACTTCCACGAGCGGGCCACCTTTGTCCGCATCTCCGGTGCGGGCTTGCGCGAAAGTCACACCCATGATGTGACCATCACCCGGGAAAGCCCGAATTACCCTGGCTCGATGTAATGAAACTTCTATGGCCCGGCTGGCTATTGTGTGTGCTCACAGCCGGGCTTTTTACCTGGATTTATCTCATTGAAGTCCCTGCGGTCACAGTGCTGATCGACGGCTTCAAACTGCCCGATCAAATGCTGCTGGGGCATGATGAAGAGGGCGCGCGCGCATTGTTCGCGGCCTTCAAGGCTGATTACGCCTCATCTCAAGCCGCGGGCAGAGCCAGTGCCTCGGAAGCCTACGTGGCATTGCACGCCGGATTTGACTTGGTGCTTCCGCCCTTGCTGGCAGGCAGTATCGGGTTCTGCGCTTTTGCTGCGCTGTTCAGGCCTGCACAATCGTCCCAAATTCCGCCAGTGGTTGGCGTCGGATCCGGTCTGACCCTCGCTCTGGCCTTCACGTACCTGGCCAGTGACTTTATCGAGAATTCCGTGGCAGATGCCATGTTCGGCCCCAACGCTCTCAATCTGGCGTTTAATGAAAGCTTTGTTTTTGTGCTGCAGGTCCTGACACGCAGCAAATTTGCCAGCCTTGCCCTGGCTTTCAGCCTGATTTCCGCACTTTGGGTATGGCGATGGAAGAGCCCCCGCAGTTCCGGCGATCGAACGAGGCCCCAATAGATCTTGATCGGAGCGGCAGCTGTCTCGTCCCTTGTCGATGAGGTGAATGCAGTTTAGGGAAAGTCTGGTTGCAGCAACAAGGGCACTTCCAACCATGACCACATCCACTGCGATATTCTGGCCAGTTCTGGCTCAAGTGCTGCTGACCTACGTGATCTATCTAGTGGTTTCGGCGCGGCGCATCGGCGCGATAAAGGCGGGCACTGCCAGAACATCGGATTTCAAGGTGCCGTCCATCGAGCCCGAGCCAAGTGCGACCGCTGTTCGCAACCTGTCCAACCAGTTCGAACTGCCTGTGCTGTTTTTTGCAGCCAGCATTTCGCTGTTTGTGACGGGCGGGGCAGGTCTTGCTGCACTTGTCACGGCTTGGGCCTTCGTGCTGGCCCGCGCGGTTCACGCCTATGTTCACCTGACGAGCAACCGGGTAATGCTCCGCCGCCGGCTGTTCATCGTCAGCCTGGTGATCAATCTCGTCCAGTGGCTGCTGCTGGCAATTCACATCGCCTAACAACAGACAATTGACAACTGGCGGCGCGGGCGTCGCAGAGTCGGTTACATTTTGCGCGGATCGCGGCCTGCAGCCACGGCGTCGAGATAGTGTCCTGAAAAATCGGTTTTGATCTCGCACCAGAGCAAATTGTGGTCCGAGAGCTGGTGCTTGCGGTAATAGCTGCGGAAATAATCCTTTGCCTTGTCTTCGGCCCGCGCTGTTCCGTCCCTGCCGTGGGTTATTTTCTTGATCGCGGATTTGGTGGCATAATGGCCTGCATCCTCGCTGCGATAGACGCTGTCGAAGATATTCAGAACACCAGATACACCAAGTTTCACCCGCTTTTCTGCGAGCTTGAAGACAATCTGGTCGTAATGGTGCTTGCCTGAAAGGCTGGTGGCTGCATCCCGTATGCCATCGGTGGTGACAAAGCCCGCATCGAGCAGCGCTGTCATGGTCCTGTGTTCCGGGCTGATAATGTTGAAGTCACCCAGCAGGATCATGTTGGCATCGGTGCCGGAGCTTCGCTTTTCTGCTTTCTGAACATCGGCGAGGAAGGCTGCAATCTTTTCGATTTCGCTTCGGCGCTGTTCCATTTGAGGGGAGCTGTCAGCCGATTTGCCGTAATAGATATGAACGGTGCAGAGTTTGAAGCGAAACCATCCAGACTGGAACGTGACCGCGAAAGGTGTCCTTGCGAATTGCAGCTTGCGTGTGGCGTTTTGCTGGTCCGGAGCGACGATCTCCTGGCCTTCTGGAAGGACGATCTCACCTGCTTCGCGCAGGAACCTGACCTTTGCCTTGCGATAGACGAAGGCGAGACGTTCGCGGTTGCCGCTCGCATCGGTTAGAATGTAGTCCCAGTCATTGCGGAGATAGCGCGCCATCAGCAGCTCGAATTTTCGCAGGTCGTGATTGACCTCCTGTATCGCCACAAGATCGAAATGGTCGATGATCTCGGCGATGTAAAGCAGCGATTCCGTCGTCCGATCATAGGATCCGCCATCGGAAAAATGCATTATGTTCCAGGTTGCCAGCCTCAGTGAGTTGTCATCGCTTTGCTTTTGGATTTTCTCATCAAGCTGCTCTTTGAGCGCTTTTAACCTATCGGCCACAAATGCTCTGTGCTCATCGGGCTTGATGTAGCGAATGGATGAAATGAACGACATCGACATTTCCTCTTTCAGCTCTTCACTGAAACAGTATAGCCCAATTCCATCCCGGCGTAAGTCTATCGCGGTCCTTGCTCAACAGAGGCTCTGAAGAAATGTGCTAAGCAAGACAAACAATACTCGGATCTTCAGTGTCGAAGTGGGCCTTACCAGGCAGGTGTCACAGCAAGATCCGGTCGCACACGTTTGTCCCGGCGAGCGGAGGAACCTGAAGTTGCCGTCATAGGTCTTTCATCAGCCCCTACAGGCGTGATGTTGTCGAGGCTGGCAGCAATATGACCGCAAATGGCGTTGACCAGTGCGGCGGGTGCACCGGGTCTCTTCATCAATCCGATTTGCGCAGGCTGAAGCGCCGGGAAACCATCAGCGGCGGAGAGGATGCGCATTCCGGGGCGAACTGCGCACTCCGGCAGAAGCGATACCGCAAGCCCCGACAACACGGCTGAAGCTACAACGGTCGCCGACCAGCTCGTAAACAACACCTGGTAATCGCGGCCAGCTGAATCGAGCGCCGAACAGGCCAGGTTCCGCCACAGGCACGAGCGTCGCCCGACCGCCAAAGGCACCACCGGATCTTCATGCACAGTGTGGTTCATCGAGGTCACCCAGTAGAGCGGCTCGGTGCGAACCACTTCCGAGGAACGGGCACGTGGATTGTGTGTAACCAGCGCGACATCAAGTTCGCCGCGGGCCAGCCTGGCCGCCAGTTCTCCGGATGGCTCACACTCGATATACAGCTCGACATTCGGATTGGTCTTGGCAAACCGGGCAATGATGGCCGGCATGTACCGGTCGGCATAGTCATCGGGTGTACCGATCCGAATCGAGCCTTCGAGCTGGTGGTCGTCAAAGGCCGCGATGGTTTCGTTGTTGAGCCGGATGATGCGTCGCGCATAGCCCAGCATGCGTTCTCCGTCTTCACTCAGCCGGTTGAGCCTGCCATCGCGAATGAAAAGTGTCTTGCCGACCCGTTCCTCCAGCCTGCGCATTTGCATGGAGACCGCACTCTGGGTCTTGAACACTTTATCGGCCGCACGTGTGAAGCTGCCCGTGTCGACGATGGCAACGAAGGTTTGCAACTGGTCGATATCGAGTGGCGCAGGCATCTCAGGCTCCTATCAATAGTTCTGATGATAAGGATTAGAAACATTCGCTGGTATGATCAATCGTTTTTTGTCAAACCGGTATTGCTAGTAGGGTTTTGCGCCGCCGCCCAACCGAACGGCGCTGACATAGTCAAGGAACACTGCAATGAACGTCCGCAGTCTCACTGCCACCCGGTCGGCTGTCCATACGTTGAGTTTCGGCTCGGCCGTCCAGAATTTTGTGCTCACTGTCGCAGGCAACGCGCGACCGCTGGCCAAAGCCCTTTTCCATCGGCGCCTTGCCCGCAAGATTGAAGAGATGTCTGATTATGAACTGTCGGATATCGGCTTGACCCGTGATGACGTCCGCCATGGTTTTTCTATGCCGCTGACGACTGATCCGACGGTAGAATTGGCCCGCCGCGCGCGTCTAAACAGCTATGCCTGATCTGCAATTTGAAGGTCCCCTGCGGGATACTGCCCTGTATCCCGCCTTTTCCCGGCCGCTGCATACTCTCACCGAGTGAGCACGGCCGGGTTTTTCTGACCGGTCCTACTACTGTCGGTTCATACCCTGAAGATACTGATCAAATATCGATTCCATGTTTTTCTGATATCCTTTCTGCACTTCCTTGCCGGCATCGAACATCTGGCCGAACAAATCATCATAGGGATTGCGTGTGCGTCCCGAAGCGGTGCTCTCCGTATCAGGTTGTTGTTGCTGCTCCGGTTCAGGGGCTTGCCGTGGCTGGCCACCGCCCATGGCGCCGCCGAGCATGTCCTGAAAGATCTGTCCCAGCGGATTGTCACCGAATGGATTGTTCCCGCCCTGTGGTGCCTGACGCTGCTCTGCACCGCCAAACATGCCTTCAAGAATTTGCCCCAGCGGGTTGTCCATTGGCGAAGCTTTCGGCGCCGGCTTGGCCTGACTGCCACCCATGCCCTGTCGCATCATTTCGGAAATCAGATCGCCGATCGGATTGGACCCGCCCATCGCGCCCGCCTGACTCTGGCGGGTCGCTTGCCCGGTTGATTGCTTGAACAGGCCGCCCATGATGGAGGATGCGAGCACCGGCAGCATCTGCTTGTATATTTCCTGACCTATGCCTGTTGCAGCTTCGGCCTGGGCGGCCACCGCCCGGCTGACCTGCTTGGATCCGAACAGATGGCCCAGAATATCATTGCCGTCCTGCCTACCTTGCGGACTGAAGGCGTTCTGCAAATTTTCAAAATACTGAGCGTGATTGCCGCTGGCCAGCGCCGAGAGAAAATTCGACATGTCCATAGGGTTTGCAGCATTGCGCTTCAAACCGGTGGAAAACGCAGGCATCAGGGCGGCCATCGCCTGTTCCATCTGGGTTTCGCTCAAGCCGAACTGTTTCGCCATGGCGTTCACGGCGTCACCGTTCTGCGCATTCATCATCATGTCGTAAAGCGGCATCATCGGACTATGTCTCTCCTCATTCGCCTGAACAAAGGCTTGAGCAAAGACTATACCGCCCGAAGCGTCGTGCCTAGGGCAGCAATCCATTCAGAAGAGTCGCCGCGCAAACGGTACAGGCTTCCGGATTCAGTAGGCGTAATCTTCGAACACCGGATCGACAGAACCATTCCAGCGGCCATTGTAAAGCGCCAGCATTTCCTCAGCCAGCGTTGTCCCGCGTGCGATGCTTTCCTCGAGAGGTGCAAGGAAGTGGCTCTCGTCATTGCCCTCGGGGTTCAGACACGCCCGATTGATCAGGCCGCGCCGGGAAATGCCCAGCACCTCGCGGCCGATGTCGCGCAGCGACTGGCCATTGATCTTGGCGTTCAGCCCGTCGCGCGGCGTGGTATCCCTAAGGCCGTTGACCTCTTCCAGGCTCCAGTCGCGGGTCAGTGTCAGGGCGTCCTGAAGCGCGCTTTCGTCATAGAGCAACCCGACCCAGAAGGCCGGCAGGGCACAGATCCGCCGCCAGGGGCCGCCGTCGGCCCCGCGCATTTCGATGAAGCGCTTCAGGCGGGCATCAGGAAACAGAGTTCCCAGATGGTTGGTCCAGTCGCCCATGGTCGGATAGGGTTGCTTTAACTCATCCTTGAGCGCCCCATTCATGAACTGCCGGAACGTCACATGCGTTGCTTCATGATAACGGCCGTCGCGAAGGATGAAATACATGGGCACATCAAGGGCCCATTCGACATAGTCCATGAAGCCGAAATCATCCGAATAGACGAAGGGCAATTGTCCCGAACGCTGATTGTCGGTGTCGCGCCAGATGTCGCCACGCCAGGACACGAGGCCATTAGGCTTGCCCTCTGTAAAGGGGGAGGCAGCGAACAGCGCGGTGGCAAGTGGTTGCAGCTTCATTCCAAGCAGCATTTTGCGTCGCATGTCGGCTTCCGACGAGAAATCGAGGTTCACCTGGATGGTGCAGGTTCGGTACATCATGTCGAGCCCCTGAGTGCCGACCTTCGGCATGTAACGGGTCATGATGTCGTAGCGTGATTTCGGCATTTTCGGCGTTTCGGCCAGCGACCAGGCGGGGCTTCCGCCGATGCCAAGAAACCGGATGCCCAGCGGTTCGGCGATTTCCTGCAATTGCGCCAGATGCGCATTCGATTCGCGGCAGGTCTGGTGAATCGTCTCAAGCGGCGCGCCGGACAGCTCAAACTGCCCGCCCGGTTCAAGGCTGATGGCGCCGGCCCCGGTGGGCTCGACGAGGCCGATAATCTTGTCCGCGTCAATGATGGGCTCCCAACCGAGCATCGACGCCATGCCTTCAAGCAACGCCTTGATCGAGCGTTCACCGTCATAAGGCACTGGTTTGTGGGAATCTCTGAAGAACACGAATTTCTCGTGTTCCGTGCCAATCCGCCAGTTTTCCTGCGGCTTGCAGCCTGCGGCCATCCAGCCGGCCAGATCATCAACCGAGCTGATCGGGGTGTCATCAGTGGTATCGCGCGCCATATCTGGCCCTTTTTCATCTCTTAGGCGCGATCTCAAACCACGCATCCTGAAGCTGATTGGACCGGAACCGGTCTACCATGCAAGCAAAAATCCCTGATCTATGGATCAAAGAAGATTGATCTGCATCGACCAGTCAATCCTACCAGTCACCTATTGTCATCTGCACCGCAGTCAAGGCAGCCACCGCGGCGGTGTCGGCACGCAATATGCGCGGCCCCAGCGGTATCGGCGTGACAAAGGGCAGGGCGGTCAGTATTTCGCGTTCCCGCTCTGAAAATCCCCCTTCAGGCCCGACCAGTAGTGCCAGATCTTTCTCCTCAATGTCGTTCAAGATTCTGGCGGGGTTGTTTCCGACCTGGCTCTCATTGCAAAAAATGAGTCTGCGGGCAGGGTCCCAGTCCGATAGCAATGCCTCGAGCTTCACTGCTTCGCCAAGGTCAGGGATCGAAAGATTGCCACACTGCTCGGCAGCTTCCAGAATATTGGCTGCAAGCCGTCCGTCATTGACCTTGTGCAGCTGGGTATGATCGGTGAAGGTCGGTGTAATCCTGCGCACCCCCATCTCCGTGGCTTTTTGCACGAGATAGTCGAGCCGACCAACCTTCAGAGGCGCGAACAGAAAATCCAGTCGCGACTGCGCAGGCTGCTCACGGGTCTGTGCACCAATCTCCAGATTTGCCGATTTCCGGCCCTCCGGTTTCAGTGTCGCGTCATGCTCGCCGTCGCGGCCATTGAACACCAGAACTTCGGCACCATCCGCCAACCGCAGCACAGTCATCAGATAGTGCGCCTGCTCGCGGCGAAGGGGCACAAGTGAACCTTTGCAAAGCGGTGCGTCGAGATAAATCCGGTGAAGTTTGTAGTTTGCACGCATTCGGGTCTTCTTGCTCAAGCCGTTTGGAAGATCAAGTGGCGGGTTTCCATGCCCGCGAATGAAAGGTCGGGCGATAACCATATCGCAGGGCTGCTATCGTTGAGGGTGAGGTGGCAAGATAGACCGGTGCTGCAGTCAGCGTATTGATGTCCGACGGAGCATCGTATCCATCGAACGACCATCGCAATAGCATCCCGGCGCGGACCGCATAATAGGTTTCTCCTTGGCGGATCACGGTGCCGGCAGGGAGGGCCGAAACAGCATTTGGGGCGATGATCCGCTCAGGCGCATCAGGGGGGCGTTTCCGCTCGGGCGCAAGCAGCGCGTCGATGGCCGGTGCGGACAGGCGATCTTCGCCACAGCTCTGGCCGAGTGCTTCTGCGAAAGCCATTGCATCTCGCCGCCGACATTCGAAGCAGGGTCTGTGTCCTGCGGCAAGTGCGGTGACTTCATCCAGAAAGAACAGCTCGGTGTAGCGGTTTGGCTGCATCAGCTTCCGGCGGCGTCCCTTGAATTCCGTGAGGCAGATAAGCCAGGATCTGGTCTTCTGGACACGGACAATCCGCTGGTTGGCATCATGCAGGGCGCCGCCACGGTTGCCCATGAACTCGCCGCGTGCCGGATTTACACATATGTGACCTGCCGGATCGACCCTGTTATGCAAAGCCATTTTAGGACGCGCGGCGCGTGAAAGCCGCAGCAATGCCAGCCATCATCAGCAGCGATCCGCCGGTACGCATGGCAATCTTCATCACCTGTGGGCGGCGGATCGTTTGACCTGCACTTGCTGCGGCAAGGGCGAACACAGCCGCGTTGACGATCCCGAGCGCTGTGAAAGTCAGCACATAGGTGGCGGCCTGTGGAGCATAGGGCAGGCCGGAATCGATGAACTGGGGCACGAAAGCCACGAAAAACAGGATGCCTTTCGGGTTGAGCGCGGTGATCAGAAAGGAATCTCGAAAAACAACAGAGGTCTTTGCCGGAGCCTCCACCACCTCGGTGTCGGCAATTGCGGGAAGCGTTACCGGCGTGCGCCACATCCTGCAGCCGATCCAGATCAGATAAGCAGCGCCGACAAACTTTAGCGCCTGAAACAGCGAGGCCGACGTCGCCAGCAGCGCGCCAGCGCCTGCGATGGACAACGAAGTAGCCAGCAGGTCACCAAGACCAACGCCGATCACGCTTGCCAAGGCAACTTTGCGGCCGTGCGCCAGCGCCTGGGTGATCACCATAATGATGGTCGGACCTGGAATGACCAGGAGAACGATACTGGCCAGCACAAAAGCGGCGAAATGTTCGGGTGAAACAAGCATGAGGATAAACTCTGAGGCCATTGAAGTCTCGAGAAAGCCGCAAAAAACACTGCACGTCAATACGTCCGGACCCGGCAACACCATGTCTGGCGGCGGGTCCGGGATGAGCGGGCGCCGGCTCTATTTGATCTTTCCAGGCAGGCTGAGATCGCCGGAGGCGACGTCAAATACATCTGTCACACACAGCAGCGGCGCATGGACATCGGCGTTGACCTTCAGCGCTGCAGTAACGCCGTCAAAGGATGCTCCTGCGATCTCATCAGGATTGGCGAACGCGGCAGCGATGGAAATTTCCGGGCCATCAAACATCGGGGTGAAGCCGGGGCTATCGATAAAGATCGGCAATCCGGGCCAGGTTGCAGGCAGCTTTGGTGTCTCACCCTCCGCGATGTCGCGTACCGAGAGCGCGCCCGGTCCGCAGGCTTCATTGGGAGTGAGCACTACCCAGTGGCTATGCCATCCGGCGCTGTCATTGGCCATGTCGCCGTCGCCATCCTCGTCATAGAGAGGTGTATCGTCGAAATCGGGATGGCTGGTTGCGGCAAGCGCCAGAATTCCGGTTTTGCCTTCAAACCCGACAGTCGAGGGATCCAGCGATGTCGGCCAGACATACGACCAGACCGGCGCGCCGCCGAGAGTGCCGGTTGACGCGGGTCTGTCCTCACCGGCAACGCCCGACGTCGTCATGTGAAATATGATTGATGTGCCGTCACGGTGTACATGGGCGGCGAGGATATCGAACGGGGCAGGTTTGGCGGCGTCAGCCGTTGAACGCACCGCGTCATCCTGATTGATCGCGCGACTTCCATCAGCATGTGCCGAGCTGGCGAGCAAGCTGCAAACGCCCAGAGTGAGTAGGAACTTCATGATCGTCTCCTCCTTTAACGAGACGATAGCAATAGTAGCGAGTCGAAACTATTGCAAGTTTTATTTCGACTCGCTACTAATTCTTCATGATTGCGAACCAGTTCAACCAGATCCGTGCCCTTATCGATCGATTGTCGCGTCTCTCGGAGGCAGAAGACTGGACCGGCGACCTCAATCCCGCACAGATGGCGGCGCTGCGTTACCTGAACAGCGCCAACCGCTTCTCACGAGCCCCGTCGCATTTGGCAGCCTTTTCCGGCTCGACCCGTGGAACCGCCTCGCAAACCTTGCGGGCGCTTGAACGCAAAGGTTTGGTCACGGAAGCGCGTTCTGCGAGTGACCGGCGCAGTATTTCTTATGCCGTAACAATGGCAGGACAGCAGTTGGCGGAGCACGGAAAGGCTATGAACCAGGCCATTGAAGAACTGTCCGCCGACAAGATGCAGACACTGCAGGACAGCTTGTCTGACGTATTGCGCACTTTGCTGGCAGCGCGCGGTGGCAAGCCCTTCGGTTTGTGCCGCCACTGCCGTCACCATGAAAAACGCGACGCCGGTGGTTATTGTCGGCTGTTGGATGTCAATCTCGATCCGGCCGAGAAAGATCAAATCTGTCATGAGCAGGAGCCGGCATGATGCAGAAACCAGTCGAACTGAGCGCCACAATCATCGGCCTGTATGTTGGCTGCTCACGCCTGCGCTGGCCCGGCAAACCAGCGTCGGCAATTGGCAAGCAGCTGATCAAAACAGCACAACACCTGGATCTGACCGGATTTGCCAACGACGAACAGGCTGATCTGTCGGTTCATGGTGGCGCTGAAAAGGCAGTGCACCACTATGCCGCTGACCATTACCCGGAATGGCGGGCTGCACTCGGAGCGGTTGCGCAGGATTTCGGGCCGGGCCGGTTCGGCGAAAACATCGCCACCCTTGGTTTGACCGAGGCTGATCTCTGTATCGGCGACGTGCTGACGCTCGGATCAGCGATCGTCGAAATTTCACAAGGCCGTCAGCCGTGCTGGAAGCTCAATGCCCACACCGGCGTGGCCACTATGGCCAAGCTGTTTCAGGAAACCGCGCGCACCGGCTGGTATTACCGTGTGCTCGAGCCCGGTTTCGTCTGCATAGGGGATGAAATCAAGCGTCTGGACTGTCCAAATCCGGGATGGAGCGTCGAGCGGGTTACCCGCGCCAGGCTCACCCCGGGTCTTGCACCGGTTGTTGCGGCTGCAATGGCTGAGCTTCCAAGGCTTGCGCCGGGATGGGCTGATGCATTCCGCCGCAAGGCCGAGCGTGAGTACAGCGAAGACGTCACCGCCCGTCTTGATGGACCAGAAAGTGGCGCGATCTAGTCGACCACGATGACGTGCAGCGCCCGCGGGCCGTGCGCGCCGAGCAGGATGGTCTGTTCGATGTCACCCGAGCGTGACGGCCCGGTGATCAGGTTAAGCGCACGGGGCATTTCGCCTTTGCCCTGCTTTTCGCGTACCATCGACCAGACGCTTTCCATGTCGCCCTTGATGTCGGCGGCCTTGATCACGATAATGTGGTGTTCGGGCAGGAAATTGATGGTTGTCGGGTTGTCCTGGCCCGACATCATTGCAACGGTTCCTGTTTCGGCAATGCCTGCGGTGGCATGGCTGACACCAGCCAAGTCCCCGCCGTCCGATGGTCCATCGCGCACTTCGAGATTTTTCTCGGTTTCCCATCCGGCCGTTTGCAGCCGCATGTCTGCGCCCATTCGGATCGCTGCAGGCAGATTGTGGGCTCTGAGATAGCCTGACACTTCGGCAGCCACGTCGCCATAGTCGCTGACTCGCGCCAGCGTCGCGCCAAATTGCTCGGCCATGGTGCAGAAAAGCTCGACTTGTTCAGCTTCCGGGAGCTGGGCTCTGCCCGGTATGATCCCTCTTGGCGCCTCTTCAAGCCGGTTCATGACCGCTTTGCGGCGGTTGGCGTCAGAAGCCGGGCTGCCCATCGAAGCCCGGATCTTGCCCAGCACGCTGTCTCGAGCGCTCATTGTCCCGTCTCCTGCTTGAGCGCTTCGCGCTGCGCCCATGCCTGCTGGAACGTGCGGCCTTCCGGTGCGGGCAAGTCACGATAGCGGGTCCAGCCGCCAGCAAAAGGCAGCGAATGGAAACGCTGCGACGTACCGCCAAACAGTGCCAGCAACGGCATGCCGAACGAGGTGGCAAAACGGTAAAGCTTCGGTCGTTTTGCAAAAAAGGCCCAGGCTTTCAGTCCGTAGCGGGCAACAGCAGGCGTCAGATTGCGCTCGAATTCGCGTTCGCGCCAATGCCGCATCATTTTCGGCAGCGGAATCCGCATCGGACACACTTCCTCGCATCGGCCGCAAAAGGTCGAGGCATTGGGCAATTGTCCGGTTTCGTCAATGCCGTTGAGCGATGGCGTCAGCACGGCCCCCATAGGGCCGGGATAGACCGAACCATAAGCGTGGCCACCGACAGCATGATAGACCGGGCAATGGTTCATGCAGGCGCCGCAGCGTATGCAGCGCAGCATGTCCTGGTATTCGGTGCCAAGCATGGCCGTGCGGCCATTGTCCAGCAACACCACGTGGTATTCATCAGGACCGTCGGGATCATCATCGCGTTTCGGCCCGGTCGAGAACGTCGTGTAGACGCTCATATCCTGCCCGGTGGCGGAGCGCGCCAGAACCCGCAAAATCTGTGAGGTGTCCTCAAGTGTCGGAACGATTTTTTCGATCGAGGCGACGACAACATGCACATTGCCGAGCGTCTGGGTCAGATCGCCATTGCCCTCATTGGTGACGATCACCGAGGTGCCGGTTTCCGCTATCAGAAAATTCGCGCCGGTGATGCCGACATCGGCTGCAAAATACCGCTGGCGCAGCACCTCGCGGGCTTCACTGAGCAGAGACACAGGCTCGGAGAGATCACGGTTCTTGTCCAGATGCGTGTGCACCCGGCGGAAATCACTCTCCACCTGTTCCTTGTTGAGATGCACCGCAGGCGCAATGATGTGGCTCGGATGCTCGCCGCGCAGTTGGATGATGTATTCGCCAAGGTCGGTTTCCACAGGCTCGATGCCGTTGGCTTCGAGATGATCGTTGAGCGCGATCTCCTCGGTGATCATCGACTTGCCCTTGGTCACAGTGCGGGCATTGGCCTTCTTGCAGATGTCCAGCACGATCCGCCGCGCATCTTCGGCGGTTTCGGCCCAATGTACGATCCCACCGGACGCCGTCACCTTGCGCTCGTACTCTTCGAGATACAGATCGAGATGGGCTAGAACGTGGTTCTTGATGTCGCGGGCATTGTCGCGCAGTGCATCGAATTCGGGCAGGGCATCGGCGGCCTTCTGGCGCTTGCCGATAAAACCCTTCTCGACATTGCCGAGGGCCTTTTGCAGTTGCGCGTCGACAAGCGCCTTTGAGGCATTGGCCTTGAATTTGTTGGCGGTGAGTTCCATCGGGTGTCTCCTGTTCCGCCTATTTGCCGGAGCCGGCGATCGGCGCCTGGCTGGTCATGCCCGCAAGCACCTCTGCGACATGACGAACCTCGACATCTGATCCCTGGCGCTTGAGTTTTCCTGCCATGTTCATCAGGCAGCCGAGATCTCCGGCCAGCAACATGTCGGCACCCGAGGCGTCGATATTGCCGACCTTCTTGGTCACGATGGCGTTGGATATATCGGAATACTTCACACAGAATGTACCGCCGAAGCCGCAACAGACATGCGAATCCTTCATCTCTTTGACTTCAAGGCCGCTGACATTGCCCAGAAGTTTGCGCGGTTGTTCGCTGATGTTGAGTTCCCGCAAGCCCGAACAGGAATCATGATAGGTGATCTTGGCGTTGAGCTCTGCGCCGGTATTGCGCACCATCATCACGTCCGTAAGAAACGAAATCAGCTCGTGGCATTTGCCGGAAAATGCCTTGGCGCGCTCCTCCCAGGCTGCATCGCCTTCAAACAGGCCGGGATAGTGTTTCCTCAGCATCGAGGCACAGGATCCAGAGGGCGCTACTACAAAGTCAAATTCCTCAAAGGCTTCGATCACCTGTTCGGCAATCTCCCGCGTATCAGCCCGGTCGCCGGTGTTGTAGGCAGGCTGGCCGCAGCAGGTCTGCGCCACCGGTACATGAACCTCGCACCCGGCGTCCTGCAGTAGCTTGACGCTGGCAAAGCCGACTGATGGCCGGAACAGATCGACCAGGCAGGTTGCGAAAAGCCCGACACGTGGCTGCCTGGCAGGCTTCATTTCACTCGACGTCACTCTGCCGCCTCCGTTTGTGTTTGATTGGTTGTCTTGTTGTTGTCCGAAAGGTCGGGTGCACGCTGTTGCAGCCGTAGTTTTGACACGCGCTCCCAGTCGCCGGATCTTTCGGCGTCTTTCATCGCCCTGGAGACAAAATCGATGTGGGCCTGTGCGGCACGCCGGGCGGCGTCAGGATTGGCCGCCATCACTGCATCGTAGATCGCCACATGCTGGGCCAACAATTGTTCGCGTGCGCCCGGCAAGTTGTAAACCATGGCGCGATTGTAAAACACGCCCTCGGTCAGCAGTCTGTAGCAAGAGCGCAAAGTGTGCAGCAGAATGATGTTATGCGCGCACTCGCCGATGGCGTTGTGAAACTCGACATCGATTCCGGCTTCTTCCTCGAAGTCATCTTTCTGATGAGCTGCCTTCATCGAAGTAACAATCCGCGTCAAGAGCGCCCTGTCAGCCTCGGTTGCCCGCCGCGCCGCGAACTCGGCGGCAATGCCTTCGACTTCCCGGCGATATTCAAGGTAATCCAGCGTCGCCTTCTGATGCCGAGCGATCAGCTCCATCACCGGCTGGGTGAAAACCTGACCGATAACATCGGCGACAAAGGTCCCTCCGCCATGCTGGGTGTTGAGCAGTCCGCGGCCCTCAAGAACCTTGAGAGCTTCACGCAGGATCGGCCGCGAAACGTCGAATTGCTTGGCAAGTTCGCGCTCGCCCGGAAGCCGATCGCCGACCCGTAGTATGCCTTCGAGCACCAATACCTCGATCTGATGAACAACTTCATCCGCCGTCCGGCTATGCTCGATACGTGCAAAAATGTCCGTGGCCATTGCCGCTTCCCGCTAAGTCTTCGGCAGGAGCGTAACAAGGGTCGGGAAAGGTGGTCAATATTTTTATCCACTTTCCGGTAAGTTTCGTCCGGTGGCGTCTTGCGGGATTGCAGGCAAGCGCGCCTGCTGCAAGCTAAATCAGCGCAACAAGGCGGCTTCCGGCGGGATGCTTCGCGTCAATTGGTCCGCCTGAAGGCGGGAGGTTCTGCCCGCTGTCTTAATGGCGGGTGGTGAGCGTCTCAAGGTGTTTACGGATGCGTTATCGGCCGCCAACCTCGGTGTCCCAGTAGGGTGTAGGGCCATAGAGTTCAGCCAGATAGTCGATGAACAGACGAACCTTGGCCGGCAGAAATCTTCGGCTCGCATAGACCGCGTGAATGGCCACATTGCGCGAACCTTCGTAGGCCGGAAGCAGCTGAACCAGCCGTCCATCGGCAAGTTCCGCGCCGATGTCCCACGTCGATCGCAAGGCAATGCCGATGCCGCCGATTACCGCTTCGCGTACCACTTCACTCGAGTTGGTTTGCAGCGGCCCGATCGGGCGGTGGATTATCTCGCCCTGTGGGCCTTCGAGTTTCCAGGCGTCGTTGTTATGAGGCGCCAGACAGATATGACCGTCAAGATCATCGAGAGTGTCCGGTGTTCCATGCCGCTTGATATAATCCGGTGACGCCACCAAAACGCGGCGAACAGGAGCAAGTTTTCGCGCAACGAGGCTGGAATCACTCAATTCTGCAATGCGAATCGCCAGATCGTAGCCATCTCCAACGATATCGACGAATTCGTCCCGGAGCATCAGGTTGACCCCCAGGTCCGGGTTGGCTTGCATGAAAGTGTTGATGTGCGGCGCGATGTGCATGCGCCCGAAGGATGTTGGGGCGGAGACTTTCAACACGCCATGGGCCAGCGCCGAGCGGCGCGACACAAATGCTTCAGCCTCCTCAATGCCGGCCAGGATAGCGACCACGCGTTCATAAAAGCCCTGTCCCGCTTCTGTCAGGGAGATCTGCCGGGTTGTGCGCTGCAGAAGTCGGGTGCCGAGCCTGTCCTCAAGCCGCCGAAGCCGCTTGGACACCACTGCAGGTGACAAACCAAGTTCGCGCCCGGCAGCCGACATCGATCCGGCGGACACCACGCGGGCGAAAATTTCGAGGTCTCCCAAATTGTTCATGCTGGGTGGTCTCTCCCTATTGGGGCTGCGTTGATACCAATACGCGCATGGTGCCGATGTAGATCAATATTGTACAAAACCGGTAGAGCTGCGATCGCAGGAGATCGTTTGCGTCGGCACTGTGTAGTCAATTCCGCATTGCCGAACCATGAAATAAGTGGTAAATAAAAAATACCAGTTGCAGTCCATTTGCCGCTCTATCGTCGGCATATCGCGGTCGGAGGGAGCAAGCCATGTCGGAATTGATAGCTTTTCGTGAGCCTGACCAGGCAGTCATTCGGCGTCGCTCTGCAATCATTGCCGATTTGGCGGATTTGCTTCCCGAAAGCTGCCTGATCACCGAGGAACGCGAATTGGTGCCGTTTGATACCGACGCGTTCGTGTCTTACCGGCGCATGCCTCTGGCTGTAGTTCTGCCCGAAACCACCGCTCAGGTCGCAGCCATTCTGAAATACTGCAACGACAACGCCATCCCTGTCATCCCCCGCGGCGCTGGCACTTCGCTGTCCGGTGGAGCAATCCCGCAGGAAGATGCCATCGTCATCGGCGTGTCCAAGATGAACAGCATACTCGAAGTTGATTTCCCCAACCGCGTAGCGGTCGTCCAGGCGGGCGTGACCAATATCTCGATCAGCCAAGCGGTGGATGAGGATGGCTTCTTTTATGCGCCGGACCCCAGTTCGCAGCTCGCTTGCACCATCGGCGGCAACATCGGTATGAACTCCGGTGGCGCGCATTGCCTCAAATATGGCGTTACCACCAACAATCTGATGGGCGTCAGGATGGTCATGTTCGACGGGTCCATCGTCGACATTGGTGGCAAGGCACTGGATGCGGCCGGCTACGATCTGCTCGGCCTGATCTGCGGATCCGAAGGCCAACTGGGGATCGTCACCGAAGCAACCGTCAGGTTGATAGCAAAGCCCGAAGGCGCCCGTCCGGTTCTGTTCGGTTTCGAGAGCTCGGTCGCCGCCGGTGCTTGCGTGACCGACATCATCGGCTCGGGCATCATCCCTGTCGCCATCGAGTTCATGGACAAGCCGGCCATCGAGATCTGCGAGGCTTTCGCCCACGCGGGCTACCCGATGGATGTCGAGGCGCTTCTGATCGTCGAGGTCGAAGGATCTGATGCCGAGATGGACGCCATGCTTGAGCGCATCATCGAGATTGCCCGCAAGCATAACGTCAAGACCATCAAGGAAAGCCAGTCGGCGACCGAGGCGGCGCTGATATGGAAAGGCCGGAAATCAGCCTTTGGCGCCACCGGACGGATCGCGGATTACATTTGCATGGATGGCACCGTGCCACTCGGGCAATTGTCGTACGTATTGGAAAAAACCAGCGAGATCATCGACCGCTATGGTTTGCGCGTTGCTAATGTGTTTCATGCCGGTGATGGCAACATGCATCCGCTCATTCTGTTTGATGCCAATGATCCCGAGGAGAGTCTGAAAGCCGAGATGGCCGGCAACGACATTCTCAAACTTTGCGTTGATGCCGGTGGTTGCCTGACCGGCGAACATGGTGTCGGCATCGAAAAGCGCGATCTGATGCGGCATCAATATTCCGATGCCGATCTGGCCCAGCAAATGCGGGTGCGCGCCGCCTTCGATCCGAAATGGATCCTCAATCCCTCCAAGGTTTTCCCGCTCGAAGGTCGAAACGGCAGCCAACCCGGCAATCAGAGTATCATTGAAGCAGGGAAGACAGCAGCATGAGCGCGGTTGATATTCAGTACCCGGAAACCGAGGAGGATGTCGCGCGTCTTGTTACCGAGGCAAACGCTTCCCGTCGGCCGATCGAGGTCAGGGGAGGTGGCACCAAGCTCGGTCTCGGGCGGCCTTCTCAATCCGCATCTGCGCTGTCAGTGGTGAAGCTCTCCGGCATCACCAACTATGACCCATCCGAACTGGTTATGGCTGCGCGTGCAGGCACTCCGCTCGCCGAGATCGAGGCGGCGCTGGCCGCCAACAACCAGATGCTGACCTTCGAGCCCATGGATCATCGTCCGCTCCTGGGCGCTGCCGGCGAACCAACAATCGGCGGCGTGTTCGCCGCAAACGCCTCGGGACCGCGGCGTATGTCAGCCGGGGCTGCGCGTGACAATTTGCTCGGCGTCCGCTTCGTCAACGGCTCTGGTGAAATCATCAAAAGCGGCGGCAGGGTGATGAAGAATGTCACCGGCCTCGATCTGGTCAAGCTGATGGCAGGTTCCTGGGGAACCCTCGGGGTCATGTGCGAGGTCACGTTCAAGGTATTGCCAAGGCCCGAAACGGCGGTGACGATTGTCGTCTCAGGACTCGATGACGCCGAGGCCGCCGAGGCTATGGCGGCAGCTCTTGCCATGTCGGTGGAAGTATCGGGCGCGGCGCATCTGCCCGAAAGTGTCATACACAATTTTGCTGGCGGCAGTCTCAAGGGTGGCCCCGCGACTGTTCTAAGGCTCGAAGGCCTCAAGCCTTCAGTTGATGTTCGCAGCGAGCGGCTGGTGGCGGAGATGAGTCGCCGCGGGACCGTATCGATTCTGGGCGGTCAGCAGTCAGCCGATCTCTGGCGTGATGTGCGCGATGTCGCACCCTTTGCGGATGGAACCGTGAAGCCTGTCTGGCGGGTATCGGTGGCGCCTTCGTCCGGCCATCAGCTGGTTGCCGCCTTGCGCCTCAAAACAGGTGTCGATGCATTTTATGACTGGCAGGGCGGGTTGGTCTGGCTCCGCATGGAAGCCGACCCGGAAGCTGATCTTGTCCGCCAGTACATCAAGGCGGTTGGTGGCGGACACGCAACACTGGTCCGGGCTGATGCCGCAACACGGGCGTCTGTGCCGGTTTTCGAACCGCAGCCCAAACCGCTGGAGGCCCTGGCGCGCCGCATCAAGGATCAGTTCGACCCGGCTGGCGTGCTCAACCCGGGCCGCATGACAGCAGGCATGTGATAGGATCGCCATCCGATCCAATACAAGGAACACGCAATGAGCAATCCAGATCAAGCCCCTGAAACCCGCCAGACCGACCGCTGGCTCGACCCCGGCAAGACCAATCTGCAGGTGATCTATGTCCTGTACCTGGCGAGTTTCGTCATCGGGATCACCGGCATCGCCGGGATTGTGCTTGCCCACCTCAACCGCGGCAAGTCGGAAGATTGGCTCGAAAGCCACTACACCTGGGCGATCCGCACCTTCTGGCTCGGCCTGCTCGGCGCCATCGTCAGCGTGGTCTTGATGATGGTCATGATTGGCATGCTGTTGATGCCCCTGGTGGCCCTCTGGATTATCGTTCGCACCATCGTCGGTCTCCAGAAACTTGGCCGAAATGAGCCCATCGCCAATCCTCAGAGCTGGTTGCTCTGAGAGCTTCCGGTTCAGTACGGGCAATCAGCGTACCGGGGCCTGCCTGACTCCCGACATATCCGAGAATTCCAAGGACACCGCGACATGCAGACCAATTTCACCGCTGAGCAACTCAAGGATTCCGGTGTCGCTGAATCCGAGAAGATTCTCAGGAAATGCGTGCATTGCGGATTCTGCACCGCCACGTGTCCGACCTATGTTACGCTCGGCAACGAACTCGACAGCCCGCGGGGGCGGATCTACCTGATCAAGGACATGTTGGAGAACAACCGTCCAGCCGATGAGAAGGTGGTCACCCACATCGACCGCTGCCTGTCGTGCTTGTCCTGCATGACCACTTGCCCCTCCGGCGTCAATTATATGCATCTGGTCGATCATGCCCGCGTCCACATCGAAAAGACCTACAAGCGCCCTTTGATGAACCGCATAACCCGTGGCCTTCTGGCGATGGTGCTTCCCTATCCCGGACGTTTCCGCGCATCGCTCTACGCCGCCCGTCTCGGCCGGCCCTTCGCGCCGCTGTTCAAGGCGCTGCCGGGCATGAAGCCGATGGCGGCGATGCTGGAGCTTGCTCCGGCTTCCGTGCCTGAGCCCTCGAAATACGCCAGGCCTGGCTCTCACCCCGGCACTGGGCAAAAGCGGGGCCGTGTCGCCATCCTCACCGGTTGCGCCCAGCCGGTGCTCAAACCCGGCATCAACGAGGCAACCATCCGCCTGTTGAACCGGGTCGGAGTCGAAGTCGTGGTGCCCGAAGGCGAGGGCTGCTGCGGCGCGCTGGTCCACCACATGGGCCGCGAGCACGATGCGCTCGATGCCGCTCGCAACAATGTTGATGCCTGGACACGGGCCATCGACTATGGTGGAATTGATGCGATCATCATCACCGCCTCAGGCTGTGGCACGACGATCAAGGACTACGGCTACATGCTGCGCGAGGATCCGGCCTATGCGCAGAAGGCGGCGCGTGTTTCGGAACTGGCCAAGGACATCACGGAGTATCTGGCAAGCATCGAGATGCCGGCACCGGTGAACGGCGCTGACCTGGTCGTGGCCTATCATTCGGCCTGCTCAATGCAGCATGGCCAGAAGATCACCGTTCAGCCCAAGGCGTTGCTCAAGGCTGCTGGCTTTACAGTCAAGGATCCGCCCGAGGGTCATCTGTGCTGCGGCTCGGCCGGAACCTATAACATCATGCAGCCCGAGATCGCCCGCACGCTGCGGGACCGCAAGGTGAAGAACATCGAGCGCACCAGGCCGGACCTGATCGCCACCGGTAATATCGGCTGCATGACCCAGATCGCCGACGGAACCGATATTCCGATCATCCATACGGTGGAACTGCTCGATTGGGTCTATGGCGGTAAAAAGCCTGCTGGTCTGCCAGAAGTCAAAGCCGTGAAGCTGGAAGCGGCCGAGTAACGGCTGGCCTCACGACAGCAAAAAGGCAGCGCCCGAAAACGCTGCCTTTCCGTTTGATCTGTGCTGGTGCCGGCTCAGCCGCCGCCGAACAGGCTGCCGAAGAAATCCATGCCGCGATCAGTATAAAGCTTCTCTGCCCCCCTGCCTTTGGGGCCAATCACAATAACCTTCGAACCGATCCCGGCGCGGCTATAGAGGTGCTCGACATCCTTGTTCATCATCCGGATGCAGCCCGACGACATGTTCTGCCCGATGGTCCAGGGCTGAGTGGTGCCGTGAATGCGGAAGATCGTGTCGCGTCCGCCCTTGTAGAGATAAAGTGCGCGGGCGCCCAGCGGATTGTTGGGGCCGCCCTTCATATAGGCCGGCAAATTGCGGCCCTTCTTGCGTTCACGCGCAATCATGCTGGCCGGTGGAGTCCAGCCCGGCCATTCGGCCTTGCGGCCCACTTTGACGGTGCCTGACCAGCCGAAACCATCGCGGCCCACACCAACGCCATAGCGGGTCGCGCGGTTCTTGCCTTCGACGTAATAGAGATACTTGGTGTTGGTATCGACGATGATGGTACCCGGTTTCTCATCCGTGTGGAGCCGCACTTTCTTGCGCATGAATTCCGGTTTCGGCTTTTTCGATTGCGCGACCTGAACCACCGGCAATGCGGCTTGTGATGCCGCCGGCGTCGCCGAACGCGGCATTGCGGATGCATCCGGCAGCACCGGTGCGATCAGCAATGCCAGTGCGCCCACGGCGATGACGGCCAATCGGGTTGAAATCCTTGGCAGTTCCATGATGTTCCCTCGCTTCTTGTTTCGCCCTTGAGCGCAAAGGTACCATCGATCGAGCAGTGATCAACCTTTTACAGCTTATAAAACAGGCCTCGGAAACAGGGGTAGGGTTCGGCGTAGCGGAATATATATATGCGAGCATTAATCTGAGTGAATCATATCAATATCTTACAGGGTTATCCGGACCGCAAAACTGCAGAGACGAAAAACCCGGCGCAGGCGAGGCGCCGGGCCGGGTTTGGAGTGAGGCTGAAACATCAACCTGTGATCACATCACGATAACCTTGGCGCCAACCTTGGCGCGTTCATAGAGTTCGGTCACGTCCTCGTTGCGCATCCGGATGCAGCCTGACGAGACCGCCTTGCCGATGGTCCAGGGCTGGTTGGTGCCGTGGATCCGGTATAGTGTCGAGCCGAGGTAAAGCGCCCGCGCGCCGAGCGGATTTGCAGGCCCGCCTTCCATGTGTGCAGGCAGGATCCGGCCTTCCTCCTCGCGCACCCGCTTGATCATTTCAGCTGGCGGCGTCCAGCCCGGCCATTCTGCCTTGCGTGAAATCTTCTCGGTTCCGCTCCAGGCATGGCCTTCCTTGCCGACACCAACACCGTAACGGCGCGCCTGACCGTCGCCCATGACATAATAGAGATACCGTTCGCTGGTATTGATGATGATCGTACCGGGCGCCTGACTGCCGGTGTAGGAAACAGTTTGCGGCAGGAACCGCTGATCGATCTGAGGGGTGGGAGCCGCTTTCACGCGCGGTGCAGCAAGTGAGACATTGGTCACCTGGCGTCGCTGGTTACGCAGCGTGCGCGGCTGCGTGGCGGCTGAACGCACGGCTCTCGGCTGGGTCCGGTACACAACGCCGCCACGCGGCGCTGCCTGGCCGCTGAGCTGCAACACCCAGGGAGCGGTCAGGTCAGGGCTCAACACGACGGGCGGACGTTGCCCGTACCGTTCACCGGCACTGGCCGGAGCGGAAAATGCGGCAAGGCTCATCGCCGCGCCGGACATCAAAAGGAGAGCAAGTTGTTTCATCGGACGCACCAAATACCTTTCGTCTGAACATGACAGTCCGCCACCGTGCGAAGTCCGCGGATGGATCTGTCTTCCGGGATGCATGCTGCGGCACCGGAGGAATCAATTGGTGAATCCACGCCCGTAAAAAGCCGGTTTTGCCGGAAACCTCTTCTTAGGGTTATCGCCGCCTTGCCAAACGCGGTGAACGACCGCTTAATTGCCGCCGATTCCCGATTAACCATGACGAAGAGCAGCACAATGATGCATGAAAACGGCCTGATCACAGGTGAGGACGGCCGTACCCGCTGCTTCTGGCCGAGCAACCTGCCTGATTATCTGGCCTATCATGATGCCGAATGGGGCCGGCCGGTCACCGATGACGTCCGGCTGTTCGAGAAGATCTGCCTGGAAGGTTTTCAGGCCGGGCTGTCCTGGCTCACCATCCTGCGCAAGCGCGAGAATTTCCGTGCCGGATTCGCAGGGTTCGATTTCCGCAAGGTCGCGCTGTTCGATGAGGCCGACATCGAACGGCTGGTTGCAGACAAGGGCATCATTCGCCATCGTGGCAAGATTGTCTCGACCATCAACAATGCCAATCGCGCCATCGAGATGGTCGACGAATTCGGCTCGCTGGCCGCCTATTTCTGGAGCCACGAACCCGGAGCCGATGAACGCCCGGCGACCGTGGATTACGCTACCTTGAGGGCAAACCCAACGACAGCGGTGTCGACCCGCATCTCCAAGGATCTCAAGAAACGCGGCTGGAGCTTTGTCGGCCCGACGACGGTCTATGCGTTCATGCAGGCCATGGGACTGGTCAATGATCATCTCGAAGGCTGTTGCTGCAGGCAAGAGGTCGAAGCACTGCGCGAGCAATTGGTGCGCCCGAAATGACGCCCGATCAGCTCAAAAGGCTGATTCATCAGGTCGCCGCTGCCATGCCGGAGATCGGCCCGCTGGAAGAGAGCCTCAAATGGGGTGAGCAGAGCTTCACCCCGGTCAAACGAAATGTCGGCAGTTCGGTGAGAATTCAGCCGCGTGCCGATGGCGACGCGGCACTGATGTTCATCTGCCACACCAATCTGGTCGAAGAATTTCGCGCGCTCTATCCCGATGCGCTGACATATGAGGGCAATCGCGCCATCGTGCTGCAAAAAGACAGCGAGATTGACCGGGAGGCGCTGTCGCATTGCATCGCGCTGGCGCTTACCTACAAGCTTTGCAAGAGGCGCTAGATCTTTGGACTTCGCGTGCGGCGCTGCTTGGCGATGATCGCCACGGCCACCCCGCCCAGAATCAGCAGCGACGAGACCACAAGCCGCAAGCTCCAGCCTTCAGCCATAAACAGCGTTCCGCCGATCGCGGCAATCACCGGCACCGTCAATTGCACAATCGCCCCGTGGGTGGCGCCGATCTGTTTGAGCACACTGTACCACAAGGCATAGCCGAGGCCTGACGTGACAGCACCCGAGAGTGTGGCCAACAACAGTCCCCTGCCGCTGGCATGAACACCGTACCCGGCAACCATGACCATCACCCCTAGCGGAATGAAGAACACCAGCGATCGCATGAAATTGTCAGCCGTCGCCTTGAGCGGATCGGGCAGGCCCCGGCCGCGCAGCGAGTAAACACCCCAGGCGATGCCCGAAAGCGCCATCAGGGCTGCGGCCCACGGGTCGGGCGCTGACAGGCCGGGCGAGATCAGCCAGATGAATGCGCCGAAGGCGGTAATAAGGCCGACCCATTCGAGCCTGGATGGCCGGTCGCCTTCCTTGAGCGCCCAGCCGATCATCGTTGCCTGCACACAGGCAAAAAGAATCAGTGCGCCGATCCCCGTCTCGAGCGCTACATAGGCGTAGGAAAATGCCACGGCATAGGCAAACAGCGCGAATGCTGAAGTCCACGAACCGGACCGAAACCGTGGAGAGCGGTTGCTGCCCGATTCCGTAATCGCGACAAGCAAGGCCAGCATCAGCGCCCCGCTGATCAGCCGCATGGCCGAATAGCTTGCCGGATCAATCAGCGGCGTCTGGCCGGAACCAATCGCCATGCGTCCGATTACCGAATTGGCGGCGAAGGCGATCATGGTCAGAGTGGTAATCAGGATAAGGCGCAAGAAGGCATCTGCTTTCGCTGTTGGCCAGAAGCGGCGGTGGATCTATCGCGCGTCAGCGGCGGTTTGTCGATCTTGAGTTTTTTCAGCCGCAATCAAGCCTGCGTGAGGTCGCGAACGTCTCCAGAAATATAGCTCCCTCCCGCTCAGAACATCATGCGTCGGATTGGAACCATTGACACCGCCCGACGTTCCAACACTGAAGGGATCTTTTTTGTTGAACGCGAGGAATCTCAAATGTTGAAGACATTGATGAAGACACTGGTATCGGCATCCTTTTGCCTTGCAGTGATCACCCCGGCTACCGCTGCGCCGGTGATGATGCAAAAGCCTGCCATTCAGTTTTCCGGTGCTACCGACGCAGTAGAGGTGAACCACAGGAAACGTGGGTTTCATCGCCATAACAATCGTGGCTTTTACAATGGCCATCGCGGCCATCGCAACAAGCGTCCCGGCTACCGCCGGCACAACGGCTTCTGGTTTCCGCCTGCAGCCTTTTCGTTCGGCATAATCATCGATCAACCGCGCAGGGGCCGCTCGTACGTTCGCCCCGGTTACACCAATCCGCAGCACGTGCGCTGGTGCGACCGCAAATACCGCTCCTATCGCGCGCGGGACAATTCGTTCCAGCCATACTACGGTCCGCGCCGGGAATGCCGTTCGCCTTATTATTGAGGCGGACAAACCCGTATGAGTTTGGGTAAGGGACACGCCAGACCCTCACCCAAGCCTTGCAGCAAAAGGGCCTGTCGGTTAGGAGAAGCACAACAAGATGTTTCTCCTTCCGCAGGCCCTTTTTCATGTCCGACAAGAAGCAAAAGAAGCCCCTGAAGCTCAAGGCCCGTCTGGCGCGTGGTTTCCCTGACCGCTCGGCACCTGATATCCGCGCCACTGATCAGATGATGGCCAAGATCAAACTGGTCTACGAGCGCTTCGGCTTCGAGCCGGTGGAGACGCCGTTCGTTGAGTACACCGACGCTTTGGGCAAGTTCCTGCCCGATGCCGACCGGCCCAATGAGGGCGTCTTCTCATTCCAGGATGACGACGATCAGTGGCTCTCGCTGCGCTACGATCTGACAGCACCACTGGCTCGCCATGTGGCCGAGAATTTCAATGACATCCAACTGCCGTACCGCACCTACCGCTCCGGCTGGGTGTTCCGCAACGAAAAGCCCGGCCCCGGCCGCTTCCGCCAGTTCATGCAATTCGACGCCGATATCGTTGGTGCGCCCGGTGTCCAGGCTGATGCCGAAATGTGCATGATGATGGCCGACACCATGGAAGCGCTGGGCATCCCGCGCGGCGACTACGTCATCCGCGTCAACAACCGCAAGGTGCTTGATGGCATCATGGAAGCCATCGGGCTGGGCGGCAACGAGAATGCCGGCAAGCGTCTCACCGTGCTCCGCGCCATCGACAAGCTCGACAAGTTCGGCATCGAAGGTGTGAAACTGCTGCTCGGCGCTGGCCGCTGGGATGGCGGTAAGGAAGGTGAGGGCGATTTTGCACCGGGGGCTGGGCTCTCTCCCGCCGAGGCAAACACCGTTCTTATGGGTGTTGGACTGATTGTCGATACTGATGACGATTATCCTGCGTCGCAAACCTATTCCGACGGGCAGGCGGAACTCAAGATGATAGAGCAGATCGCAATGGAAAGCGGCTACGGTCCGGATCGCATCAAAATCGATCCCTCCGTCGTTCGCGGCCTCGAATACTACACCGGCCCCGTCTACGAAGCTGAACTCCTCGGCGGCATTCCCAACGAGAAGGGCCAGATTGTCCAGTTTGGCTCCGTCGGCGGTGGTGGCCGTTATGATGGGCTGGTCTCGCGTTTCATGGGCCAGCCGGTACCGGCCACCGGTTTCTCCATAGGCGTCTCGCGGCTGATGACAGCGCTGAAAAATCTCGGCAAGGTCTCGGGCGAGACGGCGAACGGCCCGATCCTCGTCACCATCATGGACCGTGATCGAATCGGCGATTACGCAAAAATGGCACAGGAATTGCGCACCGAACTCAACCCGCTGGACGAAAACCAGCAGCCGCTCGAAGTCCCCGTTCCGGTCGAGCTGTTTCAGGGCAATCCCAAGGACTTCCCCAAACAACTGCGCTATGCCGACCGTCGCGGCTCACCCATCGCCATCATTCAGGGCGGCAACGAGAAGGAAGCCGGCAAGCTCATCGTCAAGGACCTGATCGAGGGTAAGCGCATCGCCGAGACCATCACCGACAATGCTGAATGGCGCGAGGCCAAAGCCGGAGAGCATCTGGTTGACGAGGGCGAACTGGTTATCACCGTCAAGCGGATTCTGGCTGAGCAGGCCTCTGATGCCTTCGCCGATGCTGTCAAAGCGCAGGGCTGAAAGAACATGCCTCAAGCAGGTCTTCCCGACTTCGCCGCAGACCTCGCCCGCGCGCTCGATGCGTCAGGTGGTACTCGTGTCGACATCCCGGTAATACAGCCGGCAGAGCCGTTTCTCGACATGGCTGGCGAGGATCTGCGCCGTCGCATTTTCCTGACTGAATCCGAGACCGGCGAAAGCCTCTGCCTCAGGCCTGAATTCACCATTCCGGTGTGCAGCGCCCATATCGCAGAGAACGTCGCCACCCCGCGCCGCTATTCCTATCTCGGTCAGGTGTTCCGTCAGCGTCGCGAAGGCGGCAACGAGTTTTTCCAGGCCGGTGTGGAGGATCTCGGTGAACCCGATGAAGCCCGCGCTGATGCAAGAGCGCTGTCGGAAGCCCGTACGCTGATCGCACAATTCGCGCCCTCGGAAAACCTGGCGATTATCCTCGGCGACCAGTCGGTTTTCGAGGCCGTTGTAGCCGGCCTTGGCCTGCCTGCGGGCTGGCAGAAGCGCCTGATTCACGCCTTCGGCAACGAGCAGGCCCTCGACGCGATGATCGCCAAGCTCGCCAATCCTGAAGGGGCAGCCCTGCCAGATGCGTCAGTGGCAGGTTTCGTCGCCAACGGTGATGTCGATGGGCTAGAGGCGTACATCGAAGACGTCATGCAAGAGACTGGTTACTCCACCAATGCCAGCCGCTCACCCGCCGAAATTGCAGCCCGGCTGATCAGCAAACAGACGCTAGACGCGACACGGTTGTCCGCCGGATCACTCAAGGCGCTGAAGGCGTTTCTGGCGCTTGATGTGCCGCTTGATCGTGCGGCTTCCATGCTTTCTGATTTCGCGCGCGATGCGGGGCTTGATATCAAGGACGCGCAGCAGGCTTTCGACGCCCGCCTGGGCGCTCTGTCGGAACGCGGCGAGGATCTCGGCGCCATTCACTGGCGCGCAGCCTTTGGCCGGCCGCTGGATTACTACACCGGCCTGGTCTTCGAGATTTCTGCGGGCAGCGACAATCTGGTTCTTGCGGGCGGTGGCCGCTATGACCGGATGATGACGCTTCTGGGCGCAAAGGAGCCGATCCCTGCGGTCGGCTTTTCGCTGTGGCTTGACCGGATTGAAACCGTGAGGGCCGGATCGTGACGCTCACCATTGCACTGCCATCCAAGGGGCGCATGAAAGACGATGCCATTGCGGTCTTCGCACGCGCCGGCTTGACCGTCTCGGCCATAGGTAATGACCGTAGCTATCGCGGCCGTGTCGAAGGTATCGAGGACGTTGAAGTGGCGTTCCTGTCGGCCTCCGAGATCGCCAGGGAACTGGGTGCCGGTGCGGTTGATTTCGGAGTGACCGGCGAGGATCTGGTTCGCGAAAGCCTGCCACGCGCCGACGAGCGGGTGGAAATCACCGCCCGCCTTGGTTTCGGTAATGCCGATGTGGTGGTCGCTGTCCCCGATATCTGGAAGGATGTCGACAGCATGGCCGATCTCGGCGACGTGGCCGCGGATTTTCGCACCCGTCATGGCCGCCGGCTGACCATCGCCACAAAGTACTGGCGGCTGACCCAGAATTTCTTCTCCACCCGTCATGGCATTCAGCTCTATCGAATTGTTGAAAGTCTCGGCGCCACCGAAGGCGCGCCTGCTTCGGGTGCTGCCGACATAATCGTCGATATCACGTCGACCGGTTCGACGTTGACCGCCAATCATCTGCGCATTCTGTCAGATGGGGTGATCCTCAGGTCCGAGGCTTGCCTTGTCCGTGCCCGCAAGGCTGAACACGACGCCGACTCGCGTGTTACACAACTGATCAACGCGGTCCGGTCAGCAAGCTGATCCCGCTTCCACAGCGGGAAGACAAGAAAAGAAAAGCCGCCTCACGAGGTGGCGGCCTGAACGATGGGGATCGGGAACCTCACCGGCCAAGCGCACCGCGGGCCAAGTTCACTGCGGATAGGTCAGACCGGGAGGACCTCCCTGCAGCTTGCAGATCTTTACGTACGCGCGCGCAGTCCCGATCACCGGCGTCCCGAACGTGAAAAATACAAACTATTTTTGCAGTGAGGTTCCTCACCCACTTGCGTTTTTTCTGAACTGAGCCAAAGCTGGCTGATCCGGGAAAGACCCGGCCTGCACGCGTCCTTCGCGCTTCCCGACTTCTGTTCAATCAGACCGGGGCGGAGAATGGCTCCGCCAACCACAAAGCCGCTTCTCCACCGGTTCAGCCTCGTCCCAGGCATCGGGATGATTTTGGATTGTGGGGTTTATCATGGAATTCACCATCGGATCGATCGTGTTCCTGTCATCAATGCTTCTGCTGGCCGTCTTGAGCCGTCTTTCGGCCGCAAATCCGAGCGCCATGGTTTTGCGCGGCGACATCGCGCCTGCCATGCTGGCCGTTCTCATTTCAACCGGCCTTACCATTGGACCGTTGATGATGGCGCTTGGTGGGGAGGGATACTTTCCTTCGCGCACCATCGAATTTGCGGTGATCGTCGCATTCACCATCGTGTCAATCTGGGCCATTGCGAAATGGGTTGGCCGCGCTCCCAAAGCGGGGCCAGCCTGATCCGGCAGGCTTCGGATCACAAAGAAAAACCCGGCGCGTAAGGCACCGGGTTCATCTCTGTCTGTGTCGTCGAGGTAGCCGGAATTTACTTACGGCGTGCGTCGATCGAGAAGCTTCCTGCACCGGCTGCTGCCAGCGCCAGGAAACCACCGGCCATTGCCAGGTTCTTCATGAAGTTTGTCATCTGCATCTGGTCTTCAGGCTGGAAGTGGCCGAGGTAGCCCGATGCGACGCAGAAGGCTGCAAGTGCCCAGGCGGCATAGCGGGTGAAAAACCCGATCAGAATGGCGATGCCGCCGAGAAGTTCGAGCGCGATGACCAGCCAAACGGTGAGGTTTGGCAGCGGAATGCCCATGCTGGCCATATAGCCCGCGGTACCCGCAACGGCGCCCAGCTTGCTGATGCCCGCCATGATGAAGATGATGCTCAGCAGCACGCGGCCGATGAGAAGCTGAAGGTTTGTCGACATGCGTGTCTCCTGTTTGTAATCTGGAGAGATCTCTACACGCCAAAATGCGTTAAGCAAAGCTGAACAATTTTGAACATATTGTTCACTCTTTTGAGCTGTGGACAACACTCGCCCTGACCCGTCACTGGGTGTTCAATATAGGCTTGTTGAGCAGTTTGAACTTTGGAAAAACAAAAACACCGTTGATCGAACCATTTCCGTCGTCGGTGAAATTCGATGATTCCCCAATGCACATGACCGGCACCTGACTGCCATCCGATTGAACAATCGCTGTGGAGAAGCAGAATGACGACGGTCTCATCGCAGCCAGTTCGTAAAGCTCAAGAACATGATTGCGGTATTCGTTGTCATAACTTTTGACCAGGTTGTAGAGGCCGAATTCCCCCTGGTCGGGAAGCTGGTGATGGTATCGGGCCGCCGGTCCGAGTTGGAATGCGCCGGTCGCGAGGTTGGCTTCAAAGGCTTCTATACGGCAATAATGCGAAACAACGTCGAGATCTGGCACCTCAAAGCCCTGAGGCTGCGTGCCAATTCCTGAAATGTTGTCCGCCCTAGCTATTTTGAACAATTTACACCTCGGCAGTGCCCGATGAAATCCAGCATGTGGCTCGCCCTCTAAGGTAGGGTTGCATGCCATGCACGGTCCCATGGAGGTGGTATGACAAGATCTTTGACCCTGACATTCGTCAGGTCCGGAAATCTCCAACTGATCAGTCTTTGTCACCGGCACAGGATAATGAAAAGAGAGGGTAAGCATTTCGTCTATGAAACACTATGCCCCTTTTGGCCAAAATAACCGTTTCTACTCGGTTCGTTTGCTGTGCGATATTAGGCCACGATTGATACATTTTGCAACACGCGCAACGAGCAAAACTGTCGCGCGGAATTTATATCTTTCAAAACAGAAAAAAAGGGCGACCAATAGGCCGCCCTTTCTAACGTCACGCTGCGTGCGTGAGACGTCAATCGTAACAAGGCTGACGCCATATTACATCATGCCGCCCATGCCGCCACTTCAGGCCGCTTGCGGGCCTGAAGCATTTCTGTGCATGGGCGAAGCTTAATGGTCGGAAGTAATAAGGCTGACGCCTTATTACATCATGCCGCCCATGCCGCCCATGCCGCCCATGTCAGGCATGCCGCCGCCGCCGCCGGAATCCTTCTTCGGGATTTCAGCAATCATGGCTTCGGTGGTGATCAGCAGCGAAGCAACCGAGGCTGCGTTCTGCAGGGCTGTGCGAACAACCTTGACCGGGTCGACGATGCCCATGGCAATCATGTCACCATATTCAGAAGTCTGGGCATTGTAGCCCCAGTTTTCCTGGTCTTTTTCAAGGATTTTGCCAACAACGACCGAAGCTTCGTCACCGGCGTTGGTCGCAATCTGACGAACCAGCGACTGCAGGGCACGGCGAACGATGTTAATGCCAGCTTCCTGATCCTGATTTGCACCCTTCGAAGTGATCTTCGCGGAAGAACGCAGCAGTGCGGTGCCGCCGCCGGCAACGATGCCTTCCTGAACGGCTGCGCGGGTCGCGTTGAGCGCGTCGTCGACGCGGTCCTTGCGTTCCTTGACTTCCGTTTCAGTTGCACCGCCGACGCGGATGATGGCAACGCCACCAGCGAGCTTGGCAAGGCGTTCCTGCAGCTTTTCACGATCGTAATCGGAAGAAGTTTCTTCAATCTGAGCCTTGATCTGTGTGATCCGGCCTTCGATTTCCTTCTTCTTGCCAGCGCCATCAACGATGGTGGTGGTTTCCTTGGTGATCGAAACCTTCTTGGCGCGGCCCAGCATTTCCAGGGTCACGTTTTCAAGCTTGATGCCGATGTCTTCGGAAATCACCTGGCCGCCGGTCAGGATTGCGATGTCTTCGAGCATTGCCTTGCGGCGATCGCCGAAGCCAGGAGCCTTGACGGCAGCAATCTTCAGGCCGCCACGCAGCTTGTTGACGACCAGCGTTGCAAGGGCTTCGCCTTCAACGTCTTCCGAGATGATGAGCAGCGGCTTGGAAGTCTGCACGACAGCTTCGAGCACAGGCAGCATGGCCTGCAGGTTCGAGAGCTTCTTCTCATGAAGAAGAATGTAGACGTCTTCGAGATCGGCAACCATCTTGTCGGGGTTGGTCACGAAGTAAGGCGACAGGTAGCCGCGGTCGAACTGCATGCCTTCGACGACTTCCAGTTCGCTTTCAGCGGTCTTGGCTTCTTCGACGGTGATGACACCCTCGTTGCCGACCTTCTGCATGGCTTCGGCAATGTCCTTGCCGATCTGCGTTTCGCCGTTGGCGGAGATCGTGCCGACCTGTTCGACTTCAGCCGAGGTCTTGATCTTCTTGGCCTTCTTCTGAAGGTTGGCGATGACTTCGGTCACGGCCAGATCGATGCCGCGCTTCAGGTCCATCGGGTTCATGCCGGCAGCAACAGCCTTGCCGCCTTCGCGGACGATCGACTGGGCCAGAACGGTTGCGGTGGTGGTGCCGTCGCCGGCGATGTCGTTGGTCTTCGACGCAACTTCACGCACCATCTGTGCGCCCATGTTTTCGAACTTGTCTTCGAGTTCGATTTCCTTGGCGACGGTGACGCCGTCCTTGGTGATGCGCGGAGCGCCGAACGACTTGTCGATGATGACGTTACGGCCCTTGGGGCCCAGCGTTACCTTGACGGCATCAGCCAGGATGTCGACGCCGCGCAGCATTTTTTCACGTGCGGTACGACCGAATTTGATTTCTTTAGCAGCCATTTAACTTAACTCCCGGGCCTGAGGCCCATCGTGTTGAGGCAGGTTGGAATTGTTTGGGCGGAATTTCGGCTTAGCCGAGGACGCCCATGATGTCGGTTTCCTTCATGATCAGAAGGTCTTCGCCATCAAGCTTGATTTCTGTGCCGGACCATTTGCCGAACAGCACGCGGTCGCCAGCCTTGACGTCGAGCGCCACGAGCTTGCCGGCTTCATCACGGTTGCCGGAGCCTACAGCGATGATTTCGCCTTCCTGAGGCTTTTCCTTGGCGGTGTCCGGAATGATGATCCCGCCTTTTGTTTTTTCTTCAGACTCAACACGACGAACGACAACGCGGTCGTGGAGCGGACGGAACTTGGTTTTTGCCATTGTCTATATTCCTTGATCGAATGACAGAAGCGGCTGAGAACCCCGAATGGGTCTCATGGAGATGATGTTAGCACTCACCTCTGCAGAGTGCTAACGACGCCGAGATAGGGGTGACAGGGAGAAGAGTCAAGATATTGGGAAGAAATCCAACCGGATGTTTTTTCGCCTGACCGCCATTTTTACGGCGGGGTCTTGTAATCAAGGGCCAGCTGGGCGACATCGTTGGGCCGAAAGGAACCATTCGCTCATGGCCCGCAAGATTACCGATCTCAATCAGTTGACCGGCAGTGCCGACATCTTGTTGTGCGACGTATGGGGCGTCATCCACAACGGCGTCAACCCCTTTCCATTATCTGTTGAAGCGTTGAAAGCGGCCCGGCAGCGCGGGCAGACTGTTGTCCTCATCACCAATTCACCGCGCCCGGCCGACGGCGTCATCCGCCAGTTCGACACAATCGGTGTCGATCCCGACTGCTGGGATGACATCGTGACATCTGGAGATGTGACCAGACAGTTGGTAAAAGATGCACCTCGTGACTTGTATTTTCTCGGGCCCGAACGCGATCTGGCGCTCGTCGAAGGGCTTGATGTGGATCTGGTAGAGCCGGATTCAGCGGCGGCAGTCCTGTGTACCGGACTTTTCGATGACGAAGTCGAGACCGCTGAGGACTACCGTAGCCTGCTTGCCGGCCTGAGCGCGCGCGGTCTTCCTTTCATCTGCGCGAACCCTGACCGCCTTGTTGAGCGCGGCGATCGCCTCGTTCCTTGCGCAGGCGCGCTGGCGGATCTTTATGTGGAGCTTGGCGGTGAAACCCGAATTGCGGGCAAACCGCATGCGCCGATCTACCGCGAGGCGATGGCGCGGGCCCAAACCATTCGAGGCGATGCTGATCCGGCACGCGCATTGGCTATTGGGGATGGTGTGCAAACCGACATTCGCGGTGCTTTGGACAATGGGATTGATGCCGTTTTCATCGCGCGCGGAATTCATGCCAACCAATACCTCAACGGTCGAGTGACCGACGAAGCCCGGCTGCAGGCTTTCCTGGACGCCGAAGGCGTGGCTCCAGCTTACTGGATGGAATGGCTTGCCTGAGACCGGTGGAAAAAGGAAAGACATGGCGCGGCGTTTTCACAGTGCCGAGGCGTTCGCGGCCCAGCTGAAGGGCGGCGTTGTAGCGATCGGCAATTTTGACGGCGTCCATCGCGGTCATCAGGCCGTGCTGGCGCGCGCCACCGAGATTTCCCAATCGGCCGGCGTGGCCTCCGTTGTGCTGAGTTTCGAGCCGCACCCACGAACGGTGTTTCGCCCCGATCAGCCGGTCTTTCGGCTGACGCCAGCACCGATGAAGGCAAAGATTTTGGGGCAACTCGGATTTGATGCGATCGTCGAGCAGACCTTTGACAAGGTATTCTCATCCCAAAGCGCGGAGGATTTCGTCACAGGAATCCTGTGCGGACAGCTTGGAGTTCATCATGTTGTGACCGGGTACGATTTCCATTTCGGCAAGGGACGGGAAGGCAATCCCGAATACCTGATGAGGGCTGGTGTCAGACATGGCTTTGGCGTGACGCTGATTGAGCAGTATCAGAATGAAAATGCCGATGTTGTTTCGTCCAGCCGCATCCGCGATGCGTTGGCGACGGGCGATGTGGTGGAGGCAAACAGTCTGCTCGGCTATCGCTATGCGGTGTCGAGCGAGGTGCTTCACGGCCAGAAACTCGGACGCACTCTGGGCTACCCGACAGCCAATATGGCGTTGCCACCCGAAACCGGTTTGATGCCGGGTATATACGCAGTCCGCTTCCGCCGCGCCGACGGAACGATTCATGACGGAGTGGCGAGTTTTGGCCGTCGGCCAACGGTAGCCGAGGACGGTGCTGCATTGCTGCTCGAGACCTACCTGTTTGATTTCTCTGGCGATCTCTATGGCGAAGACTGCACCGTTTCGCTCGTATCGAGACTTCGCGGCGAGGAGAAATTCGAGGATCTCGATGAATTGGTGGCGCAGATGAAGATAGACGAAGCCGAGGCGAGGGCCGTGCTCGGTTCGCTGCAGCCCCTGTCGCCACTGGATTTCATGCTGACTTTCGGGCCAGCCGGATGATCGGCGCGAAGTCGCGTCGCATCCTGATCACTGGCGGCAACGCGGGCCTTGGTCTGGCTCTTGCAAAGAAACTGGCGCGTCGCCACAGCCTTCTGCTCTCCGGTCGCAAGTCTCAGATAGACGTTGCGGATGTACTCCCGCAGGGTGCCGGTTATGTCGTTGCCGACCAGAATGATCCTGTGCTTTCAACTCAGGCTCTGGTCACCGGTATTCGTGATTACGGCTGGGATGGTCTCGACAATGCGGTGCTCAATGCCGGTATCGGAATTGCTCCGCCTCATGGCATCGACAGCACCGAAGCAATCCGCCAGACCCTTGATGTCAATCTGCTGGCGCTGATCTTGCAGGCGCAAGCGCTGTTTCCTTTGCTCAGCAAATCAAAGGGAACGCTGACGTTGATCGGCTCGGTAGTCCATTCCGGTTCGGCGACGATCCCGGCCTATGCCGCCTCAAAGGCCGGGCTGCACGGACTGGCGCGATCGCTGCGCGCAGAGTGGAAAGGGCAGGTTTCGGTTCAGGTTTTGCATCCTGGTTCGGCGAAAACCGAAATTCACGAGAAGGCCGGATATGATCCCGGAGTTATGCGGTCGCTTTTTCTGGATCCTGACGACGTGGCGGCAATGATGGCCTCGGCAATTGCCGCGCGCCGGTCCCCGGTTAGATTGTCCTGGGTTCGCTATCTCAACGGCGGCGCCTTTACCGGGAGGCGGCTGTGACCTCCTCGCCGAAGCGCGCCCTCGTCACCGGTGGCAGTGCCGGCCTCGGCGCCGCAGCTGTGAGCTGGCTCCAGGCCAATAATTATGACGTTGTCATGCTCGACAGGGATCGCCCCTTGTCTGGCAAAGCACCGGTTAACTTCATCGGCTGCGACCTGGCCAGCCGCACCGAGCTCGACAATGTGATGCCCGGATTGATCGCTGCCGGTCCCTATGATCTGATCTTTCTCAACGCCGGAATCAATGCGACAGGGCGTTTCGAGCGCATCGATGCCCGGGCGCATATCGATGTGATCCGCGTCAACGCCGAAGCGCCGATGGTGATCACGGCTCGGCTGTTGGAAGCCGGCGCGATCAGCCGCGGTGCGGCAGCGGTTTTTGTCTCCTCTCTGTCTCACTTCACCGGCTATCCAGGTGCGGCAAGCTACGCAGCCTCCAAAGATGCTCTGGCGATCTACGCCAAAAGCATGCGCAAATATGCGAAAACGGCAGGCGTAACCCTGACCGTCGCTTTCCCCGGTCCGCTGAACACCGACCACGCCGAGCGACATGCGCCAGAGGGCGCGGACGCCAGCAAGCGCATGGATGCGGACGAAGCGGCGAAGCGGATCCTCGTCGACGCCCTCGCGGGCCGCAAGACATCGATTCCGGGTCCGGCCAACCGCATCCTTGCCGTTATCGGCAGGATCGCGCCCAAACCGGTCACAGTGCTGATGCGCAGGCTGATTTACGACCGGCTCAAGCCGGGGAAGTAGGAAATGGGAAGCGAACAGGTTCCTGTGCGCAATCTCCTTTTCACGCGCAACAAAAAACAGTATGTACCCGTACCATGACCACGGTCGTCTCGATCACAGGCTCTCCGCCGATACGAATTATGGTCCCGGTTTCCCGCTGAGCTGCGCTCGCTGGAGACCGGGCATTTTGGCGTGATCACGCGCCGCGCTTCCGTATATTCCGATACACTGTCCACCACGGGCCATCGGCCCATAAGATTGCGACACCATGACCGACACCAACGACACTTTCGACTACTCCAAAACGCTCAATCTGCCTCAAACCGATTTCCCGATGCGCGGCGGCCTTCCCAAAATGGAGCCTGAGCTTGTAGCCCGCTGGCAGGAAATGCGGCTTTACGACAAGCTGCGCGCCACCTCCGCCGGTCGCCCCAAATATGTGCTGCACGACGGCCCGCCCTACGCCAACGGCAACATCCATATCGGCCACGCGCTCAACAAGATCCTCAAGGACGTGATCACCCGCTCGTTCCAGATGCGCGGCTTTGATTCCAACTATGTGCCGGGCTGGGATTGCCACGGCCTGCCGATCGAATGGAAGATCGAGGAAGAAAACTACCGCTCCAAGGGCAAGGAAAAGCCTGATCTGAAAGATCCGGCAGCGATGATCGAGTTCCGTCAGGAATGCCGTAACTGGGCTCAGCACTGGGTCGATGTGCAGTCGGAAGAGTTCAAGCGTCTTGGCATCGAAGGCGATTTCGACAAGCCCTACAAGACCATGGATTTCAAATCCGAAGCCCGTATCGCGGGCGAATTGTTGAAGATCGCCAGATCCGGCCAGCTTTATCGCGGTTCAAAGCCGATCATGTGGTCGGTCGTGGAGCGCACGGCGTTAGCAGAGGCCGAGGTCGAGTACCAGCCTTACGAGAGTGACACGATCTGGGTGAAGTTTCCGGTGACGAGCGGTTCGGACGAACTGCAAAGTGCCTCCGTCGTCATCTGGACCACGACGCCATGGACCATCCCCGGCAACCGTGCGGTCTCGTTCTCGACCCGCATCGCCTACGGCCTCTATGAAGTCACAGCAGCAGAAAATGACTTCGGCCCGCAAGCCGGCGAGAAACTGATCTTCGCCGACGCATTGGCCGAAGAATGCTTCGCCAAGGCCAAGCTCGAGTTCAAGCGCCTGTCCGACGTCAAGGCAAGCGACCTTGAGGGCATGGTCGTATCGCATCCCCTCAAGGGGCTTGGCGGCGGCTACGACTTCTTTGTACCCCTCATCGCAGGCGATCACGTCACTGATGATGCCGGTACCGGCTTCGTCCACACTGCGCCCGGTCATGGCCGCGAAGACTTTGAAGCCTGGATGGATGCGGCGCGTGAAATCGAGGCGCGCGGCATCTCGTCAACCATCCCCTTCACCGTTGATGACGCGGGGTTCTACACCAAGGACGCCCCCGGCCTCGGGCCTGACCGTGAAGGCGGCCCTGCGCGGGTGATCGACGACAAGGGCAAGAAGGGCGACGCCAACCAGTCGGTGATCACCGCGCTGATCGAGGCAGGCAATCTCTTCGCTCGTGGCCGTCTCAAACATGACTACCCGCATTCCTGGCGTTCGAAAAAGCCGATCATCTTCCGCAATACGCCACAGTGGTTTGTCTATATGGACAAGGATTTTGGCGATGGCACCACGCTGCGCTCACGCGCACTCAAAGGCATCGAGGACACGCGCTTTGTGCCGTCAGCCGGACAGAACCGCCTGCGCGGCATGATCGAAGACCGGCCCGACTGGGTGCTGTCACGTCAGCGCGCCTGGGGCGTGCCGATCTGCGTCTTCGCCGATGTCGATGGCAATGTGCTGCTGGACGAGGCCGTTGACGCCCGCATTCTCGAAGCCTTCGAGGCCGAGGGCGCCGACGCGTGGTTTGCCAAAGGCGCCCGCGAGCGCTTCCTCGGCGATCTCGCAAGCCATCCCAAATGGATCCAGGTCACCGATATTCTCGACGTCTGGTTTGATTCAGGCTGCACCCATGTCTTCACGCTGGAAGACCGTCCGGATCTCAAATGGCCGGCCGATGTCTATCTCGAAGGTTCCGACCAGCACCGCGGCTGGTTCCACTCGTCGCTGCTCGAAAGCTGCGCCACCCGTGGCCGCGCGCCCTATGACGCCGTCATCACCCATGGCTTCACCATGGCCGAAGACGGCCGCAAGATGTCGAAATCCCTCAACAACCAGGTGTTCCCTCAGGACATCATGAAGGAATCCGGCGCCGATATCCTGCGCCTTTGGGTGATGAACACGGATTACTGGGAAGACCAGCGCCTCGGCAAGACGGTGATCAAGACCAACATCGACGCCTACCGCAAGCTGCGCAACACTATCCGCTGGATGCTCGGCACGCTGGCCCACGATACCGGTGAAACCGTTGCCGTATCCGAAATGCCGGAGCTGGAGCGGCTGATGCTGCACCGGCTCTGTGAACTCGATCAGCTGGTGCGCACCGGATACGACAATTTCGATTTCAAGCGCATTTCCCGTGCGCTGACCGACTTTGCCAATATCGAGCTGTCGGCATTCTATTTCGATGTCCGCAAGGACGCGCTCTATTGCGACGCCCCCTCGAGCCAGCGCCGTATGGCCTCGCTTCAGGTGATCCGGACCATCTTTGATTGCCTTGTGACATGGCTGGCGCCGATGCTGCCCTTCACCATGGAAGAAGCGTGGCTTTCGCACCATTCTGATGCTGAATCGGTGCATCTCGAACAGTTCCCTGAGGTTCCCGCCAGCTGGCGCAACGATGCCCTGGCTTCCAAGTGGAAAAAGATCCGCACCGTTCGGCGTGTCGTTACCGGTGCCCTGGAGATTGAGCGCCGTGAAAAGCGCATCGGCTCGTCGCTGGAGGCAGCTCCGGTTGTCTACATCACCGATCCCGCACTGGTCGAGGCGGTCGGCGATAGCGACTTTGCTGAAATCTGCATCACCTCGGACGTCCGGATCGAGACGGTAGCCGGACCTGAAGAGGCGTTCCGGATTGACGAGGTTGGTGCTGTCGCGGTTGTACCTGTGCTTGCGGAAGGGGTAAAATGCGCCCGGTCGTGGCGGATCACCGACGACGTCGGTTCCGACCCGGAATTCCCTGATGTCTCCGCGCGTGACGCTGCCGCCCTGCACGAACTTAAGGCGCTGGGACGGTTGTGATTTTTACACCGGACCCCGGATATCCGGGGTCCGGTGGACTTTAGAACCGGTTCAAGGGCAAAATTACCTGGGTCAATTGCCCTTGCTGTCCCAATCCGGTAAAACCCTGCCTGAAAAAGGCCGGATTGTACGGCGACAAGCTGTGTAAATTCCAAGTGACTGTCGAGACGGGATCTGTGCATGACAATGAAGACCGAGTACCGCGCTGGCGTGACGATAGGCGCAATCATTGCTGCAAGCCTGACGCTGTCAGGTTGCCTTGGCCCGACTTACGGCACCGACAAGCCGGCATCCGTGCAATTGATAGATGATCTTGGCAATATTGCCTCGCTCGGCCAGTCCAAGAAGGGTGCGGACATCAAGTACAAGCCGCGTCCTGCAATCGTGAAGCCATCCGATACTGCGAACTTGCCGGCGCCTCAGCAAAGCTTGGCCGAAAATAATCCTCAATGGGTGGAATCGCCTGAAGAAACGCGTGCCCGGCTGGTTGCTGAAGCTGATGCTAATGCTGACGATGGGACTTACAGGTCACCTTTGGCCCGAAGAAGTGGAGCCAGTGGGACGACCTCTTATGAGCCCGCTGTTCGAAATAAGGGTGAACAAGCGGCGCCCGCGAAGTTTGGCGAAAACAACAACAGCCAGGGTGCGGAATTCAGACAACGTCGGAAAATTGAGAAAGGCGCTTATTCAGATCGCCGCAGATTTCTTTCTGATCCTCCGCTGACCTATCGTCAGCCATCGGAAACCGCGCCGATTGGTGACTTGGGAGAGCCCGAACGCGCCAAGGAGCGGCGCCGGATTTCAGAAGCCAAGAAGGCTGGAACCGGCAAACGGAAATGGTGGCCCTGGTAAGTGACGGTTGCCATCAGCTCTTGTGAATTCTGACGGCAACTGGCTTTTCTGCTTCACTCATGGCTGGTTGGTTCAGCGGCGGCCCATGAAGAAGCTTTTAAGCAACTTGGTTGCGTCCTCTGAGGCGATGTCGGGGTAAATCTCCGGCTGATGATGACATGTCGGCTGGTTGAAGAACCGTACGCCGCTTGTCACCGCGCCGCCTTTCTCATCTTCCGCTCCGAAATAGAGCCTTCTCAACCGCGCAAACGAAATTGCTGCGGCGCACATGGTGCAGGGCTCCAGGGTGACGTAAAGGTCGGCTTCAGTCAGCCTCTCGCTTCCGATTGCCCCTGCCGCCTGCCTGATTGCCAGAATTTCTGCATGGGCAGTAATGTCGTTGAGTTCACGGGTGCGATTTCCCGCCCGCGCCAGCACAGTTCCATCGCGGACGATCACGGCTCCAACCGGAACTTCGCCGCGGCCTGCCGCATTGCGCGCCTCTTCAAGCGCCAAATCCATAAACCCGTTGTTGATCATCAATCGTCCTGCTGCAGTAATACCATGCATGAAACCCCTTAACCCGGCACGTCCAACCTGATAGACAGCGATTTAAGCGGCCATACCCCATGACAACAGAACCGATCTGTCGAACGACGTATCGCCAAACCAAACATGTTACAGTGCCCGTGCGATCTTCAAGGAACGCACAACGCTCTGTAGAGGCAGGCAAACAACAAATGACAGAACAAGACAAGCCCAAACGCAGTACCCCGAAACCATCCAAAGCCCCGGAAGCGACCACAGACAGTACCGTCGAGAGCGGTCGCATAGCCAAAATCCTGGCGCGCGTCGGCGTGGCATCACGCCGCGATGTCGAGCGGATGGTTGCCGAGGGTCGTATCAAGGTCAATGGCAAAACGCTGGACTCTCCAGCTGTTGTTGTGTCCCTTTCCGACCGGATCGAGGTCGACAACGAGGTGATTGGCGGGATAGAGCGCACTCGGCTCTGGGTCTATCACAAGCCCGCGGGCCTTGTGACGACCAACAAGGATCCGGAGGGCCGCGAGACCGTTTTCGACCGGTTGCCTAAGCATCTGCCGCGCGTGTTGACCGTCGGCCGTCTCGACATCAACACTGAAGGCCTCTTGCTGCTGACCAACGATGGCGGCCTGGCCCGTACGCTGGAACTGCCGCAGACCGGTTGGCTGAGGCGCTACCGCGTCCGCGCCTATGGCGATATCGACCAGGCACGGCTTGACGAGTTGAAAGACGGCATAGCGGTTGAAGGCGTCCTCTACGGCGCCATTGAAGCCACACTTGACCGCAAGCAGGGGCACAATGTCTGGATCACCATGGGCTTGCGCGAAGGCAAGAACCGCGAGATCAAGAATGTGCTTGGCGCACTCGGTCTCGACGTGAACCGGTTGATCCGTATATCCTTCGGGCCCTTCCAACTTGGTGACATCCGTGAGGGCGATGTTGTCGAGATAAAGAGCCGGACACTGCGCGAGCAGCTCGGCGAGCGCATGATCGAGGAGTCCGGCGCCAATTTCGATGCGCCGCTGAGCGAGCACCTCGCCCCGCCAAAACCCGAAGCAAAGTCCACGCCGGTGGCCAAACCGGCGCAGCGCGAATGGATCTCGGCTTCGGAGAAAACCGAGCGCGCCCGCGCCCGGCTGGACACCAAGCCGGGACGTCCGGAGCGCGACGGAAAGTCGTTCGGCAAGGACCGTGATCGTGACAGGGGACCGGACCGCGAGCGTGGCGAGCGCAAGCCGTTTGGCGCACCCAGAGGCGAAAGGCCCAGTGGTGGACGCAACGAGGAGCCCGGCGGCAAGCCTGCCAAGCGCAGCTTCGTGCAACGCAGCCGCGCCACCAATGTCTGGATGGCGCCGGGAGCGCGTCCGGTTAACGAAAACAAGAACGACGCTGCCGAGCGCGGTGGAGAAAAATCCGAGCGCAAGCCGGCCCGCACCGATCAGCGCGCTGACACGCGTCGCGGCAGCTTTCCCAAGGGACGCGCCAAGCCGCGTCCGGCACCTGAGGGTGAAGAGGGCAAACCAGCACGCGACTTCAAGAAGCCCCGAGCCAAGCCTGGCGTGAAGCCATTTAGCAAACCCGGCGGCGCGAAATCGTATGATGGCCCTCCAAAGGGGGCGGGAAAACCGGCGGGCGGCAAGCCTTCGGGCGATAGCCGAGGCGGTAAACTGACTTCAGGCAAGGGACGTGGACCTGGTGCGGATCGTCGGCGGTGAATTCCGCGGCAGGGGGCTCGCCGCACCAAAGACGCTGACCATCCGGCCAACAACTGACCGGAGCCGGGAAAGCCTGTTTAATATCCTGAGCCATGCCTATCCGGAAGCACTCGACGGAACGAGAGTGCTTGATCTGTTCGCTGGCACCGGGGCTGTAGGGATCGAAGCCCTGTCGCGGGGCGCGCGCTCGGCGCTATTCGTCGAAAGCGGCGTCGAGGGCAGGGGCATAATTCAGAAAAACATTGAGAGCTTCGGGGTGCAGGGCCGGGCCCGGTTGTTCCGGCGCGATGCCACCAAGCTTGGTACGTCCGGCACGGTGGGGGCTTTCGATCTGGTTTTTGCCGATCCGCCCTATGGCAAGGGGCTGGGCGAAAGCGCATTGCTGTCGGCTGCCCGTGGTGGCTGGATTGCACAAGGTGCTCTGGTTGTGCTCGAGGAGGAAGTCGCAGCGCAACCGAATCCGGGGCAAGGGTTTGACCTTCTCGACAGCCGCGCCTTTGGTGACACAATGATGCAGTTTTTTCGCTATACTGACGAAGACCCATCCGCTAGTCGCGTAGTGGCGGCGAAAGCCACGGAAAGCAGTCTCGATAATGAGTGATGTCAGCACAGTGTTGCCGGACCAGCCGGTACGGGCTTCCGATCCGACCGTGGCAATCGCCTTTGGCGGTGGCGGCGCGCGGGGGATAGCTCATATCCATATCATCGAGACCTTGGATGCAATGGGCATCAGGCCCGTGGCTATTGCCGGATCATCGATCGGAGCAATCATGGGCGCGTCAATGGGCTCAGGCCTATCTGGCGAGGAAATCCGTGCCCACACGTTGGAAACCATCGGAAAACCGGGCAACGCCATCAGCCGGATCTGGAAAGCACGACCACGCGGTGTGAAGAACGCCATGGAAAGCGGTCTTCGTCTCGGTCAGTTTAACATCGAGCGCATACTCGAGGCGTTTTTGCCTGATACCGTCGCGCGAACATTCGAAGATTTGAAAATTCCGACCAGGATAATGGTCACCGATTACTACGGCCATTGCGCAGTGGTTTGCACCAAGGGCGATTTGCGCACGGCGATTGCAGCATCGGCCGCCATACCAGCCGTGTTCCGCCCTGTGGTCATCGATGACAGGATCATGATTGACGGCGGCATCTTCAATCCGGTGCCGTTCGATCAGCTGGCTGGACTCGCCGACATTGTGATCGGCGTGGATGTCGTCGGCTTGCCATCGGGAGTTCCGGGGCAACCACCGTCAACTGTCGACATGATGTTCGGTGCAAGTCAATTGATGATGCAATCGATCATCGAAATGAAGCGTCAGGCGCATCCGCCGCACATTCTTCTCAGGCCCGAAGTGCACCAGTTCCGAGTTCTCGATTTTCTCAAGGCCAAGGATATTCTGGCAGGATCACAAGGTGTCGCCGAGCAACTCAAACGCGATCTCGACGCCGCGTTTGCCTTTTTCAGGTAGGTCTTACAAGGTAGACGCTTTGCCGCTGGTAAAGGCAGACTGCCCCGCAGGCGGTGGTCGCACCACAAGCTCGCCGGGATCGTCTCCATCCCGGTCTTCGATCTTGGTGATGACACGGAAGCAGATGATGATCGAGGCAAGGCCAAACACCACCGCCCCCAAACCATAACCGGCCAGCGCGCCCTGCGCGCCATACCAAAGTGACCCCAGCCAGACGAACGGGATAACGCCGAGCGTGGACCTGCTCCAGTTGAACACCGTTGAGTAAAGCGGATAGCCAAGATTATTGAACGCGGCATTGGCCACGAACAGCATGCCGTTGAACACGAAACTTCCCGCCACGAACAGGCAGAAGAAGACGATGACCTCCCGTGCTTCGCCGGTGGCACCGAAGATATCGGCAATCTGGTTCCTGAACAGCGCCAGCAGCGCCCAGGTGACAAGAGTGTAGATGATGATGAACAACAGACTGTCGCGCATGGTCGAAATCAGGCGGTCATAGCGCTTGGCGCCGTAGTTCTGTCCGAGGATAGGCCCGACGGCTCCCGAAAGCGCAAACAACGTGCCGAAAGCCACCGGAATCAATCGACCCACCACCGCCCAGCCAGCAACGGCGGCATCACCGTGCTGTGCCATGGTGGTCGTCACGAAGGTGTTGCCCACCGGGGTGGCAATCTGCGTCATGAGAGCGGGCAGACCTATTGCAAGAAACGGGCTGATCTCGTGTTTGAGTATTGTCAGCGAGGGCATCACGACGAGATGGTGGATCCTGATCAGGGAGTAGAGCCCGATGCCAACCAGCGCAAAACGCGAAATCACGGTCGCGATGGCTGCCCCGTGAATACCGAGATCGAATCCGAAGATGAAAACAGGGTCGAGCACCGCAGCCAGCGCACCGGCGCCCAACGTCACATACATCGCCCGTTTGGCGTCGCCGACGGCACGCAGCAAGGCCGACAAACACATTCCGACCCCCAGGATGGGAAGGGAAGGCAAGACGATCTGCATGAATTCGGTTGCAAGTTTCGCAGTCTCCCCTTTCGCCCCCAACATCAGCACCAAGCTACCGAGAAATGGATAGGACACCGCCACGGTACAAGTCATGATGACAATCATGTAGGCGATCGAAGCGCCCGCTATCTCACGCGCCTCGCTGCGGTTTCCCCGCCCCAGGGCGCGGGCTGTGAGAGCGGTCGCCGCGATTGACAGGCCGATGGCAACAGAGGTGGAGAAGAACAACAGGGTTCCGGCATAGCCGATGGCTGCAGCCAACTCCTGCTGGCCGAGCAACGAGATATAAAACAAGTTGAGAGCATCGACGATGAACACTGCGACCAGTCCGATTGAACCGGTTGCCGTCATCACGACGACATGCCTCATGGTCGAACCGGTGACAAATTTTGCCTGACCATCGGTGCGCGATTGCCCCTCGGCTGCCACAGGCCTGTCACCGCTCACGAAGCGAGGACCTGTGGAGGATCCACAAAGACTTCGGCATAAAAATTGCGCGTCTCATCAATGTCGCGAATGGGGAATGCAAGGTGAAATCGCATCATGTCGTACCGTTACCGCCCGATGTTGAGATCAGCACAAAGGAGATATCCGGTTTGACCGTTTTGTCCAGATGCAAGCTCGATTGTCCGGGTCCGGCCTCATGTCAGATCCGGTGGTCGGTTACCGGCTTGCAATCACTCAGCAGGTGATTGTGTGGAAATGATTTAAAACTCAACAATCCGACGCTTTAGCACTGTCGCAAGCCCCAGCGCGTGTCGGCCGGTCAGGGATGGGAAAATCCCTGACCGGCCGACAGATCGAATAGACGAAGCATGCTAACTTATGGACCGGAACGTCCATTTGCATGGACGAGTGTCGTTGAACCAGCCTGAACCAATGCATGAACATCACCGTTCAATTGGTCCCAATTATACGTCGGATGCGTTAGTTTGCTGGTGCTTTGGGAGCATCAATGGATACTTTGACGTCACTGCCGCCGCCCATAGCCCCCGAATTGAACAAATAGAAGCCCCCGAAAGCGAGGACGGCTAAAAGCACAATTGCTACAAACCAGCCAGCGCCGCCTGAGCCAGTGGTTATGATGGTGGTTTCACGATCCTGACGGTCCATGTATATCTCCTTGTAATGACCACGCTAGAACGCAGGCAGTGCGTTTTGGTTCCACAAAAACTGCATAATGGTCTAATAAAACTACGTTCAGCGGAAAAGTCGTTTCAGGCCGTCACGCAGGATCGGACAAAGTGAAATTGTCTTTGAGCGGCTTGTCCAATCGCTCAGATTCACGTTTTGGCTTGATCAGCGGTTCCGGAGTGACCGGGCGTGTATGCAGCTTCTCCCGTCCGGCCAGAAGACCTTCCACGGCCTGGATTGCGAGCCGTTCCTCGTCGCGGTGCCGCACATCGTCACTTATGGCCGCAGCCTGATCTTCCGACGTGCCGAGCGCTTCAAGCGTCTTGCGCCCGAAGAGCATTCCGGATTCGAACGTTTCACGGGCTTCATAGTCCACGCCACGGGCGCGCAACGACAAGGTATGGGTCCTGTCGTAAGCGCGAGCGAAAATTCGAGCAGTTGGAAATTCTGCCTGGATCATGTCGACTATTCTGTCGGTGATTTCCTGCTTGTGGGTGCAAACGGCAACGATTTTGGCGCGCTGTATCCCCGCAGCCACGAGCACATCCTTGCGGGTGCCGTCGCCAAAATAGATCTTGAAACCGAACTTTGAAGCCGACCGGATGCGATCTGCTGACTGATCGATGATGGTGACATCCGATCCCCCCGCAAGCAGGATCTGCGACGCTATCTGCCCGAAGCGCGAAAACCCGACCATCAGCACGTCGGAGCCCGCGCCTGCAAAATCCTCGTCCATCTGTTCGTCCGTTAATTCTCGCATCAGCCGGTTTGCCAGCAGCGCTGCCAGCGGTGTCAGCGCCATCGAAATGGTGACGATCGCCACCAGCAGCGAGGCCGTTGACTGGGAGAAGACGCCCGCAGCAGCTGCAGCGCTGAAGATGACAAAACCGAATTCACCTCCCTGAGGCAACAGCCCGGCAATCTGTACACTGTTGTTGTGGCTGGAGCCGAAGGCCCTGCATGCGCCGTAAATCACCAGCGCCTTGATCACCATCAGCACTGGCACGGCAACCAGAATGAAAACAATGTTGTCAGCAATTACTGAGAGATCGAGCGACAGGCCTACGGCCATGAAGAACAAGCCGAGAAGAATACCGCGGAACGGCTCGATATCGGCCTCAAGTTCATGCCGGTAGGATGATTCAGCCAGCATCACGCCGGCGATGAAGGCGCCAAGCGCCATGGAAAGCCCGGCAAACTGCATCAGCGAGCCGGAGGCGAGCACCACAAAAAGTGCTGCCGCAATCATCGCTTCCTTGGCGCCGGTTCCGGCGATCACCTGAAAAAGCGGATTGAGCAGGTACCTTCCCGCAACCAGCAAAGCCGCAATAGCCCCGACGGTGATGGCGATATCGGTGAGGATCGAACCTCCGCCGTCGCTCGTCACCGGTGCCACAAGCGGAACCAAAGCCAGAATGGGTACGATCGCCAAGTCCTGAAACAGCAGGATTGAAAAGGATTGCTGTCCGTAACGGGTGTTGAGATCACCGCGCTCTTCCAAAATCTGAATGCCGAATGCAGTCGAAGACAATGCCAACCCGAAACCGATGACGACCGCGGCCGTCCATGGCTGCGCGCCCAGCACAGCGGCAGCCGCTACGATTGCCAGCGCGGAAACCAGGACTTGCAAAAGCCCGAGGCCGAAGATGTCGCGCCGCAATTGCCAGAGCCGTGAGGGCTTGAGCTCGAGACCGATGATAAACAGCAACAGCACCACGCCGAGTTCCGCAAAATGCAGGATCTCTTCGCCGTCGCTGATGATCCGCAGTATTGGCCCAATCACGATACCCGCAGCCAAATAGCCCAGAACGGTTCCAAGTCCGATTTTCTTGAACAGCGGAGCCGCAACCACTGCTCCACACAGCAGAACCAGGCCTTGGGTGTAAAGGGTGGCTTCGTCTCCAGCCATTTATAACGTTCCTTTGTCGTTTAAGGGCCGGGATGGACCATGTTGGGCTTGATGCTTGACGGTCGGGACAATACATGAGAGCCAAGCGAAAGGCCAAAAAACATGAGTGATGCACAACAATCCGAAGGCTTGCTGGCAAAAGCCGAGCGACTAATCGGGCGGGCCCGGTCTGCAGGTGCCGATCAGGCCGATGCGCTGGTGGTTCGCAGCCGCTCCCGGTCGGCTTCGGTACGCAATGGCCAGGTTGAAAACACCCAGTCTGCCGAATCAGATGATTTTAGTCTTCGGGTTTTTGTCGGCCAGAAAGTCGCGACCGTTAATGCCGGTCAGGGCGCAGATGTAGATGCACTCGCCGAACGCGCTGTAGCCATGGCGCGTGTTTCTCCCGAAGATCCGCACGCATATCTTGCCGATGCCGAGACCCTTGCCAAAACCTGGCCGGATCTCGATTTGTTCGATCCGACCGAACCGTCTGCCGAGAGCTTGATTGAAGCAGCCACTGCAGCCGAAGCGGCAGCTTTGGCAGTGCCGGGAGTAGCAAGCTCCATCGGAGCCGGCGCCGGTACGGGGCTTTTCGGTATGGTTCTGGCCACCTCACACGGCTTTTCAGGTGCTTTTGAACGCTCCGGGTTTTCCCGTTCCGTTAGTGTGATCGCCGGTGAGGGCGTCAAGATGGAACGCGATTACGATTTCGACAGCCGCGTCTTCTTTGCCGACCTTGATGATGCCGCAGCGATTGGCCGGAGCGCCGGAGAGCGCGCTGCGGCGCGGGTCAATCCGCGCAAGGTCAAAACCGGTTCCAACATTACCGTTGTCTTCGATCCGCGCGCCTCTCGTGGTCTGATCGGCCATCTCGTATCCGCGATCAATGGCGCCTCAGTTGCGCGCAAAACGTCTTTTCTTAAGGATATGATGGGCAAGAAGGTCGCGATTGACGGGCTGACGCTGGTCGATAATCCTTTTGTCCGCCGTGGTCCCGGGTCTCGCCCGTTCGACGGTGAAGGCGTGTCCGTGGGCCCGCTGACAATGGTCGAGGATGGCGTTTTGCAGCAATGGTACCTGACCACAGGCGTTGCGCGCGAACTCGGTCTCAAGACCAACGGTCGTGCAAGTCGCGGTAGTGGCGTGTCCCCGTCATCGACCAATGTCATTGTCAATCCTGGCCACCAGACCGCTGAAGAACTTATAGCATCGGTCGGAACCGGGTTTTACGTCACCGAGTTGATCGGGCAGGGGGTTAATGGCGTCACCGGCGAATACAGCCGCGGAGCATCCGGGTTCTGGATCGAAAACGGCAAGCTGAGTTTCGCCGTGTCGGAAGTGACGATTGCATCCAACCTCAAGGACATGTTCAAGCGCATGACCTTCGCCAATGACATCGACACCAAATTTTCCATCGCGACGCCGACCATTGCCATCGAAGGCATGACCCTTGCGGGTGAATGATGGAGCCTGACCTCGAGCCATATGCGAAAGATCTTGCCCTGATGGTCGAGGCATCACGCATGGCTGCTGATATCGGCATGTCCCATTTCCGCCAGGATCCAGAGGTTTGGTACAAGAATGAGGGCCGCTCTCCAGTGAGCGAAGCTGACATTGCCATCGACGAGCTGCTCAAGAAAGTGCTGATTGGAGCTCGCCCGGATTATGGTTGGCTCTCGGAAGAAGCCGAGGATACCGAGCACCGGCTTGCCTGCGGCCGCGTGTTCATTGTTGACCCGATCGACGGCACTCGCGCCTATGTCGGCGGTCGTCCGGATTGGTGTGTCAGTGTTGGCCTGGTTGAGGACGGCAAGCCGGTGGCTGGCGTTCTTGCAGCACCGGCAAGGGGAGAAGTCTGGCGGGCATATGCCGGCGGCGGCGCTTTCCTCAATGATGTTCAGCTCACGTCGGGTGAATCGGAAATACAGGATGCGCGGTTGCGCGTCGCCGTTCCGGATGTGGTTGCCAAACACATGAGACCCGGGGCAATGGCTGGTCTCGACAAAGTTGCCGGAGGCCCGTCGCTGGCGCTCAGGGTCGCGGCGGTGGCCAACGGCGAGCTGGACGGTGTGTATGTTCGCCCCCAAGCCAGCGAGTGGGACCTGGCCGCGGCTGATGTTTTGCTTTCTGAAACCGGTCATGTTCTCGTCGATGGGGCGGGTCGGCGTATGCTGTACAATCAACCCGATCCGGCCCGTGGTCTGCTGCTCGCAGCGTCTCACCAGCAGGTGACGGGTTTGCTGGGGTTGCTGCTGTCGTCCGAGAGCCATTGACCTTTCAATCGAATTGACGCAAACCCCGCGTTGATCAATGACACCGTTTTTTGGAGTGATCCCATGGCTGATGGCAACAACAAACAGCTTTTGCACCTGGTATTCGGCGGCGAGCTTGAGAGCCTGGAGTCAATGAACTTCAGGGACCTGGATGCGCTGGATATTGTCGGTATCTATCCGAATTATGCCGCTGCACACGCTGCCTGGAAGTCCAAGGCGCAAATGACCGTAGACAACGCTCATATGCGTTACTTCATTGTGCACATGCACCGGATGCTTGATCCGAATGATGAAAGCAAAACCACGTCATAAGGCGTGGGCGAAAGACGAGATGATCAAACCGGACGCCGATAGCGCGCCGAAGCTCAGGCAGCTTGGTGAAACGTTCAGCAGGCGGCGTCTGGGCAAGAGGCTGTTGCAGTCGGAACTGGTCCAGCGGACCGGGTCTGCGCTGATTGGCTGGGCGCTCGCTTCGATCTGGCGCAGCAATCGCGACAACGGCACCTCGACAGATTGGGACACGATGCTGGACGGCGAGTGGCCGGCGATCTTTGCGCTGTGGCACGGTCAGCATTTGCTTGTCCCTTATGCCAGCCCCTCTGACCGCAAATTCACTTCTCTGGTCTCACGCAGCACGGATGCGGAAATCAATGCACGTGTTCTCGAGCGGGCCGGCATTGATGTGATTCGAGGGTCAGGTGGCCGTGAAGCATCCCGCGCGGATACGGGCAAAGGCGGTGTCAAAGCCCTGGTGGCGATGCGCAATGCGCTCAAGCGTGGTGTCAACGTGGTCATGATCGCTGATATCTCCAAGGGGCAACCACGCCAGGCGGGCGAGGGGATTGTCACACTGGCAAAGATCTCCGGCCGCCCCATAGTGCCGGTGGCTCTGGCAACCAGCCGGCGCCGGGTGCTTGAAAAATCCTGGGACAAGACAACCATAAACTTGCCATTTGGCACCCGCAGCGTGCGGCTCGCCCCACCCATTTATGTTGGCTCGAAGGCAAATGAACAGGAAATGGCGGATGCTCGTTTGAAGGTGACGGCAGAACTCAATCGCGTCACGGACGAAGTGATGCGTGCCGTTGAGGAGCGCACATGAGCCGTGGCTGGGCACGAGCGGCACTTGTCGGTTACCGCTGGTTCGGTGCGGGTATCTATCCGCTGCTCGGGCCTTATCTTGCCATTCGCGCGGCCAAGGGCAAGGAAGAACGCGCCCGTCGCAATGAACGCTATGGCCGTTCAAAGATCGACCGTCCGGACGGTCCTCTGGTCTGGTTCCATGCCGCCAGTGTCGGTGAAACCACGGCTGTGGTTCCCTTGATCCGTGAGGTGCGTCGTCGCGGCATTTCCGTAGTGCTGACCACCGGGACGGTGACATCGGCCGGTGTCGCGCGTGAACGGCTTGGTGACAATGTCATCCATCAATATGTGCCGCTGGACCTGAAACCGGCTGTGTCCAGGTTCCTGGATCACTGGAAACCCGATCTTGCGATTATCGCCGAATCCGAAATCTGGCCGATGACGATCCTCGAGTTGGGGGCGCGGCGTACGCCGCAGGTCCTGGTCAATGGCCGCCTGTCGGACCGTTCTTTTGCACGCTGGAACAAGCGGCCCAGCCTTGCCGACGCCTTGTTTGAAAACCTCTCCCATGTGGTCGCCCAATCGGATCTCGATGCGGAGCGCTTCCTGGCGCTGGGAGCACGTCCTGTGTCTGTGTCGGGCAACCTCAAGGTGGACACGACCGCCCCGCCCTGGGATGCGAAGGAACTTGCGAAGCTCAAGGGACAGATTCTGGATCGGCCAACCTGGGCGGCAATTTCGACATTCGAGGGTGAGGACGAGATTGCCGCGGCGGTGCACAGGACATTGTCGCCGCGCCACAAGCAACTGACCATCCTGGTCCCGCGTCACCCCGATCGCGCCGATGCGATCGAAGCCATGCTGACCGAGAGAGGCCTGAAAGTTGCACGCCGGTCCCGGGGAGACGTGATCGAGCCGTCGACGGATGTCTATCTCGGAGATACGATCGGCGAGATGGGGCTTTATCTCAATCTCACCGAAATCGCCTTTGTCGGGAAATCGCTGAAGGGCAGTGGTGGACAGAACCCTCTTGAACCCGCCATGCTCGGTTGTGCCGTATTGTCGGGCAGCAATGTCGAGAATTTCAGGGAAAGCTATGCCCGCCTGCTCAAGAACGGCGGCGCGCGTTATGTGCGTGACGGAGAAATGCTGGCCAAGGCGGTGCATTTTCTGCTGTCCAATCCGCAGGCCCGGCAGAGCATGGCGGAAGGTGGTGACAAGACCCTGCGTGACATGCGCGGCGCATTGAAATCCACGATCCGCGCGCTTGAACCCTACATCAACCCGTTGACCGTCAAGGCCCGGCTTCTTCCGCGTGACAACGAGAATACGGAGAGCCGCGGAGGTGGACAATGGTGAGTGAAGCCCCACCGTTTTGGTGGCAATCTTCCGGCATACAGTCCGCGATTCTCTCTCCCTTCGGCTGGATCTACGGGCGTGTCGCGCGCCGCATCATGGATCGCAGGGTTCGCAAGGCCGTGGCTGTTCCGGTCATATGCGTCGGCAATTTCACGGTCGGCGGTTCTGGCAAGACCCCGGCGGCGCTGGCGCTGGCCAAGGCAGCCATCGCCAGGGGTTTGAAACCAGGTTTTCTGTCCCGCGGTTATGGTGGCGGCGTCCATCACGCCACTGTCGTTGATCTGGCGAAAGACACGGCTCGGCTCGTTGGTGATGAACCGATGCTACTCGCCGCCAAGGCGACAACTGTCGTATCAGCCAACCGGGCGGAAGGAGCCGATCTGCTGCTGCGCGAGGGCGTTGATCTCATCATCATGGATGACGGCTTTCAAAGCGCGCGGCTGGTGTTTGACCAGGCTCTATTGGTGGTGGATGCACGCCGCGGCGTTGGCAACGGCTGCGTGTTTCCCGCCGGCCCAGTGCGTGCGCCGGTGATTGATCAGATTCGCCACGCCGATGCGCTGATTGTGGTGGGTGAGGGAGATGGCGCTGATCCGATGATCAGATTGGCTGCACGCGCCGCAAAGCCGATCCATCTGGCACGTTTTCAGCCTCGAAATGGCGCGAAATTCCGAAACCGGAATTGTCTGGCGTTTGCAGCCATCGGCGATCCGGAGAAATTCTTCACGACGCTTGAGGACGCCCATGTCCGGTTGGCGCAACGCAAGAGCTTTCCAGACCATCACCCATTCACTCAAGACGAGGCCAAAGAACTTTTGGCTGAAGCGGAACTATATGGTCTCGATCTGATCACCACATCCAAGGACTATGTCCGTTTGCAAGCGGGCCACGGCAAGGCGCTCGAGCTTGTCGAAAAAACGTCTGTTCTGGAGATTGATCTGGCGTTTGACAGCCCGGATGTTCCCAATGTGATTATCGAAAGCGCGTTGACAGCATTCAAACGGCGTCGCGCGTAACGGACAATTGTCATGGTTCACTTTTCAGGCAGCAGTCCGGCGCGCTGATCGGCTTTCACCGACGCATTGACGTCGACATAGGGCTCCTGCCGCTCCACGCTCCAGTATTTCAACTCCTCGATCGGGATGATCTCGCCGGTAACCGCGCACACCACATGATTGCCTGGCAACAGAATCTGAAAATCGCCGTCGAGATAACGAATTTTTGCCGGACGCTCGCCCGGGCCTTCAAAACGGTTCATGTGGACTGCTCCGGTTTCGTAGTGGCTGTTCTATGCCGTCCCGGCAGCTGAATTGCAAGATTCGGCGATCAATCGGCCTCATTGCAGCTCAGCGACGCGAGAACAATTTTTCAATGTCAGTGAGTTTCAGCTCGATATAGGTCGGTCGACCATGATTGCACTGACCTGAACCGGGCGTTCGTTCCATTTCACGCAGCAATGCATTCATTTCTTCGGTGACCAGCCGCCGTCCTGACCTGACCGAGCCGTGGCAGGCCATAGTCGAGGCCACCGCCTCAAGCCGGTCGCGCAACCCGGTAGAGCTGTCCCATTCGGCAATTTCGTCAGCCATGTCCCGCACAAGACCAGCAACATCGGCCTCGCCCAGCATGGAGGGGGTTTCTCTCACAGCAATTGCACCGGGCCCAAAACGCTCCAGCACCAGGCCGAACTCGGCCAGATCTTCCGCACGCTCTGCTAACCGGTCGCAATCGTCCTCCGGCAAGTCAATGATTTCGGGCAGCAGCAGAATTTGGGATGCAACCTTTCCCGCCTTGAGCGCTGTTTTGAATCGCTCGAAAACCAGTCGCTCATGGGCGGCATGCTGATCGACAATCACCAATCCATCGCGGGTCTGCGCCACGATGTAGTTTTCGTGGATTTGAGTCCGTGCTGCACCAAGCGGGTTCTCGACAGTGGAGAGATCAGCCGAGCTGTCGTCCGAGCGCGCCGAGGGCATAACGGTTTCGGCGATCTCTGGCTGCGATGGTTCCGAGAAACCAGTGCCAACACCATTCAGTGGCCGTGATGGCGATGTGGTGGCGTGCCAGCCTCCAGCGGATGCTGCAACTGTAAGACCGCCCGACTGACCATACCCGAACCGGGTGACAGGCGACGCTTCGTGGAAAGTCCCGGGCGACCTGAAGGCTTGTGCAAGCCCCGTGCTGGCAGACGGTGAAGCACGGTCTCCACCCGATATCAGTGCCTGACGGATCGCTCCGATGATAAGGCCGCGCACAAGACCGGGATCGCGAAACCTGACATCGGATTTGGCCGGATGAACATTGACATCCACCAGCGCCGGATCAAGCGTGATCCACAACACGGCCACCGGATAGCGTCCGCGCGGCAGCGTATCGGAATAGGCAGCGCGAATGGCGGTCAGGATCTGTTTGTCCTGCACAGGGCGGCCATTGACGAAGGCATATTGCGACAGAGAATTCGCCTTGTTCCACGTCGGCAGCCCGATGTGGCCTGTAAGCCCGACCTCTTCGCGAGTGGCATCAAGCGCAATTGTATTGGCGGCGAATTCATCACCCAGAACCTGGGCAATTCGTGCCAGCCGGTCCTCGCCGGTCGCAGGAAGATCCAGCGTCGAGCGATCCGGACCGGAAAGCGTAAAGCGCACTGCTGGAAAGGCGATGGCTATTCGCCTTACTATCTCGGTAATCGCTGCCGTTTCGGCGCGATCCGATTTGAGGAATTTCAGGCGCGCCGGAGTAGCAAAGAACAGATCGCGGACTTCGACTGTGGTTCCTTGATTGGCTGCAGCCGGTCGAAGCGGTGCCGGTACTCCGCCGGCCAAAGATACTTCATTGGCGTGCGGCATGTCTTTGGGTCGGGACCTGATGGTCAATCGCGCTACCGAACCGATGGAGGGCAAGGCCTCACCGCGAAATCCCAGCGTTGATATGTCATCAAGGCGTTGATCGAGTTTCGAGGTGCAGTGGCGACGAACTGCCAGCGTAAGGTCCTCGGCGTCCATTCCAAGACCATCATCGATGACCCGGATCAGCGCCTTGCCGCCGGCGGCCGTAGCTATCTCGATCCGGCACGCGCCGGCATCTATCGCATTCTCGACAAGCTCCTTCACAACACTCGCGGGCCGCTCGATGACTTCACCGGCGGCGATCTGGTTGATCAGTGTTTCTGGCAGTTGGTGGACGCGCATGCTCTCATGTTCAGGGATTCGGGCTTGAGCGCAATGCGTGTCAGGCAATTGAAGCAGGAAAAAGGTTCGCCAAAGCCACGCGATGCATCAATGGGGTGCATCGTCAGATTAATTCTGCGGCATTAGGCACAGATCTGCACTCGTGGTTAAGCGAGGCTTAACACTACAATGCCACAGTCAAACGAAGATCTTGGCAGCAATCGCATCAAGCTGTCGGAGGTGTCAGCCCAAAGGCAGTGGAAAGGATCGCGTGGTGCGACCTTTAGTGTGTTTCGTTCATTAGCTCGAGTATCGGATCGAAGTCATATGGTGTTAAGCGAAACCGATACTCAGCAATCCTGGGACGAAGTGAGAAGAATCGAAGCTCTCGCGTCAGCACTGGATATCGGCATCCTGATCTATGATCGGAACGATACACTGATCGCTGCCAGCACTCAGGTTCTTCGCTTTTTTCGCGTTTGTCCTGAATTGTTGCAGCCCGGCGCGCGGCTGCGGGATCTCTTCAATGCTGCATTTGACGCTGGTGCTCGGGTTCTGGGCTCATTGAATGGGAAAGAACGCTATATTTCGCGTGAGGATTGGATTGCAGAAAGAATTGCCGTTCATTGGCGCGAACGCTATGAAAGCGTTGAAAAGCTTGGCGATGGGCGTTGGGTGCGACTGTGCAAGCGACGCATGCCTGATGGAATCCTTATCTCCACAATTCAGGATGTTACCGATCAAAAACGAAAAGATGAAGAAATGGCGGGTGTGCTGGAAAAGGCTGAACTCGCCCAAGTCGTCCTCGATAATCTTGCCACCCCGGTGGTCGTCAAGGATTCGCAGCTGCGATACGTGTTGGTCAACACTGCATTTTGCCGGATTCCTGGACTGCCTCGGAAGCATATTCTGGGTAAAAAAGCCGCTGATTTTGTAGGGCCGGAGCTTGCAGCGCATTTTGAGAAAATCGAACGCGCCGTACTTGAAACCGGCATCCCTTATGAAACGCCGGAAGATATATTTAGGGCCGACGGTACGGTGATGCACGTTGTTACCCGCGTCGGGCGTTCCGGAACGCCCGGGAATTACAATGTTACTGTGTCATTCGACGACGTTGGTGCATTGGTTGCCGGTGAAAAAGCCCTCTCGGACTACCGCCGAGCAGCTAAGCCAGCAGCTGCAGTCGTCAGCAACAATGCCGTTGCGCCTGCCGGTCTAGAGCCGAAGGGACGTATTCTGGTTCTTGATGAGGATAGCCAGCGCTCCGCGGATCGTGTGGTTGCCTTGACAACTGCGGGATTTGAATCAGTCGCGACCGCCAGTGCGAACGAAGCATTGGCATTTCTGGATGCTGCAAAAGCGAAGGATCTCACGGTCCACGAGGTTGAAATATCCGTTCATATGGCAAAGGTATTGTCCGGTGAGGTGAAGGCTGTTTCACACCGCATCCTCACGCAAGCCATCGAAAAGAAACTTGCCGGACAAGCGACGATCCGGCCCGTAGCGGGCCCTGCTGCAACCCCGGCGCCGGCATCAGAATCAATTGTTTTATCAGTTGTCGCACCGGCACTTCAGCAAGAGGAAATAGTTGCTTGCCGATCCGAACCGGCCAACCCGACAGTTTCAGCGCCTGCGGTGAAGATCATCAAAGAAGTTCCAGCTTGTAATCGCGTCCGGGTGCTCGTTGCTGAAGACAATGATGTCAATCAGATTGTTTTTGAACAGATTCTCGAGGGAATTGGTGTGGACTTCCGCATTGTTGATAACGGCCATGAGGCAGTTTCTGCCTGGAAGGCTGCGGCTCCGGATCTCATTCTGATGGATGTTTCCATGCCGGTGATGAACGGTCTTCAGGCCACCCGGGCAATACGGGACGTGGAAGCGGCAGTTGTAGACGAGACTGCCCGCGTACCGATCGTAGCCGTCACTGCCCATGCAATGAGCGGAGATCGTGAGCGCTGTTTGGCGGCGGGAATGGACGACTACCTTTCCAAGCCGATCAGCCCGGAGAAGCTTGAGGCGGTCATTCGAAAATGGATCGGCAGACCGGAACGGTTTCTCGCATCGGGATAACTCTGCGATGGTTGTTAAATCTGTATGATTTCTTGATGATCATGTTAGAGGAAATTTTTAAGATGTCTGACGCATTTTACTTGTTTGAAAGTTACAATCATTTGTGCGGATCCACTTTTGTTAATGACCCCTGAAGATGCGAATAAGGACGCTTTGTCCCCGAACCCGAATGCTGTGGCTTACACGGACCCTCTGACCGGGTTGGGAAACCGACGTCGGTTGATGGACAAGATCCGCAAACTGGCTTCCGAGCGAGCCGACGATCCTGCCCCTTTCACCATCGGTATTGCCAATATTGATGGCTTCAAGCCGATCAACGATCTCTTTGGTCACGCTGCTGGTGATGAAATTCTGTGTCAGGTCGCGCATCGGCTGCGGGCGTGTTTGCCTGATGGGGGCTTTGTCGCTCGCATTGAAAGTGATGAGTTTGCATTCGTCCTGCCATTGGTTTTTGAAAAGAAGGGCGCCGAGAAGATCGGCCGTATGTTCAAGGATGTATTGTCGGCCCCCTATGACCTTGGCGACCGTAACGTCCGCCTATCTGCCTCATTTGGTTTCGCTGTCTACCCGTTCGCAGGTGAGCAGTTTGCGGAACTGATTAAAAGTGCTGACACGGCACTGTATCGTTCAAAGCGTCGAGGCCGCGGCCAGATTACAGTCTACTCTGAGGAAATCGCTGAAGAAATGCGTCGCGGCACCCAGGTCGAGCAGGCGCTGCGCAGAGCCATCATTGCCGACGAGGTGGCTGTCCACTTTCAACCAATCGTCGATCTGTCGGACGGCTCCATCCAGGGTTTTGAAGCATTGGCACGCTGGACCGACAAAGAATTGGGCTTTGTGTCGCCCGGTCTCTTCATTCCGCTCGCCGAAGAACGCGGATTCATAGATTCACTGACCGAAACCTTGCTTAAAAAGGCATCTGAAACTGCCAAACATTGGCCGAGCGACTTGTTCTTGTCATTCAATTTGTCTTCAGCGCAATTGATTGACCCGGCGACGGCATTCAACGTGTTGGCCGTCATCAACCGGGTGGGGCTTGATCCTCGCCGCCTTGAACTGGAAATCACCGAAACCGCTATGATGAGCGATCCTGAGGTGGCCGCCAAGGTGGTGGACGAGCTCCACAGCATCGGAATTCGGGTGTCGCTTGACGACTTTGGTACCGGACAGTCCAGTCTGGGGAGATTGCGGGATTTCACTTTCAACAAGGTCAAGATCGATCGAAGTTTTGTCAGCGAGATCACCATAGACAAATCCGCCGAGCATATCGTGAGAGCCATTCTGGCCATGTGCGAAGGGCTGAACCTGAAAGTCATCGCAGAAGGCATCGAAACCGAAGAGCAGGCCGCCAAACTCAGGGAGCTGGGCTGCAAGTCGGGGCAGGGCTGGCTGTATGGCAAGGCTGTCGATGCCGCCGCGACCTTTGCCCTGATCGAAGCCGAGGAACTTGCTCGCGCTAGCGCATCAAGATCCGGCCTTCTCATCCGCTGACATCACGCCCTTCTTTGGTCAACCAGGTCAGAACGAGCTCGGTCTGAGATGAAAGCGCTCGGCCCTTTGGCCATATGACATGAAATGCAGCGCCGGTTGTCAGCCGGTGGCTGGTGACCTTCTTCAACAAGCCCGATGTGACAAGACGTTCGGTGAGATGCTGCCACCCAAGCGCCACGCCCTGACCCTCCATTACCGCCTGTATGACCAGCACATAATCATTGATTGCCAGCCCACGGTTGGCCGCCACGGCCTCGAGACCGGCACTTTTGAACCACTGTTGCCAGTCGCATGCACGGCGGAACGGCTCTTCGAGGTGAATAAGCTTGTGCCGGGCAAGATGGGCAACGCTTTCGGGTATCCCGTATTTTCCGAGGTATGCGGCACTCGCCACAGCCACGATGACTTCCGGTGCGATCAACGCGCTGTCATAATCGGGCCAGTCCTCCGGCCGTCCGCCGCGGACACCAAGTTCGATGTTCTCATTGCGAATATCGAGATCGCGATCAGCTGTTTGAATGCGCAGGTCAATATCCGGCAACTCGTCGCGCAACCGGTGCAGCCGTGGCAGCATCCACAATGAGGCAAACGCGGTCGAGGCAGCAAGCGTCACGGTGTTCACCCTGCCGCGTCCCCTTATATCCTCAGCCGACCTTCGAATATGGCTCAGGCCAAGTGTGACGTCCGAGTGGAACCGACGCCCCGCTTCCGTCAGTGACACAGCCCTGTGAGCACGGTGAAACAGCGCGGCGCCAAGTTGGCTTTCAAGGGAACGGATTGCATAGCTCACCGCTGCCTGCGTCATGCCCAGCTCATGTGCGGCCTTGGTGAAGCTGAGCTGTCGCCCGGCCGCCTCAAAGACGATGAGATTGCCGGCAGACGGCAGCAGGTGACGCAGGTTATCCATAAGTCCACCTTATCCTACGCAATGGAATTTTCCAGCATTACATCAGCCGGCGTTGCCCCTAGACTTCTGTCTTGGAGGACACCTGATGCAAGCTGTCGAGATTGCGGAACCGAAAACTTCACAGGGGCGCAGGCGCGAGCGGGCCGGCGGTCGCGATGGTCGACGATCTGGTCAGAGCGCGGCGCCTCCGCACCGGGCCGCGCCCTATATCATCCGCAATATTCCGACCTACGACATTCTGGGTGAGGACAGCCTGCTCAGGATTGAGGCTGCCGCTGATCGGATACTGGCGGAAATCGGTATCGAGTTCCGGGATGATCCCGTCGCGCTGCAGCACTGGAAGTCCGCAGGTGCCGATGTCGACGGTCTCCTGGTGAAGTTCGAACCGGGAATGCTGCGCGAAATCCTGAAATCGGCGCCCGCAAGTTTTACCCAGCACGCGCGCAACCCCGCCAACAGTGTTGAGATTGGCGGCAAGAGCGTGGTCTTTGCACCAGCTTACGGCTCGCCCTTCGTTATGGATCTCGACAAGGGTCGACGTTACGGCACGATAGAAGACTTTCGCAATTTCATCAAGCTGGCGCAATCGAGCCCCTGGCTGCATCATTCCGGCGGCACCATCTGCGAACCGGTCGATGTGCCGGTCAACAAGCGCCATCTCGATATGGTCTATTCGCATCTGAAATATTCCGACCGCTGTTTCATGGGGTCGGTGACGGCGGAAAGCCGCGCCGAGGACAATATCGAAATGGCCCGGATCGTCTTCGGTCGGGATTTTGTCGACCGGAATTGCGTCATCCTCGGCAATGTCAACGTCAACTCGCCGCTGGTCTGGGATGGCACCATGACCAATGTGCTTAGGGCCTATGCTCGTGCCAATCAGGCAGCCGTGATTGTGCCGTTTATCCTCGGCGGCGCCATGGGGCCGGTGACCAATGCCGGAGCAATTGCGCAGTCACTGGCCGAAACCATGGCCGGCTGTGCGCTAACCCAGCTGGAGCGCAAGGGCGCGCCGGTGATTTTTGGCAATTTCCTCTCGTCAATGTCGCTCAGATCAGGCTCGCCGACCTTTGGCACACCCGAACCTGCGATCGGTTCGATGGTCATCGGGCAACTGGCGCGCAGGCTCAATCTGCCGCTGCGCTGTGCCGGGAATTTCTCAAACTCGAAGCTTCCTGACGCGCAGGCAATGAACGAAGGCACCATGTCGATGCTCTCGGCGGTACATTGCGGTGCCAACTTCATCCTGCATTCCGCCGGCTTTCTCGATGGGCTGCTGTCGATGTCTTACGAGAAGTTCGTCATGGACGCTGATTTTTGCGGAGCGTTGCATTCCTATCTGGCCGGCGTTGTGGTCGATGACAATTCACTGGCGCTAGATGCATTTCGGGAAGTGGGCGTCGGAAAGCACTTTCTCGGTTGCGCCCACACGATGGACAACTATCAGACAGCGTTCTGGGATTCCGCAGTCGCAGACAACGAGCCATTCGAGAAGTGGGACGTGGCCGGCCGAACTGATGCCGCCATGCGGGCCAACGGGCGTTGGAAGCAAACGCTTGCCGAGTATCAGGCGCCGATGATGGATGTCGCAACAGACGACGCGCTCGTCGAATTCGTAGATCGCGCCAAAGCCAAACTGGCTGACGCATGGTATTGAGAATCCGTAACTTAGCCGGAGTCGTTCGATGCTGAAGTGTCTTGTCTTGGTGTCCGTGTTTGCCCTTCCCACAGCCCCGGCCTTTGCCGGCGATCCGTCGCTGGCGGTGCAGTATTTTTATGACAATCTCGGTGCAGAAACCGGGCTCGAAAATCGTGACCGGTTTGTCGGCCCGGCTCTCGAATTTCTCAATGCCGCCGATGCGGCCTGGGACCGGGATGAAACCCTCTGTCTTGATTTCGGTTTCCCGGTTGATGCCCAGGACTTCGATGACGCTGAAATCGCCAGGACACTGAAGTTCGAGGAAACAGTCGACGGAGACACCGCCAATGTGGTTGCTCATTTCGACAATTTTGGTGAACCCGCAGAAATTGAATGGACGCTTGAGCAAAGCGCTGCCGGGTGGCAGGTTTCAGACGTCGCGTCCACGGCCAATGACTGGCGACTGTCGACGTTGAGCTGCGAATAGACTTATGGTGTCCGGGGAAGGGTGTTTCACCCCGGAAACCCAAATCCCGAGGAGCTGCTGTCGATGGTACAAATCAATGATCCGTTGTTGCAGCCCTATCAGCTCAAACATCTGACGCTGAAAAACCGCATCATGACCACCAGTCATGAGCCGGCCTATCCGGAAGACGGCATGCCCAAGGACCGTTACCGTGCTTATCATGTGGAGCGCGCCCGGGCGGGGATCGCCATGACAATGACCGCTGGCTCCGCAGCTGTCTCGAAAGACAGCCCGCCGGTGTTCAACAATGTACTGGCCTACAAGGATGAAGTGGTGGGGTGGATGAAGCAGCTCACCGATGAATGCCACGATCATGGCTGTGCCGTCATGATCCAGCTCACCCATCTGGGCCGCCGCACCCACTGGAACAAGGGCGACTGGCTTCCCGCAATCTCACCCAGCCACCAGCGCGAACCAGCCCACCGCGCGTTCCCCAAGAAGATGGAAGACTGGGACATCGCCCGGGTGATCACGGACTATGCCGATGCCGCCGAGCGGATGGCCGAAGCCGGTCTCGATGGTGTAGAGCTCGAATGCTACGGCCACCTCATGGACCAGTTCATGTCGCCGCTGACCAATGAGCTCGAAGGCCCTTACGGCGGCTGCCTTGAGAACCGCGCCCGCTTCGCGCTTGAAGTTGTCGCGGCAATCAAGGCGCGGGTGGGCGACAAATTGCTGGTCGGGGTGCGCTATACCGCAGACGAGAACGCCAAAGGCGGCATCAGCGAAGACGAAGGCATCGCAATCGGCCACATGTTCAAGGCGTCCGGGCATGTCGATTTTCTCAACGTCATTCGCGGCCAGATCCACACCGACCCGGCAATGACGGATGTCATCCCGGTGCAGGGCATGAAATCCGCACCGCATCTCGATTTCGCCGGTCGGATTCGCGCAGAAGTTGGCATGCCGACCTTTCACGCGGCACGCATCCCCGACGTGGCCACGGCGCGCCATGCCATCGCCGATGGCAAACTGGACATGGTTGGCATGACCCGTGCCCACATGGCTGATCCGCATCTGGTCAAAAAGATCATGGAGGGGCGCGAGCATGATATCCGCCCCTGCGTCGGCGCCACCTATTGTCTTGACAGGATCTACCAGGCAGGCGACGCGCTCTGCATCCACAATCCCGCCACCGGCCGTGAACTCACCATGCCGCACACAATCGAGCCGGCAGATACGATAAAACGTGTGGTCATCGTTGGTGCCGGACCTGGAGGACTTGAGGCTGCTCGGGTGGCGGCTGAACGCGGTCATCAGGTTACGGTGTTCGAGGCCCAGCCGGATCCGGGCGGTCAGATCCGGCTCACGGCGCAAAACCAGCGCCGCAAGGAGATGATCGGTATCATCGAATGGCGCATGGCCCAATGCGCCGCCCGTGATGTCGAGTTCCGCTTCAACAATTGGGCTGAAGCCGATGACGTCATCGCTGAAAACCCGGATGTCGTGATCATCGCCACTGGCGGCCTGCCACACACGGACGTGCTTGAAGCGGGAAATGATCTTGTGATCTCAAGCTGGGACCTGATTTCGGGTGATGTGAAGCCGGGCAAATCGGTGCTGATCTATGATGATGCTGGTGACCATGCGGGGTTGCAGGCAGCGGAAGTCGCAGCGATGGCCGGGGCGACAGTGGAGATCATGACGCCTGACCGCAGCTTCGCGCCCGATGTCATGGCAATGAACCTGGTGCCCTATATGCGCTCGCTGCAGGACAGGGACGTCACCTTCACCGTCACCTACCGTCTGACTTCGGTGGAACGCGATGGCAACCGCCTCAAAGCTACCATTGGCAGCGATTACATGCCGCTCGCCAAGACCCGCCACTACGACCAGATCGTCATCAACCACGGCACGTTGCCGCTCGACGAGCTCTATTTCAACCTCAAGCCCCTGTCGAGCAATCGCGGTCAAGTCGATTACGAGGCGTTTATCGCTGGTAAGCCACAGACCCTGAATACCGGTCCGGTGCCGGTGCCGGAAGAGAGCGGCTCAAGCGGCTTCCAGTTGTTCCGCATCGGTGACGCCGTTGCCGCAAGGAATACCCATGCGGCAATCTATGACGCGCTGAGGCTGATGAAGGACATATAACCGAATTTCATTCTCGGTTGGCAAAAATTGACAAGGATTGCCATTCATTGGTGTTCTTTGCCGAAGGAGAAATTCCATGGCGACAATGAATGTGTCCCTGCCGATCCGATGAAAGAGTGGGTGGAATCTCGTGCTGAAACGGGCCGCTACGCCAACGCCAGCGATTATGTGCGCGATCTGATCCGCAAGGATCAGGAGCGGTCAGACAAGATTGCCGCCATGCAGCGCTTTGTTGACGAGGGGTTGGAGAGTGGAACAGGTCTGAAAATCGAAGGACAGCCTGTTTGAGGAAGCTCGCGCTCGAATTGATGCCGTGAGCCGGGGCTGACAATGGTTTTCCGGCAAACTGTTCAAGCCGACGAAGATATTGTCTGAATTGCCGAAGCTGGCTTCAGGCTCTTTGGCGAAGCCCAGGCTTGACCTACCATGCGTTCGTCACGGTCACGAGGATTGCTTGGAAGCGTAAAGTTCAGGCACTCCGCAGGCAGAGCGATAGGGGCGTTTAGATGGTCTTTTGTCCTGAGAGATTTCCTGCTTCTTTTACCGTTCCCGATAATTCCATTTACCGATCATCAATGCCCGGCGCTGGAAACCTGCATGATAGCCACACCTGAAGGCTTAAGCACAAGCTCACCCAGCAACGGCGTGCCGGTCCAGCCCAGACTGGCGAGATCAAAATTGGTCGCGCCGTAATTGAGCGCGAAAACGTGGCTTCCGTGGCGCCGCAGGCGAATGCCGTCCGGCAGATCCTTTGTGATCATGCCAACGCTGTCGACCAGACTCAGGATGATGCTCCGGAGCAGGTCTTGATCAGGCCAGCCGCCAAGATAGTGGATATTGTCTTGTCTCACCAAGGCCGGGACACCATCCTCTGCGGTCAAAAGAACTTCGGTGTCCGGTCCGGTCTCAAGGAATTCACGCCAGAATTGGAGCGTTCCGCCGCCACTCAACGCGATCGGTGTATCAGCCCTTAAAGTCTCGATACGAGCGACGCGTACCTGGAGTACAACGTCCGGCAATGCCGGCGGCAGGCCTTCGGGGATGGCAAAATCTGGGGTTTTCGAGCCTGAACGCGGGCCAATCAGGACCGGTCCGTCATGCGCCCGGATCGCTTCGATCAAGCCTGCAGTCCAGGTAAACAGGCCGGGAATCACGACAAGTCCGTAGCCTTCAAGGTCAGGCGGGCTGGCCGACACGAAATCCACCGACAAGCCGAGCCGTCGCAGACCCCGGTAGAAATCGAAAACCAGCCGGAAATAATCGAATTCCTGGCCTTGCGGCTGAATTTCCCACGCCCAGGCGGATGGATAATCAAAGATGATTGCCACATCGGCTTTGCCGGGCTGCGCGTCGAGTTCAGTGTCCAGTTTCCGGAGCTCCGCAGTTACCTGCGCCGCCTCTTCAAAGCCCTCGGCTTCCGTCGAATCTGGCCTCAGCAGGCCGGCATGCATCTGCTCCTGCGCAAACGGCGCCTGTCGCCAGCGGAAGTAGCTCACGGTCTCCGCGCCATGGGCAAAGGCCTCCCAGCTCCACAATCGCACCATTCCATCGCGTGGCGCCGGATTGTGCGGCGCCCAGTTCACCGGCCCGGGTTGCTGCTCCATCACCCACCAGCGTCCTTTCGATGTGGCGCGGTAAAGATCATGATGGAAGGCCTGAAAATCAGGATCGCCCGCCCGTACGAACTGCCGCTTCCACGCATCACCTTGATCAGACCGGTCCTCGAGAAATCCCAGCGGATAGGAATCCCAACTCGATATGTCGAGATCGGCGCCGACATCGAAATGGTCAAACGCCATTGTCCGGCCCATGAAGTTGTGGATCACGTCGCGGCCGGGCGAGTGGGCACGGATGATATCGGCCTGCGCCTTGTTGAAGCGCACAACCATGTCGGAGGCATAGCGCCGATAATCCATGACATGGCTAGGATTGGCTTCCGTCACAGTCAGGTTGGGCAACTCGATTTCACCGAAATCGGCAATTTCCATCGACCAAAAGACATTGCCCCAGGCCCGGTTAAGTGCATCCGGCGACTGATATTTCCTCTGAAGCCATGCCTGAAATCCTCTGCGGGCAACCGGCGAATAGGAAAGGGTGGTGTTGTGGCAATCATATTCGTTGTCGGTCTGCCAGGCTGCGATGCCGGGGTGTTGGCCAAAAACTTTCGCCAGCGCCAGAGTGATGCGCTTGCTTTCTTCCAGGTAGCCGTCGTGCGAGAAGTCATAGTGGCGGCGTGAGCCGAACTTGCGCACAGCGCCGTCAGCGCCAACCGGCAGCATGTCGGGCATCTCGTCGACCAGCCATTTCGGCGGCGTCGCTGTCGGGGTTCCGAGAACCACTTTCAGACCTGCGGCATGCAGCGTGTCGATGGCGCGCGCCAACCAGTCAAAATCGTAGCACCCGCGTTTGGGTTCCAGTCGTGACCAGGCAAATTCGCCGATGCGGACATGGGTGAGCCCCAGCTTCGCCATCCGCGCAGCGTCCTCAGCCCACTGTGTCTCGGGCCAGTGTTCGGGATAATAGCAAACGCCGAGTGTACGGTTCATCTCAGGACACTTTTCTGCAATTCAGAGCATATAATCAGGTTCGAACTGGCCCTTGACCGGGTGGTCGAGCAGGAAGGTGGAGCCGGCGTCGGGATCTGCAGCCAGCCGGTCGACGGACAGATTTTCTCGCGCCGATGTCACCATCAGCCGGTCGCAGTTCTCGCCAACGAAGGCCGGACAGGTTGTCTGGCCCGCAGGTACTTTCAGCGATGTCAGTCGCTTGCCATCGGGCGCGTAGGCGTCGACGCAGCCTGCGCCCCATCGGGCGTTCCAGATGGTGCCATCCAGATCGCACACCGCGCCGTCAAGCCCGCCGTCACCACCGCTGTGATCATAAAAGACTTCCGGCGACCCGGTCGGCAGAGCCGTCGCAGGATCTATTGTCACCCGCATCAGCTTAGCAGTCACTGTGTCGGCAAAATAGGCGAGCGCTCCGTCCGGGGAAAAGCAGATCGCGTTGGGAATGGTGACGTTCGGAAACAGAACAGTGACCACGCCGCGCGTCGCATGGTAGATCGCGCCGGCACCTTTCTCGGCATTCTTGCCCATGGTGCCGATCCACAGCGCACCGCTTGGATGAACACGTCCATCGTTGGAGCGGGTCACATCATTGTCCGCTTCAATCGGTGTGACCAGTTCCAGCTCTCCGGTCGCAACATGCCGAATATGCAGTCCGGTGTCGGTAGCAATCATCTGTCGTTCGTCGTCGATCCGGGCCAGAACGCTGCCCATCATTGGCAACTCATGGACCGTGGCTTTGTCCGAGGCGAGTTTGAACTCAAACAGCTTCCGGCCGACGATGTCGAACCACCAGGCAGCGCCTGTATGCAGATCATAGGTCGGCCCTTCGCCGAGCATGCTCGCTGCCGCGTCAAGTTTACGTCCTGAGAATGGGATCAGCTCCGCGCTCATAGCCCGTCCTCATTCAGCGCATCGAAAGCCGCGATGGCCGCGACACCTCGGCGCGCAACCTCGTCCGCCGCCATTCCGGCCTTGTAGAGGCTTGAGCCAAGCCCGAAGGTTCGGACGCCAACCTTGGCATAGGCGGCAAAATCCTCGTTTGCGACACCGCCGACCGCGCCAACCGGAACATCCTTGGGCAGGATCGCCCGGATGGCGTTGATGCCTGCAGGGCCAAGCACGCTGGCCGGAAAGAACTTTAGCGCCGACGCCCCTGCCGCACATGCTGCCAGCGCTTCGGTCGGCGTGAACACGCCCGGCATCGTCACCATGCCGTGCGATGTGGCCTGGGCAATGACCTCGCGTTCGACATTGGGGCTGACCATCAACCGCCCGCCGACGCTGTTGAGCCTGTCGACGTCTTCCACGCTCAACACGGTGCCGGCGCCAATGAGTACGTCTTTGGGCGCCCGCTTGGCGGCGATTTCAATCGAGCGGAACGGATCGGGCGAATTGAGCGGGATTTCGATTGCCGTGAACCCGGCCTCGATCAGGCCGTCAATGATAGCGGCGGTTTCTACAGGCTTGATGCCGCGCAGGATCGCTACAAGGCTGCGCTTCATGGCTGGGAATTTGATCCGTATCATTCGTGCTTTAGATCTCCGCTGGTGTTGGAATAACGCTGCCAGGATTCCATCAAACCGCGCCGCACGGCCACATCGGCATCAATGTCGCGCACGTTGACCCCGCAGGCCAGCAGTGCTGCGTGATAAAGCCGTTGCAGCGCGCCGCTGGCTACCAGGCCGATCTGTTCGTCGCCACGCACACCGGCGCCGGCAAACTCGGTGCCGATCAGCAGACCGGAAAGCCTTGCCCGGTTTTCGTCGTTGGCGTGATTGTAAAGCAATTGTCCGGCGCGGATCGAAAAAAGCTGCTGCGTGATTTTCTCCGGCCGTGCCCAGCCGTCTCGAACGCCGGTCAGGAACGCCGGGTCGTTGGCGTCCACTTTTCCCTCGCCTCCGGTCGAATGCACCAGAATGGTCTTGGCGCTCAGCACGGAAAACAGCTCACCGGTCATGAAGGTCTCGAACCTGTTCACGCTGGCGCCGTTCATGTTCACCCATTTCGAGTGGGTTCCAGGCATGCAGTAGCGCTCGCCACCCGGCATCTCCAGATGTGCACCAAGCAACTGTGTTTCCTCGCCACGCATCACATCAGGTTCGCTTTCCGAGCGCACTGCAAGACCGGGGATGATGATGATCCGGCGTCCGGTGCCCGGCACAATCGTGGCGCGTTCCCCGATGGTGGTGACATCGGCCGGGGTGTCGATATATCCCGCTTCGACCCAGCCCTGTCGGGATCCGGCCATGCCACAGATAACCACGGGCAGGGTGGCGGGGGCAGCCAGTGCCAGCAGGTGGCTTTCCAGAACGGGTCCAAAGCCGCGGTCTGCGACCTCGCTCATTCCCTCGTGACTGCGATGTTCGGCCAACACCGTTCCGTCACGCGACATCATCCAGAGGCGGAAGCTTGACGTGCCCCAATCAACGGCGACTATGGCGGGAGACGTGCTCACATCATGCCTCCATCGGCAATCAGAACCTGCGCGGTAATCATCGCAGATGCTTTTGAGGCGAGGAACAGGCATGGCCCGACCATATCCTCGGGCTCTAGCGCCCGTTTGATGCATTGACGGTCGATCATCGCAGCCAGACCATCCTCGGTGACCCACAGCTGCTTCTGCCGCTCCGTCATCACCCAGCCCGGGGCAATGGCATTAACCCGGATCCCGTCGGGACCAAGCCGTCCGGCAAGCCCCTTGGTCAGGCCGACAATCCCGGCCTTGGCCGCGGTGTAGGACGGCATCGCCCCGATATTGAGCATGTAGGACGTCGAGGTGAAATTGACGATGGTTCCGCCGCCCGCGGCAATCATGCCCGGTGCAACAGCCTGTGCGGTAAACGCCACCGGCCTGAGATTGACCGCCTGATTGGCATCCCAGTACTCGCCGCTCATCTTCAGAAGCTCATGTCGGTCATCGAGGGCGGCGTTGTTGACCAGCACGGCGGCGGCACCATGGGTGCTTTCTGCGCGGGCGACGGCCTGTTTGATGGCGTCGAGATCTGTCAGGTCAGCGTAGATGAACAGCGGGGCGTGCCTGTTGCCGGTCGCCAGCCGTTCGGCAAGCTCCCGGCTCGGTCCTTCGGCGATATCGATGAACGCAACCTTGGCGCCCTGAGCGACGAAACCTGTCGTCAGAGCTGCACCAATGCCGGTGCCGCCGCCGGTGATCAGAATCGCCGCGTCCATCAGGTCGGGAAATGTTGCTGTCTGATTGCTCATCAATGATCCTTTGACGCGACTCGCCGCCCTTCGATAACGGTCATGGATGCTGGAACGGCATTGGGCAAGCGAAAGCCGTGCTCCATCAGAAATGCGCCCGACAGCCGCTGCGGCGGTGCATCCGGGCCTCTGACCATGCTGCGATTGGCAAACGGGCTGACATCTTCAGGGTTGACCAGCGAAATCTCGTAGAGTGCGTTGGCGTCAAGTCCCGCCGCACGGAGCGGACGCCTGAAGATCTGTGGCGATGCGCCAGCCTGACCGGCAAACAGGATGAACCGGTTTGCTTGCGGATCAACCGTCATCTCGGCAAACACCTCAACGTCATCGCTTTCCAGTCGATGCAGGGCACCGGAAAAAAGGAAGTCCCGGTTGTCCTTCCACCATCCGGTGACGCGTCTGAGTGTCTGGCTTTCCTCGGGCGTCAGTTCGCGCGGATCCATCTCGAAGCCCATGTGCCGCTGCGCCGCCACCCAGGCACGGAACGACATCGACAACACTCGACCCGAAGTATGGCAATGGCGCGGGCCAACATGTGAGCCCTGAACCTCAGGTGCGATCCACCGGCTCGCCTCGTGCTGTATCCTCAGACGCTCCAGCGCATCATTGGAATCCGACAACCAGACGCGGCTCGCCAGCTCGAGCACGCCGAAATCGATGCGGCCACCACCCGAGGAACAGCTCTCGAAATCCACATTCGGATGGGCCGCCACCAGGTCGCCGAGCAACGTCATGAAGCCGCGCGCCTGATCCGGGCCGCCGCCGGTTAGCGGCCGGTTGTGATCCCATTTGACATAGTCGATGGCATAGGCAGAAAAGACCGCATCAATCTGGCCGAACAGATGTGCTCGGACGTCAGCATTTGCCATGTCGAGCACGTGTTGCTGCCGGCCACTGGGCTGATCATCGGGGCCGAGCATGTACTCCGGATGGGAGCGGAACAGGTCGCTGTTCCAGTTGACCATTTCCGGTTCGAACCACAAGCCGAAACGCATGCCTTCGCTGTGAACGTGATCGATCAGGGGTGACAACCCGTCTGGGAATTTCGTCCGGTCAATCTCCCAGTCGCCCAGACTCGAGGTATCGTCGTTGCGTCCGCGGAACCAGCCGTCATCGAGCACGAATCGCTCGGCGCCAAGACCTGCGGCCAGCGTGGCGATGGTTTTCAGCTCTTCCAGATCGTGACGGAAGTAGACCGCTTCCCAGCAATTGTAATGCACCGGCCGCGGCTCGCGCTGACGCCGCGCGTCAACCGGCGCCTGGATGGCGCGGAGGTGGCGGTGGAAAGATTGGGCCACACCGTTCAGCCCCTCATCCGACCAGGACAGCATCAGCGCCGGGGACACGATCTGGCCGCGCGCCAAGCCGTCGTTGAGTATGCCGAACTGCACCTGACGTCGCCCGTCCGGCAGTTCCTCGGCCAGCATCCGGTGGCCGCCGCTCCAGGCCAGCGTGGCCGCCAGGCAGCCGCCTGTATGTTCGCCGGTGGCGGCAGTCGCCAGTGCAACGCCTGGAAAATGCGCGTGACCGGTGCGGCCTTCACGGCTCTCGCGGACATGTGCGCCGGTGCGCCACTCGGTTTCCTGACGCCGGAATTCACCGCACCAGCGGCCGGAATGATCAATGATCCGGCACATACCGGTGGAGGCGGGAATTGCAGGCGCAGCCAGCCAGCTACAGCTCCAGTCGTCGGGTATGGTGAGACGCTGCGACAAGCTGAGGATACCGGTGTGCTGGTTCAGTACGGCCGAGATGACGAGCTTGACACCGTCGCTATTGCCCCTGTCAAACAGAGTGAAACGCACACCATGTTCACTGTCAGCTTCGATCCGGGCAAGCTTCGGATTAGCGAGGTAATCCCGTCCATCGCCACCCTGCACGATAATGCCGGGGTGCCCCTGCCAGCCGGTGATCGCCAGTGGACACAGCGTCAGCGGCTGGAACGGATCAATCTGACCAGCGCCGACATTCGGGATGGTGGCCATGGCCAGCGACGTGAGGCCTTCGTCTTCGGGGAGGGTTTTGCCGAAATGGACCAGGCAAGGCACGCCATCGTTGAAGCTGGCGAAGGCGGCGGTGCGGTCGCCTCCATCAAGCCTGTAAACACCGGTGACCGAAAAGTCTGGTGTATCCACAAGGGTCATTTCAGCCTTTCGTGGCGCCGAGTGTCAGCCCGGCAATAAAGTGTTTCTGCATCAGGAAGAACATCAGCACCGGCGGCATCGCTGCAATGATCGATCCGGCCGAAACCAGTTGCCATTGTGCGATCCATTGGCCGTTGAGCGAATAAAGCCCTGCCGTCACCGGCTGGGTTTCGGCGCTGGTGGTCAACACCGTGGCCCAGAAGTAGTCGTTCCAGATGAAGGTGAAAACCAGCACGGAGAGGGCCGCAATCGCGGGCCTCATCAATGGCAAGACGATGTACCAGAAAATGCGGAATTCCGAGACACCCTCGACTCGTGCCGATTCGATCAGTTCGAACGGCAACCCCTTGATGAAGTTGCGCATGAACAAGGTGCAAAAACCCGACTGGAAGGCAATGTGGAACAGCGCCAGTCCGGTGATGGTGTTGTAGAGCCCGGTCGATACTGTGAGGTCGCGCACTGGAACCATCAGGATCTGAAATGGTACGAAATTGCCGGCCACGAACAGAAAGAACAGCACGAGATTCATGCGGAATCGGTAGACCGCCAGCGCAAAGCCCGACAGGCAGGAAATCGCAACCGCACCGATGACTGTCGGGATCGTCACCTTGAACGAGTTGAGAATGTATTGGCCGATCGGCGAATTGTTGAACACGTCGGCATAGTTGGAAAAGGCGAGATAGCTCGGCAGGCCGAAATAATTGCCCTGGGCCAGGTCGCTCGAAGGTTTCAGCGAAGTCATGGCGACGCCGAGCAGCGGCAGAAGCCAGAGGATGAGTGCTACCGGAAGGGCCAGCTTGTAAAGCCATTGCGTTGCGGGAGCGGTGTGTTCGATCGGTCTGGGAAACATCACATGCCCCTTTCGTCGCGGACCATCTTCCAGATGAAGAAGGAGATGAAGATCATCATGATGGCAAACAGCACCACTGCGATCGCGGCGCCATAGCCCATCCGGAAGCCGTATTCCGAAAGCGCCTGTTCGTACATGTAGAACGACAGCACCCGGCTCGAGCCGTAAGGCCCGCCATCGGTCATGATCGAGACCAGATCGAACGAGCGCAACGCGCCGATGACGGTTACCACGATGGCGATGAAAGTGGCGGGCCTGAGCTGCGGAAGGATCACGTGCCAGAGCATCTTGAAGCCCTTGGCGCCATCCAGCCGCGCCGCCTCCACCTGGTCGGGCGCAACATTGTTCAGCCCCGTGAGATAGAGGATCATGCAATAGGCGATCTGCGGCCACAGGCCGGCGGCGATGATGCCGTAGGTCACGAAACGGTCGTCGGCGAGCACCGCGACGCCGGTTCCGGTAATCCATTCGATCAGATTGTAGAACAGTCCGAAGTTGGGGGCATAGAACCAGGCAAAGATCAGGCCCACCACGACCTGGCTGATGACGAAGGGAAAGAAGAACAGCGATTTGTAGATGCGGATGCCGGTGACCGTCTGGTTGAGAAACAGCGCGATAAACAGCCCAGCGGGTACCGCCAGCATGTAGAGCACCAGCCAGATGATGTTGTTGTAGAGCGATGTGTAAAAGGCGTCGTCGTCGAGCAGCTCGACATAGTTCTGCATGCCCAGCCAGGTCCTGGTGCCAAGGCCGTCCCAGTCATAAAAGCTCAGCCACATCGAGGCGATGATCGGATAGATGACGTAGAGCGCGAACATGAAGATGCCGGGCGCCAGAAAGACCCATGGCGCCAGCGCGCGCTGGTTCCTCTTCCAGATCCCGCGGTTGTCGCTGTGCGTTCCGGCAATTGCGGGCGTCGTCGCTGAACCCGTCATGGCTACCCTCCCCAGTGCGCCGCCGGGGTGCAGACCTGCTGTCTGGCTCCGGCTTTCTCAGGTCGTCATGGTGAGCCGGGCGGCGGATTATGCCGCCCGGTCCTGATGCTTACTTGTAAATGCGGCCACGTGCCTTTTCGAGGCGCTCAAGGATCTTGTCGACGTTTTCCGGCTTGACCATGAATTCCTGGAAGCCTTCCATGCCGATCTTGGCCATTTCGGCCGGAGCGTCACGGTCGAAGAACTGGGCGATGCCGCCGTCAGCCGTCGACAACATTTCGAAGCCGGCCTGAAGGAACGGATCGTCGCCGACCTTCGACTGATTGTTGATCGGCAACTGTCCGAGTGCCTCGTTTACCTTGGATTGCACATCGGCCTGGGCCATGAAGGCCAGGAATTTCTTGGCATCATCGACATTCTTGGCACCGGCCGGGATGTGAATGGTATCTGTCGGTGCTTCCTCTCCACGCGCAATGCCCGCAGTAATTTCCGGGAATTTCATGAAGCCCAGCGTATCGTTGGTCATGCCGCCATCCTTGAACACGGCGACGGCAAAATTGCCCATCACATAGTTTGCTGCCTTGCCCTGAACCAGCAGCGACGCTGCATCCTGCCAGTCGAGAGCGGCGTGGTTGGCAGTCAGGTAACCAGGCTCGACCAGCTTGGCCCACTCGGCGAAGGTGTTTTTCACACGGTCGTCGGTCCAGGCCACTTTGCCGGCGGTCAGGTCCATGTGGAAATCATAACCGTTGGTGCGCAGGTTCATGTAGTCGAAAATGCCGGCTCCGGGCCACAGCGCCTTGGTGCCGGTGGTTACGCAGTCGATGCCGGCTTCCTTGAACTTGGCGCAATTATCGATGAACTCTGCCCAGGTTGTCGGCACTTCAACACCGGCCTGCTTGTAGGCGTCCTTGTTGTAATAGATGCCCCACTGGTAATAGGTGTAAGGCACGCCCCATTGCTTGCCGTCGATGGTCATCGAGCCCTTGGCGGATGCCAGCGTGTCTCCGAGATTGTTGTGGGCCCAGACGTCGGAGACGTCGAGGAACTGGCCGGAATTGACAAACGGCGCCATGCGGTTGCCGGCGTACCAGTTGGCCAGATCCGGCGAATCCGCTGTCAGAAAGTTACGGATCGAGGTTTTGTAGCCTTCGTGGTCGAAGTTCTGCAGCACCACGTCGATGTCCGGGTTGGCTGCTTCGAATTCGGCGATAGCGGCTTCGAAGGCAGCCAGCGGCGCCGGATCGAAGTCGGCGTAATATTTCAAGGTGCGCTGTTCAGCCATTGCCTGCGTTGCCACAAGGGCAAGCGCGGCGGTGCCGAGCAGCGTGGATTTGAGTGAAAGTGTCATGCAGAAAACCTCCCAAGTGTTGACGATACTGTCGTCCGTCTGGTGTGGGGCAGCTTCCGGGCAGCCGGTCCACCTGCCGGGCGGGCAATCCTCCAAGACCACCCCGACAGCGTCAATTGATGTTCCGTTATTTGGAACTCAATTTGACTATTTAGAATTATCGATCTATGGTGTATGAGTTGTCAAGGTCCAAAAGCAGCCGCTTCGCATCTGGCGCTATTGGACGGGAGCAGGCGGCAGGCGTTCGGGAGAGCCAACCGTTTGAAGTTAGAACCGTTTCCGGCAGGCGTTGGGGCTGCGCCGGAAATGGCAGGGGAGAAAGAGTGGCCGATCAGACAGACAGCACCGCAGCTCAACCGGATGAAACTAACTTGGTAGACGCAAAGCCGGGTCGCAGCCGTGTCGACACCGGTACCCTCGGCAAGGCCATCGCGGTTCTCGATATCGTCGCCTCCGCCAACGAGCCGATGCGCTTTACCGATATTCTCGCTGTCTCCAGCCAGCCGCGCGGAACCCTGCACCGGCAGCTTTCCAATCTGGTGGAGGAGGGGTTGTTGTCGCTGGGCCGCGACCATTCCTATTCCGTCGGCATCCGTCTGCTCAAGTTCGCGGCAAAGGCCTGGGCCGGCAACCAGTTCCGCGCCATAGCCGAGCCGCATTTGCGCGCGCTGCATGACCTTACTGGTGAAACCGTGCATCTGGGCGTGCTCCGCGGCAATGAAGTGATCTACCTCGACAAGGTGGAAAGCCGTCAGGCAGTGAGGATGTACTCGCAGATTGGCAATGCCTCGCCGGTCTATTGCACAGGCGTTGGAAAGGCGGCGATGTCGGCCCTTCCCGAAGCCGATCTGCGCGACCTTGTCTCGACCATCAATTTTCGACGATTTACCGACAGCACGCTGATCACACCGGAAGCGCTGCTCAACGAGATCGACGAGATCCGCGAAAATGGCAATGCCTATGATCGCGAGGAGCACGAGCCCGGCATCCGTTGTGTGGCTGCGCCGATATTTTCAACCGATAGAAGTTTTGTAGGCGGTGTTTCCGTCACGGGCCCCGCCTACCGGATCTCGGCTGAAGCGCTCGAGAGTTGGGCCGGACTGGTGCGCAACACCGCCGGCTCGATCATGGATGACATGGATGCAAGGTTAGGACCCCGAACTTGAGGACGGGATCGTGGGATTAAATCGTGGGTGCAAAGTTGCAGCGAGCCGGCCGGGCCGGAGATTTGAAAGGGAGTGTCATGGCAGGTCTTGAACTACGTCAAGTTAAGAAGTCGTTCGGCAGCGTTGATGTGATTCACGGGGTGGATCTGACCATCGAGGATGGCGAGTTCACCGTTTTCGTCGGCCCCTCGGGCTGTGGCAAGTCGACTTTGCTGCGGCTGGTGGCGGGTCTCGAAGCCACCACCGGTGGCAACCTTACTATTGGCGGCAACGACGTCACCCATGTGGAACCAGCCGACCGCGGCGTCGCCATGGTGTTCCAGTCCTATGCGCTTTATCCGCACATGACCGTCGAGGAGAATATGGGCTTCGGCCTGAAGATGACCGGGCACCCTGCCGCAGAAATCAAGCAACGCGTCAGCCGCGCCGCTTCGATCCTGCATCTCGAACCACTGTTGCAGCGCAAGCCCAAGGCCTTGTCGGGCGGTCAACGCCAGCGCGTCGCCATCGGCCGCGCCATTGTTCGTCAGCCGGAAGTCTTTTTGTTTGACGAGCCGCTCTCCAATCTCGACGCCGAACTCCGGGTGCAGATGCGGCTCGAGATCGCCAAGCTACACAAGGAACTTGGCGCCACCATGATCTACGTGACCCACGATCAGGTCGAGGCGATGACGCTGGCCGACAAGATCGTCGTGCTGCGCGCCGGCGTCATCGAGCAGACTGGTTCGCCGCTGACACTTTATGATGATCCCGATAATGCATTCGTCGCCGGTTTTATCGGCTCGCCACGGATGAATTTCCTGCCGGCGTCGGTGGTAAGCTCGAATGGCGAAACGCTGACCGTGCGGCTTGACGATCTTGATGGTATCGAGGTGCCAATGACCATCCGGAAGGGGCACCCTCAGCCTGGTGCCAAACTTGAGCTTGGCATTCGGCCCGAACACTTCGATGCGGGCGGCAGCGTTCAGGTGTCCATGCCCATTGACGTGATAGAACACCTGGGCGGATCGTCTTTCGCTTATTCGCGATCTCATCTGGAGTTGCCGCTGACCATCGAAATCCGCGAGAACCGTGATGTGCGGGAAGGCGACGTGCTCAAGACCGGCTTCAATCCGGAACGTGCGTTTCTGTTCGACGCGGCAACCGGTTTGCGCCTGCGCTGACACCTCCTGCCACATAATGACAAAGACCCGGACGCTCGCACATCCGGGCCTCTATCATAAGAACCGCTATGCCTCAGGTGGTGGGAAGCTGATAATCCTTGAGTGTCTGCCGCAAGGTGGTCTTCTGGATCTTGCCGGTTGCAGTGTGCGGAATCTCGTCGATGAACAGAACATCGTCCGGCATCCACCATTTGGCAATCTTGCCTTCGAGGAAGTCGAGGATGGACTGCTTGTCCGGTGTCCGGCCTTCCTTGACCACGATCACCAGCAACGGGCGCTCGTCCCACTTGGGATGTGCGACGCCGATGACCGCAGCTTCGGCAACGTCGGGATGTCCGACGGCGAGGTTCTCGATCTCGATCGAGGAGATCCATTCACCGCCGGACTTGATCACGTCCTTGGCCCGGTCGGTGATCTGCATGTAGCCATAAGGGTCGACATGCGCGACATCGCCAGTGTCGAACCAGCCGTCTGCATCAAACTGCTCAGCGCCAAGGCCCTTGTAGTAGGACGACGAAACCGCCGGTCCCCGAACCTTGAGCCTGCCGAAGGTTTTGGCATCCCAAGGCAGTTCGTTGTTTTCATCGTCGGTGATCTTCATCTCCACCGTGAACGGTGGGTGGCCCTGCTTGGCCTGAAGGTCAAGTTTTTCCTGTCCCTGAAGATGGCTGTATTCCGGTTTGATGGAGCACAAGGTTCCAAGCGGACTCATTTCGGTCATGCCCCAGGCGTGCACGACATCTACACCGTATTCGTCCTGGAAGGCTTTGGTGATGGCCATTGGGCAGGCTGAGCCGCCGATCACTACACGGGAAAGGTCGGGCAGTTTGCTCCCGTGTTTTTCCATGTGCTGGAGCAACATCAACCACACGGTCGGCACCGCGGCAGTGATGGTAACCTTCTCCTGTGTCAGGATTTCGTAGATGGAAGCGCCATCCATTCCTGCGCCGGGCATGATCATTGCGCAGCCGGACATGGGGCCGGAAAAAGCGGTCGACCAGCCGTTGGCATGAAACAGCGGAACCACCGGCATCAGACGATCGCGCGATGCCAGATTGAGCATGTCGGGCTGAAGCGCTGCCATGGCATGCAACACATTGGAGCGGTGTGAGTAGACCACACCTTTTGGGTCGCCGGTTGTGCCCGATGTGTAACACATCCCGGCCGCGGTTCTTTCGTCAAAATCCGCCCAGACGAAATCGCCATCGGTTTCTGCGATATAGCTCTCATAAGACACAGCGTTCTTGAGCGATGTTTCCGGCATGTGTGCATCGTCGGTCAGGATCACAACGCGCTCAAGGCTTGGCACCTTGGGCGCAATCATCTCGACCAGCCCGACGAAAGTAAGATCGACAAACAGCATCGTGTCTTCGGCGTCGTTCATGATCCAGGCGATCTGGTCGGGAAACAGTCGGGGATTGAGTGTGTGGTAGACCGCTCCAATTCCCAGAATGCCATACCAGGTTTCAAGGTGCCGCCATGTGTTCCAGGCCATCGTCGCGATGCGATCGCCGACGCGGCAGCCGTCCCGGTCCAGGCGCTGCGCGAGCTTGAGCGAGCGGGCGCGAATCTCTGCGTAGTTGGTTCGGTGGAATCCCCCTTCGATAGCTCGAGACACGACTTCTCTCTGGCCGTGATAGATTGCTGCATGATCGATGACCTTGTGGCATAGCAACGGCCAGTCTTGCATCATTCCAAGCATATGATCCCCCTTGACTTTTACCCTCTTCCAGCTTCGGACAGTAGCGCTTCGGGGGGGGCTGAGACAATATCAGATTATGGCCAAATTGATGTTTTGCATCTGTAGGATTTTAGTATAGTCTTAAATAAAACGTAACCCAAACTTGATTAACTCGGTTTGGTTTCTGTTGTGCGCGTCGTTACAAGGTTTGTTTGTTAGTAGCAGACTAAGGATTGGATTGGTGGTTTGAAGTTCAGCGGTTTGGTAAGAGGTCATCGATCCGGGACAATCGCAATACCTTCGACAACGCGAAAACGCGCTGATTATCTGGTGCGTGCATGAGTGCGCAAAGTCAGCAGCACGAAATACATCCGAGCCTCTGTGAAAAACTGCAGAAATGTGAGACCCAGTTTGATATTCTCAGATTGTTGCGTTCGCTCACATCATCCTTCGGCTACCAGTATTTCTTTGTTGCCAATGGAGCAACTCCGGAAGAAAAGTCCTTCTCGGAAGCAATAGTCATTACCTCCGCGCCCTCGGAACTGGTTCAGAACCATGAGGCAAGACAGCCTGTTTCAAGCAACCCGCTGATTGGTATTCTGGGGCAGACCGGCGCACCTCTCGAATTTCGGCTGGATGACATGGCGGCGCCTGCGCCAGCTGACTTCAGGTTGTTCCTGGAGGGCGTTTCCAGCGCCTATGATCTGGACTGCTCGTTTATTGTTCCTGTTCATCACCCTGATCATGGCCAATCAGTGGTATTCTTTGTTGGCAAGCGGACTCCCATGAACATCAGTGAAACTGCTGAGCTGGCCCTGTATGCGCATCTGGTGCATCAGAGGTTGAGGCAGGTTTCCGCCAGACCTTCAAAACCGGATTCTCCGCTGACCGAGCGGGAGCGTGAGTGTCTGATCTGGACTTCGGTGGGCAAGACGTCGATCGAAATCGCCCAGATCCTCAGCCTCTCTGAGCACACGGTCAATCACTACCTGAACAACGCTGCCCGCAAATTTGATGCGGTCAACCGTACGCAAGCCGTGGCGCATGGATTGCGTTTCGGCTTTATCGACTGATCAAGCCGCTGAGGGCACGGCAGGCTGCTTGGGCAGTGGATGTGCTCTCCTATTGTGCAACGGGATACCAGTAGCGCGCATTGGCCTCTCCGCGAATGATCCTGACGTGTTGATTGGCGAATACCCTGTAGGGATGGCTCCATTCGCCATCGGGCCATTGCACACGGATGGTCGCACGCTCGGAGACACCCAGGCCCAAATGCACAAACCCGCTCTGACCTGACGCGTGACCGCCGCCGATCTGTATTCTCCGGGTCTGAGTGCGTGTACCGGTCCGCACTGATATCAACGAGCCCACGGCGGATGGATTGATCTTGCCGTTGTCGAGCTCGATCTTCACCCAGTTGCCAAGCGACCGGTGTCCCCATTCTGTCGCCGCGCCCAGATTGCGGAACAGGCTTGCGGGATGTTCGCGATTGACGACCAGCAAATCGAGCATCCCGTCCATGTTGAAATCTTCGACGATTGCTCCGCGCCCACGTGTGTTGAGAGCAATGCCGGCCTCCATACCTTTCTCGTGGAACGTGTCATCAAAGCCGCCCAACAGCAGGTTGTCCGGGTCATAGCTCGCAAAATCCGGCATCGCCTGCACATTGCCCTTGGCAATGAAAAGATCCGTCTTGGTGTCATTGTTTATGTCGGCGAATTCGCTGTGCCACCCCGTGGAAGGCCTGGAATCGCCTCCTGTATAGGGCCGGTGTGCGGTGGCGCCGAGTTCGAAGGCAATGTCGCGATAGGTCGGCCGATCTTCGCCGGCCTCGTCGTCGAGCTTTTGTACCTTGGTATCGCCCATCGATGTCAGCGCATATTCGGGCAGTCCGTCGGCGTCGAAATCGGTCTCAGCTATACCCATGCCCCATAATGTAAGACGCTGCCAGCCCTGCGAAGAGGTGTAGAGCCGTGGCGGCCGCCCCTCGGACATTTCCCACAATTGTTCTTCTCCGCCGCGATAATACTGCCGATCATTGGTTATCCTCAGATCTGGCTGGCCGGATCGGTTCCAGTCAGTAAATAGCAACGATAAGGCGCAGTAGCCGGGTTCGAGCTGCAGCGGCTCTGAATAATCAGGCGTGTCTCCGGCGCGGGATCGAAGCAACTGGTTTGGCTCGCAGGTGCCGAACGGCGTCCCCGGCGCAGACCGATCGACATAATTGCCGATTGCAATGGTTGGGAATCGGCTGCCCTTTTCCCATATCGCCGACATGCTGGTCGTCCAGGCGCGGCCACCGTCTATAGCGAATCTGCGATTGGCTTTCTCGAACTGGCAGTTCGGGCCGCCCTTGAGGACCAGGTTTCGACCAAGCCGTAACAGCACAAGGTCCATATGCCGGTCGTTGTCTATATCTAGCGGATAGGCACCCAGCACGCTGTTGAGATCTTCTTCCTTCAGCCCGGTGTCCATCGGCGCGAAGGCCAGCGGACCGCCGGTCACGCTTTCATTGACGAAAAACTTTGCCGGCCCCGATCCGCCGGCAATCACCAGATCAGGAAGCCGGTCGCCGTTGCAGTCAAAACTCGCCGCGCCACCGCCGACGAAAAACTCCCATCCGCCAGTATAGCTCTGATCAACACCAGCACTTGCGGCTTCTTCATGGAGAACTGGCACATCGGCTGTGAAGGCGGATTGTGCGCTGGCGGGATGGCTCAGGCCGGTGAGCCAGATCACAGCCAGGGCGAAGAGTGCAAACGATCTTATCATGGGACAATCACCAGGGTCTTGAGAAATGCGATCAGATCAGACTTCTCCGTTTTTGCAGCGGCGTCATAAGCATCACGCGCTTGGCGCCCGTTCCCGCCATGGGCGAGAATGATCTCGTCGAGACTGCTGAAATCGTTGCGGTGACCGTAAGGCTGGGTCGATCCGACGCCCCAGAGTTCTGCGGTCTGGAAGATGTTGCGGTCGACAAAGCGCTGCGAGAGCAGCTCGTTGCCGAGCGCATCGATCTGGTTGTCGGTCATGACATGCCGTTTGAGGTCACCAAACAGCGGAACCAGTATTCGCCCCTGGTCATCGCGCGGCAGATTCTTTGCCCAATCGAGCAACGCAATGTCATAGACCGCATATGCGCCGACTTGCCTGTCATTGAGTGTGCCGGACAGATCGAATGGACCGGGATCCGTAAATGACAGGCTCTCCAGTGGAAGCGCAGGACGATGACAAGTAGTGCAGCCGAAGTCTGTGAAGTGCGTCTCGCCGCGGGCGGCTGCTTCGCCCCAGCCATCAATCTCCGGAACCTTCCGCACAGGGGCGGGCAGGGTCGCCTGCCATGCCACCAGAGCGGAGACATCTGCAGCCGTGATCTCGCCGGTCTTGCCATCGCCATCGAAATCGTCAGAGCCCGTCCAGCGGGCTCCAAACCGCTCTTCGGCCTGCATGCCATGATGATGGTTGAGCGCATTAATGGTGAATTGCCTCAGCGAGGTCATCACGCCCTTCTGGGTGAAGGGCCGGACCACCAGATCGGTATCAACACCGTCCAGTTCATCCAGATTGACCGAGCCGTCCGGTTCTGCGGAGATATATCCGAAGTCAACGTCTTTGGCTCGCAGCCCGAGGCGCACGGGTTCACCGGTGGCGCGGGCTTGGGACAGGGCCTCATTGCGAACAGCCTGCAGCTCAAGGCTCATCTCCCGCGCCAGCAATTCGACAAGCCCTGCGCCGAAAAGATGGTTTGTTCCTCGCTCGCTGGAAAACTGCGGGTCGAGAGAGTCGAAATCGGCGCTCTCAAACCCTTCGGAGGCAAACACGTTGGCGACGAAATCTCCCGCGCCGCCGCTGGCGGGTTGATTGTGGCAGGCTGCACAAGAGCCGGCATCCGGGCCTGCAGTCCGGAAGAATGCCTGTTCGCGCGGGTGCTTGCGCCGGGTCGGATCAATGGCTTGCGTTGCCTCCGGCCGGCCGACGCCGTCGAGCGTGGTGAAGCTGGCTTCAAACAGCGCCTTACCGGTTTCAGTCAATTTCTTGAGCCCGTCGCTGGACAGAACACCCGTCGGCATATCAGCCGTCGCGCCCAGTGCCTGGGTTCGTTCCGCCCACGGCTCATCCGCCATGACTGGCCCAGTCATCGTCAGGTGCAATGCCAATGCTGACGCAAGGCGGCTCCCCCGTCGCCACCCGCCGGTTGAGATTTTCATACTGCTCCTCCTTGCCCAAATATCTTGGGCGCGATGACATCGCGATCGATCGCTGACATGGTGTGATTGAGATGGCCTTCGAAGACAAGGCGTTCCTCGTCAAGTGAAAGCGATATGTCCGGAGGACCTTCCAGCCGGACACCAAGTGATGCTGAAAGACCCTGGTCGATGCCTGGACGCATCAGGTCGAAGAACCGGATCCCCGGTCCAGTGAAGACCACCGGCATTTTGCCGTGCATGCTCATCAGCCGTGCCAGCCCATTGCCGAGTGCCGTGCCGGCCTGCCTGAAGGCAAACTCGGCCATGCGGTCGCCTCCGCGGGCCAGAACCGCAATTTTTTCGACTTCGGTGAAAGGTACAAAACTGGCTGGGATTGTATTGGGCGGCACTTCAAAGGCCGCGCGCAGGATCGCATAAAATCCTGCGTAGGCTTCAATGCAGCCTTGGGTTCCACAGCGGCACAAGGCGCCGCTATGGGTATGGATCATGTGGCCAAACCCAGGAGCTCGGGCTTTCGGCGGACCATCGGCCTCGGCGTGAACCACGCCAAGTCCGATGGAATGACCCAGCGACAAGGCTGCCAGGCGAGGGATGGGCTTTTCGCTTTGACGGCTCAGCGATGTGTGCAGGGCACTGGCGACCAGCAGGCTCTCATGATTGAGGGTAACCTTGGCGTTCCAGTCTGACTCCAGAACAGTGCGCATGTTGATTTGCTGGCTGCCTAGCACCGGTGACCACAGCAAAGTTGCGTTATCGTCCGCCACCAGTCCTTTTGACGAGATCGATATCGCTTTGAGGTCGTCGCGTAAAACGCTGGCGCGCTGGGCAAGCCTTGCCAATGCCGCGCGGATTTGATCCGCAAACACCTCAACCTTCTGTCCGGTATTGTCACGCTTCTCCTCGATCCGGTCGATCAGGGTGCCTGAGTAATCGACCATTGAGTATTGGAACGCGTCGGAGGATATCCGCACGAAGGCCGCATAGGCTGCTGCGCGGCGTTGCTTGAACAGGACCCGCGGGCGCCCGCGTCCGCCCGCCGGCGGCGCTTCGGAGCGCTCGATGATGCGTTCGTTTTCCAGTTCATGGGTAATGGCCGTTACTGTTGCGGAGGCAAGTCCGGTTTCTTGCGCCAGGTCCGTATGAGACTGGCTGCCCTTACGGCGCAGTGCTTCCAGCGCCAGCGAACGGTTCTGCTGTCGGATAAGCTCGGTGCTGGACTTCGTCAGCATTGTCGCCGCCCAATCATGTTGGTCCAGTCATGTTGGTAATGTAGCTCCCGCTCCTCGCAGCATGACGAAGGGGCGCTTGACATTCCGTTCTTTCATAAGTCCCCCCGTTGCGCTCAAGGTCCCGCCAGGTTCCTTGCCGGTACCGTTTGCTCCTCTGCAGGCAGTCCGCCCCGGTTGCAATCATCCGTGCGCTGTTCCTGCTCCCACCCTTCGGTCGGGCGGGAGTTGACAGCGTGGGGGAACCCTGACATTAATTTTCTCGACTGTCGAGAAAAAAGCTTGCGTTTTGCTGGTCGCTCGTGCAGTTGAGCATTGACCGGGCGGGAGAGGCCCCGTCCGGCAAGTTTTTTCCTTGGGAGGACAGCATGAAATCCATTATCCAATTGATGGCCGGTACGGCCATCGCGCTCACTATGTCGACTGCAACTTTCGCAAAGGATATGGTGATCGGCGTTTCCTGGTCGAATTTCCAGGAAGAGCGCTGGAAGACAGACGAAGCCGCTATGAAAGCTGCGATTGAAGCCAATGGCGACACCTACATTTCGGCTGATGCCCAGGCATCTGCTGCCAAGCAGCTTACCGATGTAGAAAGTCTCATTGCACAGGGCGCTAACGCTCTTGTCATCCTTTCTGTTGATTCCGGCGCGGTTGGCGCAGCTGTTGACAAGGCCGATGCAGAAGGCATTCCGGTGCTGGGCTACGACCGTCTTATCGAGGACGACCGCGCATTCTACCTAACCTTTGACAACAAGGGCGTCGGCCGCATCATCGCAGAGACTGTCAAGGCTGTGCAGCCTGAAGGCAACTACGCCATTATCAAGGGCGACAAGGGTGACCCGAACGCACTTTTCCTGCTCGAAGGCATGATGGAAGTTATCGGCGCTGACGTCGATGCTGGCAAAATCACGATTGTCGGCGAAGCATTCACCGATGGCTGGAAGCCGGACAACGCACAAAAGAACATGGAGCAGATCCTGACAGCGGCCGACAACAAGGTTGATGCGGTTCTGGCGGAAAACGACGGCATGGCCGGTGGTGCGATTGCAGCGCTTGCGGCCCAGGGACTTAACATTCCGGTCGGTGGCCAGGATGGTGACCATGCAGCGCTCAACCGCGTTGCCCGTGGTACGCAGACCGTGTCGGTCTGGAAGGACGCGCGCGCTCTTGGCAAGGCTGCTGGCGACATCGCCGGTATGCTGGCTGAGGGCAAGTCCATGGCCGACATCCCTGCTGCTGTTAAGTGGTCCGGTGGCGCCAAGGGGGTCGAGATGACGGCTATTTTCCTTGCTCCGACCCCGGTCACCAAGGACAACATCAACGTTGTCATCGAAGCTGGCCACATTGAAAAGGACAAGGTCTGCGAAGGTGCAATGGACGGCGTCAACGGTTGTTGATCAGTCAGTAATCCTGAAAATACTCTGCGCCGGTGCTACTCGCCGGCGCAAGGTCTCTCTGACCGGTTAATATCGGGGTAGAGGAACTGTTGCTGCCGGACGAAGTCTGCCGTTCTGGCTGCGGAAAACGATTGCTTGAGGATGGGGGAGTTTCGGTGAGCCAATCAACGACAAAAACAACAGCCGGCGCCAGTCGCGTTGACAACGAGGGACTTTTTACCAGGTTCCTGCGCGCCACAGAAGTCGATGTGCGCCTTCTTGGCATGATCGCAGCCCTGATTACGATCTGGGTCGGATTTCACATCTATGGTGAGGTTGTCCTTGGCCGCGGTTCCTTCCTTTCGGCACGAAATCTGTGGAACCTTTCGGTTCAGACAGCCTCCATCGGAGTGATGGCAACGGGCATGGTGCTGGTGATTGTCACGCGCCACATTGATTTGTCCGTCGGCTCAATTCTCGGTTTCTGCGCCATGATGATGGCCATCATCCAGGTCTGGATCCTGCCGGAATATCTGGGGCTTGGACATCCGATGATCTGGATTATCGCGGTGGTGTGCGGATTGTTGATCGGTGCATTGATCGGCGGGTTTCATGGCTATCTGGTCGCTTATCTGGGAATTCCGGCCTTTATTGTGACGCTTGGCGGATTGCTGGTCTGGCGCGGCGCGGCCTTCCTGCTGGCCCGTGGTGAAACAATTTCCCCGGTGGACAGCACATTTTCGCTGCTCGGTGGCGGACCCTATGGCTCCATCGGCTCAACAGGAAGCTGGGTCGTCGGTACCCTTATCTGCATCGGCATCATTGCGCTCATGCTGGTTGGCAGGCGCCAGCGCCAGCGCTACGACTTTCCGCTTCGACCGATGTGGGCTGAAGTATTCCTCGGCCTGGTCGGCTGCAGTGTCACAATAGGCTTCGTAATGCTAGTCAATAGCTATCCATGGCCGATAGGAATTGTCAGGCAGTATGCCGCCGCCAACAATATCGAGACGCCGGTCAAGGAGATCTTCATCTCGCACGGCTTTGCCATTCCGGTTCTCATTTTGATGGCGGTCGGGATTGCAATGACTTTCCTGACCTCGCGGACACGCTTTGGCCGTTACGTCTTCGCCATCGGCGGAAACCCCGAAGCGGCGGAACTGGCCGGCATCAACACCCGCTGGGTGACCGTCAAGATCTTCGCGCTGATGGGCTTCCTGTGTGGTTTGTCGGCGGTGATCGCCAGCGCCCGGCTCAACTCCGCAACCAATAATTTGGGCACGCTCGATGAGTTGTATGTGATTGCAGCTGCGGTGATCGGAGGTACGTCCTTCGCCGGCGGTGTCGGCACCATCTACGGAGCCGTCCTCGGCGCAATAGTCATGCAGTCACTTCAAACCGGGATGGTGCTGATCGGTTTTGATGCGGCAATTCAGCAGATGGTGGTGGGCGGTGTGCTTGTTGTCGCCGTCTGGATAGACACCATGTACCGCGCACGAGCCAAGTAGGGAGAAAAGCCATGTCAGAAAATGAGAAAATGCCCCCCCTGGTCGAATTGCGCGACATCTCGATTGCCTTTGGCGGCATCAAGGCCGTGGACCATGCATCGAGCGATCTCTTCCCCGGCGAAGTGATGGCTCTCGTCGGCCACAATGGCGCGGGCAAGTCTACGTTGATCAAGATCCTGTCCGGTGCCTACAAGCGCGATTCAGGCAAGATCTTCATCAACGGCGAAGAGGCCCATATCGAAAACCCGCGTGACGCCAAGCGATACGGCATCGAGACAATCTACCAAACCCTGGCAGTCGCCGACAATGTCGATGCCGCCGCGAATCTCTATCTGGGCCGCGAACTGCAAACCGCTTGGGGTACGCTCGACGACATCGCAATGGAAGCCGAGGCCCGCAAGGTGATGGGTCGTCTCAATCCGAACTTCCAGCGCTTCAAGGAGCCGGTAAGCAAACTCTCAGGTGGTCAGCGTCAGTCGGTGGCGATTGCCCGGGCAATCCTGTTCAATGCGCGCATTCTGATCATGGATGAGCCCACCGCAGCTCTCGGTCCACAGGAAACAGAACAGGTCGGTGATCTGATCAAGCAGCTGAAAAAAGAAGGTATTGGCATTTTTCTGATCAGTCACGACATCCACGACATCTTTGATCTTGCCGACCGGGTCACCGTTATGAAAAACGGCCAGGTTGTTGGTTACGCCAAGACCTCTGAGGTGACCAAAGATGAGGTTCTGGGCATGATCATCATGGGGAAATGTCCACCCAACGCGATACCGGGGCCGGGAGCCCTGCAGGACGCCTGACCATCAAGAAGCCGGGGTCTTGCCCCGGTTTTTTATTGCGACGCCGCATTTTGTTAGGCGAAATGTGTGGCGATCCATCGAGTTTTTTCAAAAAATATATGAATTACAATGGCTTGGGAAAATTTATCGGATGATAAATTTTTCTCGAGCGGTTCTATTGCAATGCAGCATGAACTACTCCATATGTTGGTCAACGCCACGCCGAACTCCTCCTCCCAATTCGGCATGGCTGTAGTCGAGGCGACACGGCCGGGATCCTCCTCCCAAGCACCGGTCATGACGCCACGACATAGTACAAGCGCCTGCCTGGCTTTGCCCGGCAGGCGTTTTGTTTTTCAGGCGATCTCTTCGTGTACCTTCCTGGCTATCCTCCGGGCAACAATTGACCTCGCAGCGCTTTGCCGGGCTGCACGACATTTCACGTCTGCTCGGGAAAGAACTGCGCCTTGTGCTCCTGTACAACGGCGGAGATGTGATCCGCCACCGTGCGGACCCGCGCCAGATCACGCGCTGATTCGTGATAGACCATGAAGTACGAGCGCGCGATTCGGTGTTCCGGCAGAAGTCTGACAAGCTCGGGGTCGAGGCTGGCGATGTAGTCGTGCAACACAGCGATGCCGGCCCCCGAACGGACAGCTTCCGTCTGTCCCGTAGCGCTCGAAATCTCGAATTGGGCGGTCCAGTTGCGCAGGATTTCGCGTGTGAACTGCAGCGATGGCGAAAAGATCAGATCCTCGACATAACTGATCAGGCGGTGCTGTTTGAGATCGTCAGCGGACTGCGGCACGCCGTACTCTTCGAGATAGGACCGCGAGGCGTAGAGCGACAGCGAATAATCCACCAGCTTGCGCGCCACCAGCCGTCCCTCCGCAGGGCGTTCGACAGTGATGGCAATGTCGGCTTCGCGCTGCGGCAGGGAGAAGCTGCGGGGCACAGGTACCAATTGCAGCCGCAAATCTGGATGCCTGGCAATCAGAGCGCCCAGCCTTGGCGCCAGAAAGGACACTCCAAAGCCGTCCGGCGCACCGATCCGCACTGTGCCTGAAATGGCGCTGTCGGTGCGCCCCAGATTGGCCTGTGCTGCCAGCATTTCGGCTTCCATGCGCTCGGCATGCGTCAGAAAGGCTTCGCCTTCGCCAGTCAGCCCGCAGCCATTGGTGCGGCGGACCACCAGTTGCGCGCCAAGCGCTGTCTCCAGTGACGTGATCCGCCGGGCAGCGGTGGCGTGATTGATCCCCAGCCGCCGTGCGGCGGCGAGGATCTGTCCTGAGCGGGCGACAGCAAGAAAGACCCTGATGTCATCCCAGTTCATCGGCAATTACCCGAATACCACGGTTTTGTGGCCATTGAGCATGACGCGCGATTCAACATGCATCTTCACCGCACGCGCCAGCACACGGGCCTCGATATCGCGACCGGAAGCGACGAAATCGTCTGCCGTCATGGTATGGGTCACGCGCTCTGTCTCCTGTTCGATGATCGGGCCTTCATCAAGATCGGCAGTTACGTAGTGGGCCGTCGCGCCAATCAGCTTGACACCGCGTTCATGCGCCTGATGATAGGGCTTGGCGCCCTTGAAGCTTGGCAGGAACGAGTGGTGAATATTGATCACCTTGCCGAACAGGCGGCGTGAAAGCTTGTCTGACAACACCTGCATGTAGCGCGCCAGAATCACCAAATCGGCGCCGCTCTTGGTGGCCAGCTCAAGCAGTTTTTCTTCCTGCTCGGCCTTGGTGTCCTTGGTGACCGGCCAGTAATGGAAGGGGATGCCCTCGATTTCGGCAGTCCTGCGGCTGTCTTCGTGATTGGAAACGATGCCGACTACATCCGCATCCAGCCAGCCGACCCGGATCTGATAAATCAGATGCAGCAGCGCATGGTCGAATTTCGATACCATGATGATGATCTTGGGCCGCTTGGCCATCTCATTGATGTCGAGCCGCACTTCAAAGCGCGCCACCGGCGCCTGCAGCGCCCGCTTCACGGCCTGAGCGTCAACGCCATCGGGTGTTTCAATTGCAATCCGCATGAAGAAGCGGTTGGTCTGGCGATCCCAGAACTGGCTCGATTCGGCGATATTGGCGCCAATTGCAGCCAGTTCAGTGGTGATCGCGGCAACGATGCCAGGCTGATCAGCGCAAGCAATGGTGATAACAAAATGCGGATGCGCCATGAAAGTCCCCGGTTTCAAATAGTCCCGATTGTCGACCACTATCCAGCGGATTTGCAGCATCCATCCAGGACGGTCAACCCCGCCCCGGAATTGGGTATAAGTCCAGTCTAGCCGTGGGCAATCATTACATGCCGCACCGCAGTATAGTCCTCAAGAGCGTATAGCGACATGTCCTTGCCATAGCCCGACTGCTTGATGCCGCCATGCGGCATTTCGTTGACCAGCATGAAGTGGGTGTTGATCCAGGTGCAGCCATATTGTAGACGTGCCGCGCAGGTCATCGCCTTGGAGATGTCCTTGGTCCAGACCGATGAAGCCAGCCCGTATTCGGAATCATTGGCCCAGGTAACTGCTTCCTCCGCGTCGGAAAACCGTGTGACGGAAACGACTGGGCCAAACACTTCGCGGCGGACAATTTCATCCGATTGCAAGGCGCCTGCTATCAGGGTGGGCTGGTAGTAAAACCCGTTGCCGTCGCCTGGCTTGCCGCCGGTAGCGATTTCGATGTGCTTCATCTCGGTGGCGCGTTCGACAAAGCTTGCCACACGGTCTCGCTGCCGTTTGGAGATCAGTGGACCGATCTCGTTCTCTGCATCATCAGCCTGATCATACTTGATGGTCGAAACAGCGTCCGCCAGCCTGGCAACGAGCTTGTCGTAAATCTTCGGTCCGGCATAGATCCGGCAGGCTGCCGTGCAATCCTGTCCTGCATTGTAATAGCCGAACGCGCGAAGCCCATCGACAACGGTATCGAGATCGGCGTCGTCAAATACGATGACCGGCGCCTTGCCGCCCAGTTCCAGATGTGTGCGCTTGACCGACTTGGCAGCAGCCTGCAGCACCTTCTTGCCGGTCGCGACATCGCCAGTGATCGACACCATGCTGATCTTGGGGTGATTGATCAGCGCATTGCCGACACTCTCGCCGCGGCCGAGAATGACATTGACGACGCCTTCGGGCAGGATGTCGGCAAGGATCTTCGCGAATTTCAGCGATGTCAGCGGTGTCTGCTCGGATGGTTTGAACACCACCGTGTTGCCGCCGCCAATCGCCGGTGCCAGCTTCCAGGCCATCATCATCAACGGATAGTTCCACGGCGCAATCGACGCTATGATCCCGATCGGGTCGCGGCGCACCATGGAAGTATGGCCTTCCATGTATTCACCCGCCGCCTGGCCCGGCATGCAGCGCACGGCGCCGGCGAAGAAACGATAGCAATCGACAATGGCCGGGATTTCGTCGTTCTTCACCGCGTTGATCGGCTTGCCGCAGTTGAGCGCTTCCAGTGCTGCAAACCCGTCAGCTTCCGCCTCGATCCGGTCGGCGATCTTCAGCAGATAGGCCGAGCGCTGCGCCGGTGTGGTCCGCGACCAGGTAGCAAATGCTTTCTCCGCCGCATTGACTGCTGCCTCGATCTGGATCGAGGAGGCTTCGGGCAGGTTGAGGATGGTCTCGCCTGTGCGGGGGTTGAAGATTTTCTCCTCCGCTTCCGTCCCGGCCTCGAAGCGATTGCCGATCAGCATTTGGGTATCCATGGCGTTTCTCCCGTATGTTATTTGCCCTGTCCGGAGATCTGGTCTCCGTCCCGGGTGAGGTAATAGGCAGCAAGAATGGGCAGGAAGGTGACCAGCACCACCACCATTGCCACCACATTGGTGACCGGGCGTTGGCGTGGCCTGACCAGCTCTTCAAGCATCCAGATTGGCAGCGTGGCCTGCTGCCCGGCGGTAAAGGTGGTGACGATCACCTCGTCGAAAGACAGCGCGAAAGCCAGCATGCCGCCGGCCAGCAGCGCCGTCCCGATATTGGGCAGGATGACATGGCGGAAGGTCTGGAACCCGTCAGCGCCGAGATCCATCGAGGCCTCGATCAGCGATCCCGACATGCGCCGGAACCGGGCCACAGCGTTGTTGTAGACCACAACGACGCAGAAGGTGGCGTGGCCCAGCACGATGGTCCAGAACGAGAAGGGAATCTCCGCAAGATTGAAGGCCGAGCGCAGCGAAATGCCGGTGATGATGCCGGGCAGAGCGATAGGCAGGATAACCAGCAGAGAAATCGCTTCGCGCCCGAAAAACTTGGTCTGCGAAATCGCTGCCGCACACAGTGTCCCGAGCGTAAGCGCGACCACCGTCGAGATCGAGGCGACGCGAACCGACAGGCCCAGCGCTTCCCAGACATCCGGACGGTTCCAGGTCACCGCAAACCATTTCAGCGTCAGGCCGGGGGGAGGGAACTGATAGCTCTTCTCTTCTGTCGTGAACGCATAGAGGAAGATCAGCAGGATCGGCAGGTGCAGGAAGGCTAGCCCAATACCGGCGGCGATCTTCAGTCCCATCGGCGTGGTGTTTTGTTTGTCAGAGCGCATTGAATGCCCCCGCACGTTTGGCAAGCCACAGGTAGATCCCCATGATCACCACCGGCACCACCGTGAATGCGGCGGCCAGCGGGATGTTGCCGGCTGTGCCCTGATGCGCATAGACAGCCATGCCGATGAACAGATGCGAGGTGCCGATGATCTGCGGGATGATGTAATCGCCCAGCGTCAGCGAGAAGGTAAAGATCGAACCGGCGATGACGCCCGGCAGCGCCAGAGGCAGCAGCACATTGCGAAACGTCTGTCCAGGTGAAGCGCCAAGATCGGCCGAGGCTTCCAGCAGATTGCGGGGAACCCGTTCAAGCGCTGCTTGCATCGGCAGGATCATGAATGGCAGCCAGACATAGACAAAGACAAGAAACGTGCCCGTTGTGCTCAGCGAGAGTGAATTGCCGCCGACGACCGGAAGGGCCAGCCATCCGTCGATGAGGAAGGTGAGGTGCAACTTGTCGAACATCCAGAAGAGGATGCCTTCCTTGGCCAGGATCAGTTTCCACGCATAGACCTTGACCAGATAGCTCGACCACAAGGGCAGCATGACGCCAAGATAGAAAACCGCTTTCCAGCGTCCCTTGGCATAACGCGCCGCGTAATAGGCAATTGGAAAGGCGATGATTGCTGACGCAATGGTCACCATGCCCGCCATTGTGACGGTGCGGACGATGATGTCGAGATTGGAGGGACGCAGCAGCTCGCCATAGGTCTTCAGCGTGAATTCACGCACGACCATCCCGGAGAATTCATCAATCGAAAAGAAGCTCTGGATCAACAGCGCGAACAGGCTGCCCAGGTAGATTACGCCGAGCCAGAGCAATGGTGGCGTCAGCATCAGGAACAGCAGCAGTCCCGGCTTGCGCCAGAACGCGTCCGACAGCGCTCCGCCTATGCCGCCCCGACCGGGCAGGATTGCCCCGGGCACAGCTGTGGCCGAACTGCTCATGCCTCGGTTCCCATCAGGTGCAGGGCATCATCGCCCCACGAAAAGCGCACAATCTCGCCCTGATGCGGCACTGGCGTGCCAGAGGCAAGCAACACAGTGATCTTCTCGCCCGCCACATCCAGCGTCACGCGTGTCGCGCTGCCAAGAAAGCTCGTGGCCGCGACCTGCGCCTCATGACCGGTGTCAGATGCAAGGTGGATGTCTTCGGGTCTCAGGCTGGCCCATTGCGCCGGCCCACCCAGACGCTGGGTGATGTTGGGCCTAAGCACATTGGAAGAACCGACAAAGTCCGCGACAAACCGGGACTTCGGCTGGCGGTAAATCTCTTCGGGCGTGCCGGTTTGCATGATCCGGCCTTCGTTGAAAACAGCAATTCGGTCAGCCATCGACAGCGCTTCGCCCTGATCGTGGGTGACAAAGACAAAGGTGATGCCGAGCGCTTTTTGCAGCACTTTCAGTTCTTCCTGCATCTGTTCGCGCAGCTTCAGATCCAGCGCGCCGAGCGGTTCATCAAGCAGCAGCACCTTAGGCTTGTTGACCAGAGCGCGGGCCAGCGCCACGCGCTGTCTCTGGCCGCCAGACAATTGTCCGGGCTTGCGCGCGCCGTATCCCGGCAGCTTGACCATCTCGAGCGCTGCCTCGGCGTCGCGCAGGCGCTCAGCCTTTCCGACTCCGCGGATCATCTGCCCGTAGGCCACATTGTCAGCCACGTTGAGGTGCGGAAACAGGGCGTAGTCCTGAAACACGGTGTTGACGCTGCGCCGGTAGGGCGGAACGCCTTCCGCGGTCTCGCCAAAAATCTCGATATGTCCAGCGGTCGGCTGCTCGAAACCGGCGATTAATCTCAGGCAGGTCGTCTTGCCGGATCCCGAAGGTCCGAGCATGGCGAAGAATTCGCCTGGTTCGATCTCCAGGTCGACGGCGTCGACAGCACGAACAGATCCGAAGTGACGGGAGACCTGTTGAAATGAGACAGCATACGTCATGGAGAGTCCAAATCAGTTCTGATGGCCCGGCAACAAGGGGCGCGGGCAGATGTACATCAGGGTATTGCGGTTGGGCACCAGCCTCCCTCCCCAAACGATGGGAGGAAGGCTATTACAAAATGGCAGGGCGGGCTTAGCGGCCGCCGATCACGCCGATATAGTCGGAGACCCAGCGATAGTAGGGCACGCACTCGCCCTGGCTTTCACATTTCGAAACCGGTGTGGTCCAGAAGTTGATCTTGTCGAAATCATCGAGCCCGTTGGCGGTGCAGCCCTCGGCGGTCTGCATGCCACGGCCATCGGTGCAGGCAGCGGGAACCGACGGGTTGGCGCCAAACCAGACCGAAAGGTCGGATTGCAGGTTGGAAGCCAGCGAGTGCTCCATCCACATGTAGGAGCAGTTCGGGTTTGCAGCGTCCGCATGCAACATGGTGGTGTCGGCCCAGCCGGTCGCACCTTCCTGCGGGATAACCGATGCCACCGGCACATTGTCGGCCTTGAGCAGGTTGACCTGGAACGGCCAGGAGCCCGACGCCACGACGCCTTCGTTCTTGAAATCGTCGATCTGGATGAAGGCGTCATGCCAGTAACGGCCGACAAGCGTTCGCTGCACGCGCAACAGGTCAAGCGCTTCCTTGTACTGGTCTTCATTGAGCTCATATGGGCTCTTGATGCCCAGTTCCGGCTTGTGGAACATCAGGTACTGAGCAGCATCTGCAATGTGGATCGGACCGTCATAGGCCTGAACGCGGCCCTTGTTGGTCTTGCCATCCGGCAGATCCATTTCCTCGAACACGACATTCCACGAAGTTGGTGCCGCGTCCTTGAAGGCCTCGGTATTGTACATCAGCACATTCGGGCCCCACATATAGGGTGTACCGTAATGCACTCCGTCGACGGTGTGCCAGGGCGCATCCTTGAGGCGGTCGTCGACTGTCGACCAGGATGGTATCAGGTCTGTATTGACTGGCTGAACCCGCTTGCCGGCAATCAGTCGCAGCGAGGCGTCACCAGACGCTGTCACGAGGTCGAAGCCGCCTTCGTTCATCAGCGCCACCATCTCGTCGGATGTGTTGGCCGTCTTGACGTTGACCTTGCAGCCCGAGGCTTCCTCGAACTTGGTGACCCAATCAAAAGCCTTGTCGGTTTCTCCGCGTTCAAGGTAGCCCGCCCAAGCGACGATGTTGACCTGACCTTCGCCCGGTCCAATCTCTGTCATCATTTCCGCTGAGGCAATTCCCGGGGTCATGACAGAAAGCGCCATCCCCATGGCCGTACATGTGTTCAACATCTTTTTCATTTGCTTGAGCTCCCACCAAATGCGGCCGCCAAAATGGAGACCTTATCCGGAGCCCAGAGTGATACGGCCTCTTTGAGTCCGCAAATTCTTTTATCAGAATGATGATATCGGAAAAATCGATACCCAATTTATCGCTGCCGGATCGCCCTCTGGGCTTGAGACAGGTCGATGAAGTCCCGTGCGGCCTGCGTCATCTGGCTGCCACGCCGCCAAGCCACACCGACCTGAACCATCGGCAGGCTGCCAGATACATCCCGGCTTTCGATCCGGTCGCCTTCCAGCGACCAGGGCCGGTAGACAAGATCCGGCAACAAAGCCACGCCTGCGCCGGTGGCAACCAGGCTGCGTACGGCTTCGACCGACCGCGTCCTGAAGGCGATCTTCGGGCGGGAGCCGATGGCGTTGAGCAGTTTGCCAGTGCTTTCCTCGATTTCATCAATGGTCAGCATGATCACCGGCTCCTCCGCCACATCGGCCACCGAGATGCTTTCAGCCGATGCCAGACGGTGGCCAAGCGGCAACCACAGCCGGTAGGGCGAAACCTCCAGTATTTCGGTTTGCAGCGCCATGCGGTTGCGAAGGTTGGAAATCACGATAACGGCGACATCCAGTTCGCCGCCGATCAGCAAATGCTCGAGATAATCGCCATTGTCCTCGATCGCCGAAACCGTAACGCCTGGAAATGCCCGCCGATAGCGCGCCAGCAGATCAGAGAGCACGTAACCGGCGACGAGGGAGGTAACGCCCAGGTTGAGCGTCCCTTTAAGGCTTTCCTTGTCGTCCGAGAAGGTGCGTCGCGCGTCCGACACATCGGAGAGGATTTTAGTCGCGTGACGAAGGAACTGATGTCCCTTGTGGGTAATGGTCAACCCGCGCGAGTGCCTGTCAAACAGCTCCACGCCAAGGTCGCCTTCCAGTTCCTTGATCGCCTCTGTGACGGCAGATTGGGAAATCGACAGGTTCTGAGCCGCGCCCGAGACGGTGCCTTGGGCGGCGACGGCGACAAAGTACTGCAATTGGCGAAGCGTAAAGGCCATGGCGCATAACAATCAGCATTCGACACGGCTGACAACCGGTGTCGAATGCTGGTCTCACAACTGCGTGTGATCGAATGCGATGATGTAAGCTGATCCTGTTCCGGGGTAGGGGCGACAACATGCCGTGGTCGGGGGATGAAGGTCCGATTCAAAGACCCGCTGTTTCAACTCGCTTCAGACATTCGATCGGATAATAGGGCCAGTTGGCTGCCTCGCATGAATTGACGGATTCATCGACCGGTGACACCAGCCGCACGCTGCGTTTGATTCCATGCTGCGCGATCCGGTGACCGCGATAGGTGCTGGCAGCGCTCTCCACTGGTGTCGTATACGACATCGTTGAAGACGGAGTTTCGTTGGTCAGGATGGTCACTCCGTCCGCGTCGGCCGCGATTGAGGCGGCACCCAAGGCGAGAACAGAAGCGGAGATGAGAGCAATCTTTTTCATGCCATAGTAACGCCCCACAACCGCCTTGGTTCCCTTGCCGGTCGACTAATTCATGACATTGCGCTGGATTTTGGAACGCCGGTCATATCACTCTGCTGCAAAGAGCTGTTTATTATCGGGTCGTTGCCTTTGCTCTGACGGCTTTGGCAGCACTCTTTCTCAAGCCTCAGGCCACCGCAGCGAGGCCGGGCAGGCGCAGAGCGGGTATTTACTGTATTTGCATCAAAGCAACTTTCTTGCTTGGCCCCGTTTCTTCTTGTCGCAATGTGCTTTATGAGAGGCACAAAGCCGTGGCCGGATGAACACCCCGCACGGCGCCCGCTTCAGTGGGCCCAAACACAAAGTCCGAAAGATCCGAAATGACAGACCTTGAGACCATCCAGCCGGCGATAGCCCGGGCTCTGGCAAAACGCGGCTATGAAAAGCTCACCCCGGTTCAGCAGGCCGTACTCGCGCCCGAGCTTCGCGACGCCGACCTTCTGGTGTCGGCCCAGACCGGATCGGGCAAGACGGTAGCCTTCGGGATCTCGCTTGCGCCGACCCTGATGGGTGACGAGGAAACCTTGCCGCGCGCGGAAGCCCCATTGGCTCTGTGCATTGCGCCGACGCGTGAACTGGCCCTTCAGGTCGAGCGCGAACTGGCCTGGCTCTACGGCGAAGCCGGTGCGCGCATTGCCACCTGCGTTGGCGGCATGAACATGTCGGTCGAGCGCCAGAACTTGAAGCGCGGTGTGCACATCGTTGTGGGTACACCGGGCCGCTTGCGCGACCACATCGATCGCGGTTCACTCGATCTGTCGGCGATGCGAGCCGTGGTGCTGGATGAAGCCGACGAAATGCTCGATCTCGGTTTCCGCGATGATCTGCAGTTCATTCTCGATGCCGCTCCCGATCAGCGCCGCACATTGATGTTTTCGGCAACAGTTCCATCCGGAATCGCCAATCTGGCAAAGCGTTATCAGAACAAGGCTGTTCGCGTTTCCACCGCCGGTGAGCAGAAACAGCATCTTGATATTGAATACCGCGCGCTGACCGTCGCTCCAAATGACCGCGAGAATGCTGTCATCAATGTTCTACGTTATTATGATGCCAAGAACGCCATTGTGTTCTGCAGCACCCGCGCCACCGTCAACCACCTGACCGCGCGCTTCTCCAACCGTGGTTTTTCGGTCGTGGCGCTGTCAGGTGAATTGAGCCAGAACGAACGCACCCACGCTCTTCAGTCCTTGCGCGATGGCAGGGCCAAGGTCTGTGTGGCAACAGATGTTGCTGCCCGCGGGCTTGATCTGCCCGATCTGGAGTTGGTCATCCACGCTGATCTGCCAAAAAACCAGGAAGGCTTGCTGCACCGCTCGGGCCGCACCGGTCGTGCCGGTCGCAAGGGCGTTTCAGCACTGATAGTGCCTTACAACGCCCGCCGCCGGACTGAACGACTGTTGGGAGATGCGCGGATTACCGCCACCTGGGCCCGTCCGCCTTCGGCTGATGAGATCCTGGCCCGCGATGATGAACGCCTGATGGGGGATGCTTCCTTTGAAGCGGATGTTTCCGAAGACGAAACCGCAATGGTCGCAGCTCTGCTGGAAAAACATGGAGCAGAGAAAGTTGCTGCAGCCCTGATGCGTCTGCATCGTGCCGGTCGTTCGTCGCCTGAAGAGTTAAATGATGCCGGCCCTGTCTCGGCACCCGGTGGAACCTATGTCGAGCGCGCGCCACGCGGCGAGCATGTGCCGATCAAGGACGCGGTCTGGTTCTCGTTGTCGCTGGGCCGCAAGCAATCGGCCGAGCCACGCTGGCTGCTGCCGATGATCTGCCGTGCCGGCGACATCACCAAGAACGATATCGGGTCCATCAAGATCCACGATCTTGAAACCCATGTCGAAATTTCGGGTGCTGCTGCCAACAAGTTCGAGGCGGCAATCGGCCCGACAGGCAAGATCGAAAAGAATGTAACAGTTACACGTCTTGACGGCGTTCCGGACATGCCGACCCGTACACCGCGTCCGCCAAGAGCGCGCGATGGTGATTCCTCTTCAGCTCCGTCCGGCGGCAAGAAGTCGGATTGGCCGTCCGATGATGCCCGGCCGCGGGAAAAGGCAAAGCCGGATTACGCAAAGAAGCGCCCGTTCACTGGTGGCAAGAAACGCGATGATCGTCCGCCGCGCGACAACGCCTATGCGGATCGCAAACCCGCAACTCGTGACGATCTTCCGGCAAATGCGACACCTGGTGCCTGGCCCTATGACGACGTCGCTCCGACCCCAAAGGCCGCGGCACCCAGGCCTGAAGGTAATAAACCCTTCAAACCGGGAAAGCCGGCCGCTCGCGCTGACGCGGCTGCAGACCGGCCGCCAGCCAAGGACAAGAAACCCAAACGCGACAAGCCCGGTTTCAACGCTGCGGCAAAGCCTGCCAAGTCTCACCGCAAGGGCCCTCCCGCAGATGCTGCCGGATCCGGCCCTGCATCTGACGGTGGCAAAGGCGGCCTGAAGCGCAAACCCAAGTCCTGATTCATGCCCCGGTCAATCAAGTTGGTTGACCGGCTTGGGCTTATATTCCGGCGTCGGTGCTTTCAGTGATGGCGCCGACGCCGTTCGCATTCAGCGACATCGCACAGATTCCTTGGTAGATCACGCCAGTGGTCTGACCGAAACAGATGGTGCTATCTGTTTCGGTCAGACCACAAGATATTGATCTAGTAGGGCGATCTGTCCTGACAGATGGAGCCATCCGTCAGGACCGAGCCACTAGAGGTCCGAGATGCTGGTTTCCGGCAAAGCTCTGCTTGGGTTATTTATGGTCTTTGCGGGTCAAGCAGAGAATAGGCCGGTTTTGATCAGCGTTTTATACCCAGACCGTTGTATTCTGCCGCAGTTTGTTTTCGCATTCTTAACGAAAGCATGTTTAAGGTTCTGCTTGGGAAGGGGCATTGCCCCAAGCATGATGCGTTTCCTACAGCGGCTTGGTCCCGCAAACAGCACATGCAAGCTCTTCAAGAGTGTGCTGCGTTTCCAACAATTCAACCGGTTCTGCCGGACCTGCAGACTGAAGGCGTTGATACGCCTGTCGTGGGAAAGTCAACTTGACGCGAGGACAAAATGAGCGACACGCAAACCGGCAGTAAGACTTCAGGTCTTGAGATTATTTCGTTTTTCCTCGGCGAGCAGGTGTTCAGCGTGAACATCATGTCCGTCAGAGAAATTCGCGGCTGGGCCCCGGCCACGCCACTGGCACACGCCCCCAGACACGTCTTGGGCGTGATCAATCTGCGCGGAACCGTGATTCCGGTGATCGACATGGCGCTGCGGCTCGGTCTGGAAGCCATCGACCCGACTGAACGTTCAGCAATCATCGTCGCCAGCATCCGCGGACAGCTCGTCGGCCTTCTGGTCGACAATGTTTCCGACATGGTCACGGTGAGCGAAGATGAAATCCAGTCAGTGCCGGAAGTCGGAGCCACTGAAGTGCAGCGTATGACGACATCGATCATCGCCAAGGAAAAGCAGATGATTTCGCATCTTGATCTTGATTCCCTGCTTGATGAGGAAGGCGAACTCGCCGCCTGACATCTGTCAGACACGCCGCATGCAGTAATTTGCAGGCAATTGTTCTTGACGGGCGCTCGGTGCAAGCCGCAGTGCCCGTTTTGGCGTTTTCAATGCCGCCTTGGCTCGATCTGAGCCCTGAACCAGACATCAGCATATATGATTGGATTTTAGATGCGCTGCATCATGAGCAGTGGACATGGTCGGTCAGGCCATGCATGTTGCCCTGTGCCGCAAGGCCGCCCGATCAACGGATAACTCACATGTCGATTCTGGCAAGCGTTCACCATCTGACCCACTACAAATACGACCGCCCGGTTACACTCGGGCCCCAGGTCATCCGTCTCAGACCGGCGCCGCACAGCCGCACCCGCGTGGTTTCGCATTCGCTCAAGATCAGTCCGGAAAAGCACTTCGTCAATTACCAGCAAGACCCCTATGGCAACTGGCTGGCGCGCTATGTGTTTCCCGATCCGGTGATGGAATTCAAAATCGAGGTGGACCTGGTTGCCGACATGACCGTCTACAATCCGTTCGATTTCTTTGTCGAGGAATCAGCCGAGAAATGGCCGTTCAGTTACCCTGAGGAGATCGCCCCCGATCTGGTGATTTATCAGACTCCTGAACCGGCAGGGCCGCGCTTGCAGGCGTTCATGGATACCGTTCCGCGCAATGAAACTGGGACCGTGGATTTCGTTGTGGGCCTCAATGCCCGGCTGGCCAGCGAAATCGGCTATGTCATCCGCATGGAGCCGGGCGTGCAGACGCCGGAAGAAACATTCGACACTGAAAAGGGATCGTGCCGAGATACCAGCTGGCTTCTTGTTCAGGTGCTCAGGCACCTGGGTTTCGCCGCTCGCTTCGTTTCTGGTTATCTGATCCAGCTCAAGCCTGATCTGGTTTCCCTCGACGGTCCAGCCGGCACCGACCATGATTTTACTGATTTGCACGCCTGGGCAGAAGTCTATCTTCCCGGTGCGGGATGGATTGGTCTTGACCCGACTTCGGGACTGCTGACCGGCGAAAGCCACATTCCATTGGCGGCAACGCCGCATTTTCGCAATGCCGCGCCTATTTCGGGACTGGCCAGCTATGCCGAGGTCGACTTCGCTTTCGACATGCGGGTTGACCGGATGGCCGAGCATCCCCGCATCACCAGGCCATTCAGCGAGGAATCCTGGCAAGCGCTCGACGCGCTTGGGAAAGATATCGACACCAAGCTCAAAGCCGGCGATGTCCGGCTGACGATGGGAGGTGAACCGACATTCGTATCGATTGATGATTTCGAGAGCCCGGAATGGAATACAGAGGCTGTCGGACCAGAAAAACGGGAAGCTGCCGACAAGCTGATCCGCAGGTTGCGCAACCGCTTCGCGCCGGGCGGCTTCCTGCATTATGGTCAGGGCAAATGGTATCCGGGCGAAACACTGCCGCGCTGGACCTTTTCGCTGTACTGGCGCCGCGACGGCAAACCGATCTGGAACAATCCCGAGCTCATCGCCGATGAAGGCAAGGATACCGGACAGGCAACGCCCGAAACCGCAAAGAATTTGCTGGCGGGCATTGCCGACAATCTGGGAATTGCCGCGGACCATGTTGTCCCGGCCTACGAGGATCCGGCGGAATGGATCGTCAAGGAAGGAAATCTTCCCGACAATGTGACGCCCGAAAACTCGAAGCTTGAAGATGCCGAGGAGCGTCACCGTATAGCCACCGTGTTCTCTCGTGGTCTTGCCACGCCCTCAGGGTTCGTTTTGCCGGTCCAGCGCTGGCAGTCAAAAGCCGCCGGTCACGGTTGGCGGTCTGAAAAATGGAAGACGCGTCGCGGTCATGTCTTCTTGGTCCCCGGCGACAGCCCGGTCGGTTACCGGTTGCCGCTCGGGTCCCTGCCGCATGTACCGGCCTCATCCTATCCCTTCGTCAATCCGTCAGACCCGACAGAGCCTAAGGGTGACTTGCCGGATCCGGCCAAAGCTCTCAAGGACGCTTTGGCAGATTCACGGGCAGCCGACGCCGCATCTCAGGCGCGCGCCCAGTTTACAGCTGCCGAGGCCACGCAACAGCGGGTCGAGCAGACCATCAGCGATCTCGACGGTGCGGTGCGCACGGCGATCTCCGTCGAGCCGCGCGACGGACGTCTGTGCATATTCATGCCACCGGTCGAGAAGGTCGAAGATTATCTCGAACTGGTGTCCGCTGCTGAAGTTGCCGCTGATAAGCTCGGACTGAAAGTTCATATCGAAGGCTACGGCCCGCCGCATGATCCGCGCCTCAACGTCATCAGGGTCGCGCCCGATCCGGGCGTGGTCGAAGTCAATGTGCACCCCGCAACCGACTGGGACGAGTGCAAGGCCATCACCGAAGGCGTTTATGAAGAAGCCCGGCAGACCCGTCTCGGTGCTGACAAATTCATGATTGATGGGCGCCATACCGGCACCGGTGGCGGCAATCATGTGGTCGTCGGCGGCGCTACGCCGCTTGATAGCCCGTTTCTCAGACGTCCCGACCTGCTTGCCAGCCTGATCCTCCACTGGCAGCGTCATCCCAGCCTGTCCTACCTGTTTTCGGGCATGTTCATCGGCCCGACCAGCCAGGCGCCGCGCATTGACGAAGCCCGTCATGATGGACTTTACGAGCTCGAAATGGCTCTGGACCAGATCCCCGCGCCTGATGCCGGCTCTCCACCATTGCCATGGTTGGTCGACCGGTTGCTGCGCAATCTTCTGACCGATGTGACCGGCAACACCCACCGCGCCGAAATCTGCATAGACAAGCTCTATTCGCCCGACGGCCCCACCGGGCGTCTCGGTCTGGTCGAGTTCCGCGGTTTTGAAATGCCCCCCGAACCGCGCATGAGTTTGGCCCAGCAGGTGCTGATCCGGGCCCTCATTGCCCGGTTCTGGCAGAGCCCTGCCAGGGGTCGCTTCACCCGCTGGGGTACCACGCTGAGCGACCGTTTCATGCTGCCGCATTTCATCTGGGAGGATTTCCTCGATGTGCTGCGTGATCTGCGTGATCATGGCTTTGACCTGCGTTCGGAATGGTACGAAGCCCAGGCCGAGTTCCGCTTTCCGTTCTGCGGCGAAGTTGAATATGAGGGCGTCAAGCTTGAACTGCGCCAGGCGCTGGAACCTTGGCATGTGCTCGGTGAAACAGGCGCTATCGGTGGAACCGTGCGTTACACCGACAGCTCGGTCGAACGGCTCCAGGTCAAGCTCGAAACCGCGGATCCTTCGCGCTACATGGTGGCATGCAACGGGCGTCCTGTCCCGCTGGTCGACGCCGGAAAGGCTGGCACTGCTGTCGGCGGTGTACGCTACAAGGCTTGGCAACCGGCCTTGGCGCTGCATCCGGTGCTGCCGGTTGATGCGCCGTTGACCTTCGATATTTTCGACACATGGTCCGGCAAACCACTAGGCGGATGTGTCTACCACGTCGCTCATCCCGGCGGACGGAGTTACGATACGTTCCCGGTCAACGGCAACGAGGCCGAAGCCCGGCGGCTTGCCCGTTTCGAACATCGTGGCCATACGCCGGGCGCCACAACTCCGGTGCCTGAAACGCCGCATCCGGAATTTCCCTTCACGCTCGATTTGCGCCGCAAGCCGGGTATCTGACCGGTGCCCAGTTCAGCCACGATCCACCATCCGGATCGTCCCTCGATACTGGCGGGTTACTCCACTTTGCCGGATGTTCCCGACGAGTTGGTGCGCGAGGACGGCAGCATCAAGCCGGAATGGCTCAGCCTGATCGCGCATATCGACGGATTGCACCCCGACGAGCGGGAGCGGGCTTTCGCCCGTGGTGCGCAATATCTGCGTGATGCCGGCGTTTTTGTGCGCCATTACGGCGAAGAACAAAATCCGCGGGATTGGCCGTTGAGCCCCGTGCCGGTCATTCAGCCGGCCAGTGAATGGAAGGCATTGGGCGAGGGACTGGCGGAGCGGGCCGATTTGCTCGAAGCCATCGTGGCCGACCTTTATGGTGAAAACCGGCTTGTCAGCGAAGGGCATCTCCCAGCCGGTCTCGTCGCATCCAATCCGGAGTGGCTCCGCCCGTTGGTAGGTGTGAAGCCGGCATCCGGGCATTTTCTGCATTTCGTGGGGTTTGAAATCGGTCGCGGTTCCGACGGCAGTTGGTGGGTGCTGGGCGACAGGACCCAGGCACCTTCGGGCGCCGGCTATGCGCTGGAAAACCGGGTCGCTTCGATGCGTGCCTTTCCGGGGTTTTACAGTGGCTCGCATGTCGAACGCCTGGTCGGTTTCTTTCGCGGCTTTCGCGACGGTCTCAATGCAATGCGCCGCGAGGAGGGTAGCCGGGCCGGTATCCTGACGCCGGGGCCGATGAATGAGACCTATTTCGAACACGCCTACATCGCGCGCTACCTTGGGATGATGCTTCTTGAGGGCGATGATCTGGTGGTCGATGACGGAAAGCTGATGGTGCGCACCGTCTCCGGACCCAAGCCCATCAGCGTACTGTGGCGCAGAATGGACGCGGCATGGTCCGATCCGCTGGAGCTTGCGGCAGATTCGCGTTTGGGAACGCCGGGGATGCTTGGAGCGATCCGCTCGCAGGGCGTTACCATGATCAACGCGCTCGGGGTCGGCATTCTCGAAAGCCGCGCATTCCTTGCCTTCATGCCACGCCTGTCTGAAGTCTTGCACGGCAAGCCGCTTTCCGTTTCCAACATCGCGACGTGGTGGTGTGGGGGCGAGAGAGAGCGTGCGCATGTGCGCGCCAATGCGCATGATATGTTGATTGGTTCGGCCAACTCCACACGCCTCCCGCTTGAACTCGAGCCCGGCGCAGTTTTGCGGGGCGACACATCCGAAATCGGGCTCGACCTTGACACATGGCTGGCCCGCGAGGGCCGAAATCTGGTAGGGCAGGAACTGGTTTCCCTGTCGACAACGCCGGCCTGGGAAGATGGTGGCTTGAAGCCCAGGCCAATGCGTATTCGCGTGTTCTTGGCGCGCACCCGCGATGGATGGCAACTGATGCCGGGGGGCTTCGCCCGGCTTGCCGCCACCAGCGATGATCCGTCCGCCGTTTCGCTGCGCCGCGGCGGAACGGTTGCCGATGTCTGGGTTGTGTCAGACAAACCGGTCCCAGAAGATTCCATGCTTGGTCACACCGATGAGGTGTTCGTGCGAACTGCACCGGGACTGCTGCCCAGCCGTGCCGCGGATAATTTGTTCTGGCTTGGCCGATATGTCGAGCGGGCCGAGGGGTATATGCGCCTGACCAGGGCCTACATGAGCCGGCTGCCGGAAACACCGGCTGGCGGTACGCCGCTGATGAGCAAGCTAGATGACTATTTGGAACAACATAATCTGGATATGGCCGAGGGGGTTCCCGCCGCTATCGAGCAGACGATCGCAGCCGCAGTCAACGCTGCCAGCCGAGTGCGGGACCGATTTTCTGTCGATGCCTGGGCATCGCTTGCTGACCTTGAGCGAACCGTCGGAAACATGCGGAAAACAGTTGATCCCGGCGACGACGCCGCGGCAGCAATGGGTGTATTGTTGCGTAAGATTACCGGGTTTTCCGGTCTCGTGCATGAAAACATGTACCGCTTCAGCGGCTGGCGGTTCCTGACCATAGGGCGGTCGCTTGAACGCGCCATCGCGATGGCCGATCTGCTCGGGACCTTTGCCGAATGGTCAGGCCCGCATGGAGGCTTTGAGCTGTGTGTCGAAGTCGGCGACAGCGTCATGAGCCACCGCAGTCGCTATCCGGTGACAGCAAGCCGTGAAACGGTCGTCGATATGCTGGCGCTTGATCCTCTCAACCCGCGATCCATCGCTTTTCACATTGACGAAATCCGTGATCAGGTGAGCCTTTTGCCCGGAGCCGACATGAACGGCCAATTGTCTGAATTGTCCAAGGCCGTGCTGCGCATACAGTCTGATCTGTCTGTCAGCTCACCAGAGAACCTCGATCAGGACAGTCTGATCGAACTAAGACAGACCATCGGGCTGCTGACCAACGACCTGCATGCTCAGTTTTTGGATTGAAGCGATGCTCTACGATATCAAGCTTGTTATCGATTACACATTTCAGGCCCCCGCTGCCGGTGCCCGCCAGATACTGCATGCGATGCCGATGACCATTTCCGGGCGACAGCGTTTGGTCGCTGGCAGTATCGACGTTGACCCCGAACCTGCAATGCGCAAGGACCGGGACGATTTCTTCGGCAACCGGCTGACTGAGCTGGCCTTCAACGAACCGCACAGCAAAATCGAAATTGCGCTCAAGGCCAGGGTGGAAGTGACGGGAAGCGGCGTACCTGAATCGATATCGGGTGATCTCCAGACGCTGTTTGAAGCGCTGGCGGCCGAAACCGATTTGGGTCCGCGGTCGCCGCTGCATTTTCTTTCTGCATCGCCCTATACCAGACCTGATGAAGCGATTGCACTCTGGACAGGAGGCCAAACCAGGGCTGGCCGACCCTGCTCGGATACAGTCTCGGATCTGGGTTTGGCGCTCCACAGCGAAATGCGGTTCGACGCCGAGGCTACGACAGTCGACACTCCTGCCGCCGAGGCTTTTGCCGCCCGCCACGGGGTCTGTCAGGATTTTACCCACATCATGATCATTGCACTCAGAAGCCTTGGCATTCCGGCAGGCTATGTCAGCGGCTATCTGCGAACCTTGCCGCCACCCGGAAAGGAGCGGCTGGAAGGCGCTGACGCCATGCATGCCTGGGTGTCAGCATGGTGTGGACCAGGCGTTGGCTGGGTGGAGTATGATCCGACCAACGCAGTGTTTGCCGGAACCGATCATATCGTGGTCGCCTATGGCCGCGACTATTCTGATGTCGCACCGGTGCGTGGCGCAATGCGCACCGCAGGCGGGCAGACCAGCAATCAGTCAGTCGATGTGGCCCCGTTCAGCGAGCAGGTCAGCGAGTAGTCCGGCAAGCTCAAATCAGCGCCCCCGGATGCGCGGATCGAGCGCATCACGCAGGCCATCACCAATATAGTTGACGCTCAGCACGGTCAGCGAAATCGCAAGCCCTGGCCAGAACACCCGCTCGGGGTATTGCTGCAGGTAATCGATTGCGTCGAACAGCAGGCGGCCCCAGGTCGGAAAGTCCGGTGGGAACCCAAGTCCGAGGAACGACAGCGCTGATTCGGTAATGATCGCTGTCGCAATCCCCAGTGTTGCCGAAACCATGATCGGCGACATTACGTTGGGCAGGATATGGCGCAGGATCATGCGCCGCGAAGGGGTTCCGATCGATCGCGCCGCCAGCACGAATTCGCGTTCCTTCAACGCCAGGACCTCACCGCGAACGATGCGTGCCGTCTGCATCCAGCTGGTGATCCCGATTGCCGAGACGATCAGGATGAAGGTTCCCATCTCCGGTCCGAAACTGCGCGCCAAGGTTTCACGAAACAGCATCACCATGACCAGGAGCAGCGGCAACAGCGGCAGCGCCAGGAAGAGGTCGGTCAATCCCATCAGAACGCCATCGAGCTTGCGGAAGAACCCGGCGACCACGCCGATCAGGGTCCCCAGCAGGACGCTGATAGCCATGGCGGTCAGACCAACCGCGATGGACACCTGCCCACCAGCCATCATCCGCGCGAGGATGTCGCGACCCAACTGATCGGTGCCGAAAGGATGAGTCCACATCGGTCCGGAGTTGCGTGCCCTGATATCGATAAAAGTGGGCTCAAGGGTCCAGAAAAGCGGGCCAACAGTCACCGCCAGCACGATGAACAGGAACACGGCTGCACCGAACAGCGCGCCCTTGTGGGTCTTGAACTGATCCCAGACATCCCACCACTGCGACCTTGCGGACGTATCCTTCATAACGGGCTCGAGAGGAGTATCAGTCATAGCGGATCCTCGGATCAAGCAGGCCGTACAGTAGGTCGGCGATAAAGTTGCACAGAACGATCAGTACCGCGAAGATGAAGGCCAGCGTCTGCACCATCGGCAGGTCGTTGGCGTAAATGGCGGTGATCAGCAATTGTCCCAGACCATTCACCTTGAAGATCTGCTCGGTAATGATGGCGCCGCCGAAGATCGACGGAATGCCAAGCGCGATCACGGTGACCACCGGGATCATCGAGTTACGCAGCACATGCACCAGCAGCACAACCTTCTCGGTCATGCCCTTGGCCCGCGCCGTGCGCACGTAGTCATGATTGAGATTGTCCAGCATCGAGGCGCGCATGAAGCGTGACAGCTGTGCGGTGGTCTGCAACGCCAGCACCAGGACCGGCAGCGTCATCTGCCGCACCTGCTGTCCGAAGCTCTCGAAGTCATTGACCACCAGCGTGGTGTCGTAAATCGACGGGAACCAGGGCAGCATGATCGCAAAAAACACGATCATCAGGACACCAGAGAAGAAGGGCGGAACAGAGAAGCCGATCATCGAGACGAATGTGCCGATTTGGTCGAACCAGGAATACTGCTTGTAGGCCGAGATGATGCCGATCGGCAGCGCGATCAGCACACCAACCAGATAGGCCAGACCAACCACCCACAGCGTCTGCGGAATGCGCTGAATGATGATGTCGAATACCGGTGAGCGGAACTGCCACGAGACGATGCGTTGCATGCCTTCGGAGAAGTTCGTCCCCACCACCCAGTCGACAAACACCAGTGGCTCGACCCAGAAGAATTGCTTGGCCCAGAGCAGATAGCGAATATAGGCGGGCGCATCGAGGCCCAGTGCGTCACGCATTTTCTGCCGGACTTCGGGTGGAATGCTCAGCGGCTGATTGGCGAGAGGATCGCCCGGAGCCAGATCCAGCAGCAGGAAGATGATCAGACTGATGAGCACAAGCGTCGGTATCGCCAACAACAATCGTCGGAATGTAAAAGTCAGCATAGGCGACGCCTCGGTTCAGCAGTATGGCGCGAGAAAACAGCAAACGTGGAGAATGGCCCCGCCGGAGCGGGACCATTCGATGTCTGCATTACTTGATGCGGTGCCAGTCCGCGACATTCCAGAGTTCGGAATCCCAGGTGTTGAGCACAACACCACCGAGGCTGTTGGAATGAGCCGAAACGCGACCACGATCAACCAAAGGCACGATTGTCATCGAATCCTTGGTGATCATGTCGTTGAGCTTCTTGGCGATTTCGGCGCGCTTTGAGATCTCGCCGGTTTTGCCAAGTTCTGCAACAAGTGCGTCGTATTCTTCGTTGCAGAAGCGGTTGATGTTCTCGCCCTGCCACTGCGTTTCAGGCCGAGGCGCCTTCTCGCAGGTGTACTGGCCCAGATACTGCTCCGGATCGGTGCCGTCGAAGTTGTTGGCGTACATTTCCACGTCCGCGTAGAACTTCTGGAATGTGTCCGGGGATGCCGGGTCGCCACCGAAGAACACGGAACCGTCGATGTTCTTGAGTTCGGTTTCAACACCGATGTCAGCCCACCACTGCTTGATCAGGGCCTGGAAGTCCTGACGCACAGCGTTGGTTGAGGTCTGGTAGAGAAGCTTGAACTTCTTGCCATCTTTCTCGCGGATGCCATCGGCGCCCACGGTCCAGCCGGCTTCATCGAGCAGTGCCTTGGCGCCTTCGACGTCCTGGGCAATGCAGTCGGTGTTTGACGAAGCAAACAGTTCCGGCGCAGGCACCAGGTTGCAGGTCGGACGGCCGGCCTGGCCGTAACCGATTTCGACCAGAAGGGTGCGGTCAATGGCCATCGAGAGAGCCTTGCGCACCTTCATGTCCGAAAGAATCGGGTGTGGATGCTTGGTGGTTGCACGCTCGCCTTCGGGCAGATCCGGCGACGGGTCGGTCAGGTTCATTTCGATACGTTCAACCAGCGTACCAAAGCCCGAAATAGGGGTGCCCTTGCCGCCTTCGGCCATCTTGGCGATGACTTCGGGTGCGAGCTGCAGGTTCCAAGCATAATCGAATTCGCCTGTTTCGAGAACCGCACGACCAGCAGAAGCAGCGTCGCCGCCGCCCTTGAATGTCAATGTCGCAAATGCCGGCTTGGCAGGATCGCGATAGTTGTCATTGGCCTTCATGGTGATGACGTCGTTCGGCTTGAAGTCGGTGACGACAAACGGTCCGGTGCCGATCGGGCCAAAGTTGGCCGACGTGCATTCTTGGGCCTTGGCGCCAAGGCAATCCTTGAACTGTGCAGCCTGGATGATTGGTGACTGACCACCTACAAACGCAGCGTACGGCACTGGCTTGGGCGCGCTGAAATTCACCACGATGGTGCGCTCATCCGGAGTGTCGATGCTGGCGACGCCATCAAACTTGGCGCTCTGGGCGCAACCGCCGTCCGGCGCCATGCAATAGTCGGCGGTGAACTTGACGTCAGCCGAAGTAACCGGAGTTCCATCGGACCAGAGCAAGCCTTCCTTCAGCTTCCAGGTAATCGATGTCAGGTCAGCAGAGACGCCGCCATTTTCAACAGTCGGAATTTCTACGGCAAGGAAGGGGACCAATGCACCGGTCTGGTCAAAACGCGCTAGCGGCTCGACGACCAGCGAAGCGGATTCGATGTCCTTGGTGCCGCCCGACAGGTACGGGTTGAGGATCGAAGGCGCCTGCCAGTAGATGATCTTGACGTCGCCGTCTGTGGCGCGTTCGGCGTGTGCGACAGGTGCAATCGCCATAGCCGCGACGGCGCCCATCAGAAGTGTTTTGAGTTTCATGGCTGTCTCCTTGTTGATTTTATTAGTTTTTTGTTTCGCCGACGGTTGGTTCCGCGGTCATTGTGATGCTCTCTGAATACAGATGGCAGGCCACCTGTCTTCCTTCTCCGAAATCGTATACCCGGGGTTCTATCTGGCGGCAGATATCCATGACCTTGGGGCACCGGGTTGAAAAATTGCAGCCCATGGGAGGGTTGGCGGGCGAGGGCACATCGCCCTGCAGAACGATTGGCTTGCGATGCCGCTCGGAATCCGGATCAGGTTCCGGTACGGCAGACAGCAGGGCCTGCGTGTAGGGGTGAAGCGGGTCGGAAAACAGCATTTCCCGCGATGCTACCTCGACAATCCGGCCCAGATACATCACCGCCACGCGATCAGCGATATGGCGCACCATCGACAAGTCATGACTGATGAACAGATAGGTCAGATTGAGCCGCTTCTGCAGTTCCTCTAGCAGATTGACCACCTGCGCCTGGATCGACACATCAAGTGCTGCGATAGGTTCGTCGCAGACGATGAACTTCGGGTTCAGCGCCAGCGCCCGGGCAATGCCGATGCGTTGGCGTTGCCCGCCAGAGAACTCATGCGGATAGCGTTTTGCGAATTCCCGGTTGAGGCCGACCCAGTCCATCAGCTCGTATATACGGGCAAGCCTTTCATCCGAGGACAGCTTCATATGCTCGTCAAGCGGTTCACCGATGATGCTGGCCACCGTCATCCGCGGATTGAGGCTGGCCTGAGGATCCTGAAAGATCATCTGCATCATCGGGCGCTTTGAGCGCAGGCTGTCGCGGTCGACGTGAGCGATTTCGAAACCATTGATTTCGACCGTGCCGCCGGTCACGTCATACAGGCGCAGAATTGATCGTCCGACCGTCGACTTGCCGCAGCCGGACTCGCCGACCAGACCGAGCGTTTCACCTGGGAGGATGTCAAAGCTGATACCATCCACCGCCTTGATGTCGCCGACATGGGTGCGGAAAAGCCCCGAATGAATCGGGAAATACATCTTCAGATCCCGCACCTTGACGAGTGGATTTACAGTTTCGGCTTCAGCCATTCATGGCCTCCGGCGCTTGTGTTAAGGCCCCGTCCAGCAGGAAACAGGCAGCGCGGTGACCCGGTACCGAAGCATCAGTGAGAGCAGGGTTTTCCTGTGAGCAGCGGTCGAAGGCATACTGGCAACGGTTGCGGAATGAGCACGCCACAGGCGCGTCATGCAGGATCGGCGGCTGGCCCTCAATCACCTGAAGCTTTTCCTCGCGGGGACCGCGAACCACCGGCACCGTCTTGAGTAGAGCCTGAGTGTAGGGATGCTGAGGATCTTTGAAAATTTCGTTGACCGGGCCTTCTTCGACGACCTGGCCGGCATACATCACCATCACTCTGTCGGCGATGCCGGCAATTACGCCGAGATCGTGGGTAATCCAGATGATCGCCATGCCGAGTTTCTGGCGCAGTTCTTTGACAAGTTCGATGATCTGCGCCTGAATGGTCACGTCGAGTGCGGTGGTCGGTTCATCAGCGATCAGCACCTGGGGATCGCAGGCAAGCGCGATCGCAATCATCACACGTTGCCGCATGCCACCTGAAAACTGGTGAGGATAATCCTTTAGCCGCCGTTCCGGATCGGGAATGCCGACAAGCTTCAAAAGCTCAACCGACCGTGACCGTGCCTGGGCCTTGGACATGCCCAGATGCGCACGCAAGGGCTCCGCCAGTTGGAAGCCGATCGTATAGACCGGATTGAGTGATGTCATCGGGTCCTGAAAGATGAAGCCGATCTTGGAGCCGCGTATCTTTCGCAGTTCCTCCGGGCTGATCTTGAGCAGGTCCTGACCGTCAAACATCACTTTTCCGTCCCGCATCTCCGCAGGTGGAGATGGCAGAAGCCGAAGCAGCGACATCATGGTCACCGATTTTCCTGATCCGCTTTCGCCGACCACGCCCAGCAATTCGCCAGGGCGCAGATCGAAATCGACGGAGTTGACCGCGTGCACTTCACCGCCGCGGGTGCCGAAAACCGTTTTAAGCCCTTTAACATCCAGAATTGGCATGGCCGTGTCTGGCATTCTGTACCCCTCGGGAGATGGTTTCCCGTTATTTTTGTTGCCGGTCTGATCTTTCGACGCCGGTGGTGCATACTATTGACCAATTTCCCTATGGTTGACCAGTGGCTTTGTGAAATTGTGCGACAAGTGTCCAAACCTGATCCGGTCTGACACAAAATTTCCCGCAAAACCGGCTATGGACAAAGCCGGGCGACGCTAACAAAAGTGTGGAAACCGGTATTCATACTGACGATTCGATCTGCTTTGAGGTTCCTTGATGGAAGATTTTTCTAACGCACGTGAAATTTTGGCGAAATTGGTCTCCTTTCCCACGGTCAGCCGTGACACCAATTTGCCGCTCGTTGAATGGGTTGAGACCTATCTGGCAAGCTATGGAATTCAGTCGCAGCGGATCATGAGCCCCTGCGGCACGAAAGCGCATTTGTATGCTCAGGTCGGTCCCCATGAGGATGGCGGTGTTATTTTGTCGGGGCACACCGACGTGGTTCCGGTTGATGGCCAGGCCTGGACCAGCGACCCCTGGACCCTGACCGAGCGTGACGGCAAGCTTTACGGTCGCGGGTCGTGCGATATGAAGGGATTCGATGCGCTGGCGCTCATCGCCATGGCGCGGGCGTCGAAACTTCCGCTCAAACGTCCCCTGCAACTGGCTTTTTCGTTTGACGAAGAGGTTGGGTGTGTCGCTGTGGTGGATTTGGTTGAAACCATGCTGGGGGCTTTGCCACGTGCCCGCGAAGTCATTGTCGGTGAGCCCACCATGATGAAGGTGGTCACCGGCCACAAGGGCGGCCTTGGATATCATGTTCATGTCCGGGGGCACGAAGTGCATTCTTCGCTGCTGCCTTACGGGGTCAGCGCCATCATGCAGGCGGCAAAACTGATCGACTGGGCCAACCAGCGCAACGTGGAAAATGCTGCACGAGCGCCTTCCGAACTTGCTGCACCTTTTGTGCCGCCCTTTACCACTCTTCACGTCGGCGAGATTGTAGGTGGCACTGCCCACAATATCACAGCCAAGGATTGCCGGTTCTTTATTGAATTCCGCTTCGTGCCGGGTGAAAGCCCTGACGATTGGGCCAGCCTCTTCGAAGCAAAGGCGGCCGAACTGTCAGCCGAATTGCAGAAAGTTCATCCGGACACGGGTTTTGATCTGAAGCACGGATTTGCACTGCCTGCGCTTGCACCTGAAACAGATGGTCCCGCAGAAGCGCTGGCACGCCGCTTGACCGGCGACAATGGCCAGCATGTGGTGAGCTACGGCACCGAAGGCAGCCAGTTTCAGGTGCGCGGATATTCCACCGTGATCTGCGGGCCGGGAGATATCGCCCAGGCGCATCAGCCCGACGAGTTTCTTGCGCTCGAGCAGCTTGCCGCCGGTGAAGCGTTTATCGACAGGCTTCTTAAGTCCTTGTGCAAATGAATTCCATGCCCGTCACCGCGCAGCCGAGGTCAGCTGGTCGCGGGGTCGAGATATTCGATCAGGCAAGGCCGGGGCAGGTCTTTCAGCGCCGAAATCAGGTCTTCCCGGTTTTGTACCCGGCGCGACGGCAACCCATAGGCTGCAGCCACTGCTGAAAAATTTGGCGCGGACGGCGTAACCCCGATCGGGGTGATGCAGGCCGAAGTCATCGATGTCTCGATTTCCATGTAGCCGGAATTGTTCCAGACCAGAAACGCCACGTCCGCATCGCAATCCCGTGCGCTGCCGAGTTCGGCGAGCGTGAACTGAAAACCGCCATCGCCGAGCAGGGCGACCGCTGGCCGTTCGGGATGCCCGAGTGCTGTGCCGATCGCGGCGGGAGCTGCATAGCCCAACGTGCCAAATCCGGTGGCGGAATTGAACCATGAGGCAGGGCGGGGGGCTGCGACATACATGTTGCCGGCATAAACCAGCTGGGTCGAATCTCCCACCAGAGTGGCATCAGGCAGTGCTTGCCAGATCTCCTGCAGCAGGTCGATGTGCGCGAGATAGGTGGCGCCAATCTCTTCCTTTGCCTGCCCTTGCGTAGCAAGTGCGCGTTCAGCGCCGGTGCCGGGCGCGCTCCGCGTCCAGACCGGCGTCCTTTCCATATCATTGATAAATGCACCCAGATCAGCATGGATCGCCAACACCGCGTTGGCTCCGCGGGCAAGTTGATCTTCGGCAATATCGACCCGGATCAGGTTTGCCGGCAGTGTGAAGCCGCCATCCTCGTACATATCGCAATCGGTCGGCCCCAGCTCGGTTCCCAGAGCCAGCACCAGATCAGACTGGTTCAGCATATCGCGCACGCAGGCGAGGCTCGGGCTTGCCGGAACGTCAAGCGGATGACCGGTCATGATGCCGCGGGCATTGGTGGTGCTGATCACCGGTGCATCGAGAGCTTCGGCAAAACGGCGGATTGCGGCAGCGTGGCGGACTGCGCCGCCGCCAATCAGGATCGTCGGCGTGCGGGCGTCTGCGCAAAGCCTGGCAGCCGCCTCAATGTCGCAATCGGCCGGATGCCGTGGCTGGGATTGCGGCATGATGAAGCCGGCAGCATCAGCCGGGAGCTTCATCACATCCGTCGGAATTTCGATATGAACAGGCCCGGGCCGCGCACTGGTCATCACCGAGAAAGCGCGTGCCAGGACGTCGCCGAGATCAGCCGGACTGGTCAAAGTGTGCGACCAGAGCGCCACCGTGCCGGCCAAAGCCGCCTGATCGGGCAATTCATGCAGATGCCCGCGCCCTTGGCCGAGCGTTGAAGTGGCATTGACGCCGGAAATCACCAGCATCGGGATGCTGTCGGCACGCGCCTGCGCCATTGCTGTAAGCGTGTTGGTCAGCCCCGGCCCGGTGATGACAAAACACACGCCGGGCCGCCCTGAGACGCGCGCGTACCCGTCGGCCATGAACCCCGCGCCCTGTTCATGGCGCGGCGTGATGTGTCGGATAGAGCTGGCGGCAAGGCCACGATACAGCTCGATGGTATGAACGCCGGGGATGCCGAAGACCGTATCGACGCCGGCCTGTTCCAGCATGTTGACCAGCGCTTCGCCGACCGTGAGTGTCTCTGCTGTCATCAGATGCTTTCCATAAAGCTGGAGATCCGGCGGCAGGCTTCCACCACAGACTCGTCGGGTACTGTCAGGCTGAGCCGGATCAGTTTGCCGGCATTGTCGCCAAATGACGACCCGGGCATGACCGCGACTCCGGCTTCCAGCAGACGCCAGGCGAATGTCTCGCCGTCGAGCCCGGTGCCCGAAACATCGAAAACGATGAACATTCCGGCCTGAGGGCGGAACGGCACAATCGAGCCGAGCTTCTCCAGAGTGTCGGCAAACACCGCCGCACGGCGTTTGTAGGATGCCCGCATCTGGGTTGAGGTTGTCAGGTCGCTGTTGAGCGCAAAAGCAGTCATGTCGGCGATGAATGGCTGATTGCCGAACAGCATGGTTTCCGACAGCGGCAGCAGCTTCTCGCAAAACTCGTGCGGCCCCACCGCCCAGCCGCTGCGAAACCCCGGCGCGGCATGTGACTTGGAGATCGACGAGACCGCGATCACCCGGTCGGCAAGTTCGGGAATGTCGAATGGCGAGGCAAAGGCACCGTCAAACACCAGTTCCTCATAGACCTCGTCGGCGACGATCCACAGATCATGGGCTTTGCAGACCGCACCGATTTCGGCCACTTCTTCGGCGCTCAACACCGCACCGGTCGGATTGTGCGGCGAATTCAGCAGCAGCACCCGCGATGCCGGCGTGATCGAAGCCTCCAGATCTTTTGCGGTAAGCCGGAAACCGTTCCCTGATCTGAGTGGCACAGATTGCCGATGCGCGCCGCTGGCTGTGATGACGCCGTCATAGGTGGCGTAAAACGGATCCCCCACCAGAACGCCGTCACCCGGGCCGGTCAGTGCCATCATGGTGGCGAACAGGGCAGTCTGCGTTCCGGGGAAGCAAAGCACATTGTTGGTGTCGACACCGGCGCGCCGCCGTGCGTAGCGGGCGGCAATTGCGTCGAGCAGTTCCGGCTCGCCGCGACCGCTCGAGTAACCGGTACGCCCGGCCAGCATCGACTGATGGCAAACCTCGAACAGTTGCGGATCGGGAGGCAGGTCGGGTTCGCCGATGGTCAGTTCGATAATGTCGGCGCCCTTCGCCTCCAACTCGCGGCTGTGCTGGTGGATGGCCCATTTGGCGCCGCCGGTGTGAGCCAGGCGCTCCGTGATTGCCGCATATTTCATAGTCAGTATTCCTTGAATTCAGCTGGGTCGATGCCGAGCAGTACAGCCGTTGAATTGAGTGCCATCCGCACCACATCCAGTCGCGAGAAGTCGTCGCCGCCCATCGATATTTCAATCCACAACCCGTCCAGCAACGCGTTGAGCACAATCGCATGCTGGCGGATTGCCTGTTGCGAAGCTGGAATACCGCGCTCCGCCATGATTTCTCCGACCAGCTGTTCAACCAGATCGCGGAAGGCCCGGTAGCCTTCGCGATGGGTTTCTGCCATCACCGGATCCGAATTCACCGTACCGATAAAGGCTGCCCAGATTGATACCGCCCGGCCATCGGCCACCGGCGCTGTAACGCTGGCACGGATCAGGCCGGCAAGCCTTGAATGTGCCGAACCTTGACCGCAGCCAGCTGCTGCAGCCGCTGTCAGGCCGGAGATGAAGCTTCGATAGGCCGCCGCGACAAGGCGTTCCTTGTTGTCGAAATAGCGCCTGATCAATCCGGGTGAAACGCCGGCGCGATGCGCTACCTCGCGCACCGTGGCGCCTGCCAGACCCAGCTCGGCGATGCAGTCGAGCGTTGCCGCGATCAGATCGTTTTGCCGCACCGCTTCAGGTTCATGATGGAACGTCCGCCGCGTCATTCACGCCACACGGGACGCGTCAGGCAGGTCGGTCCGCCTTCGCAGGGAATGCAGAGCGCATCGGCGTTGAACGCAGTCACCTTGCAGCCGGCCTTTTCCATCAGCGCCCGGGTTTTCGGAAACCCCTCGACCATGATCACCTCTCCAGGCGTCAGCGCCAGCACATTTAGATTGAGCCCATTGGAGGCCGCGAACTCATCGTCGGGAGCCTCAACCAGAGTGTAGCCACGGTCCCTGAGTAGTTGCCAGAACGCCACCGGAAGCATGGGTGCATAGACAAGCGCCAGCTTCTCATCGAGCGGCGACATGACCGACATCAGGTGCAGGCACGCCTCGGCGCCATTGCCCAGAGGCAGATCGAATCCGAGAACGCTCACACCAAGCGGGGCAAGAATCTCGCCCAGCTGTTCAATGCCGGCCTGATTGGTGCGGACTCCACGGCCTACTGCAAGTGTCGATTTGTCGACCCAGATGCAGTCGCCGCCCTCTACCACGCCAGGTGCTACGATCCGGCCCAGGATCGGAATGCCCGCGGCTTCGTAGGCGCTCGCATGAAGGTCCGGTTCGCCCATGCGACCGGCTTTGCCCATGCGCAGAACGACCGCGCCCTTGTCGGTCACCAGCGAGGGATCGTGGGTAAACATGGCATCAGCCAAACCGTCGCCCGTATCCTCGATCCAGATGATCTCTGCACCGCTGGCAGACACAAGATTAGCAAAGACGCCGAACTGTTCGATGGCACGATCACCATCAAAGCCCGCACCGTAATGCCAGTCCTCGGCCTTTGCCTGACGAAGGCTTTCACCGGGTTTGCGCATTACAACCCGCTTGAGCGGGGGCGTCATGGATTGAGATCCGAATGTCATTGATGAGTCCGTTCAGGTGATATGTAATTTCCAAAATTATACACTTGATTAATTACTGCGCAAGGGTCACGATTGCCCAACTTCGCTCCACCCGGAGCATCAGAGGAGCCGTATGAGTAGTCCACAACCCGGTGCGAAGACCGGTGCATCATCATCGCAGCCAGCCGTTGAAGTTGCTGACCTTCGCAAGAAGTTCGGCGATCTCGAAGTGCTCAAGGGTGTGTCGCTCTCAGCCGGAAACGGTGATGTGGTCGCGATCATTGGTGGATCGGGATCCGGCAAGTCGACCTTGCTTCGCTGCATCAATATGCTGGAGCTTCCAACCAGTGGCGCGATCAGCATTCAGGGTGAAACCATTCAGATGAAGCCGGACGGCCGCAACGGCCTGCGGCCTGCCAACGCGGCCCAGCTTCGCCGCATCCGTACCCGGCTCGCCATGGTGTTTCAAAGCTTCAATCTCTGGCAGCACATGACCGTGCTCGGCAATATCATCGAAGCGCCGGTTCAGGTCATGGGCGTTCCGCGCGATGAAGCCATTGCGCGTGCAGAAAAACTGCTGGATCGGGTCGGCCTGTCTGACAAGCGCGATGTCTATCCGGCGTTCCTGTCGGGTGGCCAGCAGCAGCGCGCAGCCATTGCCAGGGCGCTCGCGGTGGAGCCGGAGGTCATGCTGTTTGATGAGCCGACCTCTGCACTTGATCCCGAACTTGTCGGTGAAGTGCTGGCGGTGATCGCCGATCTGGCCCGTGAAGGCCGCACCATGCTTCTGGTGACCCACGAGATGAAGTTTGCCCGTGAAGTGGCAAACCATGTCGTGTTCCTCGCCGAAGGTATGATCGAGGAAGAAGGTCCGCCAGATATCATTTACAGCGCTCCTAAATCGGAGCGTTTGCAGAAATTCCTTGCGACTGTTGAATAGTCCAAGGCCCAATGGGCAAAGCCCGCAAAATCCAACAGGGGAAAACCATGAAAATCAAAATCATTACTGCCATCGCCGCCTTCGGACTGTCGCTTTCGGCGCATGCCGCATCCGCTGAAACCGTTCGCGTCGGCGTTGCAGCCGAACCCTATCCGCCGTTCACCGAACCCGACGCTTCAGGCAACTGGACCGGTTGGGAAATTGAGTTCATGAAAGCGGCTTGCGCGGAAGCCAAGCTCGATTGCGTAGTCACTCCGGTGTCTTGGGATGGCATCATCCCGGCGCTGACATCAAAAAAGATCGACGCGATTGTCGGATCGATGTCGATCACCGAAGAACGCATGAAAACCATCGATTTCTCCGACAAGTACTACAACACGCCGTCAGTTATCGCGACTGCCAAGGGCTCGGGTATCACACCTGACGCTGCCGGCCTCGAAGGCAAGATCATCGGCGTTCAGGTCTCCACCATTCACCAGGATTACGTGACCACGCACTTTGCCGATGCGGCTGCCGAGATCAAGGAATACCAGACCCAGGATGAAGCCAACCAGGATCTGGCTGCCGGTCGTGTTGACGCGATCATGGCAGATTCGCTGGCGCTTGATGCCTTCGTTAAGTCCGATGCCTGCTGCGAGATCGCCGGCGCTGTCGAAGATGATCCGGCGATCCTCGGCGCCGGCGTCGGCGTTGGTCTGCGCAAGGGCGACGATGAACTGCGCGAAAAGTTCAACACCGCGATCGCAGCCATCCGTGAAAACGGCACCTATGCCGAATTCTCGAAGGCCTATTTCGATTTCGACATCTACGGCAAATAATATGCCTGAACAGGCGCATTGCGCTGCCACCGGCCCGGCGGAGTTAATCCCCCGGACCGGTGAGGCCGTTTCACATGTTTGACTGGATCGCAGGCCTTGCCGCCTGGGAGCTTCTGGCGCTGGAACCGCCCGGTTGGGGCGGCGTGCTGCTCAAGGGGCTTGCGGTCTCGTTGCAGGTTGCAGTCGGCGGCTATGTTCTGGGTTTCCTGATCGGCGTCGGCGGCGCCACGGGCAAGCTCTATGGCGGGCCGGTGCTCCGCGATCTTCTCGATATCTACACCACCCTGGTACGCGCCGTGCCCGAGCTGGTTCTCATCCTGCTGCTCTATTACGCCGGAACCGACGCCCTCAATCAGGTGATGATCCTGTTCGGTGCCGAGCGCGTTGATATCAGCGGGCTGGCCGCTGGCATCTTCGTTATCGGCGTGGTCCAGGGCGCCTATCAGACAGAGGTCTTGCGCGGTGCATTCAAGGCGGTACCGCATGGCGAGACTGAAGCCGCGCGGGCCTATGGCATGTCGCCGCTGCAGGTGCTGCGTCGCATCACGCTTCCCGGCATGCTGCCGCATGCAGTTCCTGGTCTCTCCAATCTCTGGCTCATCGCGACCAAGGATACAGCCCTTCTGGCCGTCGTTGGTGTGGCCGAACTGACGCTGGTCACCCGCCAGGCCGGCGGAACCACCAAATCCTATTTCCTGTTTTTCTGCGCTGCGGGGCTGCTCTACCTGACGGTAACATTGCTTTCCAATGTCGTCATACGCCGGATTGAGCGCTACGCCCGCCGCGGCATGCCGGCGGTGCGCTGATGAGCCCGGAAACAAGACGCTGGAACGAACCGCACCGGCTGGTGCTGATGGCGATCGCGATCGGTATCGTGCTGTTTGCAGCCTACAACATGCGCTGGGACTGGCTGCCGCGCTATTCGGGCAAGCTCGTGTCAGGCGTAGGCACCACATTGTGGCTTCTGTTCCTGACTTCCGTGCTGGGCTTTCTGCTCGCTGTTCCCTTGGGGTTGGCGCAGGCTGCAGGACCCGTCTGGCTGTCTGCGCCGGCCCGGGCCTTTTGCACGGTGATCCGCGGCACGCCGCTGCTACTGCAGTTGTGGCTTCTCTATTATGGCTTGGGCTCGTTGTTTGCCTATTGGCCGGAGATTCGCCAGTCCTGGGCATGGCCGTACCTGCGTTCAGCCTGGCCCTATGGTGTGCTGGCGCTGACCATGTCGTTTGCCGGTTATGAGGGAGAGGTCATGCGCGGCGCGTTCGCCGGTGTGCCAAAGGGTGAGCTCGAGGCAGCGCGCGCCTATGGCATGTCGCCATGGACGTCGTTCCGCCGCATCTGGCTGCCGCGCGCCATTCACCGGGCGCTGCCGACGCTGGCCGGTGAAACGGTACTGCAGCTCAAGGCCACGCCGCTCGTCGCCACCATTACCGTGGTCGATGTCTACGCCATCATTTCACGTGTTCGCCAGGACACCTACCTGACCTATGAGCCGCTGCTCTTGCTGGCGCTGATCTACATGTTGCTGACCGGAGTGCTGGTGGTCGCCTTCCGTTGGCTCGAAGCCAAGGTGCCGGTCAAGGGTGGCTGACGGTCGCCACTGGCTGCTGGGTTGATGGCTGTTTCCGGCTCGCGCTCGGCGGCAGGCCGAACTGGCGGCTGAAGGCGCGTGAGAAGGATGATTCCGAAGAGAATCCGGTCCTTGAGGCAATATCGGTCATGCTCAGCCGCGTGTCATTGACCAGCCGCCGCGCCGCCGCCAGACGCAAGGACAGGAAATAGGCACCCGGCGTCTGACCCAGTTGCCGCTCGAACAGTTGCTCTAGCCCGCGGGTCGACATCGACACCCGCTTGGCGATGGCTGCAATGCTGACCGGCGCATCGACATGGGTTTCCATGATCCGGATGGAGCGCACCAGACGCGGGTCATGGTTTACGTCACCCAGGGTGACGTTGACCTGCGGATCGCCTGCCGGGCGCAGATCGTCATGAACAAAACTGCTCGCCACATCCAGGGCTGCGGGATGACCGAGAATGCGACGTACCAGATCGACCATCAGGTCAAAAGTCGGCGAAGAACCTGAGGTGGTGATGAAGCGCCCGTCTATGATGTAACGGTCGGGCCGCAGATCGACATTCGGGAATGCGGCGGCGAAGTCTTCAAAATCTTCCCAATGGGTAGCGGCTCTGTGCTCGTCAAGCAGTCCAGTGCGCGCCAGCAGCCATGCACCCGATTCAATGGCGATGACGATGGTTGCCTGTCGCGCCGCCCGGTAGATATGGGCAATCAGTTTGCGGTCAGTCATCTGCGCCGCGCCAAAACCGGCGGCAAGGGCGAGCACATCGCAACGGGCGGAGGCATCGTGTTTGGCCGAAACCGGCCAGGCGATGCCCGACGATGTGAGAGGCGGTTGCCCGTCTGTCGAGACAAAACGCCAGTTGAACACCATCCGGCCTGCCTGCCGGTTGGCCGCTCTGAGCGGTTCGACGGCGCTTGCCAGAGTGAGCAGGGAACATCCCGGCACAATCAGGAAATCGACCTCGATGGGCCGATGAAGGTCACAGATCGTCAACAGCGCTTTGCTTTGTGTCATGTTTTCTTCGTAAATTGGATGGCGTTCGGCTGCAAGCCCGTCATCATTGCGCGATCATCACACGGAGGATTGACCGCATGCCATTGACCATGAATCGCGAGGTTTTCATTACCTGCGCCGTCACCGGATCCGGCGCCACCCAGGACCGCAGCCCGCATGTGCCGCGCTCTCCCAAGCAGATCGCCGAGTCCGCCATTGACGCGGCCAAAGCTGGCGCCGCCATCGTTCATTGCCATGTCCGCGATCCAGAGACCGGCAGTCCGCGCCGTGACGTGGCGCTGTACCGGGAAGTCACAGAGCGTATTCGCGAAGCCGAAGTCGATGTGGTCCTGAACCTGACCGCAGGCATGGGTGGCGACATCACCTTCGGGCCGACCGAAAGGCCGCTGCCGCTCAACCCGGTGGGCACCGACATGGTCGGCGCATCCGAGCGGATGAAACACATTCTGGAATGCCTGCCCGAAATGTGCACGCTCGATTGCGGCACCATGAATTTCGCAGAGGCCGATTACGTCATGACCAACACGCCAGGCATGCTGCGTGCCATGGGCGGCATGATGACCCAGCTTGGCGTCAAGCCGGAAATCGAGGCCTTCGACACCGGCCATCTCTGGTTTGCCAAGGAACTGGTCAAGGAAGGCGTGCTGGCGCCCGACGCACTGGTGCAGCTCTGCATGGGCGTGCCCTGGGGTGCGCCGGATGATCTCAACACCTTCATGGCGATGGTCAACAACGTACCTGACGGCTGGAACTGGTCGGCCTTCGCGCTCGGCCGCAACCAGATGGCTTACGTGGCGGCCTCCGTGCTGGCCGGCGGCAATGTCCGCGTCGGGCTTGAGGACAATCTCTGGCTTGGCAAGGGCCAGCTCGCCACCAATGCACAACTGGTCGAGCGTGCCGCGACAATCGTCGAGAACATGGGCGCGCGGGTCATCGGCCCGCAGGAAGTCCGCGAACGGCTCAACCTGACCAAGCGCCCGCCGGCATCGGCATAGGTTCCAAAGGGGAGGGTGGCATGGAGAAGGTCAAGTTTACCGCGATGAAGGATGGTGACCGGGAGGACTATGAGTTCCTCACCGAGCACGAAATCGACTATGCCGCCAAGACCGGTGAGCGCTTGCTCGCGGCCATGGTCGATCTCGACAAGAGCCTGTCGGGCTACCAGGTCACCCGCCTTGGCCATTCGCTGCAAGCCGCCACCCGTGCCTGGCGCGATGGCGCCGATGTCGACTGGGTGGTCTCGGCGTTATTGCATGACATCGGCGATATCTACGCACCCTACAATCACGATGAATATGCGGCCGCGATCCTCAAACCCTTCGTGCGCGAGCAATGCGCCTGGGTTGTGGAAAAGCACGGCGATTTCCAGAAGCTCTATTACGCCCAACATGTTGGCGGCAATCCGCATTCCCGCGATGTCTATAAAGGTCATGCCTATTTCGATGATTGCGCCACATTCTGCGAACGCTGGGATCAGAACAGTTTCGATCCCGACTATCCGCATGAAGGCATCGAGTTCTTCCGTGACATGGTCGAACAGGTCTTTGCCCGTAAAGCCTACGATCCCGCAGTGATCCGCACCCGCGACCGGGTGCCACTGACAGATACCACCATTGCCGAAGGGCGAAACGCATGAACAATCCTATGACAGCCGCCATCATCGGCGGCGGTGTTATCGGCGGCGGCTGGGCCGCGCGCTTCCTCCTCAATGGCTGGGACGTGATCGTCTCCGATCCTGATCCTGAGGCCGAACGCAAGGTTGGCGAAGTACTCGCCAATGCACGGCGCTCCTTGCCGGCGCTGTCCGATGTCGGGGTGCCGAAGGAAGGCAGGCTGAGCTTTGCAGCGTCGCTCGCCGACGCGGTGGCAGATGCTGACTGGATCCAGGAAAGCGCGCCCGAGCGCCTCGACATCAAGCACACAATTTTTGCTCAGATCCAGACCCATTGCCGCAAGGATGCGCTGATCGGCTCGTCCACGTCAGGCTTCAAGCCGTCCGAGCTGCAGCAGGGTGCGGCAAGGCCGGAACAGATCTTCGTCGCCCATCCGTTCAATCCGGTCTATCTGCTGCCGGTGATTGAGCTTGTCGGGGTTGAGGCAACACTGCTGCGCGCCAAGGACGTGCTCGAAGACATCGGCATGAAGCCATTGATCGTGCGTAAGGAAATTGACGCCCACATCGCCGACCGGTTCCTGGAAGCCGTCTGGCGCGAGGCGTTGTGGTTGATCAAGGACGGCGTTGCCACCACTCAGGAAATCGACGATGTCATCCGCTACGGCTTCGGCATGCGCTGGGCACAGATGGGCCTGTTTGAGACCTACCGCATCGCCGGCGGCGAGGCAGGCATGCGCCACTTCATCGCTCAGTTCGGTCCGTGCCTCTCCTGGCCCTGGACCAAGCTGATGGACGTGCCGGAACTCACTGAAGAACTGACAAACATGATCGCCGATCAGTCGGACGCCCAGTCGGGTATGCATTCGATCCGTGAACTCGAGCGCATCCGCGACGACAATCTGGTTGCGATGATGCGGGCCCTGAAGGGGCGCAACTGGGGTGCCGGCGAACTGCTCAATGCCCAGGACGCGCGCAGCAAACCGCCATTGCCCACTGCCATCGACCAGCCGCTGACAACGCTGAACCGCGTCATCCCCATCGACTGGATGGATTACAACGGCCACATGAACGAAAGCCGTTATGGCCAGGTGTTCTCCGATGCGGGCGATGTGGTCATGCAGATGGTCGGCGCCGATCCTGACTACATTGCCGGCGGCCTGTCCTATTTCACGGTCTCCAATGAAATCGGTTATCTCAACGAAACCCATCTGGGTGACGTGATCCATGTCCGGACCCAGGTGCTCGAGGCCCGTGGCAAGAAGTTGCGGCTCTATCACGAGATGATACGGACCTCGGAAGACGAATTACTGGCGACATGCAATCAGCTGCTTCTTCACGTCTCGTTGGAAACCCGAAAATCCTGCGATCCGGAAGGCGAAGTTCTGGCGAAGATCACTGCGCTGGGTGAAGCCCAGTCGAAGCTGCCCAAGCCCGCCAGCATGCGGGACTAGACGATGACCAAACGGGTTCTCATCACCGGTGGCGGATCGGGCATCGGCAAGGCAATGGCCGAGACTTTTGCAGCCGGTGGCGCACGGGTTCTTGTCACTGATATGGATGAGACTGCTCTGGCTCAGTGCCCCGACAACTGGCTGAAGATGACCGGCGACGCCAGCGATCCGGATCATATGCAGGCGGTCTTCGCACGCATTGCCAGCGAATGGGGCGGCATTGATGTGGTCTGCGCCAATGCCGGCATCGCCGGTCCCACGGCGCTCGTAGAGAACGTCGACATAGATGATTTCCGCCGCTGCATCGCTGTCAATCTGGAAGGCGCATTCCTGGCCGCCAAATATGCGGCGCCGATGATGAAGGCGCAGAAATCCGGTGTGATCCTGATCACGTCTTCCAATGCGGGCATCAACGGATTTCCCAACCGGTCACCTTATGCATCGGCAAAATGGGCGGAGATCGGGCTGATGAAGACCCTCGCCATGGAGCTCGGCCCCTATGGCATCCGCGCCAATGCGATCGCGCCGGGGTGCGTCGAAGGCCCGCGGATCGATGGCGTGATCGCGCGCGAGGCCAAGGCAAAGGGCACGACGCCGGCCATCATCCGCGCCGGCTACGAGGCCGGCGTCTCGATGCGCTCTTTTGTGACCGCCCAAGACATTGCCAACATGGCAGTCTTTCTTGCCTCCGACGGCGCACGGCTGGTGTCCGGCCAGGTGATTGCCGTTGACGGCCATACTGAAAACCCCGACCCGAAGGTGTGAAAAAATGGATTTTGGACTGACCCAGGAACAGGACATGATCGTCGAGACCACGCGGGCTTTCGTCGAAAATGAACTCTATCCGCATGAGGCCCAGGTTGAACGCACCGGCCATCTCGACATGGATCTGGTGCGCGAAATACAGCAAAAGGCGATTGCCGCAGGTCTCTATGCCGCCAACATTCCCGAAGAGTTCGGCGGCGCCGGCCTCGATACGCCGACCTGGCTGCTTTACGAGAAGGAATTGGGTCGCGCCAATTACGCGCTGCACTGGACCTGCGTCGCACGCCCCTCCAATATCCTTTGCGCCGGAACGCCTGATCAACGAGCCCGCTATCTCGAGCCTTGCGTTGCAGGCGAAAAATGGGATTGCCTGGCGATGACAGAGCCGGGCGCCGGTTCCGATCTGCGCGGCATGAAGGCCAGCGCCAAGCAGGATGGCACGGACTGGGTGCTCAACGGCACCAAGCATTTCATCTCCCATGCTGACATTGCCGACTTCACCATCGCCTTCATGGCCACTGGCGAAGAGGACACGCCGCGCGGACGCAAGAAGCTGATCACTGCGTTCTTTGTCGACAAGGACACGCCCGGCTACGCCGTTCGCGACGGCTACCGCAATGTCTCGCATCGCGGTTACACCAACGCCATCCTCGAATTCGACAACTGCCGCATCCCTGCCCAGAATGTGCTTGGCGAAGTCCACAAGGGATTTGAAGTCGCCAACACCTGGCTCGGCGCTACCCGGCTCCAAGTCGGCGCTACCTGTCTCGGTCGCGCTGACCGTGCCTTCCAGCACTCTGTCGAATGGGCCGCAACCCGCGAACAGTTTGGCCAGCCGATCGGCAAGTTCCAGGGTGTGTCCTTCAAGCTCGCCGACATGGCGATGGAAATGAAGGCCGCAGAATTGATGATCCTGGAAGCCGGCTGGAAATTTGATCAGGGCACGGCGACGGACGCCGACATGGCAATGGCCAAGCTCAAGGCCACGGAAATGCTGGCCATGGTCGCAGATGAAGCAATCCAGATCCATGGCGGCATGGGGCTGATGGATGAGCTGCCGCTCGAACGCATCTGGCGCGACGCCCGCATAGAACGCATCTGGGAAGGCACTTCGGAAATCCAGCGTCACATTATTTCGCGCTCGCTGCTGCGCCCGTTTGGAGCCTGATTGCGTCCATGACACCAGATCTCTCCCGCCTTTTAAGGCCCAGATCCATTGCGTTGTTTGGCGGCGGCTGGGCCGTCAATATCGTGGCGCAACTCAAGAAGTCCGGATTTGATGGAGATATCTGGCCGGTCAACCCCAAGCGCACCGACATTCTCGGCGTGCCCTGCATCGCCTCCGTTGATGATCTGCCCGGTGTGCCTGATGCGAGCTTCATCGGCGTCAACCGGGATGCGACCATCGAAGTGGTGGAACGCCTGAGTGTAATGGGAGCAGGTGGGGCGACCTGTTTTGCCTCGGGCTTCCTCGAAAGCGAGAGTGAATCCACTGGCGGTGCTGACCTTCAGGCGCGTCTCATTGAAGCGGCCGGTGATATGCCGATCCTCGGGCCCAATTGCTACGGACTTCTCAACTATCTCGACAATGTCACTTTATGGCCGGACCAGCATGGCGGAATTCCTGTCGAAAGCGGCGTGGCCATCGTCGCCCAGTCCTCCAATATCGCCATCAACATGACCATGCAGGCGCGCGGCCTGCCCATTGCCTATGTCGTTGCGGCCGGCAATCAGGCCCAGATCGGCGCCAGCGATATCGCTTCGGCACTGCTTGATGATGATCGTGTCACCGCAATCGGGCTCTATCTTGAAGGCTTTGGTGACATCCGCGCGCTGGAAGATTTTGCCGCCAGGGCGCGGGCCAAGGGTAAGCCGGTGGTCGCCATCAAGATCGGCCGCTCCGACAAGGCGCGTGCAGCGACTATGACCCATACTGCTTCGCTAGCCGGCAATGCCGCGGCAGGATCGGCGCTTCTCAAGCGGCTAGGGATCATCGAGGTTGAAACCATCGCTGTGTTCCTCGAGACGCTCAAGCTTCTGCATGCCATTGGCCCGCTGCCGGGCGCATCGGTTTGCTCGGTCAGCTGTTCCGGCGGCGAAGCCAGTCTGATGGCCGATCTGAGCGGCGGGACGAGCCTGGAATTTAGCGAATTCGCCGAACCGCAGCGCGCGGCGCTGAAAGCCGAATTGGGTCCGATCGTGACCATCGCTAACCCGTTGGATTATCACACCTTCATCTGGGGTGACGTGCCGCGCATGACACGGGTGTTCTCGACGGTGATGGGGGAATCTTTTGATCTGACCGTCTTCATTCTCGATATGCCGCGCGCCGACCGTTGCGACCCGTCAGGCTATCAGTGCGCAGTCGACGCCATTATCGCTGCCAAAGCCGAAACCGGCGCCCGCGTTGCGGTCTTGGCCAGCCTTCCGGAAAACATGTCGGACGTCTTCACACACCAATTCCTGACGGGTGGCGTTGCGGTTCTCCACGGCATGAGTGAAGGCATCGCTGCCATTGGAGCGGCAATCGAGGCGGGACGGATGCACTCCGTCGCCACGGAGCCTCTGATGCTTGCAGAAGACACTGCCGGCACATCCACGATTCTGAGCGAGGCCGCGTCGAAAGAAGCCTTGTCTGGCTATGGGTTGAAAATACCGCTTTCGGTTCAGGCGCAGTCGATTGATGAGCTGATCGAAGAAACGCGGGCCTTGTCATTCCCGGTCGTCCTCAAGGGCGTCGGACTGGCACACAAAAGCGAAGCCGGCCTGGTGGCGCTCAACATACTCGACGAACCCAGCCTCAGTGCGGCAGCTCGCCATATGCAGACCGTCACATCGGAATTTCTGGTCGAGGAAATGGCGGTTGGCGGGCTTGCGGAACTGCTCGTCGGCATCACCAGAGACCCGACCGGTACGTTCATGCTGACGCTGGGTGCCGGCGGCGTGCTGACAGAATTGCTCGCCGATACCGCCAGCCTTTTGCTGCCCGCCACCCAGACCGATATCCAGACCGCGCTGAAAGACCTGAAGATCGGCCGGTTGCTGGAAGGCTATCGTGGGAAACCAGCAGCCGATATGGACGCACTGACCGATGCGGTTCTGGCGATTTGCGCCTATGCTCAGGCCCATGCCGAACGGCTGGTTGAACTCGAAGTCAATCCGCTCATCGCACGCGCCGGTGACGCGGTTGCCGTCGACGCGTTGATCCGTCTCAATGACGCTGAACAAAACAAGGAAGCCACGCCATGACCGGACCCGTCAGAACCAGAACCGTCGGCCACGTGCTGGAAGTCACACTCGACCGGCCCAAGGCCAATGCTGTCGATCTGGCAACCAGCCGGATCCTCGGCGAGGTGTTCCGCGATTTCCGCGACAACCCGGATTTGCGTGTGGCGATCCTCACCGGCGCCGGCGAAAAGTTCTTTTGCCCCGGCTGGGATCTGAAGGCAGCAGCCGATGGCGACGCGGTCGATGGCGATTACGGCGTCGGCGGTTTTGGCGGTCTGCAGGAGCTGCCGCATCTCAACAAACCGGTAATCTGTGCGGTCAACGGTATCTGCTGCGGCGGCGGGCTGGAGATAGCACTGTCCTGCGACATCATTCTGGCCGTCGAGCACGCCAGTTTCGCCTTGCCTGAAATTCGCTCTGGCACAGTCGCCGACGCCGCCTCGATCAAGCTGCCCAAGCGCATCCCCTATCATATCGCTATGGAGATGCTGTTCACCGGCCGCTGGCTTGATGCCGAGGAAGCGCACCGCTGGGGCTTCGTCAATCACATCCACAAAGGTGACGAACTGATGGCCAAGGCCTGGGAAATGGCCGAGCTGCTCGCCTCCGGCCCGCCGCTGGTTTTTGCCGCGATCAAGGAAGTCGTGCGCGAGGCGGAGGGCGAAAAATTCCAGGACACCATGAACAAGGTGACAAAACGGCAGCTACGAACCGTCGACACTCTCTATGGGTCGGAAGACAACATGGAAGGCTTCAAGGCATTCTCTGAAAAACGCGATCCGGTCTGGAAGGGCAAGTAGGGCAGGGGTGCAGCTCAGATCTTGGTGTGCATCTGGTAGCCCGGCGCGAAGGTCAGTCGTACCGAGGTGATCACCAACCCCTTGTTCCAGGTGCTGCGGTCAATCACGAACAGGCCTTCACCTTCCTTGCAGGCAAGAATCTCGGCCTCACGTTTGCCGGCTGTCATCGCTGAAAACGAGAAGTCGCCGCCCTCGAACGGGATATTGGCCACCAGCCATTCATTGGCGCTCTTGACGGTGAGGTCAGCGGCTTCGATGCCGGGTACAGCTGCCGGATTGATCCAGCGGTCGCCAAAAACATAGGGCTTGCCGTCGGCCAGGTGCAGTGTGACCAGGTGGATCAGCTGGATGCCCTGTTCGATCTGCATCCGTGCCTGAATGCCCGAAGGGGGCACCGCGCGTTCTTGGGTGAGCACGGTGTGGCGATAGGTCTGCCCCTTGCCCTCTATTTCGTAGCGGATCACCGGAATGTCGAGCGTGGCCTTGCGCACAGGATTAAGCGACACCCGGGTCCCTGCCTTGCGTCGACGATCAAGCAGTCCCGTCTCAGCCAGACTGCGCAAGGCCCGGTTGACCGTGGCTCTTGCACAACCGAATTCGACCGACAATTCCGCTTCGTTCGGAATGAAATCGCCCGGCTTCCACTCGCGGGCATTGATCCGTCGCAGCACCTCGGTCTGCACCGACTGCCAGCTGTTGAATTCTCCCCCGCTCAAATCGCCTCTCCAAGCTCCTTCATCGTCCGCGCATAGGCTGAGACGATGGCCTCCCGTTTCACATGTTTGCCACCTGTCACCATATGGCGGCCCGCCGACCAGACATCTCCTACCATGCTGTCATCTCCGGCGAATATATAACTGTCGAGAATTGTGTCGCCGGTTCTGCCGATCAGATTTACCGTATGGGCATCAAGCGCCATCATGTCGGCGAGCTTGCCAACGGCAAGAGCACCATTGTTGCGCGCCGAGACACTGGCTCCGCCTGCGTTGATCGCGTCAAGCAGCCGCCGCCCTGTGGATTTGTCCGGCGTCGCCAAGGCGGCGCGGGAGTGGTCGCGCAGGCGCTGCGAGTAGTCGAGCGTCCTGAGTTCCTCCGACAGCGATATGCGGATGTTTGAATCCGATCCGATGGCAATCGCGCCACCATTCTCGAACCAGCGCACGCCATCAAAGATGCCGTCGCCAAGGCTTGATTCGGTAATTGGACAAAGTCCGGCAACCGCGCCGCTGCGGGCGAGGCCTTCGGTTTCGTGGCTCAGCATCTGGGTGCAATGAATGAAGCAGTGCTGAGCATCGAGTTCCATCGTGTCGAGCACCAACTCGACCGGTCGCTTTCCATAAGCGGCTGCGATCTCCTCGACCTCGGCAATCTGTTCGGCCAGATGCATGTGTAACGGGTTGTCGCCAGCCAGCTTGGCGTGATGGCTCAGATCTTCGGGCGCAATCGCGCGCAGGCTATGCGGGGCGACACCGATGCGGCTGTCGGCGGGCAAGTGAGCAATGGCCTCCGCAGATTTGGCATGAAGCTCGGCATAACGGTCGAGCGTGTTGCCGAAGCGGATCTGACCCGGACCCAGCGCCCGCTTGTCGCAGCCGCCATATTGGTAATGCACCGGCAGCAGCGTCAGCCCGATGCCGCTGGTGGTGCTGGCCGCCGCGATCCGCTCGGCCATCTCGGCAAGGTTATCGTAAGGCACGCCGCCGGGCTGGTGATGAAGATAATGAAATTCGACATTGGCGGAGTACCCGGCCTCCAGCATTTCCATCTGCACGAACGCGGCGATCGCTTCGACATGCTGTGGCGTCAGCCGGTCAAGAAAACGGAACATCAGCTGCCGCCAGGTCCAGAATGAATCCGATGCATCAGGCCCGCGTCTCTCGGTCAGTCCGGCCATGGCGCGCTGAAAGGCGTGGCTGTGGCAATTGGCTGGCGCGGGCAACAGCACTCCCGTTCTGTGGCCCTCTGCTGGCTTGTCTGGCTCAATGGCTTTGATTAGTCCGTCTGGGCCGATGTCGATCCGCACATTTTCGGCCCATCCATTCTCCAGTAACGCTTTTTCAGCCCAGACAATCGTCATGTGTCACGCCTCTTGACAGGTTATTATGTATATACTTATAGTCCAATAACACGAACATAACAACGGCGAAATCATGCTTCTGATCAACGCGACATTGGCGACCATGAATGGTGCGCCGGCTTACGGGCTGGTGGAGCAGGGGGCTGTTGCAATAAAGGCAGGGCGCATCGCCTGGGCCGGCCCCACCGGCGAACTGCCGGGCGAATTCAAGCTTGATGAAAGCCTTGATCTCGAAGGCCGGCTGGTGACGCCGGCCCTGATCGATTGCCACACCCATGTGGTTCACGGCGGCAACCGCGCCCGCGAATTCGAGATGCGGCTTGAAGGTGCAAGCTACGAAGAAGTTGCCCGCGCTGGCGGAGGCATAGTCTCCACCGTCGCCGCCACACGCGCCGCCACTCTGGATCAACTGGTCACTGGTGCGCTGACCCGTGTTGACGCAATGATTGCCGAGGGCGTGACCACCATCGAGATCAAGTCCGGCTACGGCCTCGATATTGAAAACGAACTGAAGATGCTCCTTGCCGCCAAGGTTGTGGCCGAGAAGCGTCCGGTCCGAATCAGAACCAGCTATCTTGGCGCCCATGCTGTCCCGCCTGAATACAAAGGCCGGCCCGACGCCTATATCGACGAGGTCTGCATCCCCGCACTTGAGGCAGCTCATGCCGAAGGGCTGGTTGATGCCGTCGACGGGTTCTGCGAGGGCATTGCCTTTACGCCGGAGCAGATTGCGCGGGTGTTCGACAAGGCAAAGGCGCTTGGCATTGCCACCAAGCTGCACGCCGAACAACTGTCCAATCTCGGCGGAGCCCAACTGGCCGCCAGCTACGGCGCATTGTCTGCCGACCATCTCGAATATGCCAATGCCGGCGATGCCGCAGCGATGGCCAAGGCCGGCACCGTGGCGGTGATCCTGCCCGGCGCGTTCTACACCTTGCGCGAAACCGCAGCCCCACCGATTGATGCTTTCCGCAAGAATGGCGTGGCGATGGCCGTGGCCACCGATTGCAATCCCGGCTCGTCGCCGATGTCATCGCTGTTGTTGAGCATGAACATGGCCTGCACCCTGTTCCGCATGACGCCGGAAGAAGCGCTCGCCGGCGTGACCCGAAACGCCGCCCGCGCGCTTGGCCTTGATGATGCCGGCCAGATCAAGCCCGGCCTGCGGGCCGATCTTGCCATCTGGAACGTCGACCACCCGGCGGAACTGGCTTACCGCATTGGTTTCAACCCGCTCTGGAAGCGGATTTTTGGAGGTGCATTGTGACGCTGACCCTATTGCCTGGCCAAGCGACACTTGACCAGCTCGAACAGATCTGGCGCACCGGCGTTGCCGTGGTTCTCGATGACAGCGCCCTGCCGGGTATCGAAGCGGCTGCCGAACTGGTGCGCAAAGCCGCTGCCGGCGACGAGGCTGTGTATGGCGTCAACACCGGTTTCGGCAAGCTCGCCAGTGTCCGCATCAAGCCCGGCGACACGGCGCAGCTGCAACGCAACCTGATCCTGTCGCATTGCTGCGGCGTCGGCGAGCCGCTGGATGTGGCGACCACCCGGTTGATGATGGCGCTCAAGCTGCTCTCTGCTGGGCGCGGCGCGTCCGGTATCACCTGGAAAACCCTATCGGTCATCCAGGACATGCTGCGCGAAGGCGTCACCCCGGTGATCCCTAGCCAGGGTTCGGTCGGGGCCTCGGGCGATCTCGCGCCGCTGGCCCATATGGCCGCTGCGATGATTGGCGAAGGCGAGGCGATCTTTGATGGCAAGCGCAGGCCTGCGGCTGAGGCACTCAAGCAGGCCGGGGTAGAGCCCGCAGTGCTGGCCCCGAAGGAAGGTCTTGGTCTGATCAACGGCACGCAATTCTCCACCGCCTGCTCGCTGACCGGCCTCTTCTCCGCCATTCGCAATCTTGAAGCCAGTGTTGTCTCGTCCTGCCTGTCGACCGATGCGATCATGGGCTCGACCGCACCGCTGGAAGCCGGAATTCACACCTTCCGCGGTCATCGGGGCCAGATCGACGTTGCCCGCGCCATGCGTGCGGTGATGGACGGTTCGGTGATTCGCGAAAGTCACCGCGATGGCGACACCCGCGTGCAGGATCCCTATTGCATCCGCTGCCAGCCGCAGGTGGCTGGGGCCGCTTTGGACCTGCTGCGCTTTGCCGGTCAGACGCTGGAGATTGAAGCCAATGCTGTGTCGGACAATCCGCTGGTGCTGGTCGCTGAAGGCAAGATCGTCTCGGGCGGCAATTTCCACGCCGAGCCGGTGGCTTTCGCCGCCGACCAGATTGCCATCGCTATCGCCGAGATTGGCGCCATCGCACAGCGCCGCGTCGCACTGATGGTCGATCCGACACTGTCCTTCGACCTGCCGCCGTTCCTGACCCCGGCCCCGGGCCTGAACTCCGGCCTGATGATCGCCGAGGTCACTACCGCAGCGCTGATGAGCGAGAACAAGCATCTCGCCAATCCCTGCTCAACCGACTCGACTCCGACATCGGCCAACCAGGAAGACCATGTCTCCATGGCAGCCCATGGCGCGCGGCGGTTGTTGCGCATGAACGACAATCTCAACGTCATCATCGGCGTCGAACTGATGTGCGCCGCGCAGGGCATCGAGTTCCGCGCACCGCTGACCACCAGCCCGGTGCTTCAGGGCGCTACAGATTTGATCCGTACCGAGATTGCCACGCTCACCGATGATCGCTTCATGGCCGGTGATATCGCCAAAGCCGCGGCACTGGTGGCCGAGGGCAGGGTGCAGAGCCAATGCGATGTGGCAAATTTGCTGGCGGGAGAGGCGGCATGACCCCGGTCGCGATCGCACGTGGCAACAGCCCGCTGGTGCTCGGACTGCCGCACACCGGCACCTTCGTTCCCGATGAGTTCTTCGCCCGCCTGACGCCGCTCGGCCAGACGCTGGGCGACACCGACTGGCATGTCGACCGTCTCTATGACGGCCTGCTTGATGGCGTCACCACCGTGCGCGCCAATTTCCACCGTTACGTCATCGACGCCAACCGGGACCCATCCGGTGTCAGCCTCTATCCCGGCCAGAACACCACAGGGCTTGTGCCGATGACCAATTTCGATGGCGAACCGCTTTGGCTCGAAGAGCCGGATACCGCCGAGATCGAGGCACGGCGACTGGCATGGCATGCGCCCTATCACGCAGCACTAGAAGCCGAACTCGTAAGGGTGCGCGCGCTCCATGGCGTCGCCATCCTTTACGATTGCCATTCGATCCGCTCCAACATTCCATTCCTGTTTGAAGGCCCCTTGCCCGATTTCAACATCGGCACCAACAATGGTGAGACCTGTGCGCCTGTGATCGAAGCCGTTGTCAGCGGGATCTGCGCCGGGGCGGAAGATTATTCGAGCATCGTCAACGGACGCTTCAAGGGCGGTTGGACCACTCGCCATTACGGCCGCCCGGTCGACAATATGCACGCCATCCAGATGGAACTGGCGCAAAGCACGCATTTGGCCACCGAGGAACTCCCCTTTGCCTATGACGAGGTCAAGGCGGAGCGGCTGCGTGTGCACCTCAAGACAATCCTGACATCACTTGCCGATCTGGCAGCTTCATTGGGAGGCAAATCATGACCAATCCGAGACACAATCAGCGCGACATCTACCCGCCGACAGGCACCGAGATCACCGCCAAGAGCTGGCTCACCGAAGCCCCGATGCGGATGCTGATGAACAATCTGCATCCCGACGTGGCCGAGAACCCGCATGAGTTGGTGGTCTATGGCGGAATCGGCCGGGCAGCGCGGACCTGGAAGGACTTCGACATGATTGTCGACAGTCTCAAGAAGCTCAACGATGACGAAACGTTGCTGGTCCAGTCGGGCAAGCCGGTGGCCGTGGTTCGCACCCATGTTGACGCACCACGCGTGCTGATCGCCAATTCCAATCTGGTGCCACACTGGGCAAACTGGGATCATTTCAACGAGCTCGACAAGCGCGGGCTGGCCATGTATGGCCAGATGACCGCCGGATCATGGATCTACATCGGCACGCAGGGCATCGTGCAGGGCACGTTCGAGACCTTCGCCGAAGCCGGGCGCCAGCATTATGGCGGCGACCTGACCGGCAAGTGGATCCTGACCGGTGGACTTGGCGGCATGGGTGGCGCTCAGCCGCTGGCAGCCGTAATGGCCGGCGCCTGCTGTCTCGCCGTCGAGTGCGATGAGACCCGCATCGATTTCCGGCTGCGCACCCGCTATGTCGATGCCAAGGCGCGTTCGCTGGATGAGGCACTGGCGATGATCGAGCAATGGACCAAGGCCGGCGAAGCCAAGTCCGTCGGCCTGCTAGGCAATGCAGCCGATGTTTTTGTTGAATTGGTCGAGCGCATGAAGGCTGGCGGTGTTCGTCCCGACATCGTCACCGACCAGACGTCGGCCCATGATCCGCTACACGGCTACCTGCCACAGGGCTGGAACGTGGCCGAATGGCGCGAGAAGCAAGAAAGCGATCCGAAAGCTGTCGAAAAAGCCGCCCGTGCTAGTATGAAAGCTCATGTTGCGGCGATGGTTGATTTCTGGAAAGCCGGTGTTCCGACGCTCGATTACGGCAACAACATTCGCCAGGTCGCTCAGGACGAGGGACTGGAGAACGCTTTTGATTTCCCCGGCTTCGTTCCAGCCTATATCCGACCGCTGTTCTGTCGCGGCATCGGCCCGTTTCGCTGGGTTGCACTTTCGGGCGATCCGGAGGACATCTACAAGACCGACGCCAAGATGAAAGAACTGTTCCCCGAGAACACCCATCTGCACAACTGGCTCGACATGGCCCGTGAACGCATCGCGTTCCAGGGGCTGCCCGCGCGGATCTGCTGGATCGGTCTCGGTGATCGCCATCGTGCCGGTCTCGCCTTCAACGAAATGGTGGCCTCGGGTGAGCTCAAAGCGCCGATCGTTATTGGCCGCGATCATCTCGATTCAGGCTCGGTCGCTTCGCCCAACCGGGAAACCGAAGCGATGAAGGACGGCTCAGACGCGGTCAGCGATTGGCCGCTGCTCAATGCTCTGGTCAACACCGCTTCCGGCGCCACCTGGGTGTCGATCCATCATGGCGGCGGCGTCGGCATGGGGTTCTCGCAGCATTCCGGAATGGTCGTCGTTGCAGACGGCACGGATGCCGCAGCCAAGCGGCTCGAGCGGGTGCTGTGGAACGATCCGGCTTCCGGTGTCTGGCGTCATGCCGACGCCGGTTACGACATCGCGCTCGATTGCGCGCGCGAACACGGGCTCAACCTGCCCGCAATACTTGGGTGAACGATAAACTGAGAGGACTGATTATGCAGAGAAGAAGATTTTTGAAGGCCGGCGTCGCCGGTGCAGCAGCCGCTGCGACACTCGCCACGCCTGCCATCGCGCAGGACAAGCGCCAGTGGAAGATGGTCACTGCCTGGCCAAAGAACCTGCCGGGCCCGGGCGTTGCCGCCCAGCTTCTGGCAGACCGCATCACCACGCTGTCGGGCGGCCGTATCGAGGTCAAGCTCTACGCCGCCGGTGAAATAGTCCCCGGTCCCGGTGTCTTTGATGCCGTCTCCGAAGGCACTGCCGAACTCTATCATGCAGTACCCGCCTACTGGGGCTCCAAGTCCAAGGGCATCCTGCTGTTTGGCTCGCAGCCTTTCGGTCTCCGCGCCGACGAGCAGTTCGGCTGGATGCAGCATGGTGGCGGTCAGGCGCTATACGACGAGATGTATGGCCGCTTCGGCGTCAAGCCTTTCCTCTGTGGCAACTCGGGTCCGCAGTGGGCCGGCTGGTTCCGCAACGAGATCAATTCGGTGGAAGATCTCAAGGGCCTGAAGTTCCGCACCACTGGCCTGGCATCGGAAATGGCCAACAAGCTCGGCTTGGCATCAGAAGCCATGAGCGGCCCGGCCATGTTCCAGGCGCTGCAGACCGGTGCACTCGATGCCGGCGAGTTTATCGGTCCTTGGACAGATTCAGCTCTGGGCTTCTATCAGGTTGCCAAGAACTACTATTGGCCAGGTGTCGGTGAACCTTCGTCTGCTGAAGAGTGTGGCGTCAATTCAAAGGCATTTGCCGAGCTGCCCGATGACCTTCAGCAGGTGGTCACGCTGGCCTGCGAAAGCCTCTACAATCCGGTCTGGACAGAATACACCACCAAGCACGCCCAGTCATTGAAGACGCTGGTCTCCGAGCATGGCGTCAATGTCCGCAAGCTGCCTGATGATGTCATCGTGGCCATGGGCAAGGCGGCCGAAGAGGTCGTTGACGAACTGCGCCAGAACGATGATGAACTGGTCAAGCGCATCACCGAGAGCTATGTCGCCTATCGCGACCTGGTCGGTGGCTATATGACCTATGCGGACAACGGGCAGATGAATGCCCGTGCGTCTGTGATGGGCTACTGATAGCAATATGCTTTCTGGCGCGGGGGCTTTCTCCCGCGCCAGATACGGACTGCGAGAGGGACTTGCATGCAGCGTCTGGCTGACATTCTCGACGGCATCAGCCGGGCCACGGCGAGCGTCATCCGTTGGCTGGCGCTGATGATGGTGCTGGTGCAGTTCGCCATCGTCGTCGGACGCTATGTCTTCGGCGTCAATTCCATCGCCGTGCAGGAAAGCGTGCTCTATATGCATGCGACGCTGTTCATGCTGGGCGCGGCCTACACGCTGCTGGTCGACAAGCATGTCCGGGTCGACGTCTTCTACGCCAAGGCCACCGGAGCCACCCGTCGCCGCATTGACATTTTCGGCCATCTTTTTCTGCTGATGCCATCCATGCTGGTGCTGCTTTATTGGTCCTGGCCATCGGTGCGCAATTCCTGGAAAATTCTCGAAGGCCCGATTTCTGTCGGTGGCATTGAAGCGGTGTTCCTGCTCAAATCGCTGATTCCGGCGTTTTGCATCCTTCTGGTGCTGCAATCCCTTTCCCTGCTGATCCGGCTCATTTTGCAAAACACATCCGCGCCAAAGGCTGACGTATGAGCCAGTATCTCGATCTCGTCATGTTCGCGGCCCTGATGGGCGCCATTCTTCTGGGTTTTCCGGTCTCGTTCTCGATTGCCGGGGTCGCCATCGTGTTTGCCTATCTCGGCTGGGCGCTCGGCGCCATGGACATCACATTGATGGGCGCCACTGGCCAGCGCGTGTTCGGCCTGATCTCCAATCAGGTGCTGATCGCTATTCCGTTGTTCGTGCTGATGGGCGCGGTGCTGGAGAAAAGCCGCATCGCCGAGGAGCTGCTCGACACCATGGGCCGATTGTTCGGCCAGTTACGCGGGGGCTTGGGCATTTCCGTGGTGCTGGTTGGCGCGCTGCTCGCCGCTTCCACTGGCATTGTTGGTGCCACTGTTGTGGCGATGGGCATGATCGCGCTTCCGACCATGCTGCGCTCCGGTTATGACCCGCGCGTCGCCTCCGGTATCGTCTGCACTGCCGGCACGCTGGGTCAAATCATCCCGCCCTCGACGCTGCTGATCATCCTCGCCGATGTTATGTCCAACGCTTTTCAGCAGGCGCAGTATGAACAGGGCAAATTTTCCGTAGAAGCACTGTCGGTGGGCCAATTCTTCGCCGCCGCGCTCATACCCGGCCTGACGCTGGTGGTGCTGTATCTGATCTATATACTGGTGCACGGTCTCATCCGCCCGGGCGACATGCCGCCGGCTACGCTCGACACGCCCAAACCGGACCGGCGTGAAATCATCTCGGCGATCATACCGCCGGTGCTGCTGATCTTCACGGTTCTCGGCGCCATTCTCGGCGGCGTGGCAACTCCCACCGAAGCCGCATCCGTCGGCGCCGTCGGCGCCTTGTTGATGGCCGGCATGCGGGTCGGCAAAAGCCCGCGGATCATTCTCTGGGGTGCCGCCGCACTGATCTGCCTCGGCATCCTTGCCGGTCTGTTTCCGGTCCGCCTTCAGCGCAATGATCTCGGCATCGGTTCGCTAAGCGCAGGTGGCTTCTACATCGTGCTGACCATTATCGGTGCGGTGGCGATTCTGACCGCCCTTCGCGCCACATTCCGAACCAAAACCCTGCATGCAGCCGTCGATTCCACCCTGACGATGACGGCCATGATCTTTGCCACCATCCTGGCTGCCGGTATGTTTTCGCTGGTGTTCATCGGTCTCGGTGGAGAAGAGAGGGTGGCGCATATCCTCGCCAACATGCCCGGCGGACCGATGGGCGCGTTGCTGTTCTGCATGGCCTTTGTCTTCGTGCTCGGCTTCTTCCTCGATTTTGTCGAGATCTCCGTGATCGTGCTGCCATTGATCGCCCCGCCTCTGATCCTGATGGGACATGATCCGATCTGGCTCGGTGTGCTGCTGGCAATCAACTTGCAGACCAGTTTCCTCACACCACCATTCGGCTTCTCGCTGTTTTACCTGCGGGGCGCAGCGCCTCCCGAAGTCACCACTGGCCAGATCTATGCCGGTGTCGTGCCGTTCATCGGACTGCAGATCGTCGGCATCTCGCTGGTCTGGCTCTTGCCGCAACTGGCAACCTGGCTGCCGGGCGTCATTTTCTGAAACCGGAGGAGATCCCGGCATTGTCGCATCGACCGGGGCAGAGCGACGCTTAATTCTTGAGACAGCAAGCCCACATCGCGTGGACGCTCGGGCCGGTCCGTCAGGCTTGAGCAGATCGCATCGACAGCGATGCGACAGCCCCTGCCAGCGCCAGGGCGGCCAGCGCCAGCAACGCAGCCTTCGGCCCCAGCGCCAGCAGAAGACTGGTCAGTCCACCGACCCCGATCAATGCCACACCGATGAGCGTATTGCTGAGCGCCACATATTCCGCCTTCCGGCCCTTTCCTGCCATGTCGACGATGTGAGTTTTGCGGCCGATTCGTATCCCCGAATGTGCCACGCTGGCGACAAACAGCACGCTTGCGTAAAACAAGATGCTTGTGGACAATGATGTCATGACCAGCGGAAGGCACACGACAGTCAGCGCAGCAAAGGCCGAAAGTGCAGCCGCCAGCGCCATGGTGCGCCGGCTTGATGCATCCGATGTGATCCCCCAAATCCAGGAACTCAAGAAGCCCGCGGCACCCGCCGCAATCAGCAGCCAGCCCAACCCGGACAGCGCGCCGCCAATCTGGCGCTGCGCCAGCGTCACATAGATCGGGCTGGCCAGCGCAGTCGAAATCAGCAGCGTCCTCGCCAGCAAGAACTTCTGCAACTCGCGATCTTTGATGAGCAGCGCCAGTTGATCGCGGACCAGATCGCCGATACTGCCCCCACCATCGGTGGCGCCGGGATATTCTGCGATGAAGCCATAGACGACTGCGCCGGCGATCCACAAACATCCGGCGGTGACAATCATGGCATACAGCGCCCAGTCAGAGCGCTCGCCGACCGGGCTCCAGATCAAAAACAGGCCGACCGCCAGCGCTGCAACACCAGCGCCTGTTGCGGCCACACCGCTCAATTTGCCGCGACGCCCCTTGCTGACGGTTTTTCCCAGCGTGTCCTTGGAGCTCACCGAGGCCACGCCACGCGCCAGACTGAACAATGTCAGCAAACCCAGGATGCTCCAACCGGCCGCAGCTCCGCCGAAACCCGCCACCGCTACAGCCGCCATGGCCAGCACAGCCACACCTTCTACGACGCTGCTTGCCACCCAGAACCATTTGCGCACGGCAAACCGCCGGATCACACCGCCGATCAGGATTTGCGGCAGCAGCGCCAGCGATTCGCGGATCGGTACCAACAGGCCGGCCATGAAGCCCGGCGCGCCGGCCGCGCCCAACAGCCATGGCAACACCACTTTCGGATCGGCAAGCGCGTCGCCGGATTTTGCCAACATCTGCGCCAAGGCCTGTAGGGCGAAATTGCGCGGCTGAGGCCGGCATTGCGACTCGGGAATGTCCCGGCAAAGCCGCGTTTGCTCATCGTCCTCGCCGGATTCCAGCGCGAACCGCCACTTGCCCATAGACAATTTCCTCAAGGCTTGCCCCTTTTTGCCCGTCCCCGCCGCAGCAGTGGTCAATTCGCACATGTACCCGCGCCCGGCTGAAACATAGCGCAAGGACACCAATTGGGAACCCGCAGCGGGAGAGTGCCTTTTCGCGCCGCATCGTCCGATTGCTTTGTCATTGCGGTTGGATCTGCTTTAATTGCGCCCATTGGTGGGGAACATCCGGCTCTTCCAGGCGTTCTTCATCGGACGGTCACATTATCGGCCGCTGTTGTTTGGCGTTGGCGCAGTTATGGAGTGAATTATTTAATGTCCGCGGTTCTATTCGTTCTGGCTCTGATCTGTTTGCTGGCAACCGCAATTCCACTGCTGCCATTTGCGCACGGCATAGTTCGCTCCTTTGATTTCGGTCGCCTGCAGGCCATCGCGGTCGCTATCCTTGTCATTGTTGCAGCGCTGGCCGTCTGGGAAACAACGCCGGTTCTCCTCGCTACCGTTGGCATGGCTGTGATTGCGATCGGCATTCAGCTTGTCTATGTGGTTCGTTTCACGCCGCTGTGGCCTGTGCAAACCGCTCGCTTTGAGGGGAACACCGAAAACACACCGACAATCTCGGTACTTGCCTGCAATGTCAAACAAGGCAATCGCGACTACCAGCGGGTGATCGACCTGGTCAATAGGTGCCAGCCGGATATTGCGGTGTTCATGGAGACAGACCGAGCCTGGGCTGAGGCGCTGCGGCCTTGTCTTTCAAAGTTCCATGAAAGAATCGAACAGCCCCAGGAAGACAGCTACGGCATGATATTCGCCAGTCAGTTTCCGCTGGGCGAACGAGAAGTCTGTTTTCTGCTCAATGAGGAAGTCCCGAGCATTTCCTGTGTGGTGCAACTGCCTGGCGGTCGCGACATCCGGATGGTTGCAATTCATCCCGAACCGCCTTTGCCTATCCGCGACACGCTTGGCCGGGATGCGGAAATTTTGGTGGCAGCCAAAATTGCTCGTGACGAACCCTTGCCGGTCGTCGTCACCGGCGATCTCAACGACGTGGCGTGGTCGCGCACCACCCGTCGGTTTCTCAGGATTTCTGGACTTCTCGATCCGCGCCAGGGTCGCGGCTTGTTCAACTCGTTTGACGCGCGCTACTGGTTCCTGCGATGGCCTCTTGACCATATATTTCACTCGCCGGATTTCGAGTTGGTATCAATCGGGCGGCAGGAATTTGTCGGGTCGGATCATTTCCCGATGTTTTATCGTTTGGCCTTGACTGCCAGGAACCGGAACGATCCTCCACCCCAACCCTCAACCGATGACATCAAGGAAGCCGACGCAGCCATCAATGTCGAGGCGAACCGCAGCCGGCGCCCTGCCGGAGTGGATTGGGAAGACAACTGACTCCGTTGATTAGTCAGCCTTGCCGGATTCAACCGGTTGGGACCGGGGCTTGGCATGCGCCAGGCCCCGGGTTAATTGTGGCCGCTGGGTCTCAAATGCCGCCGAGGCAGATGTATTTGATTTCCAGATAGTCATCGATGCCATATTTCGAGCCTTCACGGCCTTGGCCCGATTGCTTGACGCCGCCGAACGGCGCCACTTCGGTCGAGATCAGGCCGGTGTTGACGCCGACCATGCCATATTCCAGCGCTTCGGCGACCCGCCAGACCTTGGTCAGGTCATTGGCGTAGAAATAGGACGCCAGACCGAAAATCGTGTCGTTGGCCTGTTCGATGACGTCTTCCACGGTGTCGAACTTGAACAGCGGCGCCACCGGTCCGAATGTCTCGTCACCGGCCACCTGCATGTCGCGGGTCACGCCGGTCAGGATCGTCGGCTCGAAGAAGGTGCCGCCGAGCGCGTGGCGGTTGCCGCCGGTCAAGACCTTGGCGCCCTTCGATTTGGCGTCTTCGATATGTTCAATTACTTTGGAGACAGCGTCTTCACTGATCAGTGGCCCGGTGGTCACACCATCGCTGAAACCGTCACCGATCTTCATCTTGCTCACTGCGACTGCCAGCTTTTCCGCGAATGCGTCATAAACGCCAGCCTGGACATAGATCCGGTTGGCGCAGACACAGGTTTGGCCGTTGTTGCGGTATTTCGAGATCATCGCACCTTCGACCGCAGCATCAAGATCGGCATCGTCAAAGACGATGAACGGCGCGTTGCCGCCAAGCTCCATCGAGGTCTTCTTGATCTGGTCAGCCGACTGACGCATCAGGATGCGGCCCACTTCGGTCGAGCCGGTGAACGTGATCTTGCGCACCTTGTCGTTAGAGCAGAATTCCTGGCCGATCGCTGCACTCGATTTCGAGGTGATGACGCTGAGCAGCCCCTTGGGCAACCCGGCGTCTTCGGCAAGCTTTGCCATCGCCAGTGCCGAGAGTGGGGTCTCGCCTGCAGGCTTTGCGACAAAGGCACAGCCTACCGCCAACGCCGGCCCAAGCTTCCGGGCGATCATGGCGTTGGGGAAGTTCCATGGCGTGATCGAGGCAACGACGCCGACCGGCTGCTTGAGCACGACGATGCGCTTATCGGGCTGATGGCCCGGAATGACATCGCCATAAACCCGCTTGGCTTCTTCGGCAAACCATTCGACGAAGCTCGCCCCATACAGGATTTCGCCCTTGGCTTCGGCAAACGGTTTGCCCATTTCCGCGGTCAGAATGGCGCCAAGGTCATCGGCATTGGCGACCATCAGGTCATAGAGCTTGCGCAGCACGGCGCTGCGTTCCTTGCCGGTTTTCTTGGCCCAGTCCTTTTGTGCCAGATAGGCAGCATCAATCGCCGCTTTGGTTTCTTCAACACCGAGATCCGGCAAAGCCGCAATGATTTCGCCGGTCGATGGGTTGAGGACGTTGAAGGTCTTTCCGCTCGGGGCAGTTTTCATCCAGGAGCCGCCGACGAAAGCCGAGGTGACAAGAAGGCTCGGGTCTTTCAGCATATCTGCGAGTGGTTTGGTGGTCATCAGGCTGTAGCTCCAATTTCTGAATGAACTTCACGGATGGACGCTTCGAGAAGGTCCAGCGCTTCCTGGAAAACCGGATCCTGAATGGTCACGGGAGACAGAAAGCGAATGACATTGGCATGGACGCCGCAGGTAAGCAGGATCAATCCCTTTTCAAGCGCCCGGGCTTTCACTGCATTTGTGAAATCCGGGCTCGGAGTGCCGGTTTTAACATCGTTGAACTCGATGGCGTTCATGAACCCGGGGCCGCGGATGTCGACGATCTCCGGCACATCCTCGCGGATGGCCTGCAGCCGCTGTTTGAGACGGTTGCCAAGCTGCATTGCACGGTCGCAAAGCTGCTCTTCCTCGATCACGTCAAGCACGGCGTGCGCTGCGGCGATGCCGATCGGATTTCCGCCATAGGTGCCGCCGAGTCCTCCGGGATTGGCCGCATCCATTATGCTCGCCCGCCCGGTGACAGCTGCCAGCGGAAAGCCGCCAGCCAGGCCCTTGGCCATGGTGGTCAGGTCTGGTGCAACACCATGATGCTCCATGGCAAACATCTTGCCGGTTCTGGCAAACCCGGTCTGGATCTCATCAGCGATCAGCAAAATGCCATGCTTGTCGCAGATCTGGCGCAACTGTTTGAAAAACCCGGGAGGCACTTCGTAAAATCCGCCTTCGCCCTGAACCGGCTCCAGTATTATCGCTGCAACGCGTGCCGGATCGACGTCGGCTTTGAACAGGGTTTCCAGTGCTGCCAGTGATTGCTCGACCGAGACGCCGTGCAGCTCTGTGGGGAAGGGGGCATGGTAGACATCGCCCGGCATCGCGCCAAAACCTGCCTTGTAAGGAAACACCTTGCCGGTAAGGGCCATGCCCATAAAGGTGCGGCCGTGAAAGCCACCGGAAAAAGCCACGACCGCCGGGCGGCCTGTGGCGGCACGGGCGATCTTGATAGCGTTCTCGACGGCTTCTGCTCCGGTGGTCACGAACACGGTCTTTTTGTCAAAGTCGCCCGGTACCAGCGCGTTCAGCCGCTCGGCCAGATGCACGTAGTTCTCGTAAGGCACGACCTGGTGGCAGGTGTGGGTGAAGCGGTCGAGTTGAGCCTTGACCGCCGCGATCACCTTGGGGTGACGGTGACCGGTGTTGACCACTGCAATCCCTGCGGCAAAGTCGATGTAGCGGTTGCCCTCGACGTCCCAGATTTCAGCATTCTCGGCGCGATCTGCATAGATCTGCGTCATCATCCCGACGCCTCTGGCGATGGCGTCTGTCTTGCGGTCCTGAATGGCGGCGTTCTTGCCCATTTCTCGACTTTCTTCATGTTGTGGTGCGCTGCCAGCCAAAAAGCCGGTAGTTGCTGCGCCTAAAATGACCGGATTGGGCAATTTGTCTGCTTCCGGGGAGGAGATTCCATTTCCGGTATATCGCTTTCCCGGCATCTCGCAAAGCCGTCGTGTTCAGTCAAGCGGCTGCATTTTCAGCTGGCTCCGTTTTTCAGCTGCTACAGATTTCGGATTTTGGCGTCACCATGCAATCTGCCGCAGACGCGTCTGCGGTGCGCCACCTTCGAGATGCCTGGCACACGGGGGAAGCCAATGTCTGACCGAATACCGAGCTGCCATGATCAACGGCGACAAATGGCGCGGTCAGGTCACTGGTCATGGTGATGGCGTAACCGTCATCCTCCACATGAATATCCGGATCCGGGGAGCGGTACTCCTTGGGGCGGAGCGACAAGTATTCGTTTTCACCAGGGTAAGCCCCCTCGGGATACTGCCAGCTGAAGTTCAGGAATTCGTCATCGCTCAGCGCGTTGGGCGGGATTCGTGCAATCTCGACTGCGCCCCTGGTGGTGCAGGGGCAAGCCACGCACTGGCTTTTGGCATGTGCCCTACCAGGGAGACCCGGCATGCGGTCACATGCAGGTTCACGGTATCGGGCGTATCATTGATCGCCCACAGCACGATCTCGCAGTCGCTGTGCGTCGCGACGCCTTGATCAGATCGTCCTTTTGAGACCCAGCCTCGATGTTGGGACCCCATCAACAAATCGGGGCCCGAAGGCCCCGATCTTAATTCTGTCTTTGCGGTATTACCCGATCAGACTACTGCCAGCTCTTGACCAGTTCGTCGTAGTTGACGGTCATCGGCTGTTCTTTTTCGTTCTCGATCTTGAGCTGTGGAGCGAGGTTGCCCTTCGAAACGGCATCCGCATTCCAGTATTCCAGATCATGCTCTTCAGCGAGCATCGGACCGATGTCGCCCTGAACGCCGGAGCGCTCGATGCGGGACATCACCTTTTCCTGCTCTTCGCACAGCGAGTTCATCGCTTCCTGGGCAGTCTTGGCGCCCGAAGAGGCGTCACCGATTGCCTGCCACCAGAGCTGAGCCAGCTTCGGGTAGTCAGGTACGTTGGTGCCGGTCGGCGACCACTGAACCCGGGCCGGGGACCGGTAGAACTCGACCAGACCGCCGAGATCCTTGGCGCGATCGGTGAAGCTCTGGTCCTGGATCGTCGATTCACGCGCGAAGGTCAGGCCAACCTGGCTCTTCTTCACATCGACGGTCTTGGAGGTGACGAACTGCGCATAAAGCCATGCGGCCTTGGCGCGGTCTTCCGGGGTGGACTTCATCAGCGTCCAGGAACCCACGTCCTGATAGCCAAGCTTCATGCCGTCCTTCCAGTAAACGCCATGTGGGGAGGGAGCCATGCGCCATTTAGGCGTGCCGTCCTCGTTGACCACCGGCAGGCCGGGCTTCACCGAATCTGCAGTAAAGGCGGTGTACCAGAAGATCTGCTGGGCGATGTTGCCCTGAGCAGGAACCGGACCGGCTTCGCCGAAGGTCATGCCCTGGGCTTCAGGCGGTGCATAGGCTGCAAGCCAATCGAGATACTTCTGGATCGAGTAGACCGAGGCAGGGCCGTTGGTGTCGCCACCGCGCGCTACGCAGGAGCCGACCGGACGGGAATTCTCGTCCACCTTGATGCCCCATTCGTCGACCGGCAGACCATTCGGAATACCCTTGTCGCCATTGCCGGCCATCGACAGCCAGGCATCGGTGAAGCGCCAGCCGAGTGACGGGTCCTTCTTGCCGTAGTCCATGTGGCCATAGACCTTCTTGCCGTCGATTTCGCGACCGGTGAAGAATTCGGCGATGTCCTCATAGGCAGACCAGTTGACCGGAACGCCCAGATCGTAACCGTATTTTTCCTTGAAATCGGCCTTGTTCTTCTCGTCGTTGAACCAGTCATACCGGAACCAGTAGAGGTTGGCGAACTGCTGGTCGGGAAGCTGATAGAGCTTGCCGTCCGGTGCGGTGGTGAACGAGGTTCCGACAAAGTCTTCCAGGTCCAGGCCTGGATTGGTGACGTCCTTGCCTTCACCGGCCATCCAGTCGGTCAGGTTGCGAACCTGCTGGTAGCGCCAATGCGTGCCGATGAGATCGGAATCGTTGACATAGGCGTCGTAGATGTTTTCGCCGGTCTGCATCTGTGTCTGCAGCTTTTCAACCACATCGCCTTCGCCGATCAGGTCATGCGTGACCTTGATGCCGGTGATTGCTTCAAAAGCAGCAGCCAGCGTCTTCGATTCATATTCATGAGTGGTGAGCGTCTCGGATGCGACCTTGATCTCCATGCCGGCGAACGGTTGTGCCGCATCGATGAACCACTGCATCTCGGCTTCCTGAGCGGCGCGGTCCAGCGTCGAAACGTCGCCGATCTCGGCATCAAGGAAGCTCTTGGCCTCATCCATGCCTGCCTGCGCAGCACCTGCGCTGAACACCAGCGCCATTGCCACAGATGAAAGTAATAGATGTTTCCGCATTACAGTTTCCTCCCGACTTGCGAAAACGGAACCGGCGGTATTGCCGCTTCCGGTATTCAAACCCTAGACCCAGCGGAAAACGCCGACGGCGTAGACTACTGACAGGGCAAGAGCCCACCACAGGTTCGGACCGACAAGTCCGAGCCAGGCGAGATTAATGAACGCCGAACCGAGCAGCGAAACGAACAGTCGGTCGCCGCGGGTGGTTTCAAAGCGCAAGATTCCGACCCGCGGCGAACCGCCGGGCACAAAATATTCCCATACGCCCATGCCTGCGAGCAGCAGGAATATGACGATGAAGAAGGTTGCCGTCGGCCCGGTCCAGGCCATCCAGGAAAGATCCATGACGTAGCCTCCTCAGACCCGGCCCAGGGCAAAGCCCTTGGCGATGTAGTTGCGGACAAACCAGATCACCAGCGCGCCGGGGATGATGGTCAGCACTCCGGCCGCGGCCAGCACGCCCCAGTCCATGCCCGAGGCCGAGACCGTGCGGGTCATGATGGCGGCAATCGGCTTTGCGTCGGTGACAGTCAGCGTACGAGCAATGAGCAATTCGACCCACGAGAACATGAAGCAGAAGAACGCTGCCACGCCGATGCCGCTGGCGATCAGCGGGGTGAATATCTTGATGAAGAAGCGCGGGAACGAATAGCCGTCGATATACGCCGTCTCGTCAATTTCCTTGGGCACGCCCGACATGAAGCCTTCCAGAATCCAGATCGCCAGGGGCACGTTGAACAGGCAATGCGCCAGCGCCACTGCAATATGCGTATCGATCAGGCCGAAGGCGGAATAGAGCTGGAAGAACGGCAATGCGAAAACCGCCGGCGGCGCCATGCGGTTGGTCAGCAGCCAGAAGAAAAGGTGCTTGTCGCCTAAAAACCGGTAGCGCGAGAAGGCATAGGCCGCAGGCAGCGCCACACCGACCGAGATCACCATGTTCATCACCACGTATATGATCGAATTGATGTAGCCCTTGTACCAGGATGGGTCGGTAAAGATGACGGTGTAATTGGCAATCGTCGGGTTGCGGGGCCAGAGCGAGAACGCGCCGAGGATCTCGGTGTTGGTCTTGAAGCTCATGTTCATGAGCCAGTAGATCGGCAACATCAGCAGGAGGATATAGATCAGCGGAACCAGGAAGGAAAAACGCGCGATGGCGTTTGACCGCCGCGTCCGCCGCGCCATTGCGGCTGTGGCGTCAAGACTGGTTTGCGAGGTGGCGTTGTCGGTATAGGTCATGGTTCGCTCTCCCTCAGCCCTTGGCGTCGTTGGTGATCATCACGGTGTAGAAAACCCATGACAGCAACAGGATGATGAGGAAGTAGATCAGCGACATCGCCGCTGCCGGCCCGACGTCGAACTGACCGATGGCGGTCTTGACCAGGTCGATCGACAGGAAGGTGGTCGAGTTGCCGGGCCCGCCGCCGGTGACGACGAAGGGCTCGGTGTAGATCATGAAGCTGTCCATGAAGCGGAGCAGCACGGCGATCAGCAGCACCCGGTTCATCTTCGGCAGCTGGATATAGCGGAACACCGACCAGCGCGAGGCGCCGTCGATCTTGGCTGCCTGGTAGTAGGCGTCGGGGATCGATACCAGTCCGGCATAGCACAGCAGCACCACCAGGCTGGTCCAGTGCCAGACATCCATGATGATGACCGTCACCCAGGCGTCGAACGGATCGCTGACATAATTGTAGTCAAAGCCCATCGCGTTGAGTGTGTAGCCGAGCAGGCCGATGTCGACCCGGCCGAACACTTGCCAGATGGTGCCGACCACATTCCACGGAATCAGCAGCGGCAGCGACATGAACACCAGGCAGAACGGCACCCCCAGTCCCTTGCGCGGCATGTTCAGCGCGATGAAGATGCCGAGCGGCACCTCGATCAACAGGATGATGCCGGAGAACGCCAGGTTGCGCAAAAGCGCGTCATGAAAGCGGGCAGAGGCCAGCACATCGGAGAACCAGTCGGTGCCGGCCCAGAAAAACTGGTTGTTACCGAATGTGTCCTGGACCGAATAATTGACAACCGTCATCAGCGGGATCACGGCCGAGAATGCCACCAACAGCAGCATTGGCAACACCATGAACCAGGCTTTGTTGTTCCAGGTTTTGTCCATCTCAGCCTCCCATCTTTACGCGCCAGTCGTCGGCGTAAATATTAATTCCCACGGGATCGAAGGTGACATGCGGATCGGCGGGTATGGATGAATCCTCATCCAGCACGATCGCCAGTTCATGCCCCTCGATCATGGCCCGGACAATCTTGTGCCGCCCGATGTCCTCGATCGCACGGACGCTGACCGGCATGCCCGCAGTTCCCAGCTGAACGAATTCGGGCCGGATGCCGAGCTCGGTGCGCTTGCCGTCGGTCTGGTTCGCGACCCCCGGAAGTTCGATGGATTGCTGGCCCAGTTGTGCCCGCGCGCCGTCGAGTGCGACGGGCAGCACGTTCATGCCCGGTGAGCCGATGAAGTAGCCCACAAAGGTGTGGCTGGGGCGTTCGAACAATTCCTGCGGTGTGCCGATCTGGACAATTTCGCCGCCATACATCACCACCACTTTGTCGGCAAAAGTCAGCGCCTCGGTCTGGTCGTGGGTAACATAGACCATGGTGTGGCCGAAGCGGCGGTGCAGAAGCTTGAGCTGCGAGCGCAACTGCCATTTCATGTGCGGATCGATCACCGTCAGCGGTTCGTCGAACAGGATGGCGTTGACATCGGCGCGCACCAGGCCGCGACCGAGCGAGATCTTCTGCTTTAGATCCGCCGTTAGCCCACGCGCCTTGCGATTGGCGATGCTGCCGAGATCGATCATCTCCAACACTTCGGCCACGCGGGCCTGGACGTCGCCTTCCGCCATGCCGCGGTTCCTCAGCGGGAAGGCCAGATTGTCGGCCACGCTCATGGTGTCGTAGACGACCGGGAACTGGAACACCTGGGCAATGTTGCGCTCTTCCGGCTGCAGCCCGGTGACGTCCTTGCCATCGAACAGGATCTTGCCTTCTGATGGCGTCAGCAAACCGGAAATGATGTTGAGCAGCGTGGTCTTGCCGCATCCCGAAGGCCCGAGCAGCGCATAGGCGCCGCCGTCATCCCAGGAATGATGCACCTCGCGCAGCGCGTAATCCTCGTCGCGGGACGGGTTTGCCATATAAGCATGGCGGATATGGTCAAGATCAATGCGGGCCATGGTTTTTCCTCACGCCCCCACTTTTTGGAGGCGAACCGTGCGTCCGTCGCGGTCGAACACCAGCAGGTGAGCCGTATCGAGGTGCACGTCCAGCACCGTACCTGCGTCGATGTCGTGAATGCCCTTGGTCAGCATCACCCATCGCTGCTCTTGATGAATGAGATGGACATAGCTTTCCGATCCGGTGATTTCGGTCACCATCACCTCGGCCGAAAGCGGCGTGGTGCCTGGTCCGGCGATAGGGGACAGATTGTGCGGGCGGAAGCCAAGCGTGCAGGGCCCGTCTGCGAGATGCGAAAGCGAGGCTGGAACCGGGATGTCTTTCACGCCCTGCTTGACGAAATTGCCCTGTTTTTTCTCCATCGGCAGCAGGTTCATCGGCGGATCGGAGAATGTCTGCGCCGTCACCAGATTGACCGGGTCGCGAAACACATCGACCGTTGGGCCGAACTGGGTGATGCGGCCTTCGCTCAGCGTCGCCGTATCGCCGCCCAAAAGCAGCGCTTCGGACGGTTCGGTTGTGGCGTAAACGAAAATGGCGCCGGATTCAGAGAAGATTTTCGGCAGCTCGGCGCGCAATTCCTCGCGCAATTTGTAATCGAGATTGGCCAACGGCTCATCAAGCAACACCAGTCCGGCCTTCTTCACAATGGCGCGCGCCAGCGCCGTGCGCTGTTGTTGTCCGCCTGACAGATTGAGCGGCGTGCGCTGCAGATAAGGGCCAAGCCTGAGCAGTTCTGCGGCGCGGTCGACTTCGCGCGCAATCGTCGCCTTGTCGGCGCCGGAAATCCGAAGTGGCGAGGCAATGTTCTCGTAGACCGTCATCGCCGGATAATTGATGAATTGCTGGTAGACCATGGCGACATTGCGTTTCTGCACGGCCAGTCCGGTCACATCCTTGCCGTCACTCAAAACGCGCCCGTGTGTGGGGCGGTCAAGCCCGGCCATGATCCGCATCAGGCTTGTCTTGCCCGACAAGGTCGGCCCCAGAAGGACGTTCAGCGAGCCGCTTTTCAGCCGCAGCGAAACGTCACTGATATGCTTTTCCCCGTTGGAAATCTTGGAGACTTTGTCCAATTCCAGCATGTAGAGAAGCCCTCCCAAGCCCCGCCTCCAGAGTCCATGTCGGACGCACTTTCAACGCCGCTGCCATTGCTTGCTGCGGGTGAGTATACATCCTGCATTCCCGAATTCGATAAGGATAAAAGGAACCATAATCGAATGTCAAACGAAAAAAACCGAAACAAAACGACTCTCGGCTATAGACCGTGCGTGAGCTCCGTCGGGCCCGCGAAACACCACCATATTACAAGGTTCGCTTCAAGATTCCGGACCGTTCCATCGCCATCAGTTTCGACCTATGATTTGGTCTCTCGAATGAAATTGTGTTCGCAGTTCATGCCATCCTTATCGTGAATGCCGGCTTCCACCAGCATCGCGTTCTCACGGTTAAGTCGTCTGGATGCGGATAATGGAATAGGAGTTGCTATCGCTTTTTGACACGATCGCAACGTCGATGTCATCGTTCAATTCCCGCTGCGTCGCGGACACAATTGCGCGCGCCTCGTTTGCGGCCACGTCAACGCGGTTCCTGAAGATAGTCAGACAAACATGAGATGATCAGAGCGGTAATGCGCCCCGGGGCTGAGCTTGAACGGTGGATCTGCGTTGCATGTTGGTGCACTTATCTGCAAGCAGGCGTTTTTCAGCAACAAGACTTATCGAACTGAGGTGAACGATGATGAATGCGGACGATGTAAGACTGTTTCTGGAAGGGCGCAAAATCTACTGCTTTCAACCGGAAACCCGGACTCTGTTTGCGGTCATTGATTACGGATCGGATGGTCGCTGCGCGGTTCGGTTTTCATCCGGAGAGGCTGACGCCGGCGTTTACGGGTTCGACGGAGAGAGCTATTGGACCCGGTATGAGAAGTTCAGGAGCGGGGAGACCCATGCGTTTCATCTCAGGGAGCTCGGGCCCGGCATTGCACAGGCCTATTTTACAGATGGGACCAAGGCGTTTCTCCAGTCCCACAGTGCTGACTTGAGCGAAATTCCGAAACTTAGCGCGCTAAATGAGAATGTTTGCGCGGCCTGCCAGCAAACCGGGCGAGGCCCGCTAGGTAGGAAGTGGGCGGCGGGAAAACCTGCCGCCCTGGATGACCTATTCGATGGTGATGCCCAGCTTTCCGCCGATGGTTGAGTTCCATGCGGACACACATTCTGCACCGCAACGTTCGGCGAACGCGGGCAGGATTGCGACCTTCACGGCCTCGGCGCGCAGGGCTTCGTCAGCTTCAGTGAGCGGAACCAGGGTCATTCCGGCCGGCTCACCCTCGGAGCATGGACCAGTGGTGTTGCAGGCGAGGCCTGTTTCGGTTTCCGTGGCCGCCAGTTCAAAGATCGAGGTTTCGAGCCCGCGAAGTCCTGTTGTCAGGTAGTCCTGAACAGAGGCATCGAGACCATTCCACCAATCCAGATTGGCAAGCTGTGCCGCAAGCCCAAAATTGACCGGCATCGGCGAGATGAACTTGGCGCTCTCATGCCATTTGGCCTTGTAGCCGGACAGCGCACCGGTGATGGCGCAATCGACGACGCCGCTGGCCAACGAAGGCTGGACTTCAGCGAATGCGATGGACAGGGGCGAACCACCCAGATGGCTGACGAACGCCTGCTGCGAGGCACCGGAGGCACGCACCTTGCGGCCTGCCAGATCGGCGAGCGAGGTGAATTCATCGCGGCAATAGATCACCTGAGCCTGGTACGTGCCAAATCCGAGAAGCTTGATGTTGTGTACTTTTTCCAGAAATTCGGAATAGGACGGCCGCCATGCTTCGACCACTTCGGCCAGCTGCTCGACGCTGCTGAGCACTCCCACCAGATCGGTCGCCTCGTTGCGCGGTACTTCGCCTGAGTTGTAGGCCAGCACGGTGGTTGCGATCTGCAAGGTGCCATTGCTGACCAGCCGGAAGATCTCGCCACCCTTGAAGCCGAGCTCGGTGAAGGGTTTGACATTCGCGGTGATCTTGCCGCCGGTTTCAGCAGGCACAGTTTCAGACCAGAACGGCAGCTCCTTGTCGGTGTACATCGACAGGCTGCCGATGGATCCAACCACGTTGAATTCTGTTGCAGGCATCTCCTGAGCTATCGCTGGCAGGGCCAGCAGTGTCGCGAGCGTCGTTGTTGCAAGAAGTTTCATCATAGTCTCCCTTGGGTTGAAACGGCTTTATCCGCCGGATTTCGGATTGACGATTGTGGGCAGCCAGAGGGCCAGCTGCGGGAAGGCAATTAACAGGCTGATCATGATCAGCATGGCGACAAGGAAAGGTGCCGCACCCTTGAACAGATCGGTAAACGCGCCGCCGCCCTTGCGCACGGCCTGCACCACATAGAGGTTCATGCCGACCGGTGGAGTGATCAGCGCCGCCTCGATCAGGATCACGAAAACCACCCCCCACCAGACAGGGGAATAGCCCAACCCAACTATCACCGGCACGATGATCGGGGTGGTGGCGATCATCATCGAGAGCGTTTCCATGAAACAGCCCAACAGCAGATAGAACACCACGATGGCCAGCAGCATGCCCAAAGGCGGCCAGCCGAGCGACAGCACTGCGTCGGTGATTGCACCGACAAGGCCGATGGAAACCATGACGAAGTTCAAAAAGAATGCTGCGATCACGATCAGCATGATCATGCAGGTGGTCCGTACGGTTCCTTCAAAGGCGGTCAGCAACACCGGCAGGGTCAGCTTGCCGTTCAGCGCCACCAGGATCACGGTGGCAATCAGGCCCAGAGCTGCCGCTTCGGTTGGGGTGGCAAGACCGGCATAGATGCTGCCCACGACAATTGTGAAAAGGCCCAAAGGCGGCAGCAGGTGCGGCAGGCCCCTGAGCCGCTCGGGCCACAGCGATCCTTCGACAACCTTGGGCCCGCCCCAATGTGGCCGCCACAGCACCAACGCCAGAACGATACCGGAAAATAACATTGCCAGCAGGAAGCCGGGGATAAATCCGGCAGCGTAGAGATCGGCGACCGAAGTATCAGTCAGCACTGCGTAGATGATCATGTTGATCGACGGCGGAATGAGAATACCCAGAGTGCCGCCGGCAGCGATGGAGCCAAGAAACAGCGGTCGGTTGTAGCCGCCCTTGTCCATGTTCGGGATGGCCACGGTACCGATGGTGGCGGCAGTGGCGATGGAGGATCCAGAGGTCGCCGCAAAGACCGCACTTGCAGCGATGTTGGTGTGCATCAGGCGGCCCGGAAGACGGGCGAACCATGGCGTCAGCGCATTGAACAGCCGCCCCGACACACCGGAGCGGTGCATCAGTTCCCCCATCATGATGAACATCGGCGCCGCGATCAGGATAAAATCCTCGGACGAATTCCATGCCAGTTCACCCGCCGCCCCCGTCATGGGAAAGAATGCATAGTTTTCGGACAGGATGTAGCCGGTCAGGGCCAGAACAGCCGCCACAGGCAAGCTTAGAACGAGCATCACCAGCAGTAAAACAAACGCCGCGCCGATCATTGCCGGCCCTCCACTGCATGTACGGCTTCATCAATCTCGGCGTTGAGATCAGCAGATCCAATAGCCGCTTCAAAGCCTGCGCGATCGCCTTTGATCAACCGAAGCACGGCTTGAAAGGGCGCCAGCACCGCCATGCAGGCAAACCAGAACAGTCCGATCCACCACAGACCCTGCGGAATCACGATCGGGATCTGCAATTGCGACATCGACCGCGCGCCCATCGCCCAGGACTGCGAAACCGTGCCCCATGCAAACCAGGCCAGCGCCGCCGCAACCAAAGCCAGTGCACAGGCAGCCAGCAAGTCACAGCCGGCGCGCACCGGAAACGGCATCTTGGCGACCAGGAAATCGACCCGGATATGGGCCTTGGTGGTGACCGTAAATGCGAGCCCAAGCCCGATACAGGCAGCAAGGCCATATCCCGAAATCTCGAAACTCTCGACCAGGGCTCGGTTCAGGAAATACCGCGCGAGAACATCGATGGTGATCGGCACCGCACAGCCAAACAGGATCACTGCCCCTGCCACCCATGCCAGCCAGCGCGACACACGTTGTGGCAGTGGTTCGGTCATTTCCTGTCTCCCAAGATGCAAAGCCGATCACGCAAGTGCTGATCTTTCAAGACCTTCGCAGATGTTGTGCCGAATTTACAATCCCTGCGGTGCCTTAACTCAACGGGCGCGCATGTTTGGCTCAGGTCAAACAGTGCGACGCCGCCGCCCAGGGCACCGGTCCCACCGCCGTTGTTCGCGCAGTCCGGGTTAAACATAGCCATCTGCCTGATCCTCCGCGATCGCCGCAGCATCCCGCAGCTCCGGATCGCCATGCCCGCCACCGCCGGGGGTTTCCATGCGTACGATATCGCCGGGGCGCAGGGCGTGACCGATAGTTTTGGCGGCCAGAGGCGTGGTCACACCATCGCGTGTCACGTTCAAACTGCCACCGCGCCCGGGCTCGCCGCCTTCCAGCCCGTAAGGCAGGGATTGGAAGGCGTCAAAGGCCGAGTTCAGCAAACCGCTTTCGGCCAGGAATTCCCACTCACGCACGATGCCAAGGCCGCCGCGCATGCGGCCGGCACCACCCGAACCCGGCACCAGGCCGTAGCGGGTGAAGCGCAGTGGAAACAGCGCCTCGATCATTTCGACCGGGGTGTTCTGGCCGTTGTGAAAACCGGCGGCAAGGCCGTTTGGCCCGTCGCGTTCGGGGTGAGCGCCCCAGCCACCCAGTTCGGAATCGAAATAGACCTGACGGCGACCGTCGGCGTGACGGATGTTGACCGCATGATTGAACGTGGTGCCGTAATAGCTGGCCGGAATACGCTCGGGTAACACCTGGGCAAAGGCGCGCAAAACGGCTGTGGCGATCTTGTGCCCGGGCAGCATCCGCATCGACACCGGCGCGGGGAAATTGGCATTGACCAATGAGCCTTCGGGTGCGGTCACGGTGATCGGCCGGTAACAGCCGGCGTTGACAGTTGCAGTCACACCGCAGGCCGCAATCACGGCGTAATAGACCGCTGAGGTTGTCGTCGCCATGGTGGCGTTGATCGGCCCCTTGGCCTGGTCAGACGTGCCGCTGAAATCCAGCGCGATGTCGCTGCCCTTGATCGTCAGGGCGACCGATATCCGCTTGGCGCCGTCTTCGATCCCGTCGCCATCGACGAAATCCTCGGCGCTGTAGGTGCCATCGGGCAAAGCTTCCAGCGCGTTGCGCATTTCATGCTCTGCGTGATCAAGAAGTGCCGCCCCGATCTCGTCGAGTGCCTTGACACCATAGCGATCAGCCAGCCGAAGCATTGCCCGCGCGCCAACGTCGAGTGCAGCGATTTGGCTCAGAAAATCGCCGCGAAAGGTTTCCGGTTCACGGACGTTTTGCAAGATGGTTGCGAACAGATCCTCCTGCATCTTCCCGTCACGTACAATCCGCACCGGCGGCAGGCGCAACCCTTCCTGAAACACCTCGACCGCCTTGGCGTTATAGCCGCCCGCGGCCCCGCCGCCGACATCGACATGGTGGATCAGAACACAGGTGATGGCGATGCGCTGACCGTCCTTGAACACCGGCTTGAAGGCGATGAAATCCGGCAGGTGCTGGCCGCCGCAATAGGGGTCGTTTGTCACGATCACTTCGCCGTCGCGCCATTCCTCAAGCGGAATGTGGTGGGCGGCGATGTGATGAAGGCACAATTCCATCGAATTCAGGTGCACCGGCATTCGTGCTGCTTGAGCCACGTTTCGGCCTTGGCCATCAAACACGGCGGTGGAGTAATCCAGCAGCTCGCGCACGGTCGTTGACCGGGATGTGCGCCAGACGGTTACCGACATTTCCTCTGCGACCGATACGAGCGCGGCAGAGACGATTTCCAAAAGGACGGGATCGGGACGCATCATGGTTGTTTCCTTGCGGTCATGTCGCCGGTCGCCGTCATGGTCAGGGTCCAGCGGCCGGGGATCAGCAGGGTGGTGTATTCCTGTTCGATAATCGCGGGGCCGGTGACGGTGGCACCGGGTGCCAGCGAAAGCTGGCGATGCACTGGCGTGTCAAACCAGGAGCCGTCGACATGGACAGGGCGGCGCGTCACACTTGCGGTTTCGCTGGGAGCGTAGGGGACAGCTGGCAGATCTGCGTCGCCCAGCACGCCGATAGCGGTCAATCGCAGGGTGACAAGTTCGACAGCCTCCTTCGGATCATCGAAAGAAAAGCGCTGGCGATGCTGATCCTCGAAACGGCTCCGCAAGGTGGCAAGGGTTTCCACGCTCACAGGGCCATCGGGCATGGCGGTCATCAGTTCGAACGCCTGACCGCGATAGCGCAGGTCGGCGGTAAGGGTGAGGATCCGCTTTTCCTCAGGCATCTTGTCCTGATCCAGCAGCGCGCTGCCGCGCGTGCGCAGATCGTCAGCCATTGAATTCAATGCGGCCAGGCTGTCGGATGCCAGCGGCAGGATCTCCGTGCGCGAGAGATCGTGCTGGATATCTGAAAACAGGATTCCATGAGCCGAAAAGGTCGAAGGATCGCGGGGGAAGATCACCTGAGTGATGCCCAGTTCTTCTGCGACTTCTGTTGCGTGCAGGCCGCCAGCCCCGCCAAAGCTCATCAGCGCGAAATCGCGGGGGTCAAGGCCCTTGGCAAAAAGCGAGAACTTGATCGAGGCGGCAAGTTTCGCATTGACCACGGCAAGGATACCAGCCGCAGCATGGTCCGGCGCGAGCGAAAGCGGCAGCTCGATCCTGTCGCGCAACGCGGCACGCGCACCGTCCAGATCAAGGGCAAATCGACCACCCAGGAAAGTGGCTGCATCAAGCCGTCCCAGGATCAGGTTCACATCGGTCACCGTGGGTTCGGTGCCGCCACGGTTGTAGCAGACCGGCCCCGGCACCGCCCCCGCACTCCGCGGTCCTACCTGCAGGCGACCCGAGGGGTCGACAAAGGCGATCGAACCGCCGCCCGCGCCAATTGTGTTCATTTCCACCATCGGAACGCGGACGGGCAGTCCGTCGATTTCGCCCTGGGTGACAACCGTGCGTTCGCCGCCAGCCACAACGGCCACGTCATAGCTTGTGCCACCCATATCAACGCCGACGACATCCGGTGTCTTGAGGGTGTTGGCCAGCTTCTGCGCCGCCAGAACGCCGCCCGAGGGGCCTGAGAGGAGCAGCTTGACCGGGGCCTGCACAGCCGCATCAAGGCTGATCGCGCCGCCATTGGACTGGATCAGATAGACGGGTGCCGTGATCTGCGCATCCGTCAGCCGCGCCCGCAGGGCGGTGACATAGCGGGCGATGACGGGGACAAGCAGAGCATTGAGAACCGTGGTTGCCGTCCGCTCGAACTCGCGGATCTCCGGCGAGACCTCGTGGCTGCAGGACACGGCCATGTCAGGGCATCGGGCCAGCAAGCGGTCGCGGATCGCGATTTCCTGGCTCGGGTTTGCGTAGGCATTGAGCAAGCAGATGGCCGTGGCCTTGGCGCCGGAGACAGCCACACGCTCGATCATCACATCCAGTGCCGCGACGTCGATCTCGCGGACAATCTCGCCTGAAGCATCGACGCGCCCTGGTGCACCAAACCGGTGACGGCGGGGGACCAGGATACTGCGATCCGGCCCGCGCAACGCATAGATATCGCTCCGGGCATGGCGCCCGATTTCAAGCACATCCTCGAACCCTTCGGTGGTGATAAGGGCGCCTGCGGGCAGGTCGCGGGTCAGAACGGCGTTGGTCGCGATCGTGGTGCCATGCAGGATCAGCGCGATATCAGCCGTGGTGAAACCAAATCGCTCGCCCGCCAATGCAATGGCATCGGTCAAGCCGCGGGCAGGGTTGTCCGGGGTTGTCGGGGATTTCAGGCTGTGGGCGGCACCTGTTCTGGAATCCCGGAACTCCAGATCGGTGAAGGTGCCACCGATGTCGACTGCAATGGTAATACGGGGGGCTGGCATCAGGTTTTACATCTTCCGGCAAGGGGCGTCATGCAGGCAGCGTCGCAGGCAAGACCAATCAAATCAAATCGAAAGTTTTTGGCTTAAGTGATCATCTTTTCTTATCGCTTTTGTCTTGCGCCGTTGCCAGTGCCAGCTGCGCCGCAATTTCCACGACATGGCTTTTCGGATCGCCAAGGTAAGATGCGGTGAACTGCAGCGGCGAAAGCACCCACCCAGGATCGAAGGTGCGCAGCACACCACGCGCCACCAGGTCGCGCCCCAGAATTTGCGGCAAAGCCGCCACACCCAGCCCGGCCTCAACCAGCCTGAAACAAGCCGACAGCGATGAGGACGTAAAGATCTGCGCGCCTGGTCCCACCCTTTCGAACAGGGCGCGCTTGAGCTCGCGGTGCGGACGAGTGTTGCGGGCAAAGGTGATTACCGGGTGAGAAGCGATCAGGGTGGCGTCGTCGCCGTCCGGGCTGGTGGTTTCTGCCGCCACGTACCAGGCCATGTCGAACCCGGGAAGCATGATGTTTGCTATTGTCGCCTCTGACACCGGGCCCAGCAGAATGGCAAGGTCGATCTCGCGGTCGAGCAGCCGCTCGCGCAGATTGGTGGAAACGTCGACGTCAATCTCGATCTCGACTTTCGGAAACCGGTGGTGCAGCGCAGAGACGAAATCGGGCAACCAGGATTGCGCCACGGTTTCGGCGACACCGAGGCGCAGTTGGCGCTCGATCGCGTCGGGGGCGATGATATTGGCTGTCACCTGTTCGCACAGATGTTCGAACTGCTCGGCATAACGGATCAGCATTTCGCCCCGTTTGGTCAGGGTAAGGCCGCCTGAGCTGCGATAGAACAGGTCCACCGCCAGCGTATCCTCAAGCGATTTGATTCTGGAACTCACGGCGGGTTGGCTGACGTTCAGGCTCTGCGCCGCCTTGCGCACCCCGCCCAGGCGAACAACCTCGAGAAACGTGTGCAATTGTTCGATATTGATACGGGACATGGAAGCAGCCTTGATTACTCACGCGGATAACATCGTCAGCGTTTGAAAAGACGCTACCCGGCAGCGACCTGATATAAAAGTGGAAGATCGTCTGAGAGGCTGGATTGGCATTCCGGCCATGCAGGCACGCTCTGCGGGAATCCTGTTGTACACGGCAAGCCGGCTCCATCGGGTGAACCGGTTGTAGATCGTCTTATGCGGACCTTAGTCCGATGGCGCAGCGCGCCAGCACAATTCGTTGCGAATGACAAAGATAGTGCCACTAAGAACCCGCTGGCCATCTACTCGCGTGATCCCGTGAGATAGCGGAACTATGGTTCAATCCGCTTCGGTTGGTGAGCCAGCGCGGCCCGAGCCTATTCTGTAAACTACAGTTTTCTGAGATCGGGGTTAGTCCGAACACATCAGATTCAAGAAACATCTGCCATTGGTGCCAGAGTGTCCGGAGTCTGTTTTCATGAAGAGGTGAATCTGTTCTCAATGACTGAGATGGAGACAATCCGCCCGGCTCATCGGGGTCGGACGGGGACTGACAGCTTTGGGCGCTCAGAAATGTTATATCGGACATCCGACGCGACCGCTGATTTGCTCAAGGCGCTCGGCCGAGGAGGCCGGCCAGGTACAAGGAAGTGTTTCCTGCCCATTGGCTAATCGTCAGCGCCAGGGAAGTGAACTGCGGCTCCCGCGCTAACCTGGATACGAGCAATAATTGTGGGGGGCACTAAATCTGGCCAGCCAGGCCTTCACGAACTCATCAGAAATGACGCCATGGAAACAGCCAAATAACAGGGATAATAACCCGACGCACCGTCACAGGTATTTGGATCTGGTGGAAATTGGCCGACGATTTATGCTAGCTTGAAATTATGATCCGGGAACCAACACCATGCCAGGCTGATTGGGCCAACCCCTAAATGGCAATGCATCATAATTTCTATCTGGTTGCGCTATCTATCATAGTCGCCATTCAGGCCAGTTATGTCGGTTTGTACCTGGCGCTGCGCATTTCGGGGGCGTTCGCGCTCAACCGACGTCTCCTGATCGCAGCCTCGGCAATGACCTTGGCGGTTGGCATCTGGGGTATGCATTTCATCGGCATGCTGTCTATGGGAATGGCCGCCGACGTCGATTATCTGGTCTTGCCAACACTTTTGTCATTTCTGCTTTGCGTGCTGGTGACCGGCATAGCGATATTCATGGCAAGCCTGCGGTCCCCGCATTTGCTTGTGATCGCGGCCGGAGTGATGGGGCTGGGCATCGCGACCATGCATTATGTTGGCATGATCGCGCTCAATTCCAGCGCCCGAATAACCTATGACCCCGCCTATGTCGTTGTCAGCTTCGTCATCGCTGTTACAGTCTCGGGTCTGGCGTTGTGGCTGGCATTTTCGGCTGAGCGACGACCGCCGCTTTTCCTCTGCGCCACCTTCCTCGGATGCGCGGTGTCCGGAATGCATTACACCGCGATGCAAGGTACGACATTTGACTTTTCGCTTGCCGCCCAAAGCCTGTCTACCTCGTTCATGTCAAGCGACACCCTGGCCGTGATCGTCAGTGTTGTCGCCTTCGCGATTTCCGGAATCTTCATGCTGACGCTGGTGCCGAAGCGGCTGGCGGAAAGCAGGGACCATGAAGACCAGCGGGCTGGAGAGATCAGCGCTGACGATTTCAATGATATCGAGGTTGATGACACTGTTACAGCAAGACCGGCAGATGCAACAGCCAACGCATTTATCGATGGCGTTTCGGCCAATCTTTTGCCGATCGAAAAGAATGGAAACCGGCTTCACATCGCGGCCAGTGAAGTCATATCTGTGCATGCCAACGCCCATTACACCTATGTCTTCAACGGCCGCGACGATCTTTTCTGCACACTCTCGATAACTGAAATTTTCGAACGCTTGCCAAAGCCGGTGTTCTACCGGACCCATCGATCCTACATCGTCAATCTGGCGCATGTGGGCCAGGTGAAGAAATCCGGAGATGCCGCAGTGGCGGAACTGGTTTCGCCTGTTCGCCGGACGGTACCGATCAGCCGGGCCCGCGTTGCCGATCTTCGACAGGAATTGGCCGCCCATCAGTCCCGTCAGCATTCGGACATCGCCTGAAATTTATGTCAACGCTGTTGACGCAGTTCGTGCACAACAGGCGTATTTCGTGAATAGTCATCGTTATTCGGTGCGAGCGCTGTTGTGCCGTGCGTCTTCAAAGTCTCCACTCCTTCCCATCTCTATGAAACCGATAAAGACAGGCCGCTGGCCCATCGAATGATCGGTTTTCTGAACTGCCAAGCTTTCGGGAGGAGCTAGAATGATACCCGGCACATTCGACTACCATCGACCTGCAACTGTTGAAGATGCAGTGGCTCTGCTTACCAAATTGGGCGAGGATGCAAACATCCTCGCAGGTGGGCACAGCCTGATACCACTGATGAAGACCCGGCTGGCGTCGCCGGAACATCTTGTGGACCTTTCCGGCATCGGCAATCTGAAAGGCATAACGGTCAACGGCGATGAGATCGTCATCGGCGCCATGACCACGCAGTTCGAGCTGATCACCTCTGATGAGCTTGCCCGAAACATCCCCATCATTGCCGAAACCTCGCGGCTGATCGCCGATCCGCAAATCCGCTACAAGGGAACCTTCGGAGGTAATGTCGCCAACGGCGATCCCGGCAACGACATGCCGGCTCTGATGATGTGCCTGGGGGCGACCTATTCCATCTCGGGCCCGAACGGCAGCCGCGATGTGGCGGCACGCGAATTCTACCATGGAGCCTATTATACTGCGCTGGAGCACGGCGATATTGTGACTGCGGTCCGGATCCCGATCCCGGCAGCGGGGCATGGCTATGCCTATGAGAAGCTTAAGCGCAAGGTCGGCGACTATGCCACTGCGGCTGCCGCCGTCGTCATCACCATGGTGGGCGGCAAATGCACCAGCGCCTCCATAGGCCTCACCAATGTCTCCGAAACGCCGCTTTGGGCGTCCGATGCAGCGAGCCTGCTGGTCGGCACCAGTCTCGACAAGGCATCGGTCGACGCTGCCGTGTTCGCCGCTGAAGCGATTACCAACCCGGCCTCCGACATGCGCGGGCCTGCGGAATATCGCACGAAAATGGCAGGCGTCATGGTGCGGCGCGCGACTGAGCGGGCTCAGTCCCGTGCCAAAGGTTGAGGAGGAATTCCAATGACAAAATCGCATATCGAACTGACTATCAACGGCAAGAAGGTCGAGGCTCTGGTTGAGCCGCGCACATTGCTGATCCATTTCCTGCGCGAGCAACAGAGCCTGACCGGAGCCCATATTGGCTGCGACACTGGCCATTGCGGTGCCTGCACCGTCGATATGGACGACATGTCGGTCAAGAGCTGCATGACCTTCGCGGTGCAAGCCAACGGCACGGATATCACCACCATTGAAGGCGTGGCCAACGCCGACGGAACGCTGAGCGCGTTGCAGGAAGGCTTCCGCATGATGCACGGCCTGCAGTGCGGCTTCTGCACACCCGGCATGATCCTGCGCGCCCACCGTTTGTTGCAGGAAAACCCGGCGCCGACTGAGGATGAAATCCGCCATGGCATTTCCGGCAATCTTTGCCGTTGCACGGGCTACGTCAACATCGTCAAATCCATCCAGTATGCCGCCGCGAAAATCAACGGGACCCCGTTCCAGGAGGCTGCAGAATGAACGACCAGACCAAGATTGATCAGGACCGCGCAGAGCGTACCGAAAAACTCCAGGGCATGGGCTGCAAGCGCAAGCGGGTCGAAGACGTCCGCTTTACGCAAGGCAAGGGCAGCTATGTCGATGACCTGAAACTGCCCGGCATGCTGTTTGGAGATTTCGTCCGCTCACCCCACGCCCATGCACGGATCAAGAGCATCGACACCAGCCGTGCGAAAGCTCTGCCGGGCGTCGTTGCCGTGCTCACCGCGGCCGACCTCAAGCCGTTGGGTCTGCATTACATGCCGACACTGGCCGGTGATGTACAGGCGGTTCTGGCTGAGGAAAAGGTGCTGTTTCAGAACCAGGAAGTGGCCTTCGTCATTGCCGAGGATCGCTACATCGCGTCTGACGCCACCGAGCTGGTTGATGTCGAGTACGAAGCGCTGCCGTGCATCGTCGATCCGTTCAAGTCGATGCTGCCCGATGCGCCGATCCTGCGCGAGGACATTCAGGACAAGATGGAGGGCGCACACGGCCCCCGCAAACACCCCAATCACATCTTCGAATGGAAGATCGGCGACCAGGAGGCGACGGATGCGGTCTTCGCCAATGCCGATGTGACCATCAAGGAAATGCTGGTTGATCACCGCACCCATCCCTCGCCGCTGGAAACCTGCCAGTCGGTGGCATCCTTCGACAAGGTCAAGGGTGAATTGACACTGTGGGGCACGTTCCAGGCGCCGCATGTCATCCGCACCGTCGTCTCGCTGATTTCGGGACTCCCCGAACACAAAATCCATGTCATCGCGCCCGATATCGGCGGCGGCTTCGGCAACAAGGTCGGCGCCTATGCCGGCTATGTCTGTTCGGTTGTCGGCTCAATTGTGCTGGGTGTGCCGGTCAAATGGGTCGAGGACCGGATGGAGAACCTCTCCACCACGTCGTTCGCCCGCGACTACCACATGACCACCGAACTTGCCGCCACCAAGGACGGCAAGATCCAGGCCATGCGCGTGCATGTTCTGGCCGACCATGGCGCCTTCGACGCCTGCGCCGATCCGTCCAAGTGGCCCGCCGGTTTCATGAACATCTGCACCGGATCCTATGACATCCCGACAGCGCATCTGGCGGTCGACGGTGTCTACACCAACAAGGCCTCTGGCGGTGTCGCCTATCGCTGCTCGTTCCGTGTCACCGAAGCCGTGTTTGCCATCGAGCGGGCGGTGGAATTGCTGGCCCACAAACTGGGAATGGATGCGGCTGAGTTGCGCATCAAGAACTTCATCAAGGCCGAGCAGTTCCCTTACCAGTCGGCACTGGGATGGGAATATGACAGCGGCGACTATCACACCGCCATGAAGAAGGCGATGGACACCATCGGCTACAAGGAACTGCGCGAAGAGCAGGTGAAAAAACGCGAAGCTTTCCAGCGCGGAGAAACCCGCGAACTGATGGGGATCGGCATTTCGTTCTTCACCGAGATCGTCGGCGCAGGCCCTGCCAAGAACTGCGATATTCTGGGCATTGCGATGTTCGATTCAGCCGAAATCCGCATCCATCCGACAGGCTCTGTGATCGCTCGCATGGGCACCAAGAGCCAGGGACAGGGTCACGAAACGACCTATGCCCAGATCATCGCCACCGAAATCGGCATTCCAGCCGACGACATCATGATCGAAGAAGGCAACACCGACACCGCGCCCTATGGGCTCGGCACCTACGGTTCCCGCTCCACGCCGGTGGCGGGTGCGGCAACGGCCGTCGCTGCCCGCAAGATCAAAGCGAAAGCCCAGATGATCGCCGCTCACATGATGGAAGTGCATGAGGGCGATCTGGAATGGGATGTTGACCGTTTCCGGGTCAAGGGATTGCCGGAAAAATTCAAGACGATGAAGGAAATCGCCTGGGCTGCCTACAACAGCCCGCCGCCGAACATGGAGCCGGGGCTTGAGGCGGTCAATTACTACGAACCGCCGAACATGACCTATCCGTTTGGCGCCTACTTCTGCGTCATGGACATTGATGTTGATACAGGTGTTGCCAAGACAAGGCGCTTCTACGCGCTTGATGATTGCGGCACCCGCATCAACCCGATGATCATCGAGGGGCAGGTTCACGGCGGTCTGACCGAAGCCTTTGCCTGCGCCATGGGCCAGGAAATCCGCTACGACGATCAGGGCAACGTCATGGGGGCGTCCTTCATGGACTTCTTCCTGCCGACCGCCGTCGAGACTCCACACTGGGAAACCGATCACACGGTCACCCCGTCGCCGCACCATCCCATCGGTGCCAAGGGTGTGGGTGAAAGCCCCCATGTTGGTGGTGTGCCATGCTTCTCCAATGCCGTGAACGATGCCTATGCATTTCTCGGCGCCGGCCACATCCAGATGCCGCATGATGCATGGCGTCTCTGGACCGTCGGCGAGAAACTCGGTCTGCACGCATAGTGTCGGGGAAATTCCGGTGAAGATCCCGCAGGAACAGGTCGCCACGCAACTGGCTGCGGTCGGGTACATCCCCGATCGCGACCTGGCAACGGCGCTATGGTTGATGGAGAGCCTCAAGCGGCCGCTGCTGCTTGAGGGCGAGGCCGGCGTCGGCAAGACCGAAGTGGCACGGGCCTTGGCCCTTGCCCACGATACAAAACTGATCCGGCTGCAATGCTATGAAGGGCTCGACCAGAGCGTGGCTCTTTATGAATGGAACTATCAGCGGCAATTGCTGGCCATCAAGGCGCGCGAAGGCACAGACGCGTCCACGGTCGAAGAACATATCTTCAGCGAGGCCTATCTGCTCGAACGGCCACTGCTTGCCGCGATCCGGCAGGAGAAGCCTCCAGTCCTGCTCATCGACGAGGTGGACCGGGCGGACGAGGAGTTCGAGGCGTTTCTGCTCGAGCTGCTGTCTGACTTCCAGGTCTCGATTCCTGAACTGGGGACGATTACGGCGACCACCATTCCACGTGTCATTCTGACATCCAACGGAACCCGCGAACTCAGTGATGCGCTCCGCCGTCGTTGTCTGTATCATTATGTCGACTATCCAGATGTCGACCGCGAAGCCCGCATCATCCTGTCACGCCTGCCCGATATCGATACCGATCTTGCGCTGCAGATTGCCAACATGGTCAGCTTCATCCGAAAGGAGGAATTGCGCAAATCACCCGGCGTTGCGGAAACGCTTGACTGGGCAGCCACTCTAGCTGGCCTCGACATTCGCCATTTGCGTGATGAACCGGAAACGGTTCACGAAACACTGATGTGCCTGATCAAGACCGCTGAAGACAAGGCCAGCATGACCCGCGAGGTCACCGACCGCCTGCTTGGCAAGGTGGCCTGAAATGAGCGCTGCGCTGCAAATGGAAAATCCGCTGGGGGCAGGGGCCCGGACGAAGCTCAATGGCTTTGCCCAAATCCTGCGTGACAACGGTTTTGTTGTCGGCCTGGCCGAAACCCGTGATGCCTTGATGATCCTGACCAGCGGCAATGCGACCCGGCCCACCCGCCTGCGCGCCAGTTTGAAAACCCTGTTTTGCAGCAGGCAATCGGATTGGCAGAAATTTGATGAGATATTCGATGCTTACTGGTTAAGCCGAGGCATGAAATCGGTAACGCGGATCTCCGGTGCGCCGCAGAAATCTCCGACCGGTCTGCAAACCCAGGCAGCGGGCCAGCGTGGCTTTGGTGAAAGTGATCAGGCTGACCATGTTGAGCGCGGCGAAGGAAGCGAAGTCTCCGAAACCGGTCAGTCCAAGCGCGAAGGCGCGTCACGGACCGAGCTTCTGTCGAAAACCGATTTTCGTCACCTCTCGCAACCCGAAGATCTGGCTGCTGCGCACGAGCTTGCCGAACGCCTTGCCAAGAGCATGCGCGCGCGGTTGACACGCCGGATGCATGCACGGCGCTCCGGTCAACGGCTGGATCTGCGGCGAACTATTCACAAGAGCATTGCCCATGGCGGCACGCCGCTTGAGCTGGTGCGGCGCAAGCGCAAGGACAAGCCGCTGCGTCTCGTCGTGCTGCTGGATGCATCAGGCTCGATGAACCTCTATTCGGCGGTGTTCCTGCGATTCATGCACGGTGTGCTCGACAGCTTTCGCGAGGCCGAGGCTTTTGTGTTTCACACCCGCCTGATCCACATCTCGCCGGCGCTGAAAGAACGCAATCCGCAGCGCGCCATGGAGCGCATGTCGTTGTTGGCGCAGGGCACTGGTGGCGGAACCCGGATCGGCGAAAGTCTTGCCACCTTCAATCGCTGGCACGCCAAGCGCTGCATTCATTCGCGCACCTGCGTGATGATCGTTTCGGATGGTTACGACACCGGCCCGGCCAAGAATCTGGATGTCGAGATGCAGGCGCTGCGCCGTCGCTGCCGCCGCATTGCCTGGCTCAATCCGATGATCGGCTGGCAGGGGTATGCGCCCGAAGCCGCCGGCATGAGGGCGGCACTGCCCTATATCGACCTGTTCGCTCCAGCCCACAATCTGGAAAGTCTCGAAGCTCTTGAACCCTATCTGGCGAGGATATGAGCATGCCACGGCAATCCGATATTCTTGATCTGATGAATGATTACAAATCCAAAGGCGAGCCGTTCGCACTTGCAACCGTCGTGCGTACGGTCTCCGTGACCGCCGCCAAAGCCGGGGCCAAGGCAGTTATCCGCGGTGACGGGACCATGACTGAGGGATGGATCGGTGGCGGATGTGCCCGCAGCGCCGTGCTCAAGGCTGCGCGCGAAGCACTTGCCGACGGCCAGTCGCGGCTTGTCAGCATCCAGCCCGACGAACAACTCTCGGAGCACCAGGTCAAGCCCGGCGAAACCCGCGAAGGCGTGGTTTACGCCAAGAACATGTGCCCGAGCCAGGGAACCATGGATGTGTTTGTCGAACCGGTGCTGCCACGGCCGCATTTGACAATTTGCGGAGCTTCGCCCGTCGCCGTCGCTCTGGCCGATTTGGCCCGGCGCATGGGGTTCTTCATCACCATCTGCGCCCCGGCTGATGATCATACCGGCTTTGGCGAAACCGATCGCCTGATCGACGGGTACACGATTCCGGCGGACGGGAGCGAACGGGATTATGTGGTCATCGCCACCCAGGGTCGCGGCGACAGTGCGGCACTCAAGGCAGCCGTTAAGGTGCCGTCCAAATATCTCGCATTTGTCGGTTCCCGCAAAAAAGCTGCTGCTCTGAAAGCCGATTTGGCGGAATCCGGTGTATCATCGACACAACTTGAAAACATTCATGCTCCGGCGGGGCTCAATCTCGGCGCGATCACGCCCGACGAAATCGCATTTTCGATTGTCGCGGAAATGATCGAAATCCGACGTCGTGGCCAACGCACACTCTGACAAGGACATACCAACATGGAAATGAACGGATCACAGCGCATCGAAGCGTCCCGCGAAGAGGTCTATGCCGCCCTGAATGATGTCGACATCCTGCGCCAGTGCATTCCCGGTTGCGAGTCAATCGAGAAAACCTCAGATACCGAGATGAATGCCAAGGTGACCTTGCGCGTCGGGCCGGTCAAAGCAAGTTTCACCGGGAAGGTGACCCTGTCGGATCTCGATCCGCCGAACGGCTACACGATCAGTGGCGAAGGCTCCGGCGGCATGGCGGGTTTCGCCAAGGGCGGAGCAAAAGTGGATCTGGTTCCAGATGGTGAAGCGACCATGCTCAACTATGCCGTCAAAGCTGAAATCGGCGGCAAGATTGCCCAGCTCGGTAGCCGCCTGATCGATGGAACGGCGAAGAAGCTGGCCGGCGATTTCTTTGCGAAATTTAGTGAGATTGTTGGCCCGCAGCCAGTGGCAGAAGGCACAGAAACTGATGAAGTCGCGGCCAAGAAAGGCTGGGTTGGCCGCTTGCGCGATTCTTTGTGAGCTGGAGCCGGTCAATGGCCTTTCCGGTATAGCCTGGCCGGTGACGCGAGCGTGATCAGAATGGCAAGGGTGATCTGATGTATGACACGGCGGCAATCGTTCTTGCGGCAGGCCTGTCACGCCGGATGGGTGACGTCAACAAGCTGCTGATCGAGATCAACGGCACCCCGATGATCCGCGCTACAGTGTCTGCCTGTACGGCGGTCTGCGATGCGCCGGTAACAGTAGTGACCGGCCATCAGGCGTCGAAAATTGAACAGGCGCTTGCGGGCCTCAATGTCAGGTTCAATCACAATCCGGATTATGCTTCGGGGCAGGCTGGCTCGGTGGTCGCCGGATTGAAAGCTGCCCCCCAAGCTGAAACAACACTTGTCGTGCTGGGTGATCAGCCGCTACTGGACCGCGCAGCTCTGGAGCGGCTTCTCGATCTGCACCGGGCCAATGATCAGACCCGTATCACAATACCGGTAAACGGCGCTGATCGCGGTAATCCTCTGGTTATCCCCTTGGCGTTGAAGCCCGCATTGCTGGCGGACAAGACAAACCCCGGCTGCCGCAACTTCACGCGGGACAATCCGGACAAGGTCAACCGGGTTGAGTGTCAGGATCCTGCCTATTTCACAGATCTCGACACGCTGGAGGACTTGAGGTCGTTTCAAGCCGGTCCGGCGCGGCTCACATGATTGGACCGCGGGTTCGCCTGTTCAGATGGAGAAAAAGTGATCGTTCCGCCTTTTTCGACAAGTTCAACCCAACCGACTACGTCTCTAACTTCCGAAACATCGTTTCGCAGCAATCGCCTGTTCCGCTCATCGAGACAGTGAAGCCGTTCTGGCGCAGTCGCTTCTGATAACCTTAAAAAGAGTGTTGGCTTCCCCTGTCGGTATGATGAACGCGGCCCCTGGAGGTGTGCGGAATGCAATGGCTGTGTTCAACGCCCCGATTGCCAGGTCCCGCTTCATGCGATTGCTGTACCGCTTGCCGGGCCGTCGATAAGCAGTATCGATGAGAGGGGGCCAGCCGATCACACCTCGGGAATGCAAGTCCAAGATTACAGCCAGATAGAGCCATCCTTCGCGCGACCAGACATGGCTGATGTCACCTGCCCATTTCTGCTTGGGCCCGCCCACATTCATGCCTTGACCTGCAAACGCGGGATCAGGCTCACTTCAACGTGCTGCCACCGATAGTGATGGCAGCGTAATCGAGCGAGAAGTCCACTTGGCAAATCGCTCGAAACGGTTCACTCAAACCGAGCCACCTCTGACGCTATAAAAGCAAAGATGCTAGATGATAATGCAGAAAGTCTGGGTGGAGAGTTTTCATTGCGGTCGGAAGGCTCGATTACAGCGCATAGGCAGCGGAAAACACAGAGCTGAATTGAAAGCCAATGCCTTGGGAGAAGAGACACGATGAACGAAACTGCTGGAATTGCACTATGTGGCTACTACCAGTTGGTTGCTGTTGCAGGTGGTTGGGCAGCAATCTTGACCGCAATTGTCGCAGTTTTTGGTTATGGGAAGTATCTATTCGATCAACACCGAAGAAAAATGCGGTTGATCGAGTACCTCAAGAGCGAGAAGCAAAAAAATGAGGACAAGGGCCAACGCACCATTCTCCATCTAATTGCAAAACTCGGAATGACTGAAGCGCAAGTTCTGGAAGCGAGCTTCCAAAGTGGAAAAATCACCAGGCGATTGTCCAAGGACGGCAATACAGGAAGAGCCAACGAAATCCTGCTGGAATGGGTTGGGTAGCTGCAGCGGTGGTTAGGACGTGATTACTTTTGCAAAATCACGAAAATGCATACCATTAAAAGTCATTAAAAATATTGGCGCACCCGACAGGATTCGAACCTGTGACCTCTGCCTTCGGAGTGCAGAGTAATGGGACAATCTTGGACGCCATTGGACACATAAGATATTGAAAAATATATATCAGGTGTTCGTACTTGTTTGGGCTCGTCCGGTGGTGTATTCCGTATTTATTCCATACAAAACGGTAAAGGGCGACCGGCAATGGCATTGGACTTGAGCAGAGTTGGCGAACGGGCACGGCTCAAGGTGCAGCGCGAACCGCATTGGCAGAGATTGCGCGCTGGATGCTTCCTCGGTTTCCGTCCCTCGAAGCGCGGTGGCGGAAAGGGGACTTGGATTGCACGCGCCTATAACGAGGACGCTGGAAAATATCGGACTAAATCCCTTGGCGACTTTGGGACGCTGGCGGGCAATGAAATGTTCGCAAAAGCAAAGAAGCAAGCTGAGACTCTAGCGGAGCTTGTTGAGACGGGCGGCGAACTCCGAGCGGCTATAGAAACCGTCTCTGATGCTTGCCGAGAATATGCAAAAACCCGACCCGAAGCCGCAGAGCGTTTCAGGCGCTATGTCTATGGCGACGCCCTCGCTTCGGTTAAAATAGCCAAACTGCGCCGCCGTCATGTCAAGGAATGGCGTGAGCGACTCGAAGGACAGCCCGTACTGGTGAGCCGTCGAAAAGAAGGCGAGATAATCCATCGAAAGCGCGCCCTTTCAACGGTCAATCGTGACATGGCGGTTTTGCGGGCCGCGTTGGCCAAAGTGTTGTCACCCGGCGCACCGGGAAGCGAAGCGGCATGGCAGGAGGCGTTGAAGGCTATTCCGAATGCCAATGGCAGGCGAACTCTTTATCTTGCTCGAGAGCAGCGCCGGAAACTGGTGGAAAAAACCAATGCCGAGGCTGCACCATTTGTTCGCGCGCTCTGCCTGTTGCCCTTGCGACCCGGAGCACTGGCGGCGCTTACCGCAGGCGACTTTGACAGGCGCACAGCAGAATTGACCATCGGAAAAGATAAGACTGGCAAGCCACGGCGCATCCAATTGCCAGTCGATTCGGCCAATCTCCTGACAATGCAAGCTGCGAACAAGTTGCCCAGTGCGCCCCTTTTCATGCGCTCGAATGGCAGGGCATGGGACAAGAATAGCTGGAAACTGCCAATTGCGGCGGCAGCGTTCAACGCTGGTTTGCCGGGTGAGACAACAGCGTACACTCTGCGCCACAGCACGATTACCGATCTTGTCTGCGCAGGGCTCCCGCTACTCACTATCGCGCAAATCTCAGGCACTAGCGCGGAGATGATTGAGCGCCATTACGGACATCTTGCCAGCGATGCAGCAGTTAAGGCTCTCGGTGAATTGGCGTTATGAGCGTGGGGTGATCAGACCTCGTTCGAGCGCGAAGTGGCTGAAGAGGCGCTGAGTCATTAGGCTCGACGCGATCTATTATGCGGCCTGTGTAAGGGCGACGCGCAAGCCGGAGCAAATCCCAAGGAAAAACCAGATCGGCGAACAATCCTTAGTGGGCCAGAGAGTTGCATGTATGTCCGGCGGCGTCCAATCTACTATCATTTTAGAATGGAGGCGTTTTATGAATGACAATTCTGAAGCGGGCCCTCACGAACAAGGTCCTGAGGTCGAGCCGTTGGTTAAGCGGGAACATCTGAACAAGACTTGGGTCGGCCTCGGGTTGGCACTTGATTGGATAGCATGGCGTGGTCAGTCCGCTTCTCTGGAACTGGATCAAGAACCCAAAGACGAGGGAGATAAACTGAAACTGTATCGTGACCGTGAAAACATGGCGGACGAAGCGCTAGTTTCGACGCTTGCGGACCTGCCGCCTGAAATCGCTGAATCACTTGTTCGGGGAGAGCCTGAGAGAGATTCCAGGAAGCTGGTTCCAATACCGAGTGGGGTTTGGCGCCAAACGGCAACGTCTGACGCCAATGACGCAGGGCAACCCTACAGGTTGATTGGGACGGATGACGATGATTCATGGGAAGGGGCGATCCTTGGCGTCCATGTTGCTGGGTATCGCCGAATTCAGATCCGTAGCGCTTTCATTCTCGAGAAATGGCCCGAACACACACTGGACCTAGAACCGGTACCACTTGGCCCAGCGGCTTCACCAGCCGCGGTGCGACGGGTTATCGAGACAGCCATCGCATTGACCGACGATGAAATGGCTCCAATTTCCCAGAGGGAAATGCTGACACTTGTGAAGAGGTGTTTTCCGAATGCGAGAAGAACCCAGGTTCGCGACATTTGCACGGAGTTGATGCCAACTCCCAAGCCTGGCCCAAAAGGCGAGCGTGACCCTAATCGCCAGCGGCACATTGAGGAATTGGGCCAGAAACTTATCACGGCCCAATTGCACAATTAGTCTTTGATCACACCGCACGGCAAGTTCTCCGCATCCACCCGGAATTGTTCCGGTCCATACGGAGATAAAGCCATGCAGGAAACTACAGCACTGTCTATTGCCCAAACCGCCCGCCTTCTCGGAATCGGTCGTTCCACACTCTACTGCATCATCAAGGAAGGTCGCTTGCCAGTGCGCAAGCTCGGCAAGCGCACACTGATCCTGCGCGCGGATCTCGAACACTTCATCGCAGCGTTACCGACTTCAAACGACCCCGACTGATTATTTTTGGGTTCGACGAACTTTGTCGGGCTCAGAAAATCTCTGAGCATTAACCCGGCGAGCAACCCTTGTTCCTGCGGAGTGTTTCCCATGGGCCGATCCAAAAAACCAGGCGGCGGATCCGACGATGATGCGCGTACCGTCAGGGCCTCTGATTCGGACCTTTTTCCCGAAGGCTCCAGAGGATCAAACCACCACCGCGCGGAAGGCCATTCCAACCCTTACGCGGAAGCGAGCCAAGCGAGTGAGATCGGCAGGAAGCCGTATAATGCCGTTCGCACCCAATCAGCTGAATCCGACCCGGTAACTGGTAATGATGAGAGGGGGGCATTCCAAATAGCTCAACCAGCTGTGGCTAAACATCCGGATGTAAATGCTGCAGATGAAACGAGACCAACAGAGGGCGGCCTTCCAACGCCGGTTGGTTGCCTAAAGCAGACAAACTCAACCGGCCTCGTCCGATTGCGTACGGTTGAAGAAGTCGCAACCTATCTGAACATCAGCATATCTACGGTTTCGCGTTTACCGAGCAAAGATCCCGACTTTCCGCGCCCCATCAGGATTGGCGGCTCCGCGCGCTGGGACTGCATGGAAGTTGAACACTTTGTCGAGGTTCTCAAGGCGCGCAGGAACTCCGGTCGCTGATCATGTCCCGCAAATACGATCCCACCAAGGCACGCCGCCACTGGGTCTATGCTCGCGAAGAACTCTGCGCGATGTACGGCGTGAGTGACGGCACAATCTCGAACTGGGTGCGTGCCGGGCTGGAGCCCGTCGACACCAAGCGCCCTCAACTGTTTGCGGGATACAAGCTGCGCCAGTTCCTGACAACCATGCGCTGGCCGCGCGGTCGCCTACCTCAAAATGGCCGCCTCTTCTGCTCGATCTGCCTGGGGTTTAAGGCACTGGTTGCGGAGACGATCCAAACACCTTCGGCTGACACTACATGCCTATCTGTGACAGGACTGTGCACTGACTGCCACAACATGCTACGAGCTGACATTACGTCTGCTGACCTGGCCGAAATCTTTGCAGCCTCCCGCAATATCCCCGGAGACTCGTCCGACGTAAATGAAGTTGGGGTCTTGGGGGGTGCTGGTAGAAACGGGGGCCCAATCCCGCCGGAAACCAACAGTTCGAATCTGCGCCGACTTTACGCTTACAGGGTCTTCCTCGAAAGCAACCAGGAATGGGATGTAAGAACCGTTGATGAGCATCTGCGCGCCATTGGTCGAATGAGCGCGTACCTGGACCACAAGCCATTCGAGCAGATCAACATTCATGATGTTCTCAGATTTAAGGATGAACTGCGCCACCGACGCGAACTAGGTGGGAGCAGGGGGCTAAGCAAATCAACAGTTGTGCATACGGTTGATCGTTGCGGCGCTTTCTTCAAATGGCTGCAGCGGCGGCCCGACTTCCAGATGGATCTAGATCTTCCCGGCTACTTCAAACTCTCCCGCAGGGAGCGGGCTGCAGAGTCGAGCATGGTGAAGGGAACGAGCCTGACATTCGATCAGACGCTTTGCCTCTTCCAGGCGATGCCTGCCTCAACCCCGATCGAGCTGCGGAACCGGGCCAACATCGCATTGTTGATAACGACTGGCATTCGCGTGGCAGCGCTGGTCACACTCCGCGGCAAGCACGTGAACACCCACACCAGATGGATCAATCAAGATCCGCGTGAGGTGAGTACAAAATTCGGCAAGCATATTCGCACCTACTGTCTGGATCTCGGTTCCGGGCTTCTCGATGCAATCCGGGAATGGGCGCGATGGCGTCAGGCAAACGGCTTCCGAGAAGAAGCACCGTTCTTCCTGCCGGACCGCTACATACAGCCCAACGCGATCGGCTTCGGCTACCGGTCCGCTGAAACCGAAGCGCTAGAATGTTGGAAATCAGATGCCCCAATTCAGCGGATCATCAAGGATGCAGCTCAATCTGCCGGCATTTCGGATGAGAGCATCTCCTCACATGACTTCCGCAAGGTCTTGCATCCGTTCCTGTCTAAACGAGGGAGTATGGCGATAATCGAGGAAGTGGCATTGCAGCTTAATCTTGGGCACACCCCAACTGAAACGATCCGCAAGCATTATGCTTCCATGCCCGACAGCGAGCGCGAAGCGATTCTCGATGAGCTTTGTCGCCGGGCGCTCTCCCATCGCAGCGAGCTCGAACTCTATCTGGCCATCGATCGGGGAGAGTTGTCCGAGAAAGATCCTGACTACACGCGGGCAAAGAGGATCTACGAGCGGAACTCGGCTGGGTGAACGGCTGGAATACAAGCGCCTCGGTAATGGGCTTTTTAAGAGATACTCTTGTTGACGTCCGGAAAGGGGCCGGAAGCGGAATGTCCGCTTGCGGGGTTTAGACTAGTTGTAGCAGACAATCGGCACGATCGAACCGACCTCCCTCAAGCGAGTTGGCAATTTGATTTCAGTAACGCAGCATATTGTGCATTGCACAATTTCGCTATTTGCGCACAATGTTGTCATGACCGAACGTCTTCC